>NZ_LQWY01000013.1 GCF_001643235.1 Domibacillus aminovorans
CCGGTGGTTGCTTCCCGTAAGGGAGCGACACTCTGTCATGCCCCGTGGTCGTCGGAGTCAGACTAACGGCTGGGCTCTATGGCACCATAGTTGATCGACCTTCCTCTCCCAGCCGTAGTATCCAATACCCGTTCTGCACATATTTTCATCACCTGTGGTGTAGCGCTGACTTTGCGCTACATGGATGGCTAACGAGCACATATCTTCAATAAGACAACGCAAAAGAGAAGATATTAACAATCTGCACTTTTTTTATTAATTAATTTAGCTATGTTTTAAAATAGTGTTGAAAATTAAGCGAATTAAGGGAAGTCCTTTGACTTCCCTTAATTCGCCTTTTAAGAATAATGCGTAAGCACTTGAAGGTCTTAGTGAATAGGTTACACATAAGCCTTATCAATTAACAATTCACTATTTTTGATTTTTTATGCAATTGTAATTATAGTTCTTTTTGACATTTTATCATTATAAATTTAAATGGAGGTTTATTTTCCATATTCTTATGTGGCTCAACAATTTCCGAAAATTCTATCAGTCCATATTTTCCAAATTCTTGTTTTATCGAGTCAGAATCATAAAAAAACATTTTTACCCCTTCCATTATCTCGAAATAGTCTTTACCCAGTTGTTTGCCCTTTCCAAACATTGGGGCTTCTTTTGAAATAGTAGTAAAAATCATATATCCGTTTGGCTTTAACTGATTATAGCAATCTGTAATAAACTTATCTCTCTC
The DNA here is from genome assembly GCF_001643235.1 of Domibacillus aminovorans. GTDB lineage: Bacteria > Bacillota > Bacilli > Bacillales > Domibacillaceae > Domibacillus > Domibacillus aminovorans. Next base: position 734 of record NZ_LQWY01000013.1, read on the forward strand.
ACGATTATTCAATAAGTGAATAAGTGCATAACAAAATATACCATCATAAAGTTTGTTATCAAAAGGCATATCGGTTACTGAATCATGAAAAATACTAATATTAAGCCCATTTTGCCTTGCCAATTCAATCGCTGTTTTTGAAATCTCAATACCTGTTACATTTATTCCGTTGTCAATAAAAACCTTTGCATTTCTACCATATCCAATACCAGGAATCAATATATCCTTAACTTTCTTTTCAAGGAAAAAGTCCTTTGTCAAGATTGCGGAGTCTGAAGGTTCAAATCCCCACATCATTTGATTTTCTATAAAACTTGATTCCCATAATTCTGTCATACCTCAATCTCCTTTACAAATATTGGCTCTCTTTCTTTAAAATCTGCTGTTTTTGTATAAGCATAGGCTACATTACATTGAACCATAAAGTTCTTTACCTTTATTGCTTCTTTATCATTTTCAAATAGTTCAAGCCATTTGAACCAGTACATATAGTTACTGATATATTTAGTTGCAACACCATTAAACCTATTCATCCACTTCTTTAATTTGCTGTGAACAGCATTTATGTGTTGAATATGGTATATTCCTTCTTTATGTTTTCCTCTTTTTACACGCTTATGGTCTAACGAAAAATCATGGGCGAACTAAACATAACTTTTATGACTATCAGTGCAAAGGATAGAGTTATCCCCTATACGACCATCATAGAGCCTTTCTAATTCTTGATGTGTCATTCTGCCCTTACATAGTAGTTCCATGATTAAATTACCTTGCCTATCAATAGCAGTTGCTATACATACTTGTTCGTTAGATATACCTCTCTTTTTAACCTGCTTACCTCTTTTACGAGATTTTCTTGGCATTTTAGAAGGTTTTGTACCTTTAAAACTTTCAGCAAAAAATACTTCATCAGCCTCAATCGTTAGTACAATAAAGATAATGCATAGTTGACGGATACTATTATTTATGGCAAAAGAAATGCAGCTTCAACTAAATCCATGATGACTCCAGCCGCCGCTTTATTGCCCTCCGCCGCCGCAATCACCAGCTGAGAAGGCGTGCTGAGTGATGTATCTCCGCATGCATATACTCCTTCAACCGTTGTTCGTCCAAATGAATCCACTTTAATCCCGCCGTTTGGGGTGATCTCGCAGCCGAGCTGTTCCGCAAAAGGAGCCGACTGCACCAAGTCTGTCATCACAATTCCTGCCTCCCTTTGGATTTCCTGACCGTTTTGCAGCCGGATCGATGTCAGTTGCCCTTCTTTCGATTTAAGACCTTCAATCTTTTCTTCCACAACTGTCACGTGCTGCCGCATCAAGACATCTTTCTCCTCCTCACCAAGCACCTGATAGCCATTTGTAAACACAACTACATCACGGCTCCAGTTTGACAGCAGTTTTCCCATATGAAAAGCCCGTTCATTTTCCGCGATCACCGCTAGTGCCTGACCCCGCATTTCCCAGCCGTCACAAAACGGACAGCTGAAAACACTCGTTCCATACACATTCTGAATGCCTGAAATTTCCGGCAAAACATCCCGAAGACCTGTTGCGAGAAGCACCTTTTTCGCCACATAATCCGTTCCGCCCTTCGTTTGAATCCGGAACACACCACCGGATTTTTCAATGATCTCCACCCGCTCCTCCTTAATCGAGACAGACGGATACTTCTGGACATCCGTTCTTGCCCGTTTCTTGAACTCCGACGGCTTTACCCCATCCTGTGTGATAAATCCGTGCGACTCCTGCGTCACCCGGTTACGGGGCTTATCCTCATCAAACAAAATCGCTTTCCGTCCAGCACGCCCCATGACCAGCGCGGCATTCAGTCCTGCAGGTCCTCCGCCAATAATTACACAATCCAACATATGAAACACTCCTTCTTTATATAATCTATTAAAGACCCTTAATATCTTTAATTTGTGTAAAAAAATTTATTTTTCTTTTTTTGTCTCATGACAATGTCTTTTTTCTATCTGCTCAGCAATGCTTTGAATCGTCCGGCCGGCCAGCTCTTTCTTCATGTTGCCTTCCGCCTCGATCATCACCCGCTCAATTAAACACTCGCTTTCGTCATGGTCAAACGCACAGTTGAACAGCACCGACTGACCCTCCACCGCTTCAATAACATCCAGAAACGAAATGTCCTGCGCGCGCCGTGAAATACTGTAGCCGCCCTTTGCTCCTGGCACTGATTCAATTAATCCTGCCTTCACAAGCTTCGTCAAAATCTTCGACAAGTACGTCGGAGACAAATCCTGCATGGACGCCAGCTGCTCCATACTTATCGTCTGACCCTTTGGTTCCAGCGTTAGATGCACCATTGTATGGAGTGCATAATTGGTTGCCTTTGAATACTTCATCGATGCACCTCATAATTAAAACTATTACAGACTTTTAATATCTGTAATTGATTGTAACTCAGTCTGCAAAAAACCGCAAACTTTTTTTACCTCACCTAACGATTAAGCATCCTGCTAAAATCTTTTCTTGTAATAACCTAAATTTACATTTTTTAATCAACAGTTCGACCATACTATGCACTTATTCAATTAAATTGCCCCTATAGTTCAATAAGAAAAACCGAAATGTAGATCATTAAGAGACCGAAACTGTTGATTAAGAAACACTGTATATAAAAGTATGTCCTTTAAAATCTCACATCAAAAACTTCTTTTTTAAAATGGGCAACCTGTTACCTTGCGAATCGCCGAGCGGCTGCCACGCATAGTACAACGGCAATATTCACTGCTACGAGTGCTGGACTAACTTTCTCGTTTAGAATCATAGAAGCAAGCAGCAGTCCAAAAAAAGGTTGAAGAAGCTGCAACTGTCCAACCGCTGCTATGCCGCCCTGGGCGAGACCCCGGTACCAGAACACGAAGCCGATGAGCATGCTAAATAAAGATACATAAGCAAGGCTGAAGAGAGCAGGATCACCGATGTCCGCCCACGAGTCCGGTGTAAAATAGAAAGAGAGTGGCAGCATAAGGGGAAGCGATAGAACGAGAGCCCAAGAGATCACCTGCCAATTCCCAAGCCTGCGTGAGAGCCGAGCTCCTTCTGCATAACCGAGACCACATACGACGATAGAAGCCAGCATGAATGCGTCGCCGATCGGTGATGAATCCCCATCTTGGATTAGGACAAATCCTGCGACCAGGAAGCTTCCTGCAACTGAAAAGATCCAGAAGGCGGGTCGAGGTCGTTCACTACCCCGAAGTACCCCAAAGATCGCTGTCGAGAGCGGAAGAAGCCCAATGAAGATAATGGCATGCGCGGACGTGACATATTGCAGGGCCAAGGCAGTCAGCAGCGGGAAACCAACCACCACGCCAAACGCCACCACAAATAGAGGAACGATATCATTTCTGACAGGACGTTGCTGCCGGAAGGTGAGAAGGAGAGCGCCAGCCAATACGCCAGCTATCGCAGCGCGGCAGACGGTGAGGAATAACGGATCGAAATCCGCTACAGCCAAGCGTGTCGCAGGTAGCGAGCCGCTAAAGATAAGTACGCCCAAAAAACCATTCATCCAACCATTTGTTGCTTTGTTCATTACAATCACTCCAAATCATTTTTCTTCTTGATTGAGTTATTAAATCATTTTTTATGGATCGTCTTATCAAACCTTTCATAATGGATTACAATGACTATAAACTGGAATTGACCTTTAATAAACAGCCAGTTTACTTAAATAAAACCATGCCAGTTAGGAGAAATCCCACAAATGGATATCATGCCTTTTTTAAATCGAAATCTAGATATTCCGCTTTATCAGCAGCTCTATCAGTTTTTCAAAGAAAATGTGCATGAAGGCCGTATTCAAAAAGGAATGAAACTTCCTTCAAAAAGGCTGCTCGCGACACAGCTTTCTATTAGCCAAACGACTGTAGAACGGGCTTATGAACAGCTTGCTGCTGAAGGCTACATTGTGAGCAAACCAAGAAGCGGCTGGTTTGCTGATTATAATGATACTGATTTTGTCCATGTTAAAATGTCAAACACATCATCCATTAAGCCAAAAGCACAAGCGAAAAAGCATGGTCAGTAGTTTAGATCAATATGGCCAACAGCTTTATCGGCCAGGAAATATTTTAGGAGAGCTTGAGCTGAGAACACTCATTGCAGAGTACCTGTATCAATCGCGCGGTGTCAATTGCCTCCCTGAACAAGTCATCATAGGGGCTGGGAACCCTGTTCTGATGCAGATCTTGTGCCAAGTCTTCGGTCCGAATATTTCCATAGGGTATGAAGATCCGGGTTTTCCGAGATCGAGAAAGATTTTTGAAGTCAATCATATGAAGATTCTTCCTATACCAGTCGATGATGAAGGAATCTGTATACAGAACATCCAAAGAGAACGGCCAAGCCTTTTATATGTAACGCCTTCTCATCAGTTTCCACTCGGAACAATTATGACGATTAACAGAAGAATTCAGCTGCTTAAATGGGCGGCAGAAAATCAATCATTTATTATTGAGGATGATTATGACGGGGAATTTAGATACAACGGACAGCCAATCCCCTCCTTGCAAGGTCTCGATCAGCATAACCGCGTTATTTATATGGGCACTTTTTCCAAGTCTCTGCTCCCTTCGATGCGTATCAGCTATATGATTCTTCCGCCGCTTCTATTAGAAAAAGGCAGTGAAATCACTTCTTTGTATAAGCAAACGGTATCATGCCACAATCAACTGACACTGGCTGAATTTATAAAAAAAGGTGAATGGCAAAAACATATCAACAGAATGAGAAAGCTGTACCAAAAAAAAAGAGCCATTTTATTAGAGACCTTAAAAAGCGAATTAGGAAGGCAAGTGAAGATTCGAGGAGAAAACTCAGGGCTTCATATCTTACTTGACGTGTACTCACCATTCAGTGAAAAGGAGCTAATTGAGAAAGCAATAGAACAAGGAGTGAAAATTTATCCTGCTTCTCTTTTTTATAAAAAACAACCTCCGACAACGACCGTCTTAATTGGATTCGCAGGGGTTTCTGAAGACAATATACGAGCGGGCATAAAAAAGCTGAAAGCTGCATGGAAAATATAAGACAGCTTTCAGTTTTGATTACGATGAAAATACTCTACTTTTCTTTAGAAAAGACGGTTATATGATCAAACAAAACTACTACAAAATAACCAGAGCCATAAAAGAACGACTAGAAAGAAAATTAGATTATTTGAATAAGGTACCCCTTATTTTAATGTCTGCCAGTAGTTATATTAACAAAATTTTTTTTGTAAGAGATAAGTCAAGTATTCCTTTCCTTAAACAGAAAAAAAGCAAGAGATATGAACTCTTGCTTTTTATGATTTTAATGGCTTGTGTTGAGGCTCTCTGCCACCTTCAATTCGTACTTGTAGGCAGCCATCGCCAGTTCATACCTCACCTTTTTGCCCGCTTCCACGAAATCCGCTTCCTTCACAATACCTGATAATGCATACCTGTGACCCCTGAAATCCACGTTCAGTTCGGTGATTTGGTTGAATTTGAAACTCTCCACGGGAACGCCGTGCTCATCCTTCAACAGGTATTCCCAGTATTTCTCGTTGCATGTTTGTGCCACTTCCTCCATCACTTTAAAGGCATCGTCCGGATTTTGCCTATAGTTGAGGACAAGGCTTTCGTTCACCCGGCGCCTTCCCCGGTTCCCGTTCTGAAGTTCCATGATGCTGCTATAGGAGACCGTATAGAGGTATCCGTCATATTGGCGGATCTTCAGGTGGCGCATGCTGATTTCCTCAATTTTCCCCTGACGGTTTCCATTGATGATGACATAATCCCCGTGATGGATCTGGCGTTCAAACAAGTAGGTCAGCCCCATAATGTAATCGCGGATGATATGCTGGAGGACCAATGCCAAGGCACCTGCCACCACGACCGAACCAGTGACAAGTTTTGTCAGGTCGAAGAAATGGCCAAGCACATAAATAAAGAAGAACACCAGTCCAAATACCTTTGTCACTTGGTTGGCGAAATGCATCAATGTCTCTTCCCGCTTTTCATCCAAGAAGCTCGTTTTGTCAAAGAAAAGCTTGATGGATTTGCGAATCAAATAAACCGTGAGTATAATCAGCAGTGCCACCGTTAAAATTTTTACGGACAACTGCTGGAACAGTTCCAAGAAAAACATCCTATCAACCCCCACTTTTTTTACACTATACCAAAGGAATGCGGATAATTTGTCTAAAAGAAAGATAAATAAAACCAATGCTTAGTTAATAAACACTATGTCCACACAGGCACTTACCTTATTCAATAGTGGACCGAAACTGTTGAGTAAAAGCTCTTTCGATAACTGACTTAACAGGTTAAACTTTATTTCAAAGCCACAGATTGGTGACAACAAAGTTGTTTAATTTTGCTTTTATAAACACATATAAAACCGTCCTATTATCTGGAAGGTGTTTAAAATAGTTATTTAATTATATTTATCCATTACTAATTTTCTTAAAATCAACAACAATAATGTCGTTTAAAAACCTTTTTTATGCAACCAAGACACCCATTAGTTCAACAATTTTACTCGTTCTCTTAGTTCTTTAACTTTTTCAATCATCTGTACTGAATAATCTCTTGGTGTTGACCCTCTCATTGCTTTTTCCTCAAAGACTTTATAGTCAAGCAAGACTTTCCAAAATTGTTCTGCTCCATCTAAAAGTACTTCCAAAAATTCTTTTTGAGGAAGAATGGCTTTGACACGGGTTTCTCTTGGTTCCCAATCATCTATAATTAGAAAATTCAACAACATATTATCTAATGAATCTATTTTCATCGTAATGGGGTCACTGCCATACATTATTGCAACCTTTTGTTCGTCTAAATAGCATTCAACAGCAGGCATATAAGTTTGTTCCCATAAATCCAAACCACTTGAACAATCAATTCCAATCACAATCTTGTTCTTATACTTAATCGTAATAAGCATATTTATATACTCAGGAGTAAACTTTCTGTGGTCAAAATACTCTTTTACCTGTGATGAATCATCTAGGGATATATGTTGTGGTCTATAATTTTTCAAAAAATCTTCATCTGTGGGATTAAAACCATGTACTTGTAAGAATGTTTTTATTTCAAACATCATCAAACTCCTTCACGGGTTATTTATTCTTTATTTTAATGTAACAGCTACTTCAACTAACCTGCCCCGTTAGCCATCCACCTAGCACCACAGATGATGGAATATTTAACGTTCTTCCATGGAAGTTGCACAAGGAACATTTAAAATTATGTATAGAGATAATAAAGTCGTTTAATTTTGATATAGAAAAACAAGAGCCTTACTATACTTCATATATAGCAAGGCTTTTTAAAGTTGTTTAATTCTTGTTTCACTAACGTCCCCGTTAGCCATCCATGTAGCGCAAAATCAGCGCTACACCACA
>NZ_LQWY01000014.1 GCF_001643235.1 Domibacillus aminovorans
GCCCACAGAAAAAACACCTCCAAGTTGTTTTAGGTAGTCCATACACCCGTTTTTCAACTGAAAGGTGTTTTTATTTGTCTCACTCTATGGGGTCAGTCCCTTATGTTATATTAGGAATTTCGGCTTTTTCTTTTTTATAAAGGTCATTTAAGCAGGAAACAATGATTTTACTATTTTACTGGAAATAATGCCTTTTGTAAGGATAAATTCATTAACCTTAACGTCTTTGAATAATTGGATATGCTGGTGACTTGTGATCTCGGCGATAACAGGAACAGGTAGATTCATTTTTTCTTTCATTAATGTTATGACAGTGGCTACTAATAATGTTTTTCCATCAACAAGCAAAGAATCTTTTATAGAATAGTTTGCTTGTATTCTTTCTTCGGCAAAAATGAGAATACCTTTTGATTTGGGCAAGTTTGCATGAAGCAATATTTCTTCATCCGTAGCGTTCCCTCCAATATAAATCAGACGTTCCTGTTCCTCTATGACAGGAGCTCTTTCGGCATTATTAATGACGACAATATCAATAGTTTGGTCAATTTTAATTATTTCTTGGACAGCCGCTTTTGCTTTTTCACTCCATCCAATGATGATAATGTGATTCATCCCTTCAAATCTCATTTTTCCACCAACTTTAAATTGTTAATATGCATCCAATTTTCAACTCATTGATTAAATGTATCTATCCCGAATCTAAAGATTCTTAAAACATAATAAGAAAACATATTTATTCGTTTTGAAACCTTGACTACACACTTGTTATAACAATCTGATAGGCAAAATTCCAATATGAATAATTAAACTTCTTTAGAATGAAAAAAACTGTTTATGCCTTTAAGAACAGGTTTAGTGATCGCAGTGTTAGGGAAACCTTTTAGGTGCGCCAATTCATTATTTCAATAGAAGAAATGGAGGGAAGCAGGTGGAGGAACATTTGGATTTACATTACATATTTGAACTTGGCCTTATTTTAGTGATGATTGCTGCCGGTATTACAGCGATTGCGAAGAAATTTAAGCAGCCTTATCCCATTGCGCTAGTTATTATAGGAGCTGTTATAGGCCTTGTTCATATTCCTGGATTAGAACCATTAAAAGATTTTATTACAGAAGCGGAAATTTTTAATTTTGTTATTATTACGTTGTTTTTACCGGCTCTGTTAGGAGAAGCGGCCTTTAAGCTTCCCTTTTCTCATTTAAAAGAAAATAAAAAGCCTATTCTTGCCCTGGCATTTGGGGCAACACTTTTATCTTTTCTTATCGTTGGCTTTTCATCTATATGGCTTTTAAACCTTTCCATCCCGGCAGCGTTTGTTTTTGCTGCTCTTATGAGTGCAACGGATCCGGTCAGTGTTTTGTCTATTTTCAAAAGTGTAGGTGCACCGAAAAAACTCGCTACCGTCATTGAAGGAGAAAGTTTATTTAACGATGGATTAGCCGTTGTTTTATTTAATATATCGGCTTTTTACCTGCTTACCTATATGGATCTTGGCATAGAAGGGGCCGGTTATGGATTATGGGAATTTATTAAAGTGATTTCCCTTGGTCTGATAGTTGGTGGAGCTCTTGGCTACGGATTCTCAAAGCTCACCAAGTATTATGATGATTATCCGTTAGAAATTATTTTCAGCGTTATTCTGTTTTACGGTTCCTTTCTGCTGGCGGAAACAGTTGGAGCTTCCGGTGTTATTGCTGTCGTAGTGGCTGCGCTTATTTTCGGTAATTACGGAGCACGAATCGGGATGAGCCCAATGACAAAGCTCAACATCAACAATTTCTGGGAGGTCGTTGCATTGCTGGCCAACTCTCTTGTTTTTTTAATGGTTGGTCTCGAAATCACCAGAATTAACTTAGCTGACAAATGGGGATTGGTCTTTATAGCTATTTTGATTGTTCTCATCGCCCGAAGTGTGTCCGTTTATGTAAGCCTGGCATTTGCGAAAAATTTCCCAGCTTCCTGGAAGCATACGATCAATTGGGGCGGTTTAAAAGGCTCTCTCTCTATAGCTCTTGTCCTGAGTCTTCCAAGAGATTTTGAAGGGCGCGAAGACATCCTCATTCTGGCTTTTAGCGTTGTTTTATTTTCATTGGTTGTTCAAGGACTTTCTGTTAAACCACTTTTGGCGCGGTTAGGGGTTAATAAAAAAGAAGAAGGCAATCGCGAATATGAAGAATTAATTGCCAAGGGACACCGTTTAGAGACTGCTATTAAAGAACTCCAGCACGTTCAAAGCAATCTTCTGATTCACGAAACTATTTCAAAAGAAATCACCGACCGCTATAAACAAGAATTAATCGAACTCCGGCAAAAAACAGAATTGCTTTTTAAAAAATATCCAGATTTAAAAAACAAGCAGCAAACCATCTTACAAAAGCATTCTTTGTATGCCCAATATGAAGCAGTTGATAACTTATTAAAAGAAGGCATTATCTCCAACGAGGTAGCACAGCAGGAGCATGACAGGATCACAGACGAAATCGTTCATTTGGAAAGCCCTCAGGAACCTGTTTAACAATACTCGATCTTCCATTTGATCGTTGTTCAGTGGACGGCCGCTAAATCTGGTGGCGTTCATTAATTGGTAGTTGAGGCGATGGGTGTAAGACGCATTACTTTATCGCTGTCACTTTTGACGATAATTTGCGCAGTTTTTAAGCGATAATTTGCACTAATAAAAAAGGATGAGGATAATCTTGATAACCATCTTCATCCTCTTTTGACTGTTTCTTGATTGATCACAAAACTACTGTTTAACCAGTAAGGATTTAAAATTCAATGTACTGTTTTGTATTTTAAATAACAGATCGCAATGCGAAGAGGAAAGGAATTGCTTTTAAGAGTGATATTTGATTCTGGTTATTTAATTATTAATCGTCTGAATCGGTTGAGACTTAAGGAAACGAATAAGAATTTCAGGTTCTGGTGCAAATATGGTATTCATTAAAAAAAGACGTATGAAACCTTATCAGAATCGCTAGTTAAGCTGATAAACCAAACAATTGATGGATGAACGTTATTTGATTTTGGACAGAGTTATCCCTTAGAAGAAGTTGCTTCTTTTTCAGCATATGCATCGCTTCCACCCCATAAATAATCTGTTTAGCCGTTCGGAAGGACTTCAATCCTAACATAGAACGAACTCGCTTCTTGATAAAACGATGATCCTGTTCTACGATATTGTTTAAATATTTCTTTTGTCTGAGTTGCATGCCTGTCGGCATGCTTTTTGTTTCTTTTAAGGCTATGATGGCTAGAGGATAAGCAGGGTTTTTATCCACTGTTATGACACGAGGTTTCGAAACATGAAAAGACCGCAAAGCTTTCTTGAAAAAGCGTTTTACAGCCTTGTAGTCTCTTGTTTTGCTTAGGTGAAAATCGATGGTGTTTCCTTTCGAATCAACAGCACGTTACACTTTCATAATCTTCTATTTTATTGAACGTACATATTCAGCTAATTTTAAAATTTCACCATCTGTAAACGTAGGCTTCCCTTCATATTGAATTCGTTCAATAACCTCTTCAATCGTTTTTGCACTGCCATCATGAAAATAAGGTGCAGTTGCCCATACCCCTCTTAATGTTGGAACATCAAAATGAAGAGTATCTCTTGGGTTTGAATAACCTGCTCTTGCATCACCTTTAGATGGTTTATCTAACGGATTAGTAGTACCGATATCATGCAAAAAATTAGTATTGTTAGTTGTCAAATTACTATTTTCATCAACAGCCTTTACACTATCTGTAAACTGAGGTCCTGCATGACAAGTAATACATCCTGCTTTCCCTTCAAATAATTCTCTACCTTCTTCTGCTGTATTTGTCAGACTTCCATCCTTATTACGATAAGGACTTTTTGGTACAGGGAATGAGTTCGGATCATCAAGATAGGCAAACATCGCATCATACATATGCTCTACTTCTTTTGGAAGCGGCTTACTAGGATCAAGCTCCATCATACCACCCATTTCGCCCTGAACGGTTAAAAGGTAATCTTTAAAGTCATCACGGCTTCCATCCCACATAAATAACCCGGTTTTTGTAGTTAAAACATTACTTGGTACATCTCGTGGACCTTTTGAGGTCATTAAAGTACGCCCATTTATTTCACCATCAGCATGACAAGAAATACAACTCATCCAATTATTACCTGTAATTTCTGTCGGAAACTCCTCGCTATTGGCACTATAAAAAATCGTTTTCCCTTCCCTTACTAGCGGGGATAGAGAATCTTTTGATATTAATGCAAGATTTTCACCTTTCATTTTGACGCGAGCGTAGGATCCCTCACCCCCGGTCGAAATTTCAGCAAGATCATGACTCATTGCATTATGAACATAAATAGTTTCCCCATCAGGTGAAATCACTGCACCCCTTGGATTATTTCCTTCAATTCTTCTTAAACTTTGCGTTGCGTTACCTCCACGATTTAAATCGAACACAACGAGATCTTCACTCCCAGACATGACAACATATGCTTTGTTGCCGTTTGGTTGAAAGACGACATCATAAGGATTTGCGAAAATGATTGTCTCATTCTTTTCATCTGTAATATTCATTTCTTCGAACAATTCTTTCCGTTCATCAATAATCTCTTCGTCTGTTGTTAAATCAATAACAGAGATGGCTGGAAAAATTGTTTCTTGAAAGTGAATGGGTGTATCAACATTTGTTAACATGTGAGGAATCCAAGCTTTTTTTCCATCTGATGAAATAACAAATTGTTCCAATGCATTTGGAATCCCTTGGCTTTTTTTGCGATCATTTTTATCAGGTGAAACGGCAAGATTAATCACTTTTTTTATTTCTTCAGTTTTAGTATTAATGACACTAATTTTTCCCTCTAGATAATGTGGTACATATAACTTATGCCCATCTGCCGTAATCGCTAATGTTCTCGGTCGATCACCAACTTCAATCTCAGACTCTACCTTTTTTCTACTTAGATCGATTACTGATATTGTGCTAGATCGATAGTTTGCAGCATACAGCCTCTTACCGTCCTGACTTGTTACAATACCATAAGGTTCAATTCCGACATCAAGGGAATCAACCACTTTTTCTTTTTCAATGGAAATGATGTCAATTTTATTGTCATACCTACAGGAAACATACAATATATCTTCATCTGGTGAAAGGGTTAGCTGTACGGGGGATTTTCCGACTGGTATTTCAGCTGTCACCTTTTTTGTTTGACTGTCAACAACGGTAACTGTATTTATATCAATATTGGCAATATAAATAGTATCGCCAGCCTTATTCATAATAATATTGTTGCTGTTTACAGCATAGTTCCGAACAACTTCTGGCTCTTTCTCTTTTACTACTGTTTTTATTCCTTCCTTACAACCAACTAACGCCCCCATCAATAGGAGCGTTAACCAGAAAAGGGCAATTTTCTTCACGATTACCTACCCTCTTTATCTTATTTTTTTACTTCAACAGGTACAAGAACAGGAGCAACGCCGTATTTTCCATGTCCAGCTTGAGTTTGTGGAACTTGATCCCCATCTGTATTTCCAGACTCATCACTATCAATGTAGAAATCCCCTGTATCCCAGAATTCACTAGCCTGCATTCCTTGTTCAAGATCCGGACCATCTATGACTGTCTCATAAAAATCAACATATCGTGAAATAATGGTTTCCATTTCTAATGCTTCTGGCTGCTTTTCATCACCTTCAACATTACTTAGATTATTAATCGCTAAACGTAAGATAGCAGATACTCCACCTGCAGTAAAAGCATCATATTTCATTTCGTCTTTCACAGTTTTATAGGCTTTGGCCTTACTATCCCAAAGCGTTTCATCCGTTGCTTGATAAACGGTTCGCGCAGCATTACGATATTTTTCATCTTTTGTCGCAAGATATGCTGCTGTTAAGCCACGAACAGCTCCAAGTTGTGCATTTAATGTAATTTCCTCATCTGCACCTTTACCGAATGTATAGCCTTTTACAACTAAGCCTGAATCTGTCATCAGTTTATCAATTATAAAATCTGCTTGTTTTGTAATTAGTTCAATTGCACGTTTTCCTTCAGCTGTATTTAATCCTTTAGCGTCTTCTGCATTTGAATATCCAACTGGGAGACCATCAATTGCACGCTGGAAAATTCGAAGTGATTCAATTGTATAACCTGCATTAAACGTGTCTACATAATTTCCTTGCTCTTTACCATTATGTTCAGCTACAAATGCACCTTCTTCTTCATTAAAGTGCATGGCATCAATATTTTTAAACACATGAAGCAATACATCACGGTTAACAGAATACGGATCATTTGATGTCACATCGTTTTCTGCATTGTTATCAAGATTTACTTGTGCTGCAGAAGGATAAGGATCATTATCAAAAAGCGCTCTGAATGATGGTGCGACATTTTCATTTTCCATACGCTGATCTGTCGTTCCGAAAAATTCAGATGAAGGCCAAAGCATTAACCATTGATCTGTTAAAACACTACGCGCATCTGTTACTTCTAATGACTCTGCATTTGGCACGTCCATGTTTCCGTCTTCTGTTACTTGAATTGTATGGGGTAAATAAACAAAACCTTTTGATGGATCATACTGACTTCCAACATTCGCAGCAGTTAATCCATTATCATTTGAACTGTAAAATAAGTGATTTCGAACATAATTTAATTTGTTCCATATTTCCTCTATTAAAATTGCTCCTTGCATACCATCTGCTGAGCTAACACCAAGAGCAATGTTTTCATCATGATCGTCTGTTGGCTTTTCACCTTCCAATTCTTCATCACTGTCTACAGTATGAAATCCCCCCATAAAATCTCCGGCCCAAAGAGCTTGTTTTAAGAATGTTCCCCCATAGGCTGCCGGATTTAATACTTTATCCATTTTAGTACGATCCCATCGAAGCGACTTGAAGTTAACTTGATATTCAGGAACGTATGTATTTTCTTCACCTGACGCATATTTAGAAGTATCTACTTCTTGAACATAATGAGGATCACCTTTTGCATATTCAATAAAGGTCGGAAACATATTTCTAAAAATCTCTTCACGGGGATAGCCAACTGCATCGGCTAATTTATAGAAACGCTCTCCTAATAGTTCATGTGATTCTTTCCCTTGCTTTTCTGCTAATTCTTTGACAACAGGACCATTAATTAAATGTAATCCTAATCCTGATTTTTCAACTACTTCATACATAGCTTCCTCTGAATATTCATATGATTCAATTCCTGCTGTATAATCAAACTTTGTAGGTGAATCTAATTTTTTCGGATCAAGAACATCCAAATCAAGGCCTAGTCCCTCTACTAAAGGTTCCCCTGATAGTTCAAATTCTGCATAAGCGAACATGTTGCCCGCTGTATCGAACGTATAATCTGTAACAGGAACAGATACGCTACTTGTTTGTGGTTTTGTTTCTTCTTTTACTGTTTTTTTCTCATACGAGCAAGCGCTCGTTAATAATAGTGATGAAGCCAATGCAACTGTCGTCATCACTTTCCATGGTTGTGATTTCATTATAGTTTGTCTCCTTCATTCATCACTCTATAATTGATATTAATATTTCTATATTTATTTTCAATTGAAAATAATATTCATTATCATATATTTAAATAATGACGTTATGATACAAAAACTAAATTAAAAACTATTTAAAACAAAATTAAAAAAAGTTAATTTTTCACCCTTATGTTCGGTGGGTGCTTTTCTTATGATTATCAAAGATTTAAACATACTTATTAACGTTAAAAGTGAAAAGATACTCCTAATCAATTTAGTTTTTAAAGATGAAAAATAGGATTAGATTAATCGTAAAGCAACCCATAAATATGAAAATAAACCAGTTTGGATTATTAATCAATGAGTGAATAAATAGATGTATATAAATCTGAAAAACTGGTAAAGATGATAGCATATTCCCCTATTTGTTGACAAAGCATCTGCTTTCACCTAAGCAGATGCTCTTTTTTTGACGAGTTTCTTCTGTAAAGTCGTAATCATTTTTCCTCACTTCAACTATTTCTTTATCTTAAAAAATCATTTTTGACATAGCCAAAGCTAAAGGTATGGGGTTTCCTTCCTGGAAAATCATGTCCCTTTTTTGAATTATAAAGATTGCTTTAGAATAAAGTTTGATCAAAGCGATATCAATAACCTTGATAAACGAACATATAGTAAACAATAAATACCGAAGTGAGAGTTTCGATACTAAACCAGAGCAAAAATCCTCATCTTCCCATCACAGTTATTTTTTGCTTATTCATGATTAAATTTTTTATTGGCAATCCAATAATTCGTTACAAAGAGTATCAGCACAATCCAAACAAGCGTTACTAGTGCGTTGTCTATTGCTTTTGAATTTACTGATCCTGTGATCAGCACTTCCATTGCATGTTTGCTCATACTTGCTGAATTTACAAAATCGATAACTGTACTTAAACCAACAATAATTCTGCAACCTATAAGGAAAACAATTGAAATTAATGCGATAATACCCTGACTGTTAAAAATAGTACTAATCATCGTTGTAAAAGATACGATAAAAAGAACCCATACAAGATAAAATACTAGTGCAGTAATCATGTGTGAAAATGGAACATCTGTAAAAAGATAGTTTACGTATAGATAAGAAGCAAAGTATCCAATTGCTACACTAAAAGCTGCTATCAAATAATTTGATACAATTTTTCCAGCTATATATGAAATAACCGTAACAGGTCGTGTTAAAATAAAGGCTAACATGCCATTTGCTTTATCTGTTTGAATAATACCCATCATTGAGATTGCAAGAATCATAAGCCCGAGCTGATCAAATTGAGATCCTAACGTGCTGGCTAGTACTTCTCCGCCTTTTTGAGCGGTCATGCTCGGATCAATTGTAATTCCCTGACCACCGCCTAATGCTCCCAAAATTGATGGCAAGTAATGAGTTACTATAGGCTGAGTTATCCCTAAAAAGATAAAAACGATCGGTAGCCAAATAACTTTAAAATCACGTACCATTTGAACAAATTCTTTTTTTATCAGTACAATAAACTTATTCATTCCTTCACCACCAATTTTAAGAAGATTTCTTCTAAAGTATCGTTATTGATTTCGAATTTTACGATGTCCACTTTATGCTCAAGCGCATTTTCTAGTAACATATTTTTGTTTTTTTCGATGTTTTCAACTTTTATTTGGACTTTATGCCCAATGACCTCTATTTCCTTCACATAAGGTAATTTTTTTACAACGTCAATCCATTTTTGATCCTTTGCTGTGATTTCTACGTTTAGCTTATTTTTGCTATTGCGGTTTAACAGTTCGGTGATCGTTGTATCTTCTATTTTTGTTCCATTTTTTATAATTACAAATCGTTCGCATATTTCTTCCGCATCGCCCAATATATGGGTTGATAATAAAATTGTTGTATCTTTTTTTATTTCTTCGATCAGGTTTAACACTTCTCTTCGGCCGATTGGATCTAATGCGGATACCGGTTCATCCATGACAATAAGCGAAGGCTTATGCAGTAGTGCTTGTGCAATACCGAGTCGCTGTTTCATTCCACCGGAAAATGTGCCAACTTTTGAATTTTCTTCGCCTCTCAGTCCAACTTTTGTCAAAATTTCAGGTATTGAGTTTGTTAATTCTTCTTTTTGCAATCCAGAAAGCTTTCCCATAAACGTAAGAGTTTCTTTCGCTGTCATCCAATGAAAAAAGTTAGGGTACTGTGGCAGGTAGCCAATTTCCCTTTTCATTTTCGATATTTTTTTCCCATTCAGCAAAACTTCGCCTGCTTGTGGGTCGATAATATCTGAAATCACTTTTATTAATGTGGATTTCCCAGCTCCATTCGGTCCGATCAAGCCGACACATTCTCCCGATTGCAGTTCCATCGAGAAATTATTGACAGCGATTTTTTCTTTAAATGTTTTCGTCACATTTTTGATTTCCAATTTCATAATCTTTCACTATCCTTTCGCCCTATAACAAAGTAAAGAATTGGACCAAGTGTATTAACAAAAAGGATAATAAATGTCCACATGAGAAGGCTTTTTCTCGTTTTTCTATGTCTGTATAAATCAATTAAAGCAATTAAAACTAATAGGATACCTACTGCAAAAAACGGCAATATTATGGGAATAAAAGCCATAAAGTCAATATCTTTTAATTCATCAAACCCATAGTGCAGTTGCATTTTTAACACTTCCTTTTCATCTCGTTATCGTTATTGATAATGATAACTTCAAAAGAAGTGCATTGCAATACCTATTCTCATTATTTATAATAAGAATAAAATTGATGGTAAATAGAAAAACAATTAATAAACACAAACGAGGAGAACATTATGGTTAATAAAGTTGAAGTTTTATTGCATCCAGTAAGAATGAAAATTTCTCAGGTACTAATGAGGAATAAAGACAATGGATTAACACCTTTAGAAATGGTAAAAATTATTAAAGATGTACCTCAAGCAACTTTATATAGACATATACAAGTCATGTTGGATTCTGGTATTATTCGCGTTATTAAAGAAAAAAAGGTGAAATCTGTTTCCGAAAAATATTACGCTTTAAATGAAATTGAGGCTAGGCTTAATGTAGAAGATTGGAAAAAAGCTTCTAGTGAGAAAAAGCTTGATTATGTTTCATATTATCAATTATCACTTATGACTCAATATCACAGTTATCTTAAGAAATTAGAAGAACAAAACTGCCGGGAAGATGGTGCTACTTTTTCTTTAGTAGAATTAAAAATAGATGAGGAACACTTTATACAATTTCAAAACGAATTAAACGAATTAATGACAAAATACTACCATACCACGAGCAATGAAATAGATGCTCCAGTTCGAACAATCGCTGTTACAATTATTCCAGATACTTAAACGAATTAAATAATACTAACTTTTGTAGCGACCCGGTGATTGGAATGTTCGACAAATAGCTCATTATTTATCCGACAGTCATTTGAACGGATATATTAGCCTTAAATTTTATTATAAGAAAAGCCGATGATTCCTTAGCGTAGGAAAACTCGGCTTTTTTCATGTTGGAATTTGCTTAGCGTATGTTTTCCGCGTTTTGTTGGTAGGACCCCATGCCCATCAAGTTAAATTTTCTTTATGCCTTAAAAACGAAAAAAACGCTATTCTTTTTCTAACAATAAGATAAAGGATGGCGTTTTCTTATGAATCTCACGATTTCAGAAGAGCTTGCTCTCTTTTCACAAGAGCTACAATATATTTTATCTCCAGTAGGCCTACAAGATATATTTGCCTAGTTTTAATTATGAAGCTCAGGGAATGCTCTCTGACATAGAAGTTGCAAATCAACCTAAATAACAGGCCCTTAGTTTAATAGATATACTGTTGCTTTGAAATAAAGTTTGATCATTTTCTTTAGTTCTTCAACGTGCTTAGAAAGAAACTAATGGTTGCTGTTCCCGCACAAATATATGGTAGCATCAAGTATCCCCAATTAGTGATGACATACCCTCCAATCATGGAACCTAGTGTAATCCCAATATAAAGGGCTGTATTATTCCATGCCATGACGATACCTCTTTTATCGGGATATTCAGCTGCAAGTCGAGCCTGATATGAGGTGAATCCTGCATATCCAACCAATGCCCACATGAACAGGAAAAAATAAATCCAATCTCCAGATGAAAAGAAAATACCTATGGAAATTAGGCTTATAGTTAATAAACCAAGTGTTACCTTAGAAATCATGCTTTCTCCGAACTTATTTATTAATTGCCCACTTGAAAGACTCCCCAAAACGGCACCAATTCCATAAAAGGTAACAGCTAATGCGATATCAGGTGAGGAAAATTTGTTTTCGTAGTAAAGAGCAGCCCCTAGATATACATAAAGAGTATACATAGAAATTGCCCAGATAGCTGTTACACTAACTGAACCCAGTATTCTAAATAAATTCCCTTGTACGAAATTTATAGTTGAATGCTTTTGATGAATGGCTCTCCATGTTTTGAAGTTGACAATGGCTAAAGCTGCTCCAATAGTAGCTATTCCAAAAAATACCGAACGCCAACCAACAAAATGCTGTAACAATGTTCCAAGTGGTGCCCCAGCCCAAAGGGCCATTAAATGCCCTGAAACAACAATAGAAAGCCATATTCCCCGTCGGTTAGGAGGCGCTATATCTCCAATGATTGCATAAATTAAAGGTGTAATAGAAGCAACAGATAAGCCAGCAAAAACTCGACTGATGATTAACCATGAAAACGAAGGAGCAAGGCCCGTTAATACATTAGAAATAACAAAGAGAAATAAGCCCAAGGTGATAAAGAAGCTCCTTCCCTTTTTATCGGATAACCACCCAAAAAAAGGAGCAGTAATAGCATATGTTACTGCAAAGCCTGTTACCATCCATCCTGCAATGGCAGAAGGAACCCCATACTCTTCAGAAATAAATGGAAATAATGGAGAAACCACAAATAAATCTGTTCCCATAAGAAACAATGTAATCCAACCCACGATCAAATGTACTCTACCTGTCTGATACATATTGAGTACCTCCAATATAAGACCTTCCTAGATATTATTCATTTAAAGGTAGAATTAGGTATTCTAAGATGTTTAAAAGAGGACAAAAATCCCCTTATTGTAAAGTGAAAATAAAGGTGTTTAATTTTTAATAAAAAATACTCCACCACACTAAAAAATATAACACTAAAGTCGTTTAAATCTCAGTGTTATTCCAAAATCGCGCCCGATTGTTGAATAACATAACTCATGTTTTTAAACAACATTATTGTAAATGTAATAACTTTATCTGTAACCCCACTGCGTAGAGGTAACTAATTCCAATATAGATGAGCCTCTAAACTTGATCTCTCTCATCCCAATCCTTCTCTTCAACGGACTGACTGTGCAATAAATTTAGTATGTACTAACCTTAATTAAAGATGCTCACTCTCTCCTTTATTGACATAACAATCTGTAAAAATATAGTCTGTATTTTTCTGAATTTCGCATGTAAAGTTACAGTAATATATTTTTTAAAAGGAGTGTTCTATTTTGTTTTTAAAGCTTACAAAAGAGCAACAACAATTAATGATTTCTGACATTCAATATTTCTTTTCACAAGAAAGAGATGAAGAAATAACTGAATTTGCTGCAGAAAGAGTATTAGATTTCGTTAAAGAGTCACTTGCTCCTCATTTCTATAACGCTGCTGTTTTAGATGTTAAACATGTAGTTGAACAGCAATTTTCCTCACTTGAAGATGAAATATTAACTCTAGAACGTCCGATAAAAAGATAATTAATTTTTCAAGAGTGAATTAGATCATAGTTCACTCTTTTACTTCACAGTTTGTGTTTTACTGTTGATCAGCTCTCATTTCCTTTTTAGTTCATAGTTTGAATATACTGCCTATTACTCCACCATCTAATATTCATTGACTGTTTCCTAATTTTAAAATCCCTCTATGTTTAAATCCTCATTTAATGGGTATACATACTACTTAATCCAAATTTATTAAATAAAGGAGGACTTCATATTATGTTACCGATCGAAATTTTTGGATGGATTATTTCAATGATTTTAGGCGTTGTCTTTATTGGTTCTTTAGTGGCACTACCAAAAGGAATGACCTCTAAAACTCAAACAGAGAAATCCTTTACACAGCGGACTATTTCAGAGAAAAAAATAAAGGATCGTCCAACAAAGAAGACTTCTTAATCTTTTAATTATTGTTGTTTTACTATTTCCTTGTTAAAATAACCTGCCCGTTCGTTTAACAAGGGTATCAACATCAGTCGCTAATAAAGCCTTAATCTAATGAACTTTAAATTAGAACCCTAAAAATCCCGTTAGAAGAATAACAAATCCAACGGGATTTTTTCTTTGATTTATCCTTATTTATAGCTCACCGTAATGTATCTAACTGATACTTACCATTTAAAACCACTTCTTAAAAGGAGGGATACTTTGAGGGAAATTAAATAGGTTGAATGAATCATATTCCATTTTTACTTCTCGAAGTCGCTTAAAATTATCTCCATAGTACGCTGTTGGCCAATCTTTGATATATCGATCCGGAAAATTCACATAGTCACCCGTTGTATATGGAGATAGGGCCCTCTTTAATTCTTCTATCCAGCGGATATTTTGCCGTTCTTCTACGGAATCGTTCCATGTAGCCAGGTACTCTTGAGCGATAATGGCGTCCCGGTAATAGAAAGCCGTTTCATTAGGGGCTATCCGGCCTGCTGCACCTCCCAGAGATTGATGCCATATGCCGGAATTTTCATTTGGAGCGTTTGCTAAAAATTGTTTCATCGTCAAGATTGCTTTAGGTGGAAAAGGTTTTTCAAGAAAGGATCCTGATTTCTTACGGAGAGCTGGTCGGTTTCCACTTGGTACGTCAAAGAATCGCACAGCTTCAATGTACGGGACTTCCTTTACCGATACACTTGTTGGTGAGCCGATGGTCGTTAAAGGCCGAAGAAGCTCCTTTAACTTGGATGATGGACCAACAAATTCACCTTGAGCGATAATTTGGTTTGCTTCCTTTGATTTTAATTCAATTTGTGAAGTTAAACGTTCATCCGTGTTAGGTGCCCAATTTTGCCATGCATTAAATGCAGCCTCGAAATCATCCCATCCCCATGTAACGGAGAAGACTGACACCTTTGAAATACGGTGCAGCTTGAATGTAAGGGACGTGACAATACCAAAATTTCCGCCACCGCCTCCGCAACAAGCCCAAAATAGATCACTATTGTGATTCTTGTTTGCTTTAATAAGCTCGGCACCTCTATGTCCACCTGCCCTTACCATTTCAATTTCAATCAAATTGTCACAAGTAAGTCCAAACAGTCGTGTTAACATACCTATTCCCCCACCGAGTGTAAGGCCAATAACACCTACACTGCTTTCGGTGCCTGCTGGAATAGTCATGCCGTATTCCCATAATTTATTATATACATGCCCCAAATTAGCGCCGGCTTCTATTTTCGCTGTTATTTCTTTACCATTGATAATAATTTCGTCCATTTCGCTGACATCAATGATCAGACCATCATTGACTAATGAAAAATTTTCATAGCTATGCCGGCCGCTCCTCATCCGAAATGGTGTACGATTTTCCCTTACCCACCTCAATGCATTTAATACATCTTCAGTATTTTGACAAAATACAATTTTACTCGGGAATTTTGGAATGCTTAAGTTATTATTTATTCTTGCCTGTTCATATTCAGAATCATCAGGGGTAACAATTCGCCCTGTAAGCTTTATCTTCTCCAAAATAGAACCCCTTTCTCAAATAATGTAGAGTGAATGTTATATACTATGAAAAACCTTTGAGAAAGGCACATGCTTAATAAGGGAAGAGTATGGATTTCGAAATGTCCGAGAATTTTGCAGACAAATCGAAAAAAGAATCAGCTCTTTTAGCCTGATTCTTTATTTCAAATTTAAATGTTCTTTAAATTCATCTGATACACGTGATACTTCTTCATCATCCACTACATAATAGTAAACGCCACCGATTCTTTCATCATTACCATCAATTGTTAGGGATTCAATGTTATCACGTGTTGATGCATAAATAGCGATCGTATCTCTAAACGACAAGTTCGTTTGTACGTTGTCACGAATCGCCTTCATCACATCTGTAAATCTGAATATCATTTCCACGTCATTCCCTTTGCTTAAAATGCTTTCAATCACTTTACGCTGCCGGGCCTGTCTGCCAAAGTCGCCGTTTGGATCTTCCTTTCGCATTCGTGTGTAGTTCAATGCTTCAGATCCGCTTAATGTAATGCGTCCTTCAGCAAAATCATCTCCGCCATATGAAAAAGTAAAATCATTTTGTACTTCCACACCGCCGACAGCATCTACAATTTCTTTCAGGCCTTTCATGTTTATTTCTACATAATAATCTACCGGAACATCAAGAAAGTTTTCAACCGTTTTCGCTGACATTTTCACACCACCAAATGCATAGGCATGATTAATTTTATCTTTCGTGCCTTTTCCCACAATCTCTACACGTGTATCCCGGGGAATGCTTAGTATTTTCGCCTTATTTTCTTCCCTGTTCACGGACATAAACAGCATCGTGTCGGAACGGCCTGTGTCTCCTTCCTGCTCATCCACGCCAAGTAAAAGAACCGTAAACCCCTCTTTATCCTGGAGTGACACATCATCTTTCCGTTTGTCTGAATAAAGGTCTTCACCGCTCAACGTATTTTCGACGAACTGATAGAACATAAATGTAATACCCGCCCCGACCAGCAGCACGATCAAAAAGAAACCTACTAAAAAGCTACTTTTACTTCGTTTTTTTTTTCGCTTGTCTTGTCTTCGCATATACACGGCTCCCTAATGTAATGTGACTTAATAATATCACATCCTTCCAAACGATTTTCAAGACAGGCTGTTTTTAAATATGTCGCTTTGGTTTTATTCTAAAAACCAATAGCCCCGAATAGGAGAGGCTTTATCCAACAGGCTTTTGAAGAATTCGAAAAATAGTTTGAAGGAATCTATATCAACTTGTTTGCAACAAATGCTGATAAAGCTTAAAACACACTTTTTTTGCCCCTTCTCTCTTATGAAACGAGGAAAGTATTAGCCTTTCCTTTTATTTAAATAACTGGCTAGTTGAATATAAAACTGAACGAGGTTGACTGGCTGCTGCCGGGCCTTTTTGTATACTTACCTCTTTTAATTGACAAAATAAGTCCAGGGTGGCTATACACTCGTAAAAGACAAAAAGGTAAAATAGAAAATAATAAGGAGTTGTTCTATTTGAACCAAGATAATGTGGATGCTAGGAAAAAGATTCAAAATACTGTGGATGAATTAAAGAAAAAAGGGATTCCGCCAAGAGCAGCAACATATGCAGCGTCAATGGGTTATTTAAGAGCTTTTAAAAAAGACAAATTATAATAATAAAAATCGCCCGTCTACTCATGACGAGTAGGCGGGCTGTTTGTTATTCTTCTTTTCGAATGAACGGATTCAATCCGACTTTCTCTTTAATGAGAGATGCAGCTTCTTCGGCCGATTCCTTGCTGTTTAATTGTTTTTACATCAACGTCTACAATATCGAAATCGTACATGGTTTTTTGTTTCATTTCCCCATACATTTCGACAAAAAGCATCCTTGGGAAATGTGATAAAACAAAGTTAACTTTAGAATAAAAGTAATTAAAAATTTACCCTGCTCACATATACAGTAGCTGTACGACAAAAAAGAGCACTCACGGAATCTGTACTCTTTTCTATACGCTCCAAACCTTACTATTAGCTATTTTTACATCGTGCGTAACGACGCTCAGCGCTAACTCTGCTTCTATTCAGCTTTTCGGCAATCTCTTTGAAACTTAACCCTTCTTTTTTCCACTTTAAAAGGAGTTCAATTTCTTTTGTTGTCCAACGTTTATATGTCTTTATTTTCTTGTCTGTACTAGTCTGACGAGCTCCATCTATCCAATCTGGTTCAGGAGGCAGGGCATGTTTTTCAATGATACTGAAATCGATTTTCTCTTGGTTTTGTTCAGCCCATTTCCAAAAAGAATGAACGTCAATTAAGTAAAATTTTCGTTTATAACATGTTATACGCGATGTTGATTCAAGTCCATGAAACTGAATCCAATTGTATACTGTTTTTCTGTCCACATTTAACGCTTCAGCTAACTCACTACTAGTTAAGAAGCCCGTAGCGTTTTTTGTGTTCCCCAGGCCCAGTCTCTTTAATTTCAACGAAATAGCTGTCTCACTTCGATTAAGTTGGCTTGCGATGGCTGATAAGGAGCAGTTCCCAACCCGTTTTTCTAAAAAGTAAACATCTTTATCTGTCCATTTTCGTCTCATCCTTATTGCCCTACTCCTTTACCTTCGTAAATGGATTGGAGTCGGCTTTCTGCTTCTTGAAAATCCATCGATAAACTAGTCAAAAAGGCTAACATGTTATCTTCTTCTGAAAGTTTGCTCATCGAATAGAACACATTGGGTTTCTGCTCTTTTATCAATGTCATTATTTCAATAGTAGGTAACATTTTTTCACTAGCATTTACCCTTAAAAAAGATCGCAAAAACCTTACGAATACTGAAGTCGAATCAAAGTCATCCGGATAGTTTTGTAATAACAAAAAAAACTTTTCAACGTTCATTTTTAATTCATTTTTTTCTCCCCGCATTTTTCACCCTACCTTAAACAGTTATTGATCCAAATACGGGGTTAAAGCCCTATTTGGCAACCTGGCTGTCATAATTCATCAGAACATTAGACCCATAGCTTTGCGTCCTTACCTTTCGATAAGTTTGCCTTTTTCATTAAGAATTTATATACATTAAATCATGTCGAATAATGTCGCGTCAACAAAAATAGTAATTATTTCAATTATTAAATTTCATTTTACTCATTATTTATTAATGTATATTTACTCATTTACAGGAGACTTATTGGTTCATTTAATGAGAAACTCAGCCAATTCTACTCATTTTATGGGAGAGATACATACCAAAGGTACTATATAGTCTATTTTACATGTTTGAAATACTGTTGACTGATCGTCGTATAAAAATTGACAACGTTACTTTAATAGAACTAAATTCCTATACAATGCAGAAACTTGACTAAACTTCCTTTTCCTGACGACACAAAGTAGCCTTTCCTATGATACAAGAAAAAGGCTGCCGTTTTTCCGATCTTCAATTTTCTGCTCCGCCCGCTCTGAATACGTCTGGACAGAAGATATTGTAATGCCGAGCAATTCAGCTGTGTCCTCAAACGATAATCCTTCCGCAAATCACGAACTCTGTTTCGCTAATCATGCTGTTAATCAATGATTTATCCTGTAAACCAAGCTCGGTCAATTCTACTTTCGCTTCAATAACTGCTCTTGCAAACTTGGATTCATCACAAACACTCTTTTTCGGCAAATAAAAAAGGACACCAAGCTAAGCTAATTGTAAGTTCATAACATGCCTATAAAGTTTGCTTTATAGCTCGTATAAAGAGGTGAAGAGAAGTTATGGTTTCATATTGAAGGGATAGTATGTTCTATTCATGAATTAATGGAATTCTACAAACAAAAATCGTAATAGGGTGGCACGAATCCCTTAGCAGGGATTTTTTTATATAGCTGGGAGAAATCTCGGTCTTTTTGAATAAACTTTTCTAGAATGGGTATACTGTTTTTGTACGACGGTTTCCCGTCATATCCCAACCCTATTTTGTCATTTCTCAACTCTTTTACAGTCAGGTATTAACCTGGCTATTTTTTGTTTAAAACTCGACTGCCACTTTGATTTTCATCGGGATTTTCTGCGCCAACCGTGCTGTTCTATGTCCTACTTCAATGAGCTCTTTCACCCAATCTTTCGCTTCATCTAGCATTTCAAAACTTTCAATGTTGTATGCACAAAATCCACCTGGAACAATTACAAAATACATGCCAATTCCCACTCACCAATTTTTAAACATCCCGTCAACAAGACTATTATTATATCGACTATATCCAGCCGCCTTTCTTTGTTGCTTAATTCATTCATATTCTTCATAGTCCCTGTGATAATCCGCCGCCGTGAATAAAAACTGCCACTTCATACCGTCCGGAAGCCTGGCCGTCATCATTTCAATCGGATAAGCCCTTGCTTCAATTTCCTTGCGTGTCAGTTCATGCACACCGGACCGGACAACATGATACCGAGCGGGTCTGTTTGCGTTTTCGATTCTTTCTCTTTTCTACTGTTCCTCTTTGATTCGATTAATGATTGGAAAAAGCAAGCCGTTCTCGCACAATGAGTTCATGGCCCGGCTGATCCTGCTTGCGCTGCTGCCTTCAAATTCGTGTACTATGCGCTCGATTGATGGGATTTCCAAATGCTTGAAAGAAAATGATTCAATGAACGTAAATATTTCTTGCTGTCGCTGTGTCAGCTGCATGATTCTCCCTCTTTCTTTTCAAGTCTGGCAATGCGTTTTTCTGCTCTTGAAATGCGGATTGTTTGTAATACTACGGTTTAGTAAGAACGCAAATGATAATTCTTGACATCGTGCTTCCTCCCTTTTTACCTCGCAATCAGAACCCCATTTCTCTTTTCACTCTGATGTTTCCATCCTAAAGCTCGTAACTCTAGTATTTCCAACTTGCTCAAATGCCCTACGATAATCGTGCCCCCATTCCATGATTGTTATCTCGAACATTCATTTCCCTACGCATCGACCATCATCCTTGCTTTCAACTCATGTCACTGCCAATACTTATAAATCCCAACACGATAATCGTCTTCTTTTCAAAAGAGCAGATAGCTACCTGCATTGTGTGTATGTCATTTTTAACAAATTTAAAATCTCACCCATGATGTTTGTCCGTTTCCAAATCGCTTCATAGTGCATCTATTATAGTAAACAAGGAGGTGATTTTAATGCGTTGTCCTATTAGACCAATCATCTGTCCCCCAAAGTGTGTATTTCATGATTCCTACATTAAACGCGAGGTTCCTGTCATTCACCCAATCGTGAATGTTAATCGGCAGCATATTGTTAACGTTCCTCGTCATATTTATCAGCCTGTGACAAGAAACGTCGTCGTAGATCCAGGCTATATGGATCCATCACAGTGTCACATGGATCCATCACAAAATTACATGAATTCATCATATAGTCACCGTAATCACTCACATGGCTGCAATCGTTGCAGATAACACTTTTTGATTTTTATAGAACCATTCGTACAAGAATCGGCTCTATTTTTTCATACTATATTTAAAAAGAGGTGATAATTATGAGTTGCGAAAAATCTGGTGGATACGGCTCTAGCTTTGTGCTAATTGTTGTTTTGTTCATTTTATTAATCATCGTTGGCGCATCTTTCATGGGTGGCGGATACTGACTGCTAGGAAGCAACCTATTATCCGTAAGACCTTTTTGAATTAATCTAGCTTTTGCCTCCTCCCCCTGCTGTAGCCACCAATCCAATATTGGGCGACTGTATGAAGTAAATACAGCCGCTTTTTTAAATTCAATATTTGTGAACGTTTTACGCATCCTGCAACATTTCGCCCCTTCCTCATTGCTTCATAGTTTGTTCGAACTGTGACATAAAATGTTTAATTTTTAACACTATAATGTTTTTCCCCGTTAGGTCTAAGTTATAGAAACACACACTTTTTCTTATGAAGAAGATCCTATTATTGGAACTCTTCTAAGTGCCTTACTTAAAACTGTTACTGAAGAAAGACTTATCCGAATATCATTAATTCTATTAGTTATAGTTTTAAGTTCAACTAGACCAGAAAAATAGGGTTACTCTTTAGGCCATCTTTCCATTCAGTCTTTGACACAGTTTGGGTCTACTGTGTATCACTGCTTTCGCTTCCACTCACCACGAACCGCCTTTTCTAGTAGCTTTCGTCGCAGTGAGAAATCCCGTGAAGCCGGTCCACCTTTGACATCGACAATTTCTGTTTGGCCTTCCTTGTAATACACTTTAAAATCTGCCGTGTATTTCGCCCTAGCCTTCGTTTTTCACCTTTTCCGGAACATAGATCACAATTGATCGCGTGTCCTGTTTTTGGGTTTGTCCGACGTCCAGATCCATTACAGCCATAGCATGTGACTGCGTATGTCGATATGATTTCAAACACTGGCTGTACTTCCACCTTTTCAACGTCTAGATCTGTCAAAAGAAGCATGTAACAATCGGCTTCGGCTTTGCTGTCAAAAAGAATGCCATAGCAAATGGTTTCTTTGCGTTCCAGTTACGCGCCATGTGCTGTCACTTCTTGCATATTGATCACTTCATCCATTGAATACCTAGAATGGAGTATTTGTAATGTACCGAATGACGATAACGAATAATAGATAAAAAGGGAACCTATTCTTTCTATATTACTTTCTTTCTGTTTTTGAAAAAAGCAATGATGAGGAGAAGAACAGGGATGATGACTTGAAACGGCATATAGACATATAGCAGCATAATTCTTACTTCTTGAATATATTCCGTATAACTGCTTGCGATGGCCATGGATACAAGTAAAACGACAATGCCCATCGGATAAGCAAGACGGGAAGGATGTTTCACCTGAAATAAATGAGACGCTCCCATCACCGCCGCATAGAAAAAGATACTTATCTTAAAAAAACCGCCGATCATCGCAAAAAGGATAAAATAAATATCCAAACGCTCCAAAAATCCGGCTACTTCAATCGACTGGATCGAAGCTAGAAAAGGAAATGGGGCACGTGAGGCAAGATCCAAACCGAGAACACTTATGTTACCTGCTGCGACAAGGGCCAATATAAGGCCACTCATGCCTATTGCTAAAAACCCGGTGCGTTTCACTTTTTTACGTTCCTTGATATAAGGGAAAATCATCGCAAAGACGATGATTTGTCCAAATGGGAAGTACAACGTTCCGGTGAAAGCGGTTTTGATCACCGGAGACAGTCCTTCTTCCAGTACCGGTTTTACGTTTTCGAGATGAATAGTTCCTGAAATGATCAATAAAAGGAAGCCGCTCAAAAGAAGCAGGCACATGGCGACAAACAACACTTCACTTGTTCGGGCGATGACTTCAATTCCTTTATAAACCATATAAACGATCACCAGAATGAACAGGGCATTGATGACAAATAAAGGCGTAGCCGGGTAAGCAATGGTGACCAGCATTTCCCCGAAAGCACGTAATATGGCTGCAGCTCCATATACAAAATAGAGAACATAACAGAAGGCCAGTCCTTTTCCTAAAACGGATCCTAGTAATATTTGCACATATTCCGTCAGCGGAAGATCCGGATAGTAGTGATAAAGGCCGTAATACATGAAAAACAGGCAAAAACCGCCAGCCATTGCGATAAGTATCGCCAGCCAAGCGTCTTGTTTCGCCTCACTGGCAAGCGGAAGCACCAAGGTACTGCCAAGTTCAAATAAAAGAATAAGTGTGAAGAGCTGATAGGCACTCATTTTCGCTTTTTCCATCACCTGATCACTTCTCTTCCTTTTTCAACGTTGTATGAAGGGAGTTGTTGACTAATCCCGTGCGGCGTATAAGCGCCTCAACCTTTACGTCGACGTCTAATTCCGCAAACGTACGGTCATCCCACTCCTTTTCAAGCTTTTTCCACGCTTTTGGATCGGTACGGTGCACCACTTCGCCAAACCCGAAAATGTCCGATTTGTCTTTTTGCGCTTGCTGGACCGCTTTTTCGATTTCGCTCTTGATTTCTTTTTCAAGCTCCTTTTCAATCTTTTTAATGACGTGCGGATCCGTCAGATCCACCGGCACTTTTACTTCCGCAATATCTCCTTCTGCTCGCGTTGAAATCGATAGTTTTGGCTTTCCTTTTGTAAGGGTCGCAGAGACCTTCGTTTTTTGACGCATCACTTTATAGGCAATGGCTTTTTTCTCTTTTTCCCAACTTGTGCTGACTATTGTAGTTTTGATTTTATCCAGTGTCCACAGCGTTCCTCGCGCTGTTTCCCCTTCTATCCAGTCAATCAGCTTTCCTTCTTTAAACATGGCCAATCCATCCGCTTCCGGAGCCGCTTCCAGTTCCGTTGATTGAACGCTTTTCACCGTTTTCCCCTGCATAGGATCCCCTTTTAATGTGAAACCAGGCAAAACCGGTTCTTTCCCCTTGGAGGTGACTTGAGTAATTAACTCATGAACATTGACACGTACGTTTTCACCTAGAGCTTTTTCTGTCGTATCCAGCATTTTTACAATGTTTGTCGCAGGTACTCGATCCGTCCCTGTCAATGTTGTGAGTAAATCTTTCGCTTTTGTCTCCTTCGCGATGACGACCGTCGTCGTCGTCCGGAATTCGATGTCGCGGTCAAGCTCATCCAGGATGGGCGGAAGCCCTTCTTTTTTGGCCAGTTCCTCGCTAATAACGACCAGATCGGTATGGGCGTAATAAGGCGTTCGGGAGAGTTTTTTGGTGATCAGGGCGTCCATATCACTCAAGTTTTCTCCTGTGACCGAATACACAATAACGGGTGGAGAGGATGACCCCCCACCTCCGCCTTGAAGTCCACTGGTGATGTTCCCTGGACTAATCACTTGTACAGTCGCTTCATAGTTTCCCTCTTCAGTTAGATCAAGGGAATAAGCAGAGATAAAGGCGAGATCGGTTAATTCTCTTTTGCTCCAGCATCCAGAAAGGAAACAAACGCTTATGATCAGCAAAAAAAGAAACATCCCTTTACGATTCATGCGTGTCACCTTCTTTCTGGTCTGTCATGATCATCTCACGAGAGAGGGGAGGCTGCGGCTTCTGGTTCTCGCCTTGACGTGTTACATTCTTCCCAACGGCCATCCGTGGTCTTTCGTTCATTGCCCATAAAGGTCTTCGAAAAAACGTCTCTTTGAAATCGGACGGAGAGAATGGCGCAAACGGGCTCATATACGGAACCCCGAATGAACGCAAGCCGCACAAATGAACAATCATCAGAAAGAAAGCGAGAATTAAGCCGAAAAAGCCAAAGGTGGCCGCGCTGATGATAAAGGCAAATCGAATCAAACGGGCAGAAATGGCCATCCCATAAGCAGGTGTCGCAAAACTGGCGATGGCGGTAACGGAGACGACAATGACCATGGCCGGGGATACAATCCCCGCTTGCACAGCCGCTTGTCCGATGACGAGAGCCCCTACGATCGAGACGGTCGACCCGATCGCTTTTGGCAGACGGAGCCCCGCTTCACGTAAAATTTCAAAGGTTAATTCCATAATAAGCGCTTCGACAACGGCTGGAAACGGCACGGCTTCCCGTTGGGCCGCAATAATAAAGACCAGTTGGGTCGGGATCATCTCTTGATGGAAGGTCGTTGCCGCTACGTAAAGAGCGGGTCCCACAAGAGAAATAAAGAAAGCAAGGACGCGTAAAAAGCGGAGGCCATTGGCGATATCAACACGGCTGCTATAGTCTTCAATAGTCTGGAAAAATCCAACGAAAAGAGCGGGAACAAGAAGCACAAACGGCGTTCCGTTAATCAAAATCGCGATCCTTCCTTCCAGAAGATTGGCCGCGACCATATCGGGCCTTTCCGTGTTATCAATCGTCGGGAAGGGCGTCATGGTCTGATCTTCAATCAATTGTTCGACATAGCCCGATTCAAGGATGCCGTCAATGTCAATTCTATTTAATCGTGTACGGACTTCTTGCACGATGTCCTCTTTCGCTACGCCTTTTAGGTACATAATGGAAACGTCTGTTTTCGTCACTTGTCCGATTGTCATCGATTCTACCCATAAATCCGGGCTTTTAATAATCCGGCGAACCATGGCGATGTTTGTTTCATTGGTTTCCGTAAACCCTTCTTTGGATCCACGGATCGAAATATGCGTCGTCGGCTCTTGAATGGCTCGTTTTTCCCCGCCCTGTGTACCAGCTGTCAGCACTTCGTCGATTCCATCAATCAGAATGAGGGTATTGCCCGCCATTAAAGAGTCGACGATTTCCTCCTGGTTACGCATCGATTGAGCTTGACCGAGCGGAATGACCTCATCCGTGATCAGACCCATCAGGTCTTCAGGAGTACGTTTTTCCTGTAAATGATTGCTCTTCATGATCGACTCAATGAAGAATTCGTCCACGGCTCGACTGTCTACGAGTCCTTTCACAAAAAGAACCGCTGCGTCCGTTTTTGCCTGATCGCCGATTTTGACTTTTCGAATGACAATATCCGGGCTGTTTCCAGTGATTCGTTTGATGTCCTCCAGATTTTTGGAGAGAGAAAAGTCGATCATGACAGAAGACTTCTGTGCATAGATCTCTTCTTTTGGCTGTTGTGGATCGCTTCTGTTTTTCTTTTGTTTATGTGCATAGATCTCTTCTTTTGGCTGTTGTGGATTGCTTCTGTTTTTCTTTTGTTTAAAGAATGAAAGCATCGTATTAAATTACCTTTCTTTCTTTTTTCATCCATTCTGTCCAGGTACTTGCCCGCTTATACATATTGGTTGTTTGAATGGAAAAGAGGAGATCACTTTGGTCTATACGAAAACGCACATTAATTCTCATCAACTCCTCCCTTTTATAAGAAGGGGTTTTCTTGTACACTTAAAAGAACATATATTCCGAGAAAAAACGTTCTGAAAGGATTTTTATATTTACAGTAATACACATTTGTATTTCTAACTTCTAGTTATGAATGTCTTCAACGCCCTCTTGTATTCAAATGAGGATTGAATAATACTTCGTTTTGTTAAAAGCTGATAATGAGGTGATATAGAATGAGAGCAGCAATATACATTCGCGTTTCAACAAAGATGCAGGAAGATCGTTACTCTCTTGCTGCACAGCATACTGAATTAAGCCGCTACGCTCGCAGCCAGGGTTGGAAAGTCATCGGTGAATACAAAGATGTGGACAGTGGTGGTAAGCTCGATAAACAGGGCTTAAACGCACTTTTAGATATAGTGGAAGAAGGACGGATCGATGTCGTACTCTGTATTGACCAGGACAGGCTCTCTCGGCTTGATACAATCGCCTGGGAATACCTAAAATCCACCTTGAGAGATAACGGTGTTAAAATCGCTGAACCAGGCTCAGTCACCGACCTGACAAATGAGGATGAAGAGTTTATTAGTGATATTAAAAATCTCATTGCTAAACGTGAGAAGAAATCCATTGTACGCCGCATGATGCGTGGAAAACGCCAGAGAATGCGTGAAGGAAAAGGCTGGGGCAAAGCACCTCTCGGTTATAAATACAATAAGGATGAACAGAAATATGAGCTAGATGAACAATGGTCTTGGGTGATCCCCACTATTGATGAGTTGTACTTAAAGAAGCAGCTGGGTATGAGTTCGATCGCCAGTGAATTAAATAAGATTTCCCGTACGCCTTCCGGTCATCTATGGAATGAGACACTGGTGCATAGACGCCTGGTTTCAAAGGCGTTTCATGGTGTGATGGAAAAAACATTTTCGAATGGCGAAACGATCACAATTGAAGGAATTTATCCTCCGCTGCGAACTGAGGAAACGTGGAAGCAAATTCAGGAAGAGCGAGTTAAAAGAGGATCACAGTATAAAGTAACCAGCCGACAAAAAAATGATCTGCATATTTTAAGACGTACGCATATTGTCTGTGGAGAATGCGGACGGAAAATAAATTTAACTGCTCACGGTACAAAAACTGCGCCGCGTTATTATTTAAAACACGGCCGACAACTACGTCTTAAAGATGAAACTGTGTGCGACATCAGCATTAACACAGTCCGTTTTGAACATAAAATTATCCAAGCGATAAAAGCTATTCTATCCGGTGAAGAACAAGCAAAAAAATATATAGACATTGAATATGATGATGAAAAAGTGGCCTTCATGGAGAATCAGTTTAATCAAAACACCAAAAACATTTCTAAGCTAAATGAAAAGCTAGACAATTTACTTGATCTCTTCCTAGATGGTTTGTTTAGCAAAGATTCACTTTCAAAGAAACAGCTGCAAATAAAAAATGAATTAGACAACTTGCTTATACAAAACGAGGATCTGGAAGCAAAGATCTTGCTGCTAAAAGGACAAGTAGATGGTTATGAAAGTATTTATGAATTGTTCGAAGCAGCAGAAGGATTTGAAACAGAATTAACACCGCTTGAAAAAGCGCAATTAATCGGACGGTTATTCCCTTCTGGTCTATTGCATCGGGATCATTTGGAACTGCAATGTAGGCTGAAAAACGCACCCATTTCCGTTGATATACCAATTAGTGAAGATCCTTATCCGTGGCATAGTACTAAACGTAAATAACATAAGTAGGGGTGTTCGCCCCTATTTATTTCAATAATAAGGGGTGATAACCTCTAATTTAGAGGGATATCGCCTTTCTTCTATATAATATTGAAATAAATAAAAGCCCTTTATATAAAAGGACTTTCACTTTCCATACTATTATTTATCCGATTTGTTTTAACAATCTCAACGTCCTCGGCTTCCCATCTTGCCAAGTCACATATCCATCTGCTCTCAATCGATCGAGATGCCACTGTATTGTAGATGTAGATACAAGACCGACATGCTTTCCGATCTCTCTTACTGACGGTGAATAATTATTTTGTTCAATATAACTACAGATATAATCAAATATTTTTTGTCGTCTTTCAGTCAAGGGTTTAGGCATAGTTGGCCACTTTCCTTTCGCGTGGTTTGGCAACTGCTAAAATGTTCTCGAGCTTAAACGTCCTCTTCTGCTTTCTGGTGAAGCAATAGGCCTTAATATAATCCTGATTAATAGCTGTTACGATAATACGTCGTTTCGTGATTGTATTATCCGCAGCCATGTACATGATCTCAATTGGCATTTTTTCTTCCAACGACATCAACAATAATCCGTTCATTTTAGTAGCCCCCTTCTTTAATATATTATTATACAGAACAAGCGTTCCTTAGCCAAGAAAAAAACAAGCATATATTTTCATTTCCACTGAAAATTTATGGAAATGTTACCATACTGTAAAACGCCTGTCTTATTTATTGGGTATATTAGCGTTAGAGGTGATATTTATGATTAATGGATTGTTTTTTAACGAAGGCAAAGTTTTGAAAGAAAAGCTGAATGAAGACCATATCAAACAGCAAGCTGCATTTTGGACAGATTGCGTGGACAATGGCCATGATGAAATGTTTATGATGAGTTATATAAAATTATGCGCTCAGCTTAATGAACCTGTGAAGGCAGAAATCTTAACCGCTAGATTAGATCAGGTGCATGATATGTGTAACGGAATGATGATATAAGATCGGCTGCGGCCGGTCTTTTTTATTTACCTAATCTTTACAAAAATCCTCTTCGCTTCCTTATACAATAGAAGAAAAGGAGCTGAGTTCATGGCAGAGAAAATTGTAATGACTTGCCCGAATTGCGGAAATATGATTAAGGGCGATGAGTATGTCGGAATATCTCAGATACATTCCGTTGTCCATTTTAGTTGTGGATCGATGCCTTTACCAGGAGAAAAAGTAATTGAAATCGGCTCTTTTGAAGACATAATTGGGAAATATCTTGTATGACTGGCTACGACCGGTCTTTTTCTTTACCTAATCTTTACAAACACTCCCGCCCCTTCCATTTATAATGGGTCTAAGGGAGTGATATTGATGAAAACAAATACAAAATGGATACCAGAAAAAATCGAACAATCCATCATTGATTTTCGCGAAAAAAATGGTCGGTTTCCGTATACTCATGAGATGGATAATGAATCTTATTTGCCCACGCGAAAAACTTTTTTACGTATTATGGAGATTACTTATTCTGATTGGCGAAAAGAGCACGATCCTACCCATAATTTTGTAGATAAGAAATTTCTTTTGATGGACAATCATGCGCTTGTCCAGTGGCTTAGACAACGATCAGATCAATTGAATACAAGAAGCGCTAAAACATATAATGCTTTGCGCGGCAGACATGAACCCAGCATGACGTTTATAAGAAAGCGAATTTCTTGGTCAGATGTTTTTCCGAAGTAAGTAAATTTCATTCGTTTATATAATAGAAGAAAAGGAGATAATCTAATGAATGTACTCGGATTAATGCGCTGTAATAAATGCGGAAAAGTGTTAGAGGTGAAAGATTTTGTTGCGTTATCTCATATAAATACAATTTATCATTTAGTTTGCGGCTCATCGCCGAAAAACGAAGGTGTTCAAGACGCAGGGACATTCGAGTTTATTTTGGAAAAGTATCCGTTTATGCAAAAATTGTACTAAATAAAATCCCGTCCACTCTTTATGAGCAGGCAGTTTTTTCATTATTGTTAATATAAAATTAAATTCACCTAATCTTTACATTAGATTAATTGAAGGATAGTTATACTAAAGGGAAAGGAGCTGGTCAAGTTGATATTGCTCGAAGCAGTCAAGCATCACGGTTTATTTCGATTATGGAATATCCAAAAGAAAATAGTGACTGAACCCCTTTTTTTTAGTGAGATTTTAAAATGCATTGTTGATGACGGTAATGAGTGGGATCCTGGTATGTTGGATTGGTATCATGAAGAGGAAATTAATTTTGATAACTGGAAGGAAATGAAGGTTCAAGTTTTGCCAATGGTGATTAACGATCAAGGATGACTGGCTTCGGCCGGTCTTTTTTGTATCATTAACTTTTTCCTATTGAGTACTATAGGTGAAAGTAGTTTACGCCATTTCCCTTTAGCTGGTTTCACAGTTGCTAAAATGCTCTCAAGCTTAAACGTCCATTTCTGTTTTCTGGTGAAGCAATAGGCCTTAATATAGTTGTCAGCCCTACTTGTGACAATAATACGTCGTTTCGTGATCGTATTATCCGCAGCCATATACATGATCTCAATTGACATTTTCTCTTCTTTCGACGTAAGCAGCAATCCATTCATTTCAGCAGCTCCCTTCTTTTTTTACAACTATACCGAACATATTTTCCTTTTTTCAAAATAAAGTTTGATCAAATTAGTACTAATAACCTTGATAAATAAACAAAAAGAAAGAGTATGTTTTGAAAAAAGATTGATCAAAATTTGATCCTAATCCTTAAAGTGGATTGTCTAAAGACAAAAAAGCAGCTTTAAAGCTGCTTTTAAGGTGTTTTTATTTTGTTTCGCTCTATAGTTCGGTTCCTTTTTTATAGCTTTTTTAATGAAAAAAACAACAGTTATTCATTTTCTTCGGCATGTACTCCTGTTTGAGTAAGAATTGTATATTCATTGCCTCCAACTTCGATTAAAAAAACATCACTTTTTTCATTAACAGAGTAAATTTTAGTTCCTTCCTCAAAGGCATTCGAACTCCAATTTTCTGATGGACGTTTTTCTTGCTCCACTTTCTTTTTAACTTTGCCTACCTGTTCCTTTACCGTAAATTCATCGTTAGATACTAAACCTTGACCTATATAATCTTGTCCGTTAATTACAACAACGGCAGCATAGGACTCTTCACTAGTATAACCTGTATGTTCCCCAATATTATTGTTCTCTTCAGCAGTATTATTGTTCTCTTTAGCAGCATTTTTAGACTCTTCAGTATTGGAACATCCCGCGACAAATAATAAAATGATTATAGATGTTGCTAACGCTTTTTTTATAACAATCTACTCCTTATTTGAGTGTCAAATTTTCATCCAATTGGACACCTGAATTGTCTTCATACGCTTTTAGTGACTCTTTATATTCAAATTTACCAGCTGGCCCACCAACCATAATTAAGTCGCCTAATTCGGATTTTCTCAAAAATAGTATATATTTTTTACCAACTTTTAATAATGGGTGGTCTTCAAATACCATCTCACTGTTTCCATCTTGTAAAAATTCAATCTCTTTACTTTTGTCTATATCACCTTTATACACTTTATTAACTTTAAAAGCGAATTTTGTGAAAGGCACATTTTCATCGACCATATAGCTATCTAACACTGCGGTTGGTTTTCCTTCAATAATCAAATCTGCTTTTTGGTTGAGTTCTTCAAGATTATATGAAGGAAAAGTTGCTTCTACGGTTAATTTCGATTCTAACTCGGCCACTTTTACTTCTTGCTCGGCCACTTTTACTTCTTGCTTTGGCAACTCTTTAGTTGTGGTATTTTGCTCTTCCCCACCATAAAATCCATATATCCCAAGAGACGTTAGAGATACACCTATAACTGACAATAAATATTTACTCTTTTTATTCATGATTAATACCCCCAAATGTGTCCTAATCCGTATTTTTCATTTTGTGTTAACCCCGCGTAGTTTCCAGCGGATTGCCACATTAATCGGTTAATGTTTACTTGATATGTTAAGTCTTTTAATCCGAATACATGCCCCAGCTCGTGTTGAGCAATCCGGCTCCATTGAGCAGCTGGAAAATCATTTTGGTAAGCAGCGTTAAACTGCATGATCCACATTGTTTTATGTTGTCCAGATACATTCGAAAGAGTCCGTGCTACCCATCCAGAATTATAGTATGTTACGTCCTCTACAAAGTTAGTTGCATTTTGTGGTAGATAATTTGATGCTGTTAACTTACCATTGGTCTCACTATTAAGATAGTATCTACCAGTGTCCATCCGATCTTTCCAAAATTGTTCTGTGGTAAAGGTATAATAGAACGTAGTAGTTCGACCGTCAATCGTATGACTAGTTACCACAAATCCTCTTGATTCGCTTCCGGTTTCAGTAACAGTATGAGCAGATGCTTGATTAGAAGATAACACTCCAAAAAGACTAAGCAACATTATTAAACTTCCCAATATTTTTAATTTTGAAAACATTTTAATCGATTATCCCCTTGCTTTTAAATTTTTAAAAATCGAAATGAAGAAACTTAAATCTAAACACGATAAGCTAAAGATAAAACATGATTAGTGGAACTAGGATTGAGTTAATGATCATTAATATTTTTTTATCTTTCTCCTTTCCAATTATCTTTGTGTTTATATTACAGGTAATATGTTACAGGTAATTGGGTACATACACAACATTTTTTCATATTTTTTTACATTTAAGTAGTTTATATTACAAATTAGTTAATATTTTAATGATAAATTTAAGCTGTAAACTAAATAAAGTGTCGAAAATAGTCTATTTGTATTCATTAAATTTACTGTGTTTAAACGTTTCAAAATACTAAAATGAGTGTTGGGATAAAGTGAAAATCAAATGAACGAAAAATAGCCCCGGCCGCAAAAACGTAACCAGGGCATGCTCGTGTTTATTATTCTTCTTTTCGTATAAACGGATTCAAGCCGACTTTTTCTTTAATGAGAGCTGCAGCTTCTTCGGCCGATTCCTTGCTGTCAAAAACACCAGTGAAAATGCGGTACTTTCCAAGCGTGATCGTGGCCGCTTTTGCCGATTTAGGGGCGACACCTACCGATTTTGCAATACCGTCAGCTGTTGCCTGACATAGCGTACTAAAGTACTCCTGATTGTTTAACAGCTCCATATCTTTTTTGTTATCAATAAACGCCATTTCCAGCAATAAGGCTGTGGCTTTCGTGCCATTTAATACAGCTAAATCTTTGCGTACTTTGATTTTTCGGTCTGTTACACCGTACTTATCCAACACTTTTTTAATTTCCGCATGAACAATGTTTGCTTCTTCATTTGGAGAATAAACCAGCGTTTCGTAACCTGTGCCCCCGCCTGCGTTCAGGTGGATCGAAACAAATAGCTTTGCACCTGCTTCGTTCGATACTGCGCAACGTGCCGCTAAATCCCGGCTTTTATCCTTACTTAACGCTTTGTCAGATGTACGGGTGAACACAATCTTCACGTTATCCGGCAGGCGCTTTGCAATTTCACGGCCAATCGATGCTGCATATTGATATTCTTGGCCATACTTTACTGCACCTGGATCAGGAAGACCGTGTCCAAAATCGATGACAACTATGATTTCTTTACTCACTTCAAGCCCTCCTTCTTGTTGATTTCCTCATCCACCTTGCTACCAGCGATTTCTTCTTTTATCTGCTGAACAAGCGAATCCCTATCGCTTGTTTCAATAACTTTTAAACGCTCTGCGATGTGTGCTGGGATTAACACGTCCAACTCTGCGAGGTTTTCAACGATTGACAATCCTTCATTCGCGATATAAAAAAGAACCGTCGCATAGGTAACCGCCCCGTTTAAACCCAGGATTTGATCGATAATGTTAGCCATGATAATCACCCCGAAAACCAGCAGCTTGCGAGCATATCCAAACAAGCTTTTTCGGCTCCACAAATTGCCGTTCTTCACAGCTTTAAATATCCCTGTGACAATATCAATCCCCATCAATATTAATAATAAATCTAAAAACTTCACATCGCCAAATAAATACAGCTGCACGACTTCCAAATGATCCAAATCAACGCCTCCCATACTATTACCTCCTTGTCATTTAAAAAGGCGCCCGGAATGGACGCCCTTACATAGACACGATTATTTTTTAAATACTTACATTTGTACACTTTCCATATAACGAACCCATTCAGACAATGTAATGACTTCGATTTCATCCCGATTCGTGTACAGGTAATCGAGAATCTGCGTAAAATTGGCTGTTGAATAGTACATGCCATATGGATCTGCAGGCGGCGTATCTGCGATAAGGTGATTGGTAAACACGATGGTTCCACCTGCCTCAATGGTTGTATCAATGTCCGTGATAACAGAAGCGGGTGTCACACCATCAATCAGATTTCGCGTTTTCCCGCGCATTTTGTCCGGTATGACGTTTGAGTCGATCCCCTCAACTAAAGAACGGGCATAGCGTAATACGTTTCGGAAGTCAGGATTTGCCGCAATGTTTATATGGCCCCCGTAAGGATAGGCCAATATTTCAGACGCCCGTGTCCAGCCCTCATTGTTCAGCCAATCACGGCACTGTTCAACCTGTGAAACGGCGACCGCCACTGTGCCGTTGTTCAAGTTTGGATGGCTGTACGTGTGATTGAAAAGATCCCATCCGTACTCATAAAGATGAGCCAATTGATTGTACGACATCACTTTTTCGTAAGCAGGATCAACAATTTCATCTATCCAAGTAGGTACCACGCCAATATTTCCCCTGAATCCGCGTGCTTGAAGAAGCGGGAACGCCTTTGTATATTGCGATAGCCAACCGTCATCAAACGTAAAAATAGCTTTCGCCTTGCCTTTTTTGTAGCCAACGATGCTATCAAAAGTAAGTTCACAGCCGCCTGTTTCTGCTGGAATGCCCCGGATCTGCATGGATGTTTTTGCTGTGGTTAAGTCGGCCACACCCTCGACTATATAACTAGCTGTATCAATAATGAGCTCGTTCCAGCCCTCGGAAAGCTTACCCTCTCCGATTCGATAGGAAATGAAGTTTGTATAATCTGCTGTCTCCGCAAAATACAATTCAAGATCCACAATATTGTGAGCATTGACCACGAACAGATTCACGCGGATCGTTGCCGTGCGGGAAAGATCAATCGGAGCTAAATAGTTGTTACGAATCGCCGTCATGTTCGCGTCACCTGCTGCCATCAGGATCTTGACGCCCTGCCGCGCGTGTTTTCTGTTCACCGTATCTGCTTCCATCCGGTCGCCGTACCGCTTGACCCAACCACCAAAATCAGACCCCGTGAGCAGCACTACGCCTTCTGTATTGACCGGATCAAACGGCACACCCA
Organism: Domibacillus aminovorans; assembly: GCF_001643235.1. Lineage (GTDB taxonomy): Bacteria > Bacillota > Bacilli > Bacillales > Domibacillaceae > Domibacillus > Domibacillus aminovorans. The sequence goes on from NZ_LQWY01000014.1 coordinate 35,057, forward strand.
CCCCACCTTGACCGCCAGGCGTGAGCGGCTCGCCATTTAGGAACAACTCGCCCTTAAAATGAGATTCGCCATTTGGAAGGGTTCTGAACGTTTCGGTACGCGTGACGCCATTGAAAAAATCAATGACGAATGGACGTAGCTGCCCAGTTCCGCGTGATTGAATCCGAATACCCGCTTGCCTGGAATCCTCATACCCATTGTTGTAAATGTCAACAAATTCCGGACCGCCCGATTCGCCGTCTACTTCCCTCATAAGGGCGATAGTGGCCTCATTTCCCCCGTTCACATTCGGGTCAGGTGATGCGATTTCAACGACGGTATGCGTGATCCCTTTGCTCTTTATGCGATATAAATTAACATCTTCCCCCGGCAGCTCATAACTTCCCGCTGAGAAGTCCGGATCTTCCAGCTTGGAAATATCCTGCCAATCGTTATTTGTGATGCCATCCACCAGGCGATAGCTGCGGTTCTCTTCTGTCACGTAGCAGGATAGGCCCACGTAACGCCGCCCGCTCGGTAACGCGTCCCGTTCGGTCAGCGTGTTAAAAACTGTGCGAGAATCCAGCGGTATGCCAGAATTAAGATCAAAACCACTGGATAAAGGGATTCCAGCCATGAATAATCCCCTCCTTACTTAAAATTTAAATGTATTGGTGAATTTCGTTTGGCTCGTCGGGTTGTTCAGCGTGTACACGTAGTACGGCACCGCTATCCCGTCCAGCCCTGTGATCGTAACAGTGGTCCGGGTGTATGCGCCGATCGTTTCAAATCCATTTGCATCCGTGATGGAAGTAAGCAGTCCATACGACTGCGGATACGCAAAAACAAAGCGACTGTCCGACAGCGTGAACGCGTGCGCCGTATTGCTCTTTGTTTTCACCAGTTTTGTGAGCGCCTTGACCTGTGCAGCGGTCGGGCTTGCAGCCGCCTCGCTTCCTGCATACATCGGATAGACGTAAGTAATTGTTTTGGACGCTTCAGCCGATCCTTTTTCATCATAGGCTTTCACTTTAAATGTCACTGTGTCCGCCACGTCAGTATTTTCTGTGTACGTAAATGTGCCGCCTTGAGCGCTTGGATTATTCACCGCTTGGAGCAATGCTGCCCCCCTATAAAATTCTACCTTCGTCACGTCCATTAAATTCCGCGTGATAGTGCCTGTCAAAAGAATGGAGTCTATCAGATCACCGTATTCCTTCACCGAGACATTAGGATTTAAAGCAAGGATTGCACCAGGCGGTGTATAAACCAAATCGTATACACTCTCCATTTTTTGATCCAGGCTATTCACTTGATCTGCTGCTTGCTTTGCTAACACTCTCGCGATTTGATCGGCCATTATGCCACCGCCTTGCCTTTTACCATAACCGCGCCCCCGGTAACTGACACCACTTCGACGATGACGGTTTCCAGTCCTGTGATTTCAAACGACCAAATCTCACCTGTTCCGGTTGTGCTTGATGCGAATGTGAGCGACTGCAGGTTAATTCCCTGAATCGATCTCTTGATCCCGCTGGCCGATACCCCGTAAAACTTGATTTCTCTCGCTGCAGACGATCCGTATAATTCGACCGTCAACGTTTTGTAAGCTCCTACAGTGAAGGGTGTACCTTCACCCGCTGCAGTTACGGCATCATGAAACGTAACTTCCTGCGTCTTGAATTGTACATTTTCTATCGAAAGCGAATCCGCTGATATACTCGCCCCTTGTAAATCCACAGGAAGCCCACCTGGAATACTAATGCCTGCCAGCTGCACAGGTTGATTTTTCGTAAGCGGCTTAAATGTCCCTTGTGGAGAATCCGTTTTATCGGCTGTATCTAAATATTGCGGAATAGGCTGACCTGCCCCGTCTGTTAATAATACAGCGCTTGTGTGTTGTGCCATTTCGTCACCTCAGATCCATATTATTTAACTTCATTTTTCAACCATCCTAGTTGAAAAGCGTGGTTATTTTCTTTATGTCCCCTAATCAAACTCGATGATTTGCCAGTAATATTGCGCGCCATTCAACACATTGATTATAGTGGCGGTCGTACTGGACACTATAACCCCGTAATGATGCTTTTTGTAGGTACTTCCTGCAAACTCATAAGACACACTGACAATAATAATCGTTTTGGCAGGATTGACCGCGGAAAACGTGATCGGCATATCCCCAGTGGCTTCGGCAACGTCCGTACCTATTTGTTTCGATTTAAGTTTTTCCATTTCAACAACCGTTACGTGCATAGGGTCGCTTATTTGTCCATAATAATGCCGCCCAAACCACACCAAAGAATCCCCGTTTCCCGCAATATCTAAAGAGGCATGAAAAGCGTGATACCCATTGCCCACGTCACCGTTGGGGGAATGGATGATAATATAGGCATTATCTCGATTAATTTTTTCGATCGTCACGAATTTTGATAATTGACCATTGTGATCCCAACCTGCGGTAATGTGTTGAATTTTCTTAACACCACCCCTTCCCCCTGCAAAACTGCCGCCATGTTCACTAATCTCAATCATTCTTACACCTCACTCATCAGAACGCCGTCCGCATCATAAGACAGCATAAAGACTTCTGTTTTTGCCACAGTCGTACCGTTTGCCGCATAGTACGTAATCGTTCTTGTTGTGTATTTAGGGCTTGTTCCGCCACTTAAAACGGCTCTGACAGCTAGTGTGTTATCCAATTTACGCCGATACTCTATGGTTGTAAAAATCCCGTTTGCATCTTTACTGCTCTTGAATTTTTTAAAAGAAGTTTGTTCGATTTTCGTAATCACTCCCGCCGGAGACTCTTTTCCATTCGCAAGATCGTATGCCGCTTTCACGGATTTTGACGTTGCTGCTAACAATTCGCTAGAACTCGTTGTAGAGCTGGATAACTGCACAATCCCTTTAACCGTTGTCGTGGCATCTTTCAAATTGTCTTTATGAATAGCGTCCTGCTGTAGTTCGAGTAAAGCAAGGTACGTCCTGCTCATAAACCAATTCCAATAATCGGCAGGTGGTCTCTGACGTACTTTCCAGCCTTCATTTCTTAATGAACTTGGTGGTTCTGCACCTGCAGCATTCCATTGCGGTAACGGTTTTTCAAATCCCACGCCTACACCTCCTCTTTAAATCGGCAAATCAATTTCATTGTCAGATGAGAAAGCAATACCTAAATAGCCACCGATTTCTCCTTCTATATCCGAGAATCCTTTCGTTTCATCTTCTTCCATATCCATATCACCAAATTCAAACGTCCCTTCCAGCACCAGCTCTTCCAATTCAACGCCTGCGGACATACTGCTCCGGACCAATTTATAAAAATGATTCGGAGAAAGTGCCGTTTCATTCAGCCGTTCAATCGGGAAGCTATTAATTTTAATAGCCGCTGGCTTTGGTTCGTTTTTTTCAACGGTTGAATATTGATGTGGCGAAATAAAGTAATGCTCGGGCGTATCATCCCATAGCTCGTAGATTTTCACTTCATACGGCCGCACATTTAATGCAATGGAGATCACGCGGATCAAACTGTTAATGTCCCCGTTTGATTGATTGCCCGCGCTTTTCGCTTTCAATAAGACACGGTATACTTCATCCGCCGCAATCCCTCGCGGCTGCTTCAAATCTTCCCCGATCTCATCCAGCGCGAGCCCTTCTGCATTGTCAATTTCCCGCCATTCTTCAATTCGGATATTCGTTTCTTGCAGCAGCTCCAATTCATCGGAAAAAATCTGCATCATTTTTCCGAGATTGCTATTCTTATTTTTTTTACACCGATCTGTCAGGCGATAAAGAATGTCTTCCAGCGTAAACAACTTAAGCAATCAAGATCACCTCAATATCGGCCGCCTTTGTACGAGCGACCTGAAGCGGCAGGATATCTATGTTAGATGCCGTATAGTTTATGCCATCTGCAGAAACGGTCAATTGAAGATCACTGACACCAGGAACCTTCGCGATTTGATGACTTAATCGCCACAGAACCACATCAATTCCCATGCTCAAACCAGGATAGAGGGTTTGATCCGCGTCCTCTCCACCAATATAGGATACAAGCAAGGTCCGGACCTGATTTGCACCATTTGATCCAAAAGCGCTATTTGTCGTTAACGTCGCCTTAATCGAAACATTCACCACTTCAGCGCGGGTAAAACCTACCTTTTTTGGCCAGCCGCCATCGTCTAATACTGTTTTTTCAATTGCTCCATAAGGCTGAATCCCCCCAGCTTTATTCCGAAAGATCGTTTCCGCAATTTCTTGATCATTTCCACCGAGCACATAGGTTTCAAATGAGTGCGGCGGCCGGCCGTCTGCATCCGCGACGTTTTTTTCATTTTCGACGATGTTGACCGCCTGAATTCCCGGTAGTTCAAGGAGCTTAGAGCGCATACCTGGGATGGTTGTAGCTCCTTCCACTTGCTTGAAATAACGCGCGCGAAGTGCCTCGTCCTTTTCTACATCCCGTCCGCCTTCTGCTGGCCCTGGATTATTCACGCTCGTTACACCGCTTAGTGGCTCGACCTGGACGGTGATAGTATTTTCCCCAACTTTTGTATAAGCGCCTTTTTCGACGGATACAGCTTGCCCTGCTCCGTTTCCTGTTTCATCCAACGTGACATCTTCAATCAGATAAAAATAGATGTCTGTTTCCGTGGAAAATTGTCTTTGTTCAGGGATGACAAAGCCAGGCATACCCGTGAAGGTGAGCAAAACCATCGACTCCGATGCTAATTCCCTAGTGATGCCGCGATTTTTCACGCGCCGATCTAAGCTCACTCCATCTGCTTTGCTTACAGATCCGGCGTTGTATACCTGTTCGGATAATTCCCACACGACAGATAAAAAATAAGCGAACAAACGAATGATGATACCAAGCGGGCTCCGTGGGCTGATGTTGGTGTTTTCCCCGTATAACTCCCGTGATTTAATCCCCATATCATCAATTAATTCCGCATATGTTTTTCGTTTGAAACCATTTTTATCCAGCATCGACCGGCACCTCCCTTAACGCCATTTTTGTGCCGTCCTCTTTTTCTAACGCAAGAGAAACCGAGCGGTTCCGCTTTCCTTTATCATCGATGATTCGAACATCTGTCACCGACTGAATTCTATTTTCCTGTGAAATGGCTTCAATGATGTCATCCCGCGCTTCGGCTTGATCAGCCCGTTTCCCAAGCAGATGATCATACGAAAGCCCATGTTCTGCTTCCAAAAAAAACTCACCTTTCCGCGTTTGCAAAACATCCTCGACGGATTGAGCAAGTTCTTCATCACCCTCAACAAAAATCCATTCATTGTTTTCAAAAACTAAATCTCCATCCACTAACTTTGGCGCCCTCATGATGGAAACACCCCTATAACGACCCCATCTATGACACGGTGACGGTCTGAAAACTCTGGCGCAAACGATTTGTTTCCGTTCATATGATCGAGCGGTCTGTCCGCAAAGGACACATAGACCACATCACCCTCTGACACAAGACCGACGTGCTTTAATATGGGAGCGGCCAGGATAAAGTGCCCGTCACCCTCTTCTGTTTTATACAGCGTTTGCACGTCCGCGCTCGTTGTGCCATAGACATTCACGACGCGTGCAGGTGCAGCTACATGTATTTGTGCACCAATTTGTGCCGCATAACGCTCGAAAAAATTCGTATCTTCTGCCATCAGATCACCTCCACTTCTGTGATAAACTCTGAACCATTCCCCACGTGTTTCCCTTTTCGCGCTCGATATTGCCCGTTCGATGTCCGACTTTTAAATTCGACCAATACGCCCGGTGTGATTTTATGCTGCAATAGGCTTTTGGCTCGATACCCTTTCCCGCTATCGTCCGCGAAATATTCAGGTGAACCAATCAAACCGGTATCTTCAGAAAGAAAACAGATTTCAGAGGTTGCTTCCTTCAGTGAGCGGATGACTAGGTTTCCCCGTTTCCAGAACACGGACGCGCCGCAATCTTTCGCTACTGTGATCAAATGGTTCATTAACTTACCGGAAACGATATAGCCTTTTGGATAGGGTTTGTTGTCAGGGAGCTTCAATTCAGTCAAGCGCAATCCGAGCAAATCCACCAATTTCTTGATGATGACCTCTCCGAGCACCCCTTTTTTGAATGTGATGTTTTTTTCAGCCGTCTTTGCAGAGACATCCATCCCGTCAATGATTTTCAGCTCCGTGATTCGGTCCGCACCTTCTCGATACGTGCGAATAGAGGTTAATTTCCCACGGGATAACACCCCATAATTTCCCACATACCCGGCCTGCACGGATACGCTCATGCCTTTTCCTAACCGGCCGACAGATAACTTCGTTAGGTTATAAATATTGACCGTGATTTCATTAGGCGCCGTATCACTATCAAAAGGCACTTCAAACGTAATGTGAAAATCATTTCCGTTAAATGTGGTGTTCCAATTGAGACCTTGAATGTCTATAATCGTGACCCGTTTAAAAATGTAATTAGGATTCGTCAATCACATCAACCTCCGAATCTATGGTCAAAAACGTTGTCACCATTAAATTACCAAAGGTGATGCGCCCTTCTTTCCCTGATGTATCGATTGGCAGAAGCGCCGGTGCAGGCAATCGTGCATCCGGTTGATCTTGCCACAAATATTGCCCGAGAATCATTTTTTCACCAAGCGCAATCGGATTCCGGGCCGCATCGTATAAATCGACCGTAAAGAAATCAAAGGATTCGTTATAATTAATTCCTAGAACAAATTGTTCCCCGGCCAACTGAATCTCAAATTCTTCAGGCAAATAATCCTTTTCGATCGGGATATAAATCATCTGTCAGTTCCCTCCTGTTGTTGATCCGGAGCTTGCACCCTGACCGATGCCATTTGTTGTTGAATACGCATTCGATCCCTGCCCGATGGTGCCGACGCGTAACTTTACACCAACCGGGATTTTCGTTGGCGGGTATTTATTCCACTCTTGCAGCTGTTTCACAGTGGTGTTGTATTTCTTCGCTAAAGATGAATAGGTATCGCCCGCTTTGACAACGTGATACAGTTCTTTTGTTGCTTCAGGCTTTGTGTCAACCGGCTTTTTCTCTCCGGTGCTTTTCACTTTTTTCCACGGCGACGCTGCAAAGCGGACCGTTTGCAGCTTGATACTGATTTCAGACCCATTCGCGATGTTTGAATGCATATTCCCATCGATGGAAAGAATGATCACCTGTTTGGCAATATTCCGCCCCACATACGTGAACACCGTCCCTTTTTTCATTTCGTCTTTTAAATACTGCTTGTCCCTCACATAATTCGGGCCTAAAATATAGCCGGACAACGAAAAGTCATCCGGCTTGGTGATAATATGGTCCGTGTACGATTCACTTCGCTCAACGGGATAGGTGGTCGCTTCGATGGAGCTGGAATCCCCTTCTGATTCAATCGAAAGATTAATTGGTCCAAGTCTGGCCATCTTATACCCCCTCCGGATTAAGCAGTAATGCCTGCAATTTTTTGTAATGCGCTTCAAGCTGACTTTCCACCTGTTGTTTAATGCTTTCGCTCACATTTCCACCTGCAGGTACCGTGATGTTTATTTCCGGACTATACGTAAGGGTAATATTACGTGAACCAGCGCTATTTGTTGGACTGTACGATTCAGCGGGTAAATGATCACCTGCAGTAATGCCTACACCCATTGCAGACGCGGATTTTGAAAGTAAACTTAATCCTCTAGCTCGTCTTGCAGCACTGAGCGGGATAATGGCCTCTGGCCCAGCTTCACCGACAAGCCCCATGTGCGCTCTCGTCACGATGCCGCCGTTTGCATATTTCCGGGCGCCTGTCGGCCCCCATCCTCTTTTTCCATAAGGTAAATCACGCCGCCAATTCGTATTATTAAAGAACGCCATGAGCTGGTCTATTCCGGATAAAATATTAGAATGTCCTTTTACCATGTAATTCTTAAAAGTTGACGGTATATATTGAAGCAAACCGCGTGCCGGCGTTCCATTTCTCATATTAATGTCATTAACAGCAGGACTTTGGAAGATTCTTTGATTCCCTTTGGATTCTCGATCAATCTGTGCAATGATCCCCTGTACTTGTGCCGGTGTTACCGCTTCATTCATTCGTTGAGCTGCCTGAATGATTGCGGGCCTCCACGCAGCCGCTCCACCCGTAACATTAGGAATAGCCCCGCTGTGAGCCTGTTCAGCAGGCATTTGTACACCTTTAAAATCCGCATGAACATGATCGGTATGCGGATTCAACCCTGTATATGGACGCCATGCGCCGCCAGAGCTTGAAATTCGTCTGTTATAAATAACATACTGAATATCTTTGACTTGCCGCATGAATTCAGCGATTTTAGACATAGTTTCATGCGAACCGCCAATATCAAAAGCGCGTCCGTATGCGTGCATACTTTTCACGTTTGAGTTCCCCACCACGCCTCGATCCGCAAATCCACCCATAAAACGCGTCGGCCCGAATCGGTCTTTGACCTGGTTATACCAGTATTCAACGTACTTCATCATGCCGCCCATACCAGCTCCGCGTCCGACTTTATGCGGATCTTTTTCCATACCGCTTGTATATCCTCCCGAAGAGAGTAACTTTCCTCCCACAAAGTTGACAGCCGCATCTTTAATCATTTTCAAAGCGCCAGATCCTACGTCTTTAAAAACACCTTTCATTTGAGGGAACACGACGCCCAGTCCGGACCATACTTTATCCAAAAGACCGGATGGATTACCAAAGTAAGAAAAGACATCTACGCCAATATCTTTTACTTTTCCGGCAGCATCTTTAATCCCGTCCCATGCACCGGATGCAGTATTTTTAATGGCATTTCCAGCTCCAGACATGAAATTTCCTACAGTAGTATTGCCCTGATTGTATGCTGGAATGGACCCTAGTACTTTACGTGTATTGGTTGCAGAGAGTACTTGCGTCCCTTTCGGAAGGTTCATGATCGTGTTTGTTGACGGACTTAATCCCATGTCTCCACGAGGAGTGCGATAAAGTTCCGGTCCTGCATTCGATCCTCGTCCGTCGCCCAGCACGGCGGGTCCTCCGGGATGATAATTGGTTCCGTTAGCATACTGAGGAATTTTCCATTCTCCCATAATCGATTCAGCGCCTAGTTTGCCTAAAACCCACTTAACACCGTCCGTTACACCATCGATGATTTTCTTGATCCCTTTGAAAATATCAGTACCTAACGCTTTTACTCCGGCAGTCACATCTCCGGAAGCACTTTTAATACCAGCCCCAATTCTTTTCGGCAGGTCTTTGGCTCCTTTGACAATACCTTCCCACACTTTTCCAATATCGGACTTGAACAGACCGAATATTATTTTTGTTTCTTCCCTCATCGTTCCCCAGGCTGTTTTTACCGCTAACTTGATACGACTAAGCATTCCCATAAAATTTCCATGAATGGCTAACCAGACCCCGTTAATGGCATTCTTGAATCCTTTCATGATGCTTTCGCCGATCCATTTCATGGCTGTAAAACCGTCAGAAACCGTACTTTTCACAACGTTCACGCTGGTTGTAAATGCGGAACGTATTCCAGTCCACATCCCGACGAATACGCCTTTAAACCCTTGTATAAAGAGCTTTCCAGCACTTAAAATACGCCCGAACATCAGTAAGTTAATGTAATTCCAAACAAATTGAATGGCTCCAAAAAAGACCTGTTTAATGCCTGCCCACATTAGTTTAAAATCTAATGTGAAAAGCCCTGTAAAGATTTTGACAATGCCCATAATCACTTTTAATGCGCCGTCGATCACACCCTTGATGTTGCCCCATACAGATTTAATCAACAGGAGCACCGCAGGCCACACAAATTTCATGACCTTCCAGATCACACCTAAAACTGTGCCAATCACCGTGCTAATGACGGTCCACACGTTTTTCCCTGCTTGCAGGATTTGCGTGCCATTTTCATCCCAAAACGCACGGAGTTGATCCAGTTTTTGTTTCCCGAACGTCACAATGGTATCAAGCGCCTGCATGATGTACGGTTTTATGAATCCAAATACGCTAACAGCTGACGATTTAATCGTATTCCAGCCATTAATGACGCCCTCTTTAAACTTATCCGAACGTGTCCACAGCAAATAAAACGCAACACCTAGACCAAGAACAACGCCAGAAACGAGAAGGACGGTACCCATCATGGCTCCCAGGCCTTGAACAAGCGGACCTATCACGAGCATAATCGAGGCAAATGCTGCTTTTAACCCCATAACCCAGCCTATCCCTGCCGCTAAAGGCGTGAGCATCAAAAGAGCCGTTGATGCCAAGTAGATAAACATTCCGCCAATTCTTGTAAACCACGGACTAATTTCATTCAGACGTTGAACAAATTCACCTACTTTGGTACCCACATTCACAATCGTTGCAGCAATTTGTCCCCAAAATTCAACGAACGGTGCCACTGCCTTCGTCCAAGTTCCTTTAAAATTCTCCCAGGCAACACCGAGCGGCATTAAACTGTCTTCCAAATCCTTTATTTGTTTATCTGTTTCTTTCTTTAAGTTGGCGAGTTCGGATGTAGCTTGTTTCGTGATGAGTTTATATCGCTGGTGAAAATCTTTTACATATTGATCTAATTGAGGCTGCGTCATTTGAGTCATCGCCTGAATTTCAGAAGCGGCAGAAGGCCCCATCTTTTGGAGTTCAGCCATCATAGCATCACTCACGCCTCGTCCAGCCAATGTTTTTAAATTACTTGACCAATTACGGATAATGACGACTTGTTCTTGAAGATTTTTTGATAACTGGTCAGGATCTATTTTTGGCGTCGCTACATCTTGGAAAATACTCGCGAATAATTTAATTTCACTTATACGATCCGCGAGCGCGTCTTTGTAAATCTTGTTTATCAGGTCTTGCTCTGCTTTGACCTCTGCGGGATCAGGACCGAGCGCAGCATTCGCTACAACAGCTGTGAATGCAATCCAGGCAGCAGCCGCAAACATGAGGACCATTTGCTGGCGCATTACCCCTTGATTAATCAACGCGATTTGATCCGCTAAATCTTTCATACTCGCATTTGGACCAAGCATTTGAAGAGCCAAATTTGCCGCGTTCGCTTCACGGGCCATGCGCTCCATTCCGCTTGTAATACTAAGAAACGGTTTGTTCACACTGAGCATGACATTGCCCATGCGGTCGTAATTCTTGATGATTTTATCACTCTGACCGCTCATAGCGCTCATCGTGGCGATCTGTTGAATAAAGCCCTGTCTCATTGCCAAATTGCTGTTAATCATTTGATCAGAAGCTTTTTTATGCTCTTTCCCAAGCTTGCGAATGTCTTGCATAAAGTCATTGGTCGTTCCGCTGTAATGCCCCATCTGCGTGCTGAGTTTGAACACATCGCCTTCTACATCCGCCAACACCCGGCGATACTTATCCAAGTTGTTATGATTCTGTACCAACGAGCGACGCATGTCACCGCTCATACTGTTCCAGCTGTCCGCCATATGCCGCGCAGATCCGCCAGCTGTTTGAGCTAATTGGCGAATGACATCACTTTGCGCTCCTAATTGCCGGTTGACCACCTGTGTCTCGTCAATCAGACGTTGATTCGAACGAATAATGTTGTTGTTTGCACTTGTTTGCGTTCTTTCGTACCCGCCGATCTGCCGCTGCAACTCTCGTAAATGACGCTGTGTTTCTGCAATCGGTGATGTATCGGCATGGATGCCAATATCAACTAGTAAATCACGAACAGATTCCATCCTCTCCCCCCTTTCGTCTGTTTATTTTTTGTTGATCGCTTTCTTTTCCATCTCGATTTTAATGTCGTACGCTGCATTGACTTTATCCAATTGATAGCGGGAGAGCTGTTCCGCTTCTGCATAAGAAAGGCCACGCTCTAAAATAGGGCGATAGAAAAACCATTCCTCATTCACTTCTTTTTTCAGAATTGCCTTTGTTTTACTGCCGTTTTCACTCTCGAAGAAAGGCGGCAGCCTCTTTCATGAGTTCATCAAACCCATCATGTCCCTCGATGCCTTTTGCTTCATTCCCGTCAAAGTACTCCCAGTTTACTTTTGGTGAAACAATGACGTGTTTCATTAGTTCCTCATAAAATTTTTCCGTCGAAAATTTCCCTTCACCTGTCTGAACACGATCCTGAATTCTTGTCGCTTCACGGTGTCCTGGGTGTTGTAATGTGTATTCTGTGCCTTCTACTTCAACGATTTTTTGGGTACCTAATTTAGTTGTCATTTTAAAAATCTCTCCTTTTGTGTGTAAAAATAAAGAAGCAGCCCGAGTGGACCGCTTCGTGGTATTATTTGGTTTCTTGCGTTTACCTGGCTGCATATTCTATCACTCTGACGTGTAATCGAAAACCTTGACTTCATATTCACGCCCGCTGGCTTCATCGCCATATTCCTTGCCAGCCGTTTTCTTGATTCGTGCCCGCGTGCCGCCCGTTACTTCTTTTGGCGTTCCTGAATAGTTATTCCAGATAGGGAATTCTGTACGATTTTTAGCCAACGCTTCCACATATGCCACATGAGGTGATGTTTGCGATAACGTGAACGTGATCGTCCCTAATGGGTTATTGGATTCGGACACAATAACCTCACCTTGCGCATCCACTTTCTCAGAGAAAAAATCTTCATCCTTTTCTGAATTGACCATTGTACCTTCTTCAAACCCTGTTATGATTCGTGATCCTACTGTTAATACACAAAGATCCGCATTATATGATCCCATTGATTAGTCCCTCCTTTATTTAATGACTTCGCCTGTGATATTGGCTTCATGAATGGCTCCTGCCAACTCAAAAGAAAAGCCCAAACCGTTATAAATACGCGCCCCACGTTCTGCCGCTTGTACTTCAGTACGTGACAAAGTAGACGTGGAATAAATCGGATTTTTCGCATCATCTTCTGCAATAATCCCTTGACGATGGCCCAGTTTAAGTGCTGTTTTCGTTGCTGAATCCAGCGTAGCAATCCCACGATGATCAAACGGCAGTTTTTTGTTTTGGATATACGTGTTTTGTACATTCTTTTCAATTTCTGTGATCACCCATGACAGACCATGCACGACATCGATGTATTCACCGGATACCACTTTTCCCTCAGACGTTTGAGCAATGCCCATCTTACGGACATAACAGATCGCCCCGTCTGCATGGATCGTATTCATTTCATCGTCCAGCATTTCAGTTGGCGTGATGCCTTTCAGCGTTTTAAATTTCCACGTAAGCGACCCGACCTCTTGTGAACCGAGCGCACCGACAAGCGCCGCATCAATGCCTTCATCCGGCACATGATACGTATTGATTGTGTATTTATATGATTTCGCTTTAATGGTTGCACGGTCAGCTTGGAGCTTTGTACGCATGGAGAACATTTTGAATTTTTTCAGTTCAATGAAATCAGCTACTTTGATTTGCTCCGCGATCACTTCATCGGATACAACCGCAAAATACCAATCCTCATCGTAATATTTCGTAACCGCATCGACTGCTGTTTTTGGCGCTGGTGCGACCGCTGCGGTGTCATACGTAGCAATGGCAATTACCGCTGGCGGCTGTTCCTGATTAAAGATGGCGAATGCTTTTTTGTACACGGATGTTGATTCAATATAATCAACCTTCACCGCTTCAATCGAGCTATAATTTTTAAGCGAGCTTGTCCCTGTTTTTTGCGCAAGGATGAGCGGCTTGCCTAAACCCGTTAAACCCAGTGGCTTCCGTAAATTAATGGTGACTTTGACGTCTTTCATGGTCATTTAATTTCCCTCCTGTTGGATGTTCGCTTTTTCGATCCATTCCATTTCACGGTCGATGTGATGCTTCGAACGTACCTGGACATCAAACCCGTGTTTATATTCATAATGATTCACAATATGCGTCGTTCGATTTTCCACGTTTCCAAGACGGTGAACCGCTGTCCCTTCATCAATGAAATAAAGAGCGCCCGCAAATTGAAACCAGCCATGAGCCAGCACAGCCAGTTCTCTCGATAAATCTTCATCAACATGGAAAAAGCTGAATGAGATGGACATCAAAGGCTGCGTCGTCAAACGTTCATATACGGACTCTCCTTCTGTATATTGCGTCACGTTTCCCCGGCCTCGTCCTTTGATATGCGGTGACGTGACCTTGTATTGCCCGTATGGGAGCGGCGGCTGTTTAGCGCCCTGTTGGTCTGCCTTGACGATTAAAACGCCTGCGTGAACCGACAGGACCTCAATCATGGCTTTCACATCATTTGTTTTCATTGCCAACCCACCTTGCCACGTACATTTTCACATCCGTATAATCGGTAAAATCATCGAATTCCTGGATCGTATAGCGGATACCCTTATATACAATGGTCTGTCCTAGCTTTAGATAGACCAATGTGAGCAACTTCCGATCTTTGGTCGAATACGTACCTGCTTCAGAATAATGAAGTTCATCTTTACCGGAACCATTCTGACTGAAAGGAAGTAAAACCCCTGTCACATCCGCTGGATACGTTGTACTGTCGATCCAATCCCCATTAGAAGCATAAGAACCGCCAGCCGCTTCCACGTCTGCTTTAAAGATCACGCCAAATGAGTGAATCATCGATGCGAAACTTATTTTTTCAGGCACTTTTTAACACCACCTTTTTCAACATTAAAAAAAGACCACTTTATTGTGATCTGTTGATACTGTATATTCATTTACCATGCGTTCGTACTCCTGTCCGTAAACCGTGACAGACAAACCGCTCAATCCCGTTTCGCTTTTATACGTCCGTTCAAGCACGTCCAGCTTTTCTTTCACCACTTCCTGTGGTTTTAAAGTGGCCAGATGAATCGATAAATAACGGGTGAGTTTTTCTTTGTATACGTCTGCCTGGTATTTTTCCAGCAATTCAAGCCCGTCCACTTCCAATGATGCATCCGCAATAATAAGATTAAGCTGTGCATCCGGTACGGCCGCAAGATGGGAAACAGTCCCTTTCACGTTCTCAATCGTTGTATAAGGTGCGGACATGCTTACACCTCCTCGGACACAAGGGCATTTTTAACATCGTCCGAGCCGATTTCCTGCGCTTTTCGCTGCTTCTTAGGTTGATCTGCTTTCACGATTTCAATTTCCTTGCTGTCGATCAAGCTTTGATTATTCGGGTATTTAGCAGCTTGAAGAAATGCTTTTGCATCATCAGGGCTTAAACGAGTTAAACCCGGAAACAGCACGGCACCGATATGATGGACACTGTTCCCTTTGTTTTGTACGAGCATGATCTCACCTCCTTCATTCCACCTCGTGACGGATAGAACCAACTAGCCGACCTGTGTCAACAAGCGGATTTGATGATCCTTTACGTTCGGTGGTCATGCTGCTGTTTGCCGGATCGCGCAGATCGCGCAGTTTCTTTTGGATCAAACCGGCCATTTCAAGACCGATCATATCGGCGAATATGTCTGGATTAAGGTTTCCGTCCAGGACATCAGGCATCAATGATTCCATTTTATCAGCTATATCATCCGCGTTTTCATCATATCCACTGCGAAGAAAAGAACGTTCTGGAATGACAATTTCGGTTGTTTCCTTTTTCAAAGGGAACCCTTGATACGCAAACCATGCCCGCATTTTATCCGTCACTTGAATTTTCGTTCCGTATTCATGGACGCGGGCAATCGTTACCATTTCAGCATCATCCGAACCAAAGACACCCACTTTGATTTTTTTGTTATTTAACGCTGCTAGATTATCCGCTAACGCATCCAGCTCGCTCAAACTTCTGATCGTTCTTCTCGATCTAGCCATCTTTCATCACCTCATCAGGTGGCTTTTAAACGTTCTTTTTTCCGCCAGTGTCACGCTTACTCACTGACTAAAACAGCAAGCAATTCTTCCTTATCCATTTTGCTGTACCCTTCAATACCTTGCTGTTTCGCAAGCTTTTTCAGGTCCGGAACGCCCATCTCTGTTATTGACTTAGGTTCCTCTGCATCATGCTCGAATCCCGCTTCGGTTAATAAATCAATGGCCCGCTGATCATCCGTTTCGTATTCCCCGTTTTCGAAGGTACAAAGGGCTTTATCGTTGTCTTTATCCCATACAATGCCATGGCCGTAGAATTTCATGATTTCACCTCATTTAATTTTTTAGTTAGTTTTTCATTAATCCTGTATCGCGCAGTTTCTGAAGAAGGCTGTTGATTTGTGTATTCAAACCAGCAACATCTACAGCAGTGCTGTTCGCTTGCGCTGGCATCTGAATCACTTCTTTCAAAACCGGATCTACACGGTTGTCATTTTGAATTTTCCCCACCAGAATTCCTCCTTTTTATGAAGATTAAAAGAGAGAAGAGCACCTTCTCCCTTGTCATCAAGAAACCGCTAGGCCTGTAATGCTTCCATGAAGGAACGATGGACCGTGATCTAGTCCGATTTCACCGTAGATGTGCCCATCTTCAGCTGCACCGCTCTTAGCAAGCTCTTCATAGAAGAGAACACCTTTGTCCGGAACAGGCTGGAAGACAGGTGCTACATACGCCAAATCAAAAACACCGATAGAATTGGCTGGAACAAATCGATCCCACACAATCCCGATTTTGGCAAAGTCGGTTTCAATTTGTTGAATGTTCACGCCGCCCACGTTACGATCTTGCGGAGCATAACCATAAATATCGCTGATGATTTGTTTGTTGTACGCATTCACAAATAATACCGGATCGGAGAACATTGCTCCGTTTGTCGCCATTGTACGAAGCAATTGTTGGATTAACGATTTGCTTAATGTCGCACCCGCTGCGGCAATGGTATTGCCCGTGGAACAAAGTTCAAACATCCCACGTGTTTTATCCGCATCGGTAACTGTTGCACCTGCAGCATATTGACCATTGAGGAAGGTATGTTCTGCATCACGCGCAATTTTCGTTAACGCACGTGCGATTTGGAAATCCTTCTCGCTCGCCGTATTGCCGCGTGCACCCGCTGTATTCAATCCGCTCAAGCGGCCAGAATTGGACATTTTGCGGTACGTCACAGACACTTTTTCCTGGAAAATTTGCGTAATATTCTTTTCTTGTGAACGAGCGTAAGTTTTAGCAGCAGGAGCCGTAGTGGACGCTTGTTCTGAAATTGCCGGTTGCGCCGGTGTTGGATAATCATAAAGGCTGGCAGTTGAAAATTCTTTGTTAGTTGTTTCAAGCCCACCCCCTGTTAATCCGCCAATCATGGTTAGAAAAGGTGTTGTTTCTGCATCCGCTGTGAATAATTCACCTGAATAGTTAGGGAGATTAAAAGAGTTTCCTTGTCCTGTAATGACTGTCATGATTCATTACCTCCTATTTTTTGTTTAATTGATGGATTTTGTTTTTAAGTGCAACCGCAGTCGCCAAATCCTTACGTTTTAATGCGTCTTGACGCTCAGATTCAAGCTGCTCGATCTCACTTAGGTTTTGCTTGCCGCCAATAAGCGGCTTCTTGCCTTTCAAAATCTCATTGACTTCCTTCTGTACCGCTTCTTGGTGAATTTCTTTATAAATCTTGATATTTTCATAGGTTTTTTCAGCGTCTTCACCGATCAAGAAAGGTGCGAGACGATCATCCAAGCTCTCATTCGTCAATGCCTTTTCTGTTTCAAGAAACAGTCTTTCATGCTGGAACGCCTTGCGATCTTCTTCAAGAGCATCCTTCTCTTTTTGAAGTTGGGCTTTTTCTTTCTCGCTCTCGAATTTTGCCCGCTCGTCAGCTGTGAGTTTTGCCAGCTCTTCCGCTTCCTTGCGCTCGATTTTGATCTTTTCTTCCATTTCCTTACGCAATGATTCTTCACGCTTTTTAATCGCTTCCGTGACCCGTTTATCCGTTTCACTTTGCAGGCGTTTCTGCAGCTCTTCTTCCGTCAGTGTAATAGTTGACGGCGATTTCCCCTGTTGTTGCTGGTTGTCTTCATCCCCCACAGCGGGTTGCTGATTGTCTTCGTCCACCACAGCGGTAGACTGATTGCCCCCACCTTGCTCATCTTCATCAGCAAAGAACTGAATGTCTAAACGGAGCGGCAATGATGGTTTATAGAAAAAAGGCAGTTTTGTTTCAGGTTGATGGTTAATCATAAATAGTTCCTCCTTGCCCATTACAGTTGCATTGCCCCTGCAATGTTCAATATTTTAGTTCATGCTGTTCTTTTACGCCTACAGACATGAAAAAAGGCAATAAAAAAAAGACTATCCTTATCGGTAGCCCGTATTTCTATCTATAATCTCTTTTAGCGCTTTTCTTGTATCAAACGGCGTATCAACTACAACTGATTTTTACGATACTTAGCCATTTTTTAGTCGCTCCTTCTTCCACTGTTCAAGCGGCATGTCTTTTAATTCGGCATGTTGCGGCTTCTCGATCTTTTCAATGGAATACGTGAGGAAACAACGGTCATTAATGTCGTCCGCCGCCTTATTCATCATGCCAGGGCCTTTCCCTTTGCCACCCGCTTTGCTGGTGAATTCCTGGTCAATCGGAATTGTTTTTCCGTTCAAGTCTTGATGAGCATCTCGCACGCGTTCATCTCCCACGCTGTTCCATGTTTTTTTCATTCGCACGCCATTTTTATGAGCATGTTCCGTGCTATCATGTTTTGAACTTTCCTGAAGGCGATGCCCTTCCGTCCGCACAATCCGCATAGTTTTAGTGGCGCTCATTTCCATCTGATTTTGAATAGCCTTTGCCATCGTGTGGTACGTCTGCCCTTCATGCAAGCCGCTCGTCACAACTTGACGGAGTTTTAAAATGACCTCATTCCGCTGTGCTTGCAGCCGCTCATTCAGCGTTAAGCCAGTAAAGTTATGTTGAATAGCATTCTCCAACACTTCTACCTGAACAGCACTAAACGCCAGTTTCGTCAGCGTTTCGGTTTCAAGAATCCAAGCAGATGTATAATAACCCTCTGTATATAAGTCTTTTAGGTGCTTTATAAGAGTGGGGCCAACCTTTTTATTAAGCACAACGATATGGTCAATCAGCCCTTGCTCGAACTTCTTTAAACGGTTGTGTTTGGTCATGACATCAAAGGTGAGCTTTCCATCCTCTTCATATTGCTTATACTGCGTCTCTAAAAGTGCGTGAATCTCTTGCAAGGTGATCATGTACTCAGTAATGAGTACCTTTTCTGTTATCCCTGTGAGCTTTATCAGCTTTTCAGTAAGCTTTTTATACCGTTCCTGCATCATTACTTACCACTTCCTTCTGTTCAGAAGAGGCTACAGGATTGACGTTTAAGCGAATATACTCCGCTTCCTGCTGTTCAATCTTTTCCGCTTCATCGGCTGGATCTTCTATGATGCTAACTTTTGAGCGGACCGTGTCTTTGCTGAGGATGCCAGCCCCAACCAATTTAATCATTTCATCCACACTTAAATCTGCTTTTGGCAAGTTAGCAGAGAATGCCGGCACAATGGAACGCCAGTCATACGCATGACCCTGGATATTTAAAATGTTCGTAATCAAGCATATGCGCCGCTGCAAGCCTTGTTTGAACCAGCGTTCTTTCATCGCACGGTTATCCTCAAATGCTTTTAATTTATATTTCATTGACTCACCCGTTTGATTACCACCGAATGAATCATCGGATAAATCCGGCGTACCAGATATGCGGTGAATGTCACTTACCAATCGGCTTTTCAAGTTTTCTTTCCATGTATCATTAATGTCTTTAATGAGCCATTTTACTTCACCATCGCCATCGACTTTCATTGAACGGTGCTCCTTCATTAATTGGATATCTTCCGCATCCGGTGACAGTCCTTTAAAGACCAGATAGGCATCGTTAGAATAGTTTGATTCGTTAATATCATCGGATTGCAGAAGGTTATAGGCATCGTTCAAGGTAATAATGTCTTCAAAATCTCCCTTGCCGTCTTCTTCCTTATTCCAATACACATTAATCGGCACTTCCTGAAAGTAATGGTCTTCTTCGTTTTTAAGTTGGTATCCTTCATCTGTACCAATGTAATGAGAAATAGTATCCGACGTGTATACAAATGCCTGCGTCGTTTCTTTATCATCAAGAATGTCTTTATTTCTGAAATAGCGGATGGCCAGCACCAATTTCTTTTCCACGGAGCGGTCGTACGCCAAAATGACATTTTGTTCGGTTAAATCCAATTCACAAAAGCGGATTTCTAATTCGTTGTTTAATCCTGTCGTCGTATACAGGATTTCAACTCCTTTGCCATAAATACTCGTAGATTGTGCGAGAGCGGCGTTTACCTGCTGTTCATCATTTAGGTCGAATATCTCCTGTATCTGCTCCATATAAGCAGCCTCTTGCTCTTGGGAGATGCTGTAACTCACAGGCTTCCCGGTAAAATAACCGATACTCAAGTCCGTAATGTACTGACAAAAATTTGTGACGATTTTATTATTCGGCTTCGTTTCATCCTCGAATTTCCGCTTTAAAATGTCGTGTTCTCCGTCATAATACTGACGAAGCTTTAATTCTCGCTTTGTATCGTGCTTTTCAATTAGCTTCTGAATCAATTCAGGCGTTACTTCTATATCTTCATCCAATCGAAACATGGATTCACCACCTTATAAGCCCAATTTTGCTTTGTTGAAGCTGTGGACCCCATTGCCTTTTAAGTCCGAGACTTCGTAACCATCAAGCGCATACCAGATGGCTGAGAATGTATGAGGATCGATGTTAAATTCATCCTTAATAATTTCATCCAATTTATTTTTCTTATATGTGAGCGGCTTTAATTCCGCAATTGTATTCGTACATTGATCAGAGCAAATGATTTGCTTGAACCGCTTCACTTTTTTTGTATTTGCCAAGCGGGAACCACCGAATTTCTTCGCTCCCCTTATATTGAAGCCGTTTTGTTTAAAAAATTGGATTGTTTTCGGTTCTGCACTGTCCCCTCGAATCAATTCTTTTGTTTCTTTGAATTCAGCCAGATCTTCAGCGGTCCGGTCATCCGTCATTTTATTTTTGTAATATTCCCAGTAGATATAAAGAATCTTTTTATCATGATCGATTGCCAAACGAACCAACGCATTGTAAGAATCTTCAAAGCCAAAGTCCATTCCCACCCGCTTAATTGGTGAACGAATATTGCTGATCGCCTTCATAACAGCGTCGTGCGGCTGTACTTCAAATTGTGGCAGCACCTTCACGCCGTTCACGCCAAATTGACCTTTTCGGGCAATTCGATAAAGGTCTGGATCGTATTCTTTTAATTCATCTAATTGGGAAACATAGCTTTCTGGCAAAAACAAATTATCTTCCGCTGTGGAATGGTGATAGTACGTGTCGTTTGTCACAACTGTTCTTTTATCATATAAATCCGCGTCATCTAGTATCAAGCGGTTGTTTAATTCATCTTTAAAGAAATGTTTATACGACCAATTATCTTCCCCTACTGGATTTGTAGAAAGAATCATATGCAGCTTCAATGTCGGATGCCGGAGCCGCCCGAGTAATTCTTTAAAGCCTGAATATTTCACTTCAGAACACTCTTCGATCCAGACGATAGAGATGTTATTAATAGACTTTAATTTGGCTGGCTTATCCATTCCTTTAAAGATGATCTTGCTGCCATTTGGGAAGCGGATTTGCATGGGAGATGTCATGCATTTAATTCGACCATCAAGCCCCAAATCAATCACTAGCTCTTCCAGTAATGAATATGTGGAATCCCGGTGTGTATCGTACACTTCACGGACAACAAGAGCAGTCCGTTTTTCTTCCAAAAGCTTCAGGATGATCTTTAACGCTACGTGATAACTCTTGCTGGAACCATAGCCCCCGACAAGGAATTGAAATTTTGTTGACCAGTCAAACAGAAAATCTTCGAAGCGCGGATTCACTTCTTTTTCAACTGCCATCATAACGATTCACCTTTTCGTTTAATAATGACTTCGATCGGCTTATCACCATCTGAGTTACTGATTTTATCCAGTTCTGCTTTTGTTTTATCGATACCTATTTGCATCTGCTCCAGCTTCAAACGCCGTTCATCTTCATCATGAGCAAGTTCTAGGAATTGTTTCGTTAAATTTCTGAATTCTGCCATAGCTCTCGTCTGGGCTTTGATGTAAGATTCATAGCGCTCATAAGCAAATGATACTTTGAAGGATTCACTGCTACTACCATCGCCCCAGCTACTCCCGCTCTCTTCTTTCAAATGATCATTTTCATCCTCAACTACCATAATCTTCTGCATTCGAACTATTGCAGAAAATTTCACTTGAATCTGGAACCATAGATATTCAGGTATCTCCATATCTTTTGATGCTTCCATGATTTCTACCTGTTCAGCGTGAAGGAACTTGCTGAAAAGACCATGCTTTGTTTGAAAGCTGTTGTGATCCGGAAATTTATGAGATGGATTCGGGTTGCCGCTTCTATTCCGCTGTTCCTTACGCTTTTTCAGGATTGCATCCTTCTTATTAGATGCAACCTTTTTATTGATGGTTGCACCCTTTTCCGTTAGATCCCTTGACCATCCTTCACGGCTCTTTCGACTCTTTAATGTGCCGAGCTTTATATCATGCTTTTCTGCTAATGAAGCCAGCGTGATTTTTGTGGTTTCCCACTCTGTTCTAATTTCATTCCAGTTCGCCACGTCACACCACCACCACCTCCACTGTTTTTTGTTTTGAAGCATAGAAAAACTACTTGAAACTATTGGCATATGCCCAACGTATTATATTTAATCCAATAAGAAAGGAGGAAGCAAAATGGCTGGGAATGCTGGGAATCATCGCGATGGCGCTGTCAAAGGAAGAAGTCAGTTTAAAGGTCCAAATGGGAATTACATTAAACGTGATACCACAACGGGAAAATTCATGGATCAAAAGACAACAGACGGTAAGTTCAAGGGCGTACGTAAAGAAAAGTAAGTAGATTCACAAGCATCTATCAAGGGGTTGATAGATGCTTGTGTTTATTTATGAATTGCAAATCGTTATCCTTTAATACTTGATGCAGCACAATACCGAACCGCTCCACCATTTCTTCTTCGTGATTATCGTATCCTGCTTCATTCAGAATGGCATGTACTAATTCATGAATAAAAATCTGTTCCTTTCGATCCTTACTTGCATCTTTGCGGACTTGAATTTCCGCTTCTCGATGAAAACAGCCACCGCTGTAATTTAGATTGCCATTGATTTCAACAACATCTTTTTCGATTACTTTATATTCAATCCCGACTACTTTCACTTTGTTTGGCAGCATTCGCTTTCCACCCCTCTGTTTTTATGTACGAAAAAGAGCCACTCGGATTTGAGTGACTCAATTTGTTTTGTCCGTTGTCCTACTTTTTATCAACCATCTCATATATATAGCAGCTATACGACAAAAACGACGATGTTTATTTTAAAGTATAGAAAAAAGCATCCACCAGTATTAGTGAGTGATCCCTTCATTTTGAGACGTTTGTACATATGAGATTTATAAACTAAAAATTTATTCAGTAATTGTAAAGTGTGCTGCTAAAGTTGTAGTCAACTTATAATCGTTTACGTTGTTGAATGATTGTACCACTCGATATTGACCAGCTCTAAGCGGTGATTCATAGAGACCGTCATTAAATGAGATAGACTCTTGATGCTTTTCTCCAGTTTTCAACGTATATATGATTCCTGGAAAAGCTAAACCTTCGTTAAACGGCACTTTATGCCACGAACCATCTTTCATTTCTTCTATTTCGAATTCTGGGCCAAAGTATTGATTCACTGGGTTATTGCTTGTAATTATCAGTTTAGGTGTTTCTGATTTGCTATAGATTTCCTTGTCCAGCGACATAGTTATACCTTTAGCAGAAGACGGAAGTTCGCCAGATGGATCTGGAGCTGGTTCTGGAATTGCTTTATTAACTTCAAAAATTCTATGAATCATCAACGCCAATTCGCCTCTTGTCAAAGGATCGTGAACACCGAATTTTGTGGCTGTTTTCCCTTGTACGATACCAGCATCTAAAAGCAAGTGGACGGGTTTTACATATCGACCAGTTACATCTGAGAACTTATCTGATTTATCCAATTCCCAGTTAGGAGAAACATCATTCCATCGAGCAGGGACATCTTCATACTCCCCTGTTGGTTCAACTGTCAATGATTCTTCAAACGCTCTTGAAAGGAGGATTGCCGCCTCTCCTCTTTTCATCGTGTCATTAGATCCAAATAGAGTCTGGCTTTTACCATTTATAATTCCTGCATCGTAAAGAGCGGATACTGTTCGAACTGCACGTTGAGGAAGATCTCTGAACGGTGCTTTTTTAGGATTCTGATTGAGTCCTTCAATACCATAGTTCCCCACGATCATCGCCGCATCCACCCGTTTAAGTGGCTGAGAGACACCAAACTTAGTTTCACTTACGCCTTGAGCAATGCCATTAATCCACATGAACCAAACAGCGGATGCATACCTCGTGCCGTTTGCGTCTTGGAACGGTGAGAACCCTTCTCCAGTGTCTAATGGTGGCAACTCTGTCGGCTGTGGTTGTTCCTCTGCAAGTGCTGATGGAATAGTTGAAGCGAATAGCGCTCCTGTTATTGTCACAGCTGCAATAATACGTTTGAACTTTTTCATAAATTTCTCTCCCTTACTTCCAATTGGAAATATATTCATTAATTAATATAGTATAACAGAACTAGAAGGGGATTAATTATAGAAGGAGATTAATTATAAAAGAAGATTAATTATAAAAGAAGGAAAAAATTCCGCAAAACAATAGCTTATACTTTTTATATTTGGAGAAGGAGCCTATTCTCTTTGTTTTATTTTTTCCTTCTCACATATACATCATCTGTACGACACAAATTACGTATCTTTCTTTCTCCAAACCAAATCTGCCATGTTCATCTGTCTTTCCGAGTTATAGATCAAATCGAATTCGTGTTTCTTATAAAACTTTTCCAATCTTTCAATGTGATCTTCGTCAATCCTAGATATCCATCCTTCAATAACCTTAAATTTGTTATCAATCGCATATTCTTTTAGGCAGTTTAAAAGTAAAGAGCCATATCCCTTATTTATAATTTCCCCAAATACCCCAATGTCAGCTAAAATTAACTTACCATTCTCATCTTGGTATGCGTGCAAATGAGCTCTCTCTATACTAACTCTTTCTTCTGGTATTATTAATGCTTTAAAAAGAATAAAATCAGGGTCCATATCGTCTCTATTAAAGATTATTACTGTATCTTCCTCTCTCTTAACGATTTTCCTAATATGGTTTCCTGATGTTTTAAGATCATTTATTTGAAATTTAACCTCTTCTTGCCTTGATCTTCTACGTATTGTTTTTTCTGTATCTTCTGAACTAAATAATCTATAAATTTCGTCAAACAAAAAAACCACCCTTTATTCCTGATGTTTTATACCTATAAATATAAGTCAGACTCCTTTAAGAAACAAGAAAAAGGCTGCCGTTTTTTCTATCTTCAATCTTACGTTCCGCCCGTTCTAAATACGTCTGAACGGACGATTTCGTGATACCAAGCAATTCAGCTGTGTAATCAAACGATACTCCCTCTGCCCTAACCAACGTAAATACATCTTTTTCTCTCACTGTTAAATCTCCAAGCACGTCATCAAGTAGCCATTGTTCATCCGCTGTGATCTTTCGTTCTTCCATAACCGCACGATTCGGCACAACCGCTTCAATTAACTTCGGATCCAAAGTATATGCACCTGTTCGATCTGCCCCACGTCTTGCATCAGGATTCCGGCCGGACACCATCCACTGAATGGCAAACTCTGTTTCGCTGATCATACTGTTGATGAGTGTCTTATCTTGCAAATCAAGCTCTGTTAATTCGGCTTTCGATTCAATAGCTGTTTTCATTTCTCTCAATGACCGCAATGATTGTTTGTATTCATAAATGAGTGTCCGCATATCCATCCTCCTTATTTTTGTCTAAATGCCCCGCCTTTTGCTCGTCCGTACCGTGCCCGACCCATACCCATGATTTCTTTCCAATCTCGTTCAGACAGATTCTCCTGCTTCTTCTGCAGCGGCTTTTCTTTCTTCCGTTCTCTTTTCACTTCCTGATGGTCCTTCTTCCATTGTTTCAGTTGCTCTTTCAACGATGGATTCATCATGAACACTCCTTTGGTTGCAAAAATAGGTGTGGAATTGTAGATTGGTTGCAACGACATAGGTGATTAAAAAAACAAAAAAGGACACCAAACAGCACACGAATTTTCGTGTCTGTTCAGTGTCCTTCAGTGGGCTGAGAGAACAATTATTTAATTTAAATCTTGATAAACCTGTTTGTTTAAAGCGGCTAAAACCACATTTTGTTCAAAAAGCCCGTCGATATGTTGATCAAAAAAGTTTTTCCCTCGGATTAATTCTCTGAAATTTTGTCCATCATCGTAATAATTCACATTATAAAAAAGTAAATATAGTTCATAGGTAGATAGTTGCGCTCTAAAAATGCCTCTATAATTTCTTTTTTCTTCCTTACTCAATTGGCTCTCTTCAATAAACTTAATGATCCTGTACATATTTCTAAAATAATGACCTAATAGATATTCGTGTTCACTTAGAAAAGATGTTACAAAAGCATTAACGCTTTGCTCATTACGATAGTTTTCTAAAAAAATATTTCTCTCCACTTTTTGACCGTTTATAACTCCATCGCCGTTATCATATTTTTTAAAAATGTCCCTCCTAACCTCTCCTACAAAATAATTCCAAAAAAACATAAAGGCAGATCTCGAACTTTTCTGGCGATATTCCATTTCTTTTACAATGCTATTGTGTAAATCTATCATTTTAAAAAAAGTGGAATCAAACTGTTGTTTTATAAGTGTCTGATTTGAAAGTTCATGTTGTAGGCGTGTTTTCTCTAACTCTTCATTAGTCATCCGCAGTTCTTCTCTCTGAAAAGCTAATTCTTGACTTTGAATTCTAATTGCATGAATGACGAAGAAAATACTTGCCAAAGATAAAAAACCTATTGTAGATCCTCCAAAGAAATCTCCTACTGCACCCAAACTTTTAAACGTAGCGATAGAAGCGGATTCTCCCGAGGAAACAAATATTATAATTGGCATAGCAATTGCAGAGAAAATCGCTCCAAAACCCGCATATAACCATATCTTTCTGACATCCTTGTCTTGTAATTCTTTGTTATCATCCATCAAAACTCTTCTCCTTCTTCCCGCCTCATCCGCTTCACCTTACCCTGGTGCGTGACGATCTTGTATTCCCCATGCGGCGGCAGCTCTCTGATCTTCACCTTACCTTCACAGATCACCACTACACACGCTTTCGGTATTTCCATTATATCCAATTCTAGTCGCATAGTACTAGTATCTATCACAATATCTTGTAATTTCACCATTATTTCCTCCCTTTCTCCATAAAAAGGGACACCAAGCTCTAAAGTAGGTATAAACCTACTCTAAAGTTTGATGTCCGTCGGTTTTTCCGTTGGGACGTTGGTTAATTTAATTCCCTTTAAATTAATTTTCTTATGAAGTGGCTATGAATAATTGCTGGAAAAAGACGTCCATTTCTTCTACTGGTACTGGCTTTGCATAAAAATAACCCTGTGCTTCATGGCAATTCATTTCTTTTAAAAAGATAGCCTGTTCGATCGTTTCCACACCTTCGGCAATAACATTCATTTCCAAGTTTTTAGCGAGTGTAATAATCATTGCTATAATAGCTTTATTCTTATCATCCCATGTTCGGACAAATGTCTGGTCAATTTTAAGCCGATTAACCGGAAAATGACGGAGCGAACTAAGTGAGCTATAGCCTGTCCCAAAATCGTCCACACTGACATGAATAGATAAGTCTTTTAACTTTTGCAACACAGAATGGAAAAATTCACCTTCAAGTGTCATGCTTTCGGTTATTTCAAGGTCCAGCCAATCAGGAGATAAACCGGTTTGTTCAAGCACTTCCTTCACTGTATCGACAAAATGAGGCTGTGAGAACTGTCGCGCAGAGACATTGACACTGATTCGGATGGGTGGAAACCCGTTATCCTGCCACTTTTTATTTTGACGGCAGGCTGTTTGCAGCACCCAATGGCCAATCGGCACAATTAAGCCAGTTTCTTCAGCCAGTGGGATAAAGTCAACGGGCGAGATCATACCAATTTTTGGATGTTTCCAACGGATTAATGCTTCCACTCCTATCATATGGCCCGAATGAATATCAAATTGGGGCTGATAATGTAATTGAAATTGGCCACATTCCAATGCTTTGTGCAATTCCCGCTCAAGCATCATTTTCTTCGCAGCTTTTTCTTCGAGCTCTTTTGTGAAAAATTGAAAATTATTTTTGCCGTTTTCTTTCGCTAGGTACATGGCTGCATCGGCATGTTTAATCAGTGTTTCACTGTCCTGTCCGTCATCCGGGTACACGCTAATACCTATACTTGCTGTCATGAAAATCTCTTTTTCATCAATGATCATTCGTTTCTCTATATGACGCATTATGCGTGCTACTATTCTATCTACCTCTTTCCAGTATATATTTGGCAGTAAAACGATAAATTCATCTCCCCCAATACGCGCAACCATATCACCCGTGCGGAGGGCTTTTTGAATCCGTTTTGAGACCGATTTCAATACTTGATCGCCCATATTGTGGCCCATTGTATCATTAATATTTTTAATGCGGTCCAGATCAATGTATACCACTGCACATGGATAATGGGGGCTCAAAGAGTCAAAGATTTTCATATTTTCTTGAAACAAACGGCGATTTGGCAGACCTGTCAGGTAATCGTAATATGCCACTTGATAGATCGCTTTTTCTGCTTTTTTTCGCTCTGTAATATCGGTGGCTGTCCCGACTACCTCAACAATTTGGCCGTCTTCAAGGATAGGAGATAGGTAAATTAGAAGCGTATGTTTGAAAATTTGCACTTCAAAGTCAACAGTTTTTCCCTGATAAGCTCTTGCGAAATAGGCTTTTGTTCTTTCAACTACTTTTGCTGGAAAAAGATCATCCAGCTTCTTCTCTTGCACAAAACTTGTGGTATAGCCTAAAGACTCCAATATTTTCCCTTCAAGCAAGGTCAACTGAAATTCTCCCTCATCAGTCTGCTTATATTTAAAGACGGCATTTTGCAAGTTTTTCACAGTTTGCTGGAAATCATTTTTCAAAGCCGATTTCAATTGTTCTTCTACTTTTTTCCGATCGGTAATATCACTTCGGATTGAAACAAACTGATACGGAGAGCCCTGATCATTGAGAAATGGAACAATCGTTGTATTCACCCAATAAAATGACCCATCTTTTGCCCGGTTTTTGATATCCCCTCTCCAAATCTTCCCTCGCTTGATCGTTTTCCACATATGCTGAAAAAAAGAGGCGGGATGAAAGCCCGAATTGATGAGGCGGTGCGTTCGTCCAAGGATCTCATTTCGTTCATATTGGGAAATTTCACAAAAACGATCATTGACATACGTGATAATCCCTTTTTCATCTGTAATCACTAAAATAGAAGATTGATCGAGTGCATATTGAATATCATATAAATCCTTCATTACACGTTCATAGTCAAGAGGGAAGGTCTCTTCGTGACGAGCCGTTTTTAAGTAAAACGCGCTGTACAATTTATCCATTTGCTGATACTTCCTCCATGCGACTAAGGTGTTTGTCAAAGTCGTCTAAAAGAAGGATAGATCTACTATTTATTTCGCGTTCAAGCAGATAGATGAAAGTGGAGTCTAACTTTAACCTTACTGCATCCCTATGTGCTTTAAGCAAATCTTCATCCGACATATCCCAATTCTCTCTAGTGCCCTCTTTCACCTTCAACGATAAAAAAGCCCGTTTTTCTGTTATATTATCAATTCGTTGCAAACTCCATACCCCCATTTACGAGGCAGCCCAGCCATCATCGCCACTTGACCTAAGACCTGTAGCTTTGCGTCCTAACCTTTCAATTAGTTTGCCTTTATCTGAAATTTCATTTTACTTTACAATAACAAAGAACTAGATATTAAGATACTCCAAAATGTATAAATATGTTTAAATTATATGAAATTTTTAACTCTTGAGCATATGTTGTTTTCCAAATAAGTTTCCTTCAATCAAGCCGGATTTAAACCCCCCGGCTTTTTATGCTGTAATATGTTCGAACTGTGAAGTGAAAAATTATGGTATACTAACACCAAAAATAGGAAAGGCAGGGATTAATATGATGAATACTGGAGATATGATATTTCAACTAGTCTTCCTTATTTTTATATTGGTGATATTTTTTGCTGTGTTTTTTCTTGTTCGTTCACTCATTACTAAACAGCCAAGCAAGTCAGATAGTATCGAACAAAAGCTTGATAGAATAATTGATTTACTTGAAAAGGATAAGAATGAGTAAGCTTTTTTATCCTTTTTGACATTAATCCTTGCCGCACAGTCTGGGTCTACTGTTGATCAAATTTTCCGTTTCTGTGTAGTCTCCAGACGGTCCACCTTGCCGCCCATCGTAATCCGGGGGCTCATGCGGAATCAGCTGACCGTCCTTCACCACATACATTGTTGCAGCTGCTCTTTCAAACTTGGTTTCATCACGAACACTCCTTTAACTTGCTGGTAACTTGCGTATGAAAACTAGAAATGCAAACAAAAAAGAGCACCAAACAAACGCAACTTGTGCGTTCATTCAGTGCCCTCGGTTTTTCCGTTAGGCTAAAGTATTCAGTTCACCTTATGTTCGTACTGTGTAGTAATTTTTAACCAATATTAGATAAAACGGCGTCGATAGGAATGTCCAAAAAAGGCATTCTTTTATTTAGGCTTTCAACATTCACATTTATGAGTAAATAGCTTACTTAACCAACGTGTGCTTCTCCATATTAGTGCAACATGGATTCTTCCCTTTTTGTTGCATTCATTTGTTTATCACTCATTTTTAATTCATACATATTAGAATCAGCTTTAGCCATCAATTCTTTTAAACTGACAGCATCTGAAGGATATGTCGCTTTACCTATTGAAACGGATATGTCGCTTTTTTGCTGCCAGTCCTCCCTTTTTATCTCGTTTTTAAATTGATTTATTTTATTTATTACTAATTTTTCATCAGAAAATGTGGAAAGTATGAGGAATTCATCTCCACCCCACCTAGCGATAATATCTTTTTGTCCAAAAGATTTGCATAAAATTTTTGATAGTTGCTCAAGTACTTGATCTCCGTAGTCATGTCCATAATTGTCGTTTATTTCTTTAAATCCATTAACATCTAACACCAATATAGCGATATTTAACTTTCTTTTATTAACATATGTCATTACTCGAGGGAACTTATCCAATACATAGCGTCTGTTATATAATCCTGTTAGAGTGTCTCTCATAGATAAATGCACATATTTATCATAATGTTTTCCAAGGTACCAAGCTATAACTAATGGAATAAGCGCTGGTATCGGAAGTGGATGAGGCGCTCGTCCAAAGTGCATTATCACCATTCCCCTAATGAACAAAAGAAGGACGGCAACAAATACGACACTTATAATCCTCCCTTTATAGCTCAATGCGTTATCAACTTTTAATCCCACTTATGTTCTCCTACTTCTATTTCTATAAAGTGTTAATATTTAATCACATGTGTTGATCATAAATAACCTCCCTTAAACGAACAATATATTGTAAATATGTCCAAGCATTTACAATTTAGTAACTCTTATGAAACAGAATACCATGTTCCCAAGCTTGGTTCAAAAGTTTGAACGTACTGCTCATTTAACTGATTGAATTTTCACAGTTTTTATTGTTGTTGCATATATTAAAAACAAATAGGAGCCCTTTCTCCCTCCTATTCAGAAGCCTTTTCTATTTCTTTTCGAGCAACTATTCCCGGGAAAGAATAGTTGCTTTTCGTCGTATTGTTAATCAAATTTCATTAAAGTATCTTTCTGTCACATTCTTTCTAAAAACCAATCTCAACCCTTTGATTGTTCCGAAATAAATAATTTCTTTGCGGCCGCGAATTTGCTTGTTGGCGTATCCTTTGGCACACATATCTTCCCACTCATCATTAAATGCGTTGCAATGATAGTAGTTTCTATATGGTTTTCTTGAATAATCTAATCCGAAAGCATGTTTCAATTTGCCGATTTGATAGCCTGTTAATTCATCGGACAAACCATTCACCACCTTTTTCCTCAGTCTGTTCGTACCGTCGATTAATCAATTAAGTCGAAAAGATTAGGTTGCATTTCTAATAACTCGAAATCACGCCCGGCATCCAAACTGTTCCAACCATATTCGTTTAGGTCGGTGCCTATAGAATAAGCAATAACAAACCCTTTTTTGGTTCATCGTCGTGCTTAATCCAAAGAACAGGAGAACCATTTTCCTTCCCTTTTCCTACAATAGTTCCAGTGATACGTCCAAATGAACCATCTGCTTTTAAACGATCGCCTTTTTTAAGATTAATAGCTTGTTGGTATGTGAGCATGTCGTCACCTCTCTTTAACAGTTTGTGTCTACTGTTCATTAAATTTTTCTTTTCGTATTATCTTCAAGACGATCTACTCTGCCGCCGACCATAACAATAACGGTTGAACCATAGTCAGGCAGCGTATGAGGAATCAATTTGCCGTCCTTCACCACATACATTGTTTTATCATTCATTAAATCGATTTCAGCTGTCATTTTTTCATAATCAATCTTCATAGCGCAGGACGCCCCCAGTCTGTTAAAATAGAATTGCGAGTAATATTTTAAAGGCCGGGGACTTTTCCTGGCTTTTTTTGCATCATTTTCTTTTTATTGGTTAAACTGCTTTCAAACGGAACATTTTGCTATGGTGATTCCTATGTTTTAAAGCCGGGGCAAACCTGGCTTTTTTTGGTGTAAACTTTTGATTAACGGGTATATTGTTTTTGTATGACGTTCCCTCGTCATATGCACCCTGCAAATACAACTCTTTTACGGTCAGGTCTTGGCCTTGCTGTTTTTTTATTTAAAACTCGACTTCCACTTTGATTTTCATCGAGATCTCTTCTGCCATCCGCATCGCTCTTTGTCCCTAGTAACTCAATTCCTCCTTACTCCTGCTGTTTTTTAATGCAGTACCCCTTGCTTACTATAATCCATATCTTTTAAAACAAATTTAAAATCTCACCTGTGTTGTTTGTCCGTTTCAAAGTTACTAGGGGATGCATTTACTAGAGTAAACAAGGAGGTGTTTTTTTTGAGATGTCGTCCCATTAGACCAATAATCTGTCCCCCAAAGTGTGTATTTCATGATTCCTACATTCAACGCGAGGTTCCTGTTATTCACCCAATCGTGAATGTTAATCGGCAACATATTGTTAACGTTCCTCGTCATATTTACCAGCCTGTGACAAGAAATGTCGTCGTAGATCCAGGTTATATGGATCCATCACAATGTCACATGCATCCATCACAAAATTACATGAATCCAGCACAAAATAACATGAGCCCTGCACAAAATAACATGGATCCATCACATGGCTGCAATCGTTGCAGATAACACTTTTTGATTTTTATAGAACCATTCCTACAAGATTCGGCTCTATTTTTTCATACTATATTTAAAAGGTGGTGATAGTTATGAGTTCCCAAAATTGTAATGATTCTGGTTCTGGATCTGGATCTGGATCAGGCTTTGCGCTAGTTGTTGTCTTGTTCATTCTGTTAATCATCATTGGAGCATCTTACGTGGGTGGCGGATACGGTGGTGGCGGCGGATGCTGCTAGGTACCAAACCATTATCCATAAGACCCTTTTGAATTAAATGCATTATTGCGCGACTGTATGAAGTAACTACAGTCGCTTTTTAAATTCAATATTTGTGAACGGTTTGCGCATCCTGCAACATCCTTTCTCTTAACTCAAAGAACCATTCCTTATCTGCAGTTATGATTGCTAAATCGATTAGGTCTTGATAGTCCTCTTTTGACAGCGTATTATTTAATACTGCTGTCTTGTTTTGTTCATAAATTCTGGACTCTGGCTTCATCCAAACCAGCATATCATTCACGCGTTTGGCTACTCTCGTCACGTAAACTTGCCCATTTGAGTAAGGAAGCCCAGTAATGTAACCGAGAGCAGTTTCCTCTCCGACTTTGCAGAATACCCAATCTCCAATGTTCATCACGCCACCCCTTTTAGCAATTTTACTTATACCAGGAATCATTTATATACCAAGCACGGTGCCACTGTTCTGCAGAGACGATTTCATCATGATCATTAGCATTAACCATCACACAATAGATCTTCGCGTTATCCGGCCCTTCAAAGCCTTCAGCATCATCCAGTTCAATATTTGTCACTTTCAAATGATTTTCAGCGTAACCATTGCTGAACATATCACCTTTGCAAATGATCCAACCACTCGTTTCTAGTTCTTCAATTTGTTTCATCAAGTTCACCCTCTCTTAAAGTAAGCTGAGCTGTTCGATAAACTGCGGTGATTCTTCTCTATCGAATATTGCTACCCCTGGAATCTGTTCTATTGTGATTTCTTCCGACTCGATAACCAGCGAATTTTCAGCGAACCGAAAATTCTCAAACCAATGTACAGGCAGGCTGCCCAATAGTCCTTTTAGTTCTGGATTAGGATAGTAATCTATATGGCTACCAGATCCTCGAGCAATGACATAATATTCTTTATCACATGGATCTTTTGACACTTCCCAGCACCATATGAGCTTTGCAACATATACTTCATTGAATTAACTTTAACAAGGAGGATTTTTAATGCAATTGGATCAAATGTTAAAAGATCTTTTAGCAAAAGCAAACTTATATGGACTGCTGGCAAAAAAATACGAATACGTGGATCCTCAAAAGTACATGCATTATTATCAAAAGTACTTTTATTACGTAACGAAGGTTGAACAACATTACATGATACTTGAAGGGTGTAATCGTGCCCCCAAAATGATGCCTGAAGAAGAGAACAATGCTCCACAAACAATGCCTAGAGGAGAGAACACTGCTCCACAAACGATGCCTGAGAGAGAGAACATTGCTCCACAAACAATGCCTAGAAGAGAGAATAGTGCTCCGCAAACAATGCCTAGAGGAGAGAACATTGCTCCACAAACAATGCCTAGAAGAGAGAACACTGCTCCACAAACAATGCCTAGAGGAGGGAACTTTGCTGCACAAACGATTCCTATATAAGAGAACAATGCCCAACAAACAGGTCCTAAAAGCGAAAAAA
>NZ_LQWY01000015.1 GCF_001643235.1 Domibacillus aminovorans
AAAGAACATCGTTCGTTCGAACGTCATAGTCAGGTGGCATTAGCGAAGAGGTCACACCCGTTCCCATCCCGAACACGGCAGGTAAGCTCTTCAGCGCCGATGGTAGTTGGGGGTTTCCCCCTGGGAGAGCAGGACGCCGCCTGGCACGTTACAGTGTAAAAGGAGATGACTTTATGTCATCTCCTTTTTCTATATAAAAAATGAAAGGAAAGGATGGGATAGAATGCATATGGATCAAACAAAGATGCCTCTTGTAGAAGCATTGAAACAGCATAAGAAGCAGAATCCTGTTTCTTTTCATGTTCCTGGACATAAAAATGGGCAACTTTCATCTTTTAGGGGTCTGTCATACGATGTAACAGAGTTAAGTGGGCTAGATGATCTTCATGCTCCTGAAGGCTGTATTCAAGACGCGGAGAAATTATTAAGTGATTTGTATCAAACAAATGAAAGTAAATTTCTTATAAATGGAAGCACAGTTGGTAATCTTGCGATGATTCTTGGTACCCTTTCAGAAGGAGATCGTGTATTTGTTCAGCGCAACTGTCATAAGTCTGTGTTAAATGCATTGAAAATAGCAAAAGCAGTGCCTGTTTTTTTGGCACCTGAGTATGATGAAAATTCGAAAACCGTTGTTTTGTTTTCGGCCGAGGCATTAAAAAAAGCGTATCGTCAGTACAGGAACGTTAAAGCCGTAATATTTACGTATCCTTCCTACTATGGGATGGCGGATACATTTGAAACGCTGGCTATGATTGCGAAAGAGAACGGTTCAATCATACTTGTAGATGAGGCGCATGGAGCTCATTTTGTTTTGCCTTATGAAGGTATTCCGGAAAGTGCGCTTTATTTGGGGGCCGATATCGTAGTGCAGTCAGCCCATAAAATGCTGCCAGCGATGACCATGGGGTCGTATTTTCATATTCAATCAAGTCATATAGACCGGGATAAAGTAATGTTTTATTTGCATGCATTTCAATCGAGCAGCCCTTCGTATCTAATTATGGCGTCGCTTGATGCAGCGAGAGCATATACAGCTACTTATGAAGAATGTGATAGTCATTACTCGATGCAGGTAGTGGAGAGAGTAAAAGCAGTGCTAGAGTCGAGGGGATGTCTGTGCGTGAAGCCCGATGATCCATACAAACTTCTCGTACGGGCAGATGGTCTTTCTGGATATGAATTGCAGATATTGTTTGAACAGGCAGGATTATATCCGGAAATGGCAGATCCTTTTCAAGTGCTGCTTGTTTTTCCACTTTTAAAAGAAGGACAGATAACATTTGAAGA
The DNA here is from genome assembly GCF_001643235.1 of Domibacillus aminovorans. Lineage (GTDB taxonomy): Bacteria > Bacillota > Bacilli > Bacillales > Domibacillaceae > Domibacillus > Domibacillus aminovorans. The sequence goes on from NZ_LQWY01000015.1 coordinate 1,291, forward strand.
GGGTGCTTTACAAAAACTGCATTCTTTTCATTTGAAAAAAGGAATAGCGAGAGAGCGTTTTCCTGAAGTGAAAAAAACAAAAGGTGTGTCGACACTTGTATTGCCGTATAATGAGCATAATAAATATAAGAAAGAATTCGTTCCATTTAATGAAGCATCAGGTCAGATTGCGGGAGAAATGATTATTCCATATCCACCAGGCATTCCATTGATCATGGAAGGAGAACGAATTTTGAATGAACATATAGAATCACTTGAATGGATGCTAACACACGGGAGTCGCTTTCATGGCGGAAGCGGCTTGAAAGAAAGACGGGTTGCTGTTTTTCGCGGGGAGGTATAAACAATGAAAAAAGGAATATTTATTTCGATAGAAGGACCTGAAGGGGCAGGGAAAACGACAGTGTTAAACCGAATTGTTCAGGAACTGAAAAATAGAGGCAAGGATGTTATTCAAACACGTGAGCCAGGGGGAATTGCGATTGCAGAGCAAATTCGGTCTGTTATTTTAAATAAAGAAAATACAGCAATGGATGCACGGACGGAGGCGCTTTTATATGCAGCCGCACGCCGTCAGCATCTCGTTGAAAAAGTGATACCGGCAATTGAACGTGGAGCGATTGTGCTTTGTGATCGGTTCATTGACAGCTCACTTGCTTACCAAGGACACGCGAGAGGACTTGGTATGGACGAAGTAGCGTCGATTAATGCGTTTGCGACAGATGGTATGATGCCAGAGTTGACGCTATTATTTGATGTGAGTCCGGAAGTGGGTCTCGCGAGAATCCATCAACATGATGGGAGAGAAGTGAATCGTCTTGATTTAGAAGGGCTTTCCTTTCACAAAAAGGTGCGGGAAGGATATTTACTGTTGGCAGAGCGAGATGCTGGGCGGATTGTGGTAATCGATGCAGAGAAAGAGGAAGAATCGGTTTTTCAAGAGGCACTCGCAAAAATTAAAAAAGTGTTGCTTTGACGCTTTTGATATAATAGAAGAAATCCTGTTAGGGGGATATGGGATGAAGTTAATTACGGCCGTTGTACAGGATCAGGACAGTAATAGATTGTCTCATGCACTGATTGAACATCATTTTCGTGCGACAAAGCTTGCATCTACAGGGGGGGGGTTTAAAAGCAGGAAACACGACATTTATGATCGGGATAGAGGATGAACGTCTTCAGGAAGCGCTTCATATTATAAAACAAAATTGTCAGTCGCGCGATCAGGTGGCACCCCCACTATCACCGCTTGGTGGTAATGTAGATGCATACGTACCTTACCCGGTAGAGGTACCGGTTGGCGGGGCGACGGTGTTTATGCTTCCCATTGAGCAATTTCATCAATTTTAAAAGGGTGTGGATTACGTGTCTAAACAGTGGGAAGAGACAGCGGCGCGTCAGCCAACTGTCATGCGAATGATTGAAAATAGTATACTGAAAGATCGGGTAGCACATGCGTATTTGCTTGAAGGCGATCCGGGTACAGGGAAAAAAGAAGCGACGCTTTTATTTGCAAAAAGTTTATTTTGCTTGAAACCAGAAAAAAAATTAATGCCATGTGAATTATGTGTGAATTGCCGTCGTATCGATCATGGCAACCATCCGGATATTCATGTGATTGAACCGGACGGGCTGTCGATCAAAAAAGAGCAAATTTATTATTTGCAGCAGGAATTTACAAAAACGGGTGTTGAGTCGAGCCGGAAAGTATATATTATTAATCACGCTGATAAAATGACAGCAAGTGCTGCCAACAGTCTGCTTAAGTTTTTGGAAGAGCCATCTTCAGATACAGTTGCTTTTTTAATAACAGAGCAGAGTAGCCGGATGCTACCAACGATTATATCGAGATGCCAGCAGTTATCGTTTCGGCCAATTGATGATATCCAGTTAAAAGAACGTCTTATTCAGGAAGAAGTACCGCTTTCAATGGCGTCGCTTGTATCCAAAATAACGAATCATCTTGACGAAGCACATGCGTTGTCACAGGATGAGTGGTTTGCACAGTCACGTTCAATAGTGTTAAAATTGTACGAAGGCCTTAGAGCTGGAGGGCTGACAAGTCTTGTTCAGTTATCGGAGGACTTTCATTCGCATTTTAAAGAGAAGGAACAGATCAGTCTTGCCCTTGATCTTTTTGTTCTCATTCACAGGGATTTGCTTTCCATTATGACCGGAGAAGAATATGGTCTTGCATTTCCTGACTATCTCGTTTCCTTCAGACAGGATGCATTGCTTTTAACAGCTGAAGCGCTTGTAGATCGTCTTAGCTTTATTTTGGAAGCGAAGCGCAGAATTAACAATAACATGAACCAGCAGCTGCTAATGGAACAGCTTTTGTTAAAGGTACAGGGAGGACATGCCTTTGTGTAATGTAGTAGGTATACGCTTTAAACAAGCGGGTAAAATATATTATTTTGATCCAGGAGAACTCGGTATTCAGAAAGAAGATCACGTTATTGTTGAAACCGCAAGAGGTGTTGAATACGGTCATGTCGTCGTCGGACCGAAAGATGTTGATGAAAGTGATGTCGTCTTGCCTCTTAAAAAGGTAATTCGGACAGCAGATCAAAAAGATCGTCTTGCAGTTCAAGAAAATAGTGAAGCAGCAACTACCGCATTTACGACATGTGTAGATAAAATTGTCGAGCACAAGTTAGATATGAAGCTTGTTGATGTGGAATATACATTTGACCGTAACAAAGTGATTTTTTATTTTACGGCGGACGGGCGAGTTGATTTTCGTGAGCTAGTGAAAGATTTGGCGTCCATTTTTAGAACACGGATCGAGCTTCGCCAAATAGGTGTCCGAGATGAAGCAAAAATGCTTGGGGGTATTGGCCCATGTGGCCGAATGCTTTGTTGTTCGACATTTCTTGGTGATTTTGAGCCTGTATCGATTAAAATGGCAAAAGATCAAAACTTGTCATTAAATCCTGCCAAAATTTCTGGATTGTGCGGCCGTCTTATGTGCTGTTTGAAATATGAAAATGATGAATATGAAGCGGCACGCCGTGAATTACCAGATGTCGGCCAAAAAGTGCAGACGCCGAGCGGTTATGGGAAAGTAACGGGCTTGAATATTTTAGAGCGGCTCGTGCAGGTGCACATACCGGAATTAGAACGGACGCTGGAGTTCTCATCCGATGAACTCGGAAAAGAAGGAGCCGTTTCTGTGAAAGCAGGTGACTGATGCGGTGGAAAAACTAGATAAAAAGGCGATCTTTGATTCCGTCAGTCATATGGAATTGCAAATTGGTGAGCTTTATCAACAGCTTGGTGAAGTAAGAATGCAGCTCGCTGAAATATTGGAAGAAAACAATTCGTTAACGATTGAAAATGATCATTTGCGCCGCAGGCTTGAGCAATTAGAACGTGGTCATGAACGAGCATCAGGGGCAGAAAATGTTCAGGCGCGAGGAGCTGACATTGGTGAAGGCTACGATAATCTGGCCCGTCTTTATCAGGAAGGGTTCCACATTTGTAGTGTGCATTTTGGAAGCCCTCGTAAAGACGAAGACTGCCTGTTTTGTTTATCGTTTTTAAATAAAAAATAATGACGATTTTTTGCCTTCCTTTCTAAAGGAAGGCTCTTTTGTGCAAGAGGAGTGATAGGTATGACGGAATTAAAGGAAGATGAGAGGCTCGATTATTTGTTGGCGGAAGAGCTGCGTATTATTCAAAGTCCGACCGTGTTTTCATTTTCGCTTGATGCAGTACTGTTGGCCCGATTTGCCTCCGTTCCAAAAACGCGTGGTTCAATTATTGATCTATGTTCTGGCAATGGCGTTATTCCGCTGCTAATGTCTGCAAAAACAAGTGTACCGATTACAGGTGTCGAAATACAGGAACGGCTTTGTGATATGGCTGTCCGCAGTATTCAGTACAATAAATTGGATGATCAAATTAAGATGGTAAACGGCGATTTAAAGAATGCGCCAGAGCTACTTGGGATGGAGAAACATACACTTATTACGTGCAACCCTCCGTATTTTTTAACACCTTCTGACGGAGAATTAAACATGAATGAACATGTTGCGATTGCCCGCCATGAAATTAAGTGTACGCTTGAAGACTGTATTCGTTCATCATCAAGGTTATTAAAGCAGGGCGGAAAAGCAGCGTTTGTACACCGTCCAGGCAGGCTCTTAGATATTTTGACACTGATGAGGAAGTACCGTGTGGAACCGAAGCGGCTTCGTTTCGTTTATCCGAAGCATGGAAAAGAAGCAAACACCGTCCTTGTTGAAGGCATAAAAGATGGTGCACCGGATTTGAAAATTTTAATGCCTCTTTACGTGTACGATGAAAAGGGCGAGTATACTGAGGAAGTGAGGACGCTGCTATATGGGGGTGAACCACCATTTTTACGTCGTTAAGTGTCATGACGGTTCGCTTTATGCAGGGTATACGAATGATTTAAAAAAAAGAATGAGCGTTCACAATGCCGGTAAAGGAGCAAAGTATACGAGAGCCCGTCTGCCGGTTACACTTATTCATAGTGAGTTGTTCGACACGAAGCAAGAAGCAATGAGGGCAGAATACGCGTTTAAGCAGCTTCCTCGCATGAAAAAAATTGATTATTTGTTGAAAAGAGGTGTGGCCGTTGAAAGCACAAAAAAGCTTTGCGAATGAAGAAATAGAGGGTATTTTATATCTTGTGCCGGTGCCAATTGGCAATCTGGAAGATATGACTGTGCGAGCACTCCGCATTATGAAAGAAGCAGATGTCATTGCTGCGGAAGACACACGCAATACGAAAAAGTTGTGCAATTACTTTGACATTGCTACACCTGTCATCAGCTACCATGAACATAGCAGTGAAGCAGCCGGACGTAAATTGATTGACCGCATTCAATCAGGTGAAATAGTAGCACTTGTCAGTGATGCAGGCACGCCATGCATATCCGATCCGGGTCATGAGCTTGTACTGTTAGCGATAGAAGAAGGATTGAATGTCGTCCCACTTCCAGGTGCGAATGCAGCTGTCACGGCACTTATTGCATCAGGCATTGCACCACAGCCATTTTATTTTTATGGATTTTTAAGCCGCGGGAAAAAAGAAAAAAAGAAAGAGCTTGAAAAACTGGCGTTATTCCGCGATACGTTTATTTTGTATGAATCGCCGCATCGGTTAAAAGAAACACTCATTTTAATGGAAGCCTTTTTCGGTGCAGACCGTCGGATTGTACTTTGCCGGGAACTGACGAAAAAGTTTGAAGAGTTTTTACGAGGGACAGTCGGCGAAGCAGCAGACTGGGCGAACGAGTCCAAGATCATGGGTGAATTTTGCCTTGTGATTGAAGGAAGTACCGGGGAACTGGTAGAGCGGGCTAATTCTGAATGGTGGAGTGAGATGACTGTGGAAGCGCATGTTGAACAGTATGTTATCGAACGAGACATGATACCGAAAGAAGCAGTGAAACAGGCAGCTAAAGATAGAGGTTTACCGAAACGCGATGTATATGCCGCCTATCACACTAAGAAAAATCCCAATGGCGAGTAATCGCCATCGGGATTTTGATATTATTTACCGTTTTCAAACGCTTCTTGAATTTCTTTGATCAAGATCTCAGCACCTTCATGGCTAAGGATTAACTTCCCACCGGCAAGTTTGATGTTGTCGTCGGAAACTTCACCTGTTACTTGACAGGTCATACTTGGTTTATATTTTTTAAGGATGATTTTATCATCATCTACGTAAATTTCAAGTGCATCTTTTTCTGCAATTCCAAGTGTACGGCGCAGTTCAATTGGAATAACGACCCGTCCTAGCTCGTCTACTTTACGTACAATACCTGTTGATTTCATTTAAAAAATATTCTCCTCTCCATTTTTGAATGTATTAAAATGTGTTGCGTAAATGAATTCGTCATTATTCGACAAAATTTTTAACCTGTATCGTAATCATACCAAGAGTTCCCATAAACGTCAACAAATAAAATGTAATTCTTCAATTAACTGTAAGTCAGAAAACACTGATTTATCAATATTTTTAGAAAATAACTATTTTTTACAAAAAAAAAATTATTCGATATCGAAAATTGTCGAATTTCGTTGAAAGTTTAACTGAGGAACTTAGAGAAAAGAAAGCGTGCATATTTACATTTATTCATGGATGGGGGAAAATAAAAGAAGTGATGTAAAAGCTTCCGGCAGGTGGCCGGAAGCTTTTATCTATAAGAAGAAAGAGCAATAAGGAGGGAATCCATTGAGCGATTATAAAAAATCGTTTTATTTAACAACACCTATTTATTATCCGAGCGGTAATTTGCATATTGGTCATGCATACACAACCGTAGCAGGCGATGCGATGGCACGCTATAAACGGCTGCGTGGTTTTGATGTTATGTACTTAACCGGAACGGACGAACACGGTCAAAAAATCCAGGAAAAAGCAGATGAAAAAGGAATCACGCCACAGCAATACGTGGACGAGATTGTTGCTGGTATTCAAAAGCTGTGGGAAACTATGCATATTTCCAACGATGATTTTATCCGGACGACTGAAAAACGTCATAAAGACATTGTAGAAAAAATCTTTAAACAACTTTTGGATCAAGGCGATATTTATCTCGGTGAATATGAGGGCTGGTATTCCGTACCAGATGAAACCTTTTACACAGAAACACAGCTCGTTGATAAAGAAGTAAATGACAAAGGAGAAGTAATTGGCGGGAAAAGTCCGGATAGCGGCCACCCGGTAGAAAAAGTGCGTGAAGAGTCGTATTTCTTCCGCATGAGCAAATATGCAGATCGTCTTCTGAAATATTATGAAGAGAACCCGACATTTATTCAGCCAGAATCGCGTAAAAATGAAATGATCAACAATTTCATTAAGCCGGGGCTTGAAGATCTCGCAGTTTCACGGACGACATTTGATTGGGGTGTGCAAGTACCAGGAAATCCAAAACATGTTGTATATGTATGGATTGATGCTTTGTCTAACTATATTACTGCGCTCGGGTACGGAACAGATCATACTGAGAAATTTAATCAATACTGGCCGGCAGATGTACACCTTGTTGGAAAAGAAATTGTCCGTTTCCATACGATTTACTGGCCCATTATGTTGATGGCTCTTGATCTGCCTCTGCCGAAAAAAGTATTTGCACACGGCTGGCTGTTAATGAAAGATGGCAAAATGTCGAAGTCAAAAGGCAATGTGGTTGACCCAGTTACGTTAATTGACCGCTACGGTCTTGACGCGCTGCGCTATTATCTTCTCCGTGAAGTACCGTTCGGTTCTGATGGTGTGTTTACGCCGGAAGGGTTTGTTGAGCGAATTAATTATGACTTGGCAAATGACCTTGGCAACTTATTGAATCGTACTATTGCCATGATTAATAAATATTTTGACGGCATTATCCCGGCTTACAGGGGTTCTGACGGTGAATTTGAACAAGCGCTTGTGGACATAAATGAAAAAGTAGTGCGGGAATATGAAGAAGCGATGGAAAACATGGAGTTTTCCGTCGCGTTAACATCGCTCTGGCAGCTTGTGAGCCGGACAAATAAATATATTGATGAAACACAGCCGTGGGTACTAGCGAAAGAAGAAAAAAAAGAGGAACTCGGTACAGTTATGTACCATCTGGCGGAATCATTGCGCCGAGCAGCAGTTCTTTTAACGCCTTTTTTGACGAGCACACCAAACAAAATTTTTGAACAGTTACAGCTGAATGAATCATCGTTGCAAAATTGGGAAAGCTTAGAGGCATTCGGAGCAATTCCAGAAAGCATTCAAGTTGTGAAAAAAGGCGAACCGATTTTCCCGCGTCTTGATATGGAAGAAGAAATCAACTTTATTAAAGACAAGATGCAAGGTCCTTCAGCACCTGTCGTAGAAGAAAAACCGGTGGAAGAGTACGCGCCAATTTCAGAAGAGATTAGCATTGATGATTTTATGAAAGTGGATCTTCGCGCGGCGACTGTTATTGAAGCGGCTCCTGTGAAAAAAGCGGATAAGCTGTTAAAGCTGCAGCTTGACCTTGGTTTTGAAAAACGACAGGTGGTTTCAGGCATTGCGCAGTACTATAAACCGGAAGAACTTGTTGGACGAAAAGTCGTTGTTGTAGCAAACTTGAAGCCGGTCAAATTGCGTGGTGAATTATCGCAGGGCATGATTTTAGCCGGTTCTAAAGAAGGGATTTTGACTCTTGCTGAAGTACCGGAAAACTTACCTAATGGAGCGAAAATAAAGTAAAATAAAATTGTTTCACGTGAAACAAGAATGAAAACGGGTGATAATATGCTTTTTGATACACACGTTCATTTAAATGCGGATCAATTTCAAGAAGATATAGAAGAAGTCGTCGTACGGGCTCAGAAAGCCGGTGTCACCCGGATGGTCGTTGTCGGCTTTGACCGTTTAACGATTGAGCGCGCGATGGATCTCATTGAACGATACGATGGGCTATATGCAGCAATTGGCTGGCATCCAGTTGATGCGATCGATATGCGTGATGCAGATCTTGCATGGATTAAAGAGCTTGCTCTACATCCAAAAGTTGTTGCAATTGGCGAAACGGGTCTTGATTATCACTGGGACAAATCGCCGAAAGACATTCAAAAGGATGTTTTTAGACGTCAAATTCAATTGGCTAAAAAAGTGAAGCTGCCGATTGTTATTCACAATCGGGAAGCGACACAGGATATTGTCGATATATTAAAAGAAGAAGGCGCCGAAGAAGTGGGCGGCATTATGCATTGTTTCAGCGGCAGTGCAGAAACAGCGCTTGAATGCATAAAAATGAACTTCTACATTTCACTCGGTGGTCCTGTCACGTTCAAAAATGCAAAAAAGCCGAAAGAAGTGGCTATAGCTGTTCCATTAGACAAATTATTGATTGAAACGGACTGTCCATATCTGGCGCCACATCCATATCGAGGCAAACGCAATGAGCCGGCATACGTGAAGCTTGTGGCGGAAGAAATTGCGGTATTAAAAGAATGTTCTTACGAAGAAGTGGCAGACGCTACGATGAAAAACGCGCAAACACTGTTTCAAATTGATTAAGCAGGGGGTCTCACAGCCTCTGCTTTTTCGTTCGGAGGAAAAAATGAAAATAAAAGAAATTATCGTTGTTGAAGGCAAAGATGATACAGTGAAAATAAAGCTGGCAGTTAATGCTGATACGATTGAAACGAGAGGATCTGCTGTCGATGAACGTGTCATTGAGCAAGTGCGACACGCTCAGGCAACGCGGGGGGTGATTATTTTCACCGATCCTGATTATCCGGGACAGCGCATTCGCAATATGATTTCAGAGCAAGTGCCAGGCTGCCGACATGCTTTTTTGCCCAAAGAAGAAGCGATCGAAAAGCTTGGCCGAGGTGTCGGTGTTGAGCACGCGTCGATCGAATCGATCCGTAAAGCGCTTCGTGATGCACAATATATGGAAAAGCAAGCAGAGGAACAGATGACGATGGAAGATCTTGTGAATGCAGGGCTCATAGGTGGTGATCGAGCGAAAGCAAGACGAGAAAAGCTTGGTGGGAAATTAAAAATAGGCTACGCGAATGGAAAACAATTGTACAAACGGCTCATTATGTTTCAAGTGACACGTGAACAGTTCATTGCTGCATTAAAAGAAGTAATGGAGGAGGAACTACGATGAAAGACATCGCTACACCGTCCAGGACGAAGGATATTCTCTCTAGGCACGGATTTTCATTTAAAAAAAGTCTTGGTCAAAACTTTTTGATCGATTCGAATATTTTGCAGCGTATTACTGAAACGGCCGGTTTGACGAAAGAAACAGGTGTCATTGAAATTGGGCCGGGAATCGGTGCATTGACGGAACATTTAGCCCGTACAGCTGGAAAAGTCGTTGCTTTTGAAATTGACCAGCGTCTCTTGCCGATATTAGATGAAACACTATCGCCCTATGATAATGTAAAAGTCATTCATGAAGATGTATTGAAAGCCGACGTAAAAACAGTTGTTGAAAAGGAGTTTGCGGGATATGACCGTCTCATGGTCGTCGCGAACTTACCTTATTATGTGACAACGCCAATTATTATGAAGCTGCTTGAAGATAAAGTTCCGGTGAACGGTTTTGTCGTGATGCTTCAAAAAGAAGTGGGTGCTCGCATTTCGGCGAAACCATCAACGAAAGAATATGGTTCACTATCGATCGCTGTGCAATATTATACAGAAGCGGAATTGGCATTCATTGTACCGAAAACAGTCTTCACGCCGCCGCCAAATGTTGATTCAGCGATTATCAAACTGATGGTCCGCGGTGAACCGGCAGTACGCGTTCAAAATGAAGACTTTTTCTTTACCGTCACTCGTGCATCGTTTGCTCATCGTCGCAAAACGATTTTAAACAATCTTGTAAACGGGCTGCCGAATGGAAAAGAGAAAAAAGAACGCATTATCGCTGCACTTGAAAAGGCAGGAATTGAACCGTCTAGAAGAGGAGAGACGCTATCACTGGCTGAGTTCGGGATGCTTTCTGATGCTCTTTTGAATGAAGATATATAACACATATGAACCGCTCTTGAAAAAAAGAGCGGTTTTTTTTTCGAAAGTGGGAAATAATAGCCGTGACGAAAAAAAACGGTGTTTTTTCAATAAAAAAATATTGACAACAATAAGAGACGCTGATAAAATTATAAATTTGTTTGACTGAAACAAAAGATTGTGCTATACTAAACATGAGTGAAGTGAGGTGGAAGCAAATGCCGAAAACATTATCCGATATTAAAAAGTCGCTTGATTGTCATTTGGGTAAAAGATTATTGCTTAAAGCGAATGGTGGTCGACGTAAGACGATTGAGCGTTCCGGTATTTTAGCGGAAACGTACCCTGCTGTTTTTGTCGTAGAACTTGATCAGGATGAAAATTCATTTGAACGCGTTTCTTACAGCTATGCAGATGTGCTCACTGAAACCGTTGAACTGACATTTGAAGATGCAGCAGCAGCAGGCAGTGCAGTATAAACAAAGCTTGCTTTTTTAATAAAGCAAAACACCGGAGAGCCGGCTCNNGAGCCGGCTCTTTTTCTTTGTGATAAAATAAGAAATAATTTATTGTGTATAGAGTAGGTGGACTAAAATGAAATTAATGATTAAAGCACCGGCGAAAATTAATTTAACGCTCGATGTACTTCACAAAAGGCCAGATGGCTACCATGAAGTAGAAATGATTATGACGACAGTTGATCTCGCTGATCGGCTTGAGCTTGAAAGTCTTGAGAAAGATGAGATTCGGATTATTTCCCATAATCGCTTCGTTCCAGATGATAGCCGGAACCTTGCTTATCAGGCCGCTAAAATTTTGAAACAGCGGTATAATATTAAACAAGGGATTGCTATTCAAATCGACAAGATTATTCCGGTTGCAGCGGGACTAGCTGGCGGAAGCAGTGATGCGGCAGCTGCATTGAAAGGATTAAATGCATTGTGGGGTCTTGGGCTGTCGCTTGATGAATTGGCCGACATTGGAGCGGAAATTGGTTCAGACGTTTCCTTTTGTGTGTATGGCGGTACAGCAATTGCGACAGGAAGGGGTGAGAAAATTAACCGATTGCCTGCGCCGCCGAATTGCTGGGTCATTCTTGCTAAACCGACAATAGGTGTTTCAACAGGTGAAGTATATAAAAACTTGAAACTAGACCGTATGAATCGGCCGGATACAAATGCCATGATCGATGCCATTCGTGAAAACGATTATGATAAAATGTGTGCAAATGTCGGGAATGTTTTAGAATCAGTTACATTAAATGCTCATCCGGAAGTCGCCCTTATTAAAGAGCAGATGATTCGGTTCGGTGCAGATACAGTGTTAATGAGCGGCAGCGGGCCAACAGTCTTCGGGCTGATTCGCCATGACTCACGCATGCATCGCGTGTATAATTGTCTGCGCGGCTTTTGCGATCAAGTGTACGCCGTTCGGATGTTAGGGGATGGGAATTCTGTTGATTAAAACCGTATATTAAGATATATTATATATAAAATATTCGGTTTTACTCCCCAGGAGGTTTAAATACAGCGATGAAGTTTCGTCGAAGTGAACGTATTATTTATATGACGCACTATTTACTGGAGAATCCACACCAGCTCGTTTCGTTGACGCTTTTTGCGGAACGATTTGGATCGGCTAAGTCATCGATCAGTGAGGACCTGGCGATTATAAAAGAGACATTTGAAAAATGTGGCATCGGTACGCTGAAGACGGTGCCGGGTGCAGCGGGCGGTGTGAAGTTTTATTCAAGAGTGAATAATCGGGATGCGAAGATGTTTATTAATGATTTATGCCGTCAGCTCAAAAATCCGGATCGATTACTGCCGGGCGGCTATTTGTACATCATGGATTTACTCGGGCATCCAAGTATTATGAATCAGGTAGGCAAGCTGCTTGCTTCGGCTTACGCGGATGAAAAGATTGATGCTGTTATGACGGTCGCTACAAAAGGGATTCCAATTGCACACGCGATTGCAGCTCATTTAAATGTACCCGTTGTCGTTGTACGCCGCGATAGTAAAGTAACAGAAGGGCCAACTGTGAGCATTAATTATGTATCCGGATCAACGAAGCGCATTCAGGCAATGGTTTTGTCAAAGCGCAGTTTAAAAGAAGGATCCAAAGTACTGCTCGTCGATGATTTTATGAAAGGCGGTGGAACGATTAATGGAATGATCAGTCTGCTTGCTGAATTTAATGCATCTGTTGCCGGTATTGCCGTTCTTGTTGAAGCAGAGTATTCGGATCGGTTGATCAACGACTACATTTCGCTTGTAAAACTGAAAGATGTAAACGAAAAAGAAGCAGCGATCTCTGTTGTCGAAGGAAACTACTTTTCAAAAAGTATTGAATTTTTACAGGAGGAATCAGAATGAAGATTATTAACACAAAAAAGGCACCTGCAGCAATCGGCCCATACTCACAGGGTATTATCGTAAACAATTTGTTCTATAGTTCCGGCCAGATTCCATTAACAGCAGAAGGAACACTCGTAGACGGTTCAATTGAAGAACAGACACATCAAGTATTTGCAAATTTAAAAGCAGTACTCGAGGAAGCAGGTGCTTCTCTTGAGTCTGTTGTGAAAGTAACAGTCTTTTTATCTGACATGGAAGAGTTTGGTGCGGTCAATGAAGTATACGGAGAGTATTTCTCGGCTCATAAACCGGCCCGTTCATGCGTAGAAGTCGCGCGTCTTCCAAAAGATGTAAAAGTGGAGATTGAAGTCATTGCTCTTATAAAAGCGTAAACCGGCCCTGTGCCGGTTTTTTTTATGAAAATTTTTTCGGATGAAAAAGAAGGAATATTTCAATTATTATTGAATAATTAGTTTATACATTTTTTAATACGGGTAGAGGTGGTGAATATGCGTGGAAATAACAGATGTAAGATTGCGACGCGTACAAACGGACGGCCGAATGAGAGCAATTGCGTCCATTACGTTTGATGAAGAATTCGTGATTCATGATATTCGTGTTATTGATGGGAACAATGGCTTGTTTGTCGCAATGCCAAGCAAACGAACACCGGATGGAGAATTCCGTGACATTGCGCATCCCATTAATTCCAGTACGCGCGGGAAAATTCAAGACACAGTCCTCTCAGCGTATCATCGCATTGATGAATATAGCGAAACAGAACTTGTCGAACTTGAAGAAGCGGGAGCAGTTTCGTCACGCGTATAGACGTTCATCGCTTGGGCGCCGTTATAGCTGCCTCCTGAGTTTTATACATCAAGAGCCTACTTTTAGTGTAGAGCTCTTTTTTTTGCTTTTTATGGAAGATTAAAAGGTGGTAAAACTTCCATCGATGAAAGTTTCACTATATGCGTTGTCAATAATGTGTCAATTTCCCCCCATTATTGAAATAAACGCTTTTTTAAGATATATTCAATAGGGATAAACAGGTTAGGAGGCCTTTTATGACAAACATTTATGCCGTCATTTTGGCTGCAGGACAGGGAACGCGCATGAAGTCTAAATTGTACAAAGTGCTGCATCCTGTCTGTGGAAAGCCAATGGTAGAACACGTTATTGATCAAATTTCAGGTTTACATACAGAGCAGATTGTCACAATTGTCGGCCACGGAGCGGACAAAGTAAAGGCGCAGCTGGGTGAACGTTCTGCTTATGCGCTGCAGGAAGAGCAGCTCGGGACGGCTCATGCAGTCATTCAAGCAGAACCGATGCTGGCAGGTAAAGAAGGCTGTACACTCGTTGTCTGCGGCGATACACCGCTTATTCAAACGTCAACGATGGAGGCGCTTGTCAAGCATCACGTGGAAACAGGAGCTAAAGCAACAATTTTAACGGCTCTTGCAGAAAAACCAGATGGCTATGGCCGCATCATTCGCGGTGCAGACGCTTCTGTGAGCCGCATTGTTGAACATAAAGATGCAACGGATGAAGAACGAGCCATTAATGAAATTAATACAGGTACGTACTGTTTTGATAACAAAGCGCTGTTTGATGCGCTTAAAAATGTATCAAATGAAAATGTGCAAGGCGAATATTATTTGCCGGATGTTATTGAAATTTTAAAAGCGGCAGGTGAAATTGTATCTGCTCACCAGACAGACAGCTTCGATGAAACCCTTGGTGTCAATGATCGTGTCGCACTCAGTGAAGCAGAGCGGATTATGCGTGCCCGAATTAACGAGCAGCACATGCGTGCCGGCGTGTCGATTATTGACCCGCTTAACACATATATCGGATCAGACGTCGAGGTTGGGGCGGATACGGTTATTTATCCTGGTACAATTCTTTCTGGCAAAACGTCTATCGGCATAGATTGCGTAATCGGCCCGAATACAGAAGTGAGTGACTGCGCTATTGGGGACCGTACGGTAATTCGCCAGTCTGCAACGTTTAACAGTGAAATTGGAGCAGATGTCAATATTGGTCCATTTGCACATATTCGTCCTGAATCTTTCATTCACGATGAAGTGAAGATCGGCAACTTTGTCGAAATTAAAAAGGCTGTATTTGGCAAAGGAAGCAAAGCGTCACATTTAAGCTATATTGGTGATGCGGAGATTGGCAGCGATGTAAACATTGGCTGTGGATCTATTACCGTGAACTATGACGGTGAAAATAAATTTCTCACAAAAATTGAAGATGGCGTGTTCATCGGCTGTAACTCGAATCTTGTTGCTCCGGTCACGGTGAAGAAAGGTGCTTATGTGGCGGCAGGTTCGACGATCACAAACGAAGTACCGGAAGAAGCGCTTGCGATTGCACGTGCGCGTCAAGTAAATAAAGAAAATTATGTTCAAAAAATCTTTTCAAAAAACGATTAAAAATGACAGTGGAGGTCATCATGAGCAACCAGTATTTAGATCCAAATTTAAAAATCTTTTCGTTGAATTCCAACCCAGCATTGGCACAAGAAATTGTGGAATTTATCGGTGTGGAACTCGGCAAATGTTCAGTTACACGTTTTAGCGATGGCGAAGTTCAAATTAACATCGAAGAAAGTATACGCGGCTGTGACGTATACATCGTGCAGTCAACTAGTGGACCGGTAAATGAACATTTAATGGAATTGCTCATTATGATTGATGCGTTGAAACGTGCTTCTGCCAAAACAATTAACGTTGTCATTCCATATTACGGATATGCACGCCAGGATCGTAAAGCCCGTGCCCGTGAACCGATTACAGCGAAACTCGTTGCAAATTTACTGGAAACGGCAGGAACAACTCGTTTAATTACACTGGATCTCCACGCACCGCAAATTCAAGGGTTTTTTGATGTACCAATTGATCACTTACTAGGTGTGCCGATTTTAGGTGAATATTTCAAGAAAAAGGGGTTCGATAAAGAGAATCTCGTTATCGTATCACCGGATCATGGGGGGGTAACGCGTGCCCGCAAATTGGCAGATCGTTTGAAAGCGCCGATTGCGATCATCGATAAACGCCGTCCGCGCCCGAATGTATCTGAAGTGATGAACATCGTTGGCAATGTAGATGGGAAAATTGCCATTTTAATCGACGATATTATTGATACTGCCGGTACGATAACACTTGCAGCGAAGGCAATTACTGAAAGTGGAGCAAAAGAAGTGTATGCATGTTGTACACATCCTGTTTTATCGGGTCCTGCGCTGGAGCGGATTGGCAACTCCATCATTAAAGAGCTCGTCGTGACGAATTCAATTGCGCTTGCACCTGAAAAGAAAACAGATAAAGTTGTTGAATTGTCTGTTGCACCTCTTATTGGTGAAGCGATTATCCGTGTTCACGAAGAGCAGTCAGTCAGTACATTATTTGATTAATAAAAATGGGGAATCGGTTCTTTTTACAGAACCGATTCTTTTTTTGCCTTATCAGGTTTATAAAGCGTTTGTTTAGGGAATATACAATTGTGTATAGATAAAACAAGTAACTTAAAATCAGAAAGGTGACTATTCAATATGAGTAATGTATTAGAAGCTAAAAAACGTGAGGGCTTTACGAAAGCTGCATTAACAGAAATTCGTATAAAGGGTTCATTTCCAGCTGTCATATACGGTAAAGGTGTAGAATCTGAGCCAGTATCAGTGGAAGAACCCCAATTTATTAAAGTGATCCGTGAAGTTGGACGGAATGGAATGATATCGCTAAACGTTGATGGTGAAAAATATGATGTGATTTTGCAGGAATATCAACAAGATTCACTGAAAGGACATATCATCCATGCCGATTTCCTTGCGGTAGATAAATCATCTAAAATTACATCACAGGTGCGTGTTGACATTGAAGGTGAAGCGGTCGGTGCAAAAGAAGGCGGCGTCGTTCAGCAGCCGTTGTTCGAATTGAATGTTACAGCCAAAGTATCCGAATTCCCTGAACATGTAACAGTGAATATTTCGGAACTGGCAATAGGTGATTCTATCTCGGTTGGTGATATTCGCGATCAATTTAATTTCGTGATCGAAAACGAAGATGATGAAACAATTGTTTCGGTTCTTCCTCCGCAAAAAATGGAAGAAGATGAAGAAGGCGAAGACACCGCTAATGCAGATGTTCCCGTTATAGACGAGGCAAAAGAAAATTAACATTTAAGTGTAATATACAGGCAGCCTGCGATAAAAGCAGCTCTGCCTGTTTTTTTTGTGTTTAGTCATGTATACTGAGTATAACTGTAAAAAATGAGGTGCAAATAAATATGAAATTAATCGTGGGCCTTGGTAACCCAGGCGCAAAATATGCAGGGACACGTCATAATATTGGCTTTGATATTATTGATGAGTTAGCTGACCAGTTTGGAGTCGAGCTCTCAGAAGCAAAGCATAGAGGTGTGTATACCATCGCAAGAAAAGGAACGAAAAAAGTCATTTTATTAAAACCATTAACATATATGAATTTATCAGGAGAATGCATTGGTGAAGTGATGCGCTATTATGATATCGATAAAGAGGATGTCATTGTTGTATATGATGATCTGGATTTGCCGCAGGGGAAAATACGGCTCCGTCAAAAAGGAAGCGCCGGTGGTCATAACGGGATCAAGTCGACAATTGCGCACCTCGGTACGGATCAATTTAAGCGCGTGCGTGTTGGCATCGGACGTCCAGATGGTCCAATTAAAACCGTTGATTATGTGCTTGGCAAGTTCAGTGAAGAAGAACGAAATGTTATGGATTCGGCAGTCAAAAAAAGTGCCGCTGCCTGTACAAGTGCAATCGACAACACATTTATTGATGTGATGAATGAATTCAATCAATGATGCATTGCGTTAAAAAGCTTTGTGGGCGTATGCTCCAAAGCGTTTTTCTGTTTTGGAAAAGGGGGTCCGGGTAATGAATCATTTACTTGATTTATTTTTAAAAAATGAAGAAGCTGTATCAATTGTAAACGGAATGGAGGTGGGTATGAAAGAACAGCTCGCCGCGGGGCTGTCTGGCTCACTGCGTGCTGTTTTTGCGGCCGCCGCTTACCGAAAGCTGCAAAAGCCGGTTATGATTGTTACATATAATATGCTTCAGGCGCAAAAGCTATATGATGACTTAACACAATTCATATCAGAAGAAAATATATACTTATATGCAGCCAATGAATTAATCGCCGCTGAAATTAGCATCGCAAGCCCTGAATTGCGTGCACAGCGTATTGAAATGCTCAATCATCTTGCACTGCATGGTACAGGTATTTACATTGTTCCTGCAGCAGGCTTGAAAAAACTCATCCCGTCAAAAGAAGTATGGAAGCGACTTCAAAAAACGTTTACAATCGGCAAGGATATTGATCTTGAACTGCTTAAGCAAGAGTTTGTACAAATGGGCTATGAGCGTGCGGATATGGTCTATACACCAGGTGAGTTCAGTATTCGCGGAGGAATTGTTGATATTTATCCGCTTACATCGGAGCATCCGATCCGTATTGAGCTCTTCGATACGGAAATTGACTCGATTCGGACATTTGCACCGGATACGCAGCGCTCAATTGATAGCATGACATCTGTTTTAATCGGACCAGCAGGGGAAATGCCAGCATCGACAGAAGAACTGGCGGCACTTGCTGGACGGCTAGAGCAGTCACTCATGGACACAGTGAAGAAAATAGGCAGCCCAGATGTAAAAAAGCAACTGACCGCCTATATTGGTGCGGATATTGAAAAACTAAAAGAAGGCGTCCGCATTAATGAGCTCGGGAAATACACATCTCTTCTATACGAAGAAACTGCTGTTGTCACCTCTTATTTGCCAGAAGGCGGTGTTGTTTTTTTTGACGAAATGAGCCGTATTAAGGAAATAAGTGAGTCGCTTGAGAAAGAAGAAGCAGAGTGGTATACAGGCCTTATTGAAGAAGGAAAAGCAGTGCATGGATTAAAGCTTGCGCATTCGCTGCAGGCAGCCGTGCAATCAATAAGGCAGCCGTTAGTTTACTTATCGCTCTTTATGCGCCAGACGGCAGGAGGAAAGCCGGAAAATATCGTTAATTTCTCCGCGCGTCCAATGCAAAACTTTCATGGTCAGATGAATGTGCTTGAAGGTGAAATAGACCGATGGAAAAAATCTGGAACAACGGTTTTGTTTTTAGGCGAAACGGTCGAACGAGTTGAAAAAATAAAAGCAACACTTGACGATTACGGCATGGAAGCGACAAGGTTAAAAGATCAGAATGATGTCATCGAAGGGGTCATTCAAATAGGTCCCGGTGCGCTTACTTCCGGATTCGAATTCCCGCTTTTAAAATTAGCTGTTATAACGGAACAGGAGTTATTTAATAAAAAGGCATCGAAAAGCAAACGACGCCAAAAGCTGTCGAATGCAGAACGGATTAAAAGCTATTCTGAACTGAAGATGGGAGATTATGTCG
Source organism: Domibacillus aminovorans (assembly GCF_001643235.1). Taxonomy (GTDB): domain Bacteria; phylum Bacillota; class Bacilli; order Bacillales; family Domibacillaceae; genus Domibacillus; species Domibacillus aminovorans. The sequence continues at coordinate 20,568 of NZ_LQWY01000015.1, forward strand.
TTCACGTTAATCACGGGATCGGGAAATACCTTGGTATTGAAACGCTTGAAATTAATGGCGTTCATAAAGATTATTTGAAGATTAAATACCAGGGAACCGATGAGTTATTTGTGCCGGTCGAGCAAATTGAACTGGTTCAAAAATATGTTGGTTCAGAAGGCAAAGAACCGAAGATATATAAACTTGGCGGCAATGAATGGAAACGGGTGAAAAAGAAAGTCGAGTCGTCTGTGCAGGATATTGCTGATGACTTATTAAAGTTATATGCGGAGCGGGAGGCGGCGAGAGGGTACGCTTTTTCACCGGACGGTGATATGCAGCGTGAATTTGAAGCGGCTTTTCCATATGAAGAAACGGAAGATCAACTTCGTTCCATTCAAGAAATAAAACGCGATATGGAGCGGGAGCAGCCAATGGACCGTCTTCTTTGCGGAGACGTTGGATATGGCAAAACGGAAGTGGCGATCCGTGCGGCATTTAAAGCAACAGAAGATGGAAAACAAGTAGCTATTTTAGTGCCAACTACAATTCTCGCCCAGCAGCATTATGAAACGTTAAAAGAACGTCTTCAAGACTTTCCGGTAAAAGTGGGGCTGCTTAGCCGTTTTAGGTCACGTAAACAACAGACAGAAACGTTAAAAGGATTGAAAGCAGGTACGGTAGACATTGTTATCGGTACACACCGTCTTTTATCGAAAGATGTGCAGTATCATGATCTTGGTTTGCTGGTAGTCGATGAGGAGCAGCGATTTGGTGTAACACATAAAGAAAAAATTAAGCAGCTGAAAACGAATGTCGATGTCTTGACATTGACTGCCACGCCTATTCCACGGACACTTCACATGTCAATGCTCGGTGTGCGCGACTTGTCGGTCATTGAAACACCGCCGGAGAATCGTTTTCCAGTGCAGACATATGTCGTTGAACATAACCTTGGTCTTGTGCGTGAAGCGGCAGAGCGTGAAATAGCCCGCGGTGGTCAGGTGTTTTATTTATACAATCGGGTTGAAGATATTGAGCGGCGTGCGGATGAAATTTCCACGCTCGTGCCAGATGCACGTGTTTCGTATGCGCACGGACAGATGACGGAAAGAGAACTTGAAGCGGTCATTCTTGCCTTTCTAGAAGGAGAGACAGACATTTTGGTTACGACGACGATCATTGAAACAGGCGTGGATATTCCGAACGTCAACACACTTATTGTGCATGATGCTGACCGAATGGGACTGTCACAGTTGTATCAAATACGTGGACGCGTCGGTCGTTCAAACCGTGTCGCGTATTCTTATTTTACGTATAGGAAAGACAAGGTACTGTCTGAACCAGCGGAAAAACGTCTTCAAGCGATTAAAGAATTTACAGAACTCGGGTCAGGTTTTAAAATTGCGATGCGTGATTTATCGATTCGAGGTGCAGGAAACTTGCTTGGTGCTCAGCAACATGGCTACATTGATTCGGTCGGATTCGATTTATATTCACAAATGTTGAAAGAAGCAGTTGAACAAAAACGCGGTGGTAATACAGAGAATACAGTGCCATCATTTGAAGTGGATGTGTCGATTGATGCGTACATTCCAGATTCATATATCGGGGATAGCGCGCAAAAAATTGATATGTATAAGAGATTCCGCTCAGTGGATTCATTTGATGAAATCGCTGAATTAAAAGAAGAAATGACCGACCGCTTTGGTGATTATCCGGCTGAAACAGCTGATTTATTTAAAGTGGCTGAAATGAAAATACATGCGGCGAAGACGAAGCTTGAGTCGATGAAGCAGTCGAAAGGGACGGTCACCATTTTGATGAGCGAACAGGGAACGAAAGAAATCGATGGCACGAAAGTATTTTCCATTTGCAACAAGTTTGGTCGCATGTGTGGACTTGGAATGGATGAGCAAAAACTGAAAGTAACGATTGATATTAAAAAAGCACCGGAACAGGGCTGGTTCAATGCGGCACTCGAATTAATCAGCCAACTTGAGACGGCAAAAAAACAGCCATAACAACATGTATAGAATGTCTCTATTGAAAGATACTAACACCATAGCAAAATGTTTCGATATTTTGATGGTGAAAGAGAGGCAGCTAACATGAAAGCAACAGGTATTGTTCGTAGAATTGATGATCTGGGCCGTGTGGTCATTCCGAAAGAAATACGTCGTACCCTTCGCATTCGAGAAGGAGATCCGCTCGAAATTTTTGTCGATCGAGACGGCGAAGTTATTCTGAAAAAGTATTCACCGTTTACAGAGCTCGGCGATTTTTCACAGGAGTATGCAGAATCGTTATTTGACAGTTTAAATTACGCAATTTTAATTTGCGACCGAGATACAGTCATTTCGGCTGCCGGTGTGAAAAAGAAAGACTTCGTTGAACGGAAAATTGGACCGATTGTTGAAACAGTCATTCAAGAGCGCCGTTCTGCTGAAAGCAATGACCAGCGCGAAGTGGAATTTGTGGACGGTCGCATGATTCAGGCTGCATCATATTTTATTGCGCCGATTATTGCATCCGGCGATGCAATCGGTGCCGTCGTCTTGTTTTCAGAAGAACGATCAGCAGGAGAAGCAGAACAAAAAGCGGCATTTGTCGCCGCTGCTTTTTTCGGCAAACAAATGGAGCGTTAACCCGGACTCCCGGCTGAGGAGCCGGGTTTTTCTTTGCAAACATATCGAAAATGAGTAAAGTAGTGACAGAGGTGGTCATATGGAAGAAGGAAAATCATTTATCAAAGGAGCGGTGCTATTAACAGTAGCTGCGTTATTTGTAAAAGTATTGAGTGCAGTATACCGCGTGCCATTTCAAAATATTGTCGGCAATACCGGATTTTACATTTATCAGCAAGTATATCCTTTCTATGGAATTGCCACGGGCCTTGCTGTCTCAGGCTTTCCGATTGTACTTTCAAGGCTTGTTGCGGGAGCAGATAAAGGATCGAAACAACAGTTGATCGGTACAGCATTTTTTACAATTAGTATAATGGGTATCTTGTCTTCTTTAATTTTATTTTTTTCTGCAAGCTGGATAGCAATAGCAATGGGAGATGCGCAGCTGACACCGCTTATTCAGCTAAGTGCCTTTTTCTTTTTGGCGATGCCGTATATAACTGTCCGCCGTGGTACTTTTCAAGGAGGGGGTGACATGATGCCGACAGCCATGTCGCAAATGACTGAACAGTCCATTCGTGTTCTTTGTATTTTATTATTTTCTTTTTATGCTGTTTATTCAGGAAGGACACTATATGAAGCTGGTCTCGGTGCCGTCGTCGGTTCGCTGTTCGGTATGATCGCGTCCATCATTGCGTTATTTCTGTATAAAACGGAGAAAAAGGTTTCGACCCCTTTTCAATTCGATGTTCAAATTGCGACAACGATCATAACGAAAGGCAGTGCGATTTGTTTGTCTGCTTTAACGCTGGTTTTATTACAGCTGGCTGATTCGTTTCAAATTTATAGCGGACTTGTCTTATCAGGAGTTCCAGCTGATATGGCGAAAGAATGGAAGGGTATATATGATCGGGGCCAGCCTTTGCTTCAGCTCGGTGTCGTTGCGGCAGTGTCGATTTCGTTAACCGTTGTTCCACTTATCACAAAAGCGATAAAAGAAAAAGAAGTCCATGCTGCTCTAGTGTACAGCCAGACAACACTTCGGATTAGCTTTGTACTCGGTCTTGCAGCGTCAAGTGGTTTAGCTGCCATAATGAATCCACTGAATAAAATGTTGTTTGAAACGACTGATGGTTCTGGTGTACTGGCAATATTCGGGATATCGATTTTTTTTTACTCCATTATGTCGACGGTGAATGCTATTTTTCAAGGACAGGGACAGGACTGGATTCCGGCAGCTGGTGCTGTGATCGCCCTTGCCTTTAAATGGACAGCAAATGCAATTTTAATTCCAGTATATGGATTATATGGTGCTTCGTTCGCAACATCAGGTGCACTGTTTGCAGGTGTATTATTTTTAACTGCCGCGTTGAGAAAACATGAAAAGCGCCCGTTATTTAGCGGTACATTTATACTTAAAGCAATAGCATCTTCATTTTTCATGGCGGTTATCGTATACATATGTATTTATTTTCTTTTGCCGGAAGGATCGGGTCGCCTCATAAGCGGGGTGACAGCGGTCAGTGGGGCAATACTCGGAGCCTGTCTGTTTTTTGCTTTCGTGGTAAAATGGAAAGTATTAAATGAAGATGAACTGCGGATGCTGCCTTTCGGATTGAAAATCATTGACTGGACGGCGAAGCGCAATAAGAGGATGTGACGTGTAATGAAGAAAAAGATAACGATTGTAGGACTCGGAGCTGCTGATCTCGATCAAATGCCACTCGGTGTGTACCGGCTTTTAAAAAAATCAAATACGGTCTGGCTTCGAACGATGGGTCATCCGGTCGTTTCCGCATTGCAACAAGAAGGTGTACAGTTTGAAAGTTTTGATACCGTTTATGAACGGCATGACCGGTTTGAAGATGTATATGAGGAAATTGTCGAGCTGTTGCTTGAAGCATCGAAGCATGAGCCTGTTTTATACGCCGTACCGGGTCATCCAATGGCAGCAGAGAAGACCGTACAACTGTTGCTTGAGCGAAAACGGTCAGGTGAAGTAGATGTGGTGATTGCAGGCGGACAAAGCTTTCTAGATGCGCTTTTTGCCAGCATTGAAATCGATCCAGCTGATGGCTTTCAACTGCTTGATGGTACTGCATTGAATCGCGACGATATTCATATTTTTGGTCACTTGATCATTGCCCAAGTGTACGATTCATTTGTAGCATCTGATGTGAAATTGACATTGATGGAAAAATATCCGGATGACCATGAAGTGACAGTTATAACGGCAGCGGGCAGCGAACAGGAAGTGCTGAAAAAGATGCCGCTTTACGAGCTTGATCGCAATATGGAGATTAATAATTTAACGAGTGTGTACGTGCCGCCTGTTCAAAAAGAAGAAGATACATATCGAGAGTTTTCTGTGCTAAGAGAGATCATCGCCCGTTTACGCGCACCAGACGGCGGCTGTCCATGGGATTTGAAACAGACGCATTCATCGTTAAAAAAGTATTTAATAGAAGAAGCATATGAATTGTTTGAAGCGATTGATGACAAAGACGATGATGCAATGGTAGGCGAACTTGGTGACGTTTTGCTGCAAGTGCTCCTTCATGCGCAAATTGGCGAAGATGAAGGCATGTTTACCATTGAAGATGTAATTGAATCGACTTCTTCCAAAATGATTCGACGCCACCCGCATGTGTTTGGGAATGAGCAGGCTGAAACCGCAGATGATGTGAAAGCGAATTGGCAGGAAATCAAAGCAGCTGAGAAAGGGTATAAGCAAGCTCGATGGCTCGATGGAATCCCGAAAGGACTGCCGGCATTACTCGAAGCGTACGACATTCAGAAAAAAGCGGCGAAAGTCGGATTTGACTGGAGCGAGGCAGCTGGCGCAATCGAAAAAGTGAAAGAAGAATGGATCGAATTTCTCGTTGAAACAGAGACGGGTGACGCTGCTCATCTACGGGAAGAATTCGGGGATGTCCTCTTTTCATTCATTAACGTCGCGCGTTTTTATGACATTCATCCAGAAGAAGCACTCGCAGCAATTAACATCAAATTTCGGCGCCGCTTCGGCTATGTAGAAGACCGCGTAAGAGAAAGCGGCCGCCAATTTACAGACTTTACGCTGGATGAACTCGATTCATTTTGGAATGAAGCAAAAAAAGAGGAGAGAGATAGATGAGACTGGACAAATTTTTAAAAGTATCACGTATTATTAAACGCCGGACACTCGCAAAAGAAGTAGCAGATCAAGGGCGTATTTCCATTAATGGCGTAGCAGGAAAAGCAAGTTCTAATGTAAAAGTCGGCGATGAATTGGCAATTCGTCTTGGTCGCCGCATTATGACTGTCCGTGTTGAGAAGTTGCTGGATACAACGAAAAAGGAAGAAGCAGCGGGTATGTACGATGTGCTAAAAGAAGAACAACTGTCTGAATAAGCGGGAAAGCATTCACTTCAAAAAGAGTGGGTGCTTTTTTCATAATTTTCAAGCCTTTTGCATATTATCTCAGATAGAGATTATAAAAAGGAGATGAACAATATGGACATAAAGCAGGATCATACAGTGAATATAACAGGGCGGAAAACAGTGGAATTAACAGGTGTTCAGCAAGTGGAGCGCTTCGATAGTTCGGAATTTTTACTACAGACGGTAATGGGCAAGCTGAAAGTACGCGGCAGTGGGCTGAAAATGAAACATTTTGATACCGTCAATAAAAAGGCCGCCATTGAAGGGCGGATCACAGCCTTTTTATACGTAGATGGAAGTGCAGGAAAATTATTTTTTAAACGGTCAAAATGAATCTCGGTACACAAATTGAAACGGCACTTTTGATGGCTGTGACGGGCATTTGCTTCGGTATGCTGCTTGATGTATACCGGCGGATCAGATGTAAGAACAAAAAAAAGATTGTTCTGCTCGTTTTAAGTGATGGTTTATTTTGGAGTAGTTATGCGATCGGATTGTTTATCTCTTTATATTATGTAAATGACGGACAAGTAAGGCTTCCGTTCTTTTTGTTTCTATTCGTTGGCGTTCTGCTCTATTTCCTGTTCATCCGGCGCTTTTTTCTTCCTGTGATGAATGCCGTTTTTTTTCTATGTCGGCTCATAGGGAATATTATCAAAACAATTATACACATTTTTTTCATCACTCCGGTCCTTTTCATTGTGAAAACCGTGGTTTTCCTTGCCAGAATGATCCATTCTCTATTATTATGGATGATAAAGACATTATTGTTACGACCGTTTTCGGCAATAGGCCGTTCAAAAAAATAAATGGTGGAGGAACTGCAATGCGCGGACTGAACAAAGAAAAAGTGTCATCATTGAAAAATGCATTTATATTGTCTCAGGAAAAAAAATCAATTTTTAAAATGCAGCATAAACGAAAACTCATGCGCCGATTAGCAGCTTTTGGAGTGGTAGGGCTTATTATTCTTGGTACGATGCTATCAGCTGTCATATCGCAATCTGCCAGTCTTGAGGCGAGTGAGGAAAAGCTGGTGAAAGCGGAGCAGCAGCTGACCAAGCTGGAACAGCAGCAAAAACTTTCGGAAGAAGAGCTTGAACGATTGAAGGATGATGAGTATATTGCGGATCTCGCACGGAAAGACTATTTCTTGTCTGAAGAAGGGGAAATTATCTTTAATCTTCCAGAAACGGATCAAAAAGGGCAGAGAGAAGAAGAATAAAGAAAGCAGTGTCTTATTGACACGCTTTTTTTACGTACTATAATAATAAATAAAGCTCGAACAATTTTAAGGAGGAACAATTTTTTTATGTCAATCGAAGTGGGCAGCAAGTTACAGGGTAAAGTGACCGGCATTACAAAGTTTGGTGCGTTTGTACAATTGCCGGAAGGTTCGACGGGTCTCGTTCATATTAGTGAAGTGGCGGATAATTATGTCAAAGACATTAATGATCACTTGACTGTCGGCGATGAAGTGGAAGTAAAAGTATTGAATGTTGAGAAGGACGGTAAAATCGGTTTGTCAATTCGTAAAGCGAAGGATAATCCACCGCCGCAAACGCAATATCGTCCGCGTCCACAACGCCAGGGTGATTTCCGTCAAAAAGGGGGACCACGAGGTGGAGGACAGCCGCCTGTAGAGAACTTTGAATCGAAAGTGGCCCGTTTCCTGAAAGACAGCGAAGAACGCATGACAACATTAAAACGTCAAACAGACTCACGCCGAGGTGGAAGAGGCGGAAGACGCGGTTAACGCTGCTCCCTGTCGATACAATATAATTGTATTTATGTTATTAAGCGGTCTCGAATACCGATATTCGAGATCGTTTTCTATGTAGGAAAGAATTCAGCTATGTGAGAAATTATATTCTCTTGCAGCTGGATTCTTTTTATTTATCTGGAATACGCATGATTAGCATTTTAAGAAAGGAGAATTAGTTTGGAAATAAGCCATGTTGAGGTAGAAATAAAACGGTTAAAGCTAAAAAAGCCATTTATAACAGCGTTAAGGAAGGTTGTTTCCATTGAGGTAGCAGTCGTCCGCCTTAAACTAAAGGATGGAACACAGGGAATTGGAACGGCTTCACCTTCCGTTGTTATAACAGGCGAATCGATTGAAAGTATAGAATCAACGATCAAAAATACACTGGCTCCTGCGGTGATCGGTCAAAGCATTTTAAACATATTCAGTCTTTCGCGAACGATCCAGACGTCGTGCATTGGAAACACGAGCGCAAAAGCAGGCTTTGAGATTGCTTTGTTTGATGCCTATTCAAAATTTTTACGTATCCCGCTCTATCAACTGCTTGGAGGAAAAACAAATACACTTGAAAATGATATGACAATCAGCATTAATCAGGCGAATACGATGATCCGCGATGCAGTGGAGAGTGTGGAGAAAGGATTTAAATCGTTGAAAATAAAAGTGGGACTGGATGGACAGAAAGATTTTGAACGAATTAAAGCAATACGTGAAGCGGTAGGGCCGTCTATTCAAATTAGAGTAGACGCCAATCAAGGGTGGAATAAAAAAGAAGCTGTTAACATTATTAAGGGATGGGAAGATGAACGATTAAACATTAGTATAATTGAACAACCTGTTTTAGCAGGGGATATTGATTCGTTAAAATATGTGACCGATCATGTGTATACGCCGATTATGGCAGATGAAAGTGTTTTTTCTCCTGAACAGGCACTGGAATTAGTTCAAACAAAGGCGGTTGACTGGTTAAACATTAAGTTGATGAAAGCGGGTGGTATCATGCGGGCACTTCAAATTGCCAGTATTGCAGAGGCGGGCCGAATTCCATGTATGATCGGCAGCATGATGGAAAGCGGACCGGGTGTTCTGGCCGCGGCCCACTTGGCCTGTGCTCATCCTAATATTTTGAAAATCGACCTTGATGCCCCACTATGGCTGGAAAGCAATGATGCCCAAACGTCACCATTTCAAGGGCCAATGATTATGTTGAGTGAAAATCCAGGGATCGGATACGATTTTTTCAAAAAATAAAAAATAGTGATTAAGGGATGATGGTGAAGAATATGCTGATGCAAGAAGATGATAGTGGAAGAATATCGGTGACAAAAAAAGGTTCGGCGGGTTAAGCTCGCCGAACCTTTTAGTATGACCCCTACGGGATTCGAACCCGTGTTACCGCCGTGAAAGGGCGGTGTCTTAACCGCTTGACCAAGGGGCCATGATAAGAAAGAGTGTTGTGGTGTCAACTCTGTTTGCCGAGGGCTTGGATCATAAGCTGTTTTGACTGCACGGCTCTGAAGAACGCCATGTCATCAGTTTATCTTATGTCTGTCGCCCTTAAATAGGCAAACTATGCATTTCAAAATAGCGGCGAAGGGGATCGAACCCCCGACCTCACGGGTATGAACCGTACGCTCTAGCCAGCTGAGCTACACCGCCAAAAATGTGCTTTCTTTTATAGCACAGATTCAATAATAACGGCGCGGGAATGAAATGTCAATATTAATTTTTTTTTTAAGCGTAGTTAATTTGTCGAACGATTTATTGGGAATGATTCCTTCGTTTGACAAAATTTGAACTTGCTTTCTTTTATACTTCAATATAAGGAAACGAATAAAAAGGAGAGTGGGCTGTATTGCAAAGAGCGGAGTATGGGATGACAGGGAAAGCAGTTCTGGGCCGGGAGTGGGGCAACGGATATGCAGGAAAGGCAGCCTTTTTATTACTTGATCGAGGTTGGATACTGTTTCCGGCGGGTTTTTTATTTGGACGGGCTTTATTACTTTCACAATTGTCGCCTTTTGCGCTTTCCTTCTTTGCAGCTGTATTTGTCATGAGAAAAGAGATGGCGCCCCGTGTATGTATAGCTGTTCTTGCGGGATCATTTACGGTTTCACCGCTGAATACAGTAAGCACCTTTGCAGTTTTGTTTAGTTTTTTACTTTTACATCGATTATTCAGGACGCTTCATAAAGGGGAAACAGCACCTGTTCCATTTTTTGTCTTCTTTACAATTCTTACAGTGAAAAGTATTTTGGCGTATACAGTGAACGGTCCAGAATTTGTACCGGCATATGATCTTGTGCTCGCCGCTGTGGAAGCATCACTTGCTTTTGTGCTAACACTTATCTTTATGCAGTGCTTGCCGTTTTTATCCTTATCAGGGCGAATTCGTACACTAAAAACGGAAGAATGGATTGGATTGCTTATTGTCTTCGCCTCGGCAGCGACGGGAATGGTCGGTTGGTCCATTGGCGGACTTGAGGCAGATCATATAGCGGCTCGGTATCTCGTAACGGCTATTTCGTTTTTATCAGGTGCCGCATTCGGATCGGCTGCTGGTGTTGTAAGTGGGCTGATTTTAAGTTTAGCAGGTGTTAGCGATTTTCATGAAATGAGCATTCTAGCGTTTGCCGGGCTGCTGGGGGGGTTATTCAAAGAATGGAAACGGGGCGGTGCAGTGGCTGGCTTGATGGCGGCCACTGTATTGGCCGGTTTTTACGGTGAAGGCGATATCATGAATATGACGACATTGTATGAATCGGCTGCTGCTGCACTGCTTTTATTTATGACACCGAAAGCATGGACAGACCATGTGTCTAAATTAATTCCCGGAACGACAGAGCACTCGATAGAACAGCAGCGATATTTACGAAAAGTACGGGATGTGACTTCAGATCGAATGGAACAGTTTTCGGATTTATTTGATGCGTTGGCCGATAGTTTCTCGCAGCCGAATCAACCTTTGGAGGGCGAAGATAGAGAGTTTGATTTGTTTTTAAGCGGCGTTACGGAAAAAACATGTCAAACTTGTTTCAAAAAAGAGCAGTGTTGGGTGTATCAATTTGATGACACATATAAATTGATGAAAGACATACTCGAAGAAGTAGACACTGAAAAAGACAGCTTATCACCGCCACTTGTAAAAGAACTGGAAACCCGCTGTTTCCGACCGGTTCGTGTAGAAGAAGAGATTCGTTCACAACTGACGTATTACCGGGCGAATAAAGAGTTAAAACAACAAATGCGAGACAGCCGAAAAATCGTTGCGGATCAGTTGGAAGGAGTATCAAAAGTGATGCGTGATTTTGCGAGTGAAATGCAGCGTGAAGAAGCGGCGCATTGTACACAGGAAGAAAAAATAACGTCTGCAATCGAATCATTCGGAATGGAAATTACTGATATTGATGTATTCAGTGTTCAAAAAGGAGCAATCGATATAGAAATGACGATTCCGTATTCAAAGGGACATGGAGAAAGCGAAAAAATTATTGCACCTATTTTATCGGAATTACTCGATGAATATATCATTGTTGTTCGTGAGCAGGAGGACGGTTCTGGAATGAGAAGTGTATTCCGATCAGCGAAAGCATTCCGCATTGTGACAGGACTGGCACACGCCGCAAAAGGAGGCGGTCTTGTATCGGGAGATTCATTTTCAGCAATCGAAATTGGGACAGGGAAATTTGCACTTGCGATCAGTGACGGGATGGGGAATGGAGATAGAGCACACGATGAAAGCAGCGCTACGATCAGTTTATTGAAGCGGATATTACAGTCCGGCATTGAAGAAAAAGTAGCAGTGAAATCGATTAACTCTATTTTGTCGTTGCGGACGAATGATGAAGTGTTTTCAACGCTCGACTTAGCTATTATTGATTTGCAGGATGCACAGACTGTCTTTTTGAAAGTTGGTTCATCACCGAGCTTTATTAAACGGGGTGATCAAGTAATAAAGGTGGAGTCCGGTAATTTGCCAATAGGTATTTTACAACAGTTTGAAGTGGACACTGTTCATGAACAACTGAAGTCGGGAGACTTGCTTATAATGATGAGTGATGGGGTATTCGAAGGGCCTGATTTTATTGAAAACGCTGACATCTGGATGAAACGAAAAATTAAATCGATTGAGACGAACGATCCTCAGCAATTTGCTGATTTATTAATGGATGAAGTGATTCGTACACAGGCGGGGGAAATAAAAGATGATATGACGCTATGCGTTGCGCGCGTGGAGCATAATTTACCAGAGTGGGCGGCAATTCCAATTTATGATATTGAACCGTCTGAGAAAAGGAAAAAACGTCCGATGAGACGCCGGGCCGTATAATTTTGTTCATTTCCGTCGAACATGAAGAAAAAAGGTGAAAGGCGGAGACGATCATGAAGATGGGAACGATCAGGCAGCTTCTTTTATTAACGGATGGCTGCTCAAACACAGGAGAAGATCCGGCTGCGATGGCTGCGTTTGCTTTACGACAAGGTATTACTGTCAATGTCATTGGGATTGTCGATGACAGCAAAAGGGCAGAAGGACTGGAGGAAATTGAATCTATTGCGAGGTCCGGTGGTGGAGAAAGTCGGATTGTACAAGCGAGGTCACTATCAGAAACGGTTGTGAATGTGACGCGTCAGGCCATGACAGGTACAATTTATAGCATTATTAATCAGGAACTGCGTGATATTTTAAATGAAGATGCGCAAATTGAGTCGCTGCCGCCTGAAAAAAGAGGCAAAATCGCGGAAAAGGTGGAAGACATTAGCGAAGAAGCAGAATTAAAATTGCTTGTGTTGACAGATATGAGTGCCAGCATGAAACTGAAACTGCCAGCTGTTAAAGAAGCGCTTTATGATTTATCGGTTAGTATGCAGTCAAGAAGCGGTCATTCTTCTTTTTCATTGTGGACATTTCCTGGGAAATATAGTGCGGCAGAAGAGCGGATTGGCTGGACAGACAATGCAAAAAAATTAGCTGAATCATTTCCGCAGCTTGCGTCCGGCGGTATTACACCGACCGGTCCGGCGATTAGACAGGCACTTTCTTCATTTCTCGATATGGAGAAGTACGATGAAAAATCGATATGAAGCAATGCCCGGCGAGTTGTTAATAGGCAAATGGACTGGACATAAATGGCGGGTAGAGAGAGAAATTGGCCGCGGCGCGAATGGAATTGTCTACCTTGTAACAGGTGCGATTGGACAGGCCGCGTTAAAATTTGCCGATTCGGCCGCTGTTGCCTCTGAAACGAATACATTGAAATCACTTGAACGGGTCAGGGAAGCATCTCCCGGCCCTTTTTTTATTGAAGCAGACGATGTTGAAAAAAATGGTGTCATTTATCCTTTCTACATTATGGAGTATATTGACGGGTTAATGCTGCATACATTTATGAAAAATAAAAAAGAAGAATGGAGTTTTATCCTGCTGCTTCGATTGCTTGATTTTTTGGAGCCGCTTCATAATTCAGGCAAAATTATGGGTGATTTAAAGCCGGAAAACTTAATTATTTCTGGCCCTACCCATATGATTCGGGCAGTGGATATGGGCGGTATCACAAAACAGGGGCGTTCTGTGAAAGAGTACACTACTCTTTACGATCGGGCTGCCTGGCACTCAGGGACGAGGGAAGCGGAACCAGCGTATGATCTATTCGCTGCTTCTGTTTTGACGATTACACTGATGCATAAAAAAGAAGTGCAAGAGGCCGGTGGACAAATCGAACGCTTAATAGCCATTATTGAATCATCACCGGTACTTCAACTGGCCGCTCCTATTTTGCAGCAGGCGATTAGTGGTCAATATAATTGTGCGAAGACGATGAAAAAAGAACTGCTTATTTGTTTATCAGGCAAAGAGCCGACGAAGATGAGAACAAGAAAGAAGCGTAAATCAAAAAAATGGCCTGTGGTATTGGTTTTTTTTACGTTCATCCTCATGGTATTTTTGTTACACTAAAAGAAACGATGAGAAGCGGAGCGGAAGGTATGCAGTCTTTTGAAAAACAGGTAAAAACATTTATCTATACACATAAACTCATTCGGCCGGGCGATCATGTAGTCGCTGCTGTTTCAGGAGGATCCGATTCAATGGCGCTTCTTCATTTTCTCTATGAGAATCAAGAGGACATGTCTATTCGGATTAGTGCCATTCATGTAGACCACATGCTGCGTGGAAACGAATCGTACGAAGATTTGCTGTTTGTGGAGTCATTTTGTCGGGAGCGAAATATTCCGTTTAAAGCAGGGCAGGTGGATGCAAGCGCCGAGTCAATTAAAACAGGAGCGGGTATTCAAGAAGCTGCCAGGAGTGTCCGCTATTCTTTTTTTGAGCAAGTGATGAAAGAATATAGTACTGCTAAACTGGCTACTGCTCATCATGCGGACGATCAAATTGAAACGGTTTTTATGCAGTTGACGAGAGGATCCCACACATATACAGGTATCCCATCTGAGCGATCATTTGCAGGGGGATCTATTATCCGTCCCTTTCTGACAGTAACGAAAGAAAATATTCTTACTTATTGCGTATCCAATAACATTCAATACCGTGATGACCCAAGCAATGAAAAAAACGATTACACACGCAACCGGTTCCGGCATAACTTACTGCCTTTCATTAAAAAAGAAAATAAGAAAGCGCATTTTCATGTGCAGCGTTTCAGTGAAGAGAAGAGAGAAGATGAAGAATTTTTAACAGTACTTGCCCGGCAGAAAATCGAGAATATGACAATATGGAAACATCGGGACGTATCTCTAAAAACTGATCCGTTCAAAACAGTGCCTTTGCCTTTACAAAGAAGGGCAATTCATCTAATATTAAACTATCTCTATCATGGAAAAACAGCGTTTTCATTTCTACATATTCAGCACACTTTACAACTGCTTCAATCATCTTCTCCATCGGGGAAATTGAACCTTCCATCTAGTCTTACTGTTCAGAAAATTGGAGACGATTGTTTATTTTCATTTGAAACGGGGGAGTCGAAAAAAAAGAGCGAACCGCTTTTTCTTTATCCAGGGGACGTTGTACAGTGGCCATCTGGAGGCACATTTAGGGTTCAAACAGAAGGGAAATGTTCAGCTGAATTAGCATGTTTTAAATTGGATTCGGATCATATACAATGGCCGATCTGCATTCGAACGCGTCAAGAAGGCGACAAAATTCAGTTAAAAGGAATGAGTGGTTCGAAAAAGCTAGCCCGTTTATTTATTGACGAAAAGATCCCTTTAGCATACCGGGATGATCTTCCGGTTGTGACGGATGCAGATGGAACACTGCTCTGGGTACCGGGTGTCCGCAAATCCATTCATGAGCAGTCTGGGCCGTTGCTGTTAATTTATGAAAAGGAATAAGCCAATTCTGGGAGGAAAGTCTATTGTTAAGTAACGATATTGAGAAGGTGCTTATTTCGGAAGAGGAAATACAGGCGAAAGTAAAACAGCTTGGCGCGGAGTTGACAGAAGAGTATAAAGACAGTTATCCACTGTTTGTAGGTGTATTAAAAGGTGCTATGCCGTTTATGTCTGACCTTATTAAACGTGTGGATACACATCTTGAAGTTGATTTTATGGACGTCTCAAGCTACGGGAAATCAACGGTGTCATCTGGTGAAGTGAAAATTGTTAAAGATTTGGACACATCTGTAGAAGGACGCGATGTGTTAATTATCGAAGACATTATTGACAGCGGCATGACCTTAAGCTATCTAGCGGAGTTATTTCATTATCGGAAAGCGAAATCAGTGAAAATTGCTACTCTTCTGGATAAACCTACTGGCCGGAAAGCAAAAATCAAAGTAGATATGATAGGTTTTACTGTTCCGGATGAATTCGTGGTTGGCTACGGTCTTGATTACGCAGAACGCTACCGTAATCTTCCGTATATTGGTGTATTAAAACCAATTATTTATATGGCGGCTGAAGGTAAATAAGTGAGCGGATTAAACAGGCTAAAAGAAGGTTCAAATAGTTGTAACACTAACTTTCTATATGATAACATTGCATATAGTCAGCTTTTTTGGGAGGAGGTAAGGGATGAACAGAATTTTTCGTTACACCATATTTTATTTACTCGTTTTTCTTGTCATTATTGGTGTTGTTAGCTATTTCAACAACAATAACGCACCAACGAATAATGTCACATATAATGAATTTCTGACGTATCTGAAGCAAGATGATGTTGAAACCTTTACTATGCAGCCGGAGCGTGGCGTATATGAAATACGCGGAACGCTAAAAGGGGCTGAGGAAAATGAAATGTTCGTTACATATGTAACGGGCAATGATACGATGCTGAATCAAGTAAATGCTGCATCTCAAAATGCGGAAGTGAACATTCTTCCGGCAAAAGAAACAAGTGGATGGGTACAGTTTTTCACAACGATCATCCCATTCCTCATTATCTTTATTTTCTTCTTCTTTTTGTTGAATCAGGCACAGGGTGGTGGCGGCGGCCGTGTGATGAACTTCGGCAAAAGTAAAGCGCGCCTTTACAACGATGAAAAGAAAAAAGTCCGCTTTGACGATGTAGCGGGCGCAGATGAAGAAAAACAAGAACTTGTTGAAGTTGTTGAATTTTTGAAAGATCCGCGCAGGTTTACTGAACTCGGTGCCCGTATTCCAAAAGGAGTGCTTCTTGTAGGACCTCCAGGTACAGGTAAAACATTGCTCGCAAAAGCGGTGGCTGGCGAAGCGGGTGTGCCATTCTTCTCGATTAGTGGTTCGGACTTTGTTGAAATGTTCGTCGGTGTCGGTGCTTCCCGTGTTCGTGATTTGTTCGAGAATGCGAAGAAAAACTCACCATGTATCATTTTTATCGATGAGATTGATGCGGTTGGACGCCAGCGTGGCGCTGGACTGGGCGGTGGTCATGACGAACGTGAGCAAACGCTCAACCAATTGCTCGTTGAAATGGATGGATTTAGTGCGAACGAAGGAATTATTATGATTGCGGCAACAAACCGTGCTGATATTCTTGACCCGGCACTTCTTCGTCCGGGACGTTTTGACCGTCAAATTACGGTTGACCGTCCAGATTTAAATGGCCGTGAAGCAGTCCTTCGTGTACACGCCCGCAACAAGCCGCTTCATGAATCTGTTGACTTGCGTGCGATTGCACAGCGTACACCGGGTTTCTCTGGTGCGGACCTTGAGAACTTACTAAATGAAGCCGCGCTTGTGGCTGCCCGTACAGATAAGAAAAAAATCGATATGTCTGATGTAGATGAAGCAACAGACCGTGTCATTGCTGGACCTGCCAAAAAGAGCCGCGTCATTTCCAAAAAAGAACGAAAAATCGTCGCGTTCCATGAATCGGGACATACCGTCATCGGCCTTGTACTAGATGAAGCGGACATGGTTCATAAAGTGACGATTGTTCCACGCGGACAGGCAGGGGGCTATGCTGTCATGCTTCCGAAAGAAGACCGTTATTTCATGACAAAGCCGGAACTTCTTGATAAAATTACCGGTCTTCTTGGCGGCCGTGTAGCGGAAGATATTATTTTTGGTGAAGTTTCAACAGGTGCTCACAATGATTTCCAACGTGCAACGGGTATTGCTCGCCGCATGGTCACGGAATTCGGAATGAGTGACAAACTGGGACCGCTTCAATTTGGTCAATCGCAAGGACAAGTGTTTTTAGGCCGCGACTTTAATAGCGAACAAAATTACTCAGACCGCATTGCGTATGAAATTGATGTGGAAATTCAAACGATTATTAAAGAGTGCTATGCACGTGCGAAACAGATTTTGACAGAAAATCGTGATAAGCTCGAGCTCATTGCGAATACACTACTTGAAATCGAAACGCTTGATGCAGCACAAATTAAACACTTGTCTGATCATGGGACATTGCCGGAACGAAACTACAGTTCTGACGGTGAAGAAAAGTTAAAAGACAATACAGTAGTGCTTGAAAAGACAGACGCGACAGAAGGAACACCAGCAACGGAAACGACGAATTTGCCGGAAAACGCTGTGGATGTACCGGAAGTGCGAGACGATCTTAAAATGCCTTTAAACGGTGAAGAACCAAAAGCATAATAGACAGACGCCCGGAAAGTATTCTTTTCGGGCGTCTTTTGTTTTCATTTTTGAATAGTGTGATATGATAAAACACGAAAAAAATAGATGAACAGGTGTGGTGAGAACGTTGATATTTGTACTGGATGTGGGAAATACAAATACAGTGCTCGGTGTGTACGAAGGAGAAAAATTAAAGTATCACTGGCGTATTGAAACGAACCGTAATAAAACAGAAGATGAATACGGTATGATAATTAAAAACTTATTTCAGCATGACGGTTTGCAATTTGAACAAATTCATGGTGTGATCATTTCATCCGTTGTACCACCGATTATGGCGGCACTTGAGCGCATGTGTAAAAAATATTTTCACGTTCATCCGCTTGTTGTCGGCCCTGGTGTGAAAACCGGTTTAAATATTAAATATGAAAATCCGCGCGAAGTTGGAGCAGACCGAATTGTCAATGCAGTAGCAGGCATTCATGAATACGGTTCTCCGCTTATTATTGTCGACTTTGGGACAGCATCCACATACTGCTATATAGATGAAAAATCCAATTATATGGGCGGTGCAATTGCACCTGGAATAGGTATTTCAACAGAAGCGCTTTACACGCGTGCATCAAAGCTTCCGCGTATTGAAATTGCACGGCCGGATAATATTGTGGGCAAAAATACGATTTCTGCGATGCAGGCAGGTATTTTATATGGATATGTTGGTCAAGTAGAGGGTATAGTCAGACGAATGAAAAGCCAAAGTAATATCGATCCAACAGTTATTGCAACGGGAGGTCTCGCGGCACTCATTGCTAAAGAGTGTGATGAGATTGATGTCGTCGATCTGGAATTAACATTAAAAGGTCTTTTGTTAATTTATAAAAGAAATGTAGGAAAGGAAGATTAGAGTGAGTGACTATTTAGTAAAAGCATTGGCTTTTGACGGACAGGTCCGTGCCTATGCAGTAAATACAACGAAAACAATTGGGGAAGCACAAAGAAGACACGGTTCATGGCCAACAGCGTCTGCAGCACTCGGCCGCTCCATGACAGCAGGTGTCATGATGGGTGCAATGATGAAAGGAAACGAAAAAATCACATTGAAAATTGAAGGTGGTGGCGCAGCGGGTCCGATTCTCGTTGACAGTGATGCGAATGGAAATGTGCGTGGCTACATTACCTATCCGCAAACCCACTTTGATTTGAACGAAAATGGCAAACTTGATGTACGTCGTGCCGTTGGAACAGACGGCATGCTGACAGTCGTAAAAGATCTCGGTCTTCGTGAAAACTTCAGCGGTCAAACACCGATTGTCTCAGGTGAGCTTGGAGAGGACTTTACGTATTATTTTGCCGCATCTGAGCAAGTACCATCATCGGTTGGTGTCGGTGTGCTTGTTAACCCAGATAACTCGATACTGGCTGCTGGCGGTTTCATCATTCAGCTCATGCCAAATGTAGATGATGCGACGATTACGATTTTAGAAGAACGCATTACGAATATGGAGCCTATATCTAAGCTCATTGAAAAAGGATTAGTACCGGAGCAGATTTTAACGTACATTTTCGGTGAAGGGAACGTAAAGTTTTTGGAAACAATGCCGGTTCAATTTGAATGTACATGTTCAAAAGAGCGATTTGGCAATGCAATTGTCAGTCTTGGACGTGGGGAAATTCAAGAAATGATTAAAGAAGACGGCGGTGCTGAAACACAATGTCATTTCTGTAACGAACGATATATATTTTCAAAAGAAGAACTTGAACAACTAAAAGAAGAGGCCTGATCTTTAT
The DNA here is from genome assembly GCF_001643235.1 of Domibacillus aminovorans. Classification (GTDB taxonomy): domain Bacteria; phylum Bacillota; class Bacilli; order Bacillales; family Domibacillaceae; genus Domibacillus; species Domibacillus aminovorans. Next base: position 40,176 of record NZ_LQWY01000015.1, read on the forward strand.
AAAACCTGCTAAAATTGGCAGGTTTTTATCTATGTGACCTCGAACTTAATCAAAATGGTTGACTTTTCAATCAAAAGCTGATAAATTCTATATAACCAATAAAAATACTCGGCATTTAAATGGAGGTAAATAATTAATGGTACGTGTAGCGAATTCAGTAGCCGATTTAGTCGGTCAAACACCAGTTGTAAGATTAAATAATGTAGTAGATGAAAACAGTGCAGAAGTGTACGTAAAACTTGAATACATGAACCCGGGAAGCAGTGTAAAAGACCGGATCGCACTTGCGATGATTGAAGCAGCGGAGAAAAAAGGCAACTTGCAGCCAGGCGGCACATTAATTGAACCTACGAGCGGTAACACAGGAATTGGCCTTGCGATGATTGCAGCAGCAAAAGGATACAAAGCAATCCTTGTTATGCCTGAAACAATGAGCATGGAGCGCCGCAACTTGCTTCGTGCTTATGGTGCAGAGCTTGTATTAACACCGGGACCAGAAGGAATGGGTGGAGCAATCCGCAAGGCGAAAGAACTTGCTGATGCAAACGGTTATTTCTTGCCACAGCAGTTTGAAAACGAAGCAAACCCTGAAATTCACCGTTTGACAACAGGGAAAGAGATTGCTGAGCAATTTGACCAACTCGATGGTTTCGTATCCGGTATCGGTACGGGTGGGACAATTACAGGTTCAGGACAAGTCATTAAAGAAAAATGGCCAAATGCAAAAATTTATGCAGTGGAGCCGACAGATTCACCGGTTCTTTCAGGTGGTAAACCGGGTCCTCATAAAATCCAAGGAATCGGTGCAGGCTTTATTCCGGCTGTTCTTGATACGAAAATTTACGATGAAGTTATCCAAATTGACAATGATACAGCATTTGAAACAGCGCGCCTTGTTGCACGTGAAGAAGGGATCCTTGGAGGTATCTCTTCAGGCGCAGCGATTGCTGCTGCTGTTCAAGTGGCAAAAAAACTAGGTAAAGGCAAAAAAGTATTGGCGATTCTTCCATCAAATGGCGAACGCTACCTTAGCACACCGCTTTACCAATTCGATTAAGCTAAACCCGCAACAGACTGCATTCGCGCAGTCTGTTGTTTTTTTTATGTTAAAATAAAAAGAATGATTAAAGAAACTGGAGAGATGTACAATATGAAAGCGGGAAAATACACACTTGATTTTGAACAGCAAACGTACGTGATGGGCATTTTAAATGCGACGCCTGATTCTTTTTCTGATGGCGGTCAGTTTAACGAGCATGATACAGCTGTTCACCACGCTGTTCAAATGGTAAAGGACGGGGCACATATTATAGACATCGGCGGTGAATCCACTCGCCCAGGCTATACACCAGTTTCTACCGAAGATGAAATCAACCGGGTGCAGCCGATTATTGAAGCAATCGATCGCTCAGTAGACGTTCCAATTTCTATCGATACGTTTAAAGCAAAAACAGCTGAAAAAGCAGTTGAAGCCGGCGCGTCGATCCTGAACGATATTTGGGGTGCGAAAAAAGATCCGGATATGGCAGCAGTCGCTGCTGAAAAAGAAGTACCTATTATTTTAATGCACAACCGGGAACAAATGAATTACGGAGATTTTATGAGGGATTGCTTACAAGATTTATATGAAAGCATTACAATTGCGAAAAAAGCTGGTGTGCCGGATGAACATATTATTCTTGACCCGGGTATTGGTTTTGCAAAGACGATGGAGCAAAATATGGAGATGATGCAAAACCTTGATCGTGTTGCGGCGCTCGGTTTCCCGGTACTGCTAGGTACATCACGTAAACGAATGATTGATTATGTATTGAATGTACCGGTAGAGGAGCGGATGGAAGGGACAGGTGCAACTTGCTGTTTTGGTATTCAAAAAGGGTGTCATATTGTTCGAGTTCATGATGTATTGCCAATCGCGCGCATGATGAAAATGATGGATGCGCTAGTCGGAAAGGGGCATCACAATGGATAAAATCTATGTGACAGGTATGGAATTTTACGGCTATCACGGTGTTTTTCCTGAAGAAAATAAACTCGGTCAGCGTTTTCGGGCAGATGTGACACTTGATGTTTCGCTTAAAAAAGCAGGCGAAACAGATGATCTTAAGAATTCGGTCAATTATGGGGAGATATATGAAGCGTGTAAAGCAGTTATGGAAGGCAGTCCAGTGAAGCTTGTGGAAACGCTGGCTGAAAAAATAGCAGGCGATCTTTTAGAAAAGTTTATTAATGTGCAGTCATGTACAGTAAAAGTGATTAAACCAGACCCTCCCATTGCGGGACATTATGACTTTGTCGCGATCGAAATTACGAGAGGTCGTGAATAATGAATCATTTAGTTTATTTATCTCTCGGAACGAATATGGGCGATCGTGAACTCTTCTTGAAGGAAGCCGTGAAGCTTCTCCGTCAAAAAGAAAAGATGCATATTAAAGCGATCTCTTCTATATATGAAACAGACCCGGTTGGTTTTGCTGATCAGCCGCCCTTTTTAAACATCGTATTGAAAGTGAAAACATTATTGTCGGCGGTTGAGATGCTTGGCGTCTGTATGGAAATTGAAAATGAGCTTGGACGGAAGCGGGATTTAAGATGGGGGCCGCGGACAATAGACCTTGACATTTTGTTGTATAATCACGACAATATTAAATCAGAGAACCTTATTATTCCTCACCCGCGGATGAAAGAGCGTGCTTTCGTACTTATTCCGCTGGCAGAAATAGATGCAACGATCGAAATTCCTGATACAGGAATGCCGCTGGAACAATATTTACATTATGTTCAGGGAAGAGAAGGCGTCAAGCTCTGGAAAACGGCGGACGCTTTTTCGTCCTTGTGAAAACAGAGAGGTGATTATTTATGTTGAAAATCGGATCGGTTGAACTGAAAAACAGGGTAGTGCTCGCGCCAATGGCCGGCGTATGTAACTCTGCTTTCCGTTTGACAGTAAAAGAATTCGGTGCCGGAATGGTATGCGCGGAAATGGTCAGTGATAAAGGAATTGTATTTCAAAACGAGAAAACCATGAATATGCTTTATATCGATGAGCGTGAAAAACCACTTAGCCTTCAAATTTTTGGCGGTGAAAGAGAATCGCTCGTACAAGCGGCAAGTTTTGTTGATAAAAATACAAATGCAGACATTATTGATATTAACATGGGCTGTCCGGTACCGAAAATTACGAAGTGTGATGCAGGAGCGAAATGGCTTCTTGATCCGAATAAAATTTATGAAATGGTATCCGCTGTCGTCGATGCAGTTGACAAGCCTGTAACGGTTAAAATGCGTATGGGTTGGGATGAAGATCATATTTATGCGGTTGAGAACGCCCGCGCCGTTGAGCGTGCAGGAGGTCAGGCGGTGGCGCTTCATGGCCGTACGCGTGTGCAAATGTACGAAGGCCATTCGAACTGGGACATTATTAAAGAAGTGAAAAACTCAATTAATATTCCATTGATCGGAAATGGCGATGTGGAAACACCACAAGATGCGAAACGTATGCTTGATGAAACAGGGTGCGATGCGGTGATGATCGGCCGCGCTGCACTCGGAAATCCGTGGATGATTTACCGGACGGTGCAATACCTTGAGACAGGCCTGCTTGCAGATGAACCGACAGCGCGCGAAAAAATCGACGTATGTCTTCTTCATTTAGACCGTTTAATTAACTTGAAAAATGAAAACGTTGCTGTACGTGAAATGCGCAAACATGCCGCATGGTATTTGAAAGGCATACGTGGAAACGGACAAGTACGTAAAGAGATCAATACATGTGAAACGAGAAGTGACCTCGTCACATTATTAACAACATTTGTAGACGAAGTGGAAGAAAAGGAAGCGTCGATTCAGGCGGTTTAATTGAATATAGGAGTGAACGGAAAAATGAGTGAAGAATTAAACGACCAGCTGTTGGTCAGAAGAGAAAAATTGCAGTCTTTAAAAGATAAAGGACTTGATCCGTTTGGAGGCCGTTTCGAGCGTACGCATACATCAGAAGAAATTACAGCGCAGTTTGATTCATTTTCAAAAGAAGAGTTAGAAGAAAAAGGAGCAGAAGTAGTCATTGCTGGACGTATTATGACGAAGCGTGGGAAAGGGAAAGCGGGATTTGCCCACGTTCAGGACTTAAACGGTCAAATTCAAATTTACGTTCGTAAAGATACTGTTGGAGAAGACGCGTATGATCTCTTTACAATGACTGACCTCGGAGACATTGTCGGCATCAAAGGGAAAGTATTTAAAACAAATGTAGGCGAACTATCTGTGAAAGCAACAGAATACGTGTATTTAACGAAATCACTTCGGCCTCTTCCAGATAAACATCATGGGCTGAAAGATATTGAACAACGCTATCGTCAGCGTTATTTGGACTTGATGACAAACCCGGAAAGTCAGCAAACTTTTATCGCCCGCAGTCGCATTATCCAATCGATGCGTCGTTACCTTGATAACAATGGCTATTTGGAAGTGGAAACACCGATGATGCATTCTATTGCTGGTGGTGCAGCCGCCCGTCCATTCGTCACACATCATAATGCACTCGACATGGAATTATATATGCGAATCGCAATTGAACTTCATTTGAAACGTCTGATAGTTGGCGGAATGGAGAAAGTATATGAAATCGGTCGTGTTTTCCGCAATGAAGGTGTATCAACACGGCATAATCCGGAATTTACAATGATTGAATTGTACGAGGCATATGCAGACTTTACCGATATTATGCGGTTAACTGAAAACGTCATTGCTCACGTAGCTGAAGATGTCATTGGAACAACAACAATTGAATATGGTGAATATACAGTAGAGTTGAAACCTGAATGGAGACGACTTCATATGGTTGATGCTGTAAAAGAATACACAGGTGTAGACTTTTGGCGTGAAATGAGCGATGAAGAAGCACGTCAGCTTGCAAAAGAACATGGTATTGAATATAAAGAAACGATGCAATTCGGTCATATTATCAATGAATTTTTTGAGCAAAAAGTGGAGGAAGAGCTTATTCAACCTACCTTTGTTTATGGTCATCCGGTTGAAATATCACCTTTGGCGAAGAAAAATCCAGAAGATCCACGTTTCACAGATCGCTTTGAATTGTTCATTGTAGGGCGTGAGCATGCCAATGCTTTCACGGAATTAAATGACCCGATCGACCAGCGCGAACGTTTTGAATCGCAGCTAAAAGAGCGTGAGCAAGGAAATGATGAAGCGCATGAAATGGATGATGACTTTATTGAAGCGCTAGAGTATGGCATGCCACCGACAGGAGGACTAGGTATTGGGATTGACCGTCTCGTTATGCTTTTGACAAATTCTCCGTCTATTCGTGATGTGCTGTTATTCCCGCTTATGAGACATAAAGATTAAATGAGTATCCCCGGCGAATTAGCCGGGGTTTTTATGTTTTTGAAAAAAAATGAGAAAATGAAAAAAAAGTACTTGCTTCTAGAAAAGCACGGTGGTATATTTATAAACGTTGTCAGCAACATAGAACAACGAAATGAAAAAACATTTTCAAAAAATAATTGACATTGTGTTTTGGAGATGTTAAGATATTAAAGTCGCAAATGACGAATTGAACATTGAAAACTGAACAAAATCAATAAAAACGTCAACG
>NZ_LQWY01000016.1 GCF_001643235.1 Domibacillus aminovorans
AACTGATGTGATATATGGCCCCATATTTGATCGACCCTCCTCTCCCAGCCGTAGTATCCAATACCCGTTCTGCACACATTTTCATCATCTTTTGTGTAGCGCTGATTTTGCGCTACATGGATGGCTAACGGGTGCGTTAGTTGAACTAGAAATAAGTGGTTTTTAAGAACGAAGATAAATCTAAGTTATTCCATTAAAGGACGCTTTAATGGAATAACTTAGATTTTTTTATTTTAGGTCTTAATAATGTTTGGCTTCCTGTTTTTATTTGCGTGTTCTTGATCAAACTGAGTAACGTGCCAGAAAGCTGATTAACGCGCTGAGAAACTGAGTAACACACCAGGAAATCGGAGTAGTACTTAACAAAAAACGGGCTTAATTCCGTCTGCGATCGCCCGGGCACATGTTTGCCGATACTGACTGGTTTTTAACAATGCAGCTTCTTCCCGGTTGGTCATAAAGCCGGCTTCAATTAAAATCGCGGGCATGTTTGTTTTACGTAATACGTAAAAATTAGATGCTTTGACACCTCGATCCCGTCTGCCTGTAGCGGCTACGAGCTCGTGTTGAACAGACTGTGCGATTTTCAGTGCAGCAGCAGGACGAGATGTGTACACATATGTTTCGATGCCGTGAGCGCTCGTCCATCCTTCACCGTACGCATTCGCATGGATAGAAACATACAGATCGGCTCTTGCTTCATTTGCTTTTTGTACCCGCTTGGCAAGTGGAATATCATAGCTGTCGTGATGCACAAATAAAGTGTCCGCATTTATGTTTTCTCGCAAAAATAGTGCTGTTTCCCGGTTAAATTCATATTCACGCATTCCGTCTGGTGTCCTCTTGCCTGGCGTATTCCATCCATGTCCTGCATCGATGGCTATTTTCATCTTCAATCCATCCTCCTTTCACCGTCTATATACAGTGAAATCGCGAAAATCGAAACGGAAAGAATCGATTTTCTTAAAAACATGATACAATAATAACAATTCGTTTTGTGTGAAGAAGGAGGGGAACCACCAAATGGTAAAAGTGCGTACAGTGGATATAGTAGAAAAGTTTAATCTAGAATTAGTGAGCGGAGAAGAAGGTCTTCACCGTCCAATAAAAATGAGTGACCTGTCACGTCCGGGTTTAGAGATCGCTGGTTTTTTTGATTATTATCCAGCGGATCGTATTCAGCTGATCGGCATGACTGAACTGTCTTTTTTTCAGCGGCTTAGCTCGGAAGAAAAAAAGGAACGAATGGATAAGTTATGTGACTATGAAACTCCGGCCATTATTATCTCCCGTAATTTAAGCGTACCGATTGAATTGATTGAAGCATCTGAAATGTTTTCTGTTCCGGTGATGCGTACCAAAATGACGACGACAAAGTTTACTAGTCAATTGACGAATTATTTGGAGTCGATGCTCGCACCGACAACAGCCGTTCATGGGGTACTCGTTGATATTTATGGTATTGGAGTACTTATTACCGGCCAAAGTGGCGTCGGGAAAAGTGAGACAGCGCTTGAACTTATAAAACGGGGACACCGTCTTATTGCGGATGATTGTGTGGAGATTCGTCAGGAGGACATTGATACATTGATTGGCCAATCTCCGGAACTGATTGAGCATTTGTTGGAAATTCGCGGTCTTGGTATTATTAATGTGATGACATTGTTTGGTGCGGGAGCTGTTCTTTCGCATAAGCGCATTTCGCTCAACGTGTACCTTGAACAGTGGCACCCGAAAAAGCAATACGATCGTCTAGGTATTGAAGATGATAAGTTGAAAATTATTGATTCTGAAATTACGAAATTAACATTGCCCGTTCGTCCTGGCCGAAATTTAGCCGTTATCATTGAAGTAGCCGCGATGAACTTCCGTTTGAAGCGAATGGGTGTCAATGCAGCACAAGAATTTTCTGACAAACTGGCCGGCGTTATTAGCGAGGCCGGCATTGATGAAGAAAACTAAGGAGTGAAAAGATGGACGGGTATCCGTTAAATCCCATTGCGCTCGATCTCGGTCCGATTCAAGTACACTGGTATGGCATTATTATCGGTATCGGCATCGCGTTTGGTTTTTATTTAGCATCAAAGGAAGCTGATCGACTCGGTCTTCAGAAAGACACATTCGCTGACTTGTTAATATGGGCGATTCCCATTGCCCTTATATCAGCACGGCTTTATTATGTTTTTTTTCAATGGGAATACTATTCAGCAAACCCGGGCGCCATCATTCAAATTTGGAACGGCGGCATTGCCATTCACGGGGCACTTATCGGGTCAGTAATTACGACGATTATTTTTGCTCGAAAACGAAATATTTCATTTTGGAAAATTGTCGATATTGCGGCGCCGTCGATTATTCTTGGTCAAGCAATTGGTCGGTGGGGCAACTTTATGAATCAGGAAGCACATGGCGGTGAAGTGACAAGAAGTTTTCTTGAAAATATGCATTTGCCGGAATTTATTGTGAATCAAATGTACATTGACGGGTCTTACTATCATCCGACCTTTTTATATGAATCTGTTTGGAACATCATTGGTTTTGTGCTTCTCTTGCTTTTGCGAAAAGTGAATTTGAAACGCGGTGAACTGTTTTTAACATATGTCATCTGGTATTCAATCGGCCGCTTGTTTATTGAAGGACTGCGGACGGATAGCTTAATGCTGACGGACTTTTTACGTATTGCTCAAGTGCTCTCGCTTTCGTTAATTGTAATCGCAATAGTGCTGCTCATTTACCGCCGCTTTACATATAATCTTCCACGTTATAATGATCCATCGAATGAAGGGAAGATTGCATCTTGAAACAAACGATTATAAAAGGATTAATGACGGGATTAAAGACAACATGGACGCTCGGGAAAGTCATTTTTTCCGTTACATTGATCGTGACAATTTTACAATTTACACCGGTTTTGCCATGGATTATTCAATTAATTAGCCCGATTATGGGTATTTTTGGTTTGTCGGGCAATGCAGCCATTCCGCTCGTTCTCGGCAATGTGCTGAACTTATATGCAGCTATTGGTGCAATTTTATCGCTTGATTTAACTGTAAAAGAAGTCTTTATATTAGCGATGATGCTTTCATTTTCACACAATTTATTTATTGAATCGACGGTAGCATTAAAAGTCGGTGTGAAAATATGGATAGTACTGGCCGTTCGTCTTGGTCTCGCGTTCCTGGCAGGTGTGGTCATTAACTTTATCTGGCACGGCGGAAGTGAACTGGCCCAGTATGGCATGGTGCCAGCAGTAGAAAGTCAGCCTGAAACATGGAGTGCGATTTTTCTTCTTGGAGTGGAGAAAGCAAGCTTCGGCGTCTTGCAGCTGGCGATCATTGTTATTCCGTTGATGATCATGATACAAATGGCAAAAGATTTAAAATGGCTTGATTCGTTTTCAAGGGCAATGGCACCTGTTACACGTTTTCTTGGCATGAAAGAGAATACGTCGATGACACTCGCATCCGGCTTGTTGTTTGGACTTGCGATGGGGTCAGCAGTCATGATTCAAGCGGTGGAAGAAGATGGTGTCAGCCGGAAAGATGTAACGATTGCGTTTATTTTTCTTGTCGCTTGCCATGCTGTAATAGAAGATACTCTTATTTTTATTCCGCTCGGGATTCCGGTGCTGCCGCTCTTTTTCATCCGGATTGTGACGGCGGTTATGTTAACGCTTATCATCGCACGGCTTTGGGAGCGATCTGAAAATGTGCGGAGAAAGGAAGCTACTTATATATGAAAAATATTACAACGCTTTTGTTTGATTTAGATGGAACATTAATTAATACAAATGAATTAATCGTGGAGTCGTTTTTACATACGCTCAATCATTATTATCCAGGGCAGTACAAACGAGAAGATGTTTATCCGTTTATGGGTCCGCCGCTTATCGACACGTTTGAACAAATCGATAAAGAACGGACAATGGAAATGGTCGCACACTACCGAAAATTCAACTTGGATCAGCACGATATACTCGTTACGGAATTTCAAGGTGTATATGAAACGATTCGTATTCTTCATGAAAACAACTACAAACTGGCGATTGTGTCAACGAAAATACACGATACGATTATTAAAGGCTTAAAGCTAACGCATCTTGATCCGTTTTTTGATGTGATCATTGGACTTGATGATGTAGAAAACCCAAAACCACATCCAGAGCCTGTTGAAAAAGCGCTGGCTGCACTCGGATCAAAACCGGAAGAAGCAATCATGGTCGGTGACAACTATCACGATATTGAAGGCGGTCAAAATGCGGGTACGATGACGGCAGGTGTTGCCTGGTCATTAAAAGGACGCAACTTCTTAAACGAGTACAACCCGAATTTTATGCTTGAATCAATGACAGACTTGCTTCATATTTTGAAAGTTGGAGCAGAAAATAAATGAGACGAACGAAGCGGTACAGACTGGAAGGCGACAAAAATCCGCTGTTCCATATATACGAAACCGTTTCGTTCTGGAAAACGTTTAAAAACACAGTCGTGATTGAAATCGGCCGTTTTACGCCGACGGCACGTCTGAAAAACGAGTTGTACCGCTCCTTGCTCAGGATGAATATCGGTGAAGGCAGTGCGCTTGCTTATAAAGTGGTGCCAGATATTATGTTTCCAGAGCACATTGTGATTGGCAATAATACGATTATTGGCTATAACACGACGATTCTCGCGCATGAATATTTAACGAATGAATACCGGATTGGGCCGGTTGTCATCGGTGACAATGTGATGATCGGCGCCAATTGTACTGTATTGCCTGGTATCGAAATTGGCGACGGAGCGGTTGTGTCGGCGATGACACTTGTGAATCGTGATGTGCCAGCTGGTGCGTTTGTTGGTGGGAATCCGATGGTTATTAAACCCGTTTCAACGAAAAGTTGAAACGGGTTTTTTCATACGTTTATTGTGTGCTTTTGAAACTTATGATGATTGTATATCGTAATAAAAGGGATAATGAAAAGGGAGGAATGGATGTGGATGGAAATCTGATAGAAGAAAATGTGGCCATTTTGCGCAAAACAGCAGGGAAATGGATGGATAAACGTCTTGTTTTACTGACGGCTGCACAATTCGCCGCAAGACAAGAACAAATCGACGGACAGACGTTCACGTCTTTATCGAATAAAATTAGAAAAACAGGTTCTATTTTTTCACCGCTCAGAACGATTTATTTTCCAATGACAGGACTCCTCATGACAAAAGAGGGAGACCCGAATGAATCATTAGAAAAGCTGCTTATTTCTTATGAAACACTTCGATCAGCTGGTCTGCGATCCTCGGCCTACACGTACATTGCTGCTTTTTTGGTAGAGGATTCGATGAGACCTGAGCGCATAAAAGAGATTTTTGAGGAAATGAAACGATATCACCGTTTCTTGACTTCGTATGAAGATTATCCGGCGGCCGTTATTATGGCAAAGCGGCCAGAAAGCGCGGTGGAACTTGTTGATTCATCTGAAATGTATTACCGTTTTTTGAATGAAAAAGGTTTTTGGAAAGGAAATGACCTTCAGTTTTTGGCGAATATGCTTGTGATGGATGGCATGTTTCGCGACCAGTCGGCGGAAGCGGTCCTTCAGGCAAAAAGAGAACTGGAAATACACGGATTGAAGGTAAAAGCGATGCATTATCCGGCAATTGGCATAATCGCGCTCTCAGGGAAAATAGAGGAGACCGTGCAGATTGCCCAGGAATTAATCGACATGAAAATATTCAAATGGTCGAAGGAAATGGCGATTACTGTGGCGGCGATATTTGCTTCACAAGCATACATCGATTCTTCAGCGGGACTTACAGCAGCTGTTCAAGCGATGATTCAGGCACAACAGGCAGCGATGGCAGCTGCCACAGCTGGAGCTGTTGTGGCATCTACTTCCAGTAATTAGGATTGTAGAAATCCAATTTTTCGCCTTGACGTGAATTGTCAGAACCGTTAAAATACAGATAATGAATCTTTAGTGTATTAGCGAACTAAAGCGAAAAAATGGAAAATAATGATGGGTTGGGTGATAAAATGTCGAAGCTGTTAATGTTTGAAAAGCCTGTTGGAATGCGGGATACGTTGCCGCACATTTATGAAACGAGACGAAAATTAAAAGAAGCTGCGGAACAGGAAATGAGAAGCTGGGGCTATCGTTTTATTGAAACACCTGCGCTTGAATATCATGAAACAGTTGGCGATGCGTCAGCCATTTTAGACCGCCAGCTTTTTAAATTGCTTGATCAGCAAGGCAATACGCTCGTGCTGCGTCCAGATATGACAGCACCGATTGCGCGTGTTGCCGCGTCAAAACTGTTAAAAGAGCGTATTCCATTACGTCTTGCCTATTCAGCGAGTGTATACCGGGCGCAGCAGCGTGAAGGCGGCCGGGCAGCTGAATTTGAGCAAATTGGTGTGGAATTGATCGGTGACAATACGATTAGCGCGGATGCTGAAGTGATTGCGCTACTTGTATCCGTTATGAAAAAATCAGGCTTGGAAAATTTCCAAATTTCACTTGGACATATTCGTTTTATAGATGAATTATTCCGGCAAATTCTCGGCACAGAAGAGCGCTCTGAACAGCTGCGCCGCTTCCTTTATGAGAAAAATTATGTTGGCTATCGTGAGCACATCACAAGTTTGCCGCTTTCATCGATTGATAAACAGCGACTTTTGCAATTTTTAAACTTGTCCGGCGGCATTGATTGCCTAGATGAAGCAATAAAATTAGTCGAAGGAAGCGCAGGAAGCGAAGCGCTTAATGAATTAAAAACGGTGTATGACCGGTTAAAAGAATATAATGTTGATCAATATGTGACGTTTGATTTACCGCTCGTCAGTCATATGAGCTACTATACAGGACTTGTGTTTGAAGTATATGCAGACGGTGTAGGTGCCCCTGTCGGAAACGGCGGCCGCTACGATAATTTATTAGGGAAGTTTGGTCAACCAGCTGGTGCGACAGGATTCGGTCTTCGTGTAGACTTTTTGCTTGAGGCGTTGGAGCAATTGGAAGAAGAGGAAGGCGTTCATTGCATTTTGTTTAGCAATGAACGACGCGTTGAAGCCATTGAAGAAGCACAAAAACGCCGTGCAAATGGAGAATATGTCCTTTTACAGGATGTTGCTGGTGTGAAAGATGTGGATACATTCACACAAACGAGCAAAAATGTAACGTTTTTTGTCGGGAAATCAAGTAATGGAGGTAAAGTTTGATGTCAATGTTAACGATTGCGATGCCAAAAGGACGTATATTTGAAGAAGCAGCGGCGCTTTTACAGGAAGCAGGCTATCAGCTTCCCCCAGAACTTGATGAATCGCGAAAACTGATTATTGAAGTACCGGAAGAAAATATGCGTTTTTTCCTTGCAAAGCCAATGGATGTGGCAACCTATGTCGAACATGGCGTCGCGGATGTCGGCATTGCCGGTAAAGATGTGCTATTAGAAGAAGAACGTGATGTATATGAGTTGCTTGATTTGAAAATCAGTCCGTGCTACTTAGCTGTTGCCGGTCTTCCGAATACATCGTTAAACGAAGTCGCGCCGAAAATTGCGACGAAATATCCGAATGTAGCATCGACGTATTTTCGCGGAAAAGGTGAACAAGTCGAAATTATTAAGTTAAACGGTTCAATTGAATTAGCGCCATTAATTGGCCTATCAGACCGCATTGTCGATATTGTCTCAACGGGTCAAACGTTAAAAGAAAACGGTCTCGTTGAGTATGAAACGATCGTTGGCATTACGTCGCGTCTTATTGTGAATCCGGTCAGCTACCGGATGAAAAATGCCGACATTTCAAAGCTTGTCACCCGCTTAACGGATACGATTGCAGAAACGGCGGTGCAGTAATAGATGATTAAGCCAGAGCGGATCACAGCGGGATTGTCCATTAAACGTTCCGTCGATGCGGGAACAGAAGATCAGCAGCAGATCGTTCGTGCTATTATTAATGAGGTAAAAGAGAATGGCGACCGTGCACTTTTCGCGTATACAGAAAAATTTGACGGCGCAAAATTAACCGGCTTAAAAGTGACACAGGAAGAAATCAATGAAGCATACGAGACGCTTGATGATGAGATGATCAACATCATTCGTGAGGCAGCGGACAATATTGCGTCTTTTCATGCGAAGCAAAAACGGGAAACATGGCTATATACAAATGCGGACGGTTCTATTCTCGGACAGAAAATGACGCCGCTTGATTCAGCGGGTGTTTACGTTCCAGGCGGTACAGCAGCGTATCCATCTTCCGTTTTGATGAACGTCATGCCGGCGAAAACAGCCGGCGTTGAGCGAATTGTTATGGTGTCCCCACCAGGGCCAAACGGGAAACTTCCAGCAGGTGTGCTTGTGGCGGCTGACATTGCTGGCGTGAAAGAGATGTATAAAGTCGGCGGTGCGCAGGCGGTAGCTGCTCTTGCCTATGGAACGGAAACCATTAAAGCTGTTGACAAAATTACTGGGCCGGGCAACATATTCGTAGCACTTGCAAAACGGGAAGTGTTCGGCGATGTAGATATTGACATGATTGCGGGACCTAGTGAAATTGCGGTACTCGCTGATGAGACGGCTTCTGCGAAAGAAGTGGCAGCGGATATGCTGTCACAGGCGGAACATGACAAGAGAGCGTCTGCTGTACTCGTGACGACTTCACAAGAATTGGCGCAGGCTGTTGCGCGCGAGATTGATGAGCAGCTCGTGTCGTTGCCGCGTTCGGAAATAGCGCGTGCGTCGATTGAAGATTACGGAGCGATTTATGTAGCGGAAACAATGACAGAAGCGGTTCAAACGATTAATGAACTGGCACCGGAGCATCTTGAAATCATAACAGATGCTGCTCTTAATCTTGTGAAAGATATTAAACATGCCGGAGCGATCTTTATCGGTCGTTATTCATCGGAGCCGGTTGGCGATTATTTTGCGGGTCCGAATCATGTATTGCCAACGAACGGTACGGCTCGCTTTTCTGGTCCGTTGTCCGTCGATGACTTTATGAAAAAATCGAGTATTATTATGTACAGCAAGCAGGCATTTGATCAACATGGTGCGAAAATTGCTGCATTTGCCCGGCTTGAAGGGTTAGAAGCACATGCCCGCGCAATTGAAGCGCGTAACGATTAAAAAGAAAGAGGGTTCATAATGGGAAATCGCTATGCAGAACTGCAACGTTATACAGGTGAAACGAAAATTGACCTCGCATTTGAGGTGGACGGTGAAGGAAAGTCAACTATTGACACTGGTGTGCCATTTATGAACCATATGCTGGACCTTTTCACGAAGCACGGTCATTTTGATCTGACAGTGAAAGCAGACGGAGACGTTGATGTGGATGATCATCATACGACAGAAGATCTTGGCATTGTTCTCGGCACGGCACTTAAGAATGCGCTTGGAGATAAAAAAGGCATTAAGCGATATGGCAGCTTTTTTGTGCCGATGGATGATACGCTTGCACAGGTCGTTGTAGATCTGAGCAACCGTCCTCATTTTGAAATGCGCGGCGAATTTCCGGCGCAAAAAGTCGGCACATTTGATACGGAACTCGTGTATGAGTTTTTGTGGAAATTTGCTTTAGAAGCACGTATTAATTTACACGTCATTATTCATTATGGTCAAAATACGCACCATATGATTGAAGCGGTGTTTAAAGCGATGGCGCGCGCAATTGACGAAGCGACGACGATTGACCCGCGTGTGAAAGGTGTACCATCGACGAAAGGGCTCCTGCTGCCAGGTGTTGGTGCTTTTAAAGATGCGATGGCCAGTCTGCAGGAAAAAAAGCTCGATCAATTTATTCATAGTTATGTGGATAGCGGCCGTCCACTTCTTGGTATTTGTCTTGGCATGCAGCTTTTATTTGAAGAAAGCGAAGAAAATGGCCATTTTAAAGGGCTTGGATTGTTAAATGGGCGCGTTGTGCGTATTCCGGATCGGGATGTGGATGGTGAAAGGCTGAAAGTGCCGCATATGGGCTGGAATAAGCTTCATTTTCATCAAGAAGCACCCGTGCTGCAAGACATGGAAGAAGGGTTTGTTTACTTCGTCCACTCGTATTACGTAGACAGTATCGATGAGGCGTCACTGCTTGCGAGCGCTACTTACGGTGTTCAAGTACCTGCAGTTGTCGGCCGTGACAACGTATTTGGTATGCAGTTTCACCCGGAAAAAAGCAGTGAAACAGGCATGCAACTGCTTGCCAATTTTGCAAAAGCGATGGAACGATCGGAGGAAATGATATGAGTTTTACCATTTACCCGGCCATTGATATGCGCGGCGGCAAATGTGTCCGTCTCGTACAGGGCGATTATAATCAGGAAACGATATATGGTGATTCGCCGTTTGATATGGCAAAATCATTTGTGGAGCAGGGCGCAGAATGGATTCACATGGTAGATCTTGATGGCGCAAAAGATGGACAGCGTGTCAATGATAAGTTCGTCATTGAAGCGGCACAAAAACTCTCTGCCCGTGTTCAAATTGGCGGTGGTATCCGGACAGAGGAAGATGTCCGTCATTATCTTGATAACGGTGTCGATCGAGTCATTATTGGCAGCCTTGCTGTAAAAGAACCGGAACTCGTAAAGCAATGGCTCGGTACATATGGAGATAAAATTGCGATTGGTCTTGATGCGAAAAATGGCTATGTAGCAACACATGGCTGGTTGGAAACATCGTCTATGAAAGCAGTGGATCTTGCAAAAGAATTTGCGGATGCAGGTGCAGAAACGTTTATTTTCACCGACATTGCAAATGATGGGATGCTGTCTGGTCCAAATACAGAAGCAACAGCAGAACTTGCACGTGTGACAGGGAAAAGTGTTATTGCATCAGGCGGTGTTAGTTCTCTTGATGATTTGCGTGAACTAGCAAAATTTGAAGCAGATGGCTTATCCGGTGCCATTTGCGGAAAAGCCATTTACACGGGCCGTTTTAGTGTGAAAGAAGCGCTGGAGGTGGCGAAATGATGACAAAACGTATTATCCCATGTCTCGATGTAAAAGAAGGCCGCGTCGTAAAAGGCATTCAATTCGTTGAATTACGCGATGCAGGCGACCCGGTTGAACTGGCTCGTGTATATGATGAACAAGGAGCAGACGAACTTGTTTTCCTCGATATCTCCGCGTCAGTTGAAGGACGGAAGACGATGGTTGACGTTGTGCAGGCCGTGGCGTCGGAACTGGCGATTCCATTTACAGTCGGTGGCGGGATTAACGCACTCGATGATATGAAACGGATTTTACGTGCAGGAGCAGATAAAGTATCATTAAATACAGCCGCTGTGAACAATCCGGATCTGATCAACGAGGGAGCTGCTTTTTTCGGCTCACAATGTATCGTCATTGCGATCGATGCAAAATACGACGATGAAATGGGTACGTGGCGCGTGTATACGCACGGCGGCCGGACACCGACAGAACGAAATGTCATTGACTGGGCGAAAGAAGCGGTGGAACGGGGCGCTGGTGAAATTTTGCTGACGAGCATGGACGAAGATGGAAGCAAAAAAGGCTTTGATATTGAGCTCACAAAAGCCGTTGGCGATGCAGTTTCTGTTCCGGTCATTGCATCCGGCGGCGCCGGCAATGCGGAGCACTTCTTTGATGTATTTAAAGAAGCGAAGGCAGATGCGGCGCTGGCAGCATCGATTTTTCATTATAAAGAAACAGGTGTCGGAGAAGTTAAACAATTTTTAAGAAACATGGGGGTAAACGTCAGATGATTGAAGAAGTGAAATTTGATGAAAAAGGGCTCGTGCCTGCGATTGTGCAGGATGCGACAACGTACGAAGTATTGACGCTTGCCTATATGAATAAAGAGTCACTTGAGAAAACGATGGAAACAGGCGAAACGTGGTTTTACAGCCGTTCACGCGAGGAATTATGGAATAAAGGGGCAACAAGCGGCAATACGCAAAAAGTCGTATCAATGCAATTTGACTGCGATAAAGATGCGATCGTTGTCAAAGTAGAGCCTGCAGGGCCAGCTTGTCACCGCGGCACGACAAGCTGCTTTGATGAACCATTTTATGGCGATGAAAGCGGCTCGTTGCCCTATTCGATTTTGCAGCAGCTTGAGCAGGTAATTGCTGACCGTGAGCAAAATCGTCCAGAAGGCGCGTATACGACGTATTTATTTGAAAAAGGCGTCGATAAAATATTGAAAAAAGTTGGCGAAGAAGCATCGGAAGTCATTATTGCGGCGAAAAACCGTGATAAAGAAGAATTGCAGTGGGAAGCAGCCGATCTAATATATCACTTGCTTGTTCTGCTCCGTGAGCAAGATCTGGCGCTTGATGATGTATTATCTGTGCTGGCACGGCGACATGAAGGTAAAGGAAAAGAATAAGATCAAGCCGGCCCAGTTTAGGGGCCGGCTTTTTCTCTCTATTCTTTCAGCGTGTACCTATGATATAATGCATAAGTTAATCATATAGAACGTACGGAGGATTTTCATGGGAAATGACTCAATGAGCTGGAAAGAAAATAGGAATATTGTTCCTTTTTTTCCGACGGGAGAGTTTTACTATTCAAAAGGAATGAAAGCGCTCGAAAAACGGGAGCTGGCAAAAGCAAAAAAATACTTTTCACGGGCGATGGATTTAGAACCGCTTGAGCCGGTCATTGCCTGCCAGCTAGCCATTGTGGAAACAGAACTTGGTCATTATGAACAGTCGAATGGTCTGCTCCATTTCGTGCTCGATGATCTGGATCCGAATATGAGCGAGTGCCACTATTTTTTAGCCAATAATTATGTGCATATAGGATCGTTTAAAGACGCGTTTCGTCATGCACAAGCATATTTAGATATGAATGAAGACGGCGAGTATAGCGACGACGCAGAAGATTTGCTTGATATAATTACGCTAGACAGTGAAGAAGCTTTTGACGATTTGTACGAGCAGGATGAGATGATGGAGCTGCAAGAAGAAGCACGCTTTTTGCTTGAAAGCGGTCATTTTGCGAAAGCGGCTGCTCACCTTGAAGAATCGGTAAAAAAGTATCCTGATTTTTGGGCAGCATACAATAACTTGGCGCTCGCTTATTTTTATCTCGGACAAACTGAAAAAGCGCATCACATGTTGGATGATGTGCTAGAGAAAAATCCGGGCAACTTGCATGCGATCTGTAATAAAATCGTGTTTTATTTTTATGAAAAAAAGCAGGAACCACTTGATTATTTGGCTGATCAGCTGGCAAAAGTACAGCCGCTTATTCCCGATCAGCAGTTTAAAATCGGTGCGACGTTCGCACTTATTGGCCGTTATCAAGATGCCTACAGATGGCTGAAAAAGCTTTATAAAAATGGATTTGAAGGCGAAGCAGGCTTTTATTATTGGCTCGCCTATGCTGCACATTTTACTGGGCATCATGAAACAGCGCGCAAAATATGGAAAAAAGTCATCCGTGGCAATCCAGAAAAAGAAGGGCTCGAACCATGGAATGGCCCCCAAGAAGAAGGGGAAATACAGCGCAATCCGGAAGAGATTGTCCGTTATTTGAATGGAGAACGGGATGAAGAACGGTTATTTGGTATTTTCTTATTATCGCTTGCTGGTGATCAAAAAGAAGTCATGACTCATCCTGGATTTTGCGATATCGATCATTTGCAGCCGCATGAGAAAATTTATATGGCGGATGTGCTCGGGATGCCGGTGGACAGTTCGCTCTTTATTGAAATGAACACGCGTCTGGCGCATGATACAGCTCTTATATTATATCGCCATTTCCGACCGCTTAAGAAGGAGGAAGCGGGTCTGTTTATGATCTGGTTTTCGATCTTTTTAGAGCTTCAGTATCATAATGCAAAACTGTCGAAGCCTGACGCATTGGCAGCAGCTGTAGAATATGTCTGGCGAAAATTGCGAAGTGAATCCGTTAGCCAGTCGGATATGGCTAATCAGTATGGTGTCTCTGTTTCAACTGTACAGAAATACGCTAAATTTATTCGCGAGCACCTTCTGTGAGCATAATAATAGACGTAAATACTGAAATTCAGTACGATGAAAATATAATCTGAAAAATATGTTTATGAGTATAAATTAAAAAGCGAAGGAGAGTTGATTATGACTGCTACTGAAGAGAAAATTTATGACGTGATCATTATCGGTGCCGGTCCTGCGGGAATGACGGCGGCTGTTTATACATCACGTGCAAATCTTTCTACACTTATGATTGAGCGCGGCGTCCCTGGCGGACAGATGGCGAATACGGAAGATGTTGAAAACTACCCAGGCTATGAGCACATTCTTGGCCCTGAACTGTCAACAAAAATGTTCGATCATGCAAAGAAATTCGGTGCGGAATATGCATACGGTGATATTAAAAAAATTATCGATGGCAAAGAATATAAAACGGTTGATGCAGGCTCAAAACAATATAAAGCACGTACAATCATCATTACGACAGGTGCGCAGTACAAAAAAATTGGTGTACCTGGTGAAAATGAACTTGGCGGCCGAGGCGTATCATATTGTGCGGTGTGCGACGGTGCATTTTTTAAAGAAAAAGACCTTGTTGTGATCGGCGGCGGAGATTCTGCTGTTGAAGAAGGCGTTTATTTGACACGTTTTGCGAAAAAAGTGACAATCGTGCATCGCCGTGATGAACTGCGTGCACAAAAGATTTTGCAAGACCGTGCATTCGCAAATGAAAAAGTGGACTTCATCTGGAGTCATACGTTGAAAGAAATTCATGATAAAGACGGTAAAGTTGGCAGCGTGTCACTTGTTTCGACAGAAAATGGGGAAGAGCAAGAACTTCCAGTGGACGGTGTTTTCATTTATATTGGTATGCTGCCGCTCACGAAGCCATTCCTTGACCTCGGCATTACAAATGAAGAGGGCTACATCGTGACGAATGAAAAAATGGAAACGAATGTTCCTGGCATTTATGCAGCGGGAGATGTTCGTGAAAAAATGCTTCGTCAAATTGTGACAGCAACCGGTGATGGAAGCATCGCGGCACAAGCTGCTCAGCACTATATTGAAGAATTGAAAGAAGAAATAGGCGTTAAAGCGTAATCCGTTTTTTACACGAGCGTAATCCTTCTGAAATATGTAATTGATATAATGAACATGTAATTAGACTGCCCCCCCTGCAGATTTTTTTACATTGCGCCCGGCATTGCCCGGGCGCTTTTTGCATGTGTGAAATTACTCGCATGCAAGATCCAGTTGCTTGTCGCACCGGATCAGCCGCTCTCCGCTTTTCAAATAAACACCCGGCAGCGTTGAAGTTCTTAGAGTGTGCATATATAATAAAGGAAAGAAGTATTGGACTGACTTTGTGTGGGGGGTGTTATTGTGCAGCGTGTCACAAATTGTGTGTTAATGAAAGATGGACAAGTGCTCTTAATGCAAAAACCGCGCCGGGGCTGGTGGGTGGCACCCGGTGGGAAAATGGAGCCTGGCGAATCTGTCCGAGATGCGGTCATTCGTGAGTATCGTGAAGAAACGGGACTTTATTTACGTAATCCAAACGTAAAAGGTATATTCACCTTTATTATTAAAGACGAGGATAAAGTGCTGTCTGAGTGGATGATGTTTACCTTTTTTGCTGAGCAGGCGGATGGCTTCGCGCTGTCAGAAACGAGAGAAGGGACCCTTCACTGGAAGTCGGTTGAGGAATTGAAGGACCTTCCAATGGCAGAAGGAGATCGTCATTTGCTGGAGTATATGGTACATGGAACCGGACTGTTATATGGAGCGTTTACGTATACACCCGATTTCGAATTGATTTCATACCGTCTCGACCCAAGTTGATGAATAGAAAGGGGAATGACCATGGCAAATGATGTACAGCTTGTCATTATTACAGGAATGTCAGGTGCTGGTAAAACGGTTGCTGTCCAAAGTTTTGAAGACCTTGGTTTTTATTGCATGGATAACTTGCCGCCCACGCTTCTCCAGCCTTTTTTAACATTAATAAAAGATTCCGGACAGCAGTTGAAAAAAGTAGCCATTGTTATGGATATGCGCGGACGTGAATTTTTTGATCATTTATCGACGGCGCTTGATGAAGCAGCAGAAACACTCAATGCAGCACCAAAAGTGCTTTTTTTAGACGCTGAAGATGAAGTTCTTGTCAGCCGTTATAAAGAAACACGCCGGACACATCCACTTTCACGTGATGATCGCCCACTTGACGGCATTCATCAGGAGCGCGAACTGTTAAATGATTTGCGCGGCCGAGCACACATGATTTTGAATACATCAAAAATGAAACCAAAAGATTTACGCGAAACCATTATGCGTGAATTTTCGCCGGATAAGGAAGCATCATTTACAGTAAATGTGATGTCATTTGGATTTAAACATGGCTTGCCAATTGATGCGGATCTTGTTTTTGATGTGCGGTTTTTGCCGAATCCGCACTATATTGAGCATATGAGACCACGTACAGGGCTTGATGCAGATGTAGCAGAATACGTAATGAAATGGACGGATACGCAAAAGTTTCTTGAAAAAGTGTCCGATCTCCTCACGTTTATGATGCCACATTATAAAATAGAAGGAAAGTCACAGCTTGTCATTGCGATCGGCTGTACGGGCGGTCAGCATCGTTCAGTTGCTCTTTCTGAATACTTGGCAAACTATTTTGCGGATAATTACACGACACGGGTTACCCACCGCGATATTGATAAGCGAAAGGCTGCAAAGTCATGATGAACATGATGAACGATCCGCAGCCAAAAGTTGTTATTATTGGCGGTGGAACGGGACTGTCTGTACTACTCCGGGGACTGAAGCGCCATCCGATTGACTTGACAGCGATTGTCACAGTGGCGGATGATGGCGGCAGCTCCGGACGGCTGCGAAATGAGTTGAATATTCCGCCGCCAGGAGATATTCGTAATGTACTCGCCGCATTATCAGATGTGGAGCCGCTTGTCGAATCCCTTTTCCAGCATCGATTTTCAACAGAAAATGAACTGTACGGCCATGCGCTCGGCAATTTAATGATTGCGGCTCTTTCATCTATTACCGGTGACTTTGGCCATGCGATTCAAGAAATGAGCCGCGTATTAAATGTGCGGGGCAAAGTACTGCCAGCCGCGAATGAAAGTGTTATTCTTCATGCGGAAATGGATGATCAATCGATTGTATCAGGAGAATCGAAAATCCCTTATTCTGAAAAGAAAATCCATCGTGTATTTTTAACACCAGAGGAAATTAAACCACTCCCAGAAACGATTCGTGCGATTCAGGAAGCCGATTTAATTATCATTGGTCCAGGCAGTTTGTACACGAGTATATTGCCGAATTTATTAGTACCGGAAATCGGTGAAGAAGTATGTACCGCAAAGGCAAAAAAAGTGTATATTTGCAATTTGATGACCCAGGCGGGGGAAACGCTTGATTTTACAGCAGCCGATCATGTCAGAGCGATTTACGATCATATGAAATGTTCGTTTATTGACACGATTCTTGTTAATAAAGAACCAATCCCTGATCGTATTCAAGAGATTTATAAAGAGGAAATGGCTAAACCAGTCGTGTATGATGTGACTAAACTGGAATCAATGGGGCTTAATACCATCATTGATGACATTGTCACGTACGAAGACAGCATTATCCGACATGATACAGCGAAAGTAGCCGAAATATTAGTGCGTCTCATCCCGAAACGGTAAGTGGACATCACGAGAGGAGTGGTGATGTTGTCTTTTGCATCAGAAACGAAAAAAGAACTGACCACCATTGAAACGAGTGGATGTTGTGCGAAGGCAGAATTGTCTGCGCTCATTCGTATGAATGGCTCGCTGTCTTTTTCCAACAAACAGCTTGTCGTCAATATACAAACGGAAAATGCGGCGATTGCCCGTCGTATTTACGTGTTAATTAAACGAAACTATGAAGCGGTAGTAGAGCTTCTCGTCCGTAAAAAAATGAGATTGAAAAAAAATAATGTCTATATTGTCCGGTTAAAAGAAGCGTCAAAAGAAATACTCGATGATCTTGCCATTGTTGAAAAAGGTTTTTCATTTGTTCATCACATTTCTCATAAAATTATTGACAAAGATTGCTGCCGCCGTGCCTATTTGCGTGGTGCCTTTTTAGCAGGTGGATCCGTGAATAATCCGGAAACATCCTCTTATCATTTAGAAGTATTTTCTCTTTATCAGGAGCATAATGAAGCACTTTGTGAGTTGATGAATGCATTTCATTTAAATGCTAAACCGCTTGAACGAAAAAAGGGATTCATCACGTATTTGAAAGAGGCAGAAAAAATATCTGACTTCTTTAGTGTTATTGGGGCGCATAACGCATTAATGCGTTTTGAAGATGTACGTATTATCCGGGATATGCGCAATTCCGTAAACCGTCTTGTAAACTGTGAAACAGCAAATTTGAATAAAACGATAGGTGCTGCTTTGCGCCAGGTCGAAAATATAAAATATATTGATAAAACGGTCGGACTTGGTATATTGCCAGACCGGCTTCGCGAAATTGCAGAGCTGCGCGTTCTTCATCAAGATGTGACGTTAAAAGAGCTCGGAGAAATGGTGTCGGGAACGGCGATTAGTAAATCAGGTATCAATCATCGTCTGCGTAAAATAGATGAAATTGCCAATAAAATTCGAGCTGGAGAGCTTACATCAGCGGAAAAATAAAAAAAGGAGTGGATAAAATGGTTGATAAAAAAGTAAGCGTCCAGTTAAAATCCGGACTGCAAGCAAGACCGGCTGCCTTATTTGTACAGGAAGCGAATCGATTCAGTGCCGAAATTTTTCTTGAAAAAGACGGAAAAAAAATTAACGCCAAAAGTATTATGGGCATTATGAGCCTTGCGCTAGGACGTGGTGCAACTGTTACGATCAGCGCTGAAGGACGAGAAGAAGAAATAGCCGTCGAAACATTAGCATCTCTTGTTGAACGGGAAGAGTGGATATAAAAAAAGCTTAAAACCCTTCTGCACGGATGGATGAATGGAATAAAAGAATGGGCGCCTTGTAACACGCAAGGCGTCTTTTATCGTTCATTATTTGCAAATATAGAAAGAGCAAGCGTATACGCATGTTTCTAAAGGTTTTTGGTTAAATTAAAAACTATTCTTAATCAACAAGGAGGGAAAAATGATGGAAAAAGAGAGCACACATGATTTTGTAGAGAAATTAAATGATACAAAGCAAAAAGACGAACGGAATAAAAAGAGACAAGGTAACGGTCATCCTGATAAAAAGTTGCCGACCAAACAGCAATAACTAACTTCTGACAAATAGTAAAAACAACCACCCTATACAAAAATGAAGGGTGGTTGTTTTTGTTTAATTTTATTTGTTCCGGTATTTACTTGAATTCGTTCGCCCTCGTTCTTTTTTCAGGCTATCGAGTTCAGCTATTTCACGGGCATACTCTTCATTGACTGTATTTGATTTTGTTTTTAAATTTTTTGCTGTATGGGCTAAATGATTTCCATTGTTACTGCCTGTTTTATAATCGTTTCTTCTCATGGTCAAGCCTCCATTCAAATATTTCGTTCTTTTTAATTGAAGAAGAACTTTCTTTTACTTATGCGTCCGTTGTTCTTTGATTCGAAGCTCTCATGCGTTCTTGAGGATGTGTATTAATGGTGCCGTCTGCTCGTTTGGAAGCAAATTCTGGCTTAGCCCGTGCTTTTCCCGCTTCTCCTTTCATCGAGGTAATCGGGAAGTTTTTCGCTTTATTTCTCATTATTTCCCCTCCAGACACGTATTAGATGCACGCGTTTCCGCGTATGACTAGTATAGGTAAAAGAAATAGAATTATCATGGGACTCTTCATAAAAATCATGGGAAAAGTTCCGTGAACTAGCAGCACTTATTAAAAATGAACATAAAAAATCCCATTGTGTCGTAAAAACACAATGGGATTTGTAAACATTGACGCCCTCGGCAGGAATCGAACCTGCATTTCAAGCTTCGGAGGCTTGCGTGCTATCCGTTGACCACCGGTACATAACGATAGGAATTCGCCTACTGTCCGCAGGCCTCCACGTTGTTTTATCCACAGGCGTTTCGCGGTATTCGTTCCGAACGCCTTTTTTCCGTATCATAATAACTGATAAGGCGCATGCTGTCAATGAAGATATAAACGTTTGTTTTATACGCATATGTGCAAAATTGCGTGAAGTCAAGAAGACGTTGATGGCAGAACGTGAGCAGCGTGATCAGGCGGAAGCAAAATTAAAAGAAGCGCAGGACAAGCCGCCCAACAAAATTGAACGCAAACTCGACGCAATTACGCGGCATCCAACGTCAGCCACCGAGCCGAAAACACAGTATTGGCGCGGGTTCAAGGCGCGTTTACCATTTGCGTAAACCTTTTGCGGAATGATATTGTTACCGTATCAAAACGCGAGGGGAAGAACGCCATTATGAGTAAAAAGAAAAAACTCATCCAAAAAGAGCAGAAAACGCCAGAATCGATTCACGACATCCTAGAAAAGAAAGCCGCACGTCTTAAGCTAGAAGATACGCATGAGCGCTCCACATATCACACGGAGAAAATCTTTAGGCCGATCCTCGATCAGCTCGAAGCCAATTCGCCAGCACGCGGATTCAAGAAGGAGTTCATTAACAATGCGATCCGAAAGTCGCTGCGTGAGGATTACGGGATTGATGTTTGACGAAGGGGGCAGCCGTCAATACTCCGCATATGCCTACGTTATGGGATAGTAAGGAAAGTACATCGGCGAAACGCGCTGGCAGGACGACCGCTTAAAAAAGTTAGGAGTGCGCCATTTATCCGTAAATCCAGCTGTTAATGTACGAATTGATATATTTTCGTACATGTGAAACGTTGACATAACGCCATTGTTCGTTTGTGATTACATTAAATGTACGAAAACATATCGAATGATAATGAAATCATACTCGTAAAAGGGGCGGTTTAAATGACGAAAACTACATACAACGTTGAGCCATTACGGAAGGCCGAGGACATTGTGGAAATGAAGACGGCGCTGCTCGAAGTAGGAAATCGAAGTAAAGGCCATACAGGTGATCGTGATCGGTTTCTGTTTACTATCGGAATTAACACAGGGCTGCGCATCAGCGACATTGTAACGCTAAAGGTTGGTGACCTCCGAGGCAAGTCATACGCCACTATTATTGAGCAAAAGACCAGCAAGGCCCGCCGTCTCCCTCTAACGGCCATCAGCGCTGTTATTAACGAATACTGTGACGGCATGAACGATGATGACTGGTTGTTCCCTTCTAACCGTACAGGCGGCACGCATATCAGCACCACGCAGGCATACCGTATACTGACACGGGCAGGGAAATGGCTAGGCCTAGGCCGCGAGGACATCGGCACACATACGATGCGCAAGACGTTCGGCTACCACTATTACAAGCGCACTAAGGACGCAGCCACACTGACGGAGATATTCGGACACGCAGCGCCAAGCATAACGAAACGATACATCGGTATCAATGACGATGAGATTGCGGATTCATTAAAAGACTTCCGTTTATAATAAATATGAAGAAGCCGAACGGTTCATGCCGCTGGCTTTTTTGTGTAATTCGCTGACTCCCCAAGCTCGGCCAGCGATATGCCCTACAACTCCGTCACAAACTTAATAAATTTCAAAATTGAAGCGGGTAGTGTGGTTAGTTTCGGTGTACTTACCGCGGTAGCTGCCGGTCTCGGAGAATCGACCGCGGATGCATTACCGCATTATACAGCCGTTCAGTGGCGTTACAGCGACTATTATTACAATTGTTTAATACACGATAAAATTAAATTATTCCGTCGGGACTACTCTATGCGAGTTTCTGCTGCGTCGATGCAATTAGCCGGTGTTGCCTTATTAGCCTTCGCAATTAAGTTTATTAAATAGCCGCGATCAATGAGCTTAACGCTGGTTCTCTCCGCAAGGTTGCAGGCGTTTTTTGTGAACGTATTATTCGTTACGACCCAAGCTTCGTTTGTGCTATAGTAACCTCTGGCGCCGCTGACTTCTTGTATAGCTGAAACTCCAACCGTACTTTTGTATCGTTTAGCCTGGACAGCGATGGCCCTGACATCTTTCCGTATTATTAAATCAGTGCCGTAATCGCCACTTGCGGGGGTGTATTGAACCTTGTAGCCCATTTTCTCAAACAATACCCCTAAGTAATTCTCGAAATCGGTTCCTTTCATGACATCAATTTCTTTAATACCTAATTCAAGTATTTTTTCCCTTGCTAATTCTTTTGCGTACCAACGGAAACCAAAATACAATGCAGCAATGGCAAGGATAAACATTATAGGCTTGATAAAAACTTCTACATATTCCAGAAGCGCTAGCGCCATCACTATACCGATAATAGATATTGCAGTCTTATCGTTAAATCCGAATACCCGCCTTCTCCTAGCCAAATTGTCAGCTCCTTTGAAATTCGTTTAACCTGTATTCTTCACGCTTTTATACGGGTTTATTCTGAAAATCAAAGCAGGTAGTCCTGCTGTAGATGTCAAATATATACGATGTGTAGCAGAATGGGGGAGTTAGATAATGTTTGACATGTTGAATCTGGCAATAAATACCATGAGGAGGAGGCTGATAGACGAAGAAAGAATTTACTTTTACGAAACAGACGACGGAAAATACGAAGTACGTGACATAAGAGTGGTTCTTGGTGAAGTGCTTTCCGAACCAAGTCTAGTCAATCGTTACATGCGGTTTACAGTCGATGGTGGCCTTGTTTTTAAGTATCATCATAACGTGAAAAAATCTAATAATCTCCCTACCCAAATGACAGCACAAGAAGCTAGAAAAGTGATTGTAATGTACGCTCTGGCGGAAGTCGAATACATAGAGGAGACGAATAATATCACTTCTCATTTAGTCAGAACCAGGCCGCGAATCTAAAATAAAGACAAAAACGCCCCGCTCGAGTAGAGTAGGGGCTTTCGTTATGTATATAGTGTTTACTCGTTTTCCTTCTCATCTTCCACCAGTATCAACAAGTCGCCGATTCTGATACCCAACACCTTGCATATCTTGCCGATCGCGTCCCGATGGTACTGGACTGTTGTGTCATTATACAAGCGGCGGACAGTTTCAAATTGTAATAAGATCAGTCGCGAATATTTGCACGTACCGGCGCAACATATCAAGCGTTGAATGACCGGTTAAGCGCTGCAATAAGAAAAGATTCGTGCTGGCTTCGACTTTCAAGCGGCAAAATGTGCGACGGAAAGCGTGCGGGCTGACGCTGACATAGTTGCCAACGCCGCTGATCTTTCCGTAATACTTCAATTGATACTGAATCGAGCGCTCTGCAAATGGCGCATTATCCATACTAACGAACAAAATATCGGTATCGAGAGTCCCTCTTTCTTCTATATATAAGGCAAGCACACGGCGGAGCTGTTTTGTCATTGGAATACGGCGGGCATAACGATTCTTTGTGCGCGAACAGTAATCGCACCTATTCCGTCAAAGCTAATGTCAGGCAGTCGCAACGACGTTAATTCTTTCAGCCGGATACCTGTATGTGCCAGCGTTGTCATAATCGCAAGGTCACGCAGACCGGAAAAGGTATCCGTCTTAGGAGCGTCAAGTAAACGTTGTAATTGCTGACGGCTGAACGTGGCACCGACCTCATGACGTACCTTTAAGTTCGAGATATTCTGAACGGGATTAGTCACGGTGATGCCTTTACTTACGCAGTAGGCGAAAAACGTGCGCAATGCCCGCAGCCGAGAATTGATCGTCCGGGGCGCCCGGTGAATCCGCTGATAATATTAGATTAGCTGTTCGATGTGCTCCGCGGTCATGAGGCGTATGTTTTCAACTGGTGCGCCTAGTCCCGTGAAGGCTCGTCCGTTCTGTTTTAGTTCCTTCTCGTAATAACGGAGTGTATCGGGCGATAGCCCTTTAAGGCGGGAATGTTTATAAAACGACTCGGCAACGTCCCAATATTTCAACGGCTGCTTGGTCGTGCGGTTGGGTTTATGGAGTGCTGCGGTGGTCTTTTCATTGCGGGTGGCCTCCTCGCGGTTTTAGCGGAGGCGTAACGGGGGTAGTGGAATACCGTAATAAAATGCAAAAAGTCCCTACGTTTAAATAACGTAGAGACCGACTATCCTTATCGTATGACGCCCTCGGCAGGAATCGAACCTGCATTTCAAGCTTCGGAGGCTTGCGTGCTATCCGTTGCACCACGAGGGCATTAACAGTACATTTCAAAATTATAGAGGATGGCGGCATTAAATGCAATGATTAATTGAAAAAACATTCACAAATAGAAAAAAAACCTTGTTTAGCAGGAATTTCACAAGGAAAAGAAGAAAACGTACAAAATAGAAAAGCATTATGTTTGACCTTCATTGACCTTAAATTGTATGATGGTTGTATAGAACAGCAATTAAAAGGAGGAACCATTTATGAATTTAATTCCTACAGTTATTGAACAAACGAACCGTGGTGAGCGTGCGTACGACATTTATTCCCGTCTGTTAAAAGACCGTATCATTATGCTGGGCAGCGGAATTGATGATAACGTGGCAAACTCGATTGTCGCGCAGCTTCTTTTCCTTGAAGCCGAAAACCCTGAAAAGGACATTTCAATTTACATAAACAGCCCAGGCGGCAGCATTACAGCTGGTATGGCGATTTATGACACGATGCAATTTATTAAACCGGACGTACAGACGATCTGTATTGGTATGGCTGCATCAATGGGGGCATTCCTGCTTGCAGCGGGTACGAAAGGAAAACGTTATGCACTTCCGAACAGTGAAGTCATGATCCATCAGCCGCTCGGCGGTGCACAAGGTCAGGCGACGGAAATCGAAATCGCGGCAAAACGCATTTTGTTCCTTCGTGAAAAATTGAATGGTATTTTGTCAGAGCGTACAGGCCAACCGCTTGAAGTCATTTCGCGCGATACAGACCGCGATAACTTTATGACGGCAGAGCGTGCGAAAGAATACGGTCTCGTCGATCATATCGTGACACGCAGCGAAGCAGCATCTAAAAAAGATTAAGGAAGGAAGGCCTGCATCCCAGCAGGTCTTTTTTTTCTTCGCGGCTAGCTGTATAATAGCCATGAAGGGGGAGATACAGATGAAGACTGGATTGTGGCAGCAGCAGTCACTCAAGCTTGCCATGACACAGGAATTGACACAGGCGATTGCGCTGCTTCAATATTCAACGCAAGAACTGACTGAATTTTTGGAATCAAAAGTAGTGGAAAACCCATTTATTCAGCTTGAAGCGCCTGATTTGAAAGCGCTTAATAAAAAAGGCCAGCAGCGAAGTTCAAGAAGTCAAACAGAAGATAAAAATTGGATTGAACATATACCGGATTCATCTTATACGATAACCGATCATTTGAATACTCAATTTCAACTGATCAATTTAACAAAATCTCAAAAACGAATTCTTGATTTTTTACTTTATAATATAGATGAAAACGGATACATGAAAATTGACGGTGCGGATGCTGCTAAGCTTCTTGCTGTGGAAAAAAAAGAAATCACTCATATAATGAACATGATTAAGCGGATGGAACCGGCGGGTATTGGTGCGCGGGATTTACGGGAGTGTTTATTAATGCAAATTGAAAGCCGTCTTGATGCACCCTTTCTTGCTGAAGTCATTATTCGTGATCATTTTATTGAATTTGCTAATAAAACGTGGAAACCGCTTTCTAAAAAACTCAATGTCGAGATGAAAGAAATCCAGCAGGCAGCCGATTTTATCAAAACACTGAATCCAAAGCCAGGTGCCCGTTTTTACTACGATTCATCATCGTATGTTCGCCCAGATATGGCTGTTCTAGTGGCAGATGAAACGATTGAAGTGTATCTTCTAGATGATGATTTGCCGAAAGTGGTTTTTCAGCGGGACTATTTTGATAAAATGGCTGTCCACTCTGACATAGATGTGAAAAAGTTTATAAGAGAAAAAGAAAAGGACTACCAGTGGCTGTTAAAAAGCCTGAAGCAGCGCCAGCAGACAATTCAGCGTGTCGGACTGAAGATTGTTGAAAAACAGCGGGCTTTTTTCTTTGAAGGATCCGGTTCATTACAGCCGCTGACAATGAAAGAAGTGGCAGATGAGCTACAGATTCATGAGTCGACGGTCAGCCGGACGGTGCGAGAAAAATATATGCAGACGCCCTTTGGGACGTACGAATTGAAATTTTTCTTTCCATCCGGTTTGGCGGCTGCACAATCAGATGGAGAAATAACATCATCCAATCAAGTAAAGACGCGTATTGAAACGCTTGTATCAACTGAAGATAAAAGAAAACCAATGTCTGATCAAGCAATCTGTACTATACTAGAAGAAGATGGAATGACGGTTTCAAGACGGACGGTAGCCAAATACCGAGAACAGCTTCAAATCCCGTCGTCGACGAAGCGGAAACGATATGATTGAGGTGAAAGTTCGTGGATGTTTATTTTTATACGCGACCAGATTGTCATTTATGCGAAGAGGCAAAAGTGGTTATGCACATGGTGAAAGACGAAATTGACATCACATTGTATGAGCGGAACATTGATGAGTGTGATAAGTGGACAGAGCAGTATGGGTTAATGATTCCAGTCGTGGAATGCGACGGAGAAATGATCCAATATGGACGTGTTGACTATTTCACAATCTTCACAAAATTGAAACAAAACCTTAATAAACAATTAAAAAAATAAAATGGTATCTTTCGTTGATTTTTGAATAGTACCCTGCTACAATAATTTTGTAGGCAGGGAAATTTTTTTCGGGTAAGTGGGACACATTAAGTTTTTAATGGGACGAAACAAAACCCGAAAACCGAAGAGGAGCGTCGAATATGAAACCCATCTTAAGTATTCAACAGCAGCTCGTACCGGACCTGCTTGACATAATGCAAAAACGCTACCGACTTTTGCAAGCTGTCAGGATTGCGGGAACGGCGGGACGAAGAACATTGGCCCAGTCGCTTGGCATGACTGAGCGTGTTGTAAGGAGCGAAGCGGAGTTTTTAAAAGAACGTGGACTACTTGACTTTAGTGCAGCAGGCATGAAGATGACGGAAACAGGTATGGATATTGTGCGAGAGTTGGAAGAAATGATGCTTGAATTAAAGGGAATTGATTCAATGGCAAATGAACTAAGGAACCGCTACAACCTGTCGAACGTCGTCATACTTCCAGGCGACTGCGATGAATCAACCTTTGTGAAGAAAGCAATTGGTGATGCATGCGCAAGCCGCATAAAGAGTCATCTTAGTGGAAAAACTATCATTGCTGTAACAGGTGGCTCGACGATGGCGGAAGTAGCACGGACAATGAAACCGGATTTCGCAGAAGGGAAGCAAGTATTATTTGTGCCGGCACGAGGCGGTATTGGCGACGATGTCCGCAATGAAGCAAATACGGTTGCTGCTTTAATGGCACAAAATACGAACGGTTCGCACCGCGTCTTGTACGCACCAGAGCGAATTAGCCCAGATGTGCGAGAGTCACTTCTTCAAGAGCCAGCAATTAAAGAAGCAGTTAGCATGATTCAATCAGCGGACATTGTACTTCACGGTGTCGGTGATGCTCTTGCTATGGCTAAAAGGCGTAAAACACCAGATGCTGAATTAGCTATTTTAGAAGAGAAGGAAGCAGTTGCAGAAGCATTTGGCTACTATTTCAACAAAGATGGAGATGTAATTCAGAAATTGTCGACAATCGGGTTGAAGCTAGATGATTTGCAACATGCAACAGTCGTCATTGCAGCAGCAGGCGGCACTTCAAAGGGGAGTGCGATTCGTTCTTATTTAAACGGATCACCCAAACTGGATATACTCGTCACAGACGAAGCAGCAGCACGAGTGCTGCTGGAACAATCATAATTTAAACTAATACTAACAACCGGCAATTAAAAGTTGCTAACGGTTTGATAAACAAATTTTAGGAGGAACTCACTCATGACAGTAAAAATTGGTATTAATGGCTTTGGACGTATTGGACGTGTTGTTTTTCGCGCAGCTCTTAAAAACCCGGAAGTAGAAGTAGTAGCAATCAATGACCTTACAGATGCAAACATGCTTGCACATCTTTTAAAATACGATACAGTACATGGAACTCTTGATGCAGACGTAACAGTTGACGGCGACACAATCGTTGTAAACGGAGAACGTGTAAAAGTTACAGCTGAACGTGAACCTGCGAAAATTCCTTGGGGTGCAGCTGGAGCTGACATCGTTGTAGAATCAACTGGCCGTTTTACAAAACGTGCAGACGCTGCGAAACATCTTGAAGGCGGCGCTAAAAAAGTCATTATCTCTGCTCCGGCATCAGATGAAGATATTACAATTGTTATGGGTGTGAATGAAGATAAATACGATGCAGCAAACCATGATGTTGTTTCAAATGCATCTTGTACAACAAACGGCCTTGCTCCATTTGCAAAAGTATTAAATGACAAGTTTGGTATCGTACGCGGAATGATGACAACTGTTCACTCGTACACAAATGATCAACAAGTTCTAGACTTGCCACATGCTGACTACCGTCGTGCCCGCGGAGCAGCAGTAAATGTTATCCCAACGACAACGGGTGCAGCCAAAGCCGTTGCTCTTGTAATACCTGAATTGAAAGGTAAACTAAATGGTATGTCTATGCGTGTTCCAACACCAAACGTATCTGTTGTTGACCTTGTCGCTGAACTTAAAACAGACGTTACGGCTGAACAAATAAATGAAGCCCTTAAAGCGGCATCTGAAGGCGACTTGAAAGGTATTTTAGCATACAATGAACTTCCGCTTGTGTCTTCTGATTACAACGGCACTACTGCTTCTTCTACAATCGATGCTCTTTCTACTATGGTTATAGAAGGCAACATGGTGAAAGTTCTTTCTTGGTACGATAATGAGAATGGCTACTCTAACCGCGTAGTAGACCTTGCTCAATACATCGCTTCAAAAGGTCTTTAATGAAAAGAAACGCTGTTTTTTTTAGACTAATAGTTGGAAAATAACAGTTCGCCGTCTATAATGAAGAAGGGAAACGGGGAGAGGGGTACAATCCCTGCTCCCCGTTTTTATTTAAACAAACCCTTGCTTACGCTTTTAATTACAACTGGAGGTCTTTTTAATGAACAAGAAAACGATTAAAGATCTGGATCTGAAAGGAAAGCGTGTCTTTTGCCGCGTTGATTTTAATGTGCCGATGAAAGACGGCGAAGTGACGGATGATACACGTATTCGTGCTGCCCTTCCAACGATTCAATATTTGTCAGAGAAAGGCGCAAAAGTGATTTTAGCAAGCCACCTTGGCCGTCCAAAAGGTGAAGTAAATGAAGAAATGCGTCTTACAGCTGCTGGCAAACGTCTGGAAGAATTGCTCGGGCAACCGGTTACAAAAACAGATGAGGCATATGGCGACAGTGTAAAAGAAGCTATTTCAAGTTTGAACGAGGGCGATGTTCTTCTTCTTGAAAACGTCCGTTTCTACAAAGGAGAAGAAAAGAACGACGATGAGCTTGCGAAGCAGTTTGCTGAACTTGCTGATGTATATGTCAATGATGCATTTGGTGCGGCTCACCGCGCGCATGCATCAACAGAAGGAATCGCGAAATATTTGCCGTCTGCAACCGGTTTTTTAGTACAAAAAGAATTGGATGTCCTCGGTAAAGCGTTATCTAATCCGGAGCGTCCGTTCACAGCGATTATCGGCGGGGCGAAAGTAAAAGACAAAATCGGCGTCATCGATCATTTACTTGATAAAGTGGACAACTTGATTATTGGCGGCGGACTTGCGTATACATTCGTAAAAGCGCAAGGACATGAAGTTGGTAAATCACTTCTTGAAGAAGATAAACTGGATCTTGCGAGACAATTCATGAAAAAAGCTGAAGAAAAAGGCGTGAAATTCTTAATGCCTGTTGATGTCACAGTCGCGGATGATTTTGGCGAACACGCGAACACGAAAGTCGTTCCGATTAATGAAATTCCAGCGGACTGGGAGGCGCTTGATATCGGTCCGAAAACGATTGAACTTTACAAGGAAACAATTCAACAATCAAAACTTGTCATTTGGAATGGTCCAATGGGCGTATTTGAAATTGATAAGTTTGCAACAGGTACAAAAGGGGTTGCGCAGGCGCTTGCAGATTCGGATGCCTATTCAATCATCGGCGGCGGCGACTCAGCAGCAGCTGTTGAAAAGTTTGCTCTTGCAGACAGAATGAGTCATATTTCAACAGGTGGCGGGGCAAGCCTTGAGTTTATGGAAGGAAAAAAACTTCCAGGTGTAGAGGCAATTGACGAAAAATAATTCATAGAATTTAAGGGGGATTTTTTACATGCGTAAACCGATCATTGCAGGAAATTGGAAAATGAATAAAACATTGGAAGAGGCACTTGAATTTGCAAATAGTGTAAAAGAGAAAATACCAGCGTCTGCTTCTGTTGACAGTGTTATCGGTGCACCAGCACTTTTCTTAGGACAGCTCGTTGAAGCGGTCGAAGGAACAGATGTGAAAATCAGTGCGCAAAATGCACACTTTGAAGAAAGCGGTGCATTCACAGGCGAAACAAGCTTGAAAGCACTCGCAGATCTTGGTGTTTCTTATGTGATTATTGGGCACTCTGAGCGTCGTGAAATGTTCAATGAAACAGACGAGTCTGTAAATAAAAAAGCACGTGCTGCATTTAAACACGGTGTAGTTCCAATCGTATGTTGTGGTGAAACGCTTGACCAGCGTGAAGCAGGCGAAACGAACGATTTCGTAGCCGGCCAAATTAAAACGGCTCTTGAAGGCTTAACAGAAGAGCAAGTAAGCAATACGGTTATTGCATACGAGCCAATTTGGGCAATTGGTACAGGTAAATCTTCTTCGGCGCAAGATGCAAACGAAGTATGTGCACATATTCGTGAAACAGTCCGTGGTCTTTATTCAGAAAAGTCTGCTGATTCAGTCCGCATTCAATATGGTGGCAGCGTAAAACCAGAAAACATTGCTGAATACATGGCAGAGCCGGATATTGACGGAGCACTTGTTGGCGGTGCAAGCTTGGATGCAGCTTCTTACTTGGCACTATTGGAGGCTGTTAGCAATGGCTAAAGGACCGGTCGCGCTTATTATTCTCGACGGGTTTGCCTGCCGGGAAGAAACGAGCGGAAATGCGGTCGCACAGGCGAAAAAACCAAATTTCGACCGTTACTGGAATCAATTTCCGCATGCGCAATTAACAGCAAGCGGTGAAGCAGTCGGTCTTCCGGAAGGCCAGATGGGCAACTCGGAGGTCGGCCATCTGAATATCGGTGCTGGCCGTGTTGTATATCAAAGCTTAACACGCATTAACATTGCAATTCGCGATGGTGAGTTTTTTGATAATGAGCAGTTTTTACAAGCAGCGGCATATGCAAAAGAACATGGCACAGCTCTTCACTTATTCGGTTTGCTCTCAGATGGCGGCGTACATAGCCATATTGAACATTTAAAAGCATTGCTTGAATTTGCGAAGCGTCAAGACGTTGAAAAGGTATACGTTCATGCCTTTTTAGATGGCCGTGACGTTGGACCAAAAACAGCAAAAGGGTATATTAAAGATGTACAGGCGAAAATGGATGAACTCGGTGTCGGTCAGTTTGCAACGATTTCAGGCCGCTACTATGCGATGGACCGCGATAACCGCTGGGATCGTGTTGAAAAAGTATATCAGGCAATTGCCTACAATGAAGCGCCAATGTTTGAAGATCCAATTGAAGCGGTGGATGCTTCTTATGCGGCCGGTATAAACGATGAGTTTTTTGTACCTACTGTTATTAAAGGAAAGAGCGGGGAAACGGTTGCGAAAGTGAAAGACAATGATGCGATCATTTTCTTTAACTTCCGTCCAGACCGTGCGATTCAGCTTGCTAATGTATTTACAAACGAAACGTTCCATGATTTTAACCGGGGCGATAAACAGCCGAAAGATTTATTTTTTGTTTGCATGACACCGTACAGCGAATCAGTAAAAGGTGTTATTGCGTATAATAAAACGGATTTGTCGAATACAGTTGGTGAAGTTCTTTCAAAACATAACCTCCGCCAGCTTCGTATTGCGGAGACGGAAAAATATCCACACGTCACGTTCTTTATGAGCGGTGGCCGTGAAGATGAATTTCCAGGTGAAACACGCATTTTGATCAATTCGCCGAAAGTGGCAACGTACGATTTGAAACCAGAAATGAGCGCATATGAAGTGACGGACGCGTTGCTTGCGGAAATTGAAGGGGACAAACAGGACGCGATCATTTTAAACTTTGCGAACCCGGATATGGTTGGTCATTCCGGATTGCTTGAGCCAACAATTAAAGCAATTGAAACGGTTGATGAATGTTTAGGCCGGATAGTAGACTTAATCTTGTCAAAAGGCGGAACAGCGATTATTACAGCGGATCATGGAAATGCAGATGAAGTTATGACAATTGAAGGAAATCCAATGACAGCTCACACAACAAATCCAGTGCCAGTGATCGTCACGAAAGAAGGCGTCACTTTGCGAAGCGGTGGTATTTTAGGTGACTTAGCACCGACAATGCTTGATTTATTAAACATTAAACAACCGGCTGAAATGACCGGAAAAACTATTATTGAAAATTAAAGGAGAGAAAAAATAATGCCAGTAATTACAGACGTATATGCACGCGAAGTACTTGATTCACGTGGGAATCCAACAATCGAAGTAGAAGTATATACAGAGTCCGGTGCATTCGGACGTGCGCTCGTTCCATCAGGTGCATCAACAGGTGAATATGAAGCTGTTGAACTTCGTGATGGCGACAAAAGCCGTTACCTCGGAAAAGGCGTTGAGCAAGCTGTTAAAAACGTAAATGAAACGATCGCTCCTGAAATCGTAGGCAGCTTCGTCGTAACAGATCAAATCGGCATCGATAAAGCGATGATTGAACTTGATGGTACAGAAAACAAAGGGAAACTAGGCGCCAATGCCATTCTTGGTGTGTCTATGGCCGTTGCGCATGCAGCAGCAGACTATCATGGCGTATACCTTTATGAATACCTTGGCGGTGTAAACGGCAAGCAGCTTCCAGTTCCAATGATGAACATTGTTAACGGCGGAGAACATGCGGATAACAACGTGGACATTCAAGAATTCATGGTTATGCCTGTTGGTGCGCCAACATTTAAAGAAGCCCTTCGTATGGGTGCAGAAATTTTCCACAACTTGAAAGCTGTTTTACAGGAAAAAGGCTTGAACACAGCAGTAGGTGATGAAGGTGGATTCGCGCCAAACCTTGGTTCAAACGAAGAAGCTCTTCAAACCATTATCGAAGCAATTGAAAGAGCGGGCTACAAACCAGGCGAAGAAGTGAAACTCGCTATGGATGCTGCCTCTTCTGAGTTCTATAACAAAGAAGATGGTAAATACCATCTTTCAGGTGAAGGCGTTGTGAAAACATCTGCTGAAATGGTTGACTGGTATGAAGAAATGGCAAACAAATATCCAATTATTTCAATTGAAGATGGTTTGGATGAAAATGACTGGGAAGGCCACAAATTGCTGACTGAACGCCTTGGCGATCGCGTACAGCTTGTTGGGGATGATCTTTTCGTTACAAATACGAAAAAATTGTCTGAAGGGATTGAAAATGGTGTAGGTAACTCAATCCTCATTAAAGTAAACCAAATCGGTACATTGACTGAAACATTCGATGCAATCGAAATGGCAAAACGTGCAGGCTATACAGCAGTTATCTCTCACCGTTCTGGTGAAACAGAAGATGCAACGATTGCGGACATCGCTGTTGCAACGAATGCTGGACAAATTAAAACAGGTGCTCCGTCACGTACGGACCGTGTGGCGAAATACAATCAGCTTCTTCGTATTGAAGACAATCTAGCTGATCTTGCGGAGTACCTTGGAAACGACACATTCTACAATTTGAAAAAATAAGAGTAAACAGGAAGTCCGGGCGGCCGCCCGGACTTTTTTGCTTAGATATTTTCGATATTGTATAGGTACAAGTACCCACTAAACGCATCAGTGTTTAGTGGGGGTAGTTGACGAAGAACTATGTGTGATATAATACACTTATTATTAATACGTTCGTTAATGGAGGTAAGTAAATACATGCATACGTTGATTTTAGTGCTGCTCGTAATCGTTTCAATCGCACTCATTGCTGTTGTTCTTTTACAGTCAGGAAAAAGCGGAGGATTATCCGGTGCGATTTCTGGTGGTGCGGAGCAGTTATTTGGTAAACAAAAAGTGCGCGGAATTGATCTTGTGTTTCATCGTCTAACCGTTGTACTATCCGTGCTGTT
Source organism: Domibacillus aminovorans (assembly GCF_001643235.1). GTDB lineage: Bacteria > Bacillota > Bacilli > Bacillales > Domibacillaceae > Domibacillus > Domibacillus aminovorans. The sequence goes on from NZ_LQWY01000016.1 coordinate 34,214, forward strand.
TTTTGTTTTGACTATTGCGCTCTCTTATTTTGGTTTGTAATAAAAAAGGCGATTCAGCTGAATCGCCTTTTTTTTGCGGGCCCACACGATGTGGGTCACAAAGGCGTTGCGACAGGACGTCGTGTTCTTAGCCTTTGAACCATCTATTAAAGGAAAGAAAGGAAATCATTCACATGAAACTCTCCATACCAAAACCATTTACATTTAAATCAGGAAAGCGTGCGGTTCTTTTGCTACACGGATTTACGGGAAATTCTGCTGATGTGCGCATGATCGGGCGTTTTCTTGAGAAAAATGGATATACATCACACGCGCCACATTATAAAGGACACGCTGTGCCACCGGAAGAGTTAGTAAAAACAGGCCCTGAAGACTGGTGGAAGGACGTCGTTGATGGCTACAATCATCTGTTGGATATTGGTTGTGAAGAAATTGCCGTCTGCGGGCTGTCGCTCGGCGGTGTTTTTGCACTTAAACTCGGTTATACTAAACCTATAAAGGGTATTATTTCAATGTGTGCACCAATGTCGATGGAAGATGAGGCAACCATGTATAATGGTGTTGTCGAGTACGCGCGCGGATTTAAGAAATTTGAAGGGAAATCAGAGGGAGTCATTGAAGAAGAAATAGAGGTGTTTAAACAAACACCAATGACCACGCTGAATGCTTTACGTGATTTAGTTCAAGATGTCCGGAACCACATCGACCATATTTACGCACCCACATTTATCGTGCAGGCACGTCTGGATAAAATGATTGATACGAACAGTGCAAATATCATTTTTGACAGTGTGGAAACAGATGAAAAGCAAATAAAATGGTATGAACAATCGGGTCACGTCATTACGCTGGATAAAGAAAAAGAGCAGCTGCATGAAGACATACTCAGCTTTCTTAAACGTCTTGACTGGACCGTGTAAACCGAAACGGAGGGATTTCCCAAATGGATCAGCACATACAAGAAAATGTCGACCGCTTGTTGACATACATGAAAGAAGAATCTTACAAGCCGCTCACCGTGCAGGAACTGGAAGAAGTACTCGGTATTGAAGGATCAGACGGCTTCCGCGACTTTGTGAAGTCACTTGTGTATATGGAAGAACGCGGCCTCGTCGTCAGAACACGTGCGAACCGGTATGGGTTGCCAGAGAAAATGAATCTTGTGCGCGGGAAAATTTCCGGTCATGCGAAAGGTTTTGCTTTTTTGATTCCTGATGAGCAAGGTGTTGATGACGTCTTTATTCCACCGCATGAAATAAACGGGGCGTTAAATGGCGACATCGCACTTGTAAGAGTGACGAAAGAAGATCAAAGTGGAACGCGGCGTGAAGGAACAGTCATCCGTATTTTAGAGCGAGGCCAGACAGACATCGTCGGGACGTTCATCGACAAAAAAAGCTTTGGTTTTGTGGAAGCGGATGATAAAAAATTCTCCGTTGATATTTTTATTCCGAAAGAGAAAACAGCGGGTGCGATTGATGGACATAAAGTTGTTGTCCATATTACACGTTGGCCAGAAGGCAGACAATCGGCTGAAGGGGAAGTTACGGAAATTATCGGTCATAAAAATGATCCAGGTGTCGACATTATGTCGATTATTTATAAACATGGATTGCCTCAGGAATTTCCGGAGGATGTATTAGAACAGGCAAATAGCGTGCCAGAACAAATCGATGAAAAGGATTTAAAAGGGCGGCGCGATCTTCGAGATGAAGTCATCGTGACGATTGACGGCGCTGACGCGAAAGATCTCGATGATGCGGTAACTGTAACGAAACTAAACAATGGAAATTACAAGCTCGGTGTTCACATTGCCGACGTTAGTCATTACGTAACGGAAAATTCACCAATTGACCGTGAAGGATATGAACGAGGGACAAGTGTGTACTTAGTTGACCGCGTGATTCCGATGATCCCACATCGTCTTTCAAACGGGATCTGTTCATTAAATCCGCAAGTGGACCGATTGACGTTATCATGTGAAATGGAAATTAACGCAGCAGGCGAAGTCGTCAGCCATGAAATTTTCGACAGTGTAATCCGTACGACAGAGCGGATGACGTACTCGGATGTGAACTCGATTTTGGTAGACAAAGACGAAGAACTGCGTACAAAGTATGAGCCGCTCGTACCATTATTTGAACGAATGGAAGAGTTAGCAGCAATTTTGCGGCAAAAACGGACTGACCGTGGTGCGATTGACTTTGATTTTAAAGAAGCGAAAGTGATTGTAGAGGAAGACGGACATCCACTGGACGTTATTATACGTGAGCGTTCCGTCGGCGAAAAACTGATTGAAGAATTTATGCTGGCAGCCAATGAAACGGTCGCCGAGCATTTTCACTGGATGGACGTGCCGTTTATTTACCGTATTCATGAAGATCCGAAAGAAGATAAATTACAGCGCTTTTTTGAGTTTTTAACAAACTTCGGCTTGAATGTAAAAGGAACAGCTAATTCCGTTCACCCGCGTGCGCTTCAAGCAATTATTGAAGGTGTAAAAGGGACACCGGAAGAAACCGTTATTTCAACCGTTATGCTTCGTTCTATGCAACAGGCAAAATACAATCCGAACAGCCTTGGCCATTTCGGTCTGGCAACGGAATTTTACACACATTTCACATCGCCAATCCGCCGTTATCCGGATTTAATTGTTCATCGTCTCATCCGAACGTATTTAATTAACGGGGATCTCACGCAGCAAACGAAGGAGAAATGGGATGCAAGGCTCTCGGAAATTGCGGATCATACGTCAAGTATGGAACGCCGTGCGGTTGAAGCCGAGCGTGATACAGATGAGCTGAAAAAAGCGGAGTACATGCTTGATAAAATTGGCGAAGAATACGATGGCGTTATTAGTTCCGTAACGAATTTCGGGATGTTTGTGGCGCTTGAGAATACAATTGAAGGACTTGTTCATGTGTCCTACATGACGGATGATTATTATCGGTATGATGAACGTCATTTTGCGATGATCGGCGAGCGAACTGGGAATGTCTTCCGTATCGGTGATGAAATTACAGTACGTGTTCGTGACGTGAATAAAGAAGAACAGTCAGTTGATTTTGAAATTGCCGGTATGAAAAAACAGCGTCCGCGTCCGAAGGGTGAAGATATGGCCCGCTCGAAAAAAACGCGCGGCCGTGGCAAAAAAGAACAGCCTGAACGAAAAGAAATCAAACCAGAGAAAAAACCGGCGCGTCCTGATATGAAAGGCAGCGGCGGCGAATGGTCAACACAGTCATCAGTGAAAAAGAAGAAAAAACGTAAATTTTATGAAGGTGTACCGAAGAAAAAGAAACAGAAGTAAAAAGTGAGGGGAACGAACCAATGCCAAAAGGAGAAGGAAAAGTGATTGCGCAAAATAAAAAAGCGCGTCATGACTATTTTATTGAAGAAACATATGAAGCAGGCATGGTGCTGTTAGGGACTGAAATTAAAGCAATCCGTGCGGGACGAGTGAATTTAAAAGATTCATTCGCCCGCATCCGGAATGGCGAATTATTTGTTCACAACATGCACGTTAGCCCGTATGAGCAAGGAAACATTCATAACCATGACCCAATCCGTACACGGAAGCTACTTTTGCATCGGAAGCAGATTAATACGCTGATCGGTGAAACGAAAGAAGCAGGTTACTCAATCGTACCGCTTAAAATTTATTTGAAAGACGGCTATGCAAAAATGCTGATCGGCCTTGCAAAAGGGAAAAAGAAATACGACAAACGTGAAGACTTGAAGCAGAAAGAAGCGAAGCGAGATATTGAGCGTGTATTCCGTGATCGTCAAAAAGGTTGATTAGCCATTAATTCTATGTTAGAATAGATCATGTCACAAAAAAAGCAGAACAATCAGCTACAACTTTAATCCGGGGGACGTTACGGATTCGACAGGGGTAGTTCGAGCCTGGGCTGCGGGTCAGAGGGTCGGCTCTGTCAAAACGCACTTGCCTATAATAACTGGCAAACAACAAACACAACTACAAGCTGCCTAATTAAATTTAGGTTAGCCTGTGCTCCTCCCGCTGTTGTCCGTGCAGTCGGATCAGGGGCCCACTTTAAGCGGACTACGCTCGATTCCTCCGTCTGGGGATGACAGAAGAGAACAATCAGACTGGCTGATCCAAAGGCCTGCCGTTCGGCAAATGGATCAGCGAGACTCTAAATAGTACGGCTACACCCGTAGACGCTCAGGTGCCGTTATCTTTGGACGCGGGTTCGACTCCCGCCGTCTCCATAATTAAAATTTATGGAGTTTCAAACAGTGTCAAAACCCTTGATATTCAAGGGTTTTTTCATTTTCACTTTTTCATATCATATCAACGAGCATCAACCAATAGCATTTAGTAAGGCATTTAATTTATATGTTTTTCGTTTAAAAGTTCATGTAATCTGAAAACCTTTGTATAGCTTCTTCTTTTGCTTTTTCAGTAACATGGGCATAGATGTTCATGGTTGTTTGGATGTCACTATGTACAAGTCGCTCTTGCACTTCTTTAATGGTGGCACCAGCCTCAAAAAATAAACTGCAATGCGTATGGCGAAGACCCTGGGTTGTAATCAGTTCTAAATTGTATTTCTTTTGAATCTGTAGAATCCATTTTCTCGTTTTAGTTGGTTGTAACAATTCATTGTTTGCATTGCTAAATAAAAGTTGCTGGGGCTGCAGAGTGTTAAAACCAAGTTTGAAGTAGTCTATTTTTTGTTTTGCTCTCCATTCCAGCAAAATCTCCATGGTCTTCTCATCCATCTGAATTGTTCGTACAGAGGCTTTCGTTTTCGTCGTTTTAACATAAAGCCGATTATTTTCCCCACGAGCAAGTGCCTTATTAACACGGATCTCCTTTTCTTTAAAATTTACGTCATTCCATGTCAATGCCAATGCCAATGCTTCTCTTTTACGAATGCCAGAAAAAGCTAAGAGTCGAAAAAAAGAATATATCTTAAAATTATATTCTTGTTCTAAACACTTTAGAAAGTGGATAAGTTGATCCTTTGTATAAAAATTTAGGGTTTCATCTTCTTCAGGAGCATTCATCTTTTTCGGCATGGTGACAAGTGTCATCTCCGACGTTAAAAGGTTCTTACGTTAAGCTGGTGAAGGGCTTTTTCATTGCTAGACTGATATAATAAAGGAAAAGGAGTGCGTTCCGATGAACCATTTTTTATGGTCATCTCCTGACCCCATTTGGAACTTTTGCACGTAGATGATTCGCATGATGTGATGACCTTGACTGTTAAAAGTAGCCATGAATCCGTACTCTGTCCTTCCTGCTGTCAGCCAAGCACCCGACCTCATAGCCGATATACCCGTAAAGTACAAGATCTGCCGATTAGTAACCGTCCTGTCGACCTGGTTGTTAGGACGAGAAAATGGTTCTGCGACCAACGCTACCAACCAAAGTGTCCTGTAACTATCTTCACTGAGCGGCAGGAATGGCTGCTGCCTAACAGGCGCAGAACCGTCAGGGCAAATGAGGCGAGCCAACTATGGGAGCAAATGTTTTGAGAAAAATAAAAAGTGTCAAACCTGATGGAAGTCAAGGTTGACGCTTTTTTGTCTTTTTCTGAATTTGAAAAACCCAATGAAGAAAGATTAAGGCACACAGAAAACAAACCTCTGGAGATAAGATAATGTCTTAGGAGATAAGAGCAAACATTAGGAAACGAAAATGTTAAGAAGGGTGATAACCCCTTCTTTTTTTGACTAAATCTTCTCTTCCCTCATTGTTCGACAGCATTCGACAAATAGTCTTTGTTACTATAGAATCAAGAAAAAAATCATGATTTTTTTACATATGTACACAATATGTCCATCTAGTTGGCTATAATGTCTCTATACAGTATGAAAAAAGAGGAATAAAAATGAGTCAAATAGAACGTATTTTAAAAATGTACAGCCGTTTGCAAAAAGGTCATGTACTGAACAAAGCAGAGCAAGCGGTGCATTTCAATGTAACGGAAAAAACAATTCAGCGTGATTTCGATAGCATTCGCAGCTTCCTTGAAAAAGACGTGCCAAATGAATACCTGGACTACGACAGGGAACAAAAAGGCTACAAGCTCCAACAGGGAAACAATACCCATTTGCATAATGAGGAAGTTCTCGCTATCGTCAAGATCCTTATTGAATCGCGTGCGTTTCCAAAATCCGACATGCATCGCTTGATCGATAAGCTGACTGTACTCGCTTCGCCCGCTAACCAAGACTTTATCAAAAAGTTAATGAGAAACGAAAAACACCTGTATGTAGATCTGCAACACAGAAAACCACTGTTCTCACTCATCTGGAAGCTGTCCGAAGCCGTCCATACGAAAAGGATTATCAACATCTGCTATCAGAAAGAGAATGAACAAAATGCAGGCGAACGCACACTCAAGCCTGTCGGGATCTTATTTTCCGAATATTACTTTTATCTGCTCGCCTATCAGACTACGCGCGAGCTTAGCTTCCCAACTATTTATCGGATCGATCGTATCACCAGCTGCAACGTTACAAATGAACACTTCAAGACACCATATCGCTTTGAAGAAGGCGAATTCCGAAAACGTGTACAGTTTATGCATGCCGGTGAACTTATTAACGTCAAATTCCGCTTCACCGGAGCATCTTCCCAAGCCGTACTTGACCGGCTCCCGACTGCAAAAATTGTCGGGCGGGACGAAAATAGTGTCACATTCGAGGCTGAGGTGTTTGGGGCGGGGATTAAGATGTGGCTACAGAGTCAGGGGGAGAATGTAGAGGTGTTATCATCAGAACATTTAAAAAGGTGAATTTCAGAAACAGTAGTAAGTAGCATAAAGAATAAAAGTAGAAGACAATTGCAGTGAAATTTCTTACAGCCGTATATAGGCTTTTAAATTAGACTTCGCTTTTGGCCTATAACGTTGAGAGATATTGCAAAAGAAAAAGATGTAATTGAAAGAGTCGAATTTAAAATGGACAATCGTTAAGTGTTCGTTTGAATATGAAAAAAGAGAGGGTTGAAACAACCTTGTTAAATAAAATGAAGAAACGGATTTTAGTAACAGCGACAATGAGTGCGGGGAAGTCGACTCTTGTAAATGCACTAGTGGGAAATAAAATTATGGCTACTAGGAACGAATCCTGTACGGCTAAGCGATTTACCATCATTGAAGATCCGAATACAAAGAATCAAGTAATATTTGAGTATAAAAATATTAGAATGAAATTTCAAAAAAATATAGCTACTGTAATGCATGAAGTTAAATGTGATGATCTTAAATTACGTACAAGAATGTTCCATAGAGAAGATTCGTATTTATGGGAAATTATTGATACACCGGGAGTGAATTCATCAGCAGACCCTGATCATAAACAAGTGTCTGAATCACTTATTCGATCTAATGATTTTGATATTTTGTTATATGTAATGAATGGGAATCATCTAGGTACGAATGATGACTTAATGCATCTAAGGTATATTAAAGAACACGTTGATGACGATAAAATTATTTTTGTTATAAATAAAGTTGATCAGTACAGAAAGTCACAAGATTCTATTCCAGAAAGTTATAGGAAAACAAAACATCATTTAAAGGAACTAGGCTTTGCTAATCCAAGAATACAGCCAATATCTGCTTATGCAGCTTTTTTAATGAAACAAGAATTATTGAATAAAGAATTTAATGAAGAAGAGGAAGAAGAACTGCAACTGTTTAAAAGAAAGTTTAAGAGAGAACACTACGACTTATCTCATTATCAAGAGTGGTCAAAGGAAGTTTTTACTTCTCAGGATCAAGAGCTTTTAAAAAGATGTGGGATATTAGGGTTGGAAGAACTTATTGTGAGAAAGGAAGTTGAGCATGGCTAACGTTTTTATTAAATATAATCCATATAAGTTAGAAACAGCAGTGAGAATAGATGGAGAATCAGTAGCTGAAAATAGTATTTTGAATGTTGGACAAAAACGTTTGCAGGAATGGGTCGAACAAATACCTGTTTTTTTGCAAGAAGAATGCAATGAACAGTATTTTAAACTTGATTTTATGGGAACTGAAATGGATTTTGAAGATGTTCAAGAAGCTGTTCAAAAATCAAATGAAGAAATTCAAATAGAACTTACGCATTTACCAATCAAAGAAGTTGCCTATATGGAATTAGCCATTGAAGAAGTTTTTGACGAAATTATCAACGGGCCTATTGAAGAACTGAAAACGAAAGATTTACAAGATGCTTTCAACAAGGCGCTAAATGATGAATTTGAGATCACAGTCGTAGCTACGATGAGTGCTGGTAAATCGACATTAATTAATTCACTATTACAACGCAAGATTATGCCATCTAGCCAGGAGGCTTGTACAGCGACTATCTCACGTATTAAAGATACGGATGACGAAGAGTTTTTTGCTATAGCGTATGATGAATTTGAAAATAAGGTGACGAGTGTTACAGATGTAAAATTAGAAAATATGGCAAAGTTGAATGCAGATGAGAGTGTTTCAACTATTTGCTTAGAGGGCGATATTCCATTTACATCTACTGATGAAATGTCCTTAGTTTTAATTGACACACCAGGACCAAATAACTCAAGAGATGAAAACCATTTAAAAACTACATTTAAAAATTTAGATGAGTCGTCCAAAGCATTAGTACTCTACATATTAAATGCTACTCAATTGGCAGTGAATGACGATTCTAAGTTATTAGATGCTGTGGCCAACAGTATGAAAGTTGGAGGGAAACAGTCAAAAGATCGTTATCTATTTGTTGTGAATAAGTTAGATCAATTCCGCAAAGGTGACGATGATGTAGAGGTATCATTAGAAAAAGTGAGAAAGTATTTAGCGGATCGCGATATTCATGAACCGAATATATTACCGGCAGCAGCATTAGCAGCATTAGATATTCGAGAATTATTAAATAATCCAAATGAGATCGATGAGGATTTAGAAGATGAAATTTCAATGACTGCTCGTAAATTAAATCGTAATGAACAACTGCATCTAGAAAAATACGCTACACTAACGCCAAGTATTAGACGTAAAATTCAAGAGCAGTACGATAAAGCTGACAATGGAGACATTATGAACTTGGATACAGCTTTAATTCACAGTGGTATCCCAGCGATTGAAGAAACAATTAAATTATACGTAGAAAAGTATGCCAGGACTGCGAAGATTAAAAACGTTGTAGACACATTCCAAAAAAAATTAGAAAGCTCTAAAGCATTTGAACAAACTAAAAACGCAATAGCTGAAAATACTGAGCGACACGAGCAAATAAAGATGCAAATTCAGCAAATTGAAGAAAAATTGAATTCAGGTGATGAAGCAAAAAAATTTAAGAAGAAGATTGATACAATTGACGTTATGCCGCAAGTGAAAAAAGAGTCGAAGAAGCTTTTAGCTGAGCAGCAACAGTCAATGGATAAATTTTTAACGAATAATGTTGATGAAGTTTTTACACGTGGAGAAGCAGATACTTTTATTAATAATTTAACGAACCATTCTAAACAAACGAATGCAAAATTAAGCGCAGGTTTAGAGAAAGTTATGAATGAACAGCTTGTGGATACAGCGATGAAATTATTGAACGAATACAAAGAAAAGATTGTTAAGCTTGTTGAGGGTATGAATACTGAAGATTTAATTTTTGAACCTTTCGAATTAATTGCGGCAGAAATTGATTTGCACGGTGAGCGCAATCGAATTATAGAGGCAGCTAAATTTACCGAACGTGTCAAAGTAGGCACGGAAACATATGAAAATCCAGAGCGGGAGGGTTTCTTTGGGAGACTGAAATTTTGGAAACCTAAATACATTATAGAAGATGTATACGAAAACCAAGAAAAAATCAAAGCACAAGTGATTGCAGATGAATTTCAAGCGCTTTTAGAAGGATATTCCAGAAAAATAGTTAAACAAACAGAGAATGAAGTAAAAGATAAGATGAAAAAATTAAAATTTGACTATCATCGGAAATTTGAGGCGGTAGATCAAATGTTACGTGATAAATTACACGATTTAGAAACATTTACGGCCGATGCTGAAACAATTAAACAGCTGATTCAAGAATCTAAATTGAAATTTGCTTGGTTAGAGCGAATTGAACAAAAAGTAAATAATATTATTGAAATTGAGGAGGTTGTTCATTCGTGATTTCTGAACAATTTAAAGTAGCAGTCCAATCAAAAGAAATAGAAAAAGTTAAAATCATGTTAAAAAACAGTTTGACTATGGATTTAACATTCAATCAATTTAAGGAAATGTTAGATTATGCATTGAAATATTTTCCTAATATTATTGAAAAACATGAAGGTGAAAAATTCGAATCAAAAGATAATTGGGATAAGGAATATGCTAGTTCAATAAAAGTAGACTTAGTTGACAATTTTTCTGCGGAACGTATTGAACACATTAAAGAAGTACAAACATATGTATATGCGGATGAAATTGCTCGAAAAAAACAAGCAGCGTATTCGCAAGGTTCTATCTCTTCAGCTCCTAAAGGGAGTGTTCAAACAAGACGTGAATCGGCGACAAATGCAGATAGTCAATCTATGGCTACTTTAATAGCGAGCCTTGGCGTTGGAGCTGCATCTATCTTATTCGGAGTGATCAAAGGATTAAGCATTGTGACAGTTACAACAACGGCAGTCGTTGCTTCATGTGTAATCGGAGGAGTTACCTACTATTTGGTGAAAAAATCATAATTGAATCTGCATTCCTAAAGAGGTGCTATCATGGCAAATTTACAACGTCAGAGTAAGGAACAAAGTATAGTGATTCCTCAATATGAGGGCTTCGAACAGCAGTTTGAAACTGCTTTCGAAGTTGTTGATGATGTAGTACTGAAAAACTACATTACAAAACTGGAAAATATGAATGTTATTCCGTTAAACAGTCAAGCAATTGAGAAAAATCTAGCGAAGAATGTCCGGATGTTTAAAATCAATGAAATTGTCTATTCTCGTGATGAAGATGCTACGTATAAATTAGCCAGTGTATTAAATGCTGTAGCAGTAACAGACAGTTCGGTATTTATTATGATTGACAGTGATGGTACACGTGTGGATTTTTACATGGGAATTCGCTCTTTGAATGAATCGAATAGTACAAAAACATCATATGATACGTTAAAAAATGCAATGAACGGGCACTTTTCAGGCATTAAAACAAACAATATTTTAAAAGATGATATTGAAAAATTATTAAATAAAAAAGAGTCAAGTTCAGTATCAATTGTAACAGGTGTTGCTAATTACAAGGATGATAATTTAAAGAACAATGCATCCTTTATTCAAGGTCTTGAGAAATTAGCTTTTAGTATGCAAGGTGAGGTCTTTACAGGAGTTATTTTAGCCAACCCGGCTAATGCACAGCAATTAAATGAAGTTAGAAAGCAGTATGAAAATATTTATTCCATGTTAGCACCTCTAGCATCTACTCAGGTGTCATATGGTATTAATGATTCTATTAATGAGACAAAGACTTTTACTTTTGGGAATAGTACCGGGGAAACAGATACTACCAGTACTTCTTCAACTAAAACGGTTGGTGAGTCAAATACCAAGAATACTTCAAGTGCAACTTCAAAAAATACTGCAGGAAGTAGCGCAGGTAAGGTTGCAGCTGGAGGTTTAGCAGCAGCTGGTGCTATTTTAGGAAGCGTGGTACCGGGTGCAGGAACGATGTTGGGAATGGCAGTGGGCGGTGCTTTAGGAGGGGCTGTGGCTGCAGCCACCCATAAGACTGTATCTGAAACAGAAGGTGTATCTGCAAGTAATAATGTAAGTGAGGCAGAAACAAACGGCACATCTAATGCTAAAACAAAAACAATAACAGAAAGTAATTCAGATGCAAAAGGTTTTAGCAGAGGAAACTCTGAAACAATTCAGCTTACAAGTCAAAATAAAACAATTCAAAATTATTTGCAAAGAATTGATCAACAATTAATTCGTTTGCAAGAATGTGAAAGTTTGGGTATGTGGGAGTGTGCAGCCTATTTTATGTCAGACACACCGTATGCAGCAGATATTGCTGCTGCCACGTATAAATCGTTAATGCAGGGTGAAAATACGGGTGTTGAAATTTCTAATATTTCAAGCTGGTCCGATAAAGATCGTGATATAAAGGAAATCAATAAATATATACAGAACTTTATGCACCCTACATTTACTTATAAAAATAAAGGAATGGAACTGCCTATTATTCCGACTTCTTTAGTGAGCGGAAAAGAATTGGCTATTCATATGAGTTTGCCGCGAAAATCTGTTAGCGGGTTTCCAGTAATTGAGCATATTGAATTTGCTCAAGAAGTAATTAGTCATTTAGATGAAAGCAGCCGCTTTATTAATTTAGGCGCAATATTTAATATGGGGAAATCTTTAAATAATCGCGTGAAATTAGATTTGCAAAGTTTGAGTATGCATACATTAATTACAGGTTCCACTGGTTCAGGGAAATCTAATACTATTTACGAACTGTTAAGTCAATTAGAGATGCAAGGAATTAAGTTTCTAGTTATCGAGCCAGCTAAAGGCGAATATAAGCATATTTTTGGATCGAACAGTAATGTAACAGTTTTAGGAACAAACCCTAAAAAAAATCAGTTGTTAAAAATTAATCCGTTTAAATTTCCTGAGGACACACATGTTTTAGAGCATGTTGATCGTTTAGTAGAAATCTTTAATGTATGTTGGCCAATGTATGCGGCTATGCCAGCCATTTTAAAAGAAGCAATTATACATTGTTATAGTGAATGTGGTTGGGATTTAGATAATTCGATTAATTTATACTCAGCGGAAAACTATTATCCAACGTTTAAAGATTTACTAAACAGCTTATCTGTTGTAATTAATCAGACAGCATATGATGCTGAAACAAAAGGGAACTATATCGGTTCTTTGGTAACAAGGGTTAAGTCACTGACGAATGGAATCAACGGGCAAATCTTTTGTGGTGAAGAATTAGATAATAGTTTGTTATTTGACTCGAATGTAATTGTAGATTTAAGCCGTATTGGCTCATCAGAAACAAAATCGCTTATAATGGGCATTCTGGTAATGCGTTTAAATGAGCATAGAATGGCAAATAGCGAAGAATTAAATTCACCATTGAAGCATGTAACTGTATTAGAAGAAGCCCATAATATTTTGAAAAAAACTTCTACAGAGCAATCAACTGAAGGTGCTAATATGGTTGGGAAATCAGTTGAGATGCTTTCAAATGCAATAGCTGAGATGCGTACATACGGAGAAGGGTTTATCATTGTTGATCAATCTCCAAGTATGTTAGATATGTCAGCTATTCGTAATACAAATACAAAAATTATTATGCGGTTACCTGATGAGAGTGATCGTCGTCTTGTTGGTAAAGCGGCCGGCTTAAAAGATCAACAATTGGATGAAATAATTAAACTGCCAAAGGGCGTTGCTGCCGTCTATCAAAATGACTGGTTAGAACCTGTATTATGCAAAATTAATCATTTCATTCAAACTCCGAAGTTGTATGAGTATAATGAATCAAAAGAGTCATCAATTGTTAAAAAAGAAAATATATCTTTAGTTTGCAAGTATTTATTGCATGGTAGAATTAGAAACTTTGAAGCAATTGATCCTACAGATGTAAAACTAGTATTAGAACAATTAGTCATATCAACTAAAGTAAAACTGCAGATGAACCATTATTTACAAAACGAAAATGAATTAATCAGCAAGGATCATTTCGATGTTATTGCTAGTATAGTTGCAGAATTGTTAGAGGTTGAGGATAGTTTATCTCAGCGGCTCGCTAAATTAAATAACATTGAAACTGTGAATAAAGAACTTATGGAGCATGTCGATAAGTATACGAGAAATTTAGATGATGAAGTTAAGCTTGCGATTAGACAATGTGTGTTGAGAGACTGCTCTATAAAAGATAAAAAGAATATCGAAATTTATAAAGCTTGGATAGAGGCAGTAAGAGGAGGGAGGATTAGATGAGAGAAATTATTCAACCTGTCGAAATCCCGATAGATGAAAAAGCAGAAATCACTTTTGAGAATGAAATATTTGCCGACTTAGATGCACCGTTATATGACTTATCCTCTATAGAGAGTGAAAACAAGAAATATGTTTCACTTGAAGAAAGTTTAAGCGAAGTTTCTGATGCCGAAAAAGAGATTTATGAACAAGCAAATGTAGAAGCTAATGAAGTCAACGAAAGAGAGTGTTTGACTAGAACAGATATTAATTATGATGATATAGATGGGCGTGGACGAACAAATTTAGAAAGAATGTCTGATGGAAAGCCCCCCCTTATTGATGGGAACCCTGTCGAGCTTCATCATATTGGTCAAAAACATGATGCTCCATTAGCTGAGTTAACTCTAGCGGAACATCGTGGACCAGGTAATGATGGAATTTTACATGATAAAACACAGGATTCAGAAATTGATCGTAATGAGTTTAAAAAAGAAAGAGAACAACATTGGAAGGCTAGGGCTGAAGAGATTTTAGCGGAAAGAGGAGAAGTATAATGTCGTTTATTGAAAAGATTAAAGAAAGTGATGCAGAGGTTTTTAATGGCGCAAGTGAACAGGAAATAGTGACTGCGGAGCAAAAGTTGGGTGTTACATTTCCTGAAACTTACCGCACTATTTTAGCTGAGTTTGGTTCTCTAGAAAATGGATCAGACGAAATCTTTGGTTTAGGTGTTGAAGGGTATTTAAATGTTGTTGAATCAACACTTGAAGAGCGTAAGTTAGCTAAAGGTGATTTAGACAAGTATGTTGTGATCCAAAATTTAGGTATAGATGGTTTGCTAATCGTAATCGATGAAAATGATAACGTTTATGAATATGCAAATGGTAACTTTAAAAATTTGCTTAGTACGACTGCAGAATATATCGAAAGTCAACTCCTGTGAAATTAACATAATATAAAAATAAGGTGCTTAAATTAAATATCGAAAAATGCCCCAGCAAGCTTGTTTTTGAGCCAATGGCATTTAATAAGGCATTTAGTAAGAAATAAAAATAGCTGAGAACCATTAAAAGTCTTGATATTAAGCAACTTAATGCGAGGCTGGTTCGACACCCGCCGTCTCCACCAAATACATGCTACATATGTCCTGGTGAATGTTTTGTAAAAAAAAGCATAACTTGTCTGATAAGGACAAATTATGCTTTATTTTTTTATTCTTCATTTTGCAAAATAGTATCTTCTGTCTTGTTTGCAAGTTCCACATCCGAATGATATGCTGCCCGGCAAATAAGGTGACCTGCAACGGGTGCGGTTAAATATAAGAAGACAATACCGAGAACGAGCCGAACACTTATATAATGTTCAGAGGACCAGAAAAAAATGAATACGCCTGTTAACGTGAGTAACACAGATAGTGTCGAACTTTTCGTTCCAGCATGTGAACGAGTATACACATCGGGCAAAATCACAATGCCATAAGCGCTGATGACAGCGGCAATGCTTCCGAATAATACCATCAAAGCGGCAATCAATTCAACGATTTCGTTTCCGGTCAATGATGACCCCCCTCTCAATGTATTTAGAGAAGGCGATCGTGCTAATAAACGCGAGAATAGCTATAATCAAAATAACTTCCAAATACGCTTTCGTCATTAAAACAACACTTAATACGGCGACGATAGAAATAAGATTGACGCCGATCACATCGAACGCGACAATACGATCCGGCAGCGTTGGTCCTTTTAAAACGCGGAAAAGTACAATTAGAATAGCAATGCTAAACAGAACGATTGCCGTCACGAATATAAGGTTAATCATGGACGAGACACCTCCAAAATCACTTTTTCATACATACGAATCGATTTTAATAACATTGGTTTCGAATCTTTCACGTCCATTGCATGGATTGTAAGCACATTGCCTTCCGGTGAAATGCGCAGTACGACAGAGCCAGGCGTTAAGATGATGAGAAGAGCAAGTGCCGTCACTTCCCAATCACTCCGAAGCTTTGTTTCATACAATAAGACCCCTGGTTCAAACGTCGTGCTTGGAATTAAAATTTGTTTCATAATCAATAGGCTGGAAGATAGGAGCTCATAGTTGAAAATGAAGAGCAATTGTATCATGGAAAAGACACGCTTCAAATAAAATGGCGTTCCGAAAAATCGATGCATAATAAACATGACGAAAATGCCAACTAAAAAACCGGATAAAAGAGTAGGGACTCTGAGTGTATCTTCATCTTTTAAGAAGACCCACAAAACGGCAATTAACAAGTTTAAAAGAAATTGTAGATACATCTTACTCCACCTCCATTATGAACGAACCAATTAGTCATTGTTTAGCGCCCCCTCAATGTAAAGGTTCGGATTCGTTAACACGTTTGCTGCTTCTGCCACGTAAGGAGAAACGACACTCATGCCTAAACCGAGTCCTATTGTTAACATTGCTAAAATAAGACAGGACGCTAACATCCCTTTTGATAAGTAAATTTGGTTCTTTTTAAGAATAGATGTTTCGCCCCAGAACATATTCAAAAAGATGCGCAGTAGCGAATATAGTACGAACAAGCTTGATAAAAAGGCTACGGCAACCATCACATATTCACCGGCGACAAGTGCTCCTTTTCCAATTAACAGCTTACCAGCAAAACCACTGAACGGAGGGATACCACCTAAAGATAGAAGAGTGATGAGGAAAATCCATCCGAACAGCGGATAGTTAGTAATTAAACCGCTGACTTGATCAAATCTCGTTTTCCCGGTCAGATAAATCACTGTTCCGACCATGAGGAATAACAATCCTTTCACGAGAATATCATGTACGAGGTAATAGATGGATCCTTGAATCGACTCTACGTTATTGGAAGCCAGTCCAACTAAAATAAATCCAATGGCAATAATTACGTTGTACGCCACGATTTTTCGTACATCTTTATACGCAATTGCTCCAATGCTGCCCCCGATCATCGTGATCATCGCCATCACGCCGATGATCGTATGTGTAATCGATGGCTCATGGTAAAACAATAAAGTGAAAGAGCGGAACAACGCATACACGCCTACTTTTGTCAGCAACGCTGCAAATAGGGCGGAGATAGCTGTAGGCAATGCCTCGTAAGAACCAGGGAGCCAGAAATAAAGCACTAACCCTGCTTTGAGGGAAAAGACGATCAAAAACAAAATGCTGATTGTTGTAAGCAGCGGCGGCTGTCCGACTTCTGCAATCCGCTGGGATAAATGAGCCATATTCAACGTTCCGAGCGTACCATATAAGTAAGCAATACCGAGTAAGAAAAACCAGGAAGACAAAATGTTAATTAAAATGTATTTAATTCCTTCGGTCAGCTGCTTTTTCTCGCCTCCAAGTGTCATTAATACATACGAAGCAAGAAGCATCACTTCAAAACAAACAAATAAATTGAATAAGTCGCCTGTTAAAAATGCCCCATTTACGCCTGCGATCAGCAATAATAAAAATGGATATAAAAAGAATTTTTCTCTTTTTTCATCTTTTGCAAAAGCAGCATACAATAAGCAAAGAATGGTCACGAGTGAAGACGTTGTGACGAGCAGCATCGCAAATGCATCTGCTACGAAGGTGATACCAAATGGCGGCGCCCATTCTCCAAAATCAAGACGTAAGATGCCTTCATCCATCACTTTCTCTAAAATCCAAAGACTGATCAGAAAGACGACAACCATTGTCAGAATGCTGCCCCATCGTTGAACTTTCGGATTTGAACGAAAGAAAAGTAATAAAACACCGGCAATGATCGGGAGGACCATAGGAAATACTAAAATATTATTCATCGTTCGTCCCTCTCATTTCATGCAAATTATCAGTTCCAACGCTTTGGTACGTGCGATACATAAGAACAAGGAAAAACGCAGTTACGGCAAAACTGATGACAATGGCCGTTAAGATGAGCGCTTGTGGAAGTGCGTCCACATAGGTTTCAACTTTACCCCCTAAAATAGGCACGCCCCCTTTTTTTAATCCGCCCATCGTTATGAGCAGCAGGTGGATAGCATGAGAAAGAATTGCACTGCCTAATACGACCCGAATCACATTTTTTGAGAGCAGCAAGTAAGTGGCAACAGATACAAGTACACCGATTAAAAGAGTAATTATCGTCTCCATCTTACACATCCTCACTTATGCTGACCATGATCGTTATGACAACACCAACCACACCTAAAGCGACACCTGATTCAAATAATGTGACGGTTGCAAACCCTGTCTTCCCAAAAACGGGAAGATTGAAGTAGGCAGAGGATTGGCTTAGAAAAGCACTTCCGAATAGAAGAGAACCCATTCCAGTGCATATCGCGATCAAAACACCTACAGCAGCTACCATTTTATAATTGAGTGGAATCCCTGCGTTAACAGACTCCACATCAAAGGCTATATACAAAAGGACGAAAGCAGATGATAAAGTAAGTCCACCGATAAATCCGCCGCCTGGATTGTGATGTCCTGATAAAAATAAATAAACACCAAATGTTAAAATAATGAACACAGCGACTTTTGATACGGTTTGTAAAATGATATCATTTTCTCTCAATCTTATCCCCTCCTTGTGGTGCTTTTAATTTGACGAGAGTGTAGACACCGATGCCTGCTATAAATAGAACGACTACTTCTAGCATCGTATCGAAGGCACGGAAATCCCCTAAAATAGAATTGACAATATTTCGTCCACCAGCAAGTTCATATGAATCCTCAAAATAGCTAGAGATCGATTCAAATAATTTGTTCCCTTGCACAGATAACGCAATTAATACCGTTAGCGCACCCATGCCGATGGAAATGATGATTTTAGGAAAACGGACTTTCCATGAACGATCTTCTTTTGACCACTCAGGCAAATGATAGAAGCAAAGGAGAAATAAGACGGTTGTAACGGTTTCAACGACAAGCTGCGTCAGTGCAAGGTCTGGTGCTCTAAATAGTACAAAGAACACGGCAATCGAATAACCAAGAAGACCGTTTAATAACGTAGCGGTCATGCGAGACTTCGCAAAAAGAATGCCGACTACTGCGATGCTCATGATCCCGACAAAGACCCCCTCATATAAACTGACTGACGCATCGTTAGAAGGATCAAAGGCGATGCTGCCTGATAAAAAGAGTGTACCGCCTACCATGAGCAAGAGAAAACCAAAGATATAATAGAGATAGTTCGGCAAAAAACCTGTCATATAACGATCTGTTGCTTTTTTTGATCCGCTTTCGCTTGCTGCCAATATCCACTGGTACCCGCGATCAAGACTTAGCTTCTCAGGGAACAAGTCATAAATGACATTCCAGAAACGATAGGTGTTCATTAAAACTATCCCAAGAATCACGACACCTGCAGTCATTAATAATTCTAAATTAAATCCATGCCAGGCAGAGATTTTAGGAATGAACCCTTCCATGTTTTGATAGGTAGGAAGAATCCCGTTCATTGCAGGTGCAAGCAAGTATTTACTTAACAGATTCGGGAAGAAAAACAAGAGAATGACGAACGTACATAGGACAATCGGAGATAGTAACATCCCAATTGGTGCTTCATGAGGATCTTTCTCCAGTCGTTCACGGCGATACGGTCCCAGGAATGTTCGAAAGACAATGATCATGGAATAAATGAAGGTGAAAATGCTTCCTATCCAGGCAATGATCGGAAATAAGAGACCCCACGTATCCATAGAAAAAATCGACATTTCAGGGGCATTTAATACAGCTGTAAAAAACATTTCTTTACTTAAAAAACCATTAAATGGCGGCAGTCCGGCCATTGAGAAGCTGCCAATGACCGATAATGTGAACGTAATTGGCATGAGGGAAAGTAAACCACCTAGTTTACGGACATCCCTTGTCCCTACTCCATGATCGACAATCCCGACAATCATGAAAAGTGCTCCTTTAAACGTGGCGTGATTGACAAGGTGAAAGAGAGCGGCAAAGATCGCTTGTGTATAAATGATGGAATTGGTGGAAGCGCCTCCTTGCAGCGCTGCAGATCCGAGGCCGAATAAAGACATCATTAACCCTAATTGGCTAATCGTCGAATAAGCGAGCAACGCCTTTAAATCATTTTGTCTAACGGCTGTAAAGGAGCCCCAAAACATCGTGAAAATTCCTACACCGCTCACAAGCCAGAACCAGGTCGCTTCGCCGCCAAAAACAGGTGTAAAGCGGGCAACTAAAAATAATCCTGCTTTGACCATCGTTGCAGAGTGCAAATAGGCACTGACTGGCGTTGGTGCTTCCATTGCATCCGGCAGCCAGATATGGAATGGAAATTGGGCCGATTTCGTAAAGGCGCCAAGTAAGATTAACACTAAAGAAGGAACAAATAATTCGTGATCTTGAATCGAATCTCGCATTGCAATGATTTCTTGCACACTGTTTGTCGCGGTCATCACTTGCAGCATGATGAACCCGACAAGCATGGCAATACCGCCCCCGACCGTAATTAAAAAGGATTTTTGAGCACCATAACGGGATTTTTTACGGCGGAACCAAAATGCAATGAGTAAGAAGGAAGAAATACTTGTTAATTCCCAGAATAGGTAGAGTACCATTAAGTTATCAGATAACACAACTCCGAGCATCGCTCCCATGAAGAGCAATAAGTAGGTATAGAAATGGGAAAGTGATTCCTTTTCTTTCGATAAATAAAAAATGGAATACAGAACGACTAAGCTTCCAATCCCTGTAATTAATAAGGTGAAAATGAGGCTGAGACCATCTAAATAAACAGCAAAATGGAGGTCTAATGCTCGAATCCAGGCGACAGAGCCTGTGATCGCTTTATTGGCGGAAATCACTGGGATTTTTGAAACGAAAAAACTAAATAATAAGATGGGGACCGGAAGTACTACCCACCCGAGATGCAGTTTTGGGAATTGTCTCCCGAAGATGGGGATCAGAAAAGCTGTTAAAATAGGGATGAGAATAAAAGCATGAATAGAAATCAAGCAAGTTCCTCCTTACTTTTTTTGATGTAGTTTATGTCGTGAAAGAATGTATTCAATTTTAAAAATGGGCTTGATTAAAAAACAATTATTTCTTTGTAAGCAATGTCAAATAGGGGAATATAAATAAAGTGAAACATCATTAAAAAATTTAGGGGTTGAAATTTCGACAACTCCCCTATAATCTAGTCATTTGGGGCAAGAAAAATATCTTTGTCGTATTTGTATTAATTTCTAGATTTAAACAGATGTAAAATGAACAAAATCATCAAAAAATTATATATAGAGGTGTAGTCGTTATGAAAAGATTGAGAGCTCGTATGGATGAAAGCATTTTAGTCTGTACGTATTATGGTCCAAATGGCGAGCGGCTGATCAAGCGCGGATGCAAAATTGCGAACATGCTGGATTGCCCGCTTTATATTTTGACTGTTGATTCACTTCCCCAAGAAGAACTAAGTGCGGACAAAGCCGCCTACATCGATCGATGGAAAGCCCTGGCAGAAGAGCATGGTGCGGAAGAGTTAATCATTCGCGATAATGAAAAGAGACCACCTGTGAAAGTGATTGCCGAAGTTGCCCGTGAATTAAATATCACCCAAATTATTTTGGGGCAGTCCCCTCAAAGTCGTTGGGAAGAAATTAAAAAGGGATCCTTTGTGAACACTCTATTACGTGAAATCTCGTTTGTGGATTTTCATATCGTGTCGATCGACCGCTCCGTTGAGGACGAGGACAATCTCTTTGATAACGGGACAAGAGCTTATTTAGTAAAATCCGATGAAGAATATCGTATTAGTTTTACCTACTCTGATGAAGTCATTCATGAAGGAATCTTTTACAAAGAAACCGGAACTGATTTTAATAACGGCGTCTTTAAATTTATTAAAGACAATAAAACGTGTCAACTCCATGTAACCGACGATAAGATTACGAAGCCTACTTCTATTCATGCTTCCATTAAAGAAGAGACGTTTAAACATGATCAATAGAAGAACCATTTTGTTTTAAAAGCCTGTAGAGAAAGAATCTGTTTCTCTGCAGGCTTTTTTGTACGCGTTGATAGAAGAAAGACTATAAATTCACGTCTATTTTTTGATCAGTGGCATCCATTCCAATATATCGAAATGTTTCTGATGGACTAGCGTGATGAAACCGGGCTTGAATAAGGGAAATAGCAATCCCTTTTATATAGGCATGATAGCCAAACGTTTTTCTCAGCGTATGAGTGCCAATCTGATCGCTTATCCCCGCTTTTCGTGCAGCATCATTGATGACACGATAGGCATGTTGACGCGAAATAGGTAATTCACTCTTTGGTGATTTGAACAGATAATCATCGATCGTCGTCGTATTTTGTTTCAAATGAAAAGTTAAGGCTGATTTAACTTGATCATTCAAATAAATCGTTTGATTGTCTACATGAAGAAATGAAAGGATTGTTCCGGACTCGTCCACCAATTGATTGATTTTTAAAGACAGAAGAGTGTTAATTTTAAGTCCAGTATTAATGCCTAATACAAATAAGACAAAGTCTCGACTCGATTGTTTTTTTAAAATTTCCTTGATTAATTGTATTTCATGCAGGTTTTTTATTGGGTTAACATATTCCACTGTCTTCTCTCCTTGATGTTACTTAATATAATGATATCATCCCTTTAAGTAACATTCAAATGATAAGGGTGCATACAGCCTTATCATTCCGGGGCTAGCTATCTTATTTTGTGGCTTTTTGATTTTTCGACTTGGCGCAGCTACTTGGATTCGTTTTGCTATATGGTTAGCAATCGGAGTTGTTATTTATTTTTCATACTCACAAAAACAATCAAAATTAAATAATGATAAATAAAAAAACAAAAAATCCGTGCTATTTTACGACGGGCATGGATTTTTTGAATGTACTTAAACAATTTTGACACCTGCTGTAAGGTTCGCTATATTAATAATAACTTTCGAGTAGAATAAATCACTGTGAACGATATAAAGGGGGGAAGTCCTATGGTAGGACCTGGAGGGATCATATTAATTGGTGCCGCTGCTTTATTAATATTCGGGCCTAAAAAGTTGCCGGAGATTGGACGTGCAGCCGGTAAGACATTAACGGAATTTAAAAATTCTACAAAAGGCCTTATGGAAGACGATGACAAGGAAACGAAAAAACAATCTCAAGAAAAATCGGACGATGAAGTAAAATAATCAAAAGAAAGGAGCGTTCTCCATTTATGAGGACGCTCCTTTCTTTTGATTATTTATGATTTTATTAATCGAATTCGAGTAAGCAAGGGATAAAGAATAACACCTAACAAAAACAGACCAATCCCTAAAGTAAGCGTCGTCCAATCGGCTGTCCCTGATTTGATGACCCATACTGAATATATGAAGGCAAGTGCTGCAATGATGCCATTCGATATACGTGATTTTTCTCCCGGATTGTAAGTATCGCCTTTTATGACAAGTTTTAAAAGGAAAGTTGCAGATACTAAATAAGGGATTAAGTAAGCAAGCGTAGCAGATGTTGTCAAAAACGTATAGGCTTCACTGATGGTGCCAGAAATGGTTGAGAATATAAAAATTTGTGACATCGTATTCGTGACGGTTAATGCTCTAACAGGGCTTCCTTTTTTATTTAACTTTGCAAAATAAGCAGGGAAGATGCCGGACTTAGCAGCATTATAAGGAACCTCTGAACTTAATAATATCCATCCAATGGTAGAGCCGAATAAGGAGATGGTAGCTAAAAGGGCCATAATGGTTGCGCCAGTGTCTCCAATTAAAGCAGAAAGAGCATCTACAAACGGTTTATCAGACGACTTTAATACTTCCTGAGGCAGTACACCCATAATCAGCAACGTGATCGCCATATAAATGACGAGTGCAATTAAAAGACCTGCAACAGTGGCACGGCTGACATCGCGTTGGGATTTAGCGCGTCCAGATAGGATGACGGCGGATTCAATACCTACAAATGCCCAAAGCGTTGATATTGCAGCAAGGTTTATTTGGCTGAGCAGGCCGTGGGATGTTCCCTCATTATCTATAATAGGCGTATATAAATCTCCTAAAGTAGACAGTTCAAAAACAAAAAGAGTAGCAACGATAAATAACATAAATCCAATGACTTTTGAAACGGTTGCGATAAAGTTTAATTTACCTGCACTTTTAATACTCGTGATTAAGATAAGGTGAGTGCCCCACAATAAAAGACTGCAGACGATAAACGTGACGATTCTTCCCAAAGCAATTTCTTGAGATCCCATTGAGAAAAGAATATATTCGCTTCTCATGACAGGGAAGAAGGTGGACAAGTATCCAGCAAAGCTTGTAATGATGGCTACATTGCTAATCCAATTGGCCACCCAATATCCCCAAACCATTGAAAAACCAGCTGTTTTTCCATACGCCTGTGAGGTGAACAGGGCTCGAGCGTAACTTTGAGGGCCTCCCGTTAATTCAGGTTGACGATTAGATAATGTGCTGAATACTAAAGCGATCATTAATACACCAAAACCAGTCAACAGCCAAGCAATTGTGACGCCGAGTGGACTGGCCATTTGAGCTAACGTGCTTGGCAGCATGAAAATACCTGAACCTACCATGTTTCCGACAACGATAGCGGTCAATAACCAAAACCCCCATTTTTTATCCATTAAAAATCCTCCTAAATAAAAAAAGCAAAGGAATACACCTTTGCGTTTTTAAATGATTAATTGAAACCCGCAACCTATCTCATCGTAGCTCTCCACAGAAAATATCTGTGACAGTTTTACACCTATTTGATGTAAACCCAGTAAGAAAGATGAAATGGATCTCTCGTACTTCGGCAACAATTCCTTTCAACATACCATCAACAACCCCATTAGGTTTCAAGTACATTACTATTAATTATTGCAACCTCTACCTCATCGAGATAGCGATGAGGATTTATCTATTCTATTTGCCTAGTCATGAGAGTAACAAATAAGAATTAGGCCTGTCAACACTATCATTATTTTAATTTATTATATTAAGTATATAACCTATCAGTAGAATGAAAACGAAAACAGACTTGCCAGTGCCGACAAGTCTGTTTTCGTTATTTCAATCCTTTTTGTATACCAAATTGTGCGTTCAGTTGTCCTTTAATCATACTTCGTTTCAATTTATCTTCATCTGGTTTCTTTTTCATTTCTTGCCTAATTTCAAATGTGCGTACACCATCCTCCATTTGATTAGCAATATCCATCAATGTTTCTACGTCGACAAATGAGTATTTGCGTGTGCCGCGGTCTGACCGCTCGGGGAAAATGAGCTTCCGTTCTTCGTAGTAGCGTATTTGCCGTTCGGACAACCCTGTTAGCTCGCTGACAATCCCGATCGTAATGACCTTTTTCGTTTTGTACGTTTTTTCTTCATCTGTCATACACTCACCTCGAAATGGGTTGTAAATATATTATATCGTATTCAATTAAGAAATATAATAATTACATGTTATATGATATAACTTTATGAAAAATGATGTTAGATTATATAACATTAATCATGACGATCCCTTTTTCCTTATCTATAATCAATCGTATCAACAGCCACTGAGGAGGATGTTTTTATGAATCAAGAAAAAATCGTCATGGTTGGAAATGGAATGGCCGGTGTCCGTTCGATCGAAGAAATTTTAAACGTTCGACCGGATCACTTTCATATAACAATTTTCGGAACAGAACCGTATCCAAACTACAACCGGATTCAACTGTCAAAGGTGTTGCAGGGAGATACAACCATCTCAGATATTACATTGAATGACTGGAATTGGTATGAAGATCATGATATTAAGCTTTATTCAGGTGAAACAGTCGTTCACATTAATACGAAAGAGCAATTTGTCCAAACAAACAAAGAACGCAGCGTTTCATATGATAAATTAATTATCGCGACGGGCTCGCTACCGTTTATCATTCCGGTGCCGGGATCAGATAAAGAAGGCGTGACTGCATTTCGTGATATTCAGGACTGTGAAAAAATGATTGATTGTTCAAAAGTATATAAAAAAGCAGCGGTTATAGGTGGGGGGCTGCTTGGTCTCGAAGCGGCACGTGGACTATTAAATCTTGGAATGACTGTTGATGTTATTCATCTTACTGATTGTCTAATGGATCGGCAGTTGGATGAAACAGCCAGCAAAATGCTGAAAAAAGAGCTCGAAAAACAAGGGATGAAATTCTTAATGAATAAACAGACCGCAGAAATTATTGGCGGTGACCGTGTCGAAGCAATCCGTTTTGGTGATGGGGAAGTCATTGATGCAGATCTTGTTGTGATGGCAGCCGGCATTCGTCCAAACACAGGCCTTGCGAAAGAAAGTGGTATTGAAGTAAATCGAGGAATTCTCGTTAACGATTATATGGAAACAAGTATTCCAGGTGTATATGCAGTCGGCGAATGTGCAGAACACAGAGAAGTCGTGTACGGCCTCGTTGCACCGCTCTATGAGCAAGGAAAAGCAATGGCTGCCCACATTTGTAGTGAACAGGCGCCGGGATATGAAGGTTCTGTATTATCTACTCAATTAAAAGTATCCGGTGTCGATGTGTTTTCTGCCGGTGAAATTGTAGAAGACGAAGAGACAAAAACGATTAAAATGTTCGATGACTGGAAAGGTGTTTATAAAAAAATCATCATTCGTGACGGGAAAATGACCGGCGCTGTGTTATTTGGTGATACGAGTGAAGGGTCAAAGCTGCTGCGGCTTATTAACAAGCGGGCGAATGTAGAGGAATATATGGGCACTGAAGAAGCAGCAGAAAGCATGGTGGCGACGATGGCAGACAGTGAGCTTGTCTGCGGCTGTAATGGTGTAACGAAAGGGACGATTACAGAGGCGATCAAGAAGATCGGCTTGACGACATTTGAAGAAGTGAAAGCATGTACGGGTGCATCCCGTTCATGCGGCGGCTGTAAATCACTTGTTGTCGATATTCTGGCGCATACACTCGGTGACGAGTTTGAAAAAGAGGATCAAAAAGAACCGGTTTGTGGTTGTACAACGTTGTCCCGTGATGATGTCGTAGAAGCAATTCGCGAAAAAGGGCTGACATATACGCGCGAAGTGATGAATGTACTTGGCTGGAAAACAGAAGACGGCTGTTCGAAATGCCGGCCGGCGCTCAATTATTATCTTGGCATGATCAACCCGGTTGAATATGAAGATGAGAAAGAATCGCGTTTCGTCAATGAAAGAATGCATGCAA
Source organism: Domibacillus aminovorans (assembly GCF_001643235.1). Taxonomy (GTDB): domain Bacteria; phylum Bacillota; class Bacilli; order Bacillales; family Domibacillaceae; genus Domibacillus; species Domibacillus aminovorans. The sequence continues at coordinate 61,330 of NZ_LQWY01000016.1, forward strand.
ATATTCAAAAAGACGGTACTTATTCAGTCGTTCCCCGTATGTACGGCGGTGTCACGTCAGCGGACGATCTTCGGAAGATTGCGGATGTAGCCGACAAGTATGAAGTACCGCTTATTAAAGTAACCGGCGGACAGCGGATTGATTTGTTCGGTGTGAAAAAAGAAGACTTGCCGGACGTATGGGCCGATCTCGGCATGCCATCGGGTTACGCGTATGGAAAAACATTGCGTACGGTGAAAACGTGTGTCGGTGAAAGCTTCTGCCGGTTTGGGACACAGGATTCAATCGGAATGGGTATCGCCATGGAGAAAAAATTTGAACGAATCGGTACACCGCATAAAGTGAAAATGGCCGTTTCAGCCTGCCCGCGTAACTGTGCAGAATCGGGTATTAAAGACATTGGTGTTGTTGGTGTAGACGGCGCTTGGGAAATTTATGTCGGTGGCAACGGCGGTACGCATTTGCGGGCAGCAGATTTATTTTGCAAAGTCACGACAAATGAAGAAGTAATGGAAATGATTGGCGCATTTTTGCAATATTACCGTGAAGATGCTGCCTACCTTGAGCGTACATCGGTCTGGGTGGAGCGTGTCGGACTTGACCATATTAAAGAAGTGCTTGCCGATAAAGCGACGCGCGATGCCCTAAATGCTCGCATAGCTGAAGCGTTGTCCGTTACAAAAGAGCCGTGGAAAGAAGTGATTGAGAGTGAGAAAATTCGCAAGGAACTATATGAGACAGTCCGTGTGACAAAATAAGGGACAGGGAGCAATCAAAATGGAAAAAACAAATGAGCGGATAAAGGTAGCTGTTTTGGATGAAATGCCGGAAAAAATTGGGCGGACTGTTCGAATTGGTTCACTTGAAATTGCTTTGTTTAAGCTAGCGGATGGCAATGTTCGTGCCATTGAAAACCGCTGTCCACATAAAGGCGGTGTGCTTGCAGAAGGAATCATCAGCGGCGAGCACGTTTTTTGCCCAATGCATGATTGGAAAATCTGTACGACAGATGGAAAAGTTCAGTCACCCGATGTCGGCTGTGTGAAAACATTTGCTGTGAAAATTGAAGATGGCAATGTGTTTATTTTAATTTAAATAAAGAAGGGGGCGGAATGGATGGGTAAAGTGTATCTCGTTGGGGCGGGACCAGGAGACCCGGACTTAATCACGGTAAAAGCACTAAAAGCGATTCAAGAAGCAATCAATCGGCAACCCAGCGATCATTATTGTTGGTGATATGGTGAAATGCCAAGAACTTTTACACCGACAAGAAGTAATAGAAGTGGGCTATTAATAGTGAATAATGACCTCGGCAAAGTGAATTTGTCGGGGTTTTTTTGTCTGAACGCACATACAATTGACGGATCAGCATTCATCCTGTAGAATTATCTTTAATTCGAGATAATAAAAACGGAGGAATTTAAATGAAACATATTTTTCAACAAGGAAAAAATGAGAACGTATTACTCATGCTGCATGGCACAGGCGGTACAGAGCAGGATTTACTGCCGCTTGCACAGGCCGTTGATCCGGAAGCATCTGTATTAAGCGTGCGCGGTAATGTACTGGAAAACGGAATGCCCCGGTTTTTCCGCCGTCTCGCTGAAGGTATTTTTGATGAAGAGGATTTAATTTTTCGTACGAAAGAACTGAATGAATTTCTTGATGATGCGTCAAAACAATATGGATTTAGCCGTGATTCAGTTATTGCGATCGGTTATTCAAATGGTGCGAACATTGCAGCAAGCCTGCTTTTCCATTATGAAAAATCATTAAAAGGGGCTATTTTGCATCATCCGATGGTGCCGCGCCGTGGAATAGAGCTGCCTGATTTAACGGGCACACCCGTCTTTATGGCGGCTGGAAAAAATGATCCTTTATGTTCGCCGCAGGAAACAGAAGAGCTGCAGCAACTGCTTGATCATGCAGGGGCAATGACGGCTGTCCATTGGGAACAAAATGGACATATACTGACAGGAACTGAAGTACAAGCAGCTACAGATTGGTACAAAAAGAATGCGTAATATACGCATTCTTTTTATTTTGACACAAATGAAAAATAATGTAATATTAATAGTACATATGGATCATTGGAGGCGGATGATGAAAGAAATAATTTTAAGACGAGTTGTCGATAAAGAAGGAAGAATCACCATTCCAAAATCAATGCGTACACAGTTGAGCATTCAAGGATCAGACCAGGTTGCGATGGTTTATGAACAGGAAAGCATTATCATGAGAAAATATGACTCTCATTTTGATGTGAAAGAAGAAAGAACGTGTTTTATGACAGGCATCGTATCAAAAGATCATAGGCATTTCAGTGGGGATATTGTGCTTAGTAAAGAAGGAGCGATCTGGCTGCTGGACGAAATCCAGTCTTATTGGATAAAAGTTGGCATATAATTCAAAACATGCTATTTTAAAGAGTGGAAATCAATAGAAGGAGCTATCATATGGACTTTATTACTCTTTTAAAAGCAGTTATTCTTGGCCTGGTTGAAGGATTGACAGAATTTGCGCCGGTATCATCAACTGGGCATATGATTATCGTGGATGATATGTGGCTGCAGTCACAAGCGTTTTTAGGGAAATATGCAGCAAACACGTTTAAAATCGTTATTCAACTCGGTTCCATATTAGCGGTTGTCGTCGTGTTTAGAAATCGATTTATTGATTTACTCGGGTTAAACAAAGAAACACGAGGACAAGGCGGACGGCTTCGGTTAACACATGTCATCGTCGGCTTGCTTCCAGCGGGTATTCTTGGTGTTTTGTTTGAAGACTATATTGATGAATATTTATTTTCAACCGAAACGGTGTTAATCGGCCTTGTTGTCGGTGCATTTTTAATGATTGCGGCAGATTTAATTGGTGGCCGTAAACGAGAAATAGAAACAGTCGACCAAATTACGTATGGACAAGCATTATCCGTCGGACTCATTCAATGTTTATCACTCTGGCCGGGCTTTTCCCGCTCAGGCTCGACGATTTCAGGCGGTGTTTTGCTCGGCATGAGCCATAGAGCCGCAGCTGATTTTACATTTATTATGGCTGTGCCGATTATGTTCGGCGCAAGCTTTTTGTCACTTTTGAAAAACTGGCAGTATTTCACGATGGATGCGATGCCGTTTTTCGTTGTCGGCTTTATTAGTGCATTTGTTTTCGCGCTTATATCCATTAAATTTTTCTTGAAATTAATTAACCATATTAAGCTTATTCCGTTTGCTATTTACCGGATTGTGCTGGCCGCTGTTATTTATTTCGTTTTTCTTTAAGCGGCGCTGTTTGATTTGCGCCATTAGGGCATGATAAGATAATAGAACGAATCAAAACCGCAGGCAGCCGTCTGCGGTTTTTTTACAACGGAGGAAAATAGATGAATGAAACGAAGCTGGATCAGCTAAAAGGGATCGTCGCCGGTGTGAATCTAGACAACGGGGATGATTTTGCCTATTCGATGGAAGAATTGAAAAACCTTGCAGAAGCGTGCGGTATTGATGTACGTGGTGAACTGACGCAAAACTTGCCGCGTATTCATTCGGCGCTTTACATGGGGACTGGCAAAGTAGAAGAACTGAAATCGCTTGCTGAATATGAGGAAGCAGACGTCGTCATTTTTGATGGGGAATTGTCTCCGTCGCAAATTCGGAACTTGGAAAAAGAACTCGATTGTGAAGTAATTGACCGGACGATGCTCATTCTTGATATTTTCGGACGGCGGGCAAAAACGAAAGAAGCGCAGCTGCAAGTAGAGATGGCACGTCTTCAATACATGTTGCCACGTCTTGTCGGTACGTACATTGCGCTCGGACGCCAAGGCGGCGGATCTGGTTTTAAAAACCGTGGGGCGGGTGAAACGAAGCTTGAGCTTGATCGGCGGAAAATTGAAACGAAAATTGCCTATCTCCGCAAAGAACTTGCGAAAATATCTGAACAGCGTACTGTGCAAAGGAAGCAGCGCAAGAAAAACAATATGCCGGTTGCCGCGCTTGTCGGGTATACGAATGCGGGCAAATCGACTGTCATGAATGCGATGCTGCAAACGTATGAGGGGGGCGGGTCAGAAGTATTTGAAAAAGACATGCTGTTCGCCACACTCGATACGTCTGTCCGGAGCATTACATTGCCGGATAAAAAAGAGTTTTTACTGGCGGATACAGTCGGATTCGTTAATAAACTCCCCCATCATTTAGTAAAAGCATTTCGCTCGACGCTAGAAGAAGCAGCGGCTGCGGATTTGCTTATTCATGTTATTGATGTGTCTAGCCCGCAGTACCAAACGATGATTGATATTACGGAAAAAACACTTGTTGATATCGGTGCAAAAGATATGCCAGTTATTTATGCATACAATAAAGCGGATCTTGCGGGCATTGATTACCCGGGAGCAGCCGGTAATTCGGTGTATTTATCCGCAAAAGAACGCGCAGGTATTTTGGAATTGACGGAAGTGATGAAAAGTCATTTGTTTAAAGACTACGTCCGCTGTGAATTGTTGATTCCATATGATGAAGGAGAAGTCGTCTCTTATTTCAACGAACAGGCCACGATTTTTGAAACGGCTTATGAGGAAGAAGGAACGAAACTGACCATTGAATGTCATCGATCAGATTATGAAAAATATAAGTCGTTTGTCGTAAAATAGTTGATTGTTTTGAGGAGGAAGCACTCCTGGGAAAAACGAAGTGTTTGCACTAGTCGCAGTTATCATTCCTGTTGATGGTGAAGAAGAACTTTCTGGTATTGGCCGTTATTACGGCGAGTGGGTGATTGGTGAATTTACAACTGTAAAATGGCTGTCTGTTCAAAAAAAGCCGCGTGAGTACCTATTCTCTTAATCTTAAAATAGGGAAACAGCCCGTCCATATCAGGAAGGGCTGTTTTTGTTTCGGTGACTAAAAGGCATCCACCAATTCGCTGCTCCGAGCAACTTCATTAAACTAGGGACAAGTAAAAGGCGGACAATTGTTGCGTCGATCGCAATGGCAATAGCAATGCCAATCCCGATTTGCTTAACAGGGGCTACGCCTGTAAAAGCAAATGCGCCGGTAATGACAATCATAATAAGTGCCGCAGACGTGATGATTTTACTTGTACTTGCCAATCCTTCAACGGTTGAATAGTTATTATCCCGCGTTTCTAGGTAAAACTCTCGAATGCGGGAAATAAGAAATACTTCATAGTCCATACTCAAGCCAAAGACGAGAGTAAAGACCAAGACCGGCATAATGAGTGAAATGTCCGTCGGCTCTAAGCCGAGATGTCCGCCCTGGAACAGCCAGACGAGAATCCCAAACGTGGAAGCCAGGCTGATCACATTCATTAAAATGGCCTTTAATGGAATGATAACGGAACGGAAAGCAGCCATTAAAATAAAAAACGTCGATATTAAAATGACAGCGAGCACCGGTATCACTTTATTATAAATTTCATCATACAGTTCCTGGTTAAACTTTGGATGACCACCGAATAAAACATCTATATCCCAATCAACTGAACTCCAATCTCTTACAATGGTTTGTGCAGCATCAGATGAAGCTTTTACATCAAGAGAAACAGGAATCAATAATTGATTACCTTTTATAAATTCATCGATAGCCGGCTGAAGTTGAACCGCTGTCTGGGAGTGTTCAAGCATTGCAGCAAGCTGTGAAGGGTCATCTACACCGCTTACTGAAAAAAGCGTCTCTGCGCCAGTTACATGGTGTTCCTTTTCAAAATCTCTCTGAAGTTGTTTCATTTCCTGTAAACCCTTTTCATTCAGCCATCCGCCATCGCGTTCAGCAATTGCAAAAATGGTAGAGGCGACATCCTGTCTAAATTCTTCTTCAATCGTATCGTATGCAGTGCGTGATTCAAAGGATGTGGGGAGTGCCCCGGCTTCAGGGATTGCGAGATTCATATTTTTGACCGGGATTATGCCGGCTCCGAGAAGCGCAAGTGCGGCAATGGCTATAAAAACAGGGCGCTTCATCACAAAACCGGCAAATGTTCGCCAACGGTTTGAAGCGTCCGTATTGATGCGGATAATTTTCCATTTATACACCCGGTCACCAAGCACCTTCAGCAATGCGGGCAACAATGTCATCGAACTGATAACCGCAATCGTAATAACAGTCATCCCACCGATTGCGATATTTTTGAAAATATCAATATCGATTAGTAAGACAGAACCGAGCCCAATAAACACGCATAAAGCTGAGAATAAAATTGAGTGCCCAGCTTTGGCAATGGTGACTGTCAAAGCGTCATCAATCGTTTTGCCATTCGAACGTTCTTCTTTATAGCGATTAATGAACAAAAGAGAAAAATCTATCGATAAAGCCAGACCGAGCATCGGGGTAATGTTTAAAATGAAAATGGCTAAATCAACCGAATCCGCTATAAGAGACAGGATACCAAATCCGATGACAATGGTCACTCCGCCGACGATGAGCGGCAAAATCGATGAAACAACTGTGCCTAGTGCCAGCAATAGCACAACGAGTGCAACAGGCAGACCGATTAATTCAGCACGCTTTAAGTCATCTTGGCTCGCTTTATTAATGTCTTTAGAAATAACAGGACCACCCGTTATTGAAACGCCTTCTTCATCTTTAATGATCAACTGAACTTCATCAATAATGGGATCCATCTCTAACGATTCGTCGTCATAATGAATGGCAGCATAAGCAACGTGTTCCTTCATGAATTCTTTATTTTCAAGAGGTGAATCGATTGCTGATGGGTCACCTGTTGCTTCAATATTGGATAATACTGACAAGATTTGATTTTGATATGATTCTGAAGACTCGTTTTCTGCCTTTTCAAACAAGACAAGCAACGTGTTTTCAGGGAAGTTGAATGTATCGTGCAATTCCCGTTGAACAACTTCATAGTCTCCGTCAGTCCGGAATCCGTCACCTTCGAGTTTTGATGGCAATTTTGATGCGAAAAACCCGAAAATAACAGCTGCCATAAGCCAAAATACTAGAATCAGTCGCCAGGAACGGACAATGATGGATGGTTGTTTATTCACGAATACAGCTCCTTTTTTCATCTATTTATCCATCATAACGGAAAGGAGTATTATGTGAAAATAATTAGAATAGAAATGTGTTGAAATGAAAATCATTATCATTTATAATGAAGTTTGCGAAAATTAATCTCATTTTAAAAAAAGAGGAGGATAATAAATTGAAAAAATCATTTTAACGATTTGCAGGGAATTAAGAGGCTCGTCCATATTTCTGGTTATGGGAATAAAAGGGAAGAGGTTGCACGAATAATTGGGTCAATAAACGAAACCTTTAGTTTGAAATGACTGACAAATACTTGTGCCAACAAGTTCTTTCCTTTACAATAAATATTGAGAGAAGCTGTCAAAGGAGAATGGTGATGTATAAGCTGGATGACTCGCTTGGATATAAGCTGTTTCAAAGCTCACGGGTTATGACGAATCGCCTGAACCATTATTTTCGCTTGAAAGGGTATCCGATTACGCATGAGCAGTGGCAGGTGTTAAGCCGGCTTTATGACCGTGATGGGCAGACGCAGCAATCGCTTGCAGTGTTAAACGAGAGGGATGAACCGAGCGTTTCACGGCTTGTGGCGAATATGGAACGGAACGGACTTATTGTCAGAAAGTCTCATAAAACGGATAAGCGGATAAATCTTGTTTATTTATCGGAAGAGAGCAAGCAGAGAAAGGACGTTTATACGGAAATCGCCCGCCGGACAATTGCCGATGCCTCTGCCGGCATTGATCCTGAAGAATTTGAAAGAACACTGAGGATATTGGATCAAATTCGTCGAAACTTATCTTGAAAGTACATTGCCGGTTTGCAATCGGCAACTATATTTTTTCTTTCAATTGATAATGAATCTCTCTATCACTATTTCATTGACGGCAATACGAAGGTTAGGAAATGCCATGAAAAAACGTTATTTAGTTGTAATGCTCATATTATTATCATTTGCATCGTTATTCGTCGGTGTCACAAACATTTCGCCATTTGATTTGTTCCGGTTTGATGATCACCAGACGCAAATCTTCTGGCAAAGCCGTGTACCAAGGCTGATCAGTATTTTAATTGCGGGTGTAACGCTTAGTATTAGCGGATTTATTATGCAGCAGTTAAGCCGCAATAAATTCGTGTCACCGACAACCGCAGGGACGATGGATTCAGCCCGATTCGGAATCTTAGTTTCGCTTGTTATCTTCACTTCTGCGAGTCCGATTGAAAAAATGATTGTCGCCTTTGTTTTTTCGCTTGCCGGTACATTTTTATTTATGAAAATTCTTGACCGGATCAAAATGAAAGATCCGATCTTTATCCCGCTCGTCGGATTAATGTTTGGGAATATTATCAGCTCGATTACGACATTTTTTGCGTATCAGCGTGATTTAATTCAAAATATGTCCGCATGGCTGCAGGGAGACTTTTCGATGATTACAGCTGGGCGCTACGAAATGCTTTATATTAGCATCCCGCTTGTAGTTATCGCGTACATATTTGCAGATCGGTTTACGATCGCTGGCATGGGAGAAGATTTTGCGCGCAACCTCGGCTTAAATTATAAGCAGGCGGTTAACGTTGGCCTTGTTATTGTGGCTTTATCAACAACATTGGTCGTGTTAACAGTTGGGCTCATTCCGTTCCTTGGGCTTGTCGTCCCGAATATTGTTTCGATTTATAGAGGAGACAATTTGAAAAACAGTCTATCTGACACGGCATTGCTCGGTGCGGTATTCATTTTGTTTTGTGATATTCTTGGCCGTATTCTCATCTATCCGTATGAAATTCCGATCGGCCTCACAGTCGGCGTCATCGGAAGCGGATTATTCATTTACTTGTTGATGAGGAGACGGGATTATGCGTGAAAAAAGCAAACTGATATTCTTATTGATTTTGGCAGGAGCTTCGATTGCTGGGTACATGTTCGTTGAACTAGGACCTAATTGGGATTATGCGCTGCCGCGCCGCGCGGAAAAGATTGCTGCCATTGTATTGACCGGAACGGTTATTGCGATTGCGACATTGTTATTTCAAACCGTCACGAACAACCGGATTTTAACACCGAGTATTATTGGTCTTGACTCGCTTTATATGCTTGTCCAGACAACACTTGTATTCTTTCTCGGTTCAACTAGTTTGACGGTCATGAACAAACAAATAAACTTTGCGATTTCGATCGGTTTTATGGTCGTTTTCGCACTCATACTATACCGGCTGTTATTTCGCCGTGAAGGGCAAAACATTTACTTTTTGCTGCTCTTAGGGTTAATTTTCGGTACGTTTTTTGGCAGCTTCACATCATTTATGCAAGTACTCATTGATCCGAATGAATTTCAAATTATTCAAGACCGCATGTTTGCGAGTTTTAATAATATTCAGACGGAAGTACTCATTATGGCCACTATTTTAACAGGTGCGACGCTGCTTTATTTAACGAAGTTCGTGAAATATTTGGATGTGTTGTCACTAGGAAAAGAAACAGCGATCAACCTTGGCGTTGATTACGATTACACGGTGAAACGTCTGCTCGTTATCATTGCGATTCTCATTTCTGTGGCCACTGCACTTGTCGGTCCGATCACATTTCTCGGACTGCTCGTTGTTAATGTCGCTTACGAGATGTTTAAAACATACAAGCATTCCACATTAATTGTTGCATCAGCGCTCGTGTCGATTGTTGCACTCGCTGCCGGACAGCTGCTCGTTGAACATGTGTTTACATTTTCTACACAGCTCAGCGTCATTATTAACTTTATCGGTGGCATCTATTTTATATATTTATTACTAAGGGAGAGTCGAACATAATGGTTGAAGTACAAGCGGTCTCGAAATCATACGGATTGAAAGCAGTCGTTGATAATGTGTCAGTCAATATTGAAAAAGGCAAAATTACGTCTTTTATCGGTCCGAATGGTGCCGGGAAGAGTACGCTACTCTCCATTATTAGTCGTCTCCTTTCTGCCGATACAGGGGAAGTGCTGATCGACGGGCAAAAAGTGAACGAAACGAAAAACCGTGATCTCGCGAAAAAAATAGCTATTTTAAAACAGTCGAATCATTTAAGTTTACGCCTGTCTGTCCGCGATCTCGTTTCATTCGGCCGTTTCCCATATTCACAAGGTAAGCTGACGAAAGAAGATCAAGTGTACATTGATGAAGCAATCCGCTACATGGAGCTTGAAGATATGCAGGACAAATATTTAGACCAACTATCTGGCGGGCAAAAGCAGCGTGCGTTTATCGCGATGACGATTGCCCAGGATACTGAATATATTTTGCTTGATGAACCACTTAACAATTTGGATATGAAACACTCTGTTCAAATTATGAAAGTGCTCCGCCGTCTTGCAGATGAGCTTGGCAAAACGATTTTGATCGTCATTCATGATATTAATTTTGCGTCTGTGTATTCTGATTACATCGTTGCACTGAAAGATGGCAAAATCGAAGCACAAGGAACAGTTAATGAAATTATTACAAGCCTTACATTAAAGCAAATTTACGGCATGGATATGCCGATTAAAGAAATTAATAATCAAAAAATTTGTGTTTATTTTAGCTAACAAGGAGACGAATTAAAAATGAAAAAGTATTTACTCTTGATTGTTATGGCGTTGTTCGCAATGATCGCGGCAGCCTGTAACTCCTCTACATCTAATGAAGAAAATGCAGAACCAGCTGAAAGTAATGAAAAACCGACAGAAATAACGGTTACCCATGAACTTGGTGAGACGACAGTTCCTGTTAATCCTGAAAAAGTAGTCGTGTTTGACTTTGGTTCACTGGATACGATGGCTGAGCTAGGTATTGAGCCAGTTGGTCTTCCGAAAGAAAACATTCCAGAGTACTTGTCAAAATTTGAAGATGAAACGTACGCAAATACAGGCAGCTTGAAAGAGCCTGACTTTGAAAAAATTAACGAATTGGCACCGGATTTAATCATCATTTCCGGCCGTCAAATGGACCTTTATGATCAATTTGCAGAAATCGCTCCGACGGTTTACCTCGCAGTGGATACAGCGAACTACATGAAGTCCTTTAAATCAAATGCTACGACAATTGGCGAGATCTTTGGCAAAGAAACAGAAGTAGAAGAGAAGTTAGCAGCAATCGATGAAAAAGTAGCAGCGTTGAACGAAAAAGCGTCAACGATGGAAGGAAACGGCCTTGTCATTCTGGCAAATGAAGGGAAAATCAGTGCATACGGTCCAGCATCACGTTTTGGCATCATTCATGATGTATTCGGCGTAAAACCAGCAGATGAAAACATTGAAGTATCGACTCATGGACAAAGTATCTCTTTTGAATACCTTGTTGAAACAGATCCGGATTACTTGTTCGTTGTTGACCGCGGTGCTGTTGTAACAGAAGGCGAGTCTTCTGTGAAGCAAGTGGTTGAAAATGATCTTGTGAAAAATACGAAAGCAGTAGCGAACGATAATGTGATCTATCTTGATCCTAACGTATGGTACTTGTCAGGCGGCGGACTTCAATCCGTTCTCGCGCAGGCTGATGAAATCGAAAAAGGAATTACAAAATAATGAAAACAGCGATGACATTGCCGTCATCGCTGTTTTTTTGCGGTTAATGTAAAGGTTGTGCCTAGTTGTGATGTTTCTTTCAGCATTAAGTCGCCATCCATCGCCCGTGCGAGAAGCTGGCTGAATGGGAGGCCAAGTCCAAGCCCACGCACTTTGAATTTTTTGTTTTCACCACGATAAAACCGTTCGAAAATGAGTGTTTGCTCAGATAAAGGGATCCCGATTCCAGTATCGATCACATCAATGGAAGCAAACTCTTCGTTATCATGCACTCGTATCGTCATTCCTCCAGTACCTTCAAGCGCATGAGCTGCGTTGTTCAATAAATTCATCATAATTTGCCGAAAACGAACGGGATCGGTCAAAATGTACATGTCACGGTCAGACGGATAAAAATGAACAGGAATGCCGTCCGAATTCCGCGCCAAATTCCATTCATGTACGATGTCGCGCGTTAATGTGTTTGCTTCATGAGGAGCAGTTGAAACAGGAAGAGCATTGGCTGCAAATGTATTAAATTCGAGCAGGTCGTTAATCATTGTTTGCATCCGCTCTGTTTCATTTAATGAAATGGTAATAAACTCTTGTGCCTCATCGCCGGTGACGACGCCGTCTTTCACTGCCTGTAAAAGCCCGCTTATGGATGTGACAGGTGTTTTTAGTTCATGTGTGACACCGGCAAGCAGTTCTGCTCTTATCGATTCAAGCTGTTCAAGGCGGATAGCCATATCGTTAAAGGATGTAACAAGATCGTATACTTCCTGCTCTTTCGCTTTAGATGGCATAAGTGACACGCCGTAATTGCCGTCGCGAATTTCTTTCGCAGCAGCTGCGGCTTCACTGATTGGGCGTGCGAGGCGGCGTGATAAAATGTAAATTGCTGCCCAGCCAAGCAATCCGCTTCCTAAAATAAGCAAAGCAAGAAGCCGGTATTCGTCGTTTAAATCCGCAAATTCATCTTCGGGCTGAAGCATCACGACCCATCCGAATGTGACCTCATTAACGGTAATTGGCTTTTTAATTAAATAAACAAGTGTATGGTTGTCATCGATACCGGGAAATGTCTGCACATCGTGTTTCTTTTTTAAAATAACATCTGGAAAAGCGTCTTTGCTGTATAAGTCATGATCGCTTGCCGACAAAATAGCTCCGGTTGCATCGGTAATATAGATAGAAGGCGGGGCTTTCATGTTCATCAGTTCATCACGCGCATCGATCATATTGTCATCAATGTACGTTTTGGATTTATTGCCCTCCTGCTGGCTTCCAGCAATCCTGCTGGCGAGTTCGGCGGCGAGAAATTCTGACACATCGAGCCTGTTTTCAATCGTCGTATGCCGGATCCAGACGACAGACAGCATGGCGAGTATGAGCAAGCCAAGTGCAAGCGTGATGGCATAGCGTGTCGTCCAGTAGCGGAGAAGCGAAATGCGCCGCTCTTTACTCTTCCACAACAAACTGGTACCCCAATCCACGCAGCGTTTTAATTTCCCCTTCAGTGGATGGCCATTTCGCCAGCACTTTCCGAATCCGCTTCACCGATAAATCAACGGCCCGGTCACTGCCGTCGTAATCGTGTCCCCACACTTCATCGAGCAGCTGCTCCCGCGTAAATGTCCGGTTTGGTGCAGCTGCTAAAAATAAAAATAACGATAAATCACGCGGTGTGAATGCAACTTCATTGTCGAATAACGTGATACGATGCGCCTTAAAATCAATCGTCAAGTTTCCATATGTATGGGCCGTTTCTGCTGGCTTTCCATCGTCAGACCGGCGTAAAACAGCCCGTACGCGCGCGATCATTTCATCAGCGATAAATGGCTTTGCAATGTAATCATCCGCACCGCCATCAAGACCATCCAACCGGTAATTCACGTCATTCAGCGCTGTCAGCATAATAACTGGACACGCACTCTCTGCACGAATTTCTTTTAAAACAGCCCAGCCGTCCTTTCCTGGCATCATGACGTCAAGCAGGACGAGAGACGGTGAGTTGGCATGAAATTTTTCGATCGCTTCTGTGCCGCTGTACGCCTGTATAACGTGAAAGCCCGCTTTCACGAGATATACTTTTAACACTTGGCTGATCGCCGGTTCATCTTCTGCAACTAAAATCGTTGGCATCTTTAACACCTCATTTTGATTAAATTATATAATGAAAGTCATCTGAACGTGAACAAATAAGTACAAGCGTGATGAAATCTACTTAATCGTGAGCCATTTCACTCGTACAAATAAAAAACCCGGCCATTAGCCGCCGGGTTTAATAAAATCCATTCAATTGTGCAGCCGCTTCGGGATTGATGTCTGAGATGGATGCGATAATATCTTTCAAGCGCTTTCCATCTGTCTCAACACCAAGATTGTCTGCTGCATTGTAAACATTTATTTCATGTGCTTTTTTTACTTCGAGACGGATTGTTTTTTCATCCTTTCCATCTGTTTCAATATTCAGTGCGGCCGCCTGGTTTTGCAATTTGGCAAGTCGTACTTTTTTCGCCGCTTTCTCTAGATCATCGCCTTCAATATTAATACCGAGTGCCAATGCTTGTTTCTCAATGACATCTGCAAAATTTTTCGTTCCGGTTCGTGTTACGGACGGTGCCACCTGTTCTTTTATAAGTTGTGGAGAAGCCGCTTGAGCTGGAGAAGAGGGAACACCACTTAAAATCGTAATCGATAGGGCGCCGGTCATAACATATGACATTGTCTTCTTCTTCATGATCATTCCTCCTGATTTATATGTACGCTTTCTTTGATATTCTCATTGTATTAGAGAAATGTGTCAGGTGAATGTCAAATAGGCAAATTTTATATGTTTTTTTCAACAAAAGTGTGAATGTTTCGTTTTGGAATCAAATCATACACAATGAAGGCATCGTGACGCGCAAAGTATGTGCAGAAGCGCCCATTAGGATTGAATATAGATTGATAGGAAAAGGTTGTGAATGGCAATCGATGATCGGTAAAATGGACCACTCCGGCACAGGATTAAATAGATTTGGAGAAGGAAGTTCAAAAAAATGCATCCTTTGGCTCGTTTTTCCATGTCATTAACCGGGAATAAGTCTAGTAAGAAATGATGAATGACTCATATACATAAATTCCTTTACATGTATATAATAGAATTATATACATGTAAAGGAATTTTATCTCAGAAAAGGAGAGTTCATTGAACCTATGTCCCAGGAACAGTACATATTACTTGAAATAATGCAAGAAGCATGTTCACATGGCGAGCGGAAAGATATGGACCTTACAGTATTACTCAACATGATTATCGAAAAGCTAGCGCCGGTTATGAAGCCGGAATGAAGCGGGAGACTTGTTCTCCTGCTTTTTATTTTGGTTTCTACAGGCGGTGTCTTTACGTTAAAATAAAGAATAGGATTAGATGATCAAATCGTAAATAGTGCAATTTGTGAAAGGTGTGGCGAAATGAAAACGGATTTATATATTATCGGCGGGTTTCTCGGAAGCGGAAAAACGACGCTGCTCTTGCAGTTGCTAGATAAGGAGAAAAAAGCAGGACGGAAAGTCGCAGTTTTAATGAATGAAATTGGCTCCATGTCTGTTGATTCAGCGATGCTTGGAGAAGACACTGCTGTGCGCGATATGCTGAATGGCTGCATTTGCTGCACGATCAAAGATGAAATTGAAGTAGAACTGCTGACACTTTATAAAGAGCATCATCCGGATGTGATCTATATCGAGACGACAGGTGCTGCTCATCCGATGGAAGTACTAGATGCCTGCACGTCGCCAGTCATTGCGATGCAGATTGATGTGAAGGGGATCATTACACTTGTTGACTGCGCGCGCTGGATGGAACGAAATCGTCTGCCCATTGCGCACCGGAAGCTGATGGAAGACCAGGCACGATGGAGTGATGTGGTCGCACTGACGAAAGCAGATTTAGTGTCGATTGAAGCGCTCACTAAAATAAAAGAAGAGATCCGGTCATTGAATGAAAAAGTGGTCTTGCAGGAAATGATGTTTGGAAAAATGGACGGAGAGATCGCATTTGGCGGTGGCAGCAGTGAATCAGATAGCGGCCATCATGCTCATCATCATTTGCATGTCCGGACGATGGCATATGAATTTACAAATCATGTGCCGCGCGCTGAATTCACAAAATGGGTAGCAGGTTTACCGGATTCTGTTCTAAGAATAAAAGGATTTGTGAAATTTGAAGATTCAGGTGATCGTCCGGAACTGTTTCAATATGCATACGGTGTGCCTTTTTTTCAGCCGCAGCCGCTTAAACGACCGTCTGTTATCGTCGTGATCGGTGATGAACTAAATACAGAACAGTTGCAGCAAGAGCTCGAACGGTTAGACGGCAAGCTTTTTTAAATCGGGATTGGCAACGAAAACAAGAAACTCGCGCATAAAATAAAACAAGCCAGCCCTCAAGTGGGACCGGCTTGTTTATTCTTTACGTTAGGCAGGCAAACTCTTTAAATAATCGCGTACTTCTTCGGGTGATTTTGCATTGGCGCTGTGGAGATGAGCCAATTTTTCGCCGTCTTGGAACAGCAAAAGACTCGGGATGCCCATCACATCGTACTTTTCAGCAATGTCTGAGAAATCGTCCCGGTTGATTTTCACCCATTTGTATTTTCCGTAGTCTGCGATAATATCGTCAATAAACATGTCCATGCGTGTGCAGTCCGGGCACCAGCCGGCATAAAATTTAACGATAACCGGTTCGCTGCTGGCAATCAGCTGCTCAAATTGATCGCTTGTTTTAATCTCATCCACTTAAAAACATCCTTTCTATTATGCGATATGGTTATTGTAGCACGCCTATGTCCATTTCATGTAGATTTTTGCTTTTGAACCGTTTGACTGTTGTACAATGCCGCAATAACGGTATAATAATAGTTGGTCTATTTCCAGAAGAAAGAGGAATTTATATGAATACTGAACAACAATCAAGCCGCATTGATTACGGTTTGTTTTTAATATTGTTTATGCTGTTCGTTGTTAGCTGCGTCGCGATTTACAGTGCACAGACGACCGGACAATATGATACAAACTTTGTCGTCCGGCAAGTTGTCTGGTATGTGGTCGGCCTCGGGATTATTACGTTGTTTATCCGCTTTGACTCGGATCAATATCATGGCATGTCATGGTATTTATATGGTATCGGGATTTTTCTATTAGTCTTCTTAATTATTGCACCGTCATCGATTGCACCGACGATTAACGGAGCCAAAAGCTGGTATCGGTTTCCAGGGATTGGGCAAATTCAGCCATCCGAATTTTTTAAAATATTTCTCATTTTGACGTTATCGCGTGTTATGGTGAATCATCATGTGAAAAATCCGATTAAGACCATGCAAAGTGATTTTATGCTGCTCGTAAAGCTCGGCGCGACGACAGCTGTACCGCTCCTGCTTATTATGCAGCAGCCCGATCTAGGGACGTCGCTCGTGTTGATTGCCATTTTACTCGGGATGATTTTCGTCTCTGGCATTACGTGGCGTATTTTAGTACCGCTTTTTGGCAGTGCTACGGCATTGATCACACTTATTTTTTATTTGATGCTTTGGCATCCGGCTATTTTAGAAAAATACCTCGGTGTCAAGCAATATCAGTTCGGGCGCATTTATGCGTGGCTTGACCCGTATAACTATGAAAGTTCAACCGGCTTCCATTTAACAAGGTCATTGCTTGCGATTGGATCGGGTCAGACAATGGGAAAAGGATTTGGTTTCCGTGAAGTCTATTTACCGGAAAGCCATACGGATTTTATTTTCAGTATTATCGGGGAAGAGTACGGTTTTATCGGTGCGTCGCTCGTTGTCAGCTTATTTTTCGTGCTCATTTACCACATTACGAAACTCGCACTGGCGACGAAAGTGCCGTATTATTCGTATATGTGTGCCGGCGTGATCGCGATGATTACGTTCCATGCGTTTCAAAACATCGGCATGACGATTGGTTTACTGCCCATTACCGGTATCCCATTGCCATTTATTAGCTACGGAGGCAGTTCGCTTATGGGAAATATGTTTGCACTTGCGCTCGTTTTTTCCATTACCTTTAATGAACGTCATTACATGTTTTCATCAGATAATTCGTAACCCGCCATCTGTGCGGGTTTTTTTTGCTTTCCGGGGATGCAGTAGAGGATTATAATGGAAAGAAGAAATGCGAATGGGGGAGCTAGGATGGAAGTTTTGTCGAATTCAGGCATTCGACGTCGTTATTTGCGCGTGGCGTTGTCGCTGCTTTTCGTTTTCGTTCTTGTTGGAACGGGAGCCTATTTTTATATGCAAAATAGGCAAGATGAAATGATAGAAAAGCGTGAGCAACTCTATAACAAACAGATTGTTTTAGAAGATTTACGCGATACTTTGAATGATCTGTTTTTCCGGGCACGCGGTTATTACGCTTTTCAGAATGAGCGTGAACGAACGCGCGTTTATGAGGATATAGAACAAGTAAAAGAAACACTAAAACAGTTAGAAGAATGGAAACTTACATCGCAGGAAAAGCAGCTGACAAAGGAATTGGCTGATTTTTTTGTCACGTTCGAAAATGAGACGTTTCCGGCGGGTATTGCGTTTGTTGAAGCGAATAATTACGAAGGGCTGCGCGAGCTTTCAAACAGCGGAGTGACGGATTCGGTCAATCAGTATATGGCTTATGTAAAAGAATATAAAGTAAATATTGATAATGAACTTGAGCAGCTGTCAGCAGACATGCTGAGGCAATCCAATCAGTTTACCGTTGCCATGATGGGCTTTGTTGTCCTATTGTTTGCCCTTATATCTTTCATTATTTGGCGTACGATCAATGACATTGTCAAGCCACTTGAACACATGCGACGTGTGGCGGATAATTTTGCTGATGGAAAAAGTTTCTCACTGCTCCCACTAAATCGGAACGATGAGATTGGGGTTTTAGCTTCTTCCTTTGCGACGATGATTTATACGATTCAAGATAAAGAAGAAGAGCTCACCGCCCAAAACGAAGAATTAATGATGCAGCAAGATGAGCTGCAGGAGCGGCAGTTGAAAATGGAGGAATCACTTAAGGAGACAGAGCAAACAAAAGAGCGGCTCGAACGTTACAACGAGCTTAATCATGTACTGTCTTTTTCACTTGATAAGCAAGAACTGACCGATTCCGTCCTTCGTTATTTTGATGAGGTGTATGAGATCGATCTCGGGCTGTTCTGGCTGCGAGAAAGCGGCGAGCACGCATTAAAAGGCTTTACGGCTGTTATGTTCAATGACTTTATGGAGAACCGTATCGACTATGTAGATCGACGATTGGAAGAAACACCTTATTTTACAGTGAAAAGGGAAGCTGTACATGAAAAAGGACTTGCGGAGGAGAATGTGTATGTACACGATTATTTCTCAAGTATAAGAAATCCAGCTGGCGGAGTTATCGCTTTATTTGGATGCTCAAGAATTGGCCGTTATTTTTCCGATAAGGAGCAGGAAGATTTATATGGGCTGTTAAACCGTGTTTATTTGGCGATTGAACGTATTCAGCTTTATGAACAGGCGGTACGAGAGCGGACATTGAATGAAAGTATCGTCAATAATATTCATGAAGGCATTCAGTTTATTTCCTACGAAGGAGACATGGTGCAGCATAACAAAGCTCTTTATGAATTAATTGACTTCGGTGTGATGACGGAAGAGACGCTCGTTTTAAGAGAGGAATGGCTGGATACTTTTACGAAGAAAACAGAAAATCCGGAAGAGCTCCGGGCATTCTTTGAAGGTTGTTTGGCAGATCAATCAGATGAATTGCGTCACTTTTCTTATGTTATTCATGGGAGTAAAGAGCGTGTGATTGATGTATACAGTACATCTACTATGTTAGATGGAGAGAAGACGGGAACTATTTTCGTACACCGGGACATTACGCAAGAACATGAAGTGGATAAGATGAAGACAGAGCTTGTCAGCACAGTAAGCCATGAACTGCGTACGCCGTTATCGAGTGTGCTAGGGTTTACGGAATTACTGATGACAAAGGAACTAAAGCCGCTAAAGCAAAAGCGTTATTTGGAGACGATATATAAAGAAGCGCAACGATTGACGAACTTAATTAATGATTTTCTAGATTTGCAGCGGATGGAAGCAGGCAGCCAAGTGTATAGCATGTCTGCGGTTAAAATGAATGAAGTGGCTGTTGAAACAACAGCACAGTTCCGATCAAAAACAGCCCACGATTTTACGATTGTAGATGAAGCTGCTGATGTAACGGTTTATGCAGACCGGGAACGGATCATCCAAGTGATGACAAATGTCATGAGCAACGCGGTGAAATTTTCACCAGAAGGCGGGCAAGTGACCATTTTGCTGAAAAATGAACAAGACCATTTAGCGGTATTTGTCCGCGATCAGGGGATTGGCATTCCCGCAGAGGAAGTCTCGAAGTTATTCACAAAATTTCAGCGTATTGACAATAGTGCTAGCCGAAAAATTGGCGGAACGGGCCTCGGGCTTGCCATTTGTCGTGAAATTGTTGAAAAGCATGGCGGGAAAATATCAATCGAATCGGATGAAGGGAAAGGAACAACAGTCAAGTTTACTATACCGCTCGCTCATCCGAATAAAAATGAAGCCATTGCACAGGAAACACCGGAAGGACGCAATATAGTGATGCTTGTAGAAGACGATACGAGTCTTGCGATGCTTCTTTCAGAAGAATTAAAAATGAAAGGATTCGCAGTTATCTATCATTCAAGTCCCAAATCAGCATTTGAAGAAGCGAAGCAGAGACCGCTTATCGGAATTGTGATTGATATTATGCTTGGAGAAGAACTGGATGGCTGGGATCTTGTTAACATGTTGAAAAAAGATGACCGAACGAGGAATCTTCCGATTATCATCTCATCGGCGCTTGATCGGGCGGATGAAAAAATGCACACATACGGCATTGAACATTATTTGACGAAACCGTATCCGCCTAATCGACTTTCAGAAACGGTGTTAGGCTTTTTACATACACCGGTTCAAGACGGGAGAATTTTGTATCCAGACGAGGAACAAGGTGGTGCCGATCATTAAAAAATATGTTTTGATACTGATTGGGCTGCTTGTCATCGTGCTAATCCCATGCATCATTTGGGGTTTTATTCCAAAACATGAAGGAGACATCGTCATACTTGATAAAACAGTCCCGACAGTAGACCGCCGGGAGCATCGCGGTCTATCGTGGCTTCTGAATCATTACCGGTACACGGGTGCAGGCGATGAAAATGATTATTACGGTTATGTACCTGAAAAAAAAGAAGCAAGGCCGCTGCCAGATGATCTAGGCGATACAAAATACATTTATGTGGCAGATACGTATGGTGTTTATGACGAAAGTGGAGAGCGGCCGAGGTTAGTTTATGGCGGTCTGCAAGCAGAAGAATGGAATACGATTAAACAGCATATATCAAAAAAAGAGACGACTCTTATCATGGAGTTTAATACGCTTGCCTCGCCGACTTCAAAAGATGTGCAGAAAGATGCCGCAGCATTCCTTCATGTGCAGCCGACTGGGTGGACAGGCCGTTGGTTTGATCATTTAAAAAAAGACAATCCAGAAATAAATGCGTCACTTGTCGATCAATATGAAGCGAGTGGACACGAGTGGACATTTGAAGGAAGCGGATTTGTTCTCGTTCATGAAGAGGATGCGAGAGTCATTGTTTTATCAGATGAAGCGGGTGATGTATTAGGAGAAGGTATTTCACTTTCCTTTACAGAGAACGGAGAAGCTATGACCGGTTTAAAAGAAAGTGCTGCGTACAGGTACTGGTTTGATATTACGGCACCTGTTTATCCGGAAGAAGTAATAGCAAATTACGAATGGGCTTTGTCAACAGCCGGACGTGAGAAGCTGAATGAGACGGGAATACCAGTCTCATTTCCAGCAGCTGTACATCATACGAATGGGTCTTCTCATATTTTTTATTTTGCTGGTGATTATGCAGATATTCAAAGTGTCTCATCTGTTCACCGGTACGCTGGTTTTGCAAAAATGCGTGCCGCTTTGACACCGGCTTCTGTTTATCCGGATGAAGCGTTTTATTGGAAAACATATGTGCCAATGATGAAGGCCATTATGGAACTTCAAGCACCAGAGGCACCAGATAAACAGGAAATGGCCAAAGAAAATGGACTTTCATATATATCAAAAGTCAATGGAGATCGATTCGAGGTGTACCGTGATGGGAAATGGGTATCCCTCCCGATTAAAGGTGTGAATCTTGGCATGGGCAAACCGGGGGCATTCCCTGGAGAAGCAGCAATTACGGAAGAAGAATATTATCGCTGGCTTACGAAAATCGGCGAAATGAACGCGAATACGATTCGTATTTATACGATTCACCCGCCTGGTTTTTATAACGCATTAAAGCGTTATAATGAAGAGCACTCTGACAAGCCTATTTATCTTTTTCATGGCGTCTGGATTGATGAAGGGCCGCTTGAAGAAACACTTGATGCCTTTACGCCTGAGATTACCGAAACATTCCAAAAGGAAATGAAAACCATTGCTGATGTAATCCATGGCCGGGCTAATCTCCCTAAAAAGGTTGGACATTCATCAGGCACTTACCGATCCAATGTATCCCCATATGTCATTGGCTGGATTATTGGAATCGAGTGGTATCCATATATGGTAGACAATATGGACAAAAAGCATACCGGTATGGCTGATTATAATGGCCGATTTATGAAAACGGAAAACGCGAATCCAATGGAAATTTGGCTCGCCCGTCAAATGGATCTTTTAATGGGGTATGAAGCGGATACATATGGATGGACACGACCGATGAGCTTTACAAACTGGGTCACGACGGACTTGCTTGATCATCCAGCAGAGCCGAGTGAACAAGAAGACCTTGCCTCAGTTGATCCGAATAAAATAATAGAAAAGCAAGGACCAGGCATGTATGCGTCGTACCATGTATATCCGTATTATCCTGATTTCTTAAATTTAGATGAAAAATATACAAAATATAAAGATCATCGAGGCGAGAATAACAACTATGCAGGATATTTGCATGACTTACGAGCAGCACACGATATGCCGGTTTTAATTGCCGAGTTTGGTATTCCAGGCTCGCGCGGTATGGCACATCGAAATACATATGGCTGGAATCAAGGGTTTATAAGCGAAAAGCAGCAAGGGAATATGCTCGTTCGTCTGTACGATGATATTCTTGAAGAAGGGATGATGGGCGGGCTTGTATTCACGTGGCAAGATGAATGGTTTAAACGGACTTGGAATACGATGGAACTTGATGACCCCGACCGGCGCCCGTATTGGTCAAACACGGAGACAAATGAACAACAGTTCGGATTGATGAGTTTCGATCGATTAAAGGTTAAAACAGATGGCAAAACAGAGGACTGGAAAGACGAGACACCACTGTATGAAGAAGAAAATCAGTCATTGAACAAATTGTTTGTCACGCATGATGAACGGCATTTATATGTACGGATGGATGTAAAGGATGCGTTCAACGGGCGGACGCCGATGCTTTTCTTCGACGTAAATCCACTGATCGGCAGCAAAAATCCACGTGTTGCGAACGGTGTGTCATTTAATGAATCAAATGCAGATTATGTTGTAAAGTTTGATGGCAAAGAAAGTGGTCAATTGCTCGTAGATGCCTATTATGACATTTTCTTGTATCAATATGGATTTAAACTTCATATGATGGAGCCCAAACCTGCGCAGCCCGTTAATAACGGTGGTGTGTTTAATCCGATCCGGTTTGCATTGAACAAAGAAATGATCCGGCCAGATACGAATGAAACTCTTCCATTTGAGTACTATGAAACAGGTAAACTGCGTTTTGGTAACAGTAATCCGGAAGCGAAGGAGTATGACTCACTCGCAGATTACTATTACGATGAACAGAATGGCGTGTTTGAAATTCGGATTCCATGGCTACTATTGAACGTGAAAGATCCAAGTACGCTGCTTGCAGCCGGCGACTTATTCAAAGTCGGGATGAATGCAGAAGAAACGATAAAAGGGATTGGAGTCTCGGCTGCCTTAATTGAAGACGATGGAACGATTCAAACATTGCCAAAGTCCTCTAACGGTGTCATTAAAAATGTGGAAACGTACATGTGGACGAAATGGAACGAACCGCAGTATATAGAGCGGCTGAAACAATCCTATAACATGATAAAAAAACGATTTGGGATTGAAGATAAATAAAAAAGAGGTTATCTTAGAAGAAAAAAGAATGGCGGGATTCGCATGTCTGTCGGCGAGATGTGTCATTAATTAGGGATTATCCTGCCACTAGACGTTATGTTTTAAAAAAGGGAAAGGAGCTGTCTCAACATACATACTGTTGAGACAGCTCCTTCTTTATGATTCAAGTATACTTTCAACGAGGTTTAGCAAATCCATCGGGCTGAATGGTTTTGACATAAAGTATTCAGCACCATTTTGCATCGCTCGCTCGCGATCAGTTTCCTGCGCTTTCGCTGTCAGCATTAAGACAGGGATATGAAAGGATGCAAGCTGCAGTTGTTCAAGTACTTCCATGCCGGTTAAATGAGGCATCATGTAATCAAGAATCACGAGATCGTACGAACCATTCAATATTTTATCCAGTGCTTCACGTCCGTCTTCTGCTTCATCGATTTCAAACCCCAAATCGGAATCTTCGAGCGTATCCTCAATAAGCATCCGCAGTATGTCTTCATCATCCGCAATTAAAATCTTTTTCATCTAATACCGCCCCTTTCTTTATTAGCTTGAAATTCCTTTCCGTTTCATGTCGCCCCAGTGCTGCTTTTTACGCACGGTTGCAAATAATCCTTCCACACGCCAAATAATCATTAACGGCCGGTACCAGAAAGTTTCCGATAGTGCCCATAAATAAAGTGTAATCAAATCTGAGACATTTGGATATTTGCCAAGTGTTAATTCTTCAAGTAAAACGGCAAGTGCTGAAATGAGCGACCCATAGGAAATCGTGACGAGAAACATAATACCGGCAATTTTCGGATCGACAAGTGAAAAGAACAACCCGCCGACAATGATAAAATAACCGGCCAATTCAAACACTGCACCTAAAAGTTCGACAAATAAAAAATATGGCATAGAGAGAAGTCCGATCGACCGATATGTTGGATTGAACAACATTTTTTTATGAAGGAACAGTGTCTCTGTCAAGCCGCGCTGCCAGCGAATCCGCTGTGAGCGCAGCACGGAGAGAGAATCGGGAGCTTCTGTCCAGCATACAGGATCCGGAATATATTCAATTCGCTCATTTGACTTTTCTTCCTGTAAAATGCGATGAAGGCGGACAACGAGTTCCATATCTTCACCGACTGTTTTTTTATTGTACCCGCCGGCTTGGATGACTCTTTCTTTGTTAAAGAGGCCAAATGCACCCGAGACAATGAGTAAAATATTCATTCGGCTGAAGCCGATGCGTCCAATTAAGAACGCCCGAAAATACTCAATGATTTGCATGAGCACAACCGGACTGCGCGGCAGAATAATTTGCTCTACTTTACTGCGAGAAATAACGGAACCATTCGCAATACGGACAGAGCCGCCAGTTACGATCACCTCGCCATTTGAGTCGATAATAGGCTTCATTGATTTTAAAAGTGCATCTTGTTCAAGGATGGAGTCGCCATCAATTGCACAAAAGTAAGGATAAGTGGACAAATTAATACCCGCATTCAGTGCATCTGCTTTGCCGCCATTTGCTTTTTTAATAAGACGAATGTATGGAAATAAATCAGATTGGTAGCTTGCTAAAACTTGTTCGGTCTCCAAATATTTTCTAAGTGCGAAAGGCACTTCTTTCATTTGAAATTCTTGGATCATTTTTTCCGCTGTCGCATCTTTTGATCCGTCATCGATGACGATGATTTCGAACTGGGGATATTCAAGCGCAAGCAGCGACCGTACGGTGCTGACAACACCAACTTCCTCGTTATAAGCGGGAACGAGCACAGAAACAGGAAAAGTATGTTCATTAACAGCTAAATTCTTAACCGATTCTCGTTTATCAATTTGGCCTTCATACCATACTTTGCGCAGAGCAATTAAAAAAAGAATAACGTAACTTAAACTGGAGAAAACCATATAAGCTATAACGAGCCATGATAGCAGAAGAAAAAAAGAAAGGCCAGAATCCATCACGCTTGTCCCCCCGACTTAAGTGTGATCCACTGTTTTGCCATGTCGCGTGCATACCGGTCCTCATGGTTTTCTGAAAAATAAGTGAGCAGCAGTTCACCATCTCCAAAATAAGAAAATGCTTCAGCAGCTGAATATCGTACCCACCAAACTTGATCACTGAGCAAGTTACGAAGCTTCGGTTGAAAGCGCTCAAAGGTCATCACGCCGGCAATCCGTGCAGCAAACATCCTTTCCGTCCAGTTGTCAGAATGAAAAAACGGTTCTAGAACATCCGGATTGTTCATATAATGTAGACGGAATAATGTTTTTAACGACTGAATACGTATTTCTGTTGTCGTACTTTTCAGTTCTTGTTCTACATGAGGGATGAAGGAAAAAAGTCTGGCCGTGCCGATAAACGCAATAGCGGAAGACTTGATCGGAATAAAATCTTCCGCTAATGCCTTTTCTATTTCCTGTTCTGTCAGCTTTCGATCTAGACGGCTAAATGAATCAAGGTAAAGGCGCATAGGCGCATCTGGATATTTTTTTAAGCAGTCAAGCGCACTTGTTTCATTTAATGAAGCAAGTGTACGAATCAGTTGCTGCGCTTCTACATCCAGCTTTTTGACTTTACGCAAACGTTCCAGAAGCAGCGGAGACAATGAATGCATCTTAAAATCTTCAATAAAATGAAGAGTGTTGACACGCTTTGCCCAGTTGTTTTTTTTCAATATGGCTGTGTATGGACCGCTTAAATATTTTTCGGATAACAGGTTTACTTCCTGTGAAAAAGAACTGCCTTTGATCACGGTTACATAATAAGTTAATAATTTTTCAACAAGAATAGAACGATAGCGGATCGTCTCTACTTGATCTATAAATAGATGTTGATCAATTCCAATCATATAGGAAGTAAAAGAATCAAGAAGACTGTTGTACAAATGATTGATTTCTTTTTCATCTGTATTATTTCTCCATTTACGAATAGATAAAAAAGCGAGCAGGACCATCTGAAAAAAAATTAAACTTAAGATGATATAGACAATGATTGATAAAATCATTTAATCAGTCTCTCTGTCAGCCGTTGCACACGGGCAAGCACTTCCTGAGGATGAAATGGTTTAACGATGTAGTCGTCTGCTCCTTTTTTTAGCGCTAGAATGATATCGGATTCGCTCGTTCTCCCGGTCAACATGGAGACGATGATATTGTCATCAGGATACCGTTTGCGCAAAGTGGATAGTACTTCAATTCCGTCCATTTTTGGCATAATGCCGTCAAGCAGAATCATATAGTTTTCATCTGGCTTGTACCAGTCAGATTCAAGGAAAGAATAACCATCCGGGTATTCGTGAACAACGATATCCATATCATCAGATGTCCAGTTTGAAAACTGCTTGACAAGCATTGTTCGGACGAGGAGGTCATCATCAATAATGATCACGTTGAGATGACGTTTTACATCGCCGTTATTCAACTGGTAAATAACGGTTTGATTTCGTCCATTCCGCTTCGCTTGATAAAGCGCCTGATCCGCTTCATTTAAAAATGCCTCTTGATTCACACGATATTCGGAAGCACCGGCCGAAAAAGTCACGAAAAAAGGTTCGCCAGACGGTGCAGTAAAGGTTGTATTCGCCATTTTTTCATGAATTCGTTCCAGCAAAACGATCGCTTCATTCGGCGTTGTGTCTATCAACAATAGCGCAAATTCTTCTCCGCCATAGCGGAAAAAGAAATCCGTTTCCCGCTTCATATTTAATACGATCTGGCTGAACGAACGCAGTACATCATCACCCGTTGGATGTCCATAGCGGTCATTCACCTTTTTGAAATGATCAAGATCCATCATAACGAGTGTAAATGAACGTCGTGTCCGCTCAACAAGGGCAGAAAATTGTGCGAATGTATCATTAAATTGGCGCCGGTTTCCTGCTCCCGTTAATTCGTCAATGGAGGCAGACTGCCAAATGGCTTTTTTATAATGAATCCGGTTATGGGTATAGGGAATAAAGACATTCATGTCAATAGGTTTAATGACAAAGTCCATCGCACCCATCTCATAGGCACGAATGATATTTTCCTTTGAATTGTCTACACTGACCATCGCGATCGGCACGTAGCGTGAACGGGCAATATCGCCAATTTGTGCAAGAATATCAAAGCCATTCATATCAGGAAGCTGAATATCAACAATCAACATATTGGGCAGGAGTGTGTAAAATAACTCCAATCCTTTTTTACCATCAAGTGCGACAACAACCTGTATGCCGTTTTTTTCTAAATTTTCTTTTACGTAAGAAACAAATTCCAGATCATCATCAATAATAAGTACGAATGAATCGTTGTCTTCAGCAGGTGTCAAATTGGCTGGAGCATGGACTTGAATGGGTGTGCTGTCCCGATCGAAAAAATTACGCATGAGCGAAATGAAGTTTTTTAAGGAACGGACAGGGATCGACGCATCGCTCGTTTCCGTTAATGTTTTCATTTGTTCAGAACAAAAATTAGCTAAATCTGTCATGCCGATCGTACCGGAAGTCCCTTTCATCGTATGCAAAAAACGGTATAGTTCCTGTTCCTTGATATGTTCATTGTCAGACCAAGTGGAAAACGCTTTTTCCATACGCTGAAAGAGCATGGAGCGGTAATCGTTTCGGGCCATTTTTATCTAACTCCTTGAAAGTGAAATAGTAAAAAAGTACATATTATTCTCATAATTGTCATTATACTATATCATTCATGTGAAATTGAACTAGTTTTATAATGTCATGTCTATTTTAAAAAAAGGAGGGAATGACCAGTATGAAATCAATAAAAATAGGGTTAATTGGCTACGGCTTTTCAGGGTTCACGTTCCATGCACCATTCATGAAAACAATGGACGAGTTTTCAGTTGTGAAGATTATGTCTTCGAATGAAGAAAAGGTGAAAAAAGATTTTCCGGATAAGGAAGTGACAAATGACTTCGAATCGGTCATCCGTGATGCGGACGTGGAACTTGTCATTATTACGACTCCAAATGAATTTCATTTTGACATGGCAAAACGCAGTATTGAAGCGGGCAAACATGTCATTATTGAAAAGCCGATGGTCATTGAAGCGGCTAAAGGGGACGAACTTGTGCAGCTTGCAGAGGACCACGGTGTGATGCTGAGCGTATATCAAAACCGCCGTTATGATGGGAATTTCTTGACAGTGAAAAAGTTAATAGACGACGGTGTACTTGGCGATATAAACACATATGAAGCGCGATATGAGCGATTCTGTCCAGTGCTTGTCGGCGGCTGGCGCGAGAAAGCCGAGCCGGGGGCTGGGATGTTGTATGATCTTGGTTCTCATTTAATTGACCAGGCTCTCTATTTATTTGGTATGCCAGATTCAGTGACAGCGGATGTGCAAGTGCAGCGCGAAGGTGGGGAAACGGATGATTATTTCCATATTATTTTGGCGTATGGGGAAAAGCGCGCCATTTTACATTGCGGGTTGCTGGCCTTTGAACAGGGGCCAAAGTATAAAGTACATGGTGATAAGGGGACGTTTATTAAATACGGAGAAGACGGTCAGGAAAGTGAGTTGAAAGAAGGCAAGCTGCCAGAAGGTGCGGACTGGGGCAGGGACCGGATAGAATTGTATGGAACGCTTTATACAGAAAGCGGTGAAGAAAAGATTGTTACAGTACCGGGGGCATATGCAAACTATTATAAAGGTGTTTACGACTGCATACGAAACGGAGCGGACTGCCCGGTGTCAGGAGAAGATGGTGTGAACACGATCTGTGTCATTGAAGCAGCGATAAAAAGCAGTGAAGAGCAGCGGACGGTGAATTTGTAGGGCATAATACAATGCGCCGGCAGTTGTTGTAGCCGGCGTTTTATTATGCTTTTGGAAAATCGAGATCCCAGATAACGCCGAACCTGTCCTGTACTTTGGCGAATTTCGAGTTCCAGAATGTATCTTGCAGTTCCATATGGGCGATTCCGCCTTCTCTAAGCGCGTTATACACCGATTGAATGTCTTCTTCGCTTTCAAACGTGACAGCAAGTGATACATTATTGCCGGTATTCACAGGCTGTCCTAAAAATGCATCTGATACCATGATAAGGAAATCGCCTTTACCAAAGCGGGCGTGCATAATACGGTCTGCTGCTTCAGGCGGTGTCGGAAAATCAGCTTCACCGAATTTTTGGACTCCTTGAACCTCGGCTCCAAATGCTTTTGCATAAAAATCAATGGCTTCTTTCGCGTTGCCGTCAAATGTTAAATAAGGGGTTACTTGACCTTTCAAAGAAATCACTCCTTCCTGTATATACACTCACTATAATGTACTGTTCCTTCCTGCGTCAAAATCCAAATGGAAAATCGATTGCGAAAAGTGTGCAATCGTTTGCTCATATATGCACAATTTTTGTTATGCATATATGCAAATTAAACATTGTTAAAAGGAATTAGAAAGCGCTTTAAAGATGTGCAAACGATTTCATGAAAAGTATTGACGCTTTCATAAATAGAATGGTATAGTAGTCCATAAGTTGAAAGCGATTACTAGTTTTTAACAAAGACAATTGTAAAGGGGTAGATAAGATGTTTAAGAAAAAAGCATTTATACTTTCATCCGCATTACTTCTCGGTCTCGCTGGCTGTTCAACAGCTGAAAAAGAAGAAGGATCATCAAGTGGTTCCGGCGGTGGGAGCGGGGATCAAGTAACAGTAGATATATTCCAGTTTAAAGTGGAATTTAAAGAGCAGTTTGAGGAACTCGCTGCACAATATGAAGAGGAAAATCCAGATGTTAACGTGGAGGTTCAAACGCTCGGCGGCGGAAATGACTATTCGCAAGCGTTGAAGACGAAATTTTCTTCAGGTGAAGAACCAACTATTTTTAATATTGGCGGTCCTGTCGACGTCGAGCAGTATCAAGAACGCCTTGTGAATTTGAAAGACTCCGAAGCAGCATCAAAAGCACTTAAAGGAACATTGGCAGGTGTGACAAAAGGGGAAGAAGTACTTGGTCTTCCATTCAATCAGGAAGGCTATGGCCTCATATACAACAAAGAATTGTTTAAACAGGCCGGAGTGGATCCTACATCTATTAAAACGATGGAAGATTTAACAAAAGCAGTTGAAACATTAGATAGTAAAAAAGAAGAATTGCAAATTGATGCAGTATTTGCTCTTGCGGGGAAAGAAAAATGGGTAACAGGCAATCATGCATCAAACCTCTTTCTGGCACCGGAATTTAACAATGATGTAATGGCTGCTTATGAAGGGAAAACGGTCAACTTTGACAACAGTGACGCGTTTAAGGAATATCTTGATCTTCAAAACAAGTATTCTGTTCAGCCGACTGTAAGCCTTGATTATTCACAGCAAGTAGAAGAATTATTTTCTACTGGCCGTGTGGCTATGATTCAGCAAGGGAACTGGATTTATTCAACTGTCGAACAAATGGATCCGGAATTAGCAGAGAAGGGAATGGGTATTTTACCGATTCCAGTAGGTAAAGAAATGAAAATGCCAGTGGGTGTACCATACTACTGGGCAGTCAATAAAAATGCGGATGAAGAAGTTCAACAGGCTGCAAAAGAATTTTTAGACTGGATGTATACATCTGATACTGGAAAAGAAGCAGTTTTGACTCAATTCAAATTTATCCCAGCCTATGAAGGGTATGATACAGAAAAAATCTCTGATCCCATTTCAAAAGAAATCTACAAATATGCAAAAGAAGGCAATACAACAGGATGGGTCTTCCAAAGTTATCCGGTTGGCTGGGGAGAAGGTGTTCTCGGGGCCAACATTCAAAAATACCTTGCTGGAGAAGCAAGTTGGGAAGAAATTGTGAAAGCATCCCAGGATGAATGGGCAAAAGCGCGTCAATGAGCCATTGACTGAAAACGAAAAAGATAACAGGCTCGTTTATGCTGTTATCTTTTTTTACTCAATTTATACGGAAGTGAGGTTAAACTAAATATCATGAAAAACAAAGACTTTTCGTTCTGGCTCTTTCTTTCACCCGTCATTATTGGATTAGGTCTCGTCGTTCTGATTCCCTTAATTTATGGCTTTTATTATTCCTTCACAAACTGGAATGGCGTTAATCAGGCCGAATTTATCGGGTTGAAAAACTATGTCGATATATTCAGTGATCAGGAATTCCGGCACTCGCTCTGGTTT
This sequence comes from Domibacillus aminovorans, assembly GCF_001643235.1. GTDB lineage: Bacteria > Bacillota > Bacilli > Bacillales > Domibacillaceae > Domibacillus > Domibacillus aminovorans. The sequence goes on from NZ_LQWY01000016.1 coordinate 93,185, forward strand.
ACATTTAAATTTTCATTCGTATCGGTTATCGTCATCAATATAATGGGACTGGGGCTTGCGATGCTCGTGACCTCTTACATAAAATCAAAAAACATACTGCGGACGGTTTTCTTTATGCCAAACTTGATCGGCGGCTTGATTCTTGGTTTTATCTGGCAGTTCGTTTTCACAAAAGTATTTGATGCAATCGGTCGTATGACGGGTATTGAATGGATGCAAGGCTGGCTTTCCGACACTCAAACCGGTTTCTGGGGTTTAGTCATCTTAATGTCATGGCAAATGGCTGGCTACATTATGATCATCTATATCGCTTACCTTGAAAATGTGCCGAAAGATTTACTCGAAGCAGCTGAAATTGATGGAGCGAATGCAATGCAGCGTTTTCGCCATATCACATTCCCGCTTGTTGCACCAGCTTTTACGGTTAGTTTGTTTTTGACACTTTCACATGCATTTAAAATTTATGATCAAAATTTGTCGCTGACAAACGGTGGTCCCTTTAACTCGACAACAATGGTTTCGATGGACATTGTCAACACAGCATTCCAGATGAACCAAATGGCGTCCGCCCAGGCAAAAGCGGTTATTTTCTTCATTATTGTAGCCGTCATTTCATTGACTCAAGTTTATATTAATAAGAAAAGGGAGGTTGAGATGTAATGCAAAAGACAAGAAAGAGATATATTCTCGAAATTCTCGGGATTGTGCTGGCGCTTTTATGGGTCTCTCCTTTTTACTTAATGATTGTCAATGCATTTAAAACGAAACGCGAAATTTTCACTAATACATTAAAGCTGCCTGAAGAGCTTACATTTGAAAATTTCACTCAAGCATTTGAAGAGTTGAGCTTTTTACAGACGTTTTTCAACTCGATACTTGTGACGGTTCTTAGTGTCGCGGTTATTCTCTTTTTCTCTGCGCTTGCGGCCTACGCCTTGTCGCGAAACGGGAGCAAACTGAGCGGATTTATTTTCTTCATATTTGTTGCCGCGATGCTCATTCCATTTCAATCGGTTATGATTCCGCTTATCTCATTGTTCGGAAAAGCAGATATGCTCAACTTTTATGGGCTCATCTTCATGTATCTCGGCTTCGGGTGCAGTCTTTCCATTTTCCTTTATCACGGCGCTTTAAAAGGGATTTCGAAATCGCTCGATGAAGCAGCGACAATTGATGGATGCAATAGGCTGCAAGTGTTCTGGTACATTATTTTTCCGTTGCTTAAACCAATCTCGGTTACAGTCGGTATTTTGAATGTAATTTGGATCTGGAACGATTATCTATTGCCTTCTCTCGTTATCGGCGGAGCTGGCACAGAAACGATTCCATTAAAATTATTCGATTTCTTTGGACAATATACGAAGCAATGGCACCTTGCACTGGCAGGCCTGACCATTTCGATTATTCCGGTCATCATCGCTTATTTCTTTGCACAGAAACAAATTATTAAAGGAGTTTCTGATGGTGCAGTAAAATAATTAAGTAAGAGGAGGAATGGGGTCATGGCTGTAACCATTAAAGATGTAGCGAAAAAAGCACAGGTTGCACCGTCGACCGTCTCACGTGTTCTTTCAGATCATCCGAAAATTACGCAGGAAACGAAAGAAAAAGTACGAAAAGTGATGGAAGAGCTCGGTTATCATCCGAATCTGCTCGCCCGCAATCTCGTTCGCCAATCTTCACAGACGGTTGGTATTATCATGAAAGAATCATCTGAGCACTCGCTTTTTGATCCGTTTTTTCCAGCGGTGCTTAAAGGAATGAGTGATCTTCTTCATGATAGGGAATACAGTATATTGATGACAACGGGTGAGACGAACGAAGAAATTTATCAGGATGTCGTCAAAATGGTGCAGGGGAAAAACGTAGATGGATTAATTATGCTTTATTCTCGAGATGAGGATCCAATTCTGGAGCATTTACTTAAAAGAAAGTTCCCTTTTGTCATGATTGGCAAACCGGCTACGCACATTGATGAAATTATGTACGTCGACAATGATAACGTGAAAGCAGCGCGCGATATGACCCAATATTTACTATCAATCGGGCATAAACGTATTGCATATGTAGGTGGCAATCCAAAATTTGAAGTGCATAAAGACCGTGAGCAAGGATATAGAGAAGCGTTGCAAATATCGGGTATACAGGAAACAATCATTTTCCAGACGAGTGCTACAAGAGAAAGCGGCAAAGAACTGGTTGATAAGCTGTTAAAGATGGAAAAACGACCGACAGCGATTTTGACGACTGACGAACTTAAATGCATGAGTATTTTATCCGCACTATATGCGGAGAGTCTCCGTGTACCGGATGATATTTCAATAACGACATTTATGGATTCGCTTATTTCGGAATTGTCGAGCCCGCCTCTCACTACGATGGATATTCACCCGTTTCAGCTTGGCTATGAAGCGGCTAAGACATTAGTGGAACTGCTGGAAAATCCAAATATGATGAGAAGAAATATACTTGTCCCAACATCGCTCGTTAAAAGACAATCATGCAAAAAATTAACAATGAATGAGGAGACCTTATGAACATTACAGTATGGAATGAATACCGTCATGAAAAGAATAATCTAATTGTTGCCGAAGTTTATCCTGACGGCATCCATCAAGCCATTGCGAACTTTTTAATAGAAGACGGCATAACAGTTAAAACAGCCACATTGGACGAAGCAGAACATGGGTTAACGGAAGACGTTCTAAATAAAACGGATGTATTAATTTGGTGGGGACATAAGGCACACGATGAAGTGAGTGATGATGTTGTTCAAAAAGTGCAGCAGCGTGTCCTGGATGGAATGGGCCTTATCGTACTTCACTCCGGTCACTTTTCAAAAATTTTCAAGGTGTTAATGGGAACATCGTGTGATTTAAAATGGCGTGAAGCTGGCGAAAAAGAACGGATTTGGGTAGTGGACCCGGCGCATCCGATTGCAGAAGGCATTGGTGAATATTTTGAACTTGATCAGGAAGAAATGTACGGTGAACATTTCGATATTCCGGTGCCGGACGAGCTTCTGTTCATGAGCTGGTTTGAAGGAGGAGAAGTATTTAGAAGCGGCGTGACGTACAAGCGGGGCAACGGCAAAATCTTTTATTTCCGTCCGGGACATGAAACATACCCTACATACTATAACGAAAACGTCCAGAAGATCATTAAAAATGCGGTGAAATGGGCGGCGCCGCTAAAACGGAAGCGTGCGGTTTACGGAAATGCACAACCAATTGAAAAGTTAAAAGGGGGAATGAAGATATGACAAAGATTAAAGTAGGTGTAATCGGATGTGGAAGTATTGCAAAATACCGACACATTCCAGAGTATGCGATGAACGAAAACGTTGAGCTCGTTGCCTTTTGTGACATTGTGACAGAACGTGCCCAAGGATTTGCGGATGAATACAATGCAAAAGCATACACAGACTATAAAGAAATGCTGCAGAAAGCCGATGTGGACGCAGTCAGTGTCTGCACACCGAATTCGCTTCATGCTCCGATTTCCATTGCAGCACTTGAAGCCTTCAAACATGTTCTTTGTGAAAAACCGATGGCAACATCCGCTGAAGAAGCAGATGCGATGATTGCAGCTGCTGCATCGAGCGGTAAGAAATTGATGATCGGGCACAATCAGCGCTTCGTCCCGTCTCATTCAAAAGCGCGCAGCATAATTGAAAGCGGGAATCTCGGCAAAATTTATAGTTTCCGCACAGCATTTGGCCATGGGGGTCCAGAAAGTTGGAGTGCGGACGGATCAAACAGCTGGTTCTTTGATAAAGAACGTGCATTTATCGGTGCTATGGGCGATTTAGGCGTTCATAAAACAGACTTACTCCGCTATTTGCTCGGTGAAGAATTTGTGGAAGCGGCAGCGTTTGTTGAAACATCTGCAAAACAAAACTCAACCGTCGATGACAATGCGGTCTGCATTTTGAAAACAGAAAGTGGCATTATCGGTACACTTGCGGCAAGCTGGGCGTATAACGGTTCGGAAGACAACTCGACGGTATTTTATGCAGAAAACGGCATCATGCGTCTAGAAGATGATCCGGATTATTCGCTTATTATCGAATATAAAAATGGCAACAGCGAGCGTCACAGTTTAGGCGCCATTCAATCAAACGCCGAAGGCAAACAGACGAGTACACAAGTTATTGGACATTTCGTTGAAAGTATTTTAAATGACAGCGAGCCGCTAGTGAACGGAGAGGAAGGGAAAAAATCGTTAGCTGTCATTCTTGCCGCATTAGACTCACATGAGAAAAAACAAATTGTGCCCATTTAAGTAGAGGTGTAGAACATGACAAAGTTAAAAATTGGTATTTTAGGAACCGGTGAAATTGCGAAAGGACGACATATTCCAGCGTTCCATCATGTGAAAGAAGCGTCAATCATAGCTGTCATGGATATAAACGAAGAGCGGGCACGAGACGTAGCCAATACGTTCAATATTGAACATGTGTGCACGGATCTCGATGACATGCTGGAGAAAATTGATGCGCTTCTCATCACAACGCCGAATAAGTTTCATGCACCAGCAGCGATTCAAGCACTGAATGCCGGTGTTCATGTCATGTGTGAAAAACCAATGGCACTGAATACAAAAGAGTGTGAAGACATGATTGCAGCGGCGGAAAAGTCGTGCAAAGTGCTTACAATCGCTTACCATTACCGTTTTATGAAAGAAGCACGTGCGGCAAAACGAATTGTAGAAAGCGGTGAAATCGGCGAACCGCTCGTCATTCGTATTAAAGCAATGCGCCGCCGGAAAGTGCCAGGATGGGGCGTATTTACAAACCGAGACTTGCAAGGCGGCGGCGCATTAATTGACTACGGCTGTCACTTGCTTGACTTGGCCCTCTGGCTGACTGGCGGTTCAAAACCGACGGAAGTAAGCGGTACAACATACAATCATTTAAGTATGCAAAAAGATTTGGTGAACGAGTGGGGCACGATTAACCCGGCAACATTTGAAGTGGAAGACCATGCGACAGCATTTATTCGTCTCGAAAGCGGCGCAACGGTTATGCTCGAAACATCATGGGCCGCAAATATTTTGCAGGATGAGGAGACAATCAGTATTTCCGGAACGAAAGGTGGACTGGATGTGTTTCCGTTGCGTGTCAATAAAGCTGAAAATGGCGTTTTGCTGAACTCGGACGTCACGTGGATGCCGGAAGACAGGCCATTTGAAATTTTGCAGGCGGAGCATTTTGTACAGTGCTGCCTTGGTGACTGTGTTCCGCTCTTTGATGCGTATGAGTCGATGTTCGTTTCAAGCATCATGGAATCGGTTTATGAAAGTGCAAAAATCGGCCGTAGTATTCAAATAAAGCGATAAATGAAGGAGCGATGGACGTGAGACTTGGTGTATTTACTGTATTATTTGGAAACAAATCGTTTGAAGAGATGCTCAATCATGTAAAAGCGTCAGGCCTTGATGCTGTTGAAATTGGTACAGGCTGCTATCCAGGCAATGCACATTGTCCGCTTGATGAACTGTTAGAAGATGAACAAAAACGTCACGACTACTTAGAATCAGTCACATCACGCGGACTGTCGATCAGTGCATTTAGCTGCCATGGTAATCCGCTCACACCGGATAAAGCATTTGCAGAAGAGTCTGACACGGTGCTCCGCAAAACGATTAAGCTAGCCTCTCTTCTTGGCGTACCGGTCGTCAATGCATTTTCCGGCACAGCTGGTGATTCAGACGAAGCGAAGCAGCCGAATTGGCCGGTAGTACCGTGGCCGGCGGAATACAATGATGTATTAACGTGGCAGTGGGAAAATAAACTAATTCCATACTGGAAAGAGATCGGGGAACTGGCTAAACAGCATAATGTGAAAATCGGTTTAGAATTGCATGGCGGCTTCCTCGTACATACACCGTATACGATGTTAAAACTGCGGGAAGCGACGAATGACGCGATCGGTGCGAACCTTGACCCGAGCCATATGTGGTGGCAAGGAATTGATCCGGTTGCCGCGATTAAAATTCTTGGCGCAGCGGGTGCGATCCATCATTTTCACGCAAAAGATACGTATATCGATCAAGATAATGTCAACATGTACGGGTTGACCGACATGCAGCCCTATGGAAATGTACGAACACGCGCATGGACGTTCCGCAGCGTTGGATGCGGGCATGGTTTGCAAGAATGGTCGGATATGATGAGCACTCTTCGCATGTACAATTATGACTACGTCGTCAGCATTGAACATGAAGATCCGCTTATGTCGATTGAAGAAGGGTTTGCCCGTGCTGTGAAAAACTTAAATGACGTTTTGATCCATAATTCTGCAGGCGAGATGTGGTGGGCCTAAACGAATAAGCAAGAATAAAAAAGTCACTTGCAAGTTGCAGGTGACTTTTAGTGTTTGAAAAGAGGTGGCTGAATGGATGAATTGCAGACGATTTATAAGAGGGCATCTAGTTCTAGTACATTGGAGCGAAAAGAGAACCATCTTTATTTTTATGACAAGACCCGTAATTTATATATATCTATCCCGGAAGAAGATGTATCTGAAAAAGAACGTCAGTTACTGTCTCACTTTTATGATCAGGTGAAAAAGGGAGTCGACATCCGGCAACCATCAAATTTGGAACGGAAATGGAACGACTTTTTACATAACGATGGCTACTGTCCAAATGTGAAAACAGAACGCATTCGCGTTATGTATGTTCAATTGTCGGGAGAGGATCGGAATGGATTTTTTGAAGCGGTGGATACGTTTTTTGATCATACATTGCTTGTTGTTTGGACGGCAGGAAACAGCTGTATTTTAATAGAAGAAGAAACAGATCATATACTTGAGAAAGAGGATATATGTACGTTTCTCGATGTGCTGGCCAGTGATTTTTATATGATAGGAAGGCTTTTTATCGGCCGGTTTATAGAGGTGAATGAGCATTTGCGGGATCATTATGAACGGGAGCGCGACGTTGCGGGAAAAGCTATTGTTTTTATTCCGCAAGAGCGGATGACGACGGTGGAAAAGGTGCTCCCACATCTTTTATTAGCAGAATCAAAAACGGTGCTTTCCAACCTGTTTGCTGACGAAGTGACGATGTTTGAAGTGGACGATGATTTGCGAAAAACACTCCAGTTATTTATCCAAAACAATTCAAATGTGAGCCAGACGGCAAAGCAGCTCCATCTGCACCGCAATAGTTTGCAGTATCGGATTGATAAGTTTATGGAGCGAACCGGAATAGATGTGAAGTCGTATGAAGGGGCGCTTCTTGTGTATATGCTTTGCTTGCTGGCAGGGCAAAAAAATGAGGACAATGTGCATAAACAGGGCTGAGGATGTTTGTGCATGTTGTCCATTTTCATTTTAAGTGCAAGTGGATACAATCAAAGTAAGAAAACGTTTGCAGGAGGCAATACAAAATGGCAGAACTTCAATTAAATAATATTTATAAAATTTATGATGGCAAAGTAACAGCGGTTGAGAATTTCAACCTTCATATTCATGATAAAGAGTTTATCGTTTTTGTTGGTCCGTCGGGCTGTGGTAAATCAACGACACTTCGTATGATTGCAGGCCTTGAAGAAATTTCAAAAGGGGATTTTTACATTGATGACCGCCGTGTCAATGACGTAGCACCGAAAGACCGCGACATCGCGATGGTATTCCAGAACTACGCACTTTATCCGCATATGACAGTATATGATAACATGGCGTTCGCTTTGAAGCTTCGCAAAACGCCGAAAGATGAAATTAAGCGGCGCGTGGAAAATGCGGCACAAATTCTCGGACTTACAGATTATTTGAAACGGAAACCGAAAGCATTGTCAGGCGGGCAGCGGCAGCGTGTGGCACTTGGCCGTGCAATTGTTCGGGATGCTAAAGTATTTTTAATGGATGAGCCGCTTTCTAACCTCGATGCAAAACTTCGCGTTCAGATGCGCTCAGAAATTATTAAGCTTCATCAGCGTTTGCAGACGACAACGATTTACGTAACACATGATCAGACAGAAGCACTCACGATGGCGACCCGGATCGTGGTCATGAAAGATGGGAAAATTATGCAGGTTGGTTCGCCGAAAGAAGTATATGAAAATCCGGAAAATGCATTCGTTGCCGGTTTTATTGGCTCGCCTCCGATGAACTTTTTCAACGGAGAACTGGATGAAGGCCTTATTAAAGTTGGATCAAAATCATTTGCTGTGCCGGAAGGGAAAATGAGCTACTTGCGTGATCAAGGCTATGTAGGGAAGCAAATTATACTCGGTGTTCGTCCAGAAGATATTCATGATGAATTGATTTTTATCGAAACATCTCAACATACAGCGTTTCCGGCGAAAGTAGCGGTATCAGAGCTTCTTGGCGCTGAAATCATGGTATACTCGGACATCGAGGGCCAGACGTTTGTGGCGCGGATTGACTCCCGCTTGGATATTAAGGCCGGTGAAGAATTGCAGCTCGCCTTTGATATGAACAAAGCACATTTCTTTGATGCAACATCTGAAGTGCGGATTAAAAAAGACGCGGAGTAATCAAAAAATGATCCGCGTTTATTTTAAAAATGGAAAAAATTCTTTTATCATGGAAGCCTGACGGAGTCGTTTTTTAACGATTGATCGTTATAGCCTATTCATTATGGGGTATATTATAAAAAAATGAAGGGGTGTTAACGTGGAAAATAAAAGGGATTATAAAGAGTTATCGAACGTAGAAAAACAAAGAAATTTCTTAACGGCTGAGGAATTACCTGAAGGAGCATATGGTGCCCCACAGGGTAAAAACGAACCGGTTGAAAATAAGAGCACTCCATGGAAGGATGGCCAACAATATGTGAGTGCTTTTACGTATGAATACCGAAATCTTCATGAAAACCTCCCGAGGAAATACCCTGGAGCACATCCGACACACGATGAAAAAGATAAAGATGAAGAAAAGCGTAATACCAGCTCAAAAGAAAAGCCCTGGATTTAACGAATTCCAGGGCTTTTACTTCGACTCCTAGTGCTATTTACAAGTACTGTTTCGCCATTACTGTTGATCCATTTATACGTATTCACGCCAGAGCTCTGCATCCGGCGATATTTTCTCGTTATAATTGGTTTTTCCCATTTATCCCCTTACTCTTGTCTTTTCGGGCTGCATCTGCTTTTTTAAATTCATGATTATACAAAACCTCTTGTGTATCAGTCAGTGTATTATTTTTGCCAGTCATCCGATCTTTCGGCGCTTTTTTTTCATCCATTTTCCCATTCTCCTTTCCAAATTCAATCATAACGTACTTGTTTTTCTTTCTTTTGTTCGGTATTACTATTTGTCTTAGGAAAAGTATTAATTCAAAAAAACCGATAGCAAATGCTGTTGGTACTGGCGTAAGTTACCTTGAAAATTATTTTCTCTGTTAGAGAACAATACTTTGAAAGGGGAGTTGAAGAATCCTTTGAAAGAGGTATTTCTATGTTGAAAGAAGCGATCTACCACCGACCGAAGAATAATTTTGCCTATTTGTATGATGAGGAGGCCGTGCACATTCGAATAAGGTCCAAAAAGAATGATCTTAGGCATGTTATTTTACTATATGGGGATCCTTATAATTGGAAAGATGAAGCGTGGCAGTATAAAACAAAAGAGATGAAACACGCGGGATCAGATGAGCTTTTTGATTATTGGTTCGCAGCATTTAAGCCATCTTGCCGGCGTATTCGTTACGGTTTTAAATGTGTAGACGATGAGAGATCGGTCTTCTATACAGAAAGAGGATTTTACAATGAAGCGCCTAAAGATTGCGCCATTTATTTCAGTTTTCCATTTTTGCATGCTGTCGATATATTTAGGGCGCCAGATTGGGTGAAAAAAACAGTCTGGTATCAAATTTTCCCGGAGCGTTTTGAAGATGGTGAGCCAAGCATAAATCACCGAGATACACAGCCATGGGGAGCAGATCCGAAAAAGGAAAGCTATTTCGGCGGTGACTTTCAAGGTATTATCAAACGCCTCGACTACTTAGAAAATCTAGGGATAAATGGTATTTATTTTACACCTATTTTCAGGGCGGAAACAAATCATAAATATGATACAACGAATTATTTAGAAATTGATCCTCAGTTTGGTGATAAGAGGCTGTTGAAGAAACTCGTTCAAGAATGTCATAAAAGAGGAATAAGGGTAATGCTCGATGCTGTATTTAATCATAGCGGCTACTGTTTTGCACCATTTCAAGATGTTGTAAAAAATCAAGAAAAGTCTTCTTATAAAGATTGGTTTCACATTCGTAAATTTCCACTTAAAGAAGATGGGAATTTGAATTATGATGCCTTTGGTTTTGAGGAAGCAATGCCGAAGCTAAATACAGAACACCCTGAGGTGAAAAAGTACTTGCTCAATGTAGCCAAGTATTGGATAGAAGAATTTGATATCGATGCATGGCGTCTTGACGTTGCGAATGAAGTGAGTCACCATTTTTGGCGGGAATTCAGGCAGACGGTAAAAACGTTGAAGCCCGATGTCTATCTAGTAGGCGAAATTTGGCATGATTCAATGCCATGGCTTCAAGGAGATCAATTTGATGCGGTGATGAATTATCGCTTTTCCGATACGATGATTGATTTTTTTGCAAGAGAAAAACGGACAGTCGATCAATTTAAACATGAAGTCGTACATATAATGCAGTCTTATCCATTGTCCGTTAATGAAGTTGCATTCAATTTATTAGGCAGTCATGACACACCAAGGATTCTTACAATTGCAAATGAAAGTAAGGAACGATTGAAATTAACGTACCTATTCCAATTTTCCGTTTTAGGAACACCGTGTATTTACTACGGAGATGAAATTGGGATGACGGGAGAACAAGATCCTGATTGCCGTAAATGCATGATTTGGAATGAGGAAGAGCAAGACCTTGATTTATTTAACTTTGTAAAAAAGCTAATCGCGTTCCGGAAAGAAATACGTGCGTTTGGCAATGAAGGGGATTTTACTTTCATCAATATTCATCCATCTGTTATTAGTTATGTAAGAAAAAACGAAAATGAGCAGCTGTTATTTATGATTAACCCTATAGATCAACCGGTTGAAGTGCATATTCCTATAGAATTCCGGGGAGCGACTGAAATCTGGACAAATTCATTCCTAACAGAATATACATCAACGATCAATCAAAAAGGCTTCATCATTCTTTATTCCAGCTCACGCAACTAGATTCGATTCATCATTCGTTGAATATAGTATTTAGTCACTGTATTTTTTCGGCATGATCGGAAAAATAGTTAAACAATATTCATAAAAGCGGTTTCATCGTTTACATAGCGGGTAAATAGTAAATACAGACATACAAAAAAGAAATGAGTGATCATTTCAACATTGTATGAACTGTACAGGAAGAACGATTTGCTTGAACGAACGAAGAACATTGTCGTCGATCGGTATATTTGGCGGTGGCTGCTGAGTAAAGCAGCGTAAGACTGCTGGATATAAAGAACAGATCTTCTCCACGAAGTCCCGCAATATGTGGGAATGAGAGAAGCCTATACCGAAGCCGGTGCAGGCCTTTTTCATGTGTTCTTTTAAAAATAAAATGGCTGTGCAATTTCAATTCATATGAGATAATAGTCACAGAATCTTATATGGGAGGGTACGATGCGTGTATTCTTATAAGAAGATCGGTGCTGTTGTTCTTTTTCTCTTCTTCGCTGTACTCGGTGTTAATCTGTATGCGACACAGGATAAAAAAATTCAAATTGTACAAGTAGCAGAGGGAGAGAAGAAAGAACCGGAACAAAAACTGGAAGCTGTTCAAATGAGAAAGAAAGAACAAGCACTTTTGGACGTTCCGCTGATCGAGCAGCTACCGGAGCTTCCAAGAGGATGTGAAGTGACCGGCCTGGCAATGCTTTTGCAGCATGCGGGTGTTTCAACGGATAAAATGGAACTTGCCAAGCGGATCAAACGAGATCCGACTGTGTATGAAGAGCAAAATGGAGTAATTTATTTCGGCCATCCGAATACGGGGTTTGTTGGTGATATGTATAGTTTTGACAATCCGGGTTTAGGCGTGTATCATGCTCCGATTAAAGAGTTAGCTGAACAATATTTACCAGGCCGGATCATTGATATGACCGGTGGAGAGTTTAGTGAAATTGAAACATCCATCTCAAACGGGAAGCCAGTCTGGATCATTACGAACTCACGATACAAGACATTGCCAGCGGAAGAATTCGAAACGTGGCAAACCCCGTCAGGAGAAGTTGATATTACGTACCGGGAACATTCTGTCGTTGTGACGGGTTATGATGCGGACTATGTTTTCTTTAATGATCCATTAACCGGAGCGAAAAATAAAAAAGTAGCGAAACAAGATTTCATCGACGCCTGGGTACAAATGGGCAGGCAAGCGATTACGTATGTGCAATGAATAAAACAGGTTATTTTTAATTTAGACAGGTATGTATAAGGCATTCACGGGAATATTTTTGAAAGGAAATATCATAAAAAGCCTATTTTTGAACAATTCGTTCAAAAATAGGCTTTTTTTATCCACTTTACAAACCGTTTATTCAGACCGTCTATGGAAGGGTGATATGATGGACAAAATGTGAAAATGGATATGAAAATCGGAAAATCCGCTCCTTAGAATGAGTATTTTTCAATCGTATCTATTATAATAAATAGAGATTGTGAAGTTATTCACTATTATTAATAACAATAAGGTGGGAGCATTTACATGGATATGCTTCGGAAATGGGCATTTGAGCAAAGGGCGATGACGGCCTTTTTATTCGTTTCATCTGTTTTAACAGGTGCGATGATGATTGGTCAAGCTTACTTTTTTGTAACGATCGTCGATGGCGTGTTTTTAAAAGAACAGTCATTTGAGGATATTAAGCCGCTTTTATGGGGCTTGCTTGCGGTCATGCTGCTGCGTGCAGTGCTCTCCTATTTAAACGGACGGACCGGGGTGAAAATGGCCTCGAACGTAAAGCGGAAAGTGCGAAGAATGCTTCTGGAAAAGATGACGCGAAATCCGATTCAATCGGCACTTGCGGGACAGTCGGGCGGCAAAGTGAGTGTTATGATGGATGCGGTTGATGAGATCGATAGCTATTACAGCAAATACATTCCGCAAGTCATTCAAACATCCATTGTGCCGCTCATGATTTTGGCTGTCGTGTTGTACGAGCATGTGTACAGCGGATTAATTATGATCATTACAGCACCGTTTATTCCACTGTTTTTTATCATTGTGGGTATGAAAACGAAGGCAAAATCAGAAGAACAGCTCGATAAATTAGCTGCGTTTTCAGGCCGCTTTTTAGATACATTGCAAGGACTGACGACGTTGAAATTGTTTGGCCGCGCCGCAAAACAGCGCGACTTAATTGAACAGAGCAGCCTTGATTTTCGTGATGCAACGATGACCATTTTAAAAATTGCATTCGTTTCGACGTTAATGCTTGAGTTTATTTCTACACTAAGCATCGGCTTAATTGCGCTTGAAGTAGGGCTCCGGCTCGTTGTTTTTGAAAGCATAGCTTTTTCAACCGCCTTTTTTGTGCTTGTGCTGGCGCCGGAGTTTTATTTGTCGCTGAAAGAACTAGGCAGTGCGTTTCATACAGGACGAGGCAGCATGGGTGCGGCGAAAAAAGTGATGGATGAGCTAGAGGAAACGGAACAGCCGGTCAAATGGGGCACAGCGGAAGTATCCATTCCTTCGATTGAACTGCGTAATGCTTCTTTTCAATATAGAGATGGTTTTTCATTGAAAAATATAAAAGCCACGATTCCACCAAATGCGCAAATGGCGATTGTCGGGCAGACTGGTTCAGGGAAAACGACACTTCTTCATTTAATTGCGGGTTTGTTTGATCCATCTGAAGGCGATGTTCTCGTGAATGGGCGGCCGCGGTCAGATTACAGCGAAACAGCATGGTTCGATCAGCTAAGCTACATTTCGCAGCACCCGTATTTATTTTCCGGAACGATCGCGGATAATATTGCGATCGGCGGTGCCAAGGGAGCATCACGAGCAGATATTGAAATGGCTGCGAAAAAAGCAGGCATTTCCGATTTAATTAAATCACTTGAAAACGGCTATGACACGCCAATTGGTGAAGCGGGACGCGGCCTTTCTGGCGGGGAAAAACAGAGGATAGCGCTGGCACGTGCTTTTTTAAAACAGCCGTCCATCATTTTATTTGATGAGCCGACGACTGGTTTGGATTTGAAAACGGAGCGCATCCTGCAGCAGTCAATGGCCGAACTGGCCAAACATTCGACCGTCATCACTGTGGCGCATAGGCTGCATACAATCAAGAATGCAGATCAGATTCTTTTCTTGAAAAAGGGAGAGATCGTCGCTTCAGGACCACATACTGAATTGATGAAGACGAGCATGGAGTATCGAGAAATGGTATTGCAGCAAGGGGGTACGGTTATATGAAGGATGTAATGGTCGTTATCAAGCTGATGATGGCAGAGAAACGAGATATTCTATATTCGATCTTGTTTGGCGTTCTTGCTGGGCTAACATCTGTCGGGTTGTTCGCGATGAGCGGGTATATGATATCTAAATCAGCCCTTGCCCCGCCGCTTTATATCATTACGATCATGACGGCGACGCTGAAAATGTTCGGAGTGGCGAAATCAATTAGCCGCTACGCGGAGCGCTATTTTTCCCATCGGGCGACATTTACGATTTTAAGTAATTTGCGAGTGTCGTTTTATGAAAAATTGGTGCCCCTTGCACCGGGTATTTTTCAGAAATACCGGAGCGGCGACTTGCTGGCGCGAATTGTCGGTGACGTGGAGAGTTTGCAAAATTTCTTTTTACGTGTCTTTTATCCGCCGATTGTACTTGTTATCGTCTTTTTAAGTACGATTTTCTTTACGACGTATTATTCCATTTACGTAGCGTTGACGTTGTTTGCAGGACTCATTTTAACCGGTTTTATTGTGCCGGCTCTCTTTGCGTTAAGACAGGGGAAAATAGATAGCCAGGTACGTGAAGAGCGAGGTGCCTTATCAACAGACGTTACGGAGCTTTTGTACGGGTTTCGTGATTTGAAAATTTACCAGAAGCTTGATGGGAAAGAAAAGCAATTGGGGAAGTCAGCCGATTTGTATGTGGACGGGCAGGAGAGAGAAGGAATTCATGCAGTGTTTAACCAGTCGGTCAATGCACTGGTGGCACTCATGATTTCTTGGTTTGTGCTCGCTCTCGGCGCCTATCTTGTCACAGAAGGGGAGCTTGCCGGACTGTTTTTGGCGATGCTTGTAATGATTTCGCTCACTGTGTTTGAAAATGCGACGCCAATGGCTTTATTTCCAGCCCATTTAGAAGAGAGCAGACATGCGGCGGCCCGATTGTTTTCGATAGTAGAAGGCAAATCCGAAGAAGAAGGATCTTCTGATCAGCTTTCTAAGGAAAAAGCGTATTCAATGGAAATGGACGGTGTGTCCTATACGTTTCTAGGGGAAAAAAGGCTGACGCTTGAAAACATTCAGCTGAACATTGTGGCCGGATCGAAAACAGCGATTGTCGGGCCAAGTGGGTCAGGAAAATCGACGGTGCTACAGCTTTTGTTAAACATGTATTTGGCTGATCAAGGGGACATTCGTTTGGATGGCAGCCCAATTGATTCATTGGCGCAGGAAAGTATTTGGGAACGCACGAATGTCGTTTTGCAGGAAAACCACTTTTTCTTCGGTACAATCAGGGAAAATTTGATGATCGCAAAAGATGGACTAACCGATCAAGAAATGGAAACAGCGCTTTTAAATGTAAGGCTTGACTCGTTTTCATTAGAGGATCCGGTCTTTGAAAAAGGAGAGAATCTATCTGGCGGGGAGAAGCAGCGGATGGCCATTGCTCGGGCTATGTTGAAAGGCGCTCATGTCTGGCTGCTTGATGAACCGACGTCTTCCATTGATGCAGTAACAGAGAAACAAATATATGATCAGCTTTTCGAGGCTGCCAAAGATGATACACTCATTCTCGTCAGCCATCGATTGACAGGGCTTGAGACAATGGATCAAATCATTGTCATGGAAAAAGGATCTGTTATTGAATCGGGAACGTTTGATGAATTAATGAATAAAAAAGGCTATTTTTATGAGATGAAGCAAATTGAAAAAAGTGTGCTTCTGTAACATCTTTTATAAAAGGCAGAACTGGGTCGTATTGCAGCGATCTAGTTGTGACTTTTAGGGGTATCAACGGCATGAAATTTTTGAAAAAAGAAGGGATATGTACACCATGACGAGGTGCTTTGAATAAGGTATGAGGGAAGTGAAAAATCTTAGGGAGGCTTTTATCTTGAACGATCATCATGTACATCCTGAAGACGAGTTCGCGCTGCCAGCCCAACAGGACTATCCGGATTATGGAGATTTTGAAGAACAGGCAATTGAAACACAACAGCCGTATTATTATCCTTATCGATACCCGAGAACACCCTATTATCCGTACTTTCCATTTTTCCCTTATCCGCCGTACTATCCATATTACCCGAGATATAGGGATCACAGACGGGACGATCGACATGATCGACATGATGACAGAGACAGATATTGGGGTAACGATTAATTAAAAATAGCTTTAATGGAAGGACTGCCGGCATTTTCCTGGCAGTCTTTTTTGCATGCGAGAAAATCTTCGTCACAATAAGTAAAATATTGATATAATTATTCTGACTGATCAGAATAATTCATTATCATCAACGTACAGCGAAAAAAGGGGATGTTCAAATGAGTAAACCGTTTAACGCATTAATGGTCGATAAAACGGAAAATAATTTTTCGGTTAACGTCAAAAAACTGATGGTAGATGAGTTGCCACATGGGGAAGTACTCATTAAAGTAGCGTATTCCGGTGTTAATTACAAAGATGGACTAGCCAGCATTCCAAATGGAAAAATCGTTCAATCCTATCCAATGGTCCCGGGAATTGATTTAGCGGGTGTCGTTGTCTCATCGGAAGATCCTCGTTTTCATAAAGGCGACGAAGTGATTGCCACAAGCTATGAAATTGGCGTATCTCATTTTGGGGGATATAGTGAATACGCTCGAATCCCTGCTGACTGGGTCGTTCCTTTGCCAAAAGGGTTGTCATTAAAAGAGGCAATGATTTTTGGTACAGCCGGGTTTACAGCGGCTTTATCTGTGCAGCGGTTAGAAGATAACGGACTATCACCTGATCAAGGAAAGGTGCTTGTGACGGGTGCAACTGGTGGAGTAGGCAGCTTTGCCGTATCCATGTTGGCAGGCCGGGGCTATGAAGTTGTAGCAAGTACGGGAAAAGAAGCGGAAAAAGAGTACTTGATTAAACTTGGCGCAAAAGAAATCATCTCCCGCGATGACGTGTATAACGGAAATGTGAAAGCGCTGGATAAAAAACAATGGGCGGGTGCGGTCGATCCGGTTGGCGGCGATACGCTAGCGGCTATTTTAAGCAAAATAAGTGAACAAGGGTCTGTTGCTGTGAGTGGGTTAACAGGCGGAACGAGTGTCCCAACGAGCGTATTTCCTTTTATTCTTCGCGGTGTTAATTTACTCGGAATTGATTCAGTGCATTGCCCGATGGATACGCGGCAGGCAATTTGGAGCCGTCTGGCGACAGATTTAAAGCCGGATGATCTTTCAACGTTTATTCAGAAAGAGGCTTCACTCGAAGAATTGCCTGACATTTTGCCGATTATATTAAAAGGCAAAATGCGGGGCCGGGTTATTGTTCAGTTATAAAATTAGCTATAAAGGGTTGTCCGGGTCATGTATTCTCTGACTTTTGGACGGCCCTTTTTTACATAAAAACAGTTGATTGTTCTCATAATTTATATTATTATTATAAATGATAATAATGAAGTGAAGAGGTGATTTGGATGAAACATTCGAAGATGAAACTTATTTTACATCCGGTGCGGATGAAGATTATTCAGTCACTTGTAAATGGCCGGAAATTAACCGTCCAGCAATTAACAGAACGGATAAAAGATGTTCCACAGGCGACGCTTTACCGGCATATGAACACGCTGCTTGAAGCGGAATTCATTGAAGTTGTGCAGGAAAATCAAATTCGGGGAACGGTGGAAAAAGTATTTGCGTTAAAAGAACAGAAGCCTGAGGCACAGGAAGAATTTTTGAATTGGTCGAAAGAAGAACATATCGAATTGTTTTTTATGTTCACAACACAGCTTCTCGGATTATATGAAAACTATTTAAATAAAGGCGATGTGGATTTAGTGAAAGACGGAGCGGGGTACAGAGTCGCAAATGTGCACGTGACGGACGAAGAATATGTAGAACTCGTTCAAAAAATCGGTGCGCTTATTCAAGAAGCTTCATTGAATGAACCATCTTCTGAGCGAAAAGTGAAAAATTTGGCCACGATTATCATTCCAGAATAGGAGGTTTTCGTATGATTGAAAGAGAGATTTTGATCCATCCATCTATTTCCGGTACACTTGCCATTCCAGAAGGTGAAGGAACCTGTCCAGCTGTTCTTCTATTGGCCGGATCAGGGCCGATTGATCGCGACGGGAACGATCGAAAAGGGAAATATCAAACGAATTTGTATAAAGAACTTGCTCATTTTATGACGGGGTTAGGGTTTGTAACATTGCGGTATGACAAACGGGGCACCGGCAAACGAGACGGCGATTGGATGGCAGCGGGATTGTCTAATTTAGCGGACGATGCGAAAACAGCGATGCTATTTTTATGTGAACACCCGAATGTCGATCCGGAAAAAGTAATTGTATGCGGTCATAGTGAAGGGACGATTTTAGCAACCATTCTGGCTGAAACGATGAATCCGGCTGGCTGTATGTTTCTCTCCGGCGGTGTGGATAACTTAATGGAAGCGCTTCACCATCAGCGCCAGCTCGCCTACAAAGAATTGCTTGCGCAGCCCGGGTTGAAAGGGTGGATCAACCGGATATTAAAAGTAGACGTGAAAAATGAAAAGCAGTACGTGAAATTGCTGGAGAAAATGAAGCAGTCAGACCGCGACACGATTAAAATCCAGTTGTTTTTTAAACAGCCGGCAAAATGGTTTCGCGAGCATGACGCTTACGATACGAGGTGTGCATTAAAAAATGTCACGTGTCCCGTGTTTGCGCTGCACGGCGATAAAGATCCCCTTTTAGAAAGTCACGTGCTTGAGGAGCTTGACGGCCTTGTTCGAGGAAAAAGTGAATACCACATTATTCACAACATGGAACACGGTCTGCGCGTGCAAACCGAGCCGAGAAGCATTTTAAGCGTGAAAAAGAATTTCAAAGACATACTAAAGCGCACTCTTCATGAAGAGGGGCTTGAGAAAATCGAGGCATGGCTCATCGCTCATTTTAAAACAGACCATTCACTGGAGGAATAAAACGTCATGAAAAAGATGGAGAAGTTATTTTTCTCCATCTTTCATGAAACTAAAATTTACCGTGAAAAGCGCATGTTACTCATTCCCGGAATAGCCGTTTTTCCGATCAGCCGCTTCATCCTGGATTTCACTGCGGAAATTTTCAATACTTTTTTGACGCCGCTCGTTTTTCGCTTTAATCGCCGCTCGTTCTTTCCCCTCGGCAAACACCATTGTTTCTTCAGCCGCTTCGATATTTCCAATCGTGTTTTGCACCATGTCCCGAAGCTTTTCTACGTTATCTGACCGATCATCTGGTTTTGGGGTCTTATGCGTCATTGTCGTTCCTCCTTCATTTTTTAATGACATACAAGTCATAACTTCTCCATTTAAAATAATCTTATTCGTTCATTTTTGGAGGAATGAAGAATGATCGTCTGGATGATACCCATTCTTTTTTTACTGCATAATGTCTAGGAGTCATTCGAAATGACGGATTATTTACGTGCGCAATTCCAGGGGGGGAGGCCCGTTTATCGCAGATTAACGGACAGTAAGATTATACTTCCATTTAATTGCTTATGGTTGCGCTAACAACGTGTGTGCATTAAAGTTAAAGCAATACATATTGGAGGAAAATTGATGCAATTATTGGAGTATGCGCTTGTGTTTATTGCGGCAGCGATTCCGTGGATGGAGATCGCGCTTGTTATCCCAGTCGGGATTGTGCGAGGCCTGTCGCCGTACTGGGTTATGTTTCTCGGGTTCACGGGCAATATGTTAACGGTGCTTATGCTCATTGTCGGTTATAAGAAAGTGGAAGAATGGGTAAAAAATAAGCTTCAAAAAACCGGAAAAGCACAGTTGAAGCAGACGGACCGGGCGAGGGCCATTATGAATAAATACGGGTTCCCGGGACTAGCGTTGCTCGGACCGATTTTTATTGGCACGCACATCGCGGCCTTTATCGGTCTGTCATTCGGAGCGGATAAGAAGTGGACGGCGCTCTGGCTGACGATCAGCATCGGCCTTTGGACGCTTGTTTTTGGTATTGGGACGATGCTTGGATTTGATTTTTTCTTAAAACAAACGGAAGGATGACGTTATATGCTTCATTTACTCGCATCTCATGCGTCTGTACGCAAATATAAAGATGAACCCATTTCAGATGAAACACTTCACGATTTAATAAGAGCAGCACAACATGCGGCCACATCCCATTTTGTGCAGGCGTATTCGATTGTCGACGTGACCGATCAGGACAAAAGGGACAAGCTGGCAGAGCTTTCAAGAAATCCGGTCCAAATTATAGGAGCAGCACGCGCACTCGTTTTTTGTGCGGACTTAAAACGTCTTGATTACGCAGCGAAAAAACATGGAAAAACCATTGAAGCGGGCACGACGGAAAATTTCATGGTTTCGGTCATTGATACGGCGCTTCTTGCCCAAAATTTTGTCATCGCAGCGGAGTCAAAAGGCTATGGCATTTGCTACATTGGCGGCGTGCGGAACAATCCAGAGCCGATCAGCGAACTGTTAGGGCTGCCCGATCATGTCATTCCATTGTTCGGTTTAACGCTCGGGGTGCCGGATGAAGCAAACGAAGTGAAACCGCGTCTTCCAGTTGAAGCAATTTTGCATACGAATGAATATGATGAAGTGAAATACGAACAGATTCTGTCGGAGTACGACGATGTCATTCGCGCCTATTATGCGAACCGTTCGACAAACAACAAGTCAGGGGGCTGGACGGAAGGTATGGCGGATTACTTATCTAAACCGCGCCGCGCGTACATGATGGACTTTGTGAAATCAAAAGGCTTTTTGCAAAAGTGACCGGAGGAATGGATATGAATGAACAAATTCAGCAGTGGATTGATATGGTGCAAGATAAATTTGGTCTAGGGTTGTTTACCCGTTATACAACGACGACAGGATATGAGAAAAATGATCTAAACGAGACAGATTACACGCTTACGATGGAATGGCTTCCGCCGGGTTTTGAAGACCGGACGGAAGAAGACTTAAATCCGGAAGGCACTGCGGTGATTGAAATAGATGTGAAAACAGGCCGGCTCAAAACAGCGATTTTCTCCGGTGGAAAAGCGCCGCAGCGGGGTCTTTCTTTTTTAACGGGTGACAAGGATGAAATCGTCCGCTGGATTGAGCAGGAAACGGGCTGGACGTACGGCGAACAGTTTATTGATGCTGAATCGACGCACACCTTTTCATTTCGAACAGCGTATAAAGGGACGCCCCTTTCTCCAGAAGGCTCGATTCATGTGTCGCTTGATGACGAGAAAAAACTCACATTTTATTCCACACAATTTTTCGCGCCAAGACAGGTACAGGAAGAAGAATTCACATTGATACTTGGAGATGTGGAAACAATCGCATTTAACCGTTTGATCTTCTGTGAGGTACCGTCAAAAGACGAAGAAAAATGGTTGCCGGTGTACATCATCGACGAGCAGTTTATTTCAAACACGACCGGCGAACCGATGGAGGATGAGAGGGAAGCGTTCGAATGGAAAACGAAGAAGAACATGAAAGTAAAGCGAAAACTTATTCAATTTGCGCCCGCACCGATTGACGAAGAGACCATTTTTCACTTTCCGCCTCATCCGGACACAAAACCGATCACGAAAAAAGGACGCAGCAAAGTGATCGAGAACAGCGTGCGCTTTCTTCAAAGCTATTCGCCGAAAGAAAGCGGACAGTGGGTAATGACGGATATGAAGCGGAAAAACGGAATGATCGAAGTGGGACTGATGAACAAAACGGATATAACCGTTATTCCGCGGACGTGGAAGCTCTTTTTCAATAAAGATTCATATGACGTTATCCACTATCAGGATAACAATTGGATGCATGATCAGTTTGAGGAGTATGAAAAAGCAGAAAAAGCATCGATTTCAAAAGAAGAAGCGTTTAAAAAAATCAAGCCTTATTTACAAATGAAACCGGTGTATGTATACGATGGTGAAACGTATCGATTATGCGGACAAATGGATTGCCGGTCGGCCATTCATGCGGCAAACGGAGAGGTTATTCACTTCGATTGATGGATGAAAGGTATGTTATGTGATCACAGAACATCCATCCTGAAATCGATCCGAACCATTGGAATGATACAAGCGGTACAGCATAGGTAAAGAAAGGACTTCCGGATATTTTAGAACGAAAAGGGTATCTTATGCATAGTTTGATTGCTTCAACAGCGTTGAAGACGATCATGTTGCAGAAGGACAGCTGCCGAAATAAGAAGGATGATCTTGCATAATGGATTAAAAAAAGCGCTTGTTTTTTCAAAATAGCCCGTCTATAGTTAATAGGTAAAAACAACTGTAAAGACAGGAGTAAACAAGATGGCAGAAAAGACTGTTTCACAGAAGAAGCTGCTCGGTGTGGCGGGTCTTGGCTGGATGTTTGATGCGATGGATGTCGGGATGCTGTCGTTTGTCATCGCAGCATTGAAAGCAGACTGGGATTTAACACCGCAGCAGATGGGCTGGATCGGCAGTGTGAATTCGATCGGAATGGCAGTCGGTGCGCTTGTGTTCGGGGTATTCGCGGACCGCGTCGGCCGGAAAAATATATTCATCATTACTTTGCTCATGTTTTCACTTGCGAGCGGCCTATCTGCCCTTACGACGACGCTTGCTGCTTTTTTAATTTTACGTTTTTTCGTCGGAATGGGGCTTGGAGGCGAGCTGCCGGTGGCGTCAACGCTCGTATCGGAAAGTGTGCCAGCGAAAGATCGCGGGAGAGTCGTTGTCTTGCTTGAAAGTTTCTGGGCATTCGGATGGCTGCTAGCAGCGGTCATTTCCTATTTCGTCATTCCGTCATACGGATGGCAGGCAGCGCTTGTGATTGGGGCTGTGCCGGCCGTTTATGCGTTGTATTTGCGATTAAAGCTGCCGGATTCGCCAGCATTTTCACCGTCTAAAGCAGAAAAACGGACCATTGGACAAAATATGAGCGACGTCTGGTCGAAAAAGTATTCGCGTTCGACGCTCGTCCTATGGGTCGTCTGGTTTACGGTTGTGTTTTCCTATTATGGCATGTTTCTCTGGCTGCCAAGTGTCATGGTTATAAAAGGGTTTAGCATGATTCAAAGCTTTGAATATGTGCTCATCATGACATTGGCGCAGCTGCCAGGTTATTTTAGCGCTGCCTGGCTTATTGAACGGGCCGGACGGAAGTTTGTTTTAGTGACGTATTTGCTCGGAACAGCCGCTTCAGCACTCGTGTTTGGAAATGCGGAGTCGACGTCGATTTTGATAGTGTCAGGGATGTTATTATCATTCTTTAATCTTGGTGCATGGGGTGCGCTATATGCGTACACGCCGGAGCAATATCCGGCGGTCATTCGCGGGACAGGCACAGGAATGGCTGCAGCAGTCGGCCGAATCGGTGGAATTTTAGGTCCGCTTCTTGTCGGATCGCTCGTTGCGTCCGGCCAGTCGATCGGCTTTATTTTTGGTTTGTTTTGCGCGAGTATCGTCATCGGCGTCATCGTACTAGCAGCACTCGGCCGGGAAACAAAACAAGTGGAACTGGAGTAGCATGTGGGGAAACGGAGTAACGGGTTCGAAAACTGAGTAAATCAACAAACACTTCGCTGGCGGCGAGGTGTTTATTGATTTAGATGGAACGTTGTCGGGAAAAGAAGTACAATGATGGTGAGAAAAAGTAGAAAGAAGGCGGCGATATGTTTACGATTATTGGAATTATTGTTTTACTCATTGTACTTACTGTAACAATAATGAACCGGACAAAAAGCGGGTAAGTTCAATAGGAACTTGCCTGTTTTTTTATGGATATAATCAACGGTGTTATATTTCACGCTTTAATCGAACTGTAATGTGATTTAATCCACCTGTTATACGCATGTAATCGGGAGCAGTTATACTTGCCTCAAGAGAATGCGAAAGGGGCATATGCTGAAATGGAATTCTTTCTAATAATGTTTATTACATTCATCCTTGCGATAGCGATTGCCAGCGGCGGACTTCATCTATTATTTAAACAAATAAATAATTACTTAAATCAACAGCGATAATCAAAACCGCCAGAATGCGACAATCTGGCGGTTTTTTTCATGCAAGAAAAGCGAAATAAAATGTCGCGAAGAAAGCGAGTACAAAAATAATGACGAAAGCGACACGCTGCTGCTTTTTTGCTTTTTTCATCAGCACATCTTCAAATGTCATAAAAATAGCGATGACAGCGATTAAAAGCGCAAACCGGCTCCAGCCGTCAGGATACGCCATGATGCCGTAGACAAGCGCGAAAATAATGAGTACAATCCGGTAGATAAGCCGGAATTTCGATGAAGCCAAACGATCACGTCCTTTTTTTTATCGTAATTGATTTTTATGCAAATGTACACATTAAGGTGCATGCTGTCGTCTATGTACGAAAAAAGATGATCGTGATAAAATGAAGAAAAAACCCCAAGAATGAGGGATCGAATATGGAAAGTACGAATCATATCGTGCATCCGAGAGTGGCGTTGACAAAAAATATGGAGCTCATGAGTGGCTCACATTTATTATATATCTATTCCGATCAAGAGAAATATATTGAAAATGCCGTGTCTTTTCTTACAACGGGTCTTGAACTAGGACATGGTGTTGTCGTCATTGAACATCCGCTCACGTATGAGGCGTTCAAATCGTCTCTCACTGTAAAAGGGTTCAGTCAGGAGCAGCTGGACACGATTATTTTTGCGAATAATGAAGAATTTTACGATATACACAAATCATTTGATATACCAGCCATTGTTCAAACCTTTTCAGCATTGATTGAACCGTATCTTGATCAAGATATACCTGTTCGTACATGGGCAAAGGTAAGATGGGGGGAGAATCAATGCTGTTTACAAGAGCTGCTTTCATCTTTTGAAAAACGGGCAGATCAATTGATTGAGCCGCTTCGTTTATTTTCAGTCTGTGTGTATAACGGAGGTGAGTTGTCTGCAGATATTCATATAGAAATGATGAAAAGTCATCCGTATATGATGACGGATACAGAGCTGTTGCCTTCCATGTTTTATAAGAACCTCGTGCATGCACCATCCCTGTGGATGGAAGAACAGTTAAAAGGAAAAATCACCTATTTAAATGAAGAGTATCGACTGCTCAACTCTTCTTATAAAAATTTAATTGAAGAAATGCCCGATGCGATGTTTATTATATCGGATTTTCAGATTGTTGATAGCAACCGAGCGGCTTCTCAGTTGTTTGAATGTGAAAAAGATCAATTTCAAGGTGAATCGATTTTCAATCTCTTTCACCCGGCGTATCATGAGCTTATTCGAAGCCGGTTAAATCGTGTGAAAAATGGTGAGAAACTGTCAGTTACAGAAATGAAAGCGAAAACATATAAAAACAATCTCATCGATTTGGAGACGATTAGCTTTCCTTTCACATATAGCGCTTCGAATACAAATATGAATATGGCGATTGTCCATTTACGCAATATTCAAGAACGGAAAGAGCTTCAAAAACTCGCTATAAAATCGGGAAAGTTAGGTATTGCCGGGCAGCTTGCTGCGAGCATCGCCCATGAAATACGTAACCCGCTTACTTCTATTAAAGGATTTATAAAACTCGCTAAAGAAGGCTCGTTAGATAGTGAACATTACAGCATTATTGAAGAGGAAATTGACCGGATTGAAACGATTGCCAGTGAACTATTAGTACTTGGGAAACCACTTTCTCTAGAAATTCAAACGTGCAACGTAGGTAAAATGCTGAGCGACGTCTGTATACTCCTTCAGTCACAAGCCGTCATGAAACGTATTGAAATAAAATGTGATGTAGAGGAGAATTGTCTAGTTCGCTGTAATGACGGACAAATGAAGCAAATCTTTATTAATTTTATTAAAAATGCGATTGAGGCGATGAATGACGGCGGCGTGATCCATACGTCGGTGAGTGCACAAAACGGACTAATTGTTATTGTGATTCAAGATGAAGGGAAAGGGATTCCAGACAGCATTATGGAGAAAATTGGCGAGCCGTTTTATTCGACGAAAGATAGCGGTACGGGTCTCGGATTGATGGTATGTTTCAATATTGTGGAGCAGTACGAAGGGAAAATCCAAGTGCGTTCGCAAATCGATAAAGGTACGACGTTTACCATCAGTTTTCCGGCAGTGAGGGAATAAATGATCAAAGTCTGGACATCATGCTAAAGAATCCAAATGAGATGGAGGATGAAGCATGAAAAAAGAATGGTTTATCTTTATTGGTTTATTGTCTATTGTCATAATGAGCGGCTGTCAATCGCTTCCGGTCGGGAGCATAACGAAGCCAGCGGTGAGCGCTCAAGTGATGAATTCAGACGGTGAGATCATTGGCCAAGCGGTTTTTTCTGAAATAAAAAAAGGGGTGGAGATTCATGTGACAGCTGAAAAGCTGGAACCGGGGACGAAAGCCATTCATATTCATGAAACCGGTAAATGTGACCCGCCTGATTTTAAAACAGCGGGCGCCCACTTTAATCCAGCAGGCAAGGAACATGGTTTTCATAACCCGAAAGGCTTTCACGCAGGCGATTTGCCGAATATAAAGGTAACGGAATCGGGGAAAGTCGACGTGAAGATTGTGGCACCGGGTGTTAAGCTTGGGACTGATTCATTGCTTGATACAGATGGGAGCGCGCTCATTATTCACGAAAAAGCCGATGACTACAAAACAGATCCAGCAGGAAACTCAGGAAACCGAATTGCCTGCGCAGCCATTCAAGAAGCTTGAAGAGGTATTCTCTCTTCAAGCTTTTTTCACTCTAATTTCATCTGCATGTAGTATAAAATAGAGAGTGAAAGGAAGTGGATCAGGGTGAATATTTTGCTTGCGGAAGATGATGTGCAGCTAGGCGAATTGATCTGTTTCATGTTGAAAAAGAAAGGCGGATATAAAGTTGATTGGGTAAAAGAAGGGGAAGATGCGTATGATTATGCGCGTGTGGCGCATTATGATGTGCTCATTTTGGACTGGATGATGCCGAATGGCAACGGGGTCGATGTGTGCCGCGATTTGCGCCGTGATGGGTATTCAAGTGCGATTTTAATGCTGACAGCGAAAGATGCGGTGGAAGACCGGATTGCAGGACTCGATTCAGGAGCGGACGATTATCTCGTCAAGCCGTTTGAAATTGATGAATTGCTCGCTCGAATCCGTGCCTTGACGCGCCGGAATTATGCACCGATCATTGAAGAAACGGTGTCGATTCAAGGAATTGAACTGAACCGGAACAGCCAGACGATACATAAAAGTGATGATTCCATTCAGTTAAGTCCGCGTGAATTTCAGCTCCTTGATTTGCTCGTGCAAAATAAAGGGCAAGTGCTGACGCGTGACGTTATGTTGGACCGTATTTGGGGATATGACACGGATGTGACGACCAAAACGATTGATGCGACCGTGAAGCTTTTGCGTAAAAAACTGGATATGTTAGGGTCACAGGACATCATTCAAAGCATAAGAGGAGTCGGTTATAAAGTTGAAGAATTCGTTCTTTAAACGCAGCGATCAAGATTTATTTAAAGGCACACAAACGAAATTAACGATGAAGTACAGCGGCTTGCTTCTCCTGTTTCTCCTGTTATTTATCGTTATCGTATACACACTTCTTTACGTGGTGATTTTACGTGATCAGCATCGTGAATTAGAAGGTTTGACCCGTCAGGAAACACGGATTATTAGCGATTATTTAGCCGAAAGTGCCCGCAATGAATTACGGGGGCTTAGCAGCCAGGAGCTCGTACTTGCCGGTGTGGACCAGTTTTTTTACTACGTAGTTGATTCGAATGGGAACCTTGTCATGGGCAGTGAAACGATGCCGCACATGCGGGAAGAACTTCTCGCCCTCGTCGCAGGATGGGTGCCACAGAGGAATCAAATTCGCGAAGAAACGCTGAAAGTAACGTTTCGGGAACGTAAGCTTGGCGGTGAACAGATTGATAACCCGCCTGCTTCCGTTAATGTCCGGCTCATGATTGACGGCAGCCCGCTTTTTTATAACGATCGGTTTATTGGCATGATTTATATCGGAAAAGACATTTCATTTGCGTATCAGTTGTTTGACTGGCTTTTGATTGTGCTCATCGGTCTAGCTATTTTATTCGCTGGTGTGGCGATTTTGATGAGCTACATGATGTCGAAAAAAGCAATGGAGCCGATTTCAACGGCTTTTCACCGGCAGAAAGAGTTTGTCGGTGATGCATCGCATGAATTACGTACGCCTCTTAGCGTCATGCTGTCATCGATTGATGCGTTGGAAATGACTGACGGTGTCGAAGAAGATCCATTTGCTAGGAAACTATTAAAAAACATGAAGTCGGAAGTGAAGCGGATGACCGGTCTTGTGAGTGATTTGCTCATGCTGGCACGGGCGGATTCCGGTGTAGTTAAACAGTCGCATGAATTGATTGATTTACATGTTGAGGCGAGAAATGTGATTGAATCATTGACGCCTCATGCCGAAGCAAATCGCATTGTGTTTCATTTACATGCACCGGATGAAATCAATGTGATCGGCGACAGAGAGAGAATCAAGCAGCTTTTGTATATATTACTTGATAATGCGGTGAAATATTCACCAGACGGAGGCAATGTGGCGCTGACATTGTCGAAGGAAGAGCGAGAGTGGAGGATATCCGTAAAAGATGAAGGCATTGGCATTCATCCTGATGAGCAGGTCCGTATCTTTGATCGCTTTTACCGCTCTGATAAATCAAGAACACGAGCGCTTGGCGGCCATGGGCTTGGCTTATCGATTGCGAAGTGGATTGTTGATATTCACAAGGGAACGATCAGCGTCGAAAGTGAACTGAATAAAGGAAGCACCTTTACGGTGAACATTCCACTAGATCAAGTGGTCTCAAAAGCGAGGAAGTAATGGGCTTTTGAGACCGCTTTTTGTTATGGCGGGATGATCTTAAAATTAGGCGTTTTCCTGCCGTTGCAGCAGGGAATTCCGTCGTAAACAAAATTTTAAAATCGTGTTCTCCTTTCACCGTGTTTTCATTTTTCTTTTTTACAATGAAGTCAGATCATATGAGACGAATAAAAGGAGCGGGTAAAGATGGAAACGGAAGAACGATATACAATACCAGAGAAAAAAGAAAAAGGATTTATGAAAATGGCAGCGGCTTCGCTGACAGGTGTTCTGGCGGGGGGGACGATGATGTTTTATTTATCGCCAGTTCTAATGGATACAACAACGAATCAAGCAGCAAGCGATTCCACAAGCGGCATTACCGTTCAGCCAACATCGACAGCGGCATCATCCACTGACCTCGTTAGTGCGATTGATGCGATTGATGAAGCGGTCGTCGGGGTTGTCAATTTGCAGGCACAGGAACAGATGAATATGTTCGGGGGGCCCGCCGTGGAAACATCGAATGGGGAAACAGAAGAAACGGAAAGCGGCACAGGTTCTGGGGTGATTTTTAAAAAGGGAGAAAAGACGAGCTACATCGTAACGAATAATCATGTGATTGAAGGAGCGGATACAGTAGAAGTGGCGCTTGCAAGCGGTGAGCGTGTTGACGCAAAAGTCATTGGAGCGGACCCCTTAACGGATTTGGCGGTTCTTGAAATTTCCAGCTCTTACGTAACGGAAGTCGCCAATTTTGGGGATTCAAGTGTGTTGAAATTGGGCGAACAAGTCGCAGCGATTGGCAATCCGCTCGGTCTTGACTTATCAAGCACGGTGACAGAAGGCATTGTGAGCGGGATCGATCGGACGGTGCCGGTGACGACATCAGCTGGTGAATGGGAACTAAACGTGATTCAAACGGATGCCGCGATCAACCCAGGGAACAGCGGTGGCGCGCTGATGAATAGCGCGGGCCAGGTGATTGGCATTAACAGCTTAAAAATTGCCGAATCGGGTGTAGAAGGACTTGGGTTTGCCATTCCATCTGAAGACGCGATTCCGGTCATTGAAGAATTGATGGATAAGGGCGAAGTACAGCGTGCGTATCTCGGTGTCGGTCTTGAAGATGTGAATGCTTTGTCCAGAAACGTTTTACAGCAACAGCTGAGCCTGCCTGCAGCCGTGACGGAAGGAACGGTGATTACGCAAGTAGAAACAGGATCGGCGGCTGATACAGCTGGGTTTGAAGCGGGCGATGTGATCGTTTCGGTGAACGATGCGGCTGTGAGTGGAACGGCTGATTTCCGCAAATATTTATATAATGAAGCGTCGATTGGCGACAAAGTGACGATTAAGATTTACCGTAACGGCGTATCGCAAAAAATTTCCTTAACATTACGTGCACAAACGAAGTGATTTTCACCTTAATTTCACCAAATATGGTTAAAGTAGGTATTGTAACATCCCAATATACATGTAGGAGGAAAACGAATGAAGAAAAACAAATTGGTCAATTACGTCATGACAGGTGCCTTGTCACTTGGAGTATTAGGTGCCGCTGGTTTGCCGGCACTAGCCGCAAGTGATACGACAACAGGCAGTGCGACACAAGAAAAAGTGGAAACCATCATGGACACACTTCGCACAAAACTCACTGATCTCGGTGTGGATTTACCGGAGAAGGACAGAAAGGATGATCTGTTCGCCGGTTTAGATGCTAAAACGAAAGCAAAAGCAGAAGCGATTATGGAAGAGCAACGTGCCGGTACGATCACGCATGATGAAGCCGAAGAACAGCTGGAAGCACTCGGTGTAACACTTCTAAATCATGGAGAGAAAGGTGATCTATTCGCAAATTTAGATGCTAAAACGAAAGCGAAAGCCGAAGCGATTATGGAAGAACAGCGTGCGGGCAACTTGACGCAAGAAGAAGCAGAGGAGCAACTGGCGGCACTAGGCATAGAACGTCCTGAACATGGCGGACCTGGCGGTAAAGGTGATCCGTTTGCTAATTTAGATGATAAAACGAAGGCGAAAGCAGAAGCCATTATGGAAGAGCAACATGCCGGTACGATTACACATGAAGAAGCGGAAGAACAACTGGCAGCACTAGGTGTTGAACGTCCTGAACGCGACGGCAAAGGTGGTCAAGAAACTATGTTAGAAGGATTAGATGACAAAACGAAAGCCGAAGCGGAAGCATTGCTGAAAGAAGCAAAAGAAGATCTTTCTGAACTCGGTGTTGACAAAGTTCCCTTTCATTAATAAAGAATAAAAAGTCCCGGCTGACGGGGCTTTTTTTTCGTTTCGGTGAAGCGATTGTTAACAATCGCTATCTTAAAGCCAGATTGATAGAAAATACGAAATGTAAAAACTATTTTCTAAAGATGGTTAGACGAACTATACCATGAATTCAAGCATTCATACTATGAAGTATACCAATTAAATTAGTTGGTTGTTTCAAAAAAATAAAATTAAAGAAGGGGAAGATTGGATTGAGTGAAAAGCATTGGAAATGTAGTCACTGCAAGCATGACAACGACAAGCATCGCAAAAACTGCGAACGCTGCAACAGTCATCATCACTGTAAGCATGATGACAAAAAGGGAAAGGAGGATAAAAAACGGAAGGATCAAGATGATTTAAAAGTATTTCGTTATGACGAGCCACGTAATATGCCTCAGGACCGTCCTTTAAAAACAGTCTTTTTCGAAGAGGAAGATGTACTAGCTAAAATTAAGTTTTGTCCGAAAAAAGACAAATGTGATCATCATAAAGACAACTGTGAGGATGCTGTAGTGTGGTTAGCCGCTACAGTGGGATGGAAAGCAGCTCGTGATGATATTCGAAATTTAATCGTAGAATTCAAAATTAGAAAAGGCTCTAGAGATGGAGATGTGATTTTTGCTACAAGACAAGGTGCATCGACACAGCCACCGTCTGGCGATGGAGGCGACGTAGATGCGCAAACAACAACGTTTATCCATGTAGATCATTTGTGTAAAAACAAATTTACTACTTGTCCCGGCGACGACGACGACGAACTAAAATATTTCTTAACAGCAGAAGTGATTACAAGTGGGGATGCAGCCTCCATTGTAGGTCCTGTCGTATTTACAGCTACTAAAATTAGCTAATATTAATTAAAACGAATAGATGAAACAGGCTCAATCCCTTTAATCTTAAGGGATTGAGCTTTTTTTGTTTCAACAAGAATTCAAATCCCGTAAAGCAACGATCATTGCCTTTTTGAAATTCACGGAACATGAGGGTGATCTGCTCGTTGGACCGTTTTTTATAGATAAAAGGCCGGCTTGTTCCTCTAACAGCTAACCAATTCTGGCGTTTATCAAATGTAAGGTAAGCGGTCAGAAAAACGAATGAATGGTCAAAAAAGCAGCTCGCCCTTTTCAGGAAGCTGCTTTTAGTTTGGAATCAACGGAATAAGGTGTTTTGCCAGTGAGTATGAGGTGGATCGAAACGGCCAGTAACACAAGCTCGAATTCGTATCCGCCGTTTAAGAATCCGGCAGATAGTTTGACGGTGAAGATGGCGCCGAGTAAAATGATGGCGAATAGGGCGGCGATGATTCGGGTGCCGAGACCTAATAGGAGCGCGATCCCGCCGATGAGTTCGATGCCCCCAACAATGTACGCCATGAATCCCGGGATGCCAGCGCTGTCAAAAAATCCGACGGTGTTGCCGATGCCGCCTTGGAACTTGACGACTCCGTGGATAAAGAAGATAAGGCCGAGAATAACACGTAAAATGACTGTACCAATTTGCATGATCATGCTCCTTTCTTATTTACACTACATAACGTAGTTCATCAACACTACAACTTGTAGTATATATGAAATTTATTGAAATGTTTGTTAAGATTTTGTTTCAAAAATGTTACATAATCGATTCTTGACGCGGAATCGATCTCACACTACAATGAGTAATGTGAGGTGGCCATCCAATGAAAATACAAAAGTTTAAAATGAATGAAAGTGGCTTGAAGCGTTTTTTCGGTCCCCTTGAAGCGAAAATAATGGATATTCTCTGGAGCGGCGAGGAGCGGACCATTAAAGATGTGCAGCTTGAGCTTGAAAAAGAGAAAGCGACGAATTTCAATACGGTCATGACCGTGATGAACCGGCTCGTGGAAAAAGGCCTTTTACAGAAACGGGCGGAAGGCAGAACGACGATGTTTAAGCCGGTATTAACGAGAGAAGAGTTCGTCAACACGCAGTCGAAAGAAATGACGCATGAACTGATGGACGAATTCGGAAGCGTTGTCGTCAGCCATATGATTGACGCGCTCGATGATGCGGATGATGATCTCGTCGCCCAGCTTGAGCAAAAAATAAAAGAATTGAAGAAGGAACGATAACATATGTCGAAACGTCAGACGAAAATGATGTTTATCGCGTGTCTCATCATTGCGGGAACGATTTTTACGCAAATGGGGCTGTATGTTTTGTCCATGTTCGCCGGCTGGGATATGCGGTTTAATCTTGTTGTTGTCTGCCACAATGCGATGAAAGCATTTGGGCTGTCTTTTCTTAAATATGCACTCGATGCGCTCGTGTTCAGTACGTTGCTGCTATCGATCTGGAAAATGGGAACGCAGTGCTATTATTCAATCCGCATGAAAAAAACGTTTAAGCAGTATACACATCATCAACTTACGCGGGAGATGAATGAAACATACGGCGGATCCATTCAAATGATTTCGTACCCGGCACCGATTGCGGTGACGATGGGGTTTTTTCGTCCGAAAATCGTGCTGTCAACGGGACTTCGGGAAATGCTGAGTGATGATGAATTTGAGGCAGTCGTGCATCATGAAATGTACCATAAACAACACCGCGATCCGCTGACCGTTTTCATCGTGTCGTTTTTCGCGTCGATTATGTGGTACATGCCGATTTTGAGATGGGTACAGGAGCAGTATAAGATGGCGAAAGAGCTGCTGGCGGATGAATATGCGATTCATCAGCAGGGATCATCGGTTGATCTTGGCAGCGCGCTCCTTAAAATGTTGAAAGCGGGCAGGCAGATGAAGATGCCGTTTTCGTACGTTTCATTTGCGGATACGTCAGTTAATTATCGCATTCATTATATACTGGATCCGTTAACAGAACTCCCTTTGAATGTGCCGCTGAAGTCAGCCGTTACGTCGTTGTCTATTTTTTCGATCATTTGTTTATTGTTCATTTACGCACTGTCGTAAATGATCTTTTTTCATCAATCACACTACATAATGTAGTATTTAGGAGTGAAGGTTTTGGCCAAAGGAATATTTTTGGTTGTTGGGTTGTTTGCTGTTTGTATGGCAGGCGTTATTTTTTTATCAAACGCAGCGGAAAAGTCGGTAGATATTGAGTATGCGAGCCAGCCGTTTGTCGGAGAAGAACCGGCGCCGGTTAATATTGTGGAGTTTGGCGATTATAAATGCCCGGTATGTAAAGATTTCAACGATTCGTTTTTCCCGTTGATCGATCAGGAACTTGTGCAGACCGGGAAAGCGAAATTTTATTTTATGAATTATTCATTCATTAATGTCGATTCGAATCGTTCGGCGCAGTTTGCGGAAGCCGTGTACCAGGAACTTGGCAGTGAGAAGTTTTGGAAGTTCCATGAATTGATGTACAGCAAGCAGCCGGCGGATTTATCGTTTGAGAAAGTTGATTTGTATACGAATGAATTTTTAGAGGAAACACTGGCTGAAATGGCGACGACAGAAGAAGTCGCAAGCGTGATGAGTGTTGTCGAGAATGAAGACTCCATGGATGCGTGGGAAAAAGATACAGCGACGGCGAAACAACTCGGCGTATCCGGCACGCCAACCATGTTTGTAAATGGAAAAGAATTTACGGGGAACTCGTTTGATGATTTGGTGAAAATGGTGGAAGAGGCTGCGGCAGATGGTAAATAAACCACTTCTTGCCGCTTGGCTGACGGCGATTATTGCGACGCTCGGCAGTTTGTTTTTCAGCGAGCGGATGGAGTTTGTACCGTGCACACTTTGCTGGTATCAGCGCATTTTGATGTACCCGCTTGTTGTGCTGCTCGGCATTGCGTTTTACCGGAACGACCGCCACATCTATCGATACATTTTGCCACTGTCTGTTTTCGGGATGGGCATGTCAGGGTATCATTATGCCCTTCAAAAAGTTCCAGCGGTGCAGAAGTTTGAAATGTGTACGAGCGGCGTGCCGTGTTCAGGGGAATATATTAATGTATTCGGCTTTATCACGATCCCGTTACTCGCACTGATTGCGTTTACGATTGTATCGGTGATGATGGTCGTCTTATGGAAAAAGACTGATGCGTAGTTTTAATAGAAATAAAAGGATAGATAAAAGCAGATTGTATCAGCTTTATCTATCCTTTTTTGTGCTGCGTGTAAACTCATTAAGGTTTTCGCAAAGGTTTTGTACATGTTTTAGTATGGGAATGAACGGATTAACTCTTTAAAATAATAAATTATATGTTTTAAAATGGAAATAGAAAGGGGGTGGCGATGCTCAAGCTAAGCGTAAAGCTGTGTTACACTTCATTTCGCAACTTATTGCAGATGCCAACAGAAAAATAGAGAACAAAATATTCAGGATGAAGCTCCTTTTTTGTCAGGCCTTATTTCACAATCTGCTATCTTCGGAGTGGACGGCAATCAGTAAGACAGCCTCTTCTTCTCCGATATTTTTTACAAAGTGGGGCACACTGGCATTCCAACTGAATGAATCGCCCTCCTTCGCAATGATGGAATCTTCGCCTTGTTCAGCGAGGACGGTGCCTTTAAGTACGAGATGACTTTCTTCTCCTTCGTGGGCAATGGCTTCGCCGGTTGAGGCACCGGGCGGTACTTCGACGTGCATCATCCGCAGACCGCTCCTTGAGGTCAGATGTTCTATTTTAATGTCGTTAAACGTTGTGTACACTCTTTCGTCTTTCCTCACGACTTTCATATGCTGCTTTTTTTCAAGAAGCAAGTAGGGCAGTGGAACGTCCAGAAAGGTTGCGATGGCTTGCAGCGTATTGAGAGAGGGGGACGTATTGTCGTTTTCGATGTTGCTGATAAACCCTTTTGATAGCCCTATTTGTTCACTCATTTGTGCAATCGTTATTTTCTTTCGTTTACGAATGTCCCGTATTTTCGAGCCGATCTCCATATTTATTCCTCCAAAAATATTGGTATGTAAATTATATAATAACACAAGTTTATTGACAGTATCCTTGGAATAATGTTATCTTATAGAAAATAAATATTCATAATTAGATACTATTTTTGTTGTTTGAAAGGAGAAAAAGATGCCGATTATACACATAACGATGCGTCAACTACCCACCACTTAACCCTTTAACCATTAACAGGTTTTGAAGTGGGGGCTTGTAAGAGCTCTAGTTGTCTAGCCTCTGTCTTCCAGTACATGATCATTCATGGTGAGTAGACGACGTTGGGACCACATTCGGTGGGCTTGCATGTTTTTATGCAGGTGCGAATACGGTTTGGTATGATTCCCTAGTACCTCGATCGTTCAGGCTCTGTAAAAGCTCTGATTGGGAAGGAGCGGTCAACCTGGTGCAAGAAGCGAACCAACTTTGGCGAAGGGAAACCACCTCGAAGGAGGGACAAAACGTGCGCGTATTTGTCAAAAATATACGTGGAGAACCGCTTATGCCGTGTTCTCCGCGTAAATCCAGAATGTTGCTCAAAGAAAAGAAGGCCAAAATCATTCAGCATCGCCCGTTTACCATCCAACTCACGATGGCAACAGGTGAAACCATACAAGAAAATCATCTAGGTATTGATGTAGGCTCAAAACATGTAGGCGTGGCGATTACTTCTGAAGAGAAGGTATTCGCCAAAGGCGAAATCGAATTACGTCAAGATGTGAAGAGTTTGTTGGAAACAAGAAAAATCTACCGCAGAAGCAGACGAAGCCGCAAAACGCGGTATAGACGATGTAAATTTACGTATAAATCTAAACGTATCTATGACATCAAAAAGAAAAAGTGGATCAAGAAAAAAGTCCAATTCGAATCAACTCGACCGAAAGGGTGGCTGCCGCCAAGCATCCAAAGTCGAGTGAACAACACGTTTTATTGGATCGATCAATACAGTTCGTTGTTGCCCGATTGTCAACTGCATATAGAGGTAGGAAAGTTTGATGTTCAAAAAATGATGAACCCTGACATCAAAGGAAAAGAGTATCAAGAAGGTGATGTCTTTGGGTATTATGATGTGCGGTATTTTGTTTTGGCACGAGACAAATACACGTGTCAGGTGTGTAAAAAGAAAAACAAAATCTTTCACACGCATCATATAATCTACCGAAGCCACGGAGGAAGCGACCGTGCAGATAACTTCATCACCGTTTGTACGGACTGTCACACTCCTGAAAACCACCAAAAAGGCGAAATCTTTTGGGAGTGGATGAGGAAGAAAAAGAAAACAAAACAATACAAAGAACCGCCTTTTATGAACAGTTTACGCATACGGATTTTCAATCGCTATCCTGATGCAGCCGTTACCTATGGAAGCGTCACGACGCCACACCGTAAAGAATTAAAACTGGAAAAAACACATTACAATGATGCGATTGCCATTACGGGTATTGAAAAAATCAAAACGAATCCAACGGAACTCTTTTTGATCAAACAAATTCGGAAGAAAAAACGATCGCTGCATGAAGCAATAGCTCGAAAAGGACGAAAAGAAAAAAACACAACGCAAAAGAGAAACGAGAAAAACACAATCACTTCAAAAGGTTTCTTTTTAAATGATGAAGTCAAAACCGCTTGTGGGAATAGGGGATTTATCAGCGGATTTACAGGTAAAACCGCTTGTTATGTGAAGTCAATGGAGGGCGAATACATCGTCATCAAAGGAAAATCGCACAAACAACAACTACTAAAAAGCCTTTCCGCCATCAGGCACAATGGAAATTGGCAATATCAAATCAAACGGAAAGCATAAGGGCAAGCCATTCCTCCCCCACCTATATCTTTCAGATCTTGAGGTGGGGGACTCCTTGCTTAAGTGCGTTGAAGGCAGAGATGATGAAATAATTGAACAGTGTATCTGTGATGTAGCGCGTACAGTACAAAAATCATTGGATATTCCGTTGGAAAGTATTCGTATAGTCGTGGAGGAAGTGTCGAAAAATCGATTTGCTGTTGGAGATAAGTTAAAAAGCGAAGTTTGATCAAAGATAAGGATTGTTCGACTTTCTTTTTTTGCGAAAAATGTTTACTTATACGAATAATATATTTTTAAAGGAATATAAAAGGAGGAATTTGAAGATATGAAAGATCAGCTTGTTTATGAACTTCGCAGCCCTGAAAACATTGAACCGGGAAAGAAATATCCAGCCATTTTCTTATTGCACGGAATGGGAAGCAACGAACAGAATATGATGCCACTCGTCTCGGGGATGGATAAAAATCGGTTTGTTTTCAGTATAAGAGGACCTATTCAACAGCCGCCGGGTTATGCTTTTTTCACGATTCAAGGATTCGGAAACCCGCATAGAGACGCGTTTGACAGTGCAATAAATAAACTTGAAAATTTTATAGAGTACGCGGTGGAAAAGTACCAGGTCAATACGGACGATCTATTTTTAATGGGATTCAGCCAAGGGGCGATTCTTTCGATGACACTTGGACTAAAGCTCGGAACCCGCATAAAAGGGATTATAGCGCTAAGCGGTTATATCCCGGCTTTCGTAAAAGAAGAGTATGACATTCAATCGATGGATCAAGTGGCGGCATTCATTTCACACGGTGAGTACGATCAAGTCCTTCCATATGAATGGGGTGTTAATGCAGAAGCATTTTATAAACAGCATGGAGCCGCTTCAACATTTAGCGCCTATCCGGAAGGTCATACCGTTTCAAATAAAAACCATCATGATTTTACAGCGTGGTTCAAAAATTTAGGAGGAAATAGAGATGAATAAATTAGGGGTAAGTATATTCTTATTAAGAATGGTGTTAGGAATTAGTTTCTTCGTACACGGGCTCGTGAAATTTCAAGGCGGTATCGGTAATACTGTCGGATGGTTTGAAAGTATTGGGATTCCAGGATTTTTAGCATATGTTGTTGGAACAATAGAATTGGTTGGCGGAATTGCACTCATTTTAGGACTTGGAACACGAATTGTTTCTGCACTGCTTGCTGTCGTTATGATTGGGGCTATACTAAAAGTGAAAATTGCCATCGGTTTCTTAGGAACAGCGGAAATGGCCGGTTACGAACTTGATCTTGCCTTTTTGGTTATCGCTCTATTTTTAGCGGTAAATGGAAGTAAGCTTTGGTCAGTGGATGGAGTTTTATTTTATAAACCCACAAATGAGTAAGAGTTAGAAGGGAGACGCAATGGAATTAGGGCTAAAAGGAAAAGTCGCATTGATTACGGGTGCAAGTAAAGGAATTGGACTGGAAACTGCTTTGCAATTAGTAAAGGAAGGCGCGAAAGTCACTATATGTGCACGAAACAGTGAAAATTTAAAGGCGGCGGCGAATCGTATAGTTGAAGAAACAGGTGTTCAGGTGTTTTATATCGAAGCGGATGTGACGAATGAAGAGGATTGCAAAAGAATGATTACGTCCACCGTAGAGAAGTATGGCCGATTGGACATTGTTGTCAATAATGCCGGCACTTCCTCTGCAAACCCATTTGAACAAGTAGAGACGGAACTTTGGCAACAAGACCTTGATTTGAAATTATTCGGTGCTATTCATTGTTCTCGTTATGCCATCCCATACATGCGGCAAGTCGGCGGCGGTGCGATTGTGAACGTGACGGCGGCGGTCGCCAAAACGCCGCCGGCCTCTTCATTGCCGACTACGGTGAGTCGAGCGGCAGGTATGGCCCTCACAAAAGCAATGAGTAAAGATCTTGGTCCCGACAACATTCGAGTGAACACAGTCTGCATCGGTTTAATTCGAAGTGATCAAATCGAAAAAAAATGGAAGCAACAAGCACCTGAATCTACATGGGAACAGTATGCAACGAACAAAGATCATCAAATTCCTCTCGGACGTATCGGGAATACAGACGAGGCAGCTAAAGTGATCACATTCCTCGTTTCAGATGCAGCCTCCTACGTAACAGGGACAGCCGTGAATATAGACGGTGGACTGGCGGGAGCTTTGTAGGGAGCTGAGCGCCACCTTAATGGACAGATGCCACAGAAAAATAAGAAAGGAAGATTATAAAAATGGAGAATTTTCATCGCAAACCAAATACATTTGTCGGACAGGTTAATATAAACGTAACCGATTTGGATACCGCGCTTGCTTTTTACCAAGATGTGATCGGTTTTCAAGTATTGGAACAAACAGATCGCAAAGCAGTCTTAACGACAGACGGAAAAACAGGGTTATTAACGCTTGAGCAGCCTATTGATGTAACACCGAAAGAAGCGAGAACATCTGGTTTATATCACTTTGCACTTTTACTGCCAACTCGTGCAGACTTGTCTATCTTTTTACAGCATTTACTTCAGACAGGTTACCGATTCGGCGCGTCGGATCATCATGTAAGTGAGGCACTCTACATTACGGATCCAGACGGAAATGGCATTGAAGTGTACAGAGATCGGCCATCTTCAGAATGGACTTGGTCCAATGGGGAAGTCTCGATGGTAACGGACCCTTTAAATGGAGAAAGTCTTCTCGCGGAAAGCAATTCAGAATGGAATGGGCTGCCGGCTGATACGGTAATGGGTCATATTCATCTGCACGTATCTGACCTGCAAAAAGCAGAAGAATTTTATGTGAAGGGTCTCGGTTTTACGGTCGTCAGTCATTATCCTCAAGCTGTTTTTATTGCTAC
Organism: Domibacillus aminovorans; assembly: GCF_001643235.1. Lineage (GTDB taxonomy): Bacteria > Bacillota > Bacilli > Bacillales > Domibacillaceae > Domibacillus > Domibacillus aminovorans. The sequence continues at coordinate 134,233 of NZ_LQWY01000016.1, forward strand.
CGGTCGTTACCATCATCATATTGCCATCAATACGTGGCAAGGTGCAGGTGCCCCGGCACCGAAGAAAAACAGCGTCGGTTTAAATTGGTATACTCTCGTCTTTCCAAATGAAGAGGCAAGAGGAAAAGCGATTGAACAATTGCAGGAAATCGGTGCTTCAGTGACAACTGAAAATGATTTTTTTGTGACTGAAGATCCATCAGGAAATAAAATTCGATTAGTCGTTTGAAAAATGCTTGAATAAGGAAAAATTGAAGCATCGAGGCGTATTCAGTACGTTTATTTCGGATGATGATAAAGATAAAGCAACATTTAATGAAGCGACTACTCCTTCCTATCATGAGGGGGTAGTCGCTTCATTCTGTTCAAATGCAGGCATTGCGTGTTAAGCATTTTGTGACGTAAGGTGTGCATCGAACGCATCAATAATATGAAGAAAATGATCTGCTTCACGATATACGTGATCGGCCAGAAGTGCGGGGATATTGCTCTTAATTTTACAGGCCTCAATTAAATCTCTTGCTGTTTTCTTAAAGTCTCGTAGCGAAACAACAGATACTCGGTTTTGATCAAGAAATTGCTCCAACATTGGTTTTGTTTCAGAATGTGGACGCATGTGATCCAAATCTTGTGCTTGGAAAAGAAGTTGATCGAAATCATTGCTGAACTCTCGGGCTTGATCAACGAGTTTCCGTTCAGAAGGATCTAACAAATGGCCGATAAACTTCGAGTGGTCTGCCATGATCTTTAAGAAAAACACATTCTCTTTAATGATGGCTTCAGGTATAGGTTGAAGTATTCCTTCATTCAATTCCTTTAATCGTTTCGCAAAATAATAAGCTTCCCGGCTTGTATGGTCGACTAGTAACGGAATATTGTTTGAAATAATTTTACAACTTAATATGAGTCCTAATACTTTTCGTTTATAAGCCCAAATAGAAGCAGCTGCTTGATATACTTGAATGTTAAATTTTCGAATGACCTCGGGATCCGTTTTTTCATTATACTGGCTAGCTTGTTCTTCAATCCGTTCAAATATCACAATAAATTGTTTGGCTTCTTTAATCAGTTCTGTCTGATCAGCGGTAAATCCGAGGCTTAAAAAGAAAGCGTGTTCTTTCATAATCCGTGACCAAAACCGAATTTCCTCCAATGATTGTGTCACAAATGTAGGAATCGCACATTCACCCCTCTGATTGTACTTCTCAGACCTATTGTATTCGAAGAGCGATGCCTTCATGTTATCATCTGTTGAAATAAGTTTACGTAAGACTAACGACGAGAACTTTTGAAGTAAAACGGAGAAGTCACGACAAATATGCTCCGTTTTTATTCAAATCCGCCTGTGGTATATTATTAGAACATGATCATAGGAGGATTCATTTTGATTAACGGTATACTTAAAGAGGCAGAAGATTTTATTCGTTCTTGTTATAGGGAATTAAATAAAACGGAGCAGGAACTAGAAGATAGGCTGAATCATATTCATAAAAAGGTAGTAAGCAAAGGTTATTATGAACATACAGCAGAGGAACTAGAATATGGAGCAAAAATGGCCTGGCGAAATAGTAATCGTTGTATAGGAAGATTATTTTGGGATCATTTACATGTAATAGATAAGAGACATTTAAACACAGAAGATGAGATCATGGAGGCTTTATTTGAGCATATAGAGACGGCAACGAATAAAGGCCGTATACGCCCTACAATAACGATTTTCCCGCAGAAAGTTGCACATAAAACGGTACGTATATGGAATCACCAATTAATTCGTTACGCAGGTTATCATACTGAACAAGGTGTTTTAGGAGATCCTGATTCCTTAGCGTTTACAGAGACTTGCATAAAACTAGGGTGGGAACCAAAGTACGGTAAATTTGATGTTTTACCCTTAGTCATTCAAATGAATAAGCAACGTCCACGTTTAGTTGAAATTCCAGATAACCTACTTCTTGAAGTTCCTATTCGCCACCCTGATTATCAATGGTTTGAAGATTTACAACTTAAATGGTATGCAGTTCCCATGGTCTCGGACATGAAGCTTGAAATAGGTGGCATTACTTATACGGCGGCTCCCTTTAATGGATGGTACATGGGCACTGAGATAGGGGCACGAAACTTAGCGGATGAATGGCGGTATAATATGCTTCCTCAGATAGGATCTTTAATGGAATTAGATGTAAGAAGCAATAGATCTTTATGGAAGGACAGGGCACTTCTAGAATTGAATACAGCCGTCTTGCATTCTTTTAAGGAAGATGGGGTTAGTATAGTTGACCATCATACGGCGGCTCAACAGTTTAAAAAATTTGAAGAAAAAGAAATGAGAAAGGGAAGGTCAGTTACTGGTAATTGGGCTTGGCTCATCCCGCCATTAGCGCCTGCTACAACACATATTTATCATAAACCATATAAAAATGAAGTTAAAAAGCCAAATTATTTTTATCAAAATACACCTTATTAATTTTTTAGTAAAGCCAACAATTCAATATTTTTATACCATGCGTGTTATTATATGATTAAATATACATGAAAAAATAATCGAATAAAAATGGAGAGGAAAGGCTTACTTTGTCTGTTTTTTTACAATTAAATACAATATTTATTAGTATCTTAATAGAAGCATTTCCGTTTGTATTAATCGGTGTTTTTGTCGCGGGATTTATCCAGATGTTTATTAGTGAAGAAATGGTGGCAAAAGTAGTGCCGAAGAACCGCTTCCTGGCCGTTTTATATGGAACACTGATTGGCGCTTTATTTCCGGCTTGTGAATGTGGAATTGTTCCGATTGTCCGCAGGTTATTGTTAAAAGGGGTACCTCTTCATACAGCGATTCCTTTTATGTTAACAGGGCCCATTATTAATCCTGTCGTATTATTTTCTACTTATATCGCTTTTGGAAATCAGTGGGATATGGTACTGTATCGGGGTGGATTGTCTTTGGTCGTGGCCCTTTTAATCGGTATTCTCTTATCTTATCAATTTAAAGGCAATGAACTCTTGAAAAAAGCAGCTCATACACACAGTCATCAGCCTGCTTCTCAAACAATCTCAAAGAAGTTTATCCACATGCTTCGTCATGCGGTGGATGAATTTTTTTCTGTTGGTAAATATTTAATTATCGGCGCTTTTATTGCCGCATCGATGCAGACATTTTTGAAAACATCTACGTTGATTGAACTTGGTCAAACAGAGGCAACCTCTTCACTGGTCATGATGGGATTGGCCTATATTTTATCATTATGCTCAGAGGCTGATGCTTTTGTTGCCTCATCCTTTAGAGGAACATTTTCAACAGGTGCATTGGTGGCCTTTCTTGTTTTTGGACCGATGGTTGATATTAAAAATATGTTAATGATGCTTAGTGTATTTAACAAACGATTTGTTTTTAGTTTAATTGGTTCTATTGCGCTGTTTGTATTTCTAGGCTCACTGCTCTTGTAAGGAAGGAGGAAATAAATGTTTCGTGCATTGGTTTTAATGGTCTTTACATATTTCTTTCAACATCTTCATACATCGGGTAACATATCGAAATATATTAATATGAAATATGAGTATATTTCGTATATCGCTATTTTTACGTTTGCTATTCTCACGATTGTGCAAATATATAACGTTGCCACAACTTCTGAAGATGAGCATTGCTGTGACCATTCACATGAGCATGAAAAAGATAAACCGCTGTTTTGGAGATGGATACATTATGGAATTTTTATCTTTCCATTGGCGACAGGCCTTTTTTTACCAATTGCAACGCTTGATTCAACTCTTG
>NZ_LQWY01000017.1 GCF_001643235.1 Domibacillus aminovorans
CTTTTTCTGTTTATTCATTTACACAAGATATTTTACGCTCTCACAGGTGGAAATAGATGCTTTAAAAGACACACATAAAAAAGTAAAAGTAATCATTTTTGGTGAATACATGTTTGAAGAGCTTGAAAAAGTGTTGAAACCTTAATGAACAGCACGATAAAAAGCAACTATTCGAGGATAAGAATAGTTGCTTCAAAGAGCGAGGCTTTTAAAATAGGAGGGAGAATGAACTCCTATCTGTTCTTAGCATATTCAGTGACGATTCAAGCAGTGAAAATGTAATCAGTTAAATGAACAATCCATCGATATTACAGCACAAAAAGCCGGGTTGCCCCGACTTTAAAAACCGGACACTAACACAGCAAAATGTTCCGGTTAACAACATTATTTCCATTTAATGAAAGTTTATACAAAAAAGCCGAGGGGAGCCAAGACCCTCGGCTGAGAGGAATGAAACTGTCATATGCAAGAGGGAATTCTCATGCAGTAACATTTTAACCAGTCAAGATAAATATATACAAAAAAGCTAAGGAAAGTCCCCAGCTCTTTAAATCGTGCTCGCAACTCTATTTTAACAGACTGGAGGCGTCCTGTGATATGAAGATTGACCATGAAAAAATGACAGCTGAAATAGATCTAATGAATGATAAAACAATGTACGTGGTGAAGGACAATCGGCTGATTCCTCATACGCTGTCGGATTATGGTGAAACAGTCGTCATTACAATGGGTGGAAAGGTGGACCGATTCGAGACCAAAGAGAAAAGGAAAGTGTAGCAATGGAACTCTTTTTCGAACATCCGTGGTGGACGAGGCTATGGATAATCCTTATTTTTGATCTTTTGGGCGAAATGAAGATCGGTACGAGGAAAGATGGCTGATCAACAGTAGAAATAAACTTTTGAATCAAGCTCGGGGACATGGTATTCTGTTTCACAAGAGAGGTCAACTTGTAAATCTTTGGTCGCTTTACAATTTATTGTTCATTTAAGAAATATTACTTATCATTAACACATATGATTAAATATTAACTCTTTATAGAAACAGGAGAACATAAGTGGGATTAAAAGTTGATAACGTATTGAGCTATAGGGGTAGGATTATAAGTGTAGTATTTATTGCCGTCATTTATTTGTTCATTAGGGGAATAGCGATAATGTACTTTGGACGAGCACTTTATCCATTTCCAATACCAGTGCTTATTCCATTAGTTATAGCCTGGTATTTTGGAAAGCAGTATGATAAATATGTGCATTTATCTATGAGAGATACTCTCACAGGATTATATAACAGACGCTATGTATTGGATAAGTTCCCTCGAGTAATGACATATGTTAATAGAAGAAAGTTAAATATCGCTATATTGCTGTTAGATGTTAATGAATTTAAAGCAATAAACGACAATTATGGACATGACTACGGAGATCAAGTGCTTGAGCATCTATCAAAAATTTTATGCAAATCTTTTGGACAAAAAGATATTATCGCTAGATGGGGTGGGGATGAATTCCTCATACTTTCCACATTTTCCGATGAAAAATTAGTAATAAATAAAATAAATCAATTTAAAAATGAGATAAAAAGGGAGGATTGGCAGCATAAAAGCGACATATCCGTTTCCATAGGTAAAGCGACATATCCTTCAGATGCTGACAGTTTAAAAGATTTAATGGCTAAAGCCGATTCTAATATGTATGAATTAAAAATGAGTGATAAACAAATGAGTGCAACAAAAAGGGAAGAATCCATGTTGCACTAATTTGGAGGTGCGTGCTTTTGTTACTCCTTTCGCTCTCATCACTCCTAAGTAATGATGAGTAATTATGTAATGTGATTCCTCTAATTTGTTCAACCGTATTGTGTTGGTTGGAGTTTTTTCTATCCACATTCGAATACCCATTTTAGCATAATAGATTGGCGGAAAAATCATATCCTTTTGCTTAGTAAGAAGTCAACAACAAAGCATAAAATCGTCTAGTGCTTAGAAAATTAATGCACAGCATGACAATAAGGTGAACGGAATATTTTAGCCTAACGGAAAAACCGAGGGCACTGGATGAACGCACAAGATGCGTTCGTTTGGTGCTCTTTTTTTATTTGCCAAAAAGGGATGATCGTGATGAATCCAAGTTTGAAAGAGCAGCTGTAACAATGGAAGAAGGATCACCAGGAAGTGAAGCAAGAACGAAAGAAAATCCGCTGCAGAAAAAGCAAGAGAAGTTGTCTGAGCGTGATTGGAAAGAAATCATGGGAATGGGTCGAACACGATTGAGTAGCGTCTGGTGGATTCTTCGTTAAATGAACCGACCGACCTCCTGTGAAATGAAGCAATTGATTTTATTGACGCGACATTATTCGACATGATTTAATGTATATAAATACTTAATGAAAAAGGCAAACTTATCGAAAGGTAAGGACGCAAAACTACGGGTCTAACATTCTTATGGATTATGACAGCCAGGTTGCCAAATAGGGCTTTAACTCCGTATTTGGACCAATAACTGTTTAAGGTGGGTGAAAAATGCGGGGAGAAACAAATGAATTAAAAATGAACGTTGAAAAGTTTTTTTTGTTATTGCAAAACTATCCCGATGACTTTGATTCGACATCAGTATTTGTGCGGTTTTTGCGCTCTTTTTTAAGGATAAATGTTCAAGAAAGAGTGTTACCTACTATTGAAGTAATAACATTAATAAAAGAACAGAAACCCAATATCTTCCGTTCGATAAGAAAACTTTCAGAAGAAGATAACATGTTAGCATTTTTGACTGGTTTATCGATGGATTCTCAAGAAGCAGAAAGCCGACTTCAATCCATTTACGAAGGTAGAAGGGGAGAACGATAAAAATGGGAGGCTAATAGTAAGGTTTTGAGCGTGTGAAAAAGAGTGAATATTCCGTGAGTACTCTTTTTTGTCGTACAGATGCCGCATATATGAGCAAGTAAAAAATAAAAGGATACAGGTGCTATCTTTACGGCAGTGTATTGTTTTGAAGGAACAGGATTCCCTTTATAGAAACGAGTGAAGGTTGATTAAAAAAGAGGCAAGGGGATAGATGGGTTACTATAGAGTACGATGATAACCTTTTATTTCCTGCATCAATGGACGAAGTAGTACCAGATAGAAGAAAAAATTTTTAGTAAATAAAAAACGGCGGGTTTCCCCGCCATTTCCCTACCCGTTTTTTGACGGGTTTTTATTTATTTTGAGGAGTGCTTTTTCAAAAAAATTGATATACCAGTGTTTTCAGATTAATCTTACCTAAGATTATTCCTCATCCATTATGATATTTATACATCCATAATACACCGGACTTCAAGAATCGTGCGACACGCCCTGTAATGGCGCGATCCGCTACAAACCCAAAGCCTTGCTTTTTGCCGAGTGAACCAAGTACGCCTTTTAGTTTCATTTCTGGCATTTTCTCAGGAAGCGGTTCACCTTTCCAACGTTTCTGTAAAACGTCGACGATTTGCTCAGCTTGTTCCTCAGCCAGCTGTGCGCTTGGTGCATGCGGCAAGCTTGCACAGTCACCTACAACATAAACGTGTTCATTGCCCGGCACATTATGATGAGACGTCAATATAACACGGTCGGATCGGTCTTTTTCAACATTCATTTCACGTACGACATGGCTAGGTTGAATACCCGCTGTCCAGACGATCGCATCCATCGGGTATACATCTTCATGATTGTAAAGGCGATTCGGCTCCACACGCGTAATATTTGCATCGCTAATGACATCAACACCGTGATCGGTAAACCATTTTTCAATGTAGCGGCTCAGTCTTTGCGGGAAGTCTTTCAAAATGCGCGGTCCACGGTCAAAGAGTTTAATGTCAAGATCTGGGCGGCTTTCACGCAGCTCACTTGCCAGTTCGATACCGGAAAGGCCAGCGCCGACAATGCCGACTTTGGAGCCTGCAGGCATGTTATTGAGTGTTTGGTACGTTTGACGCGATTTATGAATGGTTTGAATGCTGTGTGTATGCTCGGCAGCACCTGGCACGTTATGAAATTTATCTTCACAGCCTAGACCAACAATAAGATCATCGTAGGCAAGTGCACCGTTCGTTTCTAATACAATTTCTTTTTTATCGACATCAATTGCTGTAATTTCATCATAAATAAGCTTTAATTTTTCGTGTTCTGGAAATGACACACGCACTTCATGATCAGATGCAGTTCCAGCCGCAAGCGCATAATATTCCGTTTTTAAACAGTGGTATGGCACTCTGTCCACGAGTGTAATCGTGACATCGTCGGGCAAATGGTTCGGAAGCAGCCTGAGAAGCACACGCATGTTTCCATAGCCTCCCCCTAGCAAAACTAAATTTCTCATAGGTACGACCCCTTTATTCAATATTATATGTATATAAGCCTGTTCGTTTATTCACACCAAGTATAACCAAAACAGCATTATTATACAACCAGCACAGGGGAAACTTGTGGCTTTTTTCAAAATGAATTTGGTAGTACAATGAAACAGAAGAGGTGAACTTATAGTATGAAACCAATCATCGAATTTTGCGTCAGCAATTTGGCAAACGGATCGCAAAAAGCGTTTGAACAATTAGAGCGTGATTCTAATCTTGATGTGATCGAATACGGCTGTCTCAGCTACTGTACACGATGTTCGGAATCGCCATTCGCACTCGTCAACGGGGAAGTTGTCGGCGGAGAGACGCCGGACGAACTCGTTGCTAATATATATACATTTATAGACGAAACATGGCTGTTTTAAACGTCAAAAAACCGGGGTATATGCGGCACCCCGGTTTTTCTTAGGCTGATTGTCCCTGTGCTTTCATATGCTTGCGAAGCTCATGCCAACGTTCACGCGCCATTTCAATAACTTGCTTTTCATTCGAATTGCGTTGCCGTTCAATGACATTTGAGAAAAAGGACACGGCTTTGTCGAATTTGCCGAGCTTGTGATTTAACTCCCCGAGTAAATACAACACTTTGATTTCTGACATTTTCGCAGAAACATCTTCTTTAGAAAATGCTTCTTCATATTCACGAGCAGCAATGGACATAAATCGTTTTTCTTCTTTATTTCGTCCAAGATCGCGGTAAATCCATGCGATTCGAAGTGCAAGCCCTGCAAGCGTCAGATGCTTTTCCTTTTTCAAAACGCCTGAGTATAAAGCGAGTTTAAAGCTTTTAATCGCTTTTGAAGAGGTTCGTTCTCCGCTGTAATCTTGTTCCACCCAATGGTCGGATATAGAGGCACGTAGCACGTCAGCCGTTCCAGGCGCAAAATAAGGCGCAAAGTCTTCGGTAAAGGAATAGCCACAATGACGACAAACAGACACGTTGTAAAAGGAGGGGTTAATTTGGCCATCTTCATAGATCGGTTTTAAATCTGTGTCATGTCCAGCAACTTTAATGGTGCTTTTACGTACTTTCGTCGTATTAAATGTTTGTTGACACAATGCACATTTTGTTTCTTTATGATAAAACGGGTGGATATTTGTCATTTTTTAAGCCTCCTGATGGTTAATATAAGGTCTTTGTGCTTATTTTATTATACATACGAATAAGGTAAAAGGGATTACTTTTCTAAAAAAATCAGCAAACAGTTCAGTTGAGGATTCGGCTGATACACCGTATACTAGAGGAAAAGGAAAGGGGAGATTTCGTTTGTCTGAACAACAAATTGTAACCATTACGGAAGCGGCGGCTTTTCAAATAAAAGATATGATGAAACAAAATGAAGAAGAAGGTGCAAACTTGCGTGTTGCGGTGCATGGCGGCGGGTGCAGCGGTCTTTCATACGGAATGGGCTTTACGCCTGATGTGGAAGAAACGGATCTCGAACTTGACCAGTACGGCATTCACATTGTCGTTGCGAAAGAAAGTGTACCAATTTTAAACGGTACGGTCGTTGATTATAAAGAATCGCTCATGGGTGGCGGCTTTACAATTGAAAATCCGAACGCCATCGCATCATGCGGCTGCGGTTCTTCATTCCGTACAGCGACCAACACTGGCACGCCGGAGGAATGTTAACGTTAAGTAATCCGCTAAGTTAATCGGTGAGGCTTACGTATTCAATTTGCGGGGGCTTTCGTTGTAAGGCTAGCGCCTTGGCTATATCGAGCTATTTATTTTTACGCTTCTTGACGTATTTAACGATACGTTGGGAGGCGTTTTTTTATGTCGGAAGAACGATCAATCAAGCGAAGACGTACGAAGGTGGAAAAGAGAGCGAATCAGTCAACGGATATTCAACCGATGGTACTGGAACCGGCGTTTCATTATTTCATTAACGCGAAGATAGGAGAAGGCATCCGTGATCGGACCCGTGATGATTACTCGAACACATGGCGTTAAGTTCCGTCAGAGTGGCCTTAAAGAGTGCGATGTTAGAAGCGATGGAATGACGGAATTACAGAAAAGCGGTGTTCCCATTGCGTTTAAATCGATGTCTATAAACGTGTATGTCAGCGGTATTAATACGCCATGTGAACGAGGATCGAGTTGCGCCAAACGCAATGTTGGTGCGGGCTATGAGGCGCTGAGAGCCGTTGTAATAGCTACCGAAGACTAAACGTATCAAGAAGAGCCTACTGGGCTTCTATAATGGCGTGCTAGATCGTATATTAGATAATCTTTATCTTAAACAGCTGCAAAGTAATTAAACTTTGGAGGTAAGAAAATGAAGTCTATTTTGATTCGGGTACCTTTTAAAAATATAAAGTGCCGTTTAAACCACTCTACAAATAGTGATGTTTATCCGTATTTATGGGAGATAAATATTCCTATTTTGCCTGCCTTTTCTCTTGGATACTTCTCAGTTCAAACTGGTGCTTTGTCAAACGTATCCAATGAAGAGGGCAGAATGGAAGGTAACAAAATAATTATTGCAGCAGAATATCAACTAATGAGGCATGTAGATAGTCTGTTAATAGCTTTACATTATCATGGAATAAAGGATTACAGTTTACTCTTTCCTTGGGTAAAAAATAATTCTTTAAGAAAAAGACTGGGTAATTTTTATGAAGAAGCCGAGAAAAACTTTGAACAAGGTGCTTGGCTTTCATTTGCTCTTCTGTGCGGTGCTGTTTTCGAAGGAATGTTGCATGCTAAATTGAATCCTCCTGAGAACGGAAGGACGTTTGAGGATATGACATCCGACGCATTTGCCAAAGGAATTTTGAATAAGGCACAACATGACATAATGAAAAAAGTGAGGAAATCTAAAAATTTGGTTCACCCAAATATGATTAATATTCCTTATGTTACGAGAAGAGACGCGATGGACATAAGAGTAACTTTAGACAAATTAATAAAGAATTTTAGTGGGCTAAAGTAAGTTTTAAACGATGCTAATAAAGGATCAAGGTTGCGCCAAACGCAACGCTGGTGCGGGTTCAAGGCGTGTTTACCTTTTGCGGAATGATACGGTAGCAGTATCAAAATGCGAGAAGGAGCGCGCCGATATGAGTAAGAAAAAGAAGAAGCAAAAAAAGGGGAGCAAGAAGACAATATCATTCCTAAGACAAATACGGTTATTAATAATACGTATAAGTCTTCGCCGTGCCGACCGTTTTACCGTCGTTTTAAAGAGTTCATTTCGAATACTATCGGCGGCGATAATCAACCGCTCATTAGCCGTCTGTACGGAGTGTATAAGGCGCATTCTACGCCGTTAACTAAGTACGGATCATTCGAACGGGCAGACGTTGAACATGCCGGATATGAAGCATTGCGGGCGTCAATAATGGCGATGAAAGCGAGCGTGTTCTTGCGGAAATGTAGGCCGCAAATCGACGACAAAAACACATGGCTGTATCGGTATTAGTCGGTTTGATGGCCGCACAATTAACGCGATACCTCTCTGTACAATATATTGCGTAATACAGACAGGAGCGCCATTTCAGCGATCGAGAACTCCCGGGGGAATCGTTGAAATGGCGCCTGATCATTTAAATTAGTATTTCATGAATGAAGCACCAACAATGATTAAAAGAATGAACAACACTACAATCAGCACAAAGGTGCCGCCGTAACCACCGCCGCCGCAACCGCCGTAACCGCCTTGGTAACCACCCATATCATTTCAACTCCTTTACAGAAAGGTAGCGAAGCAATTATATAAATCAATATCTCTAATATCTTTTAATTGATCTATAATAATTGGATCTATCTTACAAGATATGAGCAGAGAAACGTATTGGATTAAGCATTTGTCCCCACTGATAATCTTTTTTTGTGAAGAGAATAATAAGTTGATTCGTTTTACCGGCACCAAGCCTCTAACGGACAAGCCTCGAAACACTTTGGCGATGCAGTTTAGTTCAGTTTTTACATGCACACGGTTCCAAACGTAGAGTCATCGGGAATTTTTGAACGCCGAAATAATACGTTGTCAGCCTTCCGATTTCGTAATATTTCAGTATGATCCGTTGTGATTTTCATCGGCTGGATGGTCGCTGGACAGACGTGCTCCAAAAACTCAGGGGGGTGCCGATTATTTCCGATTTTTAGCGATCATCGGGGGCTGCTATTTCGTCCATTCTAACCATTTTCATTTCCTCCTTATCCTGTGTAAGTTCCGATTACTACAAGTACACTTATATTATTACAAGTATAGTATAAATTTATAAACTAGTTAGATAATGGTAATGTTACTTTTGGTGTCGGAGATGAAAAAATATTATCCATGGAATCAATAGAAAATGAAAGAAAGGAGTAATTTAAATGTCTCTATCTCTATATTTACCACTTGCCCTCGCCGTGTTGTCGTTCGTTTTATACAATATCTTCCAAAAATCTATAGCTCCCAACGCCGACCCATATCTGTCTCTTATAGTTACATATATTGTCGCTGGAATAACAGCTGCCATTGCTTATTTTGTGTCAAAAGGCGATGCGGTAAGGGTTTTTCAGGATTTTCGACAACTAAACTGGGCCACCTTTGCGTTGGGGTTTGCCGTAGTTGGCATTGAACTCGGCTTCTTGTTTGCTTACCGCAACGGCTGGAATATCAGCGTAGCCAGCCTGCTGGTTAATGTTTCTGTGGGCCTGATATTAATCCCTGTGGGCCTGCTTTTCTTTCGGGAACATATTGCCCCAGCTAATTACATAGGTATTGTTCTTTGTATAGCTGGACTTATTCTGATTGCGAAAAATTAACAGGTAACCAAATTGGAAAAGAAAAACTGGCTGAGGTGTGGACTATATACGGAAAATAGCATTTATCTCACCTATCATCCATGTGTGTTTGTTTAACAAGAGTATCCTTTTTTTTGGATCCTTTTTTATTGTCTAAAAAACGAACGATTTATCAACTCCGTCAAAACACCGCAAATCCACGTTTATAAACCCGTACGTTTGTTTATAAAGTCGTTTATAATTCAAAGTTAACTTCTTCATAAGCAATGGGGCGTGCTATGTTCGGAATGATAGGGGTAATGGCGGAATTAGAGAAGGATATGATCGTAGAGCGTACACAGGCAGGCTTACAGACTGCACGAGCACGTGGCCGTAAGGGTGGAAGACCGGCAGCCAATCACGATGTACGATAGCAACGATTACCCAATCGCTCAGATAACGGAAGCAACAGGCATCAGCAAAGCGTTATTATATAAAGAATTAAATAAGCGTAATGAGTGATATTAAACAAAACTTCGAATCTATGTTACAGGCATTTGAGCAGACGCAGGATATTTCATCAAGACAGCCAACGCTCGTCGCCAGGACAGTACAAACAATGTTCGACGCAAAACAAAAAGAGCCGTACCTGGCGAAACAGATTGCCGATGAGTTTGCTGGCCTTGCAACGAATGTTATCAATGGCTCGGGGAATAGCCCGCAGGTAAAGCAAAAGTTGAGTGGCGTGTACCAAGCTGTTTCGGAAAAGGCGATGATGCCGGAACAACAAAAAGCGCTTGAAATCGCTGGATATGTCAGCGAGGCAGTCGGCCGGCTGTTATTCCGTGATAAATCAATCGAGATTGAAGCGCTTGACCGTATCATCGGACCGGAATTTACGCGCCATGCAAATAAGCCGCATCTGTACGTTGACCTGGAAGCAAAAGCAGAGTAAATAAACACGCGCGATTGAATGGCAGCTGAATGAAAAAAAAACAGACGCAAACAGTCGTAGCCTCAACACCGGGCGAATATCTTGTAATGACCGGCATGTCCAGCTCAGACGCAGCATCGGAAGTGGGGCATGTTCAGCCGGAATTCGAAAGTGCGGAAGGAGGGCTGAGGCATGAAACAACGGTGGAAAAGCTACGGACTGTGGATCGCATTGGCGGCGCTTGTCGGTATGGTACTGCAGGATTTTGGTGTAATGGTCCCATCGGAAAGGTACGATGCTTACGTAGACATCTTGCTAACGATCGCAGTGCTGGCCGGTATCATCAACAACCCGTCAGGATTAAAGGGATAAGAAAAATAACGAGCGGCCTCCGGGCGGCTCTTTTTTATTTAACTGGGAAGGAATGATAAACGACGAAAATTGATAATAAGGCACTGGCGCGTGCGAATATGCTTGTAAAATTCGGGCTGATTTTAAAGAACTTATCTCCGGCCACAAAGCCTCAAAAAGTCGAGCGATTCCGTCCGTATCTTGAACGGATGTGTGATCAAGGCATCCTGCACGACATAGCTGTAAAACATTTAGAGGTACTGGATTCGACGTTAAAGTATATTGAGAGTGGCGATGAATCTCATTTAAAACAGGGCGAGGCCCATTACGAAGAGGCTGCTAAATTAATGGATGCGCTGTCTGAGGAAGTGTTGAAACATGATTAACCTTGTCGCACAGCTTAATATGCAGAACAACATGACCGGTCCTTTGCGTCAAGCTACGCGACAGATGAATCAACATTCCGTACAGCGAAAGTAGCCGGTACATCAGAGAGTTGTTAATTGAAGAATGATCTTTAAAAACAGGCAGATGATACATTCTGCCTGTTTTTTTACCTTTAATAGCGTTTTTTAGTGGAAGCTGAGTAAAGTGAACAGAAGTTGAGTAACGTGGATGAAGAGGGAGTAAAGCAACATACAAATAGACAAAAACCGGCAGAAGCCGGTTTTCATCACACTTGTTTCAACGCTTCGCTGATTGGCACACTGCCCGCCACTAGTTCAAATACACGGCCTTCTGTTTCCGGTGACAATAGGCATTGGACAATCACTTCTGCGACATCTGCACGGGAGACGGTGCCGGTTCGATCAGGAACTTGGACAGCAGCGGTCACTTTTCCAGTAGGCGGATTATTCGTCAATTCACCAGGCCGGACAATGGTGTAGTTCAATCCACTTTTCATTAAATGAGCGTCAGCAGCTTGTTTCGCTTCCAAATATGGCTGAATAAACGCAGGGAAGGCGTCGGGCTGATCGGCTCCAATTGAACTGAGCATAATAAACCGTTTAATTCCATGTTTGACAGCGAGATCAACCGCTTTGACAGCTCCATCTAGGTCAACAGCAATCGTTTTGTCATGGCCGGTTGAAGATCCTGAACCGGCTGTGAAAATAACGGCGTTTACATCATTCATAGCATAGCTGAAATCCTGTTCCAAATCAGCGAGTATTGGCTTTGCGTCTAATTTTTCCATCTCGCGCATTTGATCTGTTTTTCGCACCATTGCTTTAACATGGTGCTGAATGTTTTCGGCTAAGCTTTTGACGACGAGACGGCCTATATTGCCGGCCGCACCGATAACGAGTACATTCATAATGGGATCACCCTTTTTAATAAATACTTTACCCGCACCAATGAAATTAAAACAAGGAAGTGCTGTGAAGCGGCTGTACTTTCGCTGACGGATCAATGTAGGATTTGGCATTATTAACGGCGGTCGGTGCTTCTCCAAAACCGGTCGCAATCAATTTGACTTTCCCATCATAGGCGGCGATATCACCTGCTGCATAAACGCCTTCTATATTCGTTTCCATGCGTGTATTGACGGGAATTTGATTTTTGACGATATTTAGACCCCAATTTTTCATCGGGCCAAGAGATGAAACAAATCCATAATTTACAATTAAATCATCAATTTCCAGCGATTCAGTACGGTCGCCTTTCACTTCATCAAGACGAAGCACCGTCCCGTCAAACGAAACGGGTATAAATGGTGTCACAACCCGCACGCTTGAGTTATTCAGCTGTTCGACGCTATGTTCATGTGCACGGAATTTGTCGCGGCGGTGGATAATCGTCACTTCTTTCGCAACAGGTTCAAGCATCATCGCCCAGTCGACCGCTGAATCGCCGCCGCCCAAAACGGCAACACGCCGCCCAGCAAATTTTGTTAAATCCGTCACAAAATAGTGAACATTCGGTAAATGTTTAGTCCCTTCAATCTCAAGAAGACGTGGCTGAAATGCCCCGTTTCCAGCGGTAATAATAACGGCTTTCGTAAAATGTTCTCCTTTATCCGTCATAAGACGTATGCTGCCGTCTGTTTGTTTCTCTAATACTTCAACAGATTCTTCTAGACAAATTTCGACTGGAAACCGGTTCATCTGTTCGACGAGCCGATCAACTAGCTCCTGCGCCCGTACAGTTGGAAAACCAGCCACATCATAAATAAACTTTTCAGGGTAAAGGGCTGAGAGCTGTCCGCCCATGTGAGGTAGACTATCGATAATCTTAACAGATGCCCCGCGCATTCCAGCGTAAAATGCAGCAAACAGTCCAGTAGGACCAGCACCAATAATTGTAATATCTGTCATTGATTTATCCCTCCTTTTTCTCATCATACAAAACTTTTCACCTCCTGTCGCGTCGGAAAATTCTTGATGAAATAGCTTGAAAAAAGGAATGAAAACGTCTATGATTAAAACAGTTATGCAAATATAAACATTTTGTGACAAATGAAAGATGTTTTTTACAATCATACGTGAAGAGTATCACATTCTTTACGCTAATATTTTAAAATAGAGGTGGATAAATAACATGACAGTGAAAAAGCCGAAAATTGTAGTATTAGGCGCCGGTTATGGTGGTCTCGTTACTGTAACACGTCTTCAAAAAGCGTTATCCGTCGATGAAGCAAACATTGTACTCGTAAACAAAAATGATTACCATTATGAAACAACATGGCTTCATGAAGCATCGGCAGGTACATTGCATCACGACCGTGTACGTTACGATGTAGATTCTGTTATTAACCGCAGCAAAGTAGAATTTATCCGTGCAGAAGTACAGGATATTAAACCTGATGAAAAGAAAGTCATTTTAAACACAGGTGAAGTGGAATACGATTACCTCGTTGTAGCACTTGGCGGTGAAGCGGAAACATTTGGAATCGAAGGACTAAAAGAACACGCTTTTACCATCTCGAACGTCAACACGGCGCGTCAGCTGCGGGATCATATTGATTATCAATTCGCTACATATGCACTGGAAGAAGATAAAAAAGACGAGCGCTTAACGATTGTTGTCGGTGGTGCTGGTTTTACAGGCATCGAATTCCTTGGCGAGCTTGCGAACCGCGTTCCTGAGCTTTGCAAAGAATACGACATTGATTATTCAAAAGTTCGCATTTATTGCGTAGAAGCTGCACCGATGGTTCTTCCTGGTTTCGATCCGGAACTTGTGAAATATGCGGTTGCATTGCTTGAGAAAAAAGGCGTTGAGTTCAAAATCGGTACGCCGATTAAAGGCGCAACTCCAGAAGGCATCATTGTTGCCAAAGGTGAAACAGAAACAGAAGAAATTAAAGCCGGTACCGTTGTATGGGCCGCTGGTGTTCGTGGAAGCAGCATTATCGAAAAATCAGGTATCGAAAATATGCGTGCTCGCGTAAAAGTAAATCCTGATCTTCGTGCGCCAAATCAAGAAGACATTTTCGTCATCGGTGATTGCTCACTGATGATTAATGAAGAAATTAACCGTCCATACCCACCAACTGCGCAAATTTCGATGCAGCAAGGTGAAACAGTTGCCCGCAACATTGTGAAATTGCTCAAAGGCGAAGGTGATCTTGAAACATTTACACCAGATATTAAAGGTACTGTATGTTCACTTGGTGATGACGATGCGATCGGCGTTGTATTCGACAAGAAACTGACTGGTACAAAAGCATCATTCATGAAGAAAATGATTGATAACCGTGCGCTCTTCATGATCGGTGGACCATCTCTTGTATTGAAAAAAGGTAAATTTAACGTACTTTAATAAACAGAGGGCTCTGAATTTTAATTCGGGGCCTTTTTTTATTTTTAGAAAGGAAGAGATCACGTGAAGAGGGGCAAAGTATGGTTAGCAGCAGCTGGGGCTGTCATTGACAGTCAAGGACGCTGGCTCGTTGTGAAAAAATCATATGGCGGATTAAAAGGGCAGTGGTCATTGCCAGCGGGGTTCGTTGATGCAGGGGAGCGTGCGGACGAAGCGGCTGTGCGTGAAGTGAAAGAAGAAACGAATATTGACGCTACTGTATGCGGTGTAGCAGGCATTCGTTCAGGGGTCATTAAAGGTGATGTCAGCGATACGATGATCATTTTTCATATGACACTTAACGAAGAGAAAGAACCGACTGCACATGCGGGAGAGCTGTTTGCTGCGCGCTGGATGACCGTAAAAGAACTGGAAGAAAGTGCGGACACATCGGTTTTGCTTCGAAACATCGTTACTTTATTCGAAACAGCCGGTCTCGGCTGTACAGAAATTCCCGATCCTGGTCCTCAATTTGGCTATACGTCATACCGGTTTTTCATTTAAAATGGGTATTTTAATGTACAATAATGGAAGTTTTGAATTAATAAAAAAGTAATCATGGAATAAAAAGAGATGAAATTGGATATACTATTTAAGAAGAAGTTTATTTCCGCCTTCGTTCAAAGAAGAAATGGAAATGCTTTTGTAAAGCATCGGCAACGATTCCCCCTCGTTGCCGGTGCTTTTTGTCACAGTTTCGTTGATTGACCT
Organism: Domibacillus aminovorans; assembly: GCF_001643235.1. Taxonomy (GTDB): domain Bacteria; phylum Bacillota; class Bacilli; order Bacillales; family Domibacillaceae; genus Domibacillus; species Domibacillus aminovorans. The sequence continues at coordinate 14,901 of NZ_LQWY01000017.1, forward strand.
TTTTTGTATCGTTCAGTAAACTAGTAAGGAATGAGTTTAGGGGGAATCGTTTCATGCATATTGCAACTGTACTCGTGTCGTCACTACTCTTTTTTGTACTCTTTTTCGGCATCGGGTTTATTTTAAACATGCTGCTGCGTATGACGTGGGTCATGGCGGTTATTTATCCGCTCGTTACGATCGCGATTGTCGATGGCATTAGCACATTTGACTACATATTTAAGACGAATGAATCATTTGGCATTCTTGGCGAAAGAATCGTTGGACTGCAGCCTGTTGACATTACCATTTTATCAATCGGTTTTCTCGGTGCTGTTACGAGTGGATTTGTCATGCGTCTTTTGCGTGCAAAAGGGTACCAAATGTTTTAAGACGATCCTGCTGGGGTCGTTTTTTTATTTTCCGTTTAAAACGTTGTCCAATTGTTCAAGCCCGACAAGTAGCTGAGGCGACGGGCGGCAAAAGTATTTTTCTTCCATTACATAAATCGGCACGCCATCATACCCTGGCCGTTTCTTTACAACATCCGTATTCACTTTGTCTGTCATCACACCAACCCACGCAAGCAACAGGACATCAGGCTTTTTCGACACAACCGTTTCCCAGTCTGTCTGTACACTTGCTTCTTTATGATCTGCAAACACATTTTCAGCTCCGCACAACTCGCTCATTTCTGTCAGCCAGTTAGCGTGTCCAGGTGTAAACACCGGCTTCGGCCACCATTCCCAGTATACGCGCACTAAGCGATTCCAATTACGTGAACGGTACGTGTCAAGCGACTGCTGCCACCGCTGCTTAGCTTCTGATCCATTTACACCGCACGCCTCGCCAATCTGCATGATTGATACACCGATATCATCCAGCGAATTTGGATTCGTCACAATATGAGGAATACCGCGCTGCTTAAGCTCTGCCACATTTTTCTCCATCCCTGGCACACTAAGTGATGCCAGCACGATATCCGGTTTCAAAGCTTCGAGCTTCTCCATATCAATTGATAAATCCGGCCCGAGCCTCACCCGCTCCAAATCCGAATAATCATCGACTCCGACAATCTGATCTTCAATACTTAAATACTCGCACACTTCCGTATTGCTCGGACAAATAGACACAATCCTCACTCAAAATTCCCCCTTTATTCTCTCCATTGTATAATAATATGGAGGTGATAAACATGTTTACCATTAAAAACGGATCATTCACAGAAACGAAGTCAGATGCACTCCTCGTTGGACTATTTGACAAGCCTTTGAAATTTGAAGGCGTTTTACAAACGCTTGATGATTCCTTTAAAGGAAACCTTACTGAGCTTGTCAAAAACGGCGATCTTTCTGCCAAAAAAGGACAGGGAGCTGTTGTTCCAACGATGGGCCAAATTCAAACGAAGCGCATCATTTTTGCAGGAATTGGCAAAGAAAAAGAAGCAGATTTTCATACGATTCACGAAGCAGTGACGAATGTGGCTAAGCAGTCAAAGAAATATGGACTCGAATCCATTGCTGTTGCACTTGATTCATTTGTGACAGAAAACGTGACGGCTGTTGAAGCAGCCGAAGCGATTTTTGAAGCATTTTTCATGGCACGGTTTCAGTACACGGGCTACCGGACGCCGGGCAACGAACCGGAGAAAATCTTGAAATCGATTGACGTATGGACAGAAGCAGATGTGGTCGAAGCGATGGCGGCGTGTGTTGTCGGTAAAGCGATGGCAGATGGGACGAATACGGCAAGGCGCCTCACGGCGACACCGCCAAATATGATGACGGCTGCCGATCTTGCGGCCCATGCGCAAAAACTTGCCGATCAATATGGGTTTGAGATTGAAATTTTAGAGCGGGCGGATATGGAGAAAATCGGTATGGGGTCATTCCTCGCTGTTGCGCAAGGTTCTGTTGCTCCGCCGAAAATGATTACACTTAAGTATAAGCCGAACGAGGAATGGGAAGATGTGCTTACCTTTGTCGGCAAAGGCGTCACGTTTGATACAGGCGGCTATTCGATTAAATCGAAAGACGGCATTGTCGGCATGAAAACAGATATGGCGGGTGCAGCAGCTGTTCTTGGCGCAATGGAAATCATCGGCGAACTGCGGCCAGATCAGCCAGTGATGGCCGTGATTCCGGCAACTGACAATGTCATTAGCGGCCATGCATTTAAGCCGGATGATGTGATCACGTCGCTGTCAGGCAAAACAATTGAAGTGAAAAACACGGATGCAGAAGGACGGCTCGTGCTGGCAGATGCGATCACATATGCGAAACAGCAGCGCGCGGGCCGAATTGTCGATGTCGCCACATTGACCGGCGGTGTGATTATCGCGCTCGGCAAAGACAAGACGGGCGCATTGACAAACAATAAACCGTTTTTTGAACAGGTGCTCGAAGCATCACACGAAGCGGGCGAATTTATTTGGCAGCTGCCGCTCACCGAATTTGATAAAAAACAAATCCGGCGCAGTGACGTTGCCGATTTAAACAATTCGCCGGGACGTGATGGACACGCGATTATGGGCGGCGGCTTTATCGGTGAATTTGCTGAGAATATCCCGTGGGTTCATCTTGATATTGCCGGAAGTGCAGAAATGTCGCCAGGTGTCATGACACGAACACTGGCAATCCTTGCATTATCGTAAAAAGCATTGACAAGTGAGCGGGCGCTTTGCTATTGTGTAATACGGCTTTTTAGTCTATTAGCACAGTAAAGGAAAAGAGGTACATGTTGATGAATGCAGTAGTTATTGCCGTTCTCATTATGCTCGTTCTCAGCCTGCTCCGCGTCAATGTTGTTTTTTCACTCATTACGGGCGCATTTATAGGCGGATTGATCGGCGGGCTTGGAATGGATGGCACAATCACCGCTTTTTCAGACGGTGTGGGCGGCGGCGCGAACGTAGCGCTCAGTTATGCGATGCTCGGTGGGTTTGCGGTCGCGGTTTCAAGTACCGGATTGCCGGAAGCACTCGTTGATTTCATTTTAAAGTATATTGGCAAAAAAGAAGAGGCACGTTCGCAAAAACTGCCGAAAGCACTTATTCTCATTGTCATTTTGCTAATGGCTTGTTTTTCTCAAAATGTTGTGCCGGTGCACATTGCGTTTATTCCGCTTTTGATTCCGCCATTGTTAAAAATTATGGATGAACTTCGAATTGACCGGCGATTGACTGCTTGTGTTTTAACGTTTGGTCTTATTACACCGTATATGCTTTTACCGGTCGGATTCGGACAAATATTCCAAGGGATTATTGCGACGAATATGACCGCAAGCGGACTTGAAGTAACACTGGATCAAGTGCCGAAAGCGATGTTATTACCCGCTGCGGGCATGCTGGTCGGATTATTGATCGCGGTGTTTTTCTCGTACCGAAAGCCACGTGATTATGAAGATTCACATTTACCGGTTCTAGTTGAATCAGAAGCACATGCCGGTTACACAAAACATGGTTTAATTATCGCAGGTATGGCTATTGTTGCTGCGCTCGCCGCGCAACTATGGACTGAATCAATGGTATTTGGTGCACTTGCCGGGATCATTGTACTGTACGTATTCCGTGCTGTACGCTGGAGTGAAGCGGATCAGCTGCACACAAATGGCATGCGCATGATGGCGTTTATTGGATTTGTCATGATTGCCGCATCTGGTTTTGCGAGCGTTATGGGGGCGACAGGGGACGTTGAGACACTTGTTGAAAATGCAGCGGCGGCAATCGGCGGCAATCGTCCGCTCGGTGCCTTGTTAATGCTCCTTGTAGGCTTACTCGTCACGCTTGGGATCGGTTCTTCGTTTTCAACAGTTCCGATTATCGCAACGATTTTTGTACCGCTTGCGCTCGAACTCGGCTTCAGCCCGATGGCAGCTATTGCGCTCGTCGGAACAGCCGGTGCGCTCGGGGATGCCGGGTCACCTGCGTCAGACAGCACGCTCGGACCGACGTCAGGTTTAAATGCGGACGGACAGCATGATCATATTTGGGATACCGTTGTTCCGACATTTATACATTACAATATTCCGGTCATCATTTTTGGCTGGATCGCAGCGATGGTGCTGTAATTGAAGTGCCCGCTTCCTAAAAAGAACGGGCGCTTTTTTAATTTTTAGGAGGAATGAACATGAAGTTTCAAAGAGAAGGAACATTGATCGCAGCGCTCGGTATGGAGATTGTCGAGATAATCGAAGGACGAGTGGTGATGACCATGCCGGTAGATGAACGGACGCGTCAGCCGTTCGGCTATTTGCATGGTGGCGCATCGGTTGCACTTGCTGAAACGGCGGCAAGTTTAGGTGCAGCGGCACTGATCGACCCTGAAATGGAATTAAGTTTTGGACTAGAAATAAACGCGAATCATATTAAATCAAAGCGTGACGGGATTGTAACAGCGACGGCTGAAATCGAGCATCGAGGCCGGACGACGATGGTGTGGACTATTAAAATTACAGATGAAGAGGGCGCACTGATCTCCTTATCACGCTGTACAATGGCGGTTGTGGAAAAAAGATAGTGTTTACTTGATAGTCAGCAGGGAAAGGTTTAGATGAAGGAGGGACTTCTAATGCCATGGAGCAAAAAGGAGTATCCTGATTCGATGAAAAATTTACCAGAAGATGTACGAGCCAAAGCGATTGAGATTGCCAATGCACTTCTTGAAGTAAGAAAAAGCTGCCAGGAAAAATCACTTTTCAGGCAGCCTTTTTCTTATTATTTCTTATCTTTTAAATCATCCCGGACACTTTTATCCCACATTTTCACCCCGGAATTGTAGGCAGCGCGGCTAATTAAGTGGCCGGCAACCGGAGCGGTAATGAAGAAAAAGGCGATCCCGAGCAAGAGACGGGAGCTGAAAAAGCCGTCTTCAACAAGAAAATAAAGAAATGTCGCCAGAAGAATACACATAACACCAAGTGTGGCGCTCTTAGAGGCCGCATGGTTGCGTGTATAGACATCAGGGAAACGGATGACACCAAATGCCGCAACGAGACTGAAAAACGCGCCTATGAGCAAAAGAAACGCGATGAACACGTCACTGATCACGGTCATATTCGATAATCTCTCCTTTCTCCAAAAACTTCGCATACGCCACCGTTCCGATAAAGGCCAAAATACCAATGAGCAAAATGACATCTAAAAAGTTGCTTGTACCTAGTATCATAGAAAGAACAGCAGTAATCGATACGAGGATGACACCCATCGCATCCAGCGCTACGATGCGATCGGGCGTCGTCGGTCCTTTAACGAGCCGGTAAATAAATCCAAGCATAGCGATGGCCAGCAGGACAAGCGTTATTTTCAACACGATACCTATCATCCTCGGCTCACCTCCATAATGGCTTTTTCAAATGAATTTTTAATGCTATCAATGGCTTCTGACACTTCGCCGATATCAATCGCGTGAATATACAGTGTTTTATTGTCATCCGATACATCAATGACGAGCGTACCCGGAGTCAATGTAATTAAGTTGGACAGCAAAGTAACTTCCCAGTCTGATTTCAATTCCGTCTCCATAGCAAAAATACCTGGACGCATCGTGAGTTTTGGACTGAGTACGAGCTTTAATACGTCAATATTCGCTTTAATCAATTCGATTAAAAATAAGAAAAACAAATACGTAACGGCCCAGACGCGGTGTATGTAAAATCGGTGTATGAAAAATCGGCGCATACAGAACATGACGAGCAGCCCTAGTAAATAGCCAATAATGAACGTTCGTGCACTAAATGAAACTTGCAAAAACATCCAGAGAAACGCTAAAAACACATTTAATAAAATTTGGAATGCCATACCATCTACTCCTTTAACACGGCGTCGATGTAGATTTCCGGATGGATGAGCGTATCAACAGCCTGCATCACATAAGGATATACCGCTTCTGTTCCAACGCCATACAAAACAGACAGCAAGACGAGTACTGCAGCTGGAATGAACAATGAACCTGTCTGCTTTTTCACATCAGGCAAAGGCGTTTCAGGTGTTTTCCAGAAAGCCTCCATAAAGAGATTCACAACGGAATACAAGACAGCTAAACTCGACAGCAAGACGACAATTGAACCGACATATTCTCCTTCTGAAAAGCCAGCGCGAACGATTAACAATTTACCGGTGAATCCAGATAACGGTGGAATACCGGCCAGCGCAAAGGAGGCGAGTAAAAAGGTCCAGCCAAGTGCTGGATACTGACGGATCAGCCCACCCATTTTCGTTAAATTGGACGTGCCGGCAATGTAAATAATGATTCCGCCGAGCAGGAAGAGTGCTGCTTTAACGATCATATCATGAATGAGATAAAACAACGTTCCAGCAATGGATTCTTCGGTCATCGTGGCAATTCCGAACAACAGCACGCCGACCGCAATAATAATGTTATAAATCAAAATTTGTTTTACATCACGATATGCGAGAGCGCCGATGACACCGGCCACAATCGTCAAGAGCGCAAGAAGTGACATTAAGTCATGCGTAAACGGCTGATCGTGATAAAAAAATAGCGTATAGGTCCGCAAAATCGCGTAAATTCCGACTTTTGTAAGAAGAGATCCAAACAAAGCAAGAATGGGCGCAGGTGGTGCAGCGTAAGAACCAGGCAGCCAGAAATAGAGTGGGAAAATAGCCCCTTTTAAGCCGAAAACGATTAAAAACAAAACAGCGAGTACCGTAATGATCGGCTCCGTACTAATCTCAGAAATTCGTGCTGAAATGTGTGCCATATTCAGTGAACCGGTGACGGAATATAAAAATCCGACGGCAATAACGAAAATGGCAGATGAAATGACGTTCACAAGGATGTATTTAATTGATTCACGAAGCTGTATTTTTGTGCTACCAATGACGATTAACACATAGGACGACATGAGCATAATTTCAAAGAATACGAACAAGTTAAAAATATCACCTGTCGTAAATGAACCATTCACACCGAGCAGCAAAAACTGGACGATCGGATAGTAGTAAAATCGTTCACGCCCGTTTCCAATTGAACGGAATGAATAGAGAACGACACATAAGGTAATGATCGATGCCGTTAAGACGAGTAAAATGCTCAGCATGTCCGATACGAGTGTAATACCGAACGGTGCCGGCCAACTGCCCATATCGACGGTTTGAATGCCGTCAGATTTTACTTTTGCCATTAGGATCAGCGCAGACACGACAGTCGAAGCTGAAGCAATAACGGACACGACTCGCTGAGCAAGGACACTTTTAGAGACAAACAGCAAGACAATCGCAGCAATAAGAGGAATGAGAATCGGCAAAACAGGTAAATTAATCATCTGCTTCTGTTCCTTTCAATTGATCCATATTGTCTGTGCCAAGCTCTTGATAGGCGCGATAGGCAATAACAAGGAACAGAGCTGTGACGCCAAAACTGATGACGATCGCGGTTAAAATAAGCGCCTGCGGAACCGGATCCGTGTACGATGCGGCATGTTCACCTAGAACAGGTGCTGCGCCTGTTTTCAGTCCGCCCATCGTCAGCAGCATTAAATGCGTGCCGTGGCTGAGGAGTCCAGTACCAACAATAATTCGGAGCAAGCTTTTTGAAAGCATTAAATAGACAGCCGCTGCAAACAGCAGACCGGCAACAATACACATTAAAATTTCCATTATTCACTCTCTCCAATCGTTTGAATAATGGTCATGGTTACACCAATGACAACAAGGTACACACCAAGGTCAAACAGCATCGCGGTGTGCAGCGATGTTTTGCCGAAAAGCGGCAGTTGAAAATAGTCGTATGCATGTGTGAAAAACGGAACATTAAAAATCAATGATCCGGCGGCTGTACCGGCTGAAAACAATAGGCCGAGACTAATGAGCCATTTAAAATCAACCGAAAATCCTTGTTTAACCGTTTTCATATCAAATGCGAGCATTAATAAGACAATCGCCCCTGAAGTGAGCAGCCCGCCGACAAATCCGCCTCCCGGGTAATAGTGTCCGGCAAAGAAAAGATGAACGGCGAAAAAGATAATCATAAAGAAAACGACTTTGGCGACAGTTTGAAAGATCACATCATTCGTTTTCATTCTGTTCGCCGCCTTTCTCCAAACGTAATTTAATCAATCCATAAATACCGAGTGCTGCAACAGACAGCACTGAAATTTCAAACAATGTGTCAAAGCCGCGGAAGTCAACGAGAATCACATTGACCATATTTTCGCCGCCCGCTTTCGTGTGCGTGTTTTCAATGTAATATTCATTGATCGATGGAAATAGTTTTGTGCTGTGCGCTGAAATTCCGATCAGCGCCACGATGAGGCCGACACCAGCGGCAATGACCGCATTGCCAATTTGGAAACGTCTTTTTTCCTCATGACGTGACAATTTTGGCAAATGATAAAAACAAAGTAAGAATAAAGCTGTTGAAACCGTTTCAATGACGAGTTGTGTCAACGCAAGATCCGGCGCGCGGAAAATGACGAAGAAAAGCGATACACTGTACCCGACTGCACCAAGCGAAATAATCGATGTAAGACGTGATTTGGCCATTAAAATGGTAGCTGTTGCGATCAACAGGGCAATAAGCAGTCCAACTTCATAAAAGCCAATCGATGCCGTATTTGATGAATCAAATCGGAATGCATCTTTCACCCAGATTGTAAAGCCAAGAATGGCAATGAAAAAAGCAAAAATATAAACGAGGTAGCTGCGGATAAACCCAGTCATATATGACTTTGTCAGCGAGTGTGAACCGCGCTCTGCAGTATACAAACTGGCGTTATACAGTTTATTGAGTGTGACTCTTCCCGGGAAATAATCGTACATTCCGATCCATTTCGGCAAAAATTTGTACAAGATCATCCCAATAACGACAACCCCAATTGTCATCATTAATTCCGTCGTAAACCCGTGCCAGAATGAAATATGTACGTCGAGCTGGCTGCCGTTTGGAATAATGGATGGCACGATGGCGGCGGCAGCTGGTTGAATTAAGCTGTATGACAACAAATTCGGAAATAAACCGAATATGATCACAAGAGCTGCGAGCACAATCGGTGAAATTAACATCCCAACCGGTGCTTCATGCGGCTTTTTCTCCAGTTTTTCTGGCTGAAATTTACCGCCGAATACTTTGAAGACGATAATCATGCTGTAAATGAACGTGAACACACTGCCGATCCATGCTAGAACAGGGAATAGAAGTCCCCACGTTTCCAGATTGAACAAATTCAGTTCAGCTAACTGTACCATTGATAAAAGAAACATTTCTTTACTTAAAAACCCATTGAATGGCGGCAGACCAGCCATTGAAAAGGCACCGATTACAGATAAAGTGAATGTTATCGGCATCAAGCTCATTAATCCGCCAAGGCGCCGAATATCGCGCGTCCCTGTTTCATGGTCAATAATACCGGTCACCATAAACAGACTGCCTTTGAACGTCGCATGATTAATTAAATGGAACACGGCCGCAATAACGGCTGCTGTGTACAAGTTATCATCCAGGGAGTCAAAGTGAAGTGCTGCTGAACCGGCACCGAGTAGCGACATAATTAAGCCGAGCTGACTGACCGTTGAAAACGCGAGAATCCCTTTTAAATCCGTTTGTTTAATGGCATTGAAGGACGCCCATACCATCGTGAATAACCCAACTGCGCCGACAATCCAGAACCAGTAGCCAGAAAAAGCAAAAATAGGACTGAACCGGGCAACAAGGTAAATACCTGCTTTCACCATCGTCGCTGAGTGCAAGTACGCACTGACAGGAGTAGGCGCTTCCATTGCATCAGGCAGCCAGATGTAAAAAGGAAACTGTGCCGACTTCGTAAACGCACCGAGCAAAATGAGGATCATCGCCAGTAAAAAGAGCGGATGATTGTTCAGTTCTGGTGCCTGAGCAGCGAGCTCACGAATACTGAACGTATCGCCCATAATCGATAGAATGAGAAAACCACCGAGCATCATCAATCCACCGAATACGGTAATAAGCATTGATTTCAATGCGCCATAACGGGAGCGGTCGCGGTCAAACCAGTACGCAATTAAGAGGAAGGATGAAATAGATGTCAATTCCCAGAACATGTACAGCGTAATTACGTTATCCGATAAAACGACACCGAGCATCGCCCCCATAAACATAAGCAAATACACGTAAAAATGCTGTAAACTTTCTTTTGTTTTGGACAAATAGTAAATAGAGTACAGCACAACGAGTGCCCCGATTCCGGTAATGAGAAGAACAAATAGTAAGCTAAGGCCATCTACATACGCCGTGAAATCAATACCGAGCGATGGAATCCAGGCAGCTGTTTGCATAATGGAGCCATTATTCATCGTTACAGGAAGATATTGAAGAAACGAAACAAACAGAACGACCGGCAAGATCAAAACGAACCAGCCTGTATGTATAGCTGCTGCTTTTTTTCGCACGAAAGGAACGAATGAGGCCATAATAAAAGGAGCGAGTATGGCCCAGTGAAGCAAAGACAATGAAATCCCTCCTAAAGTATAGTATATGTTTAAAAGTATAGCGTAAAAAAAATGATTGTGCATCGCATAATTTAGGATGTGTGTGAAAACGCAATCATTATAATAAATATGAAGGAGATCGGTGATTTCAATTAAATAAAAAAATTTAAATATAGTGAAACTATGCAAAATTTGCTAGAGTTTGTGCCTATTATCCAAAAAATATCGAAAATTGCTTGTCATAGCAACCATCCTCTTGCATAATGAACAGTGACTGACTGTGACAGGGGAGAATCAATTTAATGAAAAATACATATTTAACCGGCTATATGCCGCTTCTTGCTATTTTACTTTTTAGCTTGTCGCTCGCTATGTATGGACAAGCTCTCGTTGTTGAAGTGCTTCAAAAAGCGAACTTATATAGCGGAATGCTCGATTTCTTTACAAAAACGGAAATGAATCTTGTGGTGATCGGCGGCCTTATGCTTGTATTCACAATGCTTTTCTCCACGCTTAAGTTGCTGGCGAATACAGCGAATGAACTCGCCCTTTTATTTTTTTCAAAAGATACAGAAGGCGAATTGTTGAAAAAAGCACGGTTTGGTGCTGTTATTTTTTTCATCGGCGGGCTTGTCTCTCTAATTAGCTTTTCGTCTGCTGCTGGTATTCTTATTATTTTTCTCGTAACGGCAATGGCTTACATCGGTTATTTCGTTTACAAATTAAGCCCCCATATTACGACACCGCAAATGATTGGTATTATCGTTTTTGAAGCACTGTTCTGGATTTTCTTCGGCTTGTTGCTTGCTTTAATTATCATGAAACTATACAACGGCATTTTAGCGTCTCTGCCATTGTGAAAAAGAACGGTCTCCGGAAAATTCCAGAGACTTTTTTTATGATTGTGACGAAGTGCAGGTACGTGTAAACAAACGTGTCCCGACTGGCCATTTAGCCGGGCGGGACACGTTTGAAATTAGGCAAATAATGCGGCAATCGATGCTTTATCCGGTTTAATAATCCCTTTTTCCGTCACGATACCTGTGATCAAGTCAGCAGGTGCAACGTCAAACGCAGGATTGAACACATTCACGCCGTCTGGTGCGATATTTACTCCGTTCACATGCGTAATCTCACTCGGGTCGCGTTCTTCAATCGGAATCGCGTCGCCGTTTGGCGTATCAAGATCAAAGGTTGACAGTGGAGCCGCGATGTAAAATGGAATGCCAAATGACTTTGCTAGAACCGCCAGACCGAATGTGCCGATTTTGTTGGCAGAGTCACCGTTAGCTGCAATCCGGTCTGCACCGGTAATGACGGCTGAAATCTGTTTCATTTTCATCGTGTGTGCGGCCATGCTATCCGTAATGAGTGTTACGTCGATATCTGCTTGCATTAATTCCCACGTTGTCAGACGAGCACCTTGAAATACAGGACGCGTTTCACATGCGAAAACAGACAGATGGATGCCACGCTCTTTCGCTAAAAAGAAGGGAGCAAGCGCTGTGCCGTATTTTGCCGTCGCAATGGAACCCGCATTGCAAATTGTCATGACCCGGTCGCCGTTTTGAAACAATGTAAGCGCATGTTCGCCGATCGAGCGGCACACTTCTGCATCTTCTTTTTGAATCGTCAGCGCTTCCGCCAATACGTTTTCACGCAATGACTGAGCGGTATTTGATCGTACGACCACTTCATTCATTCGGTTCAGCGCCCAAAATAAGTTGACGGCCGTCGGACGTGACTGCGACAAATAGCCGCTGTCCATAAATACTTGCTCTTTCAGTTCATGAACATCCTCTGTCTTACATGTGAGTGCTGATAAGGCAACACCGAACGCTGCTGCAATGCCAATCGCCGGAGCACCTCGTACAGCAAGCGATTTAATCGCTTCAAATACAGATTCTACCGTTCCAAGCGTCAAGTATTCCGTTACATGCGGCAATTTGCGCTGATCTAACAGCCGAATCGTATGATTTTCCCAACTAACAGATTGTGGGATAGTCATTAAAGCCCCTCCTTAAACGCCGCGACGAGCTGATCCGCAGACGTATAACGGGCCCGTTCTTTTACAAAATGCGCACCCATCGACAAAGACTGGCGTTTTGCTTCTAAACGCGTTGCTTCATCTTCTATGCTATCGAGATCTTTCACATGGGCAAGACCAATCGTCCGACGTATCATTTCAAGCCCCATAAAACCGGTCGCTTGCTCAAAAATATCAGCCAAAAGCCATTCCAGATAACCATCTGTTTGAGCAAAAGCTTCTGTATTGTTTTCATTCCACAAACGTGTAAACTCAGCGGTAAACACATCCCACACTGTCACAACATGCGCATATAACGGTGCGCGGCGTGACTCTTCGCGAGAAAAGGCATTCATAAATAAGTTTGCTGTAAAATGGGCAATATCAAACCCGAACGGTCCGTAAAACGCAAACTCTGGATCAATCACTTTCGTTTCGGTCCCGCTTGCGAAAATACTGCCTGTATGAAGGTCACCATGCAAAAGCGCATCACCCGACGTTAAAAATAATCGTTTTAACTGTGCGGCATGGAGCTTCAAATTTGAATCTTGCCATAATTTTTCTACATCCGGCCGAAGCCCTTCTTCAAAATCATTTGTGTCGGCATCAAAAAACGGATCTGTAAACACAAGTCCTTCAGTAATATCACACAGCTCGGGATTGCAAAACGTATTTTGTAACTTTTTCTTTTCCTGCGGCCCGAGCGCAAAGTCGGATGTGCCGTAAAGCGTGCGGGCGATGAATTCACCAGTATGCTGCGCGATGAGCGGATAATCTTCACCATTAATAAGGCCTGTACGGGCAATTTCTAAATAGGATAAATCTTCCATCATTGTAATAGCCAAATTCTTATCAGAATAGTAGATTTTAGGGGTATAATCAGGTGCGAATTGACCTTGCAAACGGAGTGCCCGATTTTCGATATCAGCTCGTTCAAGTGTAAGCGGCCAGCTTTCGCCAACAACTTTTGCATAAGGAAGTGCCTGTTTGACGATGACGCTTTTTTCTGTTCCTTTTATATGGAACACGTAGTTTAAATTCCCGTCGCCAATTTCTTGACAAGAAAGGGTTTCAGATTCAGCAAATAAGCCAAGTTTTTTCACAAGGGAAACAGCTGATTCGGTCGTTAACGCTTCATATAAAGACATGTTTATCCCTCCGAATATATTTACAATTCGACAAATAGCATATATATTAATGACTGAAATTGCAAGAACAATTTAAGTAGGTGTATAAATGACTCAATTTGATCAATCGACATTGTTAAATACGCTGCCGAAACAGTTTTTTGCGGCGTTGACGAAAAAAGCAGCACAGTATGTGAACGCAGGACACGACGTCATTAATCTCGGACAGGGAAACCCGGATCAGCCGACCCCTCAGCATATTGTAGACTCGCTGAAAACCGCGGCGGATCACTCTGATTTTCATAAGTATCCCCCGTTTCAAGGACAGCTGTTTTTAAAAGAAGCAGCTGCCGAATTTTACAAGCGAGAATATGACGTAGACCTCGATCCAGAAAAGGAAGTCGCTATTTTGTTTGGCGGAAAAGCCGGACTCGTCGAATTGCCGATATGTTTATTGAACCCAGGTGATTACATGCTCGTGCCGGACCCCGGCTATCCGGATTACTGGTCAGGGGCAGCGCTGGCCGGAGCGAAGATGGATTACATGCCGCTTACAGCCGAAAACGGCTTTTTGCCAGATTACAGTGTGATGGACAGTGAACAGCTGGAGCGGGCAAAGCTTTTGCTACTAAATTATCCGAACAATCCGACCGGTGCCCAGGCAAATCCGGCCTTTTTTGATGAGACAGTTCATCTTGCTAGGCAGCATAACATATGTGTTGTGCACGATTTCGCTTATGGCGGTGTTGGATTTGATGGTGTTAAGCCACCGAGCTTTTTACAAGCAGAGGGGGCAAAAGACATCGGTGTAGAAGTGTATACATTATCGAAAACATACAACATGGCTGGATGGCGTGTTGGCTTTGTCGCAGGAAATAAAAGTGTCATTTCAGCGATTAATTTATTGCAGGATCACATGTATGTGAGCTTGTTCAGTGCGATTCAAAAAGCAGCGGCGGATGCATTAACCGGTCCGCAAGACTGTGTCCGTGAACTTACGGACATGTACGAACGCCGCCGCAACGTGTTCATTCAGGCGTGCAAGAAAATTGGCTGGGATGTCACTGCACCAGCGGGTTCCTTTTTCGTCTGGCTTCCAGTGCCAGCACCCTATACATCGGTTGAATTTGCCGATGTACTTTTGGAAAAAGCCCATGTCGTCACGGCACCAGGAATTGGATTTGGCACATATGGAGAAGGCTACGTGCGTGTGGGGTTATTGACGGATGAGAATAGACTGTTAGAAGCCGTTGAACGAATCGGAAAGCAGGAGCTCTTTGTTGACAAAATGAGAAAAAAATGACATAATCCCAGTAAACTAGTTGGCATTCAGAATGGAGAACGAGTGATGAGTGAAGTGATCGCAACGTACCGGCTGTTTGATAAAGGCGGCCAATTTGAAAAAAAAGCAGAAGGTATCGCACTCGGTTTGACAATCGGTTCATGGACTGACTTGCCGCATCTTGAGCAGGAGCAGTTAAAGAAGCATAAAGGGCGAGTCATATCGATTAAAGAAACGGGACGTGAAACGACAGAAGGACGGGAAGCAGATGTTACAATTGCGTATCCCGCGGCAAACTTCAGCACCGATTTGCCGGCTATTTTGGTAACGGTATTTGGTAAATTATCATTAGATGGTGTCATCCGGTTAATGGATCTTGATTTTTCAAGTGATTTGGCAAGATGGTTTCCGGGTCCGAAGTTTGGTGTACAAGGTATTCGTGAATTAACAGGTGCCTATGACCGTCCACTCGTTATGAGCATATTTAAAGGCGTCATTGGCCGTGACCTGTCGTATATGGAAAGACAGCTAAGAGCGCAGCTTAATGGCGGCATTGACATTATTAAAGACGATGAAATTTTATTTGAAAATAAGTTGACGCCATTTGAAGAGCGATTGAAGCTTGGCAAACAGGTCATCGTGGAAAGCGGTAAAAAAGCGTTGTATGCGGTGAATTTAACTGGACGCACGTGTGACCTAAAAGAAAAAGCACGCCGCGGCATTGAACTCGGTGCAACAGCCTATCTATTTAACGTATTCGCATATGGGCTGGATGTGTTACAGGAACTCGCAGAAGACCGCGATATTCCGGTGCCGATTATGGCGCATCCGGCTATATCCGGCGCATTTACATCCGCACCGCATCACGGTATATCGACAGAATTGATGCTCGGCAAGCTCGTCCGTATGGCAGGTGCTGATTTCACATTGTTCCCGTCGCCATATGGATCGGTGGCACTGGAGCGGACCGCAGCTTTGAAAACAGCGGAAATGGCGCTTGAAGACAGCATTTATAAACAGACGTTTCCAGTGCCATCTGCTGGTATTCATCCGGGGCTTGTGCCTGTACTGTATGAGGATTTCGGAATGAATTCAATCATTAATGCAGGCGGCGGCGTTCACGGCCATCCGAATGGTGCAGCAGGCGGCGGACGTGCATTCCGTCAAGCTGTAGATGCGGTCGTATCTGGCTGGACGATTGAAGAAGCAGCAAAGCAACACGAAGACTTACGTGTCGCACTTGAATTGTGGGGAACAGGTAAGTGATGAAGAATACTGTACTCATTTGTGATTTTGACGGCACGATTACAAAAAATGATAACATTATCGCCATCATGAAACAGTTTGCACCAGCCGGTTGGGAAGAGTTAAAAGATGGTGTACTCACGCAGCAGATTTCGATTAAAGAAGGCGTCGGGAAAATGTTTGCGCTCCTTCCATCATCGCAAAAAGAAGAAATCACTGACTTCATTTTACATGATGCGAAAATTCGTGAAGGCTTTGCGGATTTTGTGGCGTATGCGAAAGAGGCTGGAATTCCGCTTTATATAGTAAGCGGGGGGATGGACTTTTTTGTGAAGCCGATATTAAAGGGCTTTGTCCCAGAAGACTATATCTATTGCAATACGGCTGATTTTTCGGGTGAATACATTCATATTGACTGGCCTCATTCGTGCGATGAGCATTGTCATAACGAGTGCGGATGCTGCAAGCCTTCGATCGTTCGTGATATTGCAAAAGGGAAAGATATTATCGTGATTGGCGATTCGATTACGGACCTGGAAGCAGCTAAACTCGCCGACTTTGTGATTGCACGTGATTTATTGCTCGAAAAAAGTCGTGCACTTGGTTTGACCCACAAGCCGTTTGATACATTTTATGAAGTCATTGATCATGTGAAAGAGGTAGTCAAATGAATACAATGCAATTACGTTGGAATGATCTGGCGGATGTGAAGCGGGAGCTTGCGGCGCGTGACTGGTTCCCGGGGACGAGCGGCAATTTATCGATTAAAGTGGATGATGCGTCGTTCCTTGTCACGGCAAGCGGAAAAGATAAGCGGAAAGAAACGAAGGAAGACTTTTTGCTTGTAGACTCACAAGGTGCAGCGATTGAAGGCTTTGCCGGCAAGCCATCCGCTGAAACGCTTTTGCATGTAGAAGTGTACGGTAAAACGGACGCCGGGTGCAGCCTGCATGTGCATACGATTGACAACAATGTGATTTCGGAATTGTATGGTGACAAGGGTGAAGTGACGTTTACCGGACAGGAAATTATTAAAGCGTTCGGTATATGGGAAGAGCATGCGTCGGTGACTGTGCCCATTATACCAAACTATGCGAACATTCCGAAGCTTGCTGAAGAGTTTGGCAAGTACGTGTCAGCCGACGCCGGTGCCGTATTAATTCGTAACCATGGCATTACCGTTTGGGGCCGCGATGCGTTTGAAGCGAAAAAGTTTTTAGAAGCGTATGAATTTTTATTTTCATGGCATATTAAATTACTTATCCTGAAAGGAAGATGAACAAATGGCATCTATTTATTTTCAAGAAACAGGTGAACGTGTAACGGATCGAAATGCAGTCAGTGCTTTTTTAACAGGGCAGGAAGTTATTTATGAAAACTGGGATATTACGAAGCTTCCCGAAAATTTGCGTGAAAATTATTCGTTGACAGATGAAGAGAAGCAACAAGTACTTGATGTATTCAAGCCAGAACTTGACGATATTTCTGAACGACGCGGCTATCAGGCACGTGATATCATTTCTTTATCAGACAGCACACCGAACCTCGATGAATTGTTGAAAAAATTTGAAAATATTCACATTCATACAGATGATGAAGTACGCTTTATTGTGAGCGGACATGGTATTTTCGCGATCCAAGCGAAAGATGGCCAATTTTTCAATGTAGAGCTTGAGCCGGGCGATTTAATTTCAGTTCCGGTCAACACACGTCATTACTTCACATTAATGGAAGATCGTAAAGTAGTGGCCGTCCGTGTCTTCGTTACTCAAGAAGGATGGGTGCCGATTTACGACGACGAGCAGAAAAAAGCATAAATATAAACGTGAAGAACCGGAACAGCTGACAAAGTGTTCCGGTTTTTTTTGAAAAAAATACCCCGCAGCCAGATTGCGGTGCGGGGATGATTCTAGTAATCTATTACCTCATGATACGTTTCCAGATGAGCTGCTGAGGGCCATAGGATTCCATGTAGTGGATGTTATCGTATTGATTTTCATATTTGTCCTTCCCAACCCATACACCAGCTGTATAGCCTTCAGTCAGTCCGACGAACCAGAGATCGTGGTAATTATTCGTCGTCCCTGTTTTCCCGCCAATATAAGTGGTCGCAAAGTTTGCTTTTTTACCGGTCCCATTTTTTACAACGTTTGTAAGCATGTCACGCATTTTATATGCTGTAGCGGATGACCAGACACGAACAGGTTCAACTTTCCAAGCGTAAAGCGTGTTGCCTTCAAAATCGGTTACACGTTTAATCGCATGCGGCTTCGTAAATGTACCATCGATAAATGAGGTGTAGGCACCAGCCATTTCAAGAGATGTTACACCAGGATCGATTCCACCGAGTGAGGCGGCGCGCACGTGATCGTCTTCATCGACACGGTTAAAGTCAAATTTATCAAGATAAGAAAATGAACGCTCGATGCCTGTCCGCATGTACGCACGAACAGCGGATGTATTGTGTGATTTCGTTAATGCTTCTTTAATCGTGACCATTCCGTATTCTCTACCACTGTAGTTGTTTGGACACCAATCTCCAACACAGTATTTATCAGCGGAAATAAGATCATTTACACCAGCGCCAAACGTTTCCATGTAAGGTGCGTAATCAAGCAAGGGCTTAATCGTTGATCCGGGCTGACGGTACCCCTGGTGTGCCCGGTTAAATTGTGTCACATCAAAGTCTCTCCCGCCCGACAATGCGACAATGTCACGTGACTGATTTCCGACGACAGCAGCAGATCCTTGCACGGATGAACCAGCGAGTACGTTGTTCACCGCACTGACCGCTTTTTCTTGCAT
Source organism: Domibacillus aminovorans (assembly GCF_001643235.1). Taxonomy (GTDB): domain Bacteria; phylum Bacillota; class Bacilli; order Bacillales; family Domibacillaceae; genus Domibacillus; species Domibacillus aminovorans. Next base: position 33,788 of record NZ_LQWY01000017.1, read on the forward strand.
AGAAGGATCAAGCGCCGTATGAATAATAACACCAGAGGCCAGCACTTCTGCTACGCGTGCGTTCAACTTTTCTTGAATCGCTTTGCGCGCATCACCTTCTGCATTAATAAGCTGCTGATCAAATCCTTCTGTTTCAGAGATTAAATCACTGAATTCATCCCTAACATATGTGGAGTAGTCGGGATATTTGTCGAGACGATTGCGTACATTCAGCGTGATTTTTTCGTTTTTAATCTGTTCGGCTTCATCTGCTGTAATAAATTCTTCCCGCGCCATAATGTCAATGAGGCGTTCTTGGCGCTTTTTCGTATTATCAAAGCGTTCCAAAGGATCATAAAGGGACGGATTGTTTGGAATCGCTGCTATAAACGCCATTTGTGCTTTTGACAGCTTGTCCACCGGCTTTTGGAAATAAAACTGCGCCGCGGCTTCCACGCCGTACACGTTATGGTTGAAGTAAATAACATTTAAATATAAATTCAAAATGTCATCTTTTTTGAGCTTTTTCTCAATTTGATACGAGTAAAGTACTTCTGATATTTTCCGAGCCAGTGTCCGGTCCTGCGTTAAATAAATGTTGCGGGCAACTTGCTGAGTAATTGTACTTGCACCTTGCTCGATCTCATCTGACTGGGAATTGACTAAAAACGCCCGCATGACAGCGGCCGCATCGATACCGGAATGCTCATAAAAATGTTTGTCTTCCGATTGTAAAAATAATTCCTTTAAAAAGGCAGGAACTTTTTCACCGTCAACGACAATTCGATTTGGTTGATGAAGCTCGACATACGTGTTGCCATTTGTATCTTTTATCTTGCTTGCCTGTGGCAAATCAACTTCTTTAATAATAATTTTTTCTTCTACATAATCATCAAAAATTTGCACTTTACCTGCTTCGGCATCGGCGTAATAAAACGTCATAACGGATGCAGGGATAAGCAAAATAATGAGGACATACCCAAAAACCGTTCTCATTCACTAACCGCCTTTTTCTGAGGTTTGACTTTTCTTTCTTATGTATAATCATAAAGGAAAAAAAGATGGAAATAAAGGGCTGTTTTTCAAATGAATGAGCTATTCGAACGAAACTTTGTACATAAGTTCGTACTCTTTTTTCACCGATTGGAGTGCTTGTAAGCTGCGGACCGTAAATGCATCATCCTTCGCGATAAGCCGGTTTTCAATTTTAACGACAGCAGCCAGAAGCGAATCGGTATAATTCGCCGCTTCGCCATCGAACGGGTGAACGGCCGATTCGGCGATATTAGCCTGTTCACCTAGGGCAAGTGCTTTCCGCTCGTGAAAAAACGGGACGTCTGCAACGTTTGGATTGTGCAAGTCTCCTTGGACAGGGTGACGCAGCACTGATGATATTTTGACCGTGTAAACACCGGGACGAAAACCTGTAATCGTTCCTGTATATTTGCCTGATTTATAATGCGCTGTTACCGGATCACCAATATTCAATAAAATCTCCTCCTTAAAGATTCATTGTATCAATTTTCCTCATTTAATGGAAATGACACAATCATGATGTTGGATTTATGATGTTCTCTTGCTATAATATACGGGTACGATAGAATGGAGGCATGCAGTGTGCTGACTAATTTGATGCTTGGTTTCGGCAACTTTTTATACTTTCCTGAAGATAAATCTGAGTATATTCCAGCCGCAATATCAATGAGTGTATTCGTTTTAATGGCTGTCGCCGCCTTTTACTTTATTAAACGGGTGTCGAAAAAGGAAGAACAAAAAACAAAACAATTTGAAGAGCAGATCAGTAAGATGAATAAACAAAATAAAGGATAAATGAAAGAAGACATTCCGCGATATGCGGGAGAGGTTCGCGAACTCCCTCTATAAAAAACTAAGAAAAAACCGGCATGTGACGGTTTTTTTCTGTTGTCTTCGCGAGCTTTTTCTTCTTTTTTATATGAATAGAAAGAAGGAAAATAAAGATGCTAAAAGATGAAAAGGCCGTTGTTGTATTTAGCGGCGGCCAGGACAGTACAACGTGTCTGTTCTGGGCAAAACAAACATTTAAAGAAGTGATTGCGGTGACGTTTGATTATGGACAACGTCACGATGCAGAAATTGACGTGGCGAAAGAAATCGCGGCTCATCTTAACGTACCGCATCACATATTAAATATGGGGCTATTAAATCAGCTGGCACCGAACGCGTTGACGCGCACGGATATTGCCATTGAAGAAAGAGAAGGAGAGCCGCCGTCCACATTTGTTGAAGGGCGCAACTTGCTGTTTTTATCGTTTGCAGCTATTCTTGGCAAACAGTACGATGCCCGCCATATTGTGACAGGCGTCTGCGAAACAGATTTCAGCGGCTACCCGGACTGTCGCGATTCGTTTGTCAAATCACTTAATGTGACGCTTAATTTATCAATGGATCATGAGTTTGTTATTCATACACCGCTTATGTGGCTCAATAAGAAAGAAACATGGGCACTGGCCGATCAGCTCGGTGCATTTGAGTACGTACGTGAAAACACACTAACGTGCTATAACGGTGTAAAAGGTTCAGGATGCGGCGAATGCCCTGCCTGCAAACTGCGTCAAAATGGACTCGATCAATACGTTGAGCAAAAAGGGGGAGACGTGTGATGATGCAGCAAATTTATCCGGCTCCGGCGCACGATTTCCGTTATGAGTTAAATAAAGACTTTCAATTTGCTGCGGCGCATTACGTACCGCATGACGAAGCGGGAGCATGCCGGAAGTTACATGGCCACACGTATTTTGCCAACGTGACGGTCGCCGGTGATGAGTTAAACGAATCAGGCTTTCTGACCAACTTTCAATTGATTAAGTCGCTTATACATAAGCGCTTTGACCATACTGTACTAAATGACGATATGTTATTTTCTGAAGACATATCGGAGCGCTTCCCGACAACAGAAGTCGTCGCACGCGTCATTTGGGAAGTTATTCAAAAAGAACTCAATGAAACACCAAATAAACCGAAATGCTTGCAAGTCTATTTGCGCGAAACACCGACAAGTTACGTTGTTTATCGTCCGAAACAAGAGGATTTCTCATGATTCCTGTACTTGAAATTTTTGGTCCGACTGTACAGGGCGAGGGGGCTGTGATTGGCCGGAAAACGATGTTTGTACGGACAGCCGGCTGCGATTACCGTTGTTCCTGGTGCGATTCAGCTTTTACCTGGGACGGCAGTGCGAAAGACGATATCCGTAAAATGACACCTGAAGACATTTATGAAGAACTGCTGGCAATCGGCGGCGACACGTTTGATCACGTGACGATTTCCGGTGGCAACCCGGCACTTTTGCCTCACATTGCCGCCTTGCTCGATTTGTTTAAAGAAAAAGGGATTGTTTCAGCACTTGAAACGCAAGGCTCCAAATTCCAATCGTGGTTTCGTGACATCGACGAGCTGACTATCTCACCGAAACCGCCAAGTTCTGGAATGGACACGGATTTTGATAAGCTAGGTGATATTATTGAACGAACAGCAGGGCAACAGGTCAGTTTAAAAGTCGTTGTCTTTAACGAAGAAGACTTAGCCTTTGCAAAAAAAGTTCATCAGTTTTTTCCGGGCATACCTTTTTACATTCAAGTCGGAAATGATCGTCTCGAGGAAGTAGACGATGAAAAATTGCTCGTCTACTTGGCGGGACGCTATGAATGGCTCATTAACCTTGTGATGCCAGACCCCGAATTTAAACAGGTCCGTGTTCTTCCTCAGCTTCATACGTTTGTATGGGGAAACAAAAAAGGCGTATAATGAACGGCCAGATAATATAAATACCCCGCTGCATGTGCAGACGGGGTATTTGTGAAGAACTAGCTCAATTTTATCGCAGATTAACGGACAGTAAGACCCCCGCTTTAAGAATTAGAAAAAGGATAAGTGTAGGAAAAAAATTCCAGTAAAGGCCCGATGGGTTCGGACCGGCAGGAAGCCGGTCACTCAGGTATTACTGCAGGACACGGCGCTTTTTACCTAGGTTCCTTTTTATTTAGTGGAGAGATAGCAGAATGCAGACTAAGATCGGCACGTCCTGTGACAACGTCTGCATGACCCACATTCTGTGGGCCTAAAACCCCCACTGATGGAAGATTCACTTTATTGAGTCTACTGCTTTTTTCATTCGTTCTACACCGTCCTGCACGAGCGACCGCGGGCAAGCAACATTTATGCGCATAAAGCCTTCGCCGCCAGGTCCGTATTTCGCGCCATTTCCAAGCGCAATGCCAGCGTCTAAAAATAAGGCGAGCAGTTCTTTGTCTGAAAGGCCAAGTTTCCGGCAGTCGATCCAAACGAGGTAGCTGCCTTCCGGCTCCATGACTGTAAGTTCGGGGATTTCCGCTTCCACATACTCCTTCACAAGGCGGTTATTTCTTTGAATGTAGTCAATCGCTTCGTCAAGCCACTCGTGCCCGTAACGATACGCCGCCTCCATTGCTGCAATCCCAAGTCGATTCAGCGTAAATGCCCCCTGACGCGCAAATACTTTTTGAATTTTCGTCCTTACTACATTATTTGGAATGATGAGAGCAGACGCTTGCAGCCCTGCTAAGTTAAATGTTTTGGACGGCGCGATTAATGTGACCGTAAACGCTGAATAGTCTTCAGGTAATGAACTGATCGGTACATGTTTATGAGGTTCCCGGGTTAAGTCGGAATGGATTTCATCGGATACAATATATACACCGTGCTTTTGACAAATGTCTGCAAGCCGCGTTAATTCCTCTTTCGTCCAAACACGGCCTCCGGGATTATGGGGCGAACATAGGACAAACATTTTCGCTTTTTCTGAAATGATTTTTTCTTCAATATCGGCAAAGTTCATTTCATAACGATTATCTTGAAGGAGGAGCTCACTATGAACGAGTTTTCGCTCATTTTTTTCAACCATGTCGAAAAACGGGTTGTAAACAGGAGGCTGCACGATGACCGCGTCGCCTGGCTTTGTTAATGCTTCAATAGCAGCGCCAATTGATGGAACGACGCCGTGATTAAACAGCAGCCATTCTTTTTGAATGACCCAGTTATGGCGAACACTCATCCAAGCAACGATGGATTCACGCGCGGAGTTTGGCACGAGCGTATATCCATAAATACCATGAGCCGCTTCTTTTTGTACCGCTTCTATGACAGCATCCGGTGCTTTAAAGTCCATATCAGCCACCCACATTGGCAGCACATCTTCTTTTCCAAACACAGCTTTCAATTCATCCCACTTCACGGCATTCGTTCCGCGACGCTCGATGACTTCATCAAATCTTGACATCAAATCCACTCTCCTTGACAATAAAGTTACTCCCATTATGTTAATGGAAAACGAAAGGTGATACAAATGAACGAAACTGCACAACTTAATTTTGCGCTAGCTGACGTCCTGAATGGCTTCGATCCATTTGATGCTGGACCAGGCTTTTATGATACGGAAATTGCGGACTCTATTTATGCGGTTCACCGTTTGGACGAAATCAACAAACTCGCTGCAGCGATCCGATCCATTTATGAACATTCTTTTGATGCGCCGATGCCGGGTGGAAATCCAACGGTACTTGCGGAAAAGTTGCTTATGATTAAAAATAACTCTTCATGTTATTTGTGAAAATTCACAAAAATAATCGAAAATTTTATCAAAATGCACAAATGAGCAATGGATTTGTTATAATGAAACATGTAGTTTTTTACATACTTGAGGAGGCTCATCATTATGAAGCTGAATGAAAAAGAAGTGGAAATCCTTGAAATTCTGCAAAAAGACGCACGTTTTGAAGCCGCCGACATTGCGAAAATGATCGGACTTGCGGAAGCGGCAGTAGTGGAGATGATCCGCCGTCTTGAAGAAGAAAAAGTCATTGTTCATTACGCGACGCTTGTAGATTGGGCAAAAATGGACAATTATACTGGCGTAACTGCAATGATTGATGTGAAAGTAACACCGAAGCGCGGCGTGGGCTTTAATGAAGTGGCAGAAAGAATTTACCGTTTTAAAGAAGTCAGCTCGGTTTATTTAATGTCGGGTGTATACGATTTATCGGTGACTGTTGAAGGAAAATCGATGAATGAAATTGCCCGTTTTGTTTCTGAGAAATTATCGACACTTGATTCTGTCGTATCGACAACTACTCATTTCCAATTAAAAAAATATAAGCATGACGGCATGATTTACACATCAAATAAGCAAGATCATCGAATTGTGGTGTCTCCGTGATGACGATGACGAAAAGCTACATTGCTAAATCAGTCGAAAGTATGCGCCCATCTGGTATTCGTAAGTTTTTCGATTTGGCTGCGACGATGGAAGGTGTTGTGTCGCTCGGCGTTGGCGAACCGGATTTTGTCACATCATGGTCGATTCGTGAAGCAGCTATATCTTCATTGGAAAGCGGATTTACCTCCTATACAGCGAATGCGGGATTAATTGAATTGCGCCGTGAAATTTCGCATTATATGAGCAGCCGTTTTCATGTAAACTATTCGCCGCAGGATGAAATCATTATCACAAACGGTGCCAGTCAAGCGCTCGATATCGCGATTCGTGCGATCACTGACCCAGGCGATGAAATTATTGTTGTAGAGCCGTGTTTTGTTTCGTATGCACCGCTAGTGGAACTTGCTGGCGGGAAAGCAGTCACGATTGGTACGACCGGTGAAACAGGATTTAAATTGCAGCCGGAACAGCTTGAAGCGGTCATTACACCGAAAACGAAAGCGATTCTTCTTTGCTATCCGAATAATCCAACAGGAACACAGCTCGATACAGCCGATTTACAGCTTATAGCCGACATTGTAAAAAAGTATGATTTGCTTGTGATTGCGGATGAAATTTATGCAGAACTTGCCTACGATAAAGATCATACATCGATTGCGACACTTGATGGCATGCGTGAACGGACGATTTTAATTAATGGTTTTTCAAAAGCATTTGCTATGACGGGCTGGCGTCTCGGTTTTACATGTGCACCTGAAGATATTTCCAGCGCAATGCTGAAAATTCATCAGTATGCGATGATGTGTGCATCGACACCGGCACAATATGCTGCGGTTGAAGCATTGCAGCATGGCATGGCGGATGTTGAAAGTATGAAAAAGGATTACCGGCGGCGGCGCAATTATCTCGTCCAATCATTGAATGAAATTGGTCTTGACTGTCATTTGCCGGGCGGGGCATTTTACGTCTTCCCATCGATTCAGTCAACAGGTCTTACATCCGAGCAATTTGCGGAACAATTGCTGCTTGAAGAAAAGGTAGCTGTTGTACCGGGTTCTGTTTTTGGTGAAGGTGGGGAAGGGTACATTCGCTGTTCGTATGCTTCTTCTATGTCTCAATTGCAGGAAGCGATCAAACGAATCGGCCTTTTTATCGAAAAAAGAAACATGAATGAAGTTGCCTTAGAAAAATGATAGAAAAATAAAAAAGGAAGAGCGGAATTTTTAGCTCTTCCTTTTTTATGTATCAAATACATTGCTGTACTGCTTTTTTGCGAGGAAAATGAGTCATTAATATCAAGTCATATGAAAGTGTGGTATAATATCGCGACGCATAAAACAAGAAAACAAGAAAACAATTAAAACTGGAGAGATTTGATGGAACAAAAATTTGAACCAGGACAGATTGTCACTGGGAAAATCACCGGTATCCAGCCATATGGTGCGTTTGTCGCACTTGAACATGGCCGTCAAGGACTTGTTCACATATCGGAAATTACCCACGGGTTTGTGCGGGACATTAACGATTATTTAACAATCGGTGAAGACGTAGCGGTCAAAGTGCTGTCGGTTAACGAAGACGAAAGTAAAATCAGTTTATCGATTCGCGCAACAGAAGAAGGCGGTCGGCGTCAGCGTCGGGGCATCTGTATTGATGATGATGGGGACGGCTTTCATCCGTTGAAAGACAAGCTGCAGGAGTGGATTGAACAGTCTGTCAGAGAAGAACGGAAAAAAGGCTGATTGTAAGGCTTGCGAATGGACTGTTTGCCGGCGTACAATGAAGGCGGAAGCACACATGATCAAGTAATGATAAAAATGATGATAAAAGAGGTGAATGTAAATGGCTGAAAATCTAAACTTATTCACATCGACCCAGAATGTCATTAAAGAAGCATTAACAAAATTAGGTTATACAGAAGAAATGTACGAGCTTCTTAAAGAACCACTCCGTATGTTAACGGTACGTATTCCGGTTAAGATGGATGATGGATCAGTCAAAATTTTTACAGGCTACCGTGCACAGCATAACGATGCACCTGGACCGACAAAAGGCGGCGTCCGTTTCCATCCTGAAGTGAATGAAGAAGAAGTGAAAGCGTTATCTATGTGGATGACGTTAAAAGCGGGTATCGTTAATCTACCTTATGGCGGCGGAAAAGGCGGTGTTGTGTGTGATCCACGGCAGCTGTCTATGCGTGAAGTCGAAAATATCAGCCGTGGCTACGTGCGGGCGATTAGCCAAATTGTTGGCCCGACAAAAGATATTCCAGCGCCGGATGTATATACAAATTCGCAGATTATGGCATGGATGATGGATGAATACAGCCGCATCCGTGAATTTGACTCGCCAGGCTTTATAACAGGTAAGCCAATCGCACTTGGCGGATCGCATGGACGTGAAAAAGCGACTGCACAAGGCGTGACCATCTGCATTCATGAAGCGGCGAAAAAACGGGGCATCGATATTCAAGGTGCTCGTGTCGTCGTGCAAGGCTTCGGCAACGCCGGCAGTTACTTAGCAAAATTTATGCATGATGCAGGCGCGAAAGTAGTCGGAATTTCCGATGCATACGGGGGCCTTCACGATCCAGATGGACTAGATATCGATTACTTACTGGACCGCCGCGACAGTTTCGGTACAATTACGACATTGTTTGACAATACGATTACGAACCAGCAGCTGCTTGAGCTTGATTGTGACATACTTGTACCAGCAGCGATTTCCAATCAAATTACCGAGGAAAATGCGTATAACATTCAAGCATCGATCATCGTCGAAGCAGCAAACGGTCCGACATCACTTGAAGCCACGAGAATTCTAACGGAACGCGGAGTTTTGCTCGTGCCGGACGTACTCGCAAGCGCTGGCGGCGTGACCGTTTCTTATTTTGAGTGGGTGCAAAACAACCAAGGTTACTACTGGACGGAAGAAGAAGTGAACGAAAAACTGCATGAAAACTTAATTCAAGCATTCAATAACATTTACGAAGTATCACAGACGCGCGGTGTCGACATGCGTCTTGCCGCTTATATGGTCGGTGTTCGCCGTGCAGCGGAAGCTTCGAAATTTAGAGGATGGGTGTAAACCGGCTGAATTCCAGCCGGTTTTTTTGAATCAAGTTCAATAATTTGAAAAAGATATGATTATTAAGCACAATAAAAAAAGAGAAGGAGTGAAAATAAAATGAATGAATTTGTATACTGGAATCCAGTAAAGTGGATTTTTGGCAAAGATACAGTAAATCAATTGAGAAGCAACGTTGCTTTTTACGGTGAAAATATACTACTCGTATATGGCGGTGGGAGTATGAAAAAAAGCGGTTTGTACGACATTGTTTTAAAAGAATTGCAAGGCTTTAACATAACGGAACTGTCGGGAGTAGAACCGAATCCACGCCTGACAACGGTCAAACGCGGAGCAGAACTATGCCGAGAAAATAATGTCGAATTTATTTTGGCAGTGGGCGGTGGCAGCGTTATTGACTGTGCAAAAGCGGTGGCAGCGGCAGCGAAATTCGATGGAGAGCCGTGGGATTTGGTGACAAGAAAAGCACCTGTTGAAGATGCTATCCCATTTGGTACGATTTTAACATTGGCGGCAACCGCATCTGAAATGAATTCAGGGTCGGTTATTACGAACTGGGAGACGAATGAAAAGCTCGGATGGGGGAGTCCTCATGTATTCCCGAAATTTTCAATATGTGATCCGTTCTGGACGACGACAGTTCCGCGTGATCAGACTACATATGGCATTGTCGACATGATGACGCATATGCTTGAGCAATACTTCCATAATGCGGATCAAACGGATGTGCAGGACCGAATGATCGAAGGAACGCTTAAAACAATTGTCGAAATAGGTCCGAAATTGATGAGTGATCTACAAAATGAAAAATTGCGCGAAACAATCATGTTTGCAGGTACAATCGGTTTAAACGGTATGCTGCAAATGGGATACAAGGGCGACTGGGCGACACACAATATTGAACATGCCGTGTCCGCTATATACGATATTCCACATGGGGGTGGCCTGGCGATTTTATTCCCGAATTGGATGGAGCATACGATTGACGTGAAGCCAGAGCGTTTTAAACAGCTGTCTGTCCGTGTATTTGAGATTGATCCGGAAGGAAAAACGGACAAAGAAGCAGGAATGGAAGGCATTAAAGCGCTACGTGATTTTTGGACATCAATTGAAGCACCTGTCCGCCTGTCAGATTATGATATTGATGACAGCCGCATAGATGAAATGGCGGAAAAAACACTTTTTAACGGCCCGTTCGGTCATTTTACGAATTTAGATCGTGATGATGTGAAAGCTATTTTACGTGCATCTCTTTAACTGGGCAAAAATAAGCCCGATTTTTGCCGTTTTTTTTTCTTGCGAAACTGTGTACAGTCGTATACAGTAAAGTGGAAAATACAGTTAGACGGAGGTTTTTTGAGGATGACGCACATTCAATTTGATTATTCAAATGCTCTTTCGTTTTTCGGCGAACATGAAGTCGCATATTTACGCGATGCCGTAAAAGTAGCGCACCATTCCCTTCATGAAAAAACAGGACAGGGACAGGATTACCTAGGCTGGATTGATTTGCCTGAAGATTATGACAAAGAAGAATTTGTCCGTATTCAAAAAGCGGCGGAAAAAATTCGCAAAGATTCTGACGTGCTTGTTGTCATTGGAATCGGCGGTTCCTACCTTGGCACCCGTGCGGCAATTGATATGCTAAACCATAGCTTCTATAACGTCGTATCATCTGAAAAACGTAACGGTCCACAAGTGGTTTTTGCCGGCAATAATATCAGCTCTACATATATGAGTGACTTGATTGACTTACTTGACGGGAAAAATTGGTCTATTAATGTGATTTCAAAATCGGGTACAACGACAGAACCAGCGTTAGCTTTCCGTATGTACCGTGATTTGCTTGAAAAACAATACGGAAAAGAAGAAGCGAAAAACCGTATTTATGCAACGACAGACCGGGCAAGAGGCGCATTGAAAACGGTTGCAGATGAAGAAGGTTACGAAACATATGTTATTCCAGATGACGTTGGCGGCCGCTATTCCGTCTTAACTGCTGTTGGTTTACTTCCAATTGCAGCAACAGGAGTGGACATTGAAGCAATGATGCAAGGTGCTCGTGATGCACGTGCAGCATACAGCTCGTCTGAACTTGAAGAAAACGGAGCATATCAATATGCAGCAGTTCGAAATATCCTTTATAACAAAGGGAAAACAATTGAAATGCTCATTAACTATGAACCAGGTCTTCAATATTTCTCTGAATGGTGGAAGCAGTTATTCGGCGAAAGTGAAGGGAAAGATGGTAAAGGTATTTTCCCATCATCCGCTAACTTCTCAACAGACCTTCATTCACTTGGTCAATACGTGCAGGAAGGACGCCGCGACTTATTTGAAACAGTCATCCGCGTTGAAAATTCACGTAAGTCATTGGTTGTTGAAAAAGCAGAAAATGATCTGGATGGCTTAAACTACTTAGCTGGTCAAAAGGTTGATTTTGTGAACAACAAAGCATTTGAAGGAGCGCTTTTTGCTCACACAGATGGAGGCGTGCCGAACTTGACTGTGTCTATTCCAGCGATGGATGCATACACATTCGGTTACCTAGTCTATTTCTTTGAAAAAGCATGCGCCCTCAGCGGTTATCTACTTGGTGTCAATCCATTCGATCAGCCGGGTGTAGAAGAATATAAAGTGAATATGTTTGCTCTTCTTGGCAAACCAGGCTATGAAGAAAGAAAAGTAGAATTAGAAAAGAGACTCCGTGGGGAATAATCCCCCCGGAGTTTTTTTATAAAAAGAGTTGCAAGTCTTGGTGAAAGCATTATAATATAATCTAGACATAAAAACGGGGGCATTAGCTCAGCTGGGAGAGCGCTTGCATGGCATGCAAGAGGTCAGCGGTTCGATCCCGCTATGCTCCATATAAACAGCCTGTTTGTGCAGTGGATGAAAAACCTCCTTTCCGGATAACGGGAAAGGAGGTTTTTCATGGCCCTTCAATGTCGACATGCTGTATGTTTGGGATTTCAGAAATGGTACAGTATATTTCAGTCGTCCGCCTTTTAAAATGAACACGGGCTGTGAGTTCGATCAAATGAGCATGATTTGTTTCATCGTATCGAATATGGATACGTTTCACGTCAATATCTTCACGTTCAATGGCTTTTAGAATATCTTGTACGTTATGGTGGCTCGCTGTCATTATCTTGATATATAATAACTTTTCTTTCAAACGTCCAGGTCCGAAGAAACGAATGATGCCGGGTAAAATTTGAACAGCCAATAGTAGCATAATCACACCGGCAATGGCAGCGGAATAAAAACCCGCACCGACGACAATACCTATACCTGCTGCGCCCCAGATCATTGCAGCTGTCGTCAAACCAGAAATGCTGTCATTCGCTCGGTGTAAAATAACGCCTGCGCCAAGAAAGCCGATACCTGATACAATTTGGGCGGCTAGCCGGAGCGGATCCATCGTAATATTGACATCACTGCTGCCAGGATAGCGGTAGACGGATTCAACAGAGACAATCGTGAGCAGACAGCTGATAATTGAGATGACAAGGCTTGTTTTTAATCCGACTGGTTTTTGCTTTAATTCACGTTCCAGCCCGATAATGGCTCCAAGCGCGGAAGAGAGTCCAAGCTTTACAAGCAGATGAGCATCTATAATCCATTCCATGAACAGGTACCTTCTTTCTATAAGAATTTATTCTATTTAAACATAAAAGGTGGTTATTGGGTGGAAAGCGGGTGGTCTTCATGTCTTTTTTTGAAAAAATAAAAACTTTTTCGGAAAAAGACTTGCGTAATGTTAAAAGAACATGTTATATTATTTCTTGTCCGCTAGAGACGCGGCGATAAAAACTTTTGACAGCAGGTAAACGTCGTGTTAAATTAGTGAAACGGCGCTACTAAGATTGAACATTGAAAACTGAACAAAATCAATAAAAACGTCAACGTTTTAGTTTTAAATCTTATCTGGCAGATGCTTGTCATCTGCAGATAAACAAATGAGCAAGTCAAACACTTTTTGG
>NZ_LQWY01000018.1 GCF_001643235.1 Domibacillus aminovorans
CAGTTCCCGAACGAAGAAGCACTGGAACGATTCCTTGTTTCACGATTCGAAGAATACAACCAACGCTTCGCTACACGATGTCATATCGGTTTCGATCGAGCACGTGCGGAGCTCGCAGCCAGGTTCAAAACAACAGACTAAATGACGGTCTACAAGAAAAGGGATTCCGTCATTTACACAAAATTCTTGACGCTCCCAATTCAAGACTTATTGTCAACCTGATATTTACCTTAGATATATCAAGGAGGATTCTAAAGTGTAAAATATTGTGCTTTCTCCCGACAACATCATTCATCATAACGGCTACATAATCCGGATGAAAGATGTATCTAATCGTTATTTAGGATCATATTTTGAAACGCCTTCAGTTTTTGGTGTTTAACAGAGCCGTTCTTTCTGTTTTTTGATCCAAAATACTTTCTGTATATTCTTTCCCCCATATATACATGGACTCGAGGATGGGGATGAGCGTATGTCCTCGTTCAGTAAGTGAGTATTCAACCTTGGGTGGAACGACAGGATACACTTCTCGATAAACAATGAGATCTTCTTCTAACTCGCGAAGCTGACTCACAAGCATTCTTTGAGTGATGGCTGGTATGAGAGATTTCAATTCACCGAATCTCTTTGTCCCTTCTTTTCCCAAGTGCCATATAATTAACATCTTCCATTTTCCACCGATAATAGACAGTGTCAATTCTTTTTCACAATTAAACGACTTTTCACGAATATGGCTCATTCGTTATTCCTCCCTATTAAGCATATAGCATACGTAACAGTATGATTTTTACACTATATATAAAAAAGTACGTACTTACAAATAAAATATCCATACTGTCAGTGAAACCTATGTTTCATCAAACAAAAGATGTTCGACCACCTGTGCAGACGGTAGTTGATGAGAATAGTCAGCCAGCGCACAAATCTATACAGCTGCTTTGCTGTCACTTAAAACGGTGAACATCATTTACTATATTCTAACTAACATACACAAAAACCCTGTCTTAATAAAAGTACAGGGTGTTAAGGTTGGAATATGGGTGAAATCAAGTTCGGCTAACTCTCTTTAAAGGAAACGTTTTCATTTTTACAGTCCAAACAAGTTCCATGAATCTCAAATAAATGTTGGGTTACATTGAATCGTGATTTTTTCTCAACATACTGCTCTACTGCTTCTAACTTAGGATAGTGAAAATCATGTAACTGTCCGCACGAATCACATACTACATGGTAATGAAAAGCGGTCGCCCATTCATAACGACTTGATGCTTGTCCATAAGTAAGTTCATTAATAATTCCGTACTTTTTTAAACATTTCAAGTTATTGTACACAGTAGTGTGTGGAAGACTCGGAAACTTATCTTTTATTGAATTAAATATTTGATCTGCTGTTGGATGGGATTTAGTATTCGCTAAATACTCCATAATCGCTTTTCTTTGGGGCGTCATTCTTGACCCGTTTTTTTTTAAAAGCTTAAGACCTTCCTTTACACGATGTTGAGTCATTTTCAACACCTCATTACTCTTATTTTAAATTAATTATGATAGAGTAGAAAAGATCATCATAATGATGATCTTTTCGTTGTTTTATTGAATTTTATTAACTACTGTATTTCATAAAATCAAATTTAAGATTGAACTGGGACTTGTAGATTAAGAGCCTTTGCAATACGCTCTCCATACTCTGGATCTGCTTTATAGAAATGACTGATTTGGCGAAGTTTAATTTCATCGCTTTCAACTGGAGCCATCGCCCCTGCAATAGTCGCAACTATACGAGCGCGTTCCTCTTCACTCATAAGACGATATAGATCACCGGCTTGTGTGTAGTGGTCGTCATGACTGTACGCATGCGTACCAGCCTCACCGGACACTTCAAATGGTGTTACATTGTCTGCAGGTGATTCTGTTGCACCACCAAGGCTATTTGGTTCGTAATAGACGGAAGAACTGCCGCCATTTTTATCAAAGCGCATTTGCCCGTCACGTTGGTTATTATTCACTTCATTAACTGGTCGGTTAATTGGAAGCGCTTGATGGTTTGCACCAACACGATAACGATGTGCATCATTGTAAGCAAATAAACGACCTTGCAGCATTTTATCCGGAGATGCTTCGATACCCGGTACGAATGAGCCTGGTGAGAATGTGGCTTGTTCCACTTCTGCAAAATAGTTTTCAGGATTACGATCAAGCACCATCCGGCCTAATTCGATTAATGGATAATCTTTTTGCGACCAAACTTTTGTCACATCAAACGGATCCCATTTGTATGTGTTCGCATCTTCAAGTGGCATAATTTGAACAGATAGTTTCCACGCAGGGAAGTTACCGCTCTCAATGGCATGGAACAACTCTTCTGTATGATAATCTGGATTTTCACCTGCAAGTTGTGCAGCTACATTGGCATCAAGGTTTTGTACGCCTTGCTCTGTTTTAAAGTGATATTTTACCCAAGCACCTTCGCCTTTTTCGTTTACCCACTTAAATGTATGGCTTCCGTAGCCATTCATCGTACGTAATGATGCCGGAATACCACGGTCAGACATTAAAATCGTTACTTGATGTAAAGACTCAGGAGATAATGACCAGAAATCCCATACGGCATTTGGATTTTTCAAATGAGTTTGTGGATGACGTTTTTGTGTATGAATGAAGTCAGGGAATTTAATCGCATCACGAATAAAGAATACAGGTGTGTTGTTCCCAACAATATCGTAATTCCCTTCTTCTGTATAAAACTTCACAGCAAAACCACGCGGGTCACGTACTGTATCTGAAGATCCTAGCTCACCAGCTACTGTTGAGAAACGAATAAACATAGGTGTACGTTTTCCGACTTCTGATAAAAAGTTCGCTTTTGTGTATTGAGAAAGATCGTTTGTTACTTCAAAATAACCGTGTGCACCCGCACCTTTCGCATGTACAACGCGTTCAGGAACACGTTCTCTATTGAAATGCGCCAATTTTTCTAAAAGATGTACATCTTGAATCAAAGTAGGTCCACGCGAACCGGCTGTCATAGAATTTTGATTGTCGCCAACTGGAGCACCCCAATTGGTTGTCAGTTTGTTATTATTCGTACTCAATTAGATTCACCTCATCGCAGAATTATCGTAATTTTTAGACTACCATTAATATTAACAGTTATCATAAAAAAATCAATAGTATTTAATATTAAATAATATTGATTCTTTATATAGATTAGTTATACAGATATATTCTCTTTCTTCATTTCTTCTGGTGCATCTGCGTTGATACGATGTAGTAATAACCAATCGCTACAGGATAAAATGGTGCTTTATAAGGGCGTGCAAGATTAGGTTCTTTTTTACGCAGCATTTCGTGTTAGAACCAGTTTTGTCGCATTCGATATGCGACAAAAATTAAGGAACTAGAGCGAGTAAATGTCATTTAAGAATGCTAGAATCAAAAACGAGTGAAATATTCATCATATTGTAAGAAACCAATGCCCAAATGTAGCTATTAATAATAGTCATCATAAAAAAATCAATAGTATTTAAAATTAAATACTATTGATTCTTTATATAGACGAGTTATACAGATATATTCTCTTGTTCCATTTCTTCTTGTGTCATATTAGCAAATTGTTCTTCTGGTGCATCTGCGTTGATACGATGTCTTGCCCAGACATAGTAATAACCAATCGCTACAGCAAAAATAGCTATGTTAATGAAGAAGAAGTTAATATCTTTAAACACGGATGAAAACAAAGCTATGATGCTAAGAATAATACATACGATAGGGGCTACAGGATAAAATGGTGCTTTATAAGGGCGTGCAAGATTAGGTTCTTTTTTACGCAGCATAATGAGTGAAATATTCATCATAATGTAAGAAACCAATGCCCCAAATGTAGCAATTAAAATTAGTTTATTCGGATCAAACATGAGAACAAAGATGAAACCGATCGAACCCGGAACAACTACTGCCATATAAGGTGTACGGCGTGTTTTATGCAAGCGTGATAAGAAACTAGGTAAATAACCTGATCTTGACAATGAGAAAACTTGGCGGGAATAAGCTAAGATTGCGCCTGCCAAACTTGAAAGCATCCCGAACAACCCAACGATAGCCAGTCCATCAACTAACCATAAATTTTCACTAATACCTTGGGAAATGGCATAGGAGAGAGGATTCTCTACTGCAGACGTACCTGAAGCTCCACCAAGACCAACAGTGACTGTCACGACAAGGAAGGCTAGAATGATAAGAGTAATAATGGCAGCCATAATTCCTCTAGGTAAATCCTTGACCGGATTACGACATTCTTCTGCTAACATCGGTAACATTTCCATACAAATGTACAGCCACATTGCATAAGGTAGAGCTGCCCAAATACCTGCAATTCCTCCAGGAATAAGACTTTCTCCACCAAACAATTTTTCAGTCTGAACATGAGGGACCCCATAAATGGCAAAGACAATTAACATCGCAACAGCAATCGTGACAAGGATCATTTCAACTGTTGCAAATTCTTTAACACCTAAAATATGAAGAGCAAAGAAAAAGATGTAGAGCACGGCAGCAGCGAGAATAGGATTGATTGCTGGTATAAGGAAATTAACATAATAACCTGCACCCGAGGTGAAAACAGCTGTTCCTACCGCAAATTCCAACGCAACGCCTACGCCTGTAAGATAGCCTCCTAATGGACCCATGGCTCTCCTTGCAAAAGCGTAACCTCCACCTGCATGAGGCATGATTGTTGCTAGCTCTGCAAGTGAGAAACATAATGTTGTGTACAAAAGACCAATGATGGCAGTAGCGATTAACATTCCTACAAAGCCTGACTCTGCGAGCCCGTAATTCCACCCGAAATAAGAACCTGAAATAACGATCCCTACTCCTAATCCCCATAAATGGAGTGGTGTCAATACTTTTTTCAACTCTAAATTTTCAGTACTCATTTACAAACCCCTTTTCCGCTTAGATTTTTAAAGCAACTGCATAAATTATCCAACTGTTTATTTCAAAAATAGAGATTCCTAATTACTGGAATCAAGAATCTCTATAAACACCCTACTTATTTATATCTCTATCTCGTACAGAAATTTTTTGCTTTTTAACAATGTAGAAATCCGCGACGACATTTCATCGATTACAGACATCACGTATGCAATGACCACGATGAAAACCTTCTATTAAGGATTAAAAACAGCTATTTGACTAGTAACAATGATAACTCCAATTGCTATAGTAACAGCCACATACGGCAAAATACCGGCTTTCTTTTTATAGTGCGTCTTATCTAGCTCATCGGAATCAGCATTTCCTGGGAATACCCCTTTGTCGGTGACATAATGTCTGTAAAGAAACACAGGAATAATGAATAAAGAAACGACTAAACCGGATATAAGTGTGCCTGGTCCCCAAACGATAGCACCAAGTCCTAGGAAGGCAACATTTACAAAAGCTAATACTGCATTTATTCCTATAAGCCAGCTTGGCACTTTAAATGGGCGTGGCCAGTTTGGACGGTCCATCCGGTGGATCCATCCAGAACTTAAATTGAAAAAGTTCAATATGATATAATTTACATTTGAAATAGCAAGGATAAATGTGTAGTCAGACAACGAAAGCAAGACGATATTGAAGACTAAGTTCGTCCACATTGCTCCACTAGGTGCTCCGTTTTTATTAACACTAGACATGAATTTTGGTAGCCATCCATCCACAGATCCTTGATATAAAGTACGGGATGAACCACCCATAGAAGTCATGATAGACAATATCGTAGACAGGATAAGCAATAGGACAATAATCGTTCCTACTACAACACCGCCGCCTACCATTTGAGCCATCGCCGTACCGACTCCCATTCCACTTGCAATATCAGGATCAAGTAATCCTGCAAGTCCTAAAGCGTTTTGAAAAGAGAATGGAACAATGGTGAAAACGACTAAACATAATAAACCTGAAAACATAATTGCTTTAACTGTGTCTTTCTTAGGATCTTTAAACTCACTCGTATAACAAATTGATGTTTCAAAAGCATAAGTAGACCAAGCAGCTAAAAACAAGCCCCCAAATAATAATGTCCACCCTGCTTCATCCCAAGAAATGCCAGTCGGAAGGCTAGGAATGATATTTTCCACATTAATACCTTGAGTAAATAACGGTACGAGCCCCACGATAAGTAAAGGTATAAGAGCGACTACTGCAATAATTCTTTGGATACGTGCAGCATTTACAGCACCTAAGTTTTGGATCGCATAAACGATAAAAAGGAAAGCAAGAGCTAAAACAAAAGCAAAATCAAAACGAATAGTCAGATCTGGACGGATAAAACCTAAATCCAGCAGTGTAAATCCCCAAGTCGTAATGGCAGCAGTAGGGAAAAATGTGGTTAAAACGAAGCCTGAAGCTAATTTTGTTCCTAGTGCTAATACCGGTGTCCAAGCAATCCAGTTACTCCAAATGGAGATGGCAGATAATACTTTCGAATATTTCACCCACGCCATCGCGCCATATACGGATGCTCCACCAGATTTGTTCGGATACATACCTGCAATTTCGGCAAATAGGAAAGCCTGAGTTAACCCAATCAGAATCGATACTGTCCAAACTAACCAAGAAAGATTTCCTACTGTAGCCGCAATAGCTCCAATTGAAAATAATACTAAGGCTGGCACACCGCTAGCGAGCCAAAACGCATCCTTCCACGTCATTTCCTTTTTTAATACTTTTGGTGAGTCTGTACTTTCTAGTACATCTCCTTCTTTTCGTGCGGCCATATATTTCCCTCCTAAATCAGTGATGATGTTCGTGTTGATCTTTTTGGTCTTGATGAGATTCAATTGTATCCGCTTCCATGTTAGAAAAAGCAAAAATTAAAATAGCTGAAATAATGGTTGTAATAATCCATGGATAAGTTCGAGGTTTAAATGTCAGATTTTCTTTATCTTTCTTCAATTCCGTATTCATCATTGTCACAATGAACAAAATACTTACAATAAAGAGGATATCCATATAAATGAGCATCGCTGTATAATTGCCTAGTGGCAACATATCCCCAAGCATTGCGCCCATCATCCCACCCATTATTCCCCCAGCCATTCCTTCTCCAATGGCTAATAGGTTAATAGGCTTTCCGGCTAAATATCCGACAATCAGACTGAATGTCATGGCAATCATAGTAGAGTGAGTTAAATCACTTGTATAGAAAATTCCGACAATTATGCCGATAGTTAGGCTGCTTCCCATACACAATACCATGACGATCATCATGCCTGTCATGTTCTTTAAATTATTTCGGATTTGATGTATTTTCATTAAACAAACACTCGTATAGAGTAAGACTAGTAGAGTGCTGATAATCAGCATCATGTTTGTTCACTTCCTGTATATAAGAAGGTGAAAAGGGAATTGTAATCAATTCCCTTTTCAAACAACTTTTTTTAGTTATTAATGGCAGCTAGCGCCTTTGATTGCTGCTGGACGTGGAAGATCCAACGCTGGATTTCCCTCATAGAAACCATGCGGTTTCAACATGAATCCGATATAATGAGTTGGCATTACTGGCCAATCTTCCGGACGTACAACGTGATGAACAGCCATATTATACCAAACAACAATATCTTCATTTTCAATATTGCGGTTCTCTTTTACCCAATTATTAAGCGTGCTTCCGTTCCATTCCCCTTGGTTCGGGTATTTACCAGAAGCATACATTTGATCACGATCAAATTTTGTAACGTGTAAATGATTTTTAATAAATCCTGCACGTTTCACGATACTTGATTCATCATGTAAGAAAACTCTTGCATTTTCACCAGGTACAAGTTCAAAACCTACTGGCTCACCTACAAAGTTTTTCTTGTTAGGGTTAATGATCTTCCATGCTCTTGCTGTTTCTTGATTCATGTTACGTTGAGCTTCTAGTTCTGTTTGGAACGTTGTTGTTTCAACACCGAAAGCATTTAATTGTTTATTAGTTGCATAATCAGGCTTCGATGCTACTGTGTTCAATTCTTGAACAGAGTTTTGTTGTCCGTCGATATTTACATCAATACGGTAGTTAAAGATATGTTGGTGGATTGGTGCGCCAATTTGTGGTGCAACCAATGATCCGTACTTCGGATTTTCGCCTTCTTCAAGCACACTAACATTCAAGATACCTGTTAATTTTGCTTCATGTTCAATTTTACCGTCTGTATAGAAGTACCAGAAGAATCCGTAGTCATAGTTCGCTACTGTCGTGAAGAATGAAATTACTAAACGACGTGAACGGCGTACTTCTACCTCATCTGTTCTCCAATCCGTGTGTTTCCATGCAATTCCGTAATCTTCTTCATGAAGACAAATCGCATTTTTAATTCTATGGATATCACCATTACCTGTTGCCATAACAGCATCAAAGTAGTCGATATGACCGACACAGTCACAACCGCGTTCCAATGAGTTAGCTAATTGGCCGATTCCGTATTCACCCGCATCAAACGCACATTGCCAGTCATGAGCCGGATCTGTATCTCCGTAAGGAACAACCATTTCAGATAAAGCCGCACGGTATAGGATTGGGCGTTTTACCCCTTTATCATGATAATCTACTGTATTAAGAACAAGACCTTCGCGTGCTGTGTAACCAATTCGAATATCCCATTTTTGCCATTTAATGTTATGTCCATTAATTTCATAGCTAGGGCCTTCTGGTTGTGTAATTTCTAATGGTTTTAAATCTGTCCGTACTTGAATAGCATCAGATTGCTCAGGTTTATATGGTGCAGCTGTTGGCGCAATCGGTCTTACTCCGTGATCCTCAATGCGTACAATTTCCATTGTGCTTAAATCAACGACAGGTAGTAGACCTGAAAGAGGATATGCATACGCATTATCGCCTTCAAATTTTCTAACGAAGCAAAGTGCCTTTGCAAGACGTTTTCCTTCATCTTCTTCAATACCGAAGTTACCAACAGACCAAGGATCAACCATAACTAGGCTTGGATCTGTAATGCCACGTTTTGCAAGCGCTTTATGGAAGTCAGGATGGTTTTTCACTGTTGCTTCAAGTTCAGAATATTCTTCAAAAAGGAATGAAGGTTGAACGCCTGGAACATGTGTCCATGAAACCACTTTTTCATCAGTAAGAGAGATAACACCTTCATACGTTTGGCTATCTGACGTATCTAAAACGATCATGAAAGCTTCACGTACAACTGCATCTCCTTCTTTGAAATTTAATACAACTGATTTTTCAGGCTCATACAAACCAACTTGCTCAAAACGAGCTGCATCTGTTAGTCCTTGTTCTTTTCTTGCAATTGCAACCGCTTTCGTAATTTCATCTGCTGTAAGCGGCTCTAATGGATGACCCACTTGCTTCAATGTTTCTTGAGTGCTCATGTAATATCCTCCCTTTTATCTATTTGTAGCTCCTAATGCACATAACTAATTTAGTAATCCCCAATGAATCGTTAATCTCCAGCCCCTATTTAAAACTACCCTTTGTTGACTGATTTAGCAAGGAACCGTTGATTTAACTAAATATTATCTGAGTCTTTATTTCATTAATTGTAAAAAACGGAACAATTCTGACTTTTCAAGTGATTTTAAAGTTCAATTCATTGGCACCACCGATAGTTTGCTATTTTCTAACCTAGCCATTCTTGTATTGGTTTGATCTTTGCAAAAACATTCCGGTCCAGCAGGAGAACAATACTTATCAATAGTCCTACTAGTGGCATGAACATGTCCATAATGATTATGATGATAAAGATCGTTTTTCTAAATAATAGATTTATTACAACCTTTGCCTTTCATGACCTCGTTCACTTTATCAACGGCTCCTTCGAATTGATATATGTCGCCGCCAAATCCTAATTGAAATTGCTTTGCTTGCTTCATAGATTCAAAAATAAGCACTTGTGGCTGGCAGTGATTAAGTTGTAGATCTGAATTAAATAAGAAAGTCGCGATCTTGGCACTGATCGTTGTCTCTTTTAAAAAGTCATAACAAATGATTTGGGAAACCTTTTGTTCTATATCTTGATACCGAAGCAGCGCACAATGAGCACAACAAGTATGTTCGACTCGATTGTTCGATTTAATAAGCTGTACGGAAAATCTCGTGTTTGAAGGCTTATTGCAATACGAACAATTTTTAGATACAACAGTGTTTTCTGGAGTATACGTCACGCCATTTGATGTTTTTAACACTTTTTGTTCTTCAATTAATGGCTTCAAGTCGCGATAAACCGTCATAACAGACACATCTAATCGTTTACTTATCTCCGAAATTCGTAACGTCTCTTCTTCCTCTAACCATGTTAATATTTGTTGCTTTCGTTCTAAGGGCAACATTTTATTCCTCCGTTCTTATTTTCAAAAATAATTGATATTCATTTTGAATGATCTTCGATTATCTATATAAACCGAATAAATTGAAGGTTTATTATTCTATATGTAGAATAGCTAAATCTACTTATAAGGCATTGTAAAAAACGGAAAGAAATGTTGAACTGTAACATTTCTACATGAATCAATTATATTATTCATTCTCGTGCTTGAATTAGCAAGCCTATTCAATCGCCCTTTCAATGGTATACAATGCATTTCAAACAACTTCTCAATCTATATTCTTCACATAAGTTAAACGCTTAGTGTGCATACTCATTTTGTTTTTGTCCTTGCACTAGATAATCAAAAATCATCAGTCTTTTGTATATTCTAAAACGGAGTGATGTCTGTAGTAATAGAAACAGCTTGTAAATATTGATTTACTTTCTTAGAAATGGAAGAGATAAATGTAGTTGTATAGAGGATGTTATGAAGATTTAGATCTCAGCACCAATCCATAAAATATTAGATAAGCTGCTGTTTTTATAACTACTAAGAATTCCATCTAATTATCACAAACATAAACGGGGCCGTCCCTAGTCAGTGAATATTGACTAGGAACGGCCCCGTTTTTGCATACAAAAAAAGCTATATTCATTAGAGTATTGGCAATAAAACCAATATTTATAAAGCTATATTTGCAACGTTTGTTTGTCGTATTGAACCGTCTTTACTTATCGAGACAGAAAAATGAAAATAACCAAAAACGTTATATTTACTTTTACAAACTATGTATCCTCTTTAAAAGTATCCTTTTTTCTTCTTCCATTTCCTCGTCTGAACGTTCGCTGTTGTTTAGCTCTTCAATCTGAAGGATTTCATATAATTCATTTTTAATGTCTTCAAATTTTTGATTGGCTTGTTCTTGATCTATTGTCATCCACGTTTTTATCTCTTCGATAGATTTCCTTTTCACTAGCCAATCGGGTAAGTGTTCTTTTGATTGTCTGAATTCAGAAACCAGATGAGCTACAATATCCCCGTTTTCTGATGTTATCTCATTGGCACCAGGAGTGTTTAAAACTTTTATGATGTAGCCAACTGGATTTTCTATGTCCCTTCTATACTGCATTTTCTCTAACAGATCAATCACAGTATCCTGTCCATGTTTCTCCCAAGAATTAATCATTTCATCTGTTAGTTGTATTCCTACGTTTAATCCGAGCTTTTTTACAGTCTCAGAAAAAGAATTAGGTAACTTAAATTCTTCTAAATTTTCATGAAATAAATCCAATTGCTTGGACTTATGGTTCCTTGTAGAAAATATAAGGAATTTGATTTTCTCAACTTTACGTCCTTTTTTTACTTCTTCAATTTCAAAGGAAATATCCGTTTTCATCTTTAATTCTTTCTGCGCTGGTACTAGTACCCGTTGTTTAAAATTTCCGTAGGCAGGATATATCTCTTCAGCTCCAAGCATTTTCCGTAAACTCGTTAGCTGGAATGTTCTTTCTTGTAACTTTTCATATTGTTTTAAGAGTTCATATATCCGAATCGAATAAGAACTTTTCAATTTTATGATATTTTCAAGCTTATAGCTCGTAAATTCCTTTTTTAATTCTAATAAATACGGACGCAAAAAGGGATCGAACCTTATATCTATTGCTCCTTCAGTCTCATTATAAGCAACGTAGCTTAACCAAGAAACTTGAATGACTTTCCTATCAATTCGTACTTCAAATACTTTTTGCATCAATTCTTTCGTAATCTGTCTTAATTCTGTGTATTTAGGTGTTCCTTTTAAGCCTAACAGATTAGTAAATTCTTTGATAGGCAAGGTATAGGTTTTAAAATCCGAATCGGCAGGACTGATATTACTGGCCAAACATAAGATGATTTTTTGTTCCACGACACCAAGTTTATAGTTCGCTTCAATAAGCAAATTAGATTTTGTCACAAGATTATTAGGATGCGGTTCAATAACTTCTGTTGCAGTAGTAAGCAACAAAGATCCTCTCCTTTCACTGGATCTAATTATGACAAAACTTTAACTATAACAAAAGAGTTTTTTGTTATAGTTAAAGTTTTTATGATTTCCCTAAGAACCAAATTTGTTATGTTTCGCACCATTTTTGTTATTCTTGAACCAAATTTGTTATAGTTAAAACCATTTTTGTTATAGTTATAGCACCATTTTTGTTATGGCTAGCACCATTTTTGTTATGGCTAGCACCATTTTTGTTATGGCTAGCACCATTTTTGTTATACTTAAGATCGATGAACCCTTGGTACTACTGACTTTTTAGCCTCCGAAAACAAGATAAAACAAGATAAAACAAGATAAAACAAGTTATTGTAAAACACACAAAAGAGACGTGTGAAGAATAAATTAAAAATTATTTCACTTTCTTATAACAAACCACTTTAATCTAACGCCTACTTGCTGATAAGACTTCAATATATAAAAGATCGCAACATAAATCATCAAGACATTTTAACAATTCTTTTGGATAACCCATATAAATTTCGCATTTATCCATACAAAGAAAAAGAAATTTTAATTATAAAAACGATTGGTTGTTCTCCATTCTTGTTTAATCATTTTCTTGCCAAGTGGAACAACACCTATAAGATAACAAGTAAGGGGTGAATCATACCACTTGTGTTCTGCTCACTTAGCACAAGTGAAAAACCTAACTAATTCAAATTCATGATTCTTCAAGAAACAAAATCAATTTACCAAAATTTGATTTTGTTAAATTCTCAAAAAGTCATGAAACAGAAGGACGGATACTGAACGCCACTGTTAGACGCAATCCGATTAGTAGAAGACACTTGATGCCCATTCTCGTTGAGACAGAGATGAGAGAACTTCCTCAAACAAATATTTCTCATCATATAGATATTAGCTTGAAAGACTTCGCTATTTTTCTAACAGGACGATACACAAAAACCAAAATACTTTCGTTTGAGGAAAAGCAGATCTATAGACAATAAGTTTGCAATACAATTTGCTATACAGTAAACTGTAAATACAGTTTTACATTTAATAGGAGGGATCGCATGGCTATATTAATTTCTTTTGGATTGCAAAAAGGCGGCGTTGGTAAAACGACTACAACAGCTATTACAGCGTTTATTTTATCTAAGACAAAGAGAGTTCTTGCTGTTGATCTTGATGGTCAAGGAAACTTAACAAGAATGCTCACAGGTAAAAGGAAGAGTAGTTTTGAAAAAACAATTTATGATGTATTAAAAGCTGTAAATACAGATAACTGTATTACTGTAGTTACAGATACTCTTCATGTAATAGCAGCGAACGATGATGCTTCAAAGATACCTGGCCTCGTGGCTTCATCCAAAGAAAAGCAGCGTCTCCATTTGCTCAAACTGTCTCTTGAGAGCATTCAAAATGAATATGATTATATTTTGATTGATCTCCCACCGGCCTTAGCTGAACAAACTCTTTTGGGGCTTACTGCAAGCGATTACACTGTCACAATGCTCCAAACCGATCCATTTGCATTTCACGCTCTAGATGATTATTTAGAAACATGTCAGCTTGTGAAAGAAGCGTATAATCCAAAATTGAAATTAGCCGGAATTTTATCTGTTTTATTAAACTCACGTGCTTCTTTGGATCAATCTATTTTAAGAAAAGTCCGTGATGATTATGAAGAACTTGTTTTTAGCAGCGTTGTGAAAAGACAAGCAAGAATAAAAGAATTTACAATTACAGGGATATCAGATCGGACAAAAACAGATCGAAAAGCATTAACTGAATACACCCATTTTGTGGAGGAGTTGATTGAACGTGTCGAAAAAAGCTAAATTTGCGGGACTGTTAAGCGAAGAGGAAACACCCACCACAAAAAAGAAAGAAGATGTGTTAAGTGCTATATCCAGTAATACAGTAACACAGGAAACTGTAAATACAGTAATGAAAAAAAAAGCAACTTACGAATTGGATATCGAGCTTCATAAAAAATTAAAATTATATGCAGCTTTAAACGGGATAACAATGACTGAGGTTGTTGAAGCAGCCGTGAAAAAATACATCGAAGATTAATATAACGAAAAAAGAATTATTATACAGTTATACAGAAATACAGGAGTACAGAAATACAGGAGTACAGAAATACAGGTTTTGTAAATCCAGTAATGAAGGCTACTTACTGGATTTAAGACGTTTTTCCTTTTTAAAAAGATTAGGATGTTTTTTTGAAAAAAAGGTTTTATCTTGTTAAGATGGGGTAAATAAATAATATAAGTACGATTTACTTTATGGACGAAGGAAACTTCATTCATCGTTATATTGAGTGGTTAGTCCCTAAATATTAAGTAGGTGGGCTGGGCTGCTAATCAAGATTAAGCAGATCTTCTCCACGATTCCCCAATATGGGAATGAGAAAAGCTTATATCAAACGGGTACGGGCTTTTCTCATAAAAATCTTTTAGTATGAAATTTTAAGTAAGCGTTTACATTTTATTGATGTAGGGTATAAAAACAAAGTCGCAATAAAAAAATGTAGTACGGGGTAGGATGGCACGCGTGGCTGTCAAGGTATCTGGCGTAGGTGGGGCCTATACCAAGAACGGAAGTGAAAATCTGTTCTTTTTATTGCGCACAAAGAAAATTCAATACATAGGCATGGAGGATGGGATGAAGTTAAATACGGAATGATACTAAAAAGCAGGAATTACGATCCTTTAAATTGTTTGAAAATTATACTAATTTGAGAAAAGATAATAAGTTTGTCAATTCAAGAGAATAATCAATTTGAACCGTTCACTTTCGCTGATCGGTTCTTTTATATGTACGTCATGCTATGGACAATAATATCAAGCAAGATATGTAACTAATCAAAAAATTTAAATTTGGAATCTCTTGTATAAACCCCGAAAGTTTGCTATAAATAGAGTTAACGAAATCGAACGGAAAATAAAAAAAGCAAAAGCGCGTTATAGTAGGATTGCCGTCCTCTATAACCGTCCACCGTGATAGCACCACGGTAAACACTTGCTTTCGCCTTCATTACTTATATAATGCCTTATTATACGGCATTTACATGTAATTTTCAAGGGAAAGTAACTCTTTTACAGTCATACAAAAGACGTGTTTACCGTTTTCATATGGTAAATGCGTCTTTTTGTTTTCCTAAAAGGAGACAGGATAATGGCTGTAAGCAAACTAATATCTACTGAAGAATTCAAGAAAATGATGAGCTACGAGGTGTACGCCGAGAATCATAAGCAGCAACAATCGATAAAATTACTATTATTAAAATCAGTAGAAGAAGCGTATGGCGAGGGCTACCATCGGCTGAAGGAAGGCACACGCAATGCGATCGATATGATGTGCTGGTTTTCGTCTGAACAGGGCTTTTTCTTTGCGAAGGATAACTATTTTGCGGATCGGTACGATGTATCTGACAAGACGATCCGGAACGTAGCCAAAAAGCTGCGTGAAGCTGGCATCCTGTTCACGGTCTATCGCCGTTCCAGCACACAGAATGGACGGAGTGCACCGATTCATCTCTTTACAGATCATCCATACTTTTCTTACTGGGCAGAGCTATTAAATCTAGACGATTTCCAAGCTCATTACCAAGCTGAAAACGCTGAAATCCCTTGTGTCTCTAAGGAGGAAGACGCAAAAAATGATCCTAACAGTTATTTATCATTAAATAAATCTTTTAATAACATACGTAAAGAAGAAGCGTATTTAGATGCCAGCTTTACACCGTCTCATATTCCACAAAAATTTGTGACTACGGTGAAGATGTTCTATGGAGAAGCAAAAGATATTTATCGTTTTTGGGGCAAAACGATGCTTGCCTATCGGACAAGCCGTCTAGATGTACCCCTCGAAGAAATTGTGCCTATTGCCCTGCAGTCGTTCAAAGAAAGTATCTTTGCCCAAAAGCAAAAGCGCATTAAAGGGTCGTTTGAAGGCTATTTTTTTGGGGCGCTGCGAAACATGTTCCAAATTGAAAAACGGAAAGAAATACTAGAAAATCACCCGATTTTTTATAATTTCTTAGAAACATAATCCATCGAATAGAGAACTTGCCTTCTTTTTTATCAATTGTTGAACCTTATGATCTTTTTTCGATTTTTTAAGGAATGGTGATCGGTGATCTGACTCAATTGAAAGGGCTAATGACAACTGTTTGAACTACTCTTACTGAGCAAAGTTTGAAGGGAGAGATTCCTTCAAGTTACGAACGTTTGTTTAGTTATTGAGCAGGTTCTGTCTATAGTCCCTACGGTGAAAACAAGTGCCTGTACATTAGACTCGCCACACTCCTTACAGCTTGATTTTCATCACTTCAGTGAGTGTGGAGCAATAGAATGTGAAAGATGTTATGTGACAGACGTTTTTTCTTTTCACAACCCATATCTTCTGTTTTCAAAGAGCCATTTATACACGTATATGGAACTACACGTTTAGGCTGACGCCTATTCGACATTTAGCTTCACTTTACTCATTGATCTATGCCTTTCACATATCTTGAAGATACCAGTTTAGAAAAGGACAGGAAGTGAAGATTGTTTTTCTAGAAATAAAACGATCACAGGCAGTGTCTATCTGTTTTTTAAATATCATATTGTACTGATTACCGTGTTTAAACACGCTATGAATACATCATAAGCAAGAAACTAGAATTCGCTGAAAGGGAATATGACATGTTCCGTTACTTGTGTCTTTTCGAGCTAAAGACTGTAGCTTGGAATGGGGACTTACAGGATTTGTGATTTCCTGTGTAGAATGGGCAATGAGAAATGAAAAAACGCTAGGTGTTATTCTCAACAGTGAGGGGAATAACCAGAAATTGAAGCAGAGATAATATCCAAGCATATGGTTAATACAACGTAAGTGTTTGATATGCTCTCCTTGGAATAGATAGTATAAGAAAGCAACGATACTGTTTATTCAAAGGGAATTTTTACACGGCAGCCAAGCAGGGTCAAACAGTGGGGAGTTTATTTGGGATCCGAAACAGATCTGAACGTCAAATCAGGATTACTCTCCTTTTATCTTTAGCATCAATTCCGGGCTGCGTATTAGTGATATCGTGTCATTTTGACGGAACACTTCCTGATTAAGAGAAAGAAAGTTGAATGTTTTCTAGAACCTAAAAGCATTTTTAAGATAAGTCATTTTTGAAATTGATTCGATAAAAATTGAAAAATATGAAAACTAAAGAAAAAACGAGAAAGGTAATGAAATATTGAGAAAAACAGAGATGGTTTCGTTTTCATACCCATTGTTATCGTTTACACGGGTTATGTTGCCGTTTTCATTGACTTTGCCAAAACGCTACAAAGATATGATAATTAAGACATACCAATTAGGAAGGGGATTACTTAAATGAATAAAGTAATTACATCTATCACAGATGCAATGAGAATGTACGGTAAAGAATTTACAAAAGCCTGGGAAAACGGCATCGTAATTTACACAAAATAAAATGGCTTTAATGAATATTAAATGTATAAAAAGTTAGGACGGATAAAATTGATTTTAACAAACCCAAATTATCAAAGTGACCGACCAACCAGTTCTCAAAAGTAAAAAAAAAGAATCGGTTTATTTGTATAGAAATGGTTCTTCTATACAGTGCCAAGTATAAAAAATTGTATAAGTAGTCATTATAAGCCAAGCGTTTTCTGCTTAGAAACTCATTCCATTATGTCTACATAAAGTGCTTTATTACCTCCTCTCTATTCCTAATCTACCATGTTCACCTTTTTATTAGCTTCTATTCTGTTTCCTCTAACTAATGCGTTCTATATCGCGATCTCTTCCAAATGAGTATTTAAAAAAGACAGTTCTTCATTTTTTATAGATAATTGAGCCGTTCATTTCTATTTTTAATATTTCTCAACACACATGTTTATATATAAAAAGCCGATATTAAAGAGGTAATCAATGTTTAAGGTATGTAAAAAATGTAGTGTTTGGCATTTAACAATATACATAAAATCTTGCATAATCACAGCTTGATAGGGAGAAACCGGTATATAGCTGACCGGCCTGTAAAACCCATAAGACGCAGTTCTTTACAGATGATCATATCAGTAGAGGCTCGATGTCAAGCAACTTTTCTAATGCGAAAATATAAGGCTAAACGCGTAATTATAAATGCTATTTCATACATTTTTTGGGTGCCAAATATACAAACAATGAAAAAAACAAAAAAAGATGCTTTAAAGTCAATTAAGTATTGTCTTTAAAGGCATCCTTTTTTGAATATGAGAGTTTTAAGAAATTTCAAGTCAAAAGTCGAATCTTTTGATAGGTGTTACCAAGAACTTGATCGATCTGATATACCTACTCCAGATTCGCGTGACGTCCGTACATTTTGTCTGAATCCATTCCTTTTTTCTCCATGAAACGAAGAATGATGGAATCATAAAATAACAAGAGGCTTTGCTCAAACAATGAGCCCATTGGCTGAATCGTTTTGTTTCCTGTATCTGCACCAGATTTCGCCTGACCAGGGATTTCAATCACGATATCAGCTAAGTTGCCAATTGTTGAGTTCGGAAAAATTGTTACGGCAGCAACTGTCGCGCCAATGCTTTTTGCTTTTTCCGCCATCGCTACAAGGCTTTTCGTTTCACCTGATCCAGAACCGATGATAAAAATATCACCTTCCTCTAAATTCGGTGTCACTGTTTCTCCAACGATATACGGATCAAGTCCCATGTGCATCATACGCATAACAAAGCATCTCGCCATGAAGCCTGAACGGCCGGCTCCTGCGACGAACACTTTTTTAGAGTTTAAAATGCCATTGACCAGCTGTTCCGCACTCTCATCACTAATAAGGCCCGCTGTCTTTTGAAGCTCCTGCAAAACGATTTGAGTATATTCCGTTGTTTGCATAGGATTAAACCGTTGCTTTGATTAGTTGTTGCATTTCTGCCGCAACTGCTTTTTTGTCGTCTGCGCCTGTGATGCCGCCGCCTACGATAACAAGATCCGGTTGTGCTGCAATAACACCTGGAAGTGTTTCTAATTTAATGCCGCCAGCAACTGCTGTTTTCGCGTTTTTCACGACACTTTTGATTGTGTTAAGTTGTTCAAACGGTGTTTCACCTGCAGCTTGAAGATCGTAACCTGTATGTACACAGATGTAATCTACGCCAAGTGCGTCTACTTCTTGTGCGCGTTTTGCAAGGTCTTTAATGTTGATCATGTCGATCAAGATTTCAGAACCATGTTTTTTCGCTTCTTCTACCGCACCTTTAATTGTTGCATCATCTGTTGCGCCAAGAATCGTTACGATGCCTGCGCCTGCTTGAGAGGCTACCATTACTTCGTAACCGCCTGCATCCATTACTTTCAAGTCCGCAAGAACTGTTAAGTTAGGGAATGCTTCTTTCATTTCTTTTACTGCACGAAGGCCTTCGTTAATAATAACTGGTGTGCCGATTTCAACGACATCAACGAATTGTTCTACTTCTTTAACGACTGCGATACCTTCTGGAATGTTGACAAGATCAAGTGCTAATTGTAATTTCATGGATATGTCACTCCTTCTAATTTGTTTGTTAGTTTTTGATTGATATTGGTACAAGACTCATTATAAGTGCTAATCTTCAGAAAACAAAGTACGCACTTTTATAGCATATAGTGATAAAAAATATACTTTTAGATTTGAAATTAGAAAAGTAGGGAGGAGGTTTTTGTGTGAAAGGGATGAAGTATTTTAAAAATAAAAAAACGTATTCACATACTTATAGAGGAATAGAATTGATAAAAAAAACCGTGTGTACGAGTCTCTATTAGTGATTCCACACACGGTTATGAGGCATACTTAATTCGGTTAATAAAACCTTTGTTAGCTTTTTTATTAAAAACAGCAACATATTTACTTTTAACAAAGTCAATAATCCCCTCTAAAGTTAATATGGTATGTGATTTTTATTTATCTGGTTTTTACCGTATTGGCCGTCTCCATATAATCTTTCCCCCAGCTATACATAGCCTCCAAAATAGGCATTAAACTTTTACCCTGATCCGTAAGCGAGTATTCAACTTTAGGCGGGACTACAGCATACACTTCACGATGCACGATAAAATTGTCTTCTAACTCGCGCAATTGACTGACAAGCATCCTGGGAGAGATACCTGGCATAAGAGATCTTAGTTCATTAAAACGTTTCTTTTCTTCTTTGCCCAAGTGCCATAAAATCAGCATCTTCCATTTTCCCCCTATAACAGAAAGGGTTAATTCTTTTTCGCAGTTATAAGACTTACCACAAAGCTCTATCACTATTATCACTTCCATTTCCAAAGATACTTAATTACTTATATAACCATTTTAACCATTTTTTTAATAGGTGGATGCTTCTAGAAGGGTATTATACATTCTAAATTGAGAAGCTGTACAGGTGGAAATTGATAGATGTAGGACAAATGGTTAATTAAACATGACTGTGTAACAGTGATGCAAATCAAGTAAAGTCTGACTAT
Organism: Domibacillus aminovorans; assembly: GCF_001643235.1. Lineage (GTDB taxonomy): Bacteria > Bacillota > Bacilli > Bacillales > Domibacillaceae > Domibacillus > Domibacillus aminovorans. The sequence continues at coordinate 20,789 of NZ_LQWY01000018.1, forward strand.
TTTAGAAGGAAGGAAATGAAGTTTATAGGATAACTATTTTTTAAAATCAAATAAACTATTCGGATAAAATACAATGATCTTGCAGTAGGCCACTGTATTATCACTCCCCCGTGATGCACATGGGTTCTTTAATTATGTTTACAATTCTGTACCCGTCTCATACCACGCTAATCAATACTTTAAACAGCGTATCAATCAAAGTTATTTTTCCTTACACTGTAATTTAAGAAAAAGCCAAGGCTTTTAGGAAAAAGACACTTGGCGAATTTGTTAACATGACTAGCATGTAACAAAGAAAAAAAATATACAATTAGAATAGGTCAGTGGACCCGTCATATGAATTTGCTGGATCCACCGCCAATAAACATGTAGGAAGGTTAAATTGTAGCTGATTTCACGCTGTTTCTAATGGCTTGAATAGCTTCAGCGCGATCTTTTTGATTATAAATCGCTGAACCAGCGACAAGAACGTTGGCCCCTGCTTCGACACAAAGTTTGGCTGTTTCGGGATTTACTCCACCGTCTATTTCAATTTCAACATCTAAGTTTTTCTCTGCTACAAGATCAGCAACTTCTCTGATTTTAGGTAGAACAGAGTGAATAAACGATTGCCCACCAAATCCTGGATTCACTGTCATAAGCAATACCATGTCAATATCTTCTATCACATGTTGAATGGTAGAAACAGGTGTATGTGGATTTAATACAACCCCAGCCTTTGTACCTGTTGATTTGATCAATTGAATCGTTCTGTGTAGATGAGGGCAAGCTTCTACGTGTACAGTGATAATATCGGCTCCTGCTTTTGCAAATGCATCAATGTATCGATCAGGATTTTCGATCATTAAATGTACATCTAACGGTAAATCAGTAATGGGTCTAATCGCATCGACGATTAGTGGGCCAATGGTAATATTCGGTACAAAATGTCCATCCATAACATCGACATGGATGTAATCAGCTCCACCAAGTTCAACATCTTTTATGTCTTCTCCAAGCTTCGCAAAGTCAGCTGAAAGAATAGAAGGTGCAATTTTGATCATAAATGAAATCCTCCAATTTTCTTAAAAGTAAAAACATTGACTATCTTGTAAAGGCTTGCATAAAAAGCATTTACTTTAGTTATTGTGGCTTGTTTCCTCGCTGAATAGCGATGTGTTAAAATTGTACTCTAGATAGAGTACAATTATTTTACTGTGCTATACGTTTCGTATCAACTAAAAATAACTAAACCTACTAAAATTCCATTTTTACTAGATTGTAATTACATATTAGTTTTCTTTGAATCAACTCTTTTTTAGCTATCGAATTAGGAGCGTTAAAAATATTAAAAAAATTCAGAGTACTTATCCCGGTTGAACTTATGCTTACATAAATAATCAAATAAATAAACCTTATTTTCCCGAATAGTGGGATCTTTCTTTAATTCATAAAAATTAATTAAACGGAAAATTTATGTACTAAAAATACTAAACGATTGGATTTTTGAATTTTTTTTAAAAAAAATTCAAAACAGGCACAATTCGACTTAAACCTTTAAATAAGTACTATTTCAGCCATTATTAAGTACGAATTTTCGGAAAATTGGATCAAAAGTATACTTCTTGACACTATATGTTGACAAAGTGCGTACTTACAGATGTGTAAACGACAAGATATACTATGTATGTACAGGTGGAAACTCGATTTGAAAACATTGTAACTGATTGTAAGTAACACTTAAACAGGAGGTGACCTAGATGAATGATTTGAAAAAAGATATCGTTTCTGAACAAAGTATTCAGACACTAGCTATGGACTTTCTCACTGTAGCACAGAAAGCAGCTATTGCTTCTTATCCTTGGATCGGCAAAGGAAACAAGATTGAAGCAGATGGTGCTGGAACTGAAGCTATGCGCAATCAAATGAACCTTATAAACATGAGTGGCCGGATTGTTATTGGTGAAGGTGAAATGGATGAAGCGCCTATGCTTTACATTGGTGAAGAGCTTGGAACGAAGAAAGGTCCCGAAGTAGACATTGCGGTTGATCCAGTTGAAGGGACAACGATGATGTCTAAAGGACAAAATGATTCATTAACAGTCATTGCCGTTTCCACTAAAGGAAGTTTATTACATGCGCCGGATATGTATATGCATAAGATCGCGGTCGGGCCAAAAGCAAAAGGCTCTATAAACATAGACGCGTCTTTGACAGAAAACATGATATCGGTTGCTAAAGCTTTAGGTAAAGACATAAAAGATTTAACGGTAATGATACAAGATAGACCACGGCATGATCATTTGATTAAACAGGTATTTGACGCGGGAGCTCAAGTTAAGCTGTTTCCTGATAATGATGTGAATGGTGCAATCGCTACCGCAATTGATGAGATCGATGGTGATATATTGGTCGGTATGGGCGGTGCTCCAGAAGGGGTTATTGCTGCGACTGCACTGAAGTGTATGGGCGGAGATTTCCAAGGTAAACTGGCTCCTCAAGAACCAGAAGAAGTTGAACGCTGTATTAAAATGGGGATAACTGATCCTGAAAAAGCCTTAACATTAGATGACATTGTGAAATCTGAAGATTGCTTTTTTGTCGGAACAGGAATTACCGATGGCTTGTTATTAAAAGGTATTCAAAAAACAAATACTAATTTAACAAAGTCACATTCATTTGTAACAGTCAGTGGGAACCCGGAACTATACCAATTTGTTGAAGCGTACCATTCATAAAAGAAATACCATATAAAAAAGAAATACCATATAAAAAGGAGAGAATCATATGCCATTAGTATCAATGAAAGAAATGTTAATTAAAGGAAAAGAAGAAGGATATGCCGTAGGACAGTTTAATATTAATAACCTTGAGTTTACTCAAGCGATTTTACAAGCTGCACAAGAAGAAAACTCGCCGGTTATTCTTGGAGTATCCGAAGGTGCTGCTAAGTACATGGGCGGTTTTAAATTAATCGTGACAATGGTAAAAGAATTGATGGAAGAATATAATGTAACAGTTCCTGTAGCTATTCATCTTGACCACGGCTCTAGCCTTGAAAAATGTGTACAAGCTATCCATGCTGGATTTACATCTGTCATGATCGATGGTTCTCATCATCCACTTGAAGAAAATATCGAACTTACTAAACGTGTTGTACAAATTGCACATGCTGTTGGTGTATCTGTTGAAGCAGAACTTGGTCGTATCGGCGGACAAGAAGATGATCTTACTGTAGATGCAGCAGATGCATTTTATGCGATCCCTTCAGAGTGTGATCAATTGGTTCGTGAAACAGGCGTAGACTGTTTTGCACCTGCATTAGGTTCTGTACATGGCCCGTATAAAGGTGAACCTAACCTTGGATTTGATCGTATGAAAGAAGTAATGGAACTAACAGGTGTACCTCTCGTACTTCATGGTGGAACAGGTATCCCAACAAAAGACATTAAAAAAGCCATTTCGCTTGGATCAGCGAAAATTAACGTAAATACAGAAAGCCAAATTTCTTCTACTCAAGCTGTTCGTGACGTGTTGAATAACGATGGTGAAGTATACGATCCACGTAAATTCCTCGGCCCAGCTCGCGATGCGATTAAAGAAACAGTTCGTGGAAAAATGCGTGAATTTGGTTCTGCAGGTAAAGCTTAATTAATAAAAGTAATCTATGAAGAGATAGGGGAAAAAAGATGATTGAACAAAAAGTAAATGTAGAACAACTTTCTATTAATACGATTAGAACCCTCTCAATCGATGCAATTGAAAAAGCAAATTCCGGTCACCCGGGTATGCCAATGGGTGCTGCTCCAATGGCTCACACTCTATGGACACAGTTTATGAACTATAATCCTAGTAATCCGAATTGGTTTAACCGTGACCGTTTTACGTTATCTGCAGGTCATGGTTCAATGTTGCTATACAGCTTGCTGCATTTGACAGGCCATGATTTATCATTGGAAGAGTTAAAACAATTCCGTCAATGGGGCAGTAAAACACCAGGACATCCTGAATTCGGACATACGGCGGGTGTTGATGCTACAACTGGACCACTTGGTCAAGGTATCTCAATGGCTGTTGGGATGGCAATGGCTGAAAGACATTTAGCCACTACGTATAATGTTGATGATTTAAATGTCATTGATCATTACACATACAGCATTTGTGGTGATGGTGATCTAATGGAGGGAGTATCTGCAGAAGCAGCTTCATTAGCAGGTCACCTTCAGCTCGGACGTTTAATTGTACTATATGATTCAAATGATATTTCACTTGATGGCAAACTTAATAAGTCATTTAGTGAAAGCGTTGAGGATCGTTTTAAAGCATACGGTTGGCAAGTACTCCGTGTTGAGGACGGAAATGATACTAAAGCAGTTGCAGAAGCTTTAAGTGCAGCAAAAGCGAATGAAAACCAGCCAACTTTAATTGAGGTTAGAACAGTAATCGGTTATGGATCACCAAACAAAGGTGGCAAGTCTGATTCGCATGGTTCACCTCTAGGTAAAGACGAAATAAAACTTGTAAAAGAACAGTACGGATGGAATTATGAAGAAGACTTCTATATTCCAGAAGAGGTAAAATCATATTTTGCTGAACTTAAAGAAGCATCTGAGAAAAAAGAACAAGAGTGGAACGAATTGTTCGCTCGATACGAAAAACTTCATCCGGATGCTGCAAAAGAATTAAAGATCGCAATAAGTGGAGATCTTCCTGAAAACTGGGATGCCAATGTTCCAAATTACCGTGTAGGAGAAGACACGCTTGCTACTCGTACTTCCAGCGGTGATGTATTAAATGGTCTTGCTCAAAATGTACCTCAGTTATTTGGGGGATCAGCTGATTTATCTTCTTCAAATAAAACATACCTTAAAGGTGAATCTGATTTCAGCGCTGAAAACTATGGCGGTCGTAATATCTGGTTTGGTGTTCGTGAATTTGGAATGGGTGCTGCACTCAATGGTATGGCTCTTCACGGAGGAGTAAAAGTATTTGGAGCTACATTCTTTGTATTCTCTGATTATTTACGTCCAGCTATTCGTCTTTCAGCTTTAATGAAGGTACCGGTAACGTATGTATTTACACATGATAGTATTGCTGTAGGTGAGGATGGTCCTACGCATGAGCCAATCGAGCATTTAGCTTCTTTACGAGCAATGCCTGGACTTTCTACTATCCGTCCTGCTGAAGCAAATGAAACGGCTGCGGCTTGGAAACTTGCTCTAGAAAGTAAAGACGAACCAACAGTTCTTGTTCTTACACGCCAAGATTTACCTACACTTGTTGATGCTGAAACAGCATATGCAGGCGTTAGTAAGGGTGGATATGTCATCTCAGAAGCAAAAGGCGATGTTGAAGGCTTGTTATTAGCCGCTGGTTCTGAAGTTACTTTAGCTGTTAAAGCACAAGAAGCGTTGGCAGAAGAAGGAATTCACGTTTCTGTTGTTAGTTTGCCAAGTTGGGATCGTTTTGAAAAACAAACAGCTGAGTATAAAGAAACGGTTATTCCTAAAAATGTAACAGCACGACTTGCTATCGAAATGGGTGCATCATTAGGCTGGAATAAGTATGCTGGTAACGACGGAGACGTCTTAGCTATTGATGAATTCGGCGCTTCGGCACCTTATGACAAGATCATTGAAGCATACGGCTTTACAGTTGAAAATGTGGTTGAACGTTTTAAAAAATTACGTTAAAATTCGTTGCATTATGAGCGATTTGATTTAAGTACGAAAGGGCCAAACGATACTAACGTTTACGGCTTAGAATTCAAATTCAAATAGCTTAATAAATAAGCTGGTATGGATTTTGGGCAGACTTCACCAATAGGTGAACCTGCCCTTTTTTAAACAAAATATTAAGTTATGTTTAAACATTTACTTATGTTAAATCCATTATGGCAAGCGCATGAGATTTATATAATATGGAGGAAACTAGCGATGAAAAAAATTGCTGTATTAACGAGTGGCGGAGATGCACCAGGAATGAATACTGCTATTCGAGCAGTCGTTAGAAGGGGTATTTTTAAGGGTTTAGATGTGTATGGGGTGCAAAACGGTTATAAAGGTCTAATTGCTGGGGATTTTATTCCAATGGACTTTAAAAGTGTGGGAGATATCCTCCATCGAGGAGGAACTATTTTACAAAGTACACGATGTGATGAGTTCAGGACAGAAGAAGGCCAGAAAAAAGGCATAGAACAATTGGAGAATGCAGGGATATCTGGTTTGGTTGTCATCGGTGGAGATGGTTCTTTTCAAGGGGCAACTAAATTAAATGCTCAAGGTGTTGCTGCCATTGGGATACCAGGCACTATTGATAATGACATCTCTGGAACGGATTATACAATTGGATTTGACACCGCTGTTAATACGGCTCTGGATGCCATTGATAAAATTCGTGACACTGCGTCCTCTCATGAACGTACGTATGTGATTGAGGTTATGGGAAGAAACGCAGGAGACATTGCTTTGTGGGCAGGTATGTGTGCTGGAGCAGAGTCTATTATTATTCCAGAAGCGATAGATGACATAGAGGATGTAATTGATCGTGTTCAAAGGGGAGCTAAGCGCGGCAAAAAGCACAGTATTATTGTTGTTGCTGAAGGTGTCGGAAAAGGTGACGAAATTGGAAAAGTCATTGAAGAGAGAACAGGATTTGAAACAAAAGTTACGATCCTAGGGCATTTTCAACGAGGAGGTTCGCCTAGCGCTTACGACCGGATGATGAGCACTCAAATGGGAGCAAAAGCTGTGGATCTGCTTGTTGATGGAATAGCAGGCGTGATGGTAGGATTAAGAAATGGACAATTGGTACATACACCATTTGAGGAAGCTTTACAGTATAAGCGTACGCTTGATATGTCCACCTATGATCTAGCAAGAAGCCTTTCTATATAATTTAAAGACAATTTGTCCAACTAGAGTTGAAGCAATAAAAAATATGATGAAGAGTCATGTTGTGATGGATACACAATCGTAGTATAAAAGGAGGAAAAAAAATGAAAGTAGCAATTGCCTCAGATCACGGGGGAGTAAATATTCGTCAAGAAATTATCGCCTTATTGGAAGAAATGAATATTGAGTATGAGGATTTAGGATGTGAGTGTAGTACATCTGTTGACTATCCAGACTATGCCGTTCCAGTAGCTGAGAAAGTAGCAAGTGGAGAAGTAGATCGTGGAATTTTGATTTGTGGGACAGGTATTGGGATGAGCATTGCAGCAAATAAAGTAAAGGGAATTCGTTGTGCATTGGTGCATGATATGTTTAGCGCTAAAGCAACAAGGGAACATAATGATACCAATATGTTAGCAATGGGAGAACGTGTCATTGGTCCAGGATTAGCTCGTGCTATTGCAGAAATCTGGTTGACGACTCCTTTTGAAGGAGGCAGACACGAAAGTCGAGTCTGTAAAATAACAGAATATGAAAACAATCTTGGATAAAACTACACTCTAGATGAATAGAGCAAAATGAAGTATATATGAGTAATTAAATGAATATAACAAAGTAATCAGACTGCTGAGTTAGTTTTCAGCAGTCTATGTTTATCTAGGAGTAGATCGACTATTTATATAAGTATACTTTTTAACACTATGTAAAAATAAAGTGTGTACTTGTTAATTGTGCCTATTTAATTAATAATTAAAACTAGTTAAGAGTATACAATATAAAGTCAGTCCTATCTATAAACACTGACTCTGCGTACAAATAAGGGGGGATACAGTGTATCGAAAAGAGTTTTTTGTATTTGAACAAAATCGTCCGATCCCAGCAGTGATTCGAAACTACAAAGAACCGGACTTTGATGGATTAATTAGGGTTCAGCAGGAAAGCTTTCCACCTCCTTTTCCGCCAGAATTGTGGTGGAACGTTGAACAATTGCAAAACCACATTTCCTTATTCCCAGAGGGTGCTTTATGCATCGAAGTCGATGGGAGAATTGCAGGTTCAATGACTGGATTACTAGTTGACTTTGATCCTGCCCATCCTGAACATACGTGGGAAGAAATAACGGATAATGGATATATTAGAAACCATAATCCGAAGGGAAACACGCTTTACGTAGTGGATATAGGGGTTAGCCCTTTATACCGTAAGTTAGGATTAGGAAAGTGGCTAATGCAATCGATGTATGAGGTTGTTGTCGAGAAAAAAATAGATCGACTTCTCGGAGGTGGACGAGTCCCCGGATATCACAAAAAGGTGAATGAAATGACGCCTGATGAATATCTTGATGCTGTTGTCAAAGGAGAATTGAGTGATCCGGTCATTACCTTCTTACTTCGCTGTGGCCGTACACCCGTTCAAATGGTTAAGAATTACCTTGAAGACGAAGAATCATGCAATTTTGCCGCACTTATGGAATGGAAAAATCCATTTTATTCATCAATAGAGACAGGAGAACGATAAAAAATGGAGTATTATAGAATTACGAATATAAAAGATCCTTTATTTAAACAAATGCATCAACTTATGCAAGATGTCTTTCCTCCGGAGGAAGTATTAGAATTTTCATTGTGGGAAGAACCTTTGCAGGATCCTGGAATTCGCATCTTTGTAGCCGTTCATAGGGGAGAAGTAGTCGGAGCGACAGAGTATCGTTATTATGAAGACTTTAATGTGGCTATGACAGATTTTACAATTATCGGTAAAGATGGACTTGGTGTAGGTGCATTTTTAGCTAGTAAGAGATTAGATGACTTAAACTCTGTAGCTATGGACAATGGCAAGGAATTGCAAGGAATGTTTGCTGAAATTTATGATCCTTACCGCATAGGGGACCATGAATTTGGAGGCGTAAAGTCCATGAACCCTTACGTTCGCCGTGAAGTGCTATCCCATCTTGGTTACAAACGACTGGATTTCCCTTACGTTCATCCATCATGGAACAATGATGGAGAGGCCGTGACAGAATTAGATCTTTGCTTTATGCCAATGGCCAAAAATACAGATGAACTGCCGGCAGAGCTTGTTGTAAAGTTTTTAAGACGTTATTATTCTGTGTTATCGAATAAACCAAAATCATGGTTTACAATGGTTGAAGATTTAGAGAAGCAGGAAATGATAGCGCTGTCAAGGGTGTAATTCAGTGAAAATCCTCAATTGAAACGACAGAGCTGAACAAAATGGTTCATACTATTTCAATTGAATGAGTGATTTAGGCAAAAATGTCTCATTGCTTGTAAAGTATTGGAATGATTAAAAACAGAAAGGTTGGGGTATAATGTCAAATTATGTAGCGAAAGGTTCTATTATTTGTAAAAATTGTGGAGAGCTTATTGACACTATGCCTACAGAAAAAGTAACTGTCTATTATTCTGACTGCAAGCAAGAATCGTGTGAAAATAGCCAATCACTAGAGGAATAAGAGTAAGGTATATTTATACAATTACGAAAAAAGATCGTGCAAAAGCCGATCTTTTTTTCGTAGTTGTGTTTAGATTAAACAAGCACATTATATTATATTGAAATTTCATATGATCGTGATAAATGGGTCAACTTACTTTTAAAATGTAGCTCTTACACACCACTAGTGACACTGTCAGTCTTTTTTTCTACAGCATGACCGCCAAACTCATTACGAAGTGCAGCGACTACTTTACCTGTGAAAGTGTTATCGCCTTTCAAAGAAGTATAGCGGCTCATTAGACTAGCTGTAATAACCGGTGTTGCAACTTGTAAATTAAGTGCCTCTTCAATAGTCCATTTCCCTTCGCCTGAAGAGTGCATAACACCACGAATTCCATCTAGTTTCTCATCTTTAGAGAAGGCATCTTCAGTGAGTTCCATTAACCATGAGCGGATTACAGAACCATTATTCCATAGTTTTGCAACAGCTTCATAATCAAAATCATATTGCGATTCTGCAAGGACTTCAAACCCTTCACCAATAGCAGCCATCATACCATATTCAATGCCGTTATGTACCATTTTAGTATAATGACCAGAACCGGCTTCTCCAGTGTAAAGATATCCGTTTTCTACTGCTGTATCACGGAAAATTGGCTCAACAATATTCCAAGCCTCTTTATCGCCACCGACCATATAGCAAGCACCATTACGAGCTCCACTCATACCACCAGAAGTACCAGCGTCCAGGTAATAAACACCAGCGTCTTTAAAATCGTTATACCGGCGAATTGATTCTTTATAATGAGAGTTTCCTGCTTCAATAACAATATCTCCTTCTTGAAGCAAAGGTTTTACTTGTCCTAATACTTTATCTACAACTTGGTGAGGAACCATAATCCACAAAACGCGAGGAGACTCTAATTTACTTACAAGCTCTTGCAAATTAGTTGTCCCTTCAGCACCATAACTTACTAGTTCTTGAACAGCAGTTTCGTTTAAATCAAAACCCGCTACCTCATGTTTATTATCAATAAGGTTCATACCGAGATTTAATCCCATTTTACCTAATCCGATTAAACCAATTTTCATCCTAAGTGACCTCCTGTTAGTAACTATATAAAAATAATTTTTAAAGCTGTGGTGCGAGTAGATTATTGAATTATTTAAGCGTTATTACCACCATTTAAATCCATCCTCTTCTACCAATTGATCAGAAGCTTCTGGTCCCATTGATCCTGCTTCATAAAGGTGCAGAGGAAGAGCGTTCTCTTCAAATGCCTCTAATAATGGCTGGATCCAAGCCCACGAAAGCTCAACTTCTTCCCAGTGCGCAAAGAAAGTTGCGTCACCACGTAGTGCATCATGTAAAATCTGTTCATAGGCTTCAGGAACCTGCTCCTGCTGATGATTGGCAGAAAAATCGATAGTAATTGGCTCGATTTTTCCGTTATTCAACGGGTTTTTATTGTTTAATTGTAAGGAAATCGTCTCGTTCGGGCTGATTTCAATCGTTAATAGATTTGGTGCGGTTTCTTCCAGTTGCTTTGAGTACAGCTCTTTCAATGGATTCTTGAGTTCAATAACAATACGGGTAGACTTTTCTTTCATCCGTTTACCCGTACGGATGTAGAATGGAACGTCTTGCCAAAATGGATCATCGATCCATAAACGGGCCGCCACAAAAGTATCATTCGTTGAGGTTTGCAGGATCCCCGGTTCTTCTTTGTAGCCAATGACAGGTGATCCTTGAATCGCACCTGAACGGTATTGACCACGAACGATGTGTGCAACGGCTTCTTTTTTGGAAACAGGTCGGACAGATGCCATCACTTTTGTTTTCTCTTGTTGAACCTCAGTTGAGAGGAATCGTTTAGGTAAGTGCATAGCCGTCATCATCAAAATTTGTAGCATATGATTTTGAACCATATCGCGAATGGCTCCGGCCTGATCATAATATCCGGCTCGCTCTTCGACCCCAACTGTTTCACTAGCTGTAATCTGAACGTTGGCGATAAACTGATTATTCCAAACAGCCTGTAGCAGCGGATTAGCAACTTCTAAAGTCTCTAAATTTTGGATCATTGGTTTTCCAAGATAGTGATCGATGCGATAAATTTCCTTTTCCTCAAAAGCGTTGCTTAATATGGCATTTAGCTGTTGGGCGGAGGATAAATCATGACCGAAAGGTTTTTCAATCAAAAGTCGTTTCCATCCTTTGACTGAGCCTAGTCCACTTTTAGAAATATTCGATGTAATTACGTTAATAAATTCAGGAGCTACCGACAAATAAAACATTCGATTTTCTGGAATACCTAACTCTTTTTCGCGGTTTTGAATGAGATCAAGCAAATTATCATAACCGTTGCTGTCTGTGACATCTAAGGAGCTATATTGGAAGGAACGAATAAATGTTTCCATTTCCAAATCTGAGCTACCTAATTGTCTCGAAAAGGTGCGAATTGAGGATTCCACGTGCGATTGAAAGGTGTCATTAGATAGTGCTCTCCGCCCTAGACCGATGACTGAAAATGTCCGTGGCAATTTATTATCAAGATATAAATTATAAAGAGCAGGAAAAATTTTTCTTTTTGCCAAATCGCCTGTCGCACCGAATAGAACGAAGGTCATGGAGTCCACATTCATGGTCATCTTGGCAGCGCTTTCCTCGAAAGGGCTAACTGATACACTGTTCATATAATTTCCCTCCTGTCAAGTTTATCATGTGTATAAAAGCGTAAATGATGAAGACATACAATCCATCTTGGATAAACAATTAATGGGTACAAAGCTGTTTATTTCTGGAACGTGGTCAATGGTTCAGGATGTTAAAAAAATTGCCTATGCAGCAGGTTTTACAGATGAAGAGATTCAAACTAAAGAAATCGGTGAAAAAGAAGATAAAGTATACTGCGTGAAATGCTACAAATTCAGTAAGAAAACAAAAAGTAATAACCTAACGTGTGAACATTGTAATAGAGAGCGTAAAATATCTTGTGTAAATGAATAAACAGAAACAGGAACACCTTTTCTTGTAGAATTGAATCACCACAAGACAATTCACAGAAAAGAGGCCTTCCCTATGAACCAGTTTACAACAGATATTGTCGACGCTCTAGTAAAAAAACAAGATATTACCGAAGTATTCCGTGCGCATTTAGAAACAGCGGTCAGCACGCTGCTTGCGACTGAATTAACCGCCTTTTTAGA
>NZ_LQWY01000019.1 GCF_001643235.1 Domibacillus aminovorans
ATGGGCTCTATGGCACCATAGTTGATCGACCTTCCTCTCCCAGCCGTAGTATCCAATACCCGTTCTGCACACATTTTCATCAGCTGTGGTGTAGCGCTGATTTTGCGCTACATGGATGGCTAACGAATAGATTTCCGCTACTTCTTTTCTAGAACGCTGATCCGACCAAATAATTGCTGGACGTATAGGAAGGAGATTTCGGTCTATCATTACCAACCCATGCATTTGACCTGAAAAACCGATTCCTTTAATTTTTTTAGAATGTATACCCGTTTTATTCAAGACATGTTTAATCGTCAATACAACCGCTTTCCACCAGACATTAGGATCTTGTTCAGCATAACCGCTCTTTTCAATAATAATTTCATAGCTTTGTTGAGCAGTACCTTTTATGGAGCCGTTCTCGTCCATAATAACAGTTTTCACACTTGATGTACCTAAATCAATGCCCATTAAATAACTCATTTCCCATCCCTCCAACCAATTAAAAAAGGGCTCAGACACTGCCCCGTTGCCTCTTTAAAACCTATTCATATCATTATATTATTGCCGGACAAAGACTTTAAATACTTCAAGCTTTCTTGCAAATCCTCGTCCACTTTTTTGCATCGGCCCCTTCACTTAAATCGCGCCAAATTCTCAAATCTTTGCCAACTGGTCCAGCACTTTTTACAAAAGGTTCCAATACAATTTTTCCATTGTAATTAATATCTTTTAAAGACGTTAAGTCTATATACTTCTTTCAAATACGTGCCATCTTTGTACCAGAACCAGAAGCCTTCGATGCCAAAGGTATCCTAATTTATCAATTCAGGTTAAGAAGGAATCTATTTTTTCGTCAGTCGGTCACTTGATTTGAAAAATCCCCGTCCCGTAACTGGTCCACGAACTCCTGAAGCCAGGTGTAATAGCTGACCGCGTGGCGCAGCTTATACAGGTCCTGTAGGCATTCCTGCCTCTCGTCATCGGCTATGTCCTCTGTAAGCGCAATTTCCGAAAGCTCGGGAATTACCCCGTTGATCGCGACGAGCATGATATCGATTTCCCGCTGTAGTTTTAATGTAAAAAAGTTGCGGAATGTCGTGAAAAAATCGGTCTCCGCCACATATTGATCCTTTCGCTCCTTCTTCTCCTCTAGTTTGGTTATCATTTTGGAATCCAGCAGCGACCGGACGGCATAGCTCATGTTGCTCTTGCTCATATTCATATGGTCTTTCATGTCTTCAAGTGTCATCGGCTTATCTTCAAAAAACATGATACCGTATAGCTTACCGAATGAATGGTTTGCGCCATACAGATCCATCGTCTGTGCGATAGCCTCTATGACCTGGGCGCGCAATTCGTTGCGGCGCGGCACTGGCTCTTGATCCTGCGTGGTTATTCGTCTCATTCCGATACTCCCCTTTGCCCCTTATTATTAACACAGATGTGATCAGATTTACAAAAAAATTAAATAATCTTGACGTTGAGTTAACAAACAAAGTGTATTTTAAGTGTACAATAATTTTTGTACGAAGGGCAATTATCAACCTTTATAAGCCTATTTTATCATGTTTACAATAAAATTTGAACGGAGAATTGCGCCATGACCAATACTGACTAATATTGCTTCGAAGATCAATGAATACTTTAAACCGAATTAAATAGTCCGATTAAGTATAGCTAAGGTAGACGACATACACGAGCAGAATAAACCCAAAACATCGTCAGCAGGATCATTGCGGGTAATGTGAACAGCACCGCCTGAACGTCCCAGAACGATGCCAGTTATGAAAAATTTTGAGGGGGATTTTAATAATGTCAAGTATTAACTTGAAGCTATTGTCAAAAAAATATTCCAATGAAAAAAAAATCTTGGATGATATAAGCTTTAACATTAAAGACAAGGAGTTTCTGGTATTGCTTGGTCCATCAGGATGCGGAAAGTCCACATTGTTAAGGATGATTGCTGGAATTGAAGATATTGATAAAGGCGAAGTATATATTGGAGATGTCTGCGTTAATGAAGTAGAGCCCAAGGATCGAGGAGTAGCAATGGTTTTTCAAAACTATGCCCTTTATCCTCACATGACGGTTTATGAAAATATGGCTTATGGGCTGAAGATAAAGAAAGTAAAGAAGCCGGAAAGAGATGAAAGAATTAAGTCAGCGGCGGAAATTCTGCAAATTGATTCATTGCTGAACCGATTCCCTAGTCAATTGTCAGGAGGACAGAAACAGAGGGTAGCCATCGGGAGGGCTATTGTTAAAGAGCCCGAAGTATTTCTGATGGACGAGCCGCTGTCCAACTTGGATGCAAAATTAAGAAATGAAATGAGAATTGAGATCAAGAAGCTACATGAACGTTTGAATTCCACGTTTATATATGTTACTCACGATCAAGTAGAGGCCGTCACTCTTGGCGACCGAATCGCCATAATGGCGGACGGAAAGTTCAAACAAATAGGAACTCCGATGGAAATTCTAGATTATCCTGTCGATATGTTCGTGGCGAATTTCATTAGTACACCGCCAATAAACTATTTAAATGCCGTTTTGGTTGACCATCATGGACAAGCATTCATAGATATTGACGGCGTTTTATTAGAAACGGGCTTGCCAATAGAATTGATTAACGAAAATCCTAAGGTTATTGCTGGTATTAGACCAGAGCACTGCTTAATTGAAGAGAAGAAAGAGGACACCTTGGAGATGGAAGTAGCGTTTACTGAAATAATTGGAACGGATGTACTGCTGCACCTCATCTATAAAGACTTGAATTTTATTGTGAAGAAGAGCTTTGATCGAATCTATTCAAAAGGTGAAAAGTTAAATGTTGGTATAATTGCAAGCAAATTAAATGTGTTCAATATAAGAACTCAAAAAAATTTAAGGTACTTCGTATGAATGTTCTGGTTTCTCTGGATGGAATTGGATATAAAATATTCGAACGTTATGCGCAGAAATTTATAAATAATGGTTACTCCTATTGCCATAAACTGATCACAACATTTCCTTCCGTTACTTTTAATGCTCATGCTACTGCTATTACTGGAAGTAAGCATGACAAACATTTCGTATTTGACAATGTAATAACTGATTCAAAAACGTTGGAAAGAATATCTTTGTACGGTGATCATTCACTGATTGACAAAGACGATTTGCACAAGCAAACGTTATTTCATTCGTTATCCAAGCATTCATTGACGAGTAGCTGTATTCATTGGCCTCTGACTTCAGGCAACACCTATATTGATTACCTTATTACTGAAGCTAACAGTAAAAAATCAATCCAAGAGCCCAATCCAGTATATTCACTCGACAACATAGCATTAAATAAAACGATTCTAGCCATACAATCAAGCTCTGTTGATTTTGTTGCGTCCAGATTCGTGGGCTATGACGCTCTCGCTCATAAATATGGAAAAGACTTTGATGAGGCGATTGAATATATTCAGCTTCTTGTGGATTACATAGCTCAAATTTATGATGCATTGTTAAAGTTCCAAGCATCATTCAATTTGATCATATTTTCTGACCATGGTCAGAGCGACGTAAAATCTTTCTTCTACCCAAATCAAATATTGGGACAAAGCCCATGGAATCAAAATTTATATAACGACCAAATAAGATTTGTAGGTGACGGGAGTGGTTCACTATTATTTTACAGTTTGTTGGATGATCAGGAAAATAAAAAAATAATCTCTTATTTTACTAATTTTCCTGAAGTTTCTGATTTTGCTTATATTGAATGCAAGAATTATTCCCGCTATAAGCCTGTTGGCATTTTGAATCTGAATCCCAATGTATGCGGCGAGGATATCATGGCAGGAGAACAACCTCAATACGAGGATATGAAAAGCTTACATGGCTATAACCCAACTACTGTCGATGAAATGAATGGATTCTTGGTGTGTATCGGCAGTCAAATTGAGAGAGGGAAATGGATCGAACAAGAAAAAATTGAGAATATTGCACCGACTTTAGCAAGCTTGTTTCAAATACCTCATCATTGTGACGGTAAAGTTATTAAAGAAATCATTAGGGAGAATGAGTAGATGATTAGGTTCATCAATAGAAATTTGAAAGATAACCTATGGGCGATTACGTTATTGATACCGACACTAGTCCCTTTAGCCATATTTTGGATATATCCGTTGATCAAAACTTTTTTAATTAGTTTCACGGATTGGAACTACATTTCACCAACGTATAACAATGTGGGAATAGAGAATTACAAAAATTTTATAGGCGATCAATTTTTTGTGAAGGTGTTAATGAATACGCTGGTATTTACCTTTTTCACCGTTGTGCCACCTATTATCATCGGGCTATATGTAGCTACCAGGTTAAACAAAATAAAAGCACTTCGGAATTTCTTTGTTGCTACAATGTTTTCAGCGTGGATGACACCAACGGTTGTCATTTCGATGGTATGGGTCAGTATTTTTGAAAAAGATACAGGAATAATCAATACCATCTTAAAGGTAATAGGCTTGGAGCCCGTCGAATGGCTAGGGGGACAAACCACCGCGATGATTGTTGTCATCATTGTTACTGTTTGGCAGTATCTAGGACTTGCGATATTGCTACTGACTTCTGCTATGGCGAAACTAGATCCGGAAGTGGAAAAAGCGAATGAATTGGATGGGGGGAGTGGGTTCAGAAAATTATTTAGAATTACGCTGCCGGCAATTTCTCCGATGCTTGTATTTTTGTTTATTCTGTTTACGCTTGATTCTCTAAAAGCATATGACCAAATTTACATTTTAACGCAAGGGGGGCCTTCAGGTGCGACCTCGACAATCCTGTACTACTTTTATGTACTAGCCTTTGAATGGTACGAAACGGGGCCAGCATCAGCATTGGCTATTGTTTTCCTTATAATTTGCCTCTTTATAAGTGCAATCAATTATTTTGTATCAAAATTACTTATTAGAAATTGAGGTGAAATCTTTTGTACTTTGCAAATTTAAAGACGTTCGTAAATTATGTAACGTTGGTTTTGTTAAGCTTTATCATGATTTTTCCGTATTTGTGGATGTTCCTGATATCAGTAAAGCCAAAAAACGAGCTGTACAGCGGCAAGATACTGCCATCAACATTTCAATTTGAGAACTATATTAGAGTATTTACAGAAACCAAGATGCTTTTATATTTATGGAACAGTATATATGTCGGTGTACTGATAATTATTGTTCAATTGCTATGTGCCATTTTTTCGGCGTACGTGTTTGTAACGATACAAAAAAAATGGGTGAAGCTTTGTTTTGTTCTTATTCTGGCAACATACATGCTGCCCGCAGCTATAACCTATATTCCTTCATTTATTCTGATTTCGAATATGAATTTGTTGGATACTCATGTGGGCTATATTTTTAGCGAATTTATAAGTATTTTTGCCATTTTCTTTCTAAGACAATCCTTTATACAGGTGCCCAAAGAAGTGGTACATGCAGCTAAACTGGATGGGGCGGGCCATTTGAGGCTTATTTTCACTATATATATTCCTTATTGTAAAAATGCGATTGCTTCCTTGGTGTTAATTACATTTATATACTGCTATAACAACTATTTGTGGCCTTCATTACTTATCAAGGCAGAGGAGAACATGTTTGTCACGATTGGACTTCGAAGGCTGTTTATGAGTCAGGCAGGCTATGGAACGGATTTCCCGCTTGCTATGGCTGCTTGCGCAGTGTCGTTGTTACCTATGTTTATTCTGTTAGCTGTTTCAAATAAAAGAATAATTAATTCGATGGCTAACCTCTATGTTAACAAATGAAAATGCTAAACAACATTTATCGGGAGGAACTATTTAAATGAGAAACAAGAAAAATAACATAAGAAAAGCATTTCTTTATTTCATAAGTATAGCTCTAATCTTGGTCGGAGTCATTGGATGCTCGCAGAATAATTTAGCAGAAGAAACAGCAGAGCAGGGAACAAAAGAGAAAACGAAAATAGAGTTCTATTACGGCCTTGGAGGAAAACTTGGGGAAACGATGGATATAATCATTAAGGATTTTAACAGCAGTAACGAAAAGTATGAAATTGTTCCTATCGTACAAGGTAACTATAGTGAAACATTACAAACTCTTCAAGCTTCACTTGGGGCTAAAAATCCGCCTGCATTAGCTATTAACGCTTATCCGGAATTCATGAAGCTGGCTCAGAGTAAAGTGTTGCTTCCACTAGATGAATATATCAATCAGTCTGAATATAACAAAAGTGATATTCTGCTACTGGACCAAGGTAAGTATAATAATGAAACTTTAGGTGTGCCGGCATATATAGCTACACAAATGATGTACTACAGAAAAGATATTTTTGAAAAGCACAATGTAGACTTCGACTCATTGGATAGCTTTGAACAATTAGCTGAAGCGGCGAAACTTATTAAGGAAAAAGAAGGAATTACCGGTTGGTCAGTGATGTGGTATACAGAGCATATGATTGATTATGCCAGATCTGCAGGTGGAGATGTCGTAAGTAAAGATGGTAAAACAGTGACAATTGATTCAGAAGAGTGGATCTATGCTTGGGATAATGTTCGAAAATGGATTCATGAAGATGAAATTATGGATACTGTCTACGGTGGTAATGGCTGGGAATGGTGGTACAAAACAATCGATAATGTAATGAATGGCAAATCGGCAGGATACACAGGTTCTTCCGGTGACGGAGGAGATTTGGACTTCTCTAAAGTAGCAACAGGGATGCAAAAAGGATTTAAGGGAAGCGAAGCAAGGCCTGTTGCTGTCTCTGTAATGTTCAATATGTTTAAGGATTCATCTGATGAAGAGAAAAAAGGAGCCTGGGAGTTTGTAAAATTCTTTACTGAAGCAAATCAAACAGCATATTGGGCTGCTGAAACAGGATATATCCCAGTTCGAGACAGCGCTGTAAATACTGAAGTATTCCAAAATAAACTAAAAGATAATCCATACCTGGCAGTTCCAATTGAACAAGTAAAGACAAAAGGTATTCCTCCATTCGTAGATCCTACAGGAGGTAAAATATATGCTGAAATTGAACTGGCAAAAGATAAGGTATTGATTGAAAACAAGCCTGCCGCTGAAGCTCTTAAGGAAGCAAAAGAAAAAGCGCAGAAAGAGCTTGATAAAGTGTTGAATCAAAAATAATAACAGCATAAATCTCCTCGTATAATTTGCGGGGAGAACAATCTAAAACATATAAAAAGGAGATTTTACAAGTGAATAATAATATCAAATTAGCAGTATTTGATTTGGCAGGAACGATTGTGCAGGATAATAATGGAGTTCGGGACTGCCTTTATAAGGCGGCGACAGAATACGGATTAAACGTTACCAAAGATGAAATCAGCACACATATGGGTACGAATAAAATCCATTTATACCAATTTTTAATCGCAAGAACCAAAGGGAACTATATTGACTTTAAAAATTTCGAAGTAGATATCGATGATTCGACACATGATGAAGCTATAAAATTATATCAAAAATATACAGAATATATGATTTCATATTATAACGAAAATTGCCAAGAAATTGAAGGGGCAACAGAAACTCTTAAGTGGCTCAAAGAAAATGGCATTAAAGTGGCGACAGGAACAGGGTTTCATAAGGACATTAATAACGTAATTATGGAGAAGCTAGGCTGGATTAACAGTGGCCTGATTGATTACGCGGTTGACCTTGACATGGTTCCTGAAGGGAAAGGACGCCCGGCTCCGTTTATGATTTTCAAAGCGATGGAAGCCTTGAATGTTCAAAATGTAAGACAAGTCATTAAAATTGGCGATACACCCGCCGATATGCTGGAAGGTTACAACGCAGGCTGTAAAGCTGTTATCGGAGTGACCCAAGGATCGACGCCAATCCAGGTTTGGGGGAAATATCGCCATACACATGTCATTGAAACAGTGAAAGAACTGCCTGAGCTCATCCTGTCCGGTAAAATAGTGTGAAGGAGCCAGTAGAAAAAAAAGCTTTCATAGGTATTGTTCTGCCCAAGTTATTCCCATTTTCACAAACGAACCCTGATCAGATGATTTCAAGTCTCATGAAAATACTGGAAGATCCCTTCTTTACTGCAGTTGAAGTATCGTATATTGCAGATAAGAACGCAAGAGAGCTTGCCAAGAAGTATATGCAGTATAGTTGTGTCGAAACTATCTTCAACGGAGGAGATGCATTTAGAGAGCTTAATATCAATTTAAGCTCTCTAAATCCTGAGATTAGAAGCAAATCCATTGAACAATGCAAGATGCTTATCGATCATTGTTATGAAATGGACGCCAAAATCATGCACATTGTGACCGGGAAATTTGAAGGAGAAGAGTCCAGGGAACATAGCATTAATGCTTTCATTGATTCTACAATAAAACTCTGCAAGTATGCTAAAGATAAAACAACCACGTATGAGCTTTGCATCTCTCTGGAAACAGGGGATCGTTATATGGATCGAAGGTATTTGCTTGGTCCAACGAATGAGGCCGTTCATGTTGCGAGAACAATACAAAGTGAATGCAGCAATTTCGGCCTTCTGCTTGATCAAAGTCACCTCCCGATCATGGGAGAGGACCCCAATAAATCATTATGGCTAGCCAAAGATTTCTTAACACATATTCATATCGGAAATAGTTATATTAAAGACAGGCAAGTCAGTTATTTTGGTGACAAGCATATTCCATTTGGAGTTAAGGATTCTGAAGTGGGCGTTGTTGAACTAATGAATTTCATCAGAACGTTAAACGATATAAACTTTTTTAATAGTCCAAAACCAACAAGAAAGCCGGTAATCACGTTTGAGGTAGGATGTCTAGAACATAAATCTCCACAACTAGTGATTGCAAATATTAAACGTACTTTTTTTGAGGCTTGGGCAAATGCATAAACTGTACAAGGAGTTGTTTTACTTGAACGTATTGATTATAGGATACTTTAACGAACATTCTAAACAGAGAGTGATTTATTCGTTCCCGGATCACTGGAAAATCAGAATTGTTGAACCTGAACATGTTGACGAGTTTATTAGTGATGCGGATGTGTTAATCCCAGAGCATATTAAAGTAAACGAAGCATTATTGAACAAAGCTCGAAATTTAAAGTGTGTTCAAACGGGTGCGGGTTTTGATAATGTTGATATTGAAGCTTGTACAAAAAGAAAAATCTGGGTGAGTAATGCGGCTGGGGTAAATGCAAATGCAGTAGCAGAACATATTATGGCTTTAATTCTTGGTTATTATAAGAACATCTCATTTTTGGATCAATTTATGAAGAATAGAGAAGATGAAACTAAACTGGAGTACGTAGGCGGTGAGTTACTTGGAAAAACAATTGGTACTATAGGTTTTGGGGCCATTGGATCCAGAGTTGCTGAACTGGCAAAAGCCTTTAAGATGCAAGTGCTTGCGTACGACCCGAATAAAAATATTGAAAGTGATGACGTTGAAATGGTTGATTTGAATACACTGATTAAAAATTCTGATGTTATTACAATCAATACTTTTCTTAACGAATCTACAAGGAATTTGGTCGACAAAACGTTCTTGAATAAAATGAAAAACGATGCGTTACTTGTGAATACGGCAAGAGGACCTATTGTATGTGAAGACGATTTGATTGAAGCTCTAAAGAATAATGTGATTGGCGGTGCATGTCTTGATGTATTCACTGAGGAGCCTTTAAGCTTGGACAGTGAGCTAAGAACTTTGAACAATGTTATCATAACCCCTCATACAGCAGGTATGCCTGATGGTACAAAGTTTCATAAAGAAAGGTACCGTTACTTTGTTCAAAATATATTGAAAATACAGAATAATGAAATGCCACAAAACAATTTAAATCAACTAAAAGTGTAAGATCTCGTATAATGCTTTTCATTGCCCTCTTAGCTCTCTTAAAGGAGGGCTATTTTTTATTGTTTAATAGAAGAAACACGACAAAATTCAGCTGTTACTTTATAAGTTTTAGGAGGGTTTTAATTTTCACACCTGCTTAAAAGCAAAGCTGCGCCTAATAACAAGAATAGAGGGATTGTTTTTTGACCATGATTACCGCTCCTTTTCTTTATTTCTCAAGATAATTTCATGTTAACAAAAAAAGCGCTCGTAAACTGAAAAAAAAGCACTCCTGTTTTCAACAGGAATGCTTTTAATGTTGTGTACTAATAAAGTTGTTTAAAAATGAAAGCCGATACTAAAGATAGTGTCGGCTCTTGCTATATACGATACAATTAAGTAAGAATATTCGTTATTCGGATATTAATCGAGGTCGCTGAAACAACTTTTGATTGCTCAATGGAAGCACCAGTTCAAAGGTATTTTGAGGATTTAAAATCAACAGATAAAGAAATCCAATATGAAGCTTATAAGAATTTATTAACTATAACAGAAAAAGAAGTAGACTGGGCATATGAAGTTTGGGATCAATTATTACAAGACCTAAACAATCGTGATAATCATAAAAGATCACGTGCAGCACAAATTCTTTCTAATTTAGCAATAAGTGATCCAGAGAAATGAAAAAGAGGTAAAATAGAGGGAAATAAATGGTTTGATAATCAATGGAGTAAATGGAGCTATTTGTTAAAAAACGGAACAAACAGCTTCATTGTTTTGTAAGTTTAATTCAATAATGTTTTTAAGGGTTTCTTTTTCCAGATAAAATGATGATAAGTAGATTGAGCGATCAGATTAACTATAAATGCAACAGGGTATGCGCACCATATACCTTTGATACCAAGTTCGGTGTAATGCGACAAAAAGTAGGCAGTCGGTACCTCAATCAGCCAAATACTCGCAATTGTAAACAGCGTAGGCCACAAAACAGTACCTGTTGCTCGCATTGTTGCAGACAGAGATTGCATATGACCAAAAAGTACATAACCCCAACATGAAATGACAATAAGGCTTTTGGCAATCTCGATCGTTTCAGCATTAGTTAAAAACACCTTTAAAATGGGATCAGAGAAGAGATAAACAACCAGT
Organism: Domibacillus aminovorans; assembly: GCF_001643235.1. Taxonomy (GTDB): domain Bacteria; phylum Bacillota; class Bacilli; order Bacillales; family Domibacillaceae; genus Domibacillus; species Domibacillus aminovorans. The sequence goes on from NZ_LQWY01000019.1 coordinate 10,955, forward strand.
ATGAGGCCTCCACCAAGGAGATAATTCAGTTTAATCCCTAATTTCGTAATATTTTGGATAGTAGAAGTTTTCCCCGATCCAATTGCTTGAGCAACAAAGACTGAAATCGCAATGGAAATACTCATTGCAGGAATTTGTATATAGCTTACAAGTTGATTCACAATACCATATGCAGCTGTGGCATTGGAACCATAATCGTTGACGAATGTAATGACAGCGACTTCCGACATGGCGATCGCAACCATACTAATACTAGTAGGAATCGCTAATGTCAGTAAGCTTTTTAATATCGCACCTTTTAAATGGAAGTTTTTCAAAATTGTTTGATCGAGTTTCAGCACATGGTTTGTTTTGTGTAAGTATGCTAACAGCAACACAAAGGTAATGAAATTGGATAATACAGCTGCATATGCAGCGCCATTTAATCCGAATTTAGGTAACCCAAGCCAACCGAACATAAGAATCGGTAGCAGTGAGATATTTAACATGATACTAATAACTAAAGAATAAAAGGGCGTTTTGGAATCGCCGACACCCCTCATAAAAGTGGTATATGCTATATACAAGAAAGTAATGGGCAACGTAACAAACAATATTCGAGCATAGTTTACACTTTCAAGAAGGATATTCTCAGGTGTTCCCATCCATTTCAAAATATTCTCTGTAAAGATGCTGCCAAAAATGGTGATCACAACCGAAGCAATCATTGTAAAAGCTAGCGTGACGCCAACGACTTCCTTCGTTTTTGGAATATTTCCCCCACCATAAGATTGCCCAACCAGAATCGAGCTTCCTGAACCAATTCCAATTGCGAAGGATATAAGGAAAAAGAGTAATGGGAAGAATGCCGAAATAGCTGCGAGTGCATTCACTCCAAGTGTTTGCCCAACGATGATAATTCCAAAGACTTGACCTAATGATTGTAAGACACTGGCGAAAATTACAGGGATGAGAAAAGCAATCATAGGTTTAGCTATTGGCATAGCATTATTTTCATTATTAGATTTATTCATTGAAATTTCACTCCTATAAAAGCTGATTTATTTCTTTTTCTGTATAGATGACGTCACTTTCGAATTGCTTTGTGATTTCCCGAAGAACAATCAGTCGTTGTTTTTCTTTCGTAGGAAATTTCTTTAATCGTCCACTTACCCCTTCTGGTAAAAACTTCTTAATGATTTCTTGTTGTTCCTCTTCTGTAACAGCGTATCGATCATCGACCATTTTGGCTGTCTTATGAGGAGGTATAAAGGCTGGCGCATACTCGTCTTTTTCTTTTAATAGTTCCATAATCGCCAAAAAGGTCTTTGCTTGACGTTCCTTCTGTTTTAACTTCTCGTAAGGATAAATAATCCCCTTTTCTATTTTCTTGCCGCATAACAGGCAAATATAAGAATCTTTTTCCTGAATATATCCTTGTTTCAGTTCTGCTAATGAGGCATTCCAAAAAGAATCCGATATCTCCATTATATAAACACATCCAATCAAAGTTTACTGAAATGCAAACATATAATATAAATGTTTGGTTAATAACGAACATATTAATATATAATTTATTTGTTGTCAATTCAATAAACAAACAAATTACATGTATGTTTGTTTATGAACAAACATAATTAAATAAAGTTTATTTCTGATGAACGAAACATAACTCTAAAGAATCTAGTTCAAAATCATAAATTCTAGAAAAAATCAGAAGATATGAATAATAACAAGCATATAAAAAAGTCGATTCCTAATTAGGAAATCGACTTTTTTATATTGATGTTTGCCTAGCGTACAAAATTTCCGAAATGCTGGCGGTACCTCCATTAGAGGTAGTATGCCAAGTTTGTGTACCTCAACCTATCAGCAAAGTAAAGGTCATGAAATCGGCAATTGGCTATTACATTGGGCGTGAGCGGAACATGGGTGTCTAATTATGAACTTTATGAGCATCAAATTTTTATTGTAAAACATATGAAAAATTTATATTTCTAATCCGGCAATTCCGAAGGCGCCGGGACCACCGTGGGTAGAAATGACGGCACCAGCTTCAATCCATGTTACGTGTTTGAAACCGGCTTCTTCAGCGATTTCATCAACCCGCCTTTTAATGCTTTCATCCAGTCCGATTGAATAAAGGAAATACAGCTGTCCTTTATCAATATTGTACTCATTTAAATAATCGCGCATCATTTTCTCTATGACGCGGCTCATTTTTCCGCGATATTTTTTTGTCGATACAAGCTTGCCATCAACTAATTCAATGAGCGGCTTAATTTTCAGCAAAGATCCGCTGAGATAAGCGGCGTTTGAGACACGGCCGCCTGCTCTTAAAAAATCGAGGCTGCCGGGAACGAACGCGAGTCGAGACTGAGGAACCTGTGATTCGATTTTTTCGATTAAACGGGCAGGGTCAATAGAAGGCTCCGCTTTCAGCAGGGAAACAGCATACATAACAATCGCCATCAGTCCGCCTGACACGTTCAAGGCGTCAATAAGAAAAATATCGTCAAATTCTTTCGCTGCGATGGTCGCGTTCTGAAAAGAAGAAGAGGCACGCGACGTGTAGCCGATGTGAATAATGATGCAACCGGGAAAGTCCGCTTTGATCTTCGTGAAAAAATCATGATATTCATTGGAATTGGTGGATGTGGTAGAAGGTATTTTTTTCGTGCGTTCATAGTAGTCATAAATATCGGCAACGGGTATGAAGCCGTCCAAATAATCCTGTCCGTCCATGATGACATGCATCGGGACGACCTGGACACCATATTTTTGAGCTAAATCGCCTCGTAAATCTGCTCCGCTCTCGGTCGAAAAAATAATTTCCCGCATCGTATCTCCTCCTTGTTTGTTTTGCCTTACCCGTTTCTTCATAAAGACTTGAATGTTCCTTCATTAGAACCCGAGGAAACGTGTTCTAATAAGGTGCAGCATTTTTTTATATATTGACGGCAGAATGAAAGCAGGATCCAGGACTGACTGAAAGAACGAATTCCTATCCATAAGTATACAGGAAAGGGAGTATTTTTAAAATTTGTCTATTGAAGCAATCATCAAAGCAGCAATGCCAATTGACACAAGCGTTAAGCAGTATAAATAAAGGAGGGTTATTTGGATATTTGATTTTAAAAGAAGTATGAGTAAAACAAGACTGATTTGATTTACACTATTGAGATTGTGAAGGATTATATTTAACTAATGTAAGCAGAATCGTTGAAAGATGGTATAATTTATTCCAACAACAAAAGAATTTCCAAAAAACACCTAACAGAAATGAGGGAAAGAAAATGATTAATAAAGTTGGTCAAATTATGTTATATGTAAATAACCAAGATGAGTCATTGAAATTTTGGTCAGAAAAAGTAGGATTTAGTATAGTTTCTGAGGAAGATAACGGGCAAGGGTTGAGATGGATTGAAATTGCTCCAACAAAGGCAACAGAAACAAGTATTATACTCCACAATAAGAAACTAATTGCAAAAATGCAGCCTGAATTAAACCTTAATACACCTTCGTTAATGTTTTTCTCGGAAAATCTTGATAGTTTGTATAAAGACTTTTCGGAAAAAAATATCACAGTCGGAAAAATTGTAAGTGTGCCTTCCGGAAGAGTATTTAACTTTGCCGATAATGAGGGAAATTACTTTTCTATAATGGAAAAAAGTGAGTCTAAATAAAAGAGATAAACATCAAAAAGACTAGCAATTATTTTAGTCGCTAACAAGACAAATTAAAAAACCGATTCCATTATAGGAATCGGTTTTTTATAGGTAAGAATATTCTATCTTATTGTTCGTTTCATTCAATTATTGCGTTTTTTTCATTAACAATGAAAGGATAACATTGATGATGGCTAAAATTAAACTTATGTTAAACACAAGTGATGAACCAGATGCAGCAGCTACAGGTAGCGTAGTTCCATCTGCTAAAGAACTTGCTTGTTGTGCAGAGAAAATCGATACCATTATGGCAATCCCAATTGCTCCTGCAACTTGTTGAGATGTTTGAGAAATGGCAATGCCATCTGGATAGTACTGTTTTGGTAATGCATTTAATGTGTTCGTCTGAACAGATGCAAGGACCATACCGATACCAAGCATCATGACAATATGCGTAATTACCATAATCCATAAGGCTGTTTCGGTTCCATATTGTGCATATAAGGCATAACCAATCACAACTAAAATTGTTCCCGGTGTAATGACGGCACGAGGACCATATTTATCAAATAATCGGCCAATCGTCGGGGCAAGTATACAGTTTAATACACTACCTGGTAACAGAATAAGCCCTGTTGTAAATGCAGAAACTAATAACGCCATTTGCATAAACATTGGTAAGACAACGAGCATGGAAAGCATATTTAAAAATGTAATCATATTCATCGCAAGCCCAAGTACGAATTGGGGGTGCTTAAATGCCTTTAAATTTAACATTGGCGTATCCATCTTTGTTTGACGAATCGCAAATAAAATAAGCGCGATGAATCCAACAATGACTGTGCTTAGGACAGTCGTGCTTGTCCATCCAAATTCTCCACCGACACTCACGCCATAAACAACGCCACCAAATCCAATCGTCGATAAAATGACCGATAAAATATCAATGGATACTTTTCTTATTTCATTGACATTCGGAATATAAATGTAACCGAAAATGAGTGAGAATACTAAGAATGGAATCGTAAACCAGAAAATCCAGTGCCACGATAATGTATCTAAAATAAGACCAGCTAATGTTGGACCAAATGCTGGACCAGCTAAAATGACTAATCCCATGATCCCCATTGCACCACCACGTTTATTCGGTGGGAAGATGGTGAAAATAACATTTTGCGTTAACGGCAAAATAATCGCAAGCCCTGCTGCTTGAATGACACGTGCTGTTAATAGCACGCTAAATACGGGTGCCAGTGCAGCCACGATTGTTCCAATAATAGATAATGCTACCGATGTAATAAACATTTGGCGTGTCGTAAATTTTTGCATTAAAATCCCCGTTACGGGCACTAAAATCCCTAGCGTTAAAAAATAACCTGTTGCCAGCCACTGGATCGTGGTCGCATCTACACTAAAAATGTTACTTAGTTCGCCTAAGGCAATATTTAAGGCTGTTTCACTGAACAGCCCGACAAAACCTGCTACTAACAGGGCAGTCATAATAGGCCCTGTTTTAATTTCTTTATTCATGTGTTAAAACTCCTTCAATAAATTGGGTAATATTTTCGATATGGTTCTTAAAGGATCTGTTGATTTTTGCGTTAAACAAAGCATCATCGCACCTTCGATAGAAGCTGTCATGAATAATGAAACAGAGGAAGCGGATTCAATTGAAAAGCCATCTGTTAATAGTTTATTACGGTAGATGTCCTGAATTTTTTCATAAAGTGCTCCACAAGCATTTCTTACAGGTTCACTTAATGATGCCATTTCGCTCACAATACTACTAAACGTATAGCCTGTAATCGTACCGTCTGTTTCCAAGTTCGTAATTAACTTTTCAATCATTGCATGTGTTGCTTCTTGTGTTGACGGATGTTGTTGGAAAATCGATTCAATATCCGTCGTAATCGCTTCATTTAAAGATTGTAGACAAGCAATTAATAATTCTTCTTTTCCATTCGGAAAATGATGATAGAGAGCACCTTTTGTAATATTACAAGCTTTCAATAGTTCATTTAGCCCAACACCCTTATATCCTTTTTGCTGAAAGAGCTTTGTCGCTATGTCGACCATTAGCGATTTTGTATCCATTTTTGATTATTCCTCCTAACATACCGATCGGTCTGTTTACTACTATAACAAAATTATTTCCTATGATGTAAGTGTTTTTTATTCTCTTGTACAAGATGAGCTCACAATTTAGACATAAAAAGGGCGCGTTTGTTCTATATTCGGCTTCCGAAATATCTCTTGAAATCAAGCATCATTAAAAGTGCACTGCACATTTTTACTGATGCTTTTTCATTTGTTCAATTTATTTGGAAAAACCGGAGTTTGTTTAATAGGAAAATGAAAGAAGTCGTATTAAGTTAATTTTTGAAGATTACTTTTATCATTAAAATGAAAGGCTATGTTCTTAAAGATTGTTGCTACAAATATTAAAAAGAGAGGACTTTACAAGAAAGTCCTCTTTCTGCGTCTGTTCTTTTGTTAAAGCCCCCGTTAATTTAAGTGCAGAAATTCACAAATCAGTAGCTTTTTTGTTACTGAGTTAAGAATTGAAATAGTCTAATAAAAAAACGAAAAACACCATTGACAATGCATTAGTTTTTTTATAATCTGACACGATGCACAAAATTAATCAAACGAAATAAAATTCAAAGAATGGGGTGTATCTAATGATTATAAAAGTTGTAGATTATAATCAGAATTGGAGCAGTGAATATCAAAAAGAAGAACAGTCTATTAGGACTATCCTTCAAGAAGAATTGGTGAATAGTTTTCATATTGGAAGTACATCAGTTCCATGTCTAAAAGCAAAACCAATTATTGATATTTTACTTGTAGTCAATGATATTAATAAATTGGACTTGTTTTCTAACCAATTTCAAGATATTGGATATGAAGTTATGGGGGAATTCGGGATCACTGGAAGAAGGTATTTCCGCAAAGGTGGAGATAATCGTACTCACCAAATTCACGCTTTTCAATATAACAACATAGAAGAAATTGAAAGGCACTTAGCATTTAGAGATTACCTTCGCGAACACCCAGAAGTCTGCATACAGTATGGGGAATTAAAGAGCAAACTTGCCGAACAGTATCCAAATGATATTGATGGATATGGCGACGGGAAGGACGATTTTGTCAAAAGTGTTGAAAAAGACGCTATTAAATGGCATTGGACTGTCCGTTAATATTAATTTTCACTTATTAGAAAAAGAAGAGCGTTTTTCGCTTTGAGTATACAAATTTACCTTAGCTTGATGGGCATATGCCTGTACCCCTTCTATGACAAGGGTCAATCTGTTTTTACCCTTGTCATAGTAAGCAACTCGTTCAGTACATTTTCCCTAAGATTATCTTGAATAGGTGCCAAACCAAACATATCGCTGAACCACAAGCCATCTACTGCAAGCCTGATAATGGTTGCTATGACAGGATCCACACCATCTTCTTCAATCTGTTTTTGCCAAAGCTCATAATGTTCCTGAAAAGGTGCTAATAGCTCGGGATCCGAAGTCATAGCTGCTAACAATCCAGAAGTCATTTGTTGCGGATCTTTAAGCGACACTTCAATATATGCACGTAAGGTTTCTCCAGGATCGGTATCTTGGTTCGAAGGGGTGAGGAAACTATCTGTATATCGCTGAATAATCTGGTTAAGTACACCCATAATTAATGCCTTTTTATTCGGAAAATGATACAATAGCCCGCCCTTGCTAACGCCTGCTTCTTGTGCGACATTTTCCAGTGTTAAGCGGCTAACTCCTTGCGTGTTTATAATACGAGAAGTGGCAGCTAACAGTTCTTTTTCCAGTGTGTTTTCTTTCAAAATGATCAATCCTCCAAGATGATATACTCATGATTTATTGTAAACATTCAGTAGAAAAGATGTTGACGCCTGACATTTGGGCATCATGCAAAAGGTCAAATTAAAAATAAAGGAAGAATTAAAATAATTATCAATTTGTCACTCCATTCGACCCCTTACTTTAACAAAGGCTTCTTCAATAATAGAAGAAAAAAGCTTTAGTATACCTTTCACTGTACCGTCTGGAAGGATTTTAGTCAATAAACTACTACTTATGGAATATGTTACAAAATAATAACAAGTTAAATACTTGATAAACCTCTGTTCAAGGGAAGAATCTTGCAAATCATACGAGAGAATACCACGGGAAGATTGGACGGAGGAATATGGGATTATGATATAGCCAAACAAATTCTTAAAGAGTACGAGCTGAATGGTGCCTATGCGATGGGCAGCGTACGAGTCGCGTTAACAGATTTGTTTTCGGGAGCGCTGATCGAAACGAATGAAGATAAGTTAGACACTGGTGAGCACTTCAGTAAGGGGAAGGTATTATTTAAATATTCACTAACAAGTTTTGGTGAAGACCGAATGCGGGATACAGGAATTATCTAATTAAAAAAGGAGAGGGTTATATGCCAGAAATAAGCGAGTCTTGGGGCTTTGCATCTGCTCCCTATTTATCAATAATTGGAATCACTGTAATGTCCTCAATATGTCTGACTATAGCTAGGTCATATGTGACTAAAATATGAGATGTTGGTAGTTGGATCCGTTGAATAGGATAAGAGCCGCCTCAAAGAGGAACTTCTTGAGGTGGCTTTTTCTCACTTTTAAGGTGTAGCCCGGGAATAGGATCAACAGTGAATATACAATGATATTCTACATCGATCATTCATTTAACATTTCAAAAAGAGTAGGTTAGGAAAAGGGGAATAACATGGGGTGGATTTTGCTTATTTTAGGTATTTTCATAGGAATTATAGGAGCAACGTCAATGAAGTTATCAGAGGGTCTTACAAAACTGATCCCTTCTATCTCTATTTTTGTTTTCTAAGGACTTAGTTTGACCTTAGTGACATTATCCTTTTACGAACAATTCGTTATGAGAGTCCAACACCTTACTGACAGACTAATAAAGCTCTAAAGAATGAAGTAGCCCAATTTAATACAGCTGCTTCATTTTTCTTTTTTTATTTCGCACAATCCAAAAGTCTTTAAGAAAGTAATCAGCAAAAGAAGGATTTGCGGTACTACTGTTTCCCAAGTAGGATATAACCCAATCCCTTCGATGAAAGAAAACTTGATCACCTTAGTTTCGGTTTCGCAAGATGAACTAGGATTAGAAGGTAAAGGGCATTAAATAAAAGAAGGACTAGTGATTTCATCCATAATTTTAATTTTGTCACAACCAAACTTAGGAATCAAGATGAAGAACCAACCGTTATAACACAATGAGGTATATTTTCACAGTGAAATAATAGTTCTTGTTCAATATAATATTAACAGGCATATTTTAATTAAAATAACATATCAGTATTGGTTAATCAACCTTAATAGGAGTACATAAATGAATAAAAAAGCCGATGATTGTTTTATTGATGAACTGCTGATTTCCCTCCAAGACGAAAGAATCATTGAAAAGATAAATGAAATAATAGAAGCCGACACATTTAATCAAACGAGGGAAACCAACAAGTTATTGAAAGAAAAAGAAGAAGAAATTGCAAGGTTCCAACAAGAGCTTGACTCAAAAAAGAGGGAAATCATTGACTACAAAATCAAGATCAACGAGCTAAATCAAAAGATCGATTCCTATCTTTATGAATTGCAAAAAAGAAGGGCAGATTATCAAGAAGCAGAAGAACTTTACAATTCTATTCAGCACTTATCGGAAGAAACAAGAAACTCATTAAAAAGAATTTTTAAAGGTACAACGGTGCAAGATTTTATTTTTTGTGGTGTGCAATACGAAAATATCTCATCTCTATGGGATTTCATTAAAAATGAGGCAATGGAAGGTAGGGAGCACGAAAGAGAAACCTTGATTGCTATTTTTCGGTATTTCTTTCAAGCTTACAGTAAAACGTATGATACCCCTTTATATAAAACGCAGGAAGTGCAAATTAATGATGTCTTTAGAGAAGATCTACATATAAGGGCCAGCGATAGCAAAATATCTGGAAACATCACGGAAATACTACTACCAGGGTACATAAGCATTAATGGTAAAATCATAAAAAAATCAATTGTAAAGATATAACGGGCAATAAATAGAAGAACAAAGAAGGAGAAATTGGGATGACATCGATTATAATTCCTGAACTTGAGAAAGGTATTGAAGAAGTTTTACTTGTGCAATGGTACAAACAGCCTGGAGACTATATTGCAATGGGCGACTATTTAGCAGAAATTAGCAACGAGGAGATCCGCCTTGATCTCTTTTCAGAAAGAGAAGGCATCCTTAAAGAATTATATGTAGCTGAAGGAGCTTTAGTTAGGATCGGTGATGTAGTAGGTAATATGGAATCCGGTGATTCTATATTAGTAGAATCCTTAATGAAAGTGGAAGAAAAAAAAGCAATAACTGTTGAAAAAACCCTCGATAGAGTAACAGGTTTGGATGAAAAAAATTCGGGAGGGAGTTCTATTCATTTAATGGATAACAACGAGATGCAGATTCAATATTCACCTGACATACAAACAATGCCAGTTTCCTCCATTTCAATGACCTATAAAGAAATGAGATCCTTAATTAGCCATTTATATCGGGTAGCGGAAGAAACTTTTTTTACAGACGAATCGGGCCTTTTTCAAGATATCAAAAAGATTCTTAGCTCTAGATGGGTTTATATGAGCAATGTAAACGTTGTCTATGACCATAGCATTGCAGCCTTATTTCCGTATAGAGCTCAATATAAGTTAATGGACGAGGATTTTGACTACAAAAAGCACCTGGACTTTTCAGGCTTTGAAGGCGACGCTATGACATATGAAGAAGTCAGGAAAAGTTTTGATACGAGAGATCATCCTATATTTAAGGATATATTAGCCTTACACGATTCTTACATGAGTAAAAACCCTTCCGTTTCAAGGCTCTTTACAAATGCAACAACGAATTCAGATAAATCAATTGCATTCAAATTTAACGAGTACGACATTAAAAGTTTTGATGTAGTGAATCAAAAAACCGAATCATTGGGGAAAGGGTTTTTTATTCCTATTTTCCGCCTAAACGGAAAAAACAGCTCTGAGATCAGTGACAAAATGGCTCTGCATCTATGGTTGAAAAATGGATTAGTACCGAGTGAATTAAGTGGAGAACATCAAGAGGCTTATGATTATTTGCTAGCGTTATATCGATTAAAGGACTTAGATCATGATGACTTTCATGAAGAACTTTCATCAACCCGTATCGATTCCAAGTCATATCTTGAGAAACTTTTAAACTCTGAAAAGGTAAGGGCTGACATCGATCGGTATGATGAAAAGATGTTAACAGATCCAAACCGAGGACATTGGGATTTGTGGCCATACCTTACTGAAGAGAAACCCTTAACTATAAAACTGAACGATGAAATAATGGCAAGAAACCCTAAGATGGACATTAAAGATGGCGGCCTCATAGGAATTGATTTTGGTACAAAAAGTACAGTTGTAGTTCATCAAGAAGAAAATGATTTCACCCTTCCTATGCGTGTTGGTGTTGGTTACTTTAACGATGAAGTAAAAGATTGGCATTATGAAAACCCTACAGTGATTGAATTTATTGATTTAGTAAGTTTTTTTGAGCTTTATCAAGAAAAAGCAGGAAGACCCGACACGGTGTGGCAGGATGTCACTGTTTCCCATACCGCTTTTAATAGCTTAATGAATGGCAAAAGTGACCATTATTATTCAATACTGAATGATTTAAAGCAATGGGCCGGAGACAAGAAGAAACATCTTAGATTAAAAGACAAGGTGGGATATGATATCATACTGCCATCTTTTTTGAACTTAACAGATCAGGAAATCAACCCCATTGAGTTATATGCCTACTATCTCGGTTTATATATCAACAATCAGCATAATGGGATTTACCTGGACTACACATTATCTTTCCCTGTCACGTATGAAAGAGAGGTAAGAGAAAAAATTCTTCAAAGTTTTGAACGTGGGTTAAAAAAGACGCTTCCTATTCCGATCCAGCAAGACGAAGAAATTATGAAAAAATTTCGTGTAACGGGCGGTGCAAGTGAACCCGCCGCATACGCCATTTGTGCTTTACAAGAATATGGATTTGAACCAGAAGAGGATGAAAAAACTTTTTATGGCGTGTTTGATTTTGGTGGGGGGACAACGGATTTTGATTTTGGTATTTGGCGTGAAGCTGGCCTTAAGGAAAGAAGATATGACTATGTAATTGAACATTTTGCAGCGGGCGGAGACCGTTACTTAGGTGGAGAAAATATATTAGAACTTTTAGCATTCGAAGTGTTTAAAAAGAACCAAAATACGATGCGCGAGCTTAACATATCCTTTATCCTCCCGTTAGAATGCACGAAATTTCCTGGAAGTGAAATATTGATTAACGAGTCACAAGAATCAAAATTAAATACAAAACAACTGGTAGAAGAATTAAGGCCTCTCTGGGAAAGGCATGAAGGGTATGAAGAACATTTTGAAAAAGGAATGATTCGAGTAGACCTATTTGACAAAGCCGGCCAATCGAAACCGAATGTAGAACTTCTGGTCGATAAAGAGGAAATGGAACAAGTTATTATGAAAAGAATTGAAAAGGGGATCAAAAATTTCTTTGACTCCTTACGCCGCGCTTTTGATCGATCGGAGACCAGCAAAATCAATAAAGTAAATATTCTGCTTGCGGGCAATTCAAGTAAATCTCCTGTCGTCATTAATTTGTTTAACAGATTCATAGAAGAAGAAGCACAGAACATCCATAAGCTGAATGAGTTTTCTGATAATCTTTTTGAAATCTTTCCACCACTAGGGACAGATGCCGCTTATCTCAAACAAGAGGAAAGAGGCATATCTGTTGACAGACATGTCCTAGGGAGCCCGACTGGAAAGACGGGGGTTGCCTTTGGGCTGGTACAGAGCAGAAAAGGTGGAAGGATAAAAGTTATTGACCATAACATTGTGAATGATGAAGCGAAATTCAAGTATTTTCTCGGTATGGGGAAAAAGGGAAAATTTAAAACGATTATTGACCGAGAAGAAAGTTATAACAAATGGCATTTATTCATTGATGCGTCGGAAGAAGATTTTGAAATTTACTATACGAGCCTGCCGGAAGCCAGCACAAATCAGCTTGGTATTAAGCAAATCCAGCGGAAAAAGCTCCGAATTGAGTATGTAGATGATTCGGCTTTTGTTTACATTCGAAGGGTAAGTCCAACTGTTCTTGAATATGTCGTCGCGTATGAAGACTCGATTTTAAACGAGGCCTATTTAAGTGAAATAACCAAAGTGGAGTTGAACTGATGGTTCGGTCAAAGATCTATGCAACTTTTCATTTTTCAAAATTTCCAGAAGCTACAACAGCTGGTAAACGGGTTGCTGGCGGACCAACAATTTAAAGCAGACTTTTAGGTTCTGGTGCAAAAACTTCAAGACAGTTGCACCAGAACCGAGAAACTTATGTCAGGTGTTCGTTTTACTTTTTATTGTCAGGCTACGGGAATTACAAGAATGACTGAATATGATTCAATTCAAGAGGTGGAAACCTCGATAAGTTTATCAGCCGTGCGATCCATGCGTATGAAGAAAAGGAAAAGCTGAAACACCCGCAGAATTTGAACTTGTTCATTAGAGAGCATGAAGTCATTGTAACTGGTGTGCCGTATGTTCAAAATGAATTAGACAATGAATTGCAGGAAAATCTCTTGTTGTCCTCTATCCTTGAAGAAGTGATTGAGGAAGAACTTTCAGAGAAGCTAGGCAAAGCGGAGATTGAGTTTCAAACGCTTTTAAAATGATGAAAAAGGAGATCCCCATGGGATTTCCTTTTTTAATACAAGTTTAACATTGTGCAAAATTCAAAAATAATTTATAAAAAAACATCGCTAGTCCGATTATGGACGTTATGCATCCACATCAAAAAAAGGGAGGGCTTCAATTATGAATACCGCTATTAAAAATGAAATCTTTGTCCGTAAATTTTCGGAGGAAGAGGTTATAAAGAAAATGATCAAAGAAGGTTACTCACTTGAATCTGATTTATGTTGGGCAGACGTTGCTTAGTAGGCCATACAGAAAGAGTGAGTGCTTAAATGGAATATATTGAGAGCGTGTTTTGATCAATCTTTTTTCAAAACACGCTTTTTCTATTTGCTCTTGTATTAAGGTTTATAGCGGTAATTTGATCAAACTTTTTTTCAAAGTTACATTTACTTCAATTTTGATATTTTACATATTCTTCTTTACCCAATGTAAACACCTCTATGTATAATTGTAATCGAATGGAGATACTTTTATCATACATAAAAACGTTGCGATAGTCAGAAAGTAGGGCTGCAATCGATAAGACCACAAAAAAGCATGAAGCAGCTTCTCTTAAGGAATAAATGTTTTATCTGTTATTAACAAGTAGTAAGAATCCCACTCAAGCTTCTGAATAAACAAAATAAGATAGGTGGGATAATATCTGCTCGTAACAGGACTAACACTCAGTGGGGGTTAAGCCCCCCCCATTGAGCAAAATTTCACTTTATATAGATGCTTCTAAAAGTATTGTTTTCGCTATTCTAGATCATAATTCTGTGCGAATGTATTCTTAAATATTGGATCTGTTTTCCTTACTCAGGGTGATTGGCCAAGTAGACGAGGTAATACTCCCATTAATTTTTCCCTTGTGAAGGCATCGCTGGAATTCCACTTTACTGCATCTACTAGATAGGCATGTCCATTTTTAACGGCAGGCAGGCTATGCCATAAGGGGCTCTCCATCAATTCCATTGTAGCTAATTTCGATAATGGGTTTTCAGGCAATAGCAAAAAAATCCGATCTCCGGCATAATCGGGTATCAAATCTAGCGTTATTTCTTTATAACCTTGTTCTGCATCAATTATTTTTTTTACCAGCTCTCCAGGTTGAAATCCGGAAGAATGATAAAGAGAGGTTGGTAGGCCTGTGTATCCCATTACATATAAGCGTCGTCCTCGATCAAATATAAAAACTGATGCAGTTTCATTACGTTTTAATAGGGATTGAAGCTGCTGCCACATCATTTCTTCTTTTCTATTAAAGTGTGTAAGCCAATCTTCAGCCTCTTGACTTTTACCTAGCCACTTACCTAATATTGTAATCCGTTCCTCGAGAGTAGCCCAAGAATTGTGGGTTACTGTAGGAGCTATAGTAGATATTTTTTATATAGTTGCTCATCAAAATTTGTAAAAATAATTAAGTCCGGTTTTAGTTTGGAGGATTTATTTACATCAATTGGGAATGCTACATCTTGAACATATGGAACAAGATTTTTATAAATGGACCATACTCTTGCTGGAGTAGCTCCTTAGCATGTTTTATCCGTAGCTCTGTTAAATAATCGAGGGGATTTTGCCCGGTTATTGTTTGGAAAATTTCCCTGTAGTGCCATTGAGCTACTTGTGCCATACTTGCTAATTGTTTAACCGTTAGTTGCTGATCATAATGTTGTTGTACATATTGAATCGTTTGTTCCACTGTTTTTGTAGTGTCTATTAATTGTTCTGTTTGAAGCTGATGTTCGAATAACATGCTAAGTAACTCATTGAATAGACTTTGTTGTTTAAAGTAACTTTGATTGCCTTCATCACTTTGCAAATTATAAAGCTCCTTGGCAATATGTTTAAATGGTGAAAATGGACGAATGGTATATTCTAGCTGATTAGAAAATAATTTATCATTGTAACGAAAAGGCTCCTGCTGACCTAACTGAATGACTGTAAATGTAAGTTGGTAAAAACTAAACTGTTTATCTACATCAGTCAGTTCTATAACGGATCCTGGTGTTAGTAACAAAACCTTGCCATTTGTCGCAAAGCATGATTTATCGTCAATCGTTAATGTTCCATTTTCGATATTTATAAAAATAATCATGGTATGCTGTAGAGTAACGATACTTTGAAACTTCAAATGCGTCGAGTAAGTAACATAGTCAATCCGAGTTAAATGAAAAAGAAAGGATGAAAAAGGGGAAATTCTCTTTTGGTTATCCATGGTTTCTCTCCTTATTACAAGTGAAAACGATTATCAATTACTATTGTATAAAATAAAAAGAGCCACTTCAACTAAAGGTGAAGTGACTCGTTAAATTTATTTTTTTAGCATGGAAGGAAGCTCATCCAATAGCCATTCTCTAGTCGTTGCATCACTAGAACTTTTTTCAATTTCTATCGTATAGACTTTTCCGTTTTTGACGGCAGGTAGGCTTTTCCATATTGCACTGTCTATCATATCATTTGTAGACTGAATTGCTTCTTCAGATTCTGGAGTAAGGATAAAAATTCGATCGCCTGCATATTCTGAGAGAAGCTCTAAAGAAATTTCTTCAAATCCTACTCCTTCATCAAGGATTGGCTGGATTTTCTCCCCTGGTCTAAATCCATTGGGATGGTAAAGAACTTGTGAAAGCCCTGTTGATGCCATGATAAATAATCGGTTTCCTGGATAATAGGTAAACACAGAAGCTGTTTCTCCTGGCTTCAGGACCTCCTCATCAACAAGCTGTTTCCACATCTTTTCTTCTTTGTTTGCGTAGTTTGCAAGCCAATCTATTGCTTCTTGTTTTTTTCCAAGTATGTCGCCAAGTTCCATCAGCCGTGTATCAATAGGAGCAAATGTATCTAATACTACAGTTGGAGCAATCTTAGAAAGTTCTTCGTAAACTTTTTCATCAGGTGTAGCTATGATGATAAGATCAGGATTTAACTCTAAAACTTTTTCTGTATTGATAGGAAATCCAACATCTTCTACATTTTTTACTTGGTCTTCAAATACATAATCTGTAATCCAAGAATAGAGAGCACCGACTGGTTCTATATGAAGAGGTAAAAGGTCGCCGTAATTCTCTCCATGATAAACAACACGCTCCGGTGAAACTGGGATTTCGACCTTATGACCTATATAGTCTTTATAAACCCGCGTTTGGCTAGTCTTTTCCTTAGTTTACACAGAATCATTATTCTCTGTTTCTTTTGATGTGCTACAAGCAGCCAATGTACTTACTACCAGTAAAACATAAAAGAAAAATACGCTTATTCGCATATTCTTCATCCTATATTACCTCCAAATCAAAATCATTATCTATTGATGATAGAATAGAATAAAAAAATTACCCTTTCAATGGACAAAAATAAACATAGGAATTTTTTTTGTACAAAAACCACTTAGTTGACAGTACTTAGTGCAGTAAATAGATGGGACTGTTAGTTTAATGTGTTCACGAATAATAAATTTCTTTAAAAATAATAAAGTCGTTTAAAACACAATAAAGTTCTTTAAAAAATTAAAAGCCGACACTGCAACAAACATGTTATTGGTTTTTTTACCAATTAATGTATAATGGATCAGAATAGAGTTATTCAATTTGAGGATAGATTACGGAGGTAATACAGATGGCTAAATTTATAGATGACCTTGCTGGTGCAATTTTTGATATTATTAAAAGTTTTTGCTATCTCATTGCTGGTGTATTGATTGTAGGAGTACCATTTGTCATAATGACAAAGTTTTTTGAATTAATTAGTTCTATATTTTTCTAATTGGGGCGTTAATTTAAGAAGAAATAAACAACTTTATTATCATTACACACTTGAATTAAAAAATTATATAACATGTAAGCAATTCCTGATTAGAGCTATTTTACAAAAATTAATCATAAATATTAAAATTCATTATTTACAATAATAAAGAATCTGTTAAAATAAAAGAAACCATTCGGTATCTTTTGTAGACGACCTTAAAAGGAGGACATTCTTATTAAAAAAGGAGAATTAACAAGACAGCATATTATTGCAAAGTCCTCATTCATTTTTAATCAACGAGGCTATATGACTACGTCAATGAATGACATTATAAAAGAAACTGGTATACAGAAAGGCGGGATTTATCGTCATTTTAAAGATAAAGAACAACTAATGATCGAAGCTTTTCAATTCTCTGTACAAATAATGCACCAACACTTTGTAAAAATGGTGGAACCTTGTAAAGATACAAAAGAAAAGTTAAATGCGTTTGTAGAGGCTTTCTTCGATTTAAGTAAAAATAAACCTATTGTTGGAGGGTGTCCAATTTTCAACGCTGCGACCGAAATGGATGATTTGGAAGGTAATACTTTTATAGACTACATTGATCAAGCAATGGATAACCTCAAGGATTTTCTTTCCAATATTATTCATAAAGGTTTACAATCTAATGAGTTGAAAGAATTTGTAAACCCCAATGAGGCAAGTATATTCATCATCTCAATATTGGAAGGTGCGCTCGTTTTATATAAACTAAAAAAAGATGAACAAATTATTACATCCATTCATCATTATTTAAATCATTACTTTTCAACAATTTTTCACGAACGGCAGTAGAGCCGTCTTTTTTTAAAATAAAAAAGATACCAATCGGTCTCTTTTTGAAAATTTGAAATTAAGATTATAGCTGAATATTTTATCAATCTGCATTATATGGAGGAATAAATAAAATGTTAAGTAATTTTACTATCGAAACAGATACACTCGTCATCGGTTCAGGTCCTGGAGGATACGTAGCCGCGATTCGAGCAGCACAAACTGGTCAAAAAGTGGTGATTATTGAAAGGGATAAATTAGGTGGTGTTTGTTCGAATATTGGATGTATCCCATCAAAAGCATTGATTTCCGTCGGTCATCGCTTTGAGCAAATAATACATTCTAATGACATCGGTATTATAGCTTCAAAAATTAGATTAGATTTTACAAAAGCACAAGCGTTCAAAGACAGCATAGTTAAAAAGTTAACTGGCGGTGTGGAATATTTATTAAAAAGTAATAAAGTTGAGATCGTTAAAGGTGAAGCCTACTTCGCAAACGTAAATACTGTACGTGTAATGAGCGGAAATTCAGCTCAAAATTATATATTCAAAAATGTTATTTTAGCAACAGGTGCCCGACCGATAGAAATTCCAGCATTTAAATTCACTGAACGTGTAATTAACTCAACCGGTGCTCTTGTGCTTAAAGAGGTTCCAAATAAACTTGTAGTAATCGGCGGCGGCTACATAGGTACTGAGTTAGGTTCTGCCTACGCCAATCTTGGCTCACAAGTAACAATTATTGAGGGTGGAGAAGATATTTTAACCGGCTTTGAAAAACAAATGACACAAATCGTTAAAAAAGGACTTAAAAAGAAAGGAGTTGAAATAATCACAGGCGCATCTGCTAAAAGTGCAAAGGAAAACGAAAATGGCGTAATTATTACTTTTGAAGCCGATGGCGAAGAGAAGCAAATTGAGGCAAATTACATATTAGTAACCGTAGGTCGTCGTCCAAACACGGATGAAATAGGTCTTCAAGAAATCGGTATCAAATTCGGTGAGCGCGGCTTAATCAATGTTGACAGACAATGCCGTACTAACATTCCAAATATTTATGCGATAGGCGATATTATAGCCGGTCCACAGCTTGCTCACAAAGCCTCATACGAAGGTAAAGTTGCTGCCGAAGCGATTGCTGGAAAAAAATCAATTGTAGACTACTTAGCTATCCCAGCTGTATGTTTCACAGATCCGGAGTTAGCTACCGTAGGTTACTCTGAAGAACAAGCCAAAGCTGAAAATTTAGAAGTAAAAGTTGCGAAATTCCCCTTTGCTTTAAATGGTCATGCATTAACTCTAGGCATGACAGATGGTTTCATAAAACTTATTGCTCGTAAAGAAGATGATCTATTAATAGGTGCCCAAATTGTTGGTGTTGGTGCATCTAATATAATCGCTGAAATAGGCTTAGCTATTGAGGCTGGTCTAACAGCTAAAGATATAGCTCTAACAATCCATGTTCATCCTACTTTAGGTGAAATGGCTATGGAATCAATAGAAAATGAAAGAAAGGAGTAATCTAAATGTCTCTATCTCTATATTTACCAATTGTCCTCGCCGTGTTGTCGTTCGTTTTATAAAATATCTTTCAAAAAACTATAGCTCCCAACGCCGACCCATATCTGTCTCTTATAGTTACATATAATGTCGCCGGGATAACAGCTACCATTGCTTATTTTGTGTCAAAAGGCGGTTCAATAAGTGTTTTTCAGGATTTTCGGCAACTAAACTGGGCCACCTTTGCGTTGGGGTTTGCCGTTGTTGTATTGAACTCGGCTTCCTGTTTGTTTACCGCAGCGGCTAGAATATCAGCGTAGCCAGCCTGCTTGTTAATATTGCTGTAGCCCTGATATTAATCCCTGTTGGCCTGCTTTTCTTTCGGGAACATATTGCTCCAGCTAATTACATAGGTATTGTTCCTTTTATTTTGCATATGTGAATTAAGTAGAAAAAGGAACAATATTTTGTTCCTTTTTCTGATGATTATGCTTTTAGAAGTTCACCTTTGAAAAGATAAATTAAAGTACGAACAAATATAACTGCTAGTACTATAGTGAGCACAAGGAGGCTAATAGCAGCTATTGCTTTTAGCGGCCACGTATTTACATGTGCTGCATATTTAAATGCTGCAATAACTACAGCAGCCATTGGAAAGCTTACTGCCCACCAAGATGTACCGAAAGGCAGTCGTCTTTTAAATACCTTTCCAAAAAGAACAATTCCTAAAAATAATCCAAAATAAAATAATATTGAGGCAAACATATCAACGTCTTTAATAATGTTTGTATATGCCAAGAAACCTACTCCAAACGGTGCAATTAAAACCATTAGTGAAGGGGTTAATTTTTCAGGCATAGGATCGTGATGCATCAAGCGTGAGAAAATTAAAACGAAAAACACGAGCGCTAATATACCTCCTACTGCAAAGCCAAATAAATTTATTTCCTCGCTCCAAGGAAATGGCATTGTGCCACCTGCAACAGCTATATCAAGTGTTCCTACACCTGGAATTAGCCAGGCAGGTGTAGCATGAAGGATTTCTTGTTTTTGATTCATCAGGCGATGAACAATGATAAAAGCTAAAACTATGGTAAGAATTGTCCCAGTAACCCATACTATTTCAGAAAGCGCTTTGCTATAGGGTGCAATAACTGAGGAAAGTAGCAGGATTGCAATTGCTATTGTCCCAAAGAAATTGCCGAGTATTGGATTCTTAAATTCTTCAATAACTTTTTGTGGATACTTAAAAAGTTTCATTATATAAGAAATGCTTAATACGATAAAAATGATAACAGCTAAGGCTCCAATTAACTCACCAATAAGTGCATATGTTCCGAATAGTTCATGAGACCATCTCCATGCTAGGGCGAGCCCCGATATCCCCATTACAGAACCAAATAAGTTTACAGGCAAGAATTGCAGTGTACTTTGTTTACTGGCTGTTAGTTCATCACTCATTACATAATCGTTTTTTGAATAGACACCCATTTTTCCTCACTCCTAATAATTCTAAATTTAATACTAGCAATCTTATCATTAATTTATAGTTGCCCAATGATGTTCACTAATATGTGACTGAATTATAAATGAGAGGGATCTATATAACAATATTATGTTTTCAATAATAACGATAGATAATTTCTATCATAAAACTATATGTTAGCTTATGAATCCCTTATGAGATAATCAGTAATTCCTGTACAGCCTGTTTATCTCACGAAGGAATATTCTGCAAAAATTCAGCCTTCATCCAATTGCATCACAATTTATTGGTTCTTTTAAATTCAAGCTTTTGACGTGATCTGTCAACAAATCTATAAAATGCCGGGCTGCAAATCCAATATATTTATCTTTGTGAATAACAATACCAACCTGCCTGCAAATCGTTGGATTTACAATTTTAATCATTTTTAATTTAGATGTATCATTAAGATTTAATAATGTTTTGGATAAAATTGTTGCTCCTGCCCCAGCCCGTACTAAGCTGATTATAGATTCAAAAGTATTCGTTTCTATATGGGGCTGTATTTTAAATCCTATAGAGTTACATGTAATATCAACTAATATTCTACACTGATGGGTTTGTGGAAACATAATAATAGGTATCTTATTTATTTCTGCAAAATCAATCTCCTCCTTACTGGCTAAAGGATGAGTATCAGGTACAGTTAAGAAGAATTCTTCACGGTATAAAGGTATAGTGGTAACTCTTTCATCGGCATGAATAGGTATAATCGTGACTGCTAAATCGATCTCATTTTTTAAAACACGTTCATAAAGATCATCTACGCCCACGAGTTTTATTTGAATATCAGGATACTTATAGTGAAAATTCAGTAATTGTAATGAAGCAAGGTGATTTATTTCTCCTGGTAACGCTCCAATCGCAAGTTTCCCTCTTTTCATTTTCTGAAGCTCCCGAATTTTTTCTGAAGCACATTTTAAGTTGCTAAAGATATTAGTGCATTGCTCTTGCAACAATAATCCTGCCTCAGTAATGGCGATTTTCTTTCCTATCCGATCAAATAAAGGCATTCCTACTTCGCCTTCCAATGCTTTAATTTGATGACTAAGTGTAGGCTGTGTAATGCCTAGTTTTTCAGCAGCCCGGGTAAAGTGTAACTCCTCACAAATTGCCATAAAATATTCTAGTTGTCTGAATTCCATCCTGATCAACCTCATTCTAATTATAATTGGTATTGTTTTTAATGTTTAAAGGCAAAAAACTATTGATTTGTTACATAATTCCAAAATAATTCAAAATTCAATATAATATAAAGGCTTTATAGGGTATTAAAACATAAAAGATAAAGGATGGGTAGCATTACTTTCTTATGGATAACTCCAATTTAAGATCCACTTTCTACCGGTTTCTATAACAAAGATTCTTTAGCTTTAAGGCTTATAAAATCGGATATTTCATGCTTTTTTTGCCGACATTATTCTGTTCACGCTTAAAATCGCCAAGTGTAAACTTGAAATAAAGTCACGATGTTTAAAAAAGATGCGATATTTAAAATAAAGTCGTACCGTTTATAAATTATCAAGACCTAAAATGTAAAAAGTCATAAAAAATAATGGGTGGTACATATTAGTTATGAATAATATGTACCACCCATTTACTTCTTGTTCAACAAACGTGCCCGATTGTTGAAGAACATTGCCTAAACCTTATTAAAGAAAAACACCCTGTTCGCTCAACAAGTAGTCTCCCCATATGACCAGTCTCTTGCATGTTTCAAAGTAATATCGATAAACATTGATAAAGCTGGGGAAATCCACTTGTTTTTATGATAAGCGACTTGGGAGAAAGTCTGTTTAAAGCCACCAACGCAGGGAATAATCTTTAACCTTCCTTCCTTGATTTCATCATTTACTGTCATTAAAGGTAAACAAGCAATACCAAGCCCACTCATTACACAACGTTTTATCGCTTCAATACTCCAAAGCTCCATCGTGTGGGAAGGTACAATTCCCCGTTCTCCAAGGTATTCTTCAAACATCGTTCGATAACTGCATTCTTTCTCGTTCGCAATCAAACACTCGCTTATCTTTTGATTTTCATAGCTTTTATCTAAAATACTCAGTGAACAGTCAGGGCTTCCAACAAGGACAAAAGGTTCGTCCAATAACGAATGGACGATTAAATCTGAATCCTGCAACTGTGACAACATGACAAATGCAATATCTGCACTACCATTAAGTATTGCTCTCTTGTTATCTCCGCAGGTGGCGTTACTTAAACTGATGCTTACATGAGGAAACTTCTTTCTATATTCTCTTAATATTGGTTCTAGTCGGTATACCGTTAGAGATTCCGGAGCCGCAATCTTTAACTCCCCTCTCATATCCTCTCCATCACTGGTAATGCTTTCGATCTTTCCATAGGTATCTAAAATTTCTTGAGTATAGGGCAACAAATTCTTGCCAATATCAGTCAATCTTACCTTTCGACCCATCCGATCAAACAGAGGTGCGCCTAAATGTTCTTCAAGCGCCTGAATATGAGAAGTCACCGTGGATTGAGTGTAACCTAAATGTTCTGCTGCTTGTGTGAAGCTACCCGTTTCAATGACCTTTTTAAACGTAACAAAATGGCGTATTTCCATCATTTCACCAACTTTTATTTTATTCTTACGTCTATAGTATCAAAAAAATCAATAGATAAATTCACAAATTTCAATTTTACTAATAATTAATTACGAGTTAATGTTAAGAAAAATAGAAAATAGGAGGATATTATATGAAGACGATATTGGATGCACTTGGAATTGAAATCGTTGAAGTGTCAAGTGAGAAGGTTGTTGCCACGATGCCTGTTCATGATGCAACCAGACAACCATTTGGACAGCTTCAAGAGAGGATTTACTGATTAAATATGACTACCCTGATAGAAATCCATTTATTTTCCAATTAGATCTATCTAAGAAAGAATATTAAACTATCGGGAATATAATAGGTAGAATCGATAAAATAACACCATAGAATGCAGGTGAGGTTTTGAAACGTATTCACTATAGCTGGTTTATTCTTTCCATAACATTTTTCTCAATTATTGTAGCCGGAATCGTCATATCTTCATCAGGGGTTTTTATAGATTCCTTCGAAAATGAATTTGGCTGGGATCGATCTGTTATTGCACTTGCTTTTGCAATTAGTCTTTTTTTATATGGCATATCAGGACCGTTTATGGCAGCATTATTAGAAGGTATTGGGTTAAAAAAAATGATGATAGTTTCTATGGCAACACTGCTGACAGGTATCATGCTAACCTTCATTATGAATCAATCATGGCAGCTGATCATCATTTGGGGCTTTATTATTGGGTTAGGATCGAGTCTTTTTTTAACGGTATTAAGTCCATATGTGGCGAATCATTGGTTTGAGAAAAGAAGGGGACTTGCAGTAGGAATATTAACTGCAAGTACGGCGACAGGTCAGTTAATTCTACTTCCTGTCTTAGCGATTATTATCAATAATTATTCGTGGCGATGGGCGATTGGATTAATAATGATCCTTAGTTTCATTATGCTTGCCATAATCTTTTTATTTATGAAAAATTCACCGAAGGATGTTGGTATTCTTCCATATGGACTTGAGGAAGAAACACAAGAGAGCAATGAAGTTCAAAAGAAAAATCCTATTGTTATTGCTTTCAACGGTTTATTCGACGCTGTAAAAGTGAAGGAATTTTGGTTATTAGCCGGTAGTTACTTTATTTGTGGACTTTCAACGAACGGATTAATTGGTACACATTTTATTTCTTTCTGTATTAGTTTTGGAGTCCCTTTAGTTACTGCTGCTTCGTTTCTTTCGTTTATGGGAATTTTTAACCTAGTAGGAACAACCCTATCAGGTTGGCTGTCAGATCGTTTCGATAACCGATGGCTATTATTTTTGTATTACAGTCTAAGAGGGGCTTCACTCGTATTACTTCCTTATGCATTAAGTGAAGGTTCCATCACTATGCTGGTTATCTTTACTGTGTTTTATGGATTAGATTGGATTGCAACTGTACCACCAACTATTAGTATCTCAAGACAAATCTTCGGCACGAATAAAAGTGGAATTGTTTATGGTTGGATTTTTGCTTCTCATCAGGCAGGTGCTGCAGTAGCTGCTTTTGGTGGAGGTATAATCTATAAATTTTTCAATTCTTACACTTGGGCGTTCTTCTTGGCAGGAGTTTTCTGTTTATTAGCAAGCCTATTTGTAATTATTATTAAAAAACAAAAATCAAGTCAACTAATTAAAGAAGAGGTACTGAATATATAGCAATGCATAGATAAGCTAAAACTGATGTATTTACTTTACTCTCACCTAGATGTGACGAGCAGGGACGTCGGATCAGTAAAACAGTGAATGGCCAGTTTCACGGGATATAAGAACTTTATAGCGTATTGGCGGACATGCAGTACGAGGATTAAAACTGGAATGATTTAACGGGTGATTCAGAAGTTATGATAGCATCCTTCTTAAAAGAATTTACGAGTTTTAATCAAACCTTTTTAGAAGGACCGTATTTTGTAAATTTGAAATAAAGTCACGATGTTTTAAAAAAGATGTACCGTTTTACCCCTTTGGATAAGATTATTTAAAGGGGTGTTTTTATAGTGAAAAGGAAAAACCATCTAAAGTTGAAAAGTGGATTGAGGACACTTGAGTAGAGTTGTTCTGTTAAACGGCCAGATTGTGAAGTACAATAACGCAATATGTGAAAAAATGTACTTTCACTTACGGGCAGTATGGAGGAAGAAAAATGAAGATAATTGAACTACCAATTGAATTTGAATTTAATGGACAAAAAAATTACCTTTATCCTAGCTTAATTATATTGAATAATGAACTCACCTTGGTCGATACAGGGTATACAAATTTTTTAAGTTTAATCGAAAATGAAATTTCAAAAAATGGATATGAAATGAAGAATTTAAAGAATATAATCATTACTCACTATGATGATGATCATATAGGTTCGTTATATGATTTCAAAGAAAAGTATCCTTGGATTAACATTATAGCTAGTGAAATTGAATCAAAATACATTAGTGGTGAAATGAAGTCAGAGAGATTGGTTCAAGCCGAAGAAATGCTAGAAAATATGCCAAATGAAGAAATGGAATTTGGTAATTGGTTTATACAGCAATTAAAGAATTTGAAGCATGTTTCAATTGATGAAAAGGTACATGAGGGTGATATGATTTTAGATAACAAATGTAGAGTATTAGCAACGCCAGGGCATACTTCAGGTCATATTTCATTATATTTTCCAAGTTTAAAAAGTGTGATTACAGGTGATGCAGCTGTTAAAGAGAATAATGAATTAGTCATTGCTAATCCAGACTTTTGTTTAAATGTTGAGAAAGCAGAACAGTCTTTGACAATGATTAAAAATCTTAAGGTTGAAAATTACTTTTGTTATCATGGTGGAAAATTCACTTTATAATTGGGGGCTAAACGCTAATATTCGGCTCTCGAATTAAACAACATAATTATTGGTTTTATAATACAATCAAACTTTTTTATAAAAATCCAACTTAAATCTACTGGAAAGGAATCCATTTTGATTAATCTTTTTTCAAAATGGATTCTTTCTATTTACAGCAACAAGTGAGTTCAAAAGATGTTTTGACCAAACTTTATTTCAAACCTACAGCACGTATCTTGAAGTTTTTGCACCAGAACCGAATTGACCTTAAAAAAATGAAATTAGTAGAACATGTGTGGATTTAAAATAAAGTTTGATAATTTGTAAAAAAGTTCGATAATTTATAAAAAAGATTGATAAGAATGGCCTCTTGGGATATTACGTCTCTAAGAGGCCATGGAATACGGATTCAATTCGAACAATGTGAACGATCTTATGATATTTTTTCGCGGTTATTGAAGGATAGGATTGTGTTTCATGGAACAGAGGTGTGATGAGGTAGTAAATAGTCTGCTCCAAGACATATGGAATCACATTTAACCATTCTATATAATCCCTTTTCTTACGCCGCGAATGAAAGTTTCTCCGTCAACTGAGTGAACAAAGTCAACCACTCTGACCGATAAAATGGCATGAAAACTGAATTTCCACTTTTTGTTCTGAGTTTAACAAGTACGTATGAAGTCCCCGACCCTATAATCGGTTGAATTGTCAGCTGTGGATTAGAACCTGATTGATCACTTGTTACTGTCATACGCGGTTCTCTGATTTCTTTCTGGAAAAGGTCGACAAGCGTTTCTGGTTTTCCGTTTTGAAATGCGGTGATATACGTTGTGACGTTGTCGTCTTCCGAGTAAATAACAGCGTGATTTCTCACTTGTTTTAATTTCCTTCGAGCTCGATGAAGAACCGCCTTCACGGCTCCCTCGCTCGTACCCATCATCTTTGCCGATTCTTGTGTTGTGTAGTCTAATCCATCTACGAGCAGCATTGCTATACGCTGTTTTGGCGATAATTCCTGCAACAATAGTTGCATTGCATCCATAAGGGCATCTGAATTTGTTGCTTTTCCTTCGGTCAGTTCTGAAATGTCCTGATTAAAATCTTCATTTGGCTTTCGTTTCCGATTTCCATCAATCCATGTATTGCGTGCAATTCGGAACAAATAGGCTTTGGAAACTGGATTTAATGTTGTTGACCACCGTTTATATGCCTTCGCCAATGTTTCTTGCATCAGGTCTTCTCCATCCCAAGTCGATTTCATCAGGGAACAGCAATAGTTCTTCAAGTCCCCAATGTAGGGTTGAACGGCGTTTTCGAAGTTTTCTTTCGCTTCAGTAGGAGTGTTTTGAACAAGCGGCCACATTGCAAATCCCTCCTTTATTTTGCCTTTCATTTATTATAAACGAAAAATGAGAACAGAAAGATACGACGGATACAAAAAAATATTGAAACCACCGTAACTATTTAGAATCCTTTTTCGTTTTGTTTATTGAGGAGTGAACTTTTCGAGGGGATCTTTATTAAGGATATGGATTTCAAATGCCAGCTTGAACAGGTATTGTCCTCATGCTCAGTAACCGCTCCTCAGAACATTGGACACACTAAATTTTGATAGGGAGAGGGACATATGGAAATTTCGAATGGAGTAAAAATGCTTGAATTGCAGGTTGAAGCTTTCGGCGGTCGTCAAGAATTAAATCCTACTTTGATTTGGGACGATGATACTGCCATTCTGATTGATACAGGGACGCCCGGACAATTGGAACAAATACGTATAGCCATGAATGAAGCTGGTATCCCTTTTGAAAAATTAAAAGCCATCATTCTGACGCATCAGGATATTGACCATATTGGCAGCCTTCCTGAAATCCTGCAGGAATCCGATTCGTGCATTGAAGTTTACGCTCATGAGGTTGATAAGCCCTATATTGAGGGGGAATTACCTCTCATGAAGGCAAACCTTGAAAGTATGGCTTGGCAATTAGAGGGCCTTTCGGAAGACGAGAGTCGGAAAGTAGTGGCTCTAGTTAAAAATTCCCCGAGGGCTAAAGTAAATAGAACGTTGATGGGCGGCGAGGAACTTCCGTTTTGCGGAGGAATTCACGTTATTTTTACGCCGGGGCATACACCCGGGCACATCAGTCTTTATTTGAAGCACAGCAAAACTCTTGTTGCTGGTGACGCCATGTTTAGTGTGGAAGGCGTTTTACAAGGACCTCATCTACCATCCACTCCGGATATGGATACAGCTTCCCGTTCTATAGCAAGCTATTTGAATTTCGATATTGACAACGTGATCTGTTACCACGGAGGGTTAAGTAAAAATAATGTTGAAGAACAGCTTAAAAGCATCGTCAAAAAAGTGTAAACATCTAAAAATATTGGAAAGGTTATAGTAATAAAGAAGCGGTGCCTCTGTTGAATAAGAGTTTTGGTAAACAACTTTTTTGTCATTAATTTTGTGTGGGATCATCAGGTTAGTTTCAAATCGAAAGTGGAGCTGAAGGAATTATGATTGGCTGTACAGAAATTGGATTTTTGATAAAGTCGGAGTTCCTATGTTTGACACAACTTATATACATGCTCTTGAAGCAGTAACTATGTCCTTAAAGAAGTAGTAATTTCTGCAACTCTTTCACATTTCTTGTTCTTACGCAATCGGAGCTTTAATTTAATAAGGGTCACAGAAATGATCAAACTTTTTTATAAAAGAATGATTCAATTGAATATATTAAGAGCATGTTTTGATCAAACATTATTCTAAAGCAACAACATGAATGGAATACAAAAAAACCTTGATATATTCAAGGTCAAAAATGTAAAAATAGTTTTAATTAATACCATTTACCATATCTGCCTGTATACGTGGTTTGAGAAACAGCACTCCTAGCTTGACCAGTCTAGTCTTGTTATACGTATATTGAATTTCCGGAAACTCTTATCTAAAACCTTTTATCGAATAGCCATACATTTTTGCTAATTCTTGGAATGATTTGTATGAATAAGTGATTGTCACAGGTGTTCCGTTAGCGACTTTATCATATAGCTTAATAATGTCGTTGTTATACATTCTGATACATCCAGAACTAACGTAACCACCAATAGAGGCCGGTTGATTAGTTCCGTGAAGTGCAAATACATTTCCTGTTTCAGTTTCCCAATTTCCCGGTACACTGAAGCCAATCCATCGTGCGCCAAGAGGATTATTTGGTGAATCACCTGGGATATTTTTTTTGTAATAAGGTCTATTTTTAACCATATTCACAACTTTAAAATGCCCAACAGGGGTGAGATCCCATGTGCGACCTGTTCCTACTGGTGCAACCATTTCAATAAACCCATCGTTGATAAACACCATCTTATTATAGGCTTTGTTGACTATGATAAGGTCATTGTTTTTTTCATTAATAGCTTCCGCTTTCGTGGATAGAATACTTACTCCTAATGCTAGTGATGTTAATACTACAAATAGAGTTTTGAATAACTTTTTCATCAACAAATATATCACTCCTATGATTTTGCAACCCAGCCATCATAGTTTAAAACCTAAGACCTGTAGTTTTGCGTCCCAATCTTTCGAATGGTTTGCCTTTATCTTTTAAAATATTAAATTACAATTACAATTATATTACAAAATTATTAAATGTAACGAAATATAAATCAGTAAATATCAACATTTAAGGGTAAACAAGGAAATTCAGTAGCTTTTTAACACCTTCTGAATAATCGGATCGGTGTTTTTAGTTTTTTATAAATAAATATGAGCATAGTCCTTTTAAAAAGGAGCGATGCTACATTTTGGCGATTGTCAATGGTAAGCGGACCGAAGGGAGCATTAAGGAATTGACAATCTCTCTATACCAAGACCCTCTTGGCATTCAAACAAACGTATTTGTTTGACGCCTACGTAGCTAATGCTGTAATGGAGGCAGGAGGTAAAGTTATAGGTGTAATTCCAGAAAAGTTAAAAAATGTTGAGATAGCGCATCAACAAATATCAGAGTTACATGTAGTCAAAACTATGCACGAAAGAAAGGCATTAATGGCGGATTACGCTGATGGTTTTATTGCATTACCTGGTGGTACAGGAACATTGGAAGAATGGTTTGAAGTATTTACATGGGCACAACTTGGTTATCATAATAAACCTTGTGCTCTACTTAATATTAATAATTATTATTCTCCTATTTTATCTTTTTTTGACCATATGATTGACCAAGGGTTTGTAAAATCCGATTATAAAAAATTAATAGTAATCGATGATAAAGCATCAGAATTAGTAAAAAAAATAAAGGATTACAAAGGTGAATATATAAATAAATGGTAACAAGAATTGAATATAACTATTGTAAAGGTAGGGGGGATATACGTCTATGGAGCAATTATTGAGGCAAATTAAGCTACTAAGTGAGAAAGAACCTAAAACATTGGAGCAAATGGCATTAAAATTGTCAGAAGAGGTTGGAGAAACCTCACAAGCAGTATTATCTTACTTAAAAGCAAATGGAAGTGAGTATAAACAATTAGGTATTAATGAAGTAAAAGAAGAATGTGTAGATGTCATTCTTGTATCTTTAGCTTTGTTTTATAAAGTAGCTGAAAATGAAAAAGAGTTAAAAGAATTGATAATAAGAAAAATGGACAAATGGCAAAGAAAAATGTAAAGAACAGAGCAATTTATTATATTACTAAAGGTTAAATGATTTGTTGCCCGAGACGCAACATCCGGTCCTTAAAGTGTCCATCAGAGAGCTTAAGCAGCAATTGCAAACACTTTACGAAGTAGATGGACATATATGTAAACATTCCATCGAGCTAACATTTTATTCACCATGTGTCCTCAACCACTTCGAACGACTATCCAGTCTTTTTAATTAGTGCAATCGTTATTTTGCGCCGCAGTCGGGAAATGCGGTGCACACCTTTTATTAAAGCTTGTTTAGGGCAGATTAGCAGTACTTTGTATTAAATATAGTTATTCCCTCGTATGTCTCATATGGGGAACTCCCCATGTCCTTTCTTAGCGTGAAAGAAGTGAGCCGCTTGTTAAACCTGAAACGGTGAAGGTGGAGTTATCTGTCATCGGCGCGTAGGTAAAGGAACAAGGCCCGGCATAGGTTAAGCGAAATCAAGCAAATGGTTCTAGTTGCAACGGCCGCAACGATATTATGTCAGCCCCTGTAACTCCGTCATAAGCTGTCACCCAGACAACGACAAAGATTGGTAGAGCCTAAATATTCGGATTTTTGTGGTTGAAAAGGGCTTAAAATTCGCCCTTTTCCAGTTTCTCAGTCAATGTGGAAAGTCGATTCCAAGCAATAAAAATTCCTCAGGATCACCTCGAATCCTTGTATTAGTTACACCTGTTTTGTTCCGCCAATAGAATCAGTATTAGTAGTACAGCATGATTAAATTGTCTGTTTGGATATCGCCTCAAAATATTCTACAACGACCTCACGGAATTCCAGAGCAGCCCGCGAAATGTACCGACTCCTGTGCCATAATAAAGCTATCTCCCGTACCAATTCGTGATTCTCTACTTGGAGATATTTGATATGTTCCCGTGAATACCTTGCCGTGCTTGGTATGAAGGCTATGCCAATTTCGGCTTCCACAAGAGTGCTTAGCCTTGCAGGTTCATCCCCCTCATACACATATTTAGGTACAAATCCAACTGATTTGCATACAGAGTCCACAAAATCGCGAGTACCGTAGCCTCTCTTTACACCGACAAACCATTCATCCCTTAGTTCTGTCAAGGATACGCTACTTCGGTCTGCCAGCCGATGCCCCTTTGGAACAGCTACAAGGATTGGGTCGATGAACACGATTTGACATTCAATGTCATCTCCTTCTATAGGAGGTGAGGACAAGCAGAAATCGACCTCTCCTCTATGAAGAAGCGTAATCATTTCCTGAGTGGTCAGCATTTGCACATGAAATTGGATATAGGGCCGCTTTTTCCGAAACTCTCGAAGGATATTTGGTAACGTGCTTGCGGTGGTCACCGCCAATTCGAGTGTGCCATGTTCCGGGCTGGATAAATCGCTAAGCTCCTGCTTCCCCTGTTCCAATTCAAACAAAGCCCTTTCTGCACGGTGAAGGAATCTGCTTCCGAACTCATTCAATCGTAGCTTCCTCCCTATTCGATCGAATAGAGGGACCCCTAGATCCTCCTCCAAGCGTTGAATCGTTTTACTTAGTGACGATTGAGTAACGTGCAGACTTCGTGCAGCTTCGGTCACATGTTCCAATCGAGCCACCACGAGAAAATATTGCAGTTGAAGAAGTTCCATTTCGTAACCTCCATTCATTCCTTCAAATCAATGAAATTATAACATAAAATGCATTGGAATAAATAATCGATTTCAAGTACGATGACATCAATACACTTTTTGGGGGGACCAAAAATGAATGTTCGCAGCAGGTGGTTGATGATTTCCGTTGGACTGGGGGTGCTATTGAACCCATTAAATTCTTCGATGATTTCTGTTGCTATTGCAAGGCTGCAAAATGTGTACCATCTTGACTTTACAGTTGTTTCCTGGATTATTTTTTCTTTCTACATTGCGAGTGCTATCGCTCAACCTGTCATGGGAAAGGCCAGTGATTTGTTCGGTCGCAAGAAGATATTTCTTACCGGGCTTGTTGTAGCCTTCGTTGCATCATTATTAGCTCCACTATCACCAAACTTTGGGTGGCTCATCGTGTTCCGCATTGTGCAATCCATCGGAACAAGCATGATGGTTTCAGTTGGAATGGCCATTGTACGAATTCATATTACGGAGAAACAAGGGACTGCGCTGTCAGTTATGTCCATATTCTTGTCAGGGGCGGCAGCAATTGGACCCTTTATTGGCGGGGTCTTGATTCACTGGTGGGATTGGCCTACTATCTTTTTCGTCAATATTCCGTTCGTGGTGATGAGCTTTCTATTAGCTTGGAGGACTATTCCTAAGGACGAACCGTCAACATCCGTTGCACTCAACATGTCCTTTCGTAAATGGTTTGATTTGATTGATGCGTCAGGGATCCTGCTCTTCACAGTGGGTCTGGTTGCCCTACTCGTTGGATTACTGTCAGCAAAATCATCTGGGCATGTCTCATTTGGGCATGTTATTGTCGGGCTGATAGGGCTCGTTGCACTGGGGGCTTTCGTGCGACATGAGTTAAAAGCGACGTCACCCTTTATTCCTTTGCGTACATTCGCCAAATATCCTGCGATGACTTGGGTCAATGTCGAATTCATACTCGTTAACGTACTTTATTACTCGCTCTTTTTCGGGCTTCCGTCCTACTTGCAAATGGTACGTCATGTCAGCGAGTTCCATACAGGGATTCTCATGCTAAGCTTAGGCTTGTGCTCGCTCGTTGCTTCTCCAATAGCAGGACGATGGATAGATAAATCAGGACCTCGACCAGCATTGCTAGTATCCGGAGTGCTGATGACATTTGGGTCAGTGTGGATAGTGACATTGAATCAAACTTCACCGGTTATCAGTGTGTGTTTGGCTTTAGCTGCATTCGGTATTAGCAACGGGTTGAACAATGTCGGTATGCAAGCGGCCTTGTTCAAAAGTTCTCCAAAAGAAATTATCGGTGTAGCATCCGGATTATTTATGACATCGAGATACCTGGGAACCATTCTCTCTTCATTGTTACTAGGCATCGTAATGGGAGATAAGTTCAGCGCCGGGGGATTTCGACTGCTTGGGGCTATCCTCTCGGTAATTGCATTGTCCTTGGTATTCATGAGTTGGCGGCGCCGGGAGTCAGGGCAATTGGAAGAGTCGTAGGTTCACCAAATTCAAATTAGAAGCCACACTCGCTTGCTATGGATTGGTAAGTCCATACAAATCTGCTCTCAGTTACTGTGTTTGTAGAAGTTTGATGTACTTCGCGAAAGGGGCATTTGGAGGGTGGAGAGGATGTCTCCACCTCTAATGTTTAAATATAATAAACCGATACTTATCCCGAATCGAAGATACCTTAGTAAGCATCATTTTCATCCCCACAGCTGGCGTATTTTTGACAAATTCCTGCGATGTGAGATCCAAGGGAACTGACATCTGCAAGCAGGATACCATAAACAACAATTTAATATAAAATAAAAAACCCTTCCTAAGACTAAGAGGGATAGTACCAGCGTAGCTGACACCAGGGGCAAACTAATGTAAATAATCAGTAATTATTCCAAAGGTATACTAGGGGCTGACGATTTGGGATGGATAAGATAAAATAAAGCAGAAAATGAAGATTCAGACTAAAACTAGAAATAATGATTAACTTAAAATTAAATATAAGTAATTGATTAATCACTAACAATTATAAATAAAAGTGAATCCTACTAAAAAATCCAAGTTAGCTCTAGCTTAACCTCAATATCATCACCAGTTGTAAAGTATTGTCCATCGGGTAATGCATATCTACCCTGATGATTCTTTGTGAGAGTGCCAATCAAAATTATCAACTCCCCTTAATAATTCTAATAACAGTTTTGACATATAAAACAACAGTTAAACTATTGGCACTTTTGATCGAACTTTTTTATAAAACGGAACGTTCATTCAAAAAGATAAGAATCCATTTTGATCAATCTTTTTCAAAATGGATTCTTTTTATATTCCGTAGAATGAGGATTTGGGGGATATTTTTAATCAAACTTTGTTTCAAAGCTACATTTTCTACAAAATTGTTATTTTCACAGTTTGGAATCAGTACGGTTATTTCAGTTTCTCCACCGTTCTCTCTTGCGGCTTTTTTTCGGCGGATCGAGTGTGGGAACTTCTCAAACGCAGTGGGCATAAGCTGATAATATATGTCGATTTGAAAGGATGTCTTGTACATGTTTCCTTATCTCTCCCCTTATTCTGAAGGATGGTGGCTCTGGAGCAATGGTGCCCTCGAATCGGATGAAAGATACCGTTTACCCGCACAGCAACGCCTTACCTTCGTGCTTGTGCATGGTTCTTGGGCTGACGCTCACTTCTGGGACGGCGTAGCGGCGGTGCTGCGCAGTCGAGGGCATGCCGTCTATACGCCGGAATACGCAGGTCACGGCAAAGATCCGAACAAAGATGTCACGCATGCGATGATCACGAAGTCCGTCGTTGATTTTATAACGAAACTGAACCTACGCAACTTTGTTCTCGTCGGGCACAGCTTCGGCGGAACTGTCATCCAAAAGGTTGCAGAACAAGTACCGGATCGCATAAAGCGTCTTGTCTTCTGGGACGCGTTTGTACTGAAAGACGGCGAATCGGTTGCCGACGAGTTCTCGCCCCAAATGAGGCAAGGTTTAGAGCAGCTCAGAGCCGGCTCGAAGGACGATACGATCATGCTTCCGTTTCCGCTGTTTCGGGATTTGTTCGTCAATACGGCCACTTTGGAGGAAGCCAAACGGATGTATGCAGGCATCACTCCGGAACCGGCTAAGCCGCTTTTCGAGAAGCTGGATCTTAAAGCGTTCTACGCGCTGCCTACGCCTAAAAGCTATGTCTATTTTTACCAAGACAACGCATTGCCACAAGGAGAGGGCTTCGGCTGGCATCCGCATATGTCCATACGACTCGGCCAGTTCCGCCTGATCGTCGGCGACGGCGACCACTTTACGGACACGCGTACAAGGGCGGCTATGGTGGCACAGAAGTTTTACGAGGCGGGCCGGGACTGACGTGCTGTAAGAGCATTTTATTGTGTGGCCAGAGCAAGATCGATCCGTAATCCGCCAAGATTCAGGAATTGATCGAAAAGGAAACAAGAGGTATTTAAAAAGGCCATCCTTTGCAGGGTGCCTCTTTAAGTATTAGTATTATCTAATTAACTAACACTTAAAGTGTTTCCAAATACTCAATATAGAATTAACGGAAGTAGTAGGAACAACTAGGCAGTGATTATAAGCAAGATTAAGCTAACGGGGGCGTTAGTTCAACAAGAAAAAGTAGTTAAGATCTTCAACAATCGGGCGCGATTGTTGAACAACATTGGTAGAAAATAATCAATCTTTTTTATAAAAACCAATCTTAAATTTGAGGGATAAGAATCCATTTTGATCAATCTTTTTTCAAAATAGATTCTTTTTATTTATCGTAAAATGCTAGCTTGTGAGGAATTTTTAATCAAACTTTATTTTAAAGCAACATTAATTTATCAATTCTAACCATATAATTAAGAAATTAAACAAAAGGAGGAATTGAAAATGAAACATAATGCTTTGCACCAATGGCAAAAAGATCATAATAAACGTGTAAAAGAATTCCATAAAAATCACGCTTCTCAAATAGCCAATGGAGAAAACGGAAATGGTTGGTTAGCCAAACTAGAAAGATTTGTCTATACCAAAGGAAGTACTCTTTTAAAAACAGTGAAATAATATTCTAATAATCAACTGCTCCTTTTTAGGACAGTTCTTTTTTTTATTATTGATGTATATTTTGTTACGCAGTTTAGGTCTACTGTTCAGCATTCTTTTTTTGTAAGACAGTCTAGTCCGCAAGGAATGATTGCATAAAATACCACTTTTTCATGCAGCCACTAAGCTGATTTGAGGGACAGAAACCTTGTTAAATTCATGATGCATAAAATCCTGCATAGAGAAAATAGAGGACACAAAGAAAAACCCTTGTACAATAAGGGGGCTTTTCTTTGAGTGAACTTCCTTTTTTGTGATGTTATGTCAAGTAAGGGTGTATAAACTCTACACTCCACTTTTTCGGTAAAATATGCATGAAAAGGATAATTATTTAAATTCATGAAGTGGCTAAAATCACAGTGGTGTAGTATTTTAAATGAATCTGAGGTGTCTTATGTTTAAAATTATTATTTTACTTCTCTTTTTGTTCCTTAGTGATTGCAAGTACTTTGAATAATGTGGAAGTACCAATAGACTCTCCATATTATAAAGCATCCGTATTCTTAACGCTGGGTACAGGGGTCATCATTATTATTTTAACGATCGTGTTATTCATTCATATTATGTTAGTCGTGTTAGGTAAAGAAAAACGCCGATTCTACTTCGATGAAGCATCTGATTTATATACAACTAGAAAAAAATAATATAATAAACCGTCTTCTATCCAATAGGAGTCGGTTTTTTTATAGATTTAAGCTTGCTGTAAGGTTGAGATAAAAATGCTGTAAGGATGAGCATTTATAGTATAAATATCAGCAAAACTAACGAGGTGAAACAAATGGAACCATTATTAAAAGTAGAAAATATTAAAAAAACATATGGTAAATCAAGCGCTGCTTACACAGCGTTAGAAAAAGTATCTTTTGTCATTCAAGAAGGAGAATTTGTAGGTATTATGGGGCCTTCTGGAGCGGGGAAATCGACTTTGCTTAATATGTTAGCAACAATTGATTCACCAACTGAAGGGAAAATTTATATGAATGATACGAGTATTCACGATATGAAGGAAGCTGCTTTAGCAGATTTCAGACGTGACAATCTCGGTTTCATCTTCCAGGATTACAATTTGCTCGACTCATTGACTGTGAAGGAAAATATATTATTGCCGCTGGCGATTGCGAAAATTCCAGCGAAAGAAATCAATATCATAGTGACTCGTATTGCTAAAGTATTCGGTATTGAGGATTTACTAGCAAAATATCCATACCAAATTTCAGGTGGCCAAAAGCAAAGAACAGCTGCAGCAAGAGCACTTGTGACAGAACCTGCACTGATTCTAGCTGATGAACCAACAGGTGCACTTGACTCAAAATCAGCGACAGATCTACTTGAAAGCTTAAGTAATTTAAATGAAAATAATAATTCTACCATCATGATGGTGACACATGATGCATATGCCGCAAGCTTCTGCCGTCGTATTATTTTCATCAAGGATGGTACACTTTCAACAGAAATTTATCGCTGTGATCAAACGCGTAAAGCTTTCTTCCAAGAGATTTTAGATA
This sequence comes from Domibacillus aminovorans, assembly GCF_001643235.1. GTDB lineage: Bacteria > Bacillota > Bacilli > Bacillales > Domibacillaceae > Domibacillus > Domibacillus aminovorans. Next base: position 49,316 of record NZ_LQWY01000019.1, read on the forward strand.
TCCTTGCAACAATTGGGGGTGAGGTAGATGACGTTATTTAGTCTAGCGAGAAAAAATATTGCGCGAAACTTCTCCCAATATTTTTTATACATCGCATCTATGGTTTTTAGTATTGTCATCTACTTCACATTTGTGACATTAAAATATAGCGATACGATTGAAGAAAAAACGGCTTCATCACAAAAATTAGATTCACTAATGAGTGGTGCGGCAGTCATTCTAATATTCTTCGTTGCCATATTTATTGCATATTCGAATTCATTCTTTATGAAAAAACGTAAAAAAGAAGTGGCATTGTATGCATTACTAGGCGTACGTAATCGTCAAATTGGCTTAATGCTCTTTTTTGAAAACTTATTATTAGGCTTAGTTTCATTAGTAGTGGGGATTGTACTTGGATTCCTTTGTTCAAAAGGATTTATGACGATTTTGATTCATTTAATGGGCTATGATGTCATGGCACCATTTACATTTTCGGGATCAGCAGCTTTGAACACCGCTATCGTATTTCTTCTTATTTTCTTAGTGACGTCATTCCAAGGCTATCGTTTAATTTATCAATTTAAACTAATTGATTTATTCCATGCATCGAAAAAAGGGGAAGCGGCTCCAAAGTCATCTATAATTGTAGCCATTCTTGGAGTATTTCTAATTGTCATCAGTTATTGGTTGGCGATGCAAGATCTTTTTACTTCTAAAGTGTGGGAAAAAGTCGGCTTTTTAATGACAGCACTAATTATTTTAACAACAGTTATTGTCGGTACGTTTTTATTGTTCCACAGTGTGACAGGCTTTGTGTTAGCAGTGATTAAGAAAAGTGAAAAATGGCTGTGGAAAGGTCTTCATTTAATGACGATTTCACAACTACTATATCGTGTTCGAGGTAATGCACGTACATTGACCGTGATTGCGGTATTAAGTGCTACGACAGTAACAGCAGGTGGTGCGGTGTATAGTCTTTATTACAACACAAATGACTTGGTTAAGACCGCTAATCCGAATACCTTTATGTATCAGCAAACGGATGCAAAAAGCGATAAACAAGTCAGTACTATACTATCAGGTACAAAGTATGATGAAAATATCGAAGCACTATCTGTCACATTTAATACCAAAGAATTAAACTCAGCATCAGCATTCGATAGCTCAGATAAAAGAATTTATACTGTTATCAATGAAAAAGCATATAACAAATTAGCAGCAGTACAACATAAGGAAAAACTACATGTTAATAATGACAATGCTGTTATTTTAGATATTGGATATGACAAAAGATTCTCACCTAAATACAAAGGCAAAATCATCACAACAGAAAACAACAATGCAATCACATTCCAAAGTTTTAAAACACAAACAGTTTTAAATGCAGGCACCGCAGGCATTGCAGTGGTAGTATCAAATGATCAATTTAAAGCATTACGTAAAGATGGAGAAGCACTAAAATATCGTGTCATTGGTATGGATCAAGCTTCTACAGGTCTATCTAAAAAAATTGCAAAACAATTACCTGAAGAAGCGCTATTTTCTAGTGCTCCTCAAGACTTCCAAACAAGCATTGAAGGCGTAGGCTCACTGCTCTTTATCGGAAGTTTCCTTGGTCTAGTATTTTTAGCTGCAACAGGTAGTATCATTTACTTTAAAGTTTTAACTGAAGCAGAGGAAGATAAACCACAATACAATATGCTTCATAAAATGGGTGTTAGCACAAAAGAAATGCGAAAATCCATTGCATCACAAGTATTTGTCATCTTCTTCGTACCACTAGTAGTAGGGTTATTACACAGTGCTGTTGCTTTAAAAGCCTTCTCTAGCTTACTGATGATGAATCTAGCAAAACCTGTGTTGATCTGGATGATTGCTTATACAGTTATTTACGGTCTGTATTATGTCTTAGCGGTAGCTTCTTACAATCGTATTATTACACAAAATAATAAAACAGAAGGATGATCGAGATGAAGAAATTTCTAATTGTAGTTGGTATTTTGTTTGTACTAGGAGTAGTAGGAGTCTTCGCGCTTACTAATATTGACTTCAACCGCATGAATGCCAACAATTATTATTTACAAATTACAGAGGATGGGGTACCACATGAAGATAAACTAGATGATGGTTCAGTTATGACCTACTATTCTTATAAACTAGACGCCACAAATGCTGATGGTGAAACAATTCCACTTGAATTCACAGCACAAAAAAATCTCCGTAAAGATGCCTACCTGAAAATGTACGTAAAAAATGGTAATGAAGTATCGTCATATGATGAAGTGAAATTTGAAGATATTCCGAAAAAGGCACAAAAAAATTAAAATATTAAAGAAGGGCTGTCTCCAATAAGTAAGTGGGGAACAGCCCTTTTCTCTGCCTATTAAGAAGAATATGATTAGCATTATAAAAGTATAGTAATGGTGGTCCCCTTATTTTCAACGCTAGTCAAATCGAGTTTCCCGTTATGAGCCAAAATAATCTCTCTTGCAATCGCCATTCCTAAACCAGTACCATGTGTGCTGGTAGTATTCGTACCGCGATAGTAGCGTTCAAAAACCTGTTCTAAATCTTTAGAGGGAATACCGCGACCATTATCAGCAATAGTAATTTGGGTATGAAATTCTGGAGCAGTAGATATGTTGCTTGATTTTTGCTCTTGTTCACATTGTGGGTAAACGTTATCAATTCGAATATTCACAACAACATTTTCATCGTTATGCACAAGTGCGTTGTAAATAAAGTTAAAAATCGCCCGTTTTAGTAATTTTTTATCCACTTTATGCACTGCTTTGTCCATATTTGTCTCAAATTCAACCTGTCGATCACCAAATGGTGAATCATTTAAAAGCTCAATCGTCATTTCACGTATAAACCCAACGATATTTACATCTTCAAATTGCAATGGGAGTTGTTGATTGCGCAAACGCATAGTTAAATTGAGGTCATCTAACAAATCTTTCATATACATCGAATTTCTATTAATAATCGATGTATAATCATGCAATTCCTGTAGTGTTAAATCTGTTACACTGTCTTTCATCAATTCTGCATAACCATGGATAGAGGCGAGAGGTGTTTTCATGTCATGCGAAACATTGCTAATCCATTCCTCACGCATTTGGTCGAGATGATTACGTTCTTTCTCATGCTGATCTAATTTCACCGAAAGTTCATTCATATTGCGAAATACATCTTCATAAACGCCTTTTGGTACGGACATCTTTTTAAATCGTCTTTCCCGAAGCTGCTGAATTCCTTCTATTAATGTGTTGAGTGGTGTCGTTAATCTTTTACCAAATAAAAATCCAATAACTATTGCAATAAAAATATCAACGATTAAAAATACTAAAAGTAAGATATTAATGTATTTAAAAACTTTAGCATAATCATAGGTCATTACATAGCGACCTATTCTCTGATCTTTAATCCCTAAAAAATAGCTAAAATTATGGGCTTTGCCGACAAAAACAGTCGTATTCGCATCTACTTCTTTATATTTATACGTTTGTACAATTTCAACAGGGGAATACTCTGTTTGCAAATTTTTAGGTGTATAAAATGCTGCCACTTGCTCACCCTCATTATTCAAAAATTGTATCCAGGCATTCATGTCTTGTAGTTTTTCTAAGCCTTCTTCATTTACTATGGGTTTTTCATTTTGTAGTTCTACATATTGTGAAAAAATTCGGCTAAAGTTTTCCGCAGACCCTTCTTCTGTGCCGAATATATTATACATTGATTGTAAAATGAGTAAGCAGAAGAGTAAAATTGTATTTACAATCCCTACAATCACAACAATTGTCACAACGGATCCTAAAAAGCGCCGTGTCAATTTCCACTTCATCTTGCCTCACCCCTTGGTATGTAATTTATAACCAAGCCCTTTAACAGTTATTAAAAACGAAGGTTTTGAAGGATCTACCTCAATTTTTTCACGTAAACGGCGAATATGTACCATCACCGTATTATCGGAGCCAAAGAATTCATCGCCCCACACATGTTCAAACAAAGTTTCCTTGCTCAAAATTTGATTCGAATGATGCATAAAACAGCCCATCAGCCCAATTTCTTTAGCTGTGAGCTCAATCGTTTTGCCATCTTTTTTCAATTCTGTTTCATTGACACTAAGCTCAAAAGGACCAACATGCAAACTTTTCGAAGTCGATTTTTCCTCTGAAAAGCCAGCACGTCTCAGCTGTGCCTTCACCCGATAAGCAACTTCTTTCGGACTAAAAGGTTTGGTAATATAATCATCTCCACCTATAGCCAGTCCTAAAAGCTTATCAATTTCCTCATCCTTCGCCGACATAAATAAAATTGGCACATTTGACAATTCACGAATTTGCTTGCATAAATCATAGCCTTCGCCATCAGGTAGCATAATATCAAGCAATACAAGTGCAGGATTATACTCCTGAAACTTAGCCCAACCATCTGCAACCGTCCCTGCGGTTACAACATTTTTAATACCTTCTTTATGTAAAACTGTCTCCATCAGACGTGCTAAATCTTCCTCATCGTCAATAATTAAAATCCACTGATCACTAGCCATTCTTCTACCTCCTAAACAACAATCTTTACCTACAGTATAGAGTAACCCGTAATTCTTTCGCAAAAAATATAGAAGAAACACGACAAAATTAAGCTGTTTTTTATGATAATTCGCACCATCCTTTTCAACTTTTTTATAAAAGAATACCCCTGTAAGATACAATAAGAGCATGTTTTGATTAATCCTTGTGTTGTTCTACTAATAATCACCTTATCCATATAAATCAATTACGGCCTTAGCCATATCTCTAACAGCTTGCTTTAACGTATCGGGACGAATGATTTTTATTTGATTACTAAAGCCCAGTACATATTCTTTTGCCTCTTGTTCCGTATCAAAACATAGATTCGCTGGAATCCATCCATTTTCTTTTTTAGATTCAACATACAGAACCTGTACAAAACGTCCGGTAAACTTTATCCGCTGAATAATGGATGGAGAAATCTCGACGTCTACCTCAAACTTCTGCAGACTTTTGATAAATGCTTGCTTAGACTCTTGCCAATAATCGACGAGATTAAATTCAGGTGGTCTTATGAATCTGTCGTTTGTCATCTCAGCAGATTTCACTCTGGATACTCTGTAGTTTTTTATCTTTTCGTTAGAGACTGCTATTAAATACCACGTTCTGCCTTTAGCAACTAATCCTAATGGCTCAACTATTCTTTCATGTATTTCATGATCGCCTCGTTCATATTCCATTTGAATTTTTCTTTCATCCCAAATGGCTTCTTGTAAGATCCCAAGAGCATTTAGTTCTTCAGAAGATTGTCTCCATGTGTCGGTATCAATGTGAATTCGGTTCCATATATCATTGGCATCTTTTTGCAATGTTTTTGGAATGGTTGCTAAAAGTTTTTGACGTGCTTCTTTCCAATCTTTTGTGAAGCCTAAATCAGAGAGCAACTGAAAGGAAGGAGAAAGAAACAAGGATTTGATTTCTCCCTCTTTTAAACCGGTAAGTTTTGTTCGATATTGCTCAAGTAATCGCCAGCCGCCTAACTTTCCTCGTTCTGCCAAAACAGGAATACCAGCAGCACTTAACGCTTCCATATCCCGATGAATCGTTCGCTCGGTCACTTCCAATTCTTTCGCCAATGCTTTTGTTGTTAATTTTTCGTTGTTCTGCAGCAACAATAATATGCTGATGAGTCGGTCTGCTCGCATAGATTTCTCCTAAAAAAAGAATTTTTATTATGACATAAGATGTCAACTTTAAAGATTATACTAAAGATAGTACAAAATAGGGGGAAGATGCAAATGCGGTCTTTAAAAGGAAAAGTAGCTTTGGTAGCAGGAGGCACAAGAGGAGCGGGACGTGGAATTGCAATGGAATTAGGAACCGCCGGAGCTACTGTTTATATTACGGGACGTACAACAAGAACCGAGGTTTCTGAATACGGGCGTTCAGAAACGATTGAAGAAACAGCAGAACTTGTCAACAATCTTGGTGGAGTGGGTATTCCTGTACAAGTAGACCATCTTGTACCTGAACAAGTGAAATCTTTATTAGAAAGAATTGAAAACGAACAGGGAAGATTAGATATCCTTGTTAATGACATTTGGGGAGGGGAATATTTGATCGAATGGAATACACCCGTCTGGAAGCACTCTCTTGAAAAAGGCTTACGGATGCTGCGTTTGGCGATTGATACACATCTTACAACAAGTCATTACGCACTGCCTTTATTAATCAAAAATGAGAGTGGATTAGTAGTTGAAGTAACGGACGGTACAGAAGAGTATAACAACAAAAATTACCGACTCTCTATGTTTTATGATCTAGCGAAAAGCTCAGTAAATCGTATGGCTAAGGCGTTGGCGCATGAACTTTCTCCATATGGATGCACAGCAGTTTCTATGACACCTGGCTGGATGCGATCAGAAATTATGCTTGAGACATTTGGGGTGACTGAGGAAAATTGGAGAGAGGCAACAAAGAAAGAACCTCATTTCGTAATCTCGGAAACACCGCGTTATATAGGACGGGCTGTTGCTGCACTAGCAAAGGATCCTGATCACCATCGTTTAAACGGGCAATCCCTCTCAAGTGGTGAACTCGCGAAGATGTATGACTTCTATGATATTGATGGATCTCAGCCGGATTGCTGGAGATACTTAGTGGAAGTTCAGGAGGCTGGAAAACCTGCTAGTGCAGAAGGATATAGATAGATGTAGGTTTGAAAAAAAGTTCGATAATTTCTAAAAAAGATTGATAAGAATAGCTTACAGATTATTGAGTCCATGAACAGTTCTTATTTTCCATTTCATGTACAATGATGAGTAAAAAGTATTTAAAGGACAGCTACCTTCAGCAATATTTATCAAAAATCCTTTCTTTACATTCGTTATGATGGTTTTGAGGTGAGTGAAGTGTATTATAGCGAGGTTACACAAAAAACGATTGCGTTTATCGAAAGTAATTTAACAGAAGATATTCAATTAGATTCTTTTCCAAATGTTATTGGATACTCTAAGTATCATTTGCTACGTATTTTTAAACAAGAAACGGGTAAGTCGATTGGGGAATATATTCGTATCCGTAGGCTTGCAATGGCATCAACTCTGTTACTACATTCCGATGAACCCATTATTACAATCGCTTTTTTATTTCACTTTCAATCTCAAGAAGCGTTTACAAGAGCTTTTAAAGATATGTACAGCTTACCCCCGGGGAAATATCGCAAAATCATGAAAACCATACGGATCTTAAAGGAGGAACAAATGATGAACATAAATCAACCAATTAAAGGGTGGAGCTTAAGTGGTTCAAACCCAGAGCTGTATGAAATATCTGTAGACACAAATGTATTTCATACAGGTATAAAATCAGGACTACTCGCAGCAAAAAGCGAAGCAAATATGCAACATTTTGGTACAATGATGCAAGGTTTTCAAGCGGACCAGTTCAAAGGAAAACGTTTAAAATTATCTTGCTATTTAAAAACGGAAAATGTAGCGAAATCTGGTGCTTGGTTACGAGTAGACAATGCAGATGGTGATACACTTCAGTTTGATAATATGAGCGAGCGTTCGATTGAAGGAACAGCAGATTGGAATCATTATTCAATCGTACTGGATGTTCCCGAGCAAAGTGCATCTATCCATTTTGGCGTTTTGCTTATCGGAAGTGGAAAAGTATGGGCAGATGGATTCTGCTTGGAGAAAGTAGACAAGAAAGTGCCTACAACAAATCTATTAGCTGCGGAAAAGCTTCCCAAGCAGCCAAGTAACTTAGATTTTAGTGAATAATGAAAATTTATAATATTTGATTTCTTGTAAGATCTGTATCCGTAGGCTTTAGGATAAAGAATATAAAATGAATGATAAATTATCGAACTTTATCATAAAAACTGAATACGAAACACAAGGAAAAAATCCGTTTTGATCAATCTTTTAAAGGGTAAATGAAGGACTATCAAGAAAGAAAAATAGGGCTGGTTGACGATTTGCTTGGAGAATTTAGTTTAGTTAATATATATGGATTAGGTGAAGCAAAAGTTGAGGTATTTTTAAACTTTGTAGAAATTTGTATGACTCACGGCATCTTGGACTTACATTACCATAACCTAATCTATAGTGGTGGAGAGGTTGATAAAATAGATTTAGCCATTTGTGAAAAATATCTAAAAATTCTTTCGAAAGAAGTAATGAAAGATGAAAGAAAATACAATGATGTATATAAACATTATGGGTTCAATTAATTATGTCACGGGGTACGGGATGTTAGGGATTAAACAATTCTCTGATGTGGCTTCGAAATAAAGTTCGATAATTTTAAAAAAGTCTGATCAAAAATCAATTAACTTCCTTTATTGATAGTGCTTACAATATAAATTCATCTATATAATGAGTGTTAGGCTGTCGAGCGTTTCTCGACAGCCTGAGCACCGAAATTCGGTACTTTTTCTTCCGTCTAATATCAGTAGATTATTTTACTTTAAAGACTCCACATATGAATGAACCATTTCTGAGGTAACTAATTTACGAGTAGGTATAAACCTTTGGTTTGCAAGCACATTGATTTGCAAAGTGATTTGATTAATTTGGTCTGTTGTAAAATCCTTTTCAGCTTTACATAATTCTATAGCTCTTTGAATATAATCTTCCCGTTGTCGGTCTAAAAGGGAAAATTCAATAAATATTTGATTTTGTTTTTGGGCATGTAACGTAAGGGCTTTATGTACACTCATGTTCCTTCACTCCTATGATTTTTCTAATAGCTACTTCTATATATTTTAAACTATCAATTCCGCAGTTGATATATATAAGTTCAACTTAATTTTCTGACATGGCTTTGGAGTTCTCGGGGCAATTGAATAAGGAAAACAAAACGATCAAAATTTTTTATAAAAAAATCATTCAATTTGACACAAGAGAGCATGTTTTGATTAATCTTATTATCAAGACCTAAATTAAAAAAAGATAAATAAATTAAAGGAGATTACATATTTTATATGACTAATATGTAATCTCCTTTCTTAAATACTGCCAATCTCTGTTTTACCACTATTTGTGATACGGTTCAAAATGAGGTTTATAATATTTATTGATATCAATGCTGTTAAAATAACAATTTTACTTCTTATTTTCTTTTACAATACCGAATTGAATCATAAAATATATGCTAAGTAATTAGATAAAAACAAGCATTCGTTTATCTAAAGAAAACTTAATAAAACCTTTACATAGAAATACTTAACTCTATATTTTCTAAAAGTATAATAAAATATATAGATTTATATTGATTCCAACTTTGATAGAGATATTTTGGTGGTAAACCACGCTTGTTAACAAAAAATTAAGTGTTAAACTCAAAAAAAAACAATTAAACTCCATTGTTTGTTCAGACGCTATTCAAAACAAGGAGGAAATACTTATGCCATTTCCTACAAAGGTACTTCATATTTACCTTAGTGCTACATCCCTCGTGATTTCAGGAATTTTGTTTGTACTTTATCCAGCATTACGTCCCTTTTCTGATGAAACATCCATGGAAGGTGCCACAGCCTTCGCCTCCACCGAATGGTTAGTGGCACATATGCTAGCCATAGTTGCTTTCACACTACTGCCACTTGGTTTACTAGGGCTTCACAACTCATTACAAGGAACAGCAAGAAACTCACTTACCAATTGGGCGTTCGTGTTGTGTTTAGTAGGGATTGGTCTAGTTTTGCCTTTTTATGGAGGGGAAACATTCGGTCTTCATGCTATAGGGCAGGAAGCGATAAGGCAACAATCAGCCGAACTGGTTAGTCTAGCAAATATCGTTCGTTCTGGTGCAGGCCTGGTTATGTTCCTTATAGGACTCCTACTACTTGGCATTGCCACAATTTTATTTGCTATTGCAATTTGGAGGTCTGGCAAATATCCGAAATGGAGTGGCCTTCCATTCGCATTCGGGATGTGTCTATATATTCCGCAATTTTTTGTTGGGCAACCATTGAGAGTAGTCCACGGATTATTGGTCGCTATTGGTTGCATCTGGATAGCAATAGATTTATGGAAAAGTAGCAACCAAAATATTAGCCAGAAGGCCTAGCCAAAGATTTTTGAATCCTAAGAGGACAACAGCTTGCGTCAAGTGAGGTCATCAAGATAAAACAGAACAAGGGCAGACTGAGACTATGTAAACGCGGAGCAGTCGCCATAGCATTCTTCTTAATTGAGGGATGAGGATTGAAACGAACAGCTAGCGACGCAGGGAAATTAGATACACGATAGCCTCCATCTTAAAAGAATTTACGAGTTTTAATCAAACTTTTTTATAAGGACCGTATTTAGATGTGGTGCGAAAGAATCCATTTGATCAATCTTTTTTCAAAATGGATTCTTTTTTATGTCGTAGAATGCGGGTTTGTGCGAAATTTTTTATCAAGCTTTATTTCCAACTAACAACTTTATTCTAAGGCAACAACATTATGAACATTATGTTTACCTTCTGTAGCTTTGTAAAAAAGATTAATCATTTATATTGAACTACCCACCACTTATCGATCTTACGATCTGATTGAA
>NZ_LQWY01000020.1 GCF_001643235.1 Domibacillus aminovorans
AGGGATTCCGTCATTTACACAAAATTCTTGACGCTCCCTACAATCCCTCTACTATTAAAACAACAACGTTCATTTTTTTCAAAAATTACAGCTTTTTTGTAGGTATTTGTATGATTCTGTAGGTGCTCCTTTACATTTATACAATATCAATAATATCTTTTGAAAGCGCTTAATATTTCAATGGACAGGTATAGCCGTCTTTCTTGTAGAGGGCAAATATTATTTAAATCCATATTAAATCGTCGAAAGGACTGATTGTTTGAAAAAGGTTAGTTTAGCTTGGCAAATATTGATTGGTTTAATAATAGGTATTGCGGTAGGAGCGATCTTTTACGAAAATCCTGCTGTGCAAACCTATTTACAGCCCATTGGTGATATATTTATTCGATTGATTAAAATGATTGTCATTCCTATCGTCGTCGCAAGCCTCATCATCGGAGTAGCAGGTGTAGGTGATATTAAGAAGTTAGGAAAACTAGGCGGAAAAACGCTCCTATATTTTGAGATTATTACAACGTTTGCGATCATTGTCGGTTTATTTGCCGCAAATATTTTTCAGCCGGGTGCCGGCCTTGATATGAATTCCTTAGATAAGGGAAATATCGATAGTTATGTCAGTACAGCAGAAGAAGTACAAAATCACAGTTTTGCTGATACCTTTGTCAACATTGTCCCTGCAAATCTATTTGAATCGCTTGCTAAAGGTGATATGTTAGCCATTATTTTCTTTTCAGTCATCTTTGGTCTTGGTGTGGCTGCTATCGGAGAAAAAGGAAAACCGGTTCTCCAATTTTTCCAGGGTACAGCGGACGCGATGTTTTTTGTTACCAATCAAATTATGAAATTTGCTCCGTTTGGTGTATTTGCTCTCATCGGTGTGACAGTATCCAAATTTGGACTAGCTTCACTCATTCCTCTTAGTAAGCTCGTCATTTTAGTGTACGGTGCCATGTTCTTCTTCATCGTAATCGTACTAGGATTAGTAGCAAAGTTTGTAGGGGTAAATATTTTCCACTTGTTTAGAATATTGAAAGATGAGTTAATCCTCGCTTATTCGACAGCAAGTTCAGAAACAGTTCTGCCAAAGTTAATGGAGAAAATGGAGAAATTCGGCTGTCCTAAAGCCATTGTTTCCTTTGTTATTCCGACAGGGTATTCCTTTAACTTGGATGGATCTACTCTCTATCAGGCTATAGCGGCTCTTTTCATCGCACAAATGTACGGAATTGATTTATCTATCGCTGATCAAATATCATTATTGCTCGTATTAATGGTTACATCTAAAGGGATTGCCGGGGTTCCTGGCGTATCATTTGTCGTATTACTCGCTACGCTAGGAAGTGTCGGTATACCAGCTGAAGGGCTCGCTTTCATAGCTGGAATTGACCGTATTCTCGATATGGCTCGTACAGTTGTCAATGTTGTCGGAAACTCTTTAGCAGCGATTGTTTTATCTAAATGGGAAGGCCAATATAATCCTATAAAGGCAAAGCAATATTTAGAGGATGTGCAAAAATCAGCATAAAAAAGCAGACCATTCGGTCTGCTTTTTTCGTTAGTACCCTCTCTAAGCTCCTAGGCTTGAATCCACAATGGCTTTCTCGTAAGGATTAGACGTAAGACCTATTGAATTTAAAAAATGAAGCAGCTTTTGGTCAGCCTGCTTCATCTATGTTGTATTGGCATTATTATTTTTTCAAATGATAAGGCACAGTCGTAACAACTACGTTTCTTCGATAAAGCAAAAAGGAGCGTATAAGTAAACTTGACTGATTATGAAGTATATTGTGCCAGCCTTTTTTAGGAATAAATTGTGGAATGACGACCGTAACCTGATAGTTTGATGCACTCGTGTTTTCCTCTAATTATTATTAATAAGTACATTGTCCTATTAATGAAATAAACATCTCAGCGAAAAGAAAACAATGACATAAAAAACAAAAAAATGTCTACAAGTCATCGTTAATAGACTTGTAGACATTACGTTTCTTGTCTCACAAGCTCCACCTTCCTTCTCAATATAACGCTTACGAGGTTAGCTGTCGGATTCGGGCCTTTGAGTAGCCCTACCTAAAAAGGATTCACCCCTCGGATTATGAAACAATCCACAAAAAATGGTTCCCCCGTACCTGATGGTTTCAGCGATTTAGAAATGCGAAACTGGTGATTATCATACTCCTGTGTTTAATTCTTGCAAAGAATTTCCAAAACAAATTCTTTGTAACGATTCAGCCTGCATCTTGCTCACTTTTTTTAATAAACGGATCCATAACTTGAAGAGCTTTCTTTACACCGCCAGCGTTTTGAAAGCTTTTCTGATTCTTTATGAGTCCCCTTTTTCTTTCGTTTCTTCAAATAATCTACTCTTTTCCTGATGTGCTCGCTATCCTTCTTAAGATTCGAATATGATCTTCCCCGTAAGACTGAGATCATATCCGTTTAATTGTTCTAATTGAGAACGATATTCAGTGGAATAGACAGCTTCTTTAATGACTTTGAGTAATTCCTTGTTTTCTTTTGTTTTTAAAATGACTAAATCATATTGTTCTTTAATCTGTGGGATAAAGTCCACATTGACCATTTTGGCGACATTTTCGATCCCTACACCTGCATCAGCTTGTCCACTAGCCACGGCTGAAGCTACAGAAAAATGACTCGTCAATTCTCTTTCATATCCCTTTAGTGAATCTGTAGAGATTTCATTCATCCTTAGTTGTTCATCGAGTAAAACTCTTGCTCCCGAACCTTTTTCACGATTAACAAGCGTAATATGAGGATTAGCTAAATCATCCCATCCTTTTATATTCTGCGGATTTCCTTGTTGTACATACAGCCCTGCATTTCTACAGACTAAATTAATCAGTATAAACGGCTGACTAATCAATATACGTTTAACATAGGGGAGATTATATTCATCCGTGTCACCATCATACAAATGGACACTCACCACATCACATTCTCCGTTATACATCGAAATCAGACTGTTTAAACTGCCGTTATATAATCTTAAAGGGGTAAGGGAGGTATGTGTTTCAATATATTTACTTAACATATCTAAAACGATGTCCTGACCACTAATCACTACTTGATTTTTATTCTTTTTTTTAGATCCCTTATTCACCTCTATATTATGGGGATCTTCATGCCCTATGCCTGTTTTATTTTTCGTTTTATATTGTTCAATGTCTTGTTGATCGACCCTCATTTGCCTTCCAACTCGATAAGCAGGAAGCGCTCCTTTTTTGATTAAGTCATAGACTGTCAATTTAGATATCTTGAGTAATTGAGAAACCTCTTCAATAGTGTAAGACGAATTTTGGTTCATACGATCCCTCCCCATTCATTATAACTCAATTATTTTTTATCAATAAATTCCAAAAAGAGATCTACTCTATAGTTATATTCTATTATAATAAGATATAACTAAATATAAAATACTTTCTGTTTTAAGGAGATGATGGTTATGGCTGAATTAAAATTACAACACATCTATAAAGTCTACAACAAGAATGAACCAATAGAGGTAACTGAATTAATGGGTGCAGAAACAATGTTGTACTCACAAATTGACAATCAACCATTCATTACTCGTATCCATTCTCACTCTAATGTTAAACGAGGACAAGTCCTCACATTAGCATTAGATATGAATAAAGCTCACTTCTTTGATAACAAAACAAAAAACCGTATTTATCCAAAATAGGAACAAGTTTCATAGACAATTATAATAGTTTATAATAAGATATAATTAGTTATAACTAATTATATCTTAATTGAAGAGGTGAGATACATGCAAAAAAGGTTGAAATTCGTCATTACTCTCCTATCTTTACTTATGTTTGTAGTGGCATGCTCTAATAACCAAGGCACAGATCAATCTTCAGATAAGAAGGAACCAGCATCTGAAAATATGGAAACAGTAGAATTAACTGTTTCAGCAGCAGCTAGTTTGAAAGATGCCATGACAGCTATTCAGAGTGCATATAAAAAAGAACATCCTGAAGTGGAATTAAAATTTAACTATGGAGCTTCTGGTGCCTTGCAGCAACAAATTTCTCAGGGAGCACCTGTTGATCTCTTTTTCTCGGCTGCGGAAGATAAGTTTGACCAATTGGTAGACAGTGGGGATATTGCAAAAGAAGACGGAGTGGATCTTGTTGGGAATGAACTAGTACTCGTTGTCCCAAAGGAGGAACAGTCCATCATTGAAAGTTTTCATGACCTTGCAAAAGAAGAGGTAGATAAAATTTCAATTGGAACTCCTGAATCAGTACCAGCGGGGAACTATGCAAAGGAGTCTCTTGAAAAAATGGATGTATGGAAAAATGTTGAGTCAAAAGTCGTTTATGCTAAGGATGTACGTCAAGTATTATCCTATGTAGAAACGGGAAATGTTGGCGCAGGAATTGTTTACAAAACAGATGCATTAATCTCTGACAAAGTAAATATAATCGCAACAGCCGATCCTGGGACCCATACACCTATTATTTATCCAGCAGGCATTATTAAGGATTCCAAACATTACGAAGAGACAAAAGATTTTTACAGCTATCTACAAAGCGATGAAGCGATGAAGGTATTTAGGGACTATGGATTTACTACTGAATGAAGCTTTAATGCAAGAATTTTTGAGTCCGATATGGTTGTCTTTAAAAATAGCGATTGTGTCAGGCTTTGTTGTCATTATAATAGGAACATTGGTAGGTCGTTTTTTGGCTAGAACGACTTTTAAGGGAAAAGCCATTTTGGAAACCATTCTCATGCTTCCAATGGTTCTTCCTCCTACAGTTGTTGGATTCTTTCTCATTGTCATCTTTGGAAAGAATAGCACGGCTGGACAGGCGATTGAATGGCTTTTTAAGCAACCCATCATTTTCACTTGGTGGGCTGCTGTCATTGCTGCAGCAGTTGTAGCGTTCCCACTTATGTACCAGTCCGCCAAGTCAGGATTTCAAGGAGTAAATGTTAAGATCGAAGAAGCTGCCAGGATAGACGGAGCGAATGAATGGAAAATTTTCTATTTTATTTCCATTCCTTTAGCATCCAAGACTCTTATTTCAGGCAGCATATTAAGCTTTGCGCGAGCCTTAGGCGAATTTGGTGCTACCTTAATGTTTGCTGGTAATATTCCAGGAGAAACCCAAACCATTCCTACAGCGATTTATGTAGCAATTGATTCTGGCAATATGAAAATGGCTTGGCTATGGGTGATTTCTATCGTGATGATCTCCTTTATGATGCTGCTTACTGTCCAAATAAAACAAAAATAAAAAGAAAAGCTTGGCTGAAACTCTTCTATGCTTTTCTTTTATTTAAGTACTATACTTAATGTCTTGGTCCCCACAACATGACAGAAACACCGACCAAACAAATGACAGCACCGATCCAATCATACAAATCAGGCGTTTTTTTATCTACTCCCCACCCCCATAAAACTGAAAGAACAATAAACACTCCCCCGTAAGCTGCATAAACGCGGCCGAATGTAGGGAACGTTTGAAAGGTCGCAATCACCCCGTACAAAGCTAAAGCCACTCCTCCAGCGATTCCCCAAGAGAATGGCTTCCCTTCTCTTAGCCATAGCCAAATCAGATACCCCCCACCAATTTCTGCCAACCCCGCAAGTAAAAATAAACCAATCGTATAAATGATAATAGTCCCTACTTTCCATCATCTATGTTTATAACGAATTATATAGTTTCTTAAGAATTTTATTGCCCTTTTTTAAAGCAGATTTATTACTGCTTCCATAATGATTGCGATCATGCGAATGTCCTATTGCCTTTCACTCTTTCTCTTTTAATTTCACGTTTTTAAAAATGAAGTAGCCGATAGTGAGTTTCACGATCGATATTCTTAGCCTTTGTTTTTCCCTATACTCATATACAAAAGCAGCATGAAAATGCTGATCAGCGTAAACGCTGTTAAGGCAAGAAAAGGAATGGTGACAAAGCCAAACCAATTAATATATTGAATATTGCATGGAACACCCTGAACACATGGCTTAATCTCCGCAAAACCTGGCACCTTTTGCACAAGGTAATGGTAGAATGAAATTGATCCACCAATGATGGACAAGGGCAGTACATATTTCTTCATGTTCATTTCGTTATTAAAAGCTGCGATCCCTAGAATAATCGCTAATGGATACATAAAAATCCGCTGAATCCAGCATAGTTCACATGGGACAAACTCTTTGATTTCACTAAAATAAAGGCTTCCTAATGTAGCGATAACCGCTACGATCCAGGCAGCATACAGGGCGTAGTTTCGGATAAATGATGCTTTTATTTGACCACTCATTACTTATCCTCTTCCTGCCCTTTTTCGATTAAAGATACAATGGTTTCATAATCAAACGGATCTTCCAGCATGACGCCATTCACCATAATGGATGGTGTGAACTGCACCTTAAACTCTTTCACTAAACCGTCGTCCTTGCTGACATCTTCAGCTACGGATGTACCATCTGCATTCAAATCGGTTTCCAGCTGAGCAAGATCAACATTCGGTGCTGTTTTTGCTGCTATTTCTTTTAATTTATCTACTGTCACCCACGGATTGTCGTGTTCCTGTGTTGCCGGCTGCGCGTCAAATACTGCTTTATGAAATGCCCAGAATGATTCAGGATCTTGTTTGTAGACAGACTCGGAAGCCAGTGCTGCGAGAATGGACTCTTTTCCATGAAATAGCACATTGATATAAGATAATTTTGCTTTCCCGGTATCCACATAGTCTTCTATCAATTTAGGATATATCGTTTCGCCCCACTGTTTGCACGATGGGCATTTATAATCGCCAAACTCGACAATGGAAACAGGTGCATCCGCACCTCCTAAAGTCGGCTGTCCCTCAATAGGAGGATGCCCTTTGCTGTTCGTCGTTTGATCTGTTTCCTGTGTCGTTTCATCTTCTCTATTTAAAAACAATACAAGTCCAACGATCGCGGCAAAAAGAATAAGCGTCGAAATCACGATTTTTTTACTGTTTTTCATAAAGTACCTCCACTTTTTTGTATGTATTCGGCAATATATTTAGCATCCTCTCCCACCCCTTGAAGAAGTGCGGAACCGCGTCGGTACTGCCACGGCAGTCCTAAAAAATATAAACCTTCTATTTGTGCAATCCCTCTTTTATGAAGGGGTCGCCCCTCATAATTTAGCGTCCCTTTCACTTCCAGCCAGCTGTAATCCAAAACAAAACCGGTGGACCAGATAACGTTTTGGACTTCAAGCATAGACTGATCCTGAAACCGGATCTTTGTGTCTTCTCCATCTACGGTCCTGCTCTTTTGAACCACTGACCCACTTGTCAATGCAACTTTTAATTCCGAACCGAAAATAGGATCTCCGCTTGCCTGTATCTTTTTAGCAATCCACGAATGACGAGGAGCCTTCAATATTCCCGCCTTATCAAACCACCAAAAGATACTTTTATTTCCTATTTCCAACGGGAAAAACTTGATTTTTTGACTGATCGATAAGTACGTTTTCCGTTCGTTGGACAATTCCACGGCAATTTGAGCCCCGCTGTTGCCCCCGCCTACAACCAGCACGTTTCCAGAACGCAGCTGCTGTGGATTTTTATACTGGGAAGAATGGATCTGTAAAACATCTGGTGACAAACTCTTTGCGAATAAAGGGATGTTCGGTTTCTGAAAAGGTCCGGATGCCACTATGATGTTCTCCGCTTCATATTCATGGTCTTCCGTTTTGATATAAAAACGGCCCATTTCTTTTCGAACTGAGAGTACTTCCGTTTTTGATTGAACAGGAAGATCAAAGCGATTTGCATAATCAGCCAAATAGTTCGCAATTTCATCCTTCATTGGAAACCCCTGCTGATCACCAGTCAGTGGCAGCCCAGGTAAAGAACTGTACATTCTTGGCGTAAACAGCACCAAAGAATCATAACGATTTCTCCACTCATCCCCGATTTCCCGATTTTTATCTAAAATAAGGAACGACTGATTCATTTCCTTCAGATAATACCCCATGGCCAGCCCTGCTTGCCCGGCCCCTATGATGACGGTTTGATACATATAAACACCTCCTGTCACTGTCTTGGATAGAGATAAATAGGCTTTCCTTGTTTACTATTTATTTGCCCTCATGAATATAAATGAACTATCTCTCGAGAATAGGAGTGTAACTATGCACACAGTATCGTACTTGCTCAGCTTTTATCTTTTTCTTGGAACGAATGTCGGAGCGCTTGTCGCATGTGTTCTTTACAAAATCCCTAAGATCAAAGCGCCACATTTATACCTTCTTTGCGGTCTTGTTTTAACAGCATTACTTGTTTTAGAACTAATTCCACATGCTTTGAAGGAATACGGTTTTATAAGTGTTGCCTTTGGTGCTTCGCTGGGTGTGCTGATTTGTATGGGCCTCCATGACTTAATGGAAGGTAAATCGTCTCCGACATATCGGCCGGCGTTATTTTTAATTGCAGCCATTGCCGTTCACAATATTCCGGCGGGCTTAGCCATCGGTTCAACATTAGATAATCAGATTTTATCCACTTCATTTATTGCGGCCATGATGATTCATCAAATCCCGGAAGGTTTGGCAATTATGGCTTCCTTACTGCTTTCAGACAGAAGGCGTCTTTCCTTGCTTGTCTTTTTCCTCTTCAGCGTTCTTTTATCCGGGGTTTTTCTTTTCTTTTCGATCCTAGGATATTCTTTAGCGCTGCCGATCAAATTAAACGGGCTGATTGTAGGTATAGCAATTGGTTTTTTACTATTCACAGCTGTATGGGAATTCTTATTCAAAAAACACAGCTGATAATTGCTTTCTTCAGTCTGTTCAACCCTCGTGTCTAAGCTCTCATTGTCTTCATTTTCTTGCTGAACGTTAAACGAATAGTTCCCTTCAATGAGATGCCTATCTTCTCCAATAATACGCCCGTTTACTGTGTAATCGCCGCTTTCTAACGGTTCTTCCATCGATCCAACAAGTGTCTTTTCGTCCACTTGACTACTATCAAAGTGGATTTCTTCACAACCATTCACCACCTTGTTATTTCGCTTTAATTGTACCAAGCGTTACTTCATAATTAAATAATCATTTGAATGTACAATTGACAATTTTGCAAACTCATCATACACTAAAAACATACAATCAAACGAATATTTGAATGAGGAGGATACGTATGTCAGAAAAAGCAAAGCTCAAACAGACTGATGATACGTGCGAAACGTCTTGTTTTAACGAAGATATTGTAAAACGTGTGCAGCCGAAAATTAACGATGTGAACGGTGTTGAACTTCTTTTTAAAGCAATGTCCGATGCAACGCGATTGAAAATTGTTTATGCCTTAACGCTCGAAAAAGAATTGTGTGTCTGTGACGTGGCTCATATCATCGGTTCCACAACAGCTACGGCATCCCATCATTTACGACTGCTTCGAAATATGGGACTAGCAAAATATCGAAAAGAGGGCAAACTGGTGTATTACTCCGTAAAAGATGAACACGTTCACCAGTTAGTCCGCATTGCACTTGAACATTCACGGGAGGACTGATAACAATGAGCGAAACAAAAAATGAGTATCGCCTGCAAGGATTATCCTGCACAAGTTGTGCCGCGAAGTTCGAAAAGAATATACGGGATATTCAGACCGTTAAAGATGTCCAACTAAATTTTGGCGCCTCTAAAATTGCCATCGTTGGTGAAGCGTCCGTCGAGCAGTTAGAAGCAGCCGGTGCGTTTGATGGCATTAAAGTCTATCTGGCAAACGAAAAACGAAAAGAAGAAAAAATTCCATTTTGGCAAAAACGCGAAAATAAAAAATCGATGGTCTCGCTCGCCTTTTTGGTCTTTGGTTATGCTTCTAGTTCCACGATCGGGGAAGACAGCCCGGCTACTATATTGATTTTTGCCTTGTCGATTTTAATTGGTGGATTTGCTTTATTTAAAGTTGGGTTGAAAAACCTAACCAAACTTCAATTTGATATGAAAACGCTCATGACTGTAGCCATTATTGGCGCAGCGATTATTGGAGAATGGGGCGAAGGTGCTGTTGTTGTCTTTCTCTTCGCCGTAAGCGAAGCACTTGAAAGCTATTCAATGGAGAAAGCACGCCAATCTATCCGGTCTTTAATGGATATCGCACCGGACACCGCTATTATTAAACGGGGAAAGAATGAGTTTGAAGTCGATGTAGAAGACATTCAAGTCGGCGATATTATGATCATTAAACCCGGTCAAAAAGTAGCAATGGACGGAGAAGTGCTAAATGGTCAGTCTTCCATTAACCAAGCCGCTATTACAGGCGAGTCGATTCCTGTTCATAAACAAACTGGTGATGAAGTATTCGCCGGATCTTTAAATGAAGAAGGTTTTTTAGAAGCCCGTGTGACGAAACGTACAGAAGACACGACGATTGCAAAAATCATTCATTTAGTGGAAGAAGCACAAGCTGAGCGCGCCCCTTCACAGCAATTTGTTGATAAATTCGCTAAGTATTATACGCCCGCTATTATGATGATTGCGCTCTTGGTAGCCATTATTCCACCTCTTTTTATGGAGGCCGAATGGTCAGAATGGATCTATCGCGGCTTGGCTGTGCTTGTCGTAGGTTGTCCATGTGCACTCGTTATTTCTACGCCGGTGGCGATTGTAACAGCAATCGGAAATGCAGCGAAAAATGGCGTTTTAATCAAAGGTGGTATTCATTTAGAAGAAACAGGCCGTTTGAACGTCATTGCATTTGATAAAACAGGCACGTTAACAGAAGGAAAACCAGATGTGACCAATGTCGTTTCTTTATCTGATCTGAGTGAAAAAGACATTTTGGCTATTGCTTCAGCCATTGAGAAATTTTCACAGCATCCTTTGGCTTCTGCTATTCTTCGGAAAGCAGAACAAGAGAATGTAGATGAGTATACAGCTGATGACTTCCAATCGATTACGGGCAAAGGCGCAAAAGCCATTTTGAACGAAACGACCTATTTTATTGGCAGCCCAACATTGTTTGATGAAATGAGATCCATTCCTAAAAAAATTCAAAATCAGATTATCGGCCTTCAACAGCAAGGAAAAACGGTGATGCTGGTTGGGACAGAGGAAGAAATTAAAGGTTATTTAGCCGTAGCAGATCAGGTACGGGAAAGCAGCTTGTCTATTATTCAAAAATTGCAAAAACTAGGGATTGAAAAAACTATCATGCTGACTGGTGATAATCAAGCGACTGGAAAAGCGATAGGAAAGCAATTAGGATTAAGTGAAGTAAAAGCCGACTTAATGCCTCAGGATAAACTCGAAGCCATTAAATCACTCAGGGAACAGCATGGAAAAGTAGCAATGGTGGGCGATGGGATCAACGATGCGCCTGCTCTTGCAAGTGCCACAGTCGGAATCGCAATGGGAGGCGCTGGAACAGATACAGCGTTAGAAACAGCCGATATTGCCTTAATGGCTGATGACCTGGAGAAACTGCCATACACGATCGCCCTGAGCCGCAAAACACTCAATGTGATTAAACAGAATGTCACGTTTGCGTTCGGATTAAAACTGCTAGCTTTACTTTTGATCATTCCAGGATGGTTGACCCTATGGATGGCGATCTTCGCTGATATGGGTGCCACATTGATTGTTGTACTCAACTCACTGCGTTTACTGAAAACGAAATACCATTAATAAGTACTAGCAGTCCCCTTTCACTTAAAATGAAAGGGGACTGAAGCAGGTACAGATACCTCACACTTTACGTAAGAAAGATTAACATTTTTGAGAAAAAGAAATAAAGGCGTATTATTCGCCCGTTTTAGCGAATCGTTCGATGCGTTTACCGACTTTATCACGGACACGTTGGAAGACCGTCCATTTTTCTTCTTCTGTTCCTTCCGCTTTGGCCGGATCGTCAAATCCCCAGTGTTCACGGCGTACTAAAGGAGGTGTGATTGGGCATTTATCAGCTGCATCGTCACAAAGTGTCACAGCCAACGTTGCATTGTTTAAGATTTCCGGATCAATGATATCCGATGTCTGGTTTGAAATATCAATACTTACTTCTTTCATCGCTTTTACCGCATTCGGGTTTAACCCATGTGCTTCGATACCTGCACTAAGTACTTGCCATTCTTCACCTAAGTATTTTTTTGCCCAATCCTCAGCTATCTGGCTGCGGCAAGAATTCCCCGTGCATAAGAAATAAATTGTTTTTTTAGACATAGCAGCAGTCCCCGTTTACGTTCAATTTGATGGATTAATGAATAAGCAATAACCATAGATACAACCCGACTAACGTAATGAACAAGGTTGGAATGGTTAAGATGATACCTGTTTTAAAGTATGTGCCCCATGAAATCTTGACCCCTTTTAAACGAAGGACGTGAAGCAATAATAAAGTAGCAAGTGATCCGATTGGCGTAATCTTTGGACCTAAATCCGATCCAACGACGTACGCGTAAATTAAGGATTCCCTGATTATTGGGGATGTAGCCGTATCGGAAATCGCCAGTGCGTTGATCATCACCGTTGGCATGTTATTCATAATCGACGATAAAATAGCGGCGATAAAGCCCATGCCAATCGTTGCGGCAAACAAACCTTGTTCCGCCGTTGCCTGAATCATATCCGCAAGAACAGACGTTAAACCTGCATTACGCAGACC
This sequence comes from Domibacillus aminovorans, assembly GCF_001643235.1. Classification (GTDB taxonomy): domain Bacteria; phylum Bacillota; class Bacilli; order Bacillales; family Domibacillaceae; genus Domibacillus; species Domibacillus aminovorans. The sequence goes on from NZ_LQWY01000020.1 coordinate 12,622, forward strand.
GTAAACGACCACATACATGCCGATCGAAAAAAAGACAATCGCCCACGGAGCCCCTTTGATGACGTTTTTCGTGTGAACAGCCGGACTTTTTCGGGCCATAGCCAAGAAGAATAGCGCGACTATACTGGCAATAATAGAAACAGGAACGTTCAGAAATTCACTGACGAAATAACCAATCAGCAAGATTCCGAGTACAAGCCAGGACAAACGAAACATTTTCTGATCTTGCTTCAGATAATCCCCTAATTGTAACGATCATTTCTCGTATTTTTGGTAGCGATTCTCGTTCCGCGGCTAGCGGGCAGCTGAAAAATAGGCATGACAAAGATGTCTCATAAAAAGGGATTTTTTTCGCTAAGCAGCTCGTTTTTGATTCACCGTCGTTTCATACACAACATGGAGAATGGCAAAGACGGTCATTTTCTGAGGCAGAACATATCAAACGGAGTTCCGATTAGTATATAAATGGGGAGAAGTGGCAAAATTGAAGAAGACATTGATCATTTAATTAATTTAGTTGTTGATTATATTGCGATTGACGATTAATCATGATAAGGGGCGCCCCGCTCATTTTATCTAATGATATGGGAATATCAACAATTCATGCAGTTATCTGGGCAAGTACTTATCTAGAAAAACGAAAGATGAAAGGGCAAAAAAGATTTTTCTTTCTCATCATACAATCATTTTTTTAATAAATATATTAGGAACGATCTATGTATGAAATTTATGTAATGATGGAGAAGTGACTATGCAAAACATATTATTTTATTTGACTTTTACAATGGTATCCATATTATTTGTCCTGACTTTATTCATGCTTGTTTTTTGGCGTTGGATTATGAAACAACTAGTGAAGAAAGCTGGACAAATTACTTTAACCGACAGCTATCAAGAAAATATTATGGAGTTAATGCCAGGGCTTCGGCATATGGGCATTCAAAATATGCTTGAAAATAGCTTGCGTGCAACGACAGGAAAGATCCTTTTCCGCCCTCTTGGCGGCTCTTCACAAAAATGGCCGCACCTTGATCAGATTACATTTATCCCCGCACAGACGACACCATTTCCCATTAATGGTGAAGATGATGTTGATGTACAAGTAACCATTGGACCAAGAGCAAAAAAACCAATGCAAATAAAAATTCCACTTATGATCAGCGGGATGGGCTACGGGGTTGGACTAAGTGAACAAGCAAGGCTTTCTTTGGCGGAAGCCGCAAAAAATGCAGGAACCGCGATTAATTCTGGTGAAGGGGGAATCTTGCCTGAGGAATTAGACACAGCAGGAAAATATATTTTACAGTTTTCCAAAACAAAATGGGCAAAGGAAGTTGACATGATTAAGCGGGCCGACATGATTGAAATTAAGTTGGGACAAGGTTCTGTGTTCGGGATGGGAAAGAAAATCCCACCGAAAGATTTAACAGGACGGGCTCGTGAGGTAATGGGGCTTAAGGAAAATGAAGAAGCCGTGATTTCTGAACATTTTTATGAAAATCAAACATTAGAAGATTTGAAAGTACTTGTTGAGAAACTGCGAAATCTATCAGGGGGCGTTCCTATAGGGGTGAAAATAGGGACCGGGGGGAAAATTGAAGAAGATATTGATCATTTAATTGACTTGGGGATCGATTTTATTGCGATTGATGGTGGCCAAGCAGCCATGAAAGAGTCACCGCCCATTTTAAGTGATGACTTTGGCATCCCGACATTACATGGCGTTGTTCGAGCTGTTAATCATCTAGAAAAACGAAAGTTGAAAGGACATATTAGTTTAATTGTTTCAGGGGGACTTTTAGTACCTGGACACTTTTTAAAAGTGCTTGCACTCGGGGCAGATGCCGTATATGTGGGCTCCGCGATGTTATTTGCTGTCTCACATACTCAGTCCTTGAATGCCCTTCCGTTTGAACCGCCTACACAAGCTGTCTGGTATAATGGGAAATTCAAGGATCAATTCAATGTCGAAGATGGGGTTAATTCCGCGGAAAAATTCTTAACTGCCTGTACAGAAGAAATGGAAATGGCCTTAAGAGCGATGGGGAAACGCTCTTTAAAAGAGTTGTCCAAAAAAGATTTAATATCCTACGATGAATTGACCGCTCAAATGATTGGAATTCCATTTTCATTTGAAACTTCGGAAAATCAGGAGATGAAATGACTGTTTGGTGGGATACCGACAAATCTCATAAAGAACCTGGCATACTCACCTTGACTGCAAATAAAGTAAAAACTATAAAAGAATACAACCATAGACTTACCCATGCCCATCTAGCTAACAGTGTTTTTTCATGGCTAATCAACTATTTCAGCTTCATCACTAGCGAGTATTTGAAAAATGGGCATGTGGCAGGATACCTTTGAGAACAATAAAACGCCTGGCATAAAAGTAAATGCCAAACGTTTTGAAACATATTCGTTCTCCCTATTCTACTATGGTTACTTATTGATTTAGGCGGCACAAATTTAATAACCACTCACCTGCCTCTGCCTCACCGCCATCGCCACGCAGACCGTCTCCTCCTTTACCACCACCTCTGGATACAATGGAAAGAATGAAGTAAAAGTAAACGTTCCTCCAAAAAATTCAAAATCAAGAAACACAGCAGCGATAATAATTAGAATGAGCAGCCATTGCGGAAAGTGGATACCTTCATTTTCGGTTGTCTGATCCCCTGTTTCTTATTGTACGTCCGTTCCATACTCAGCCGCTACTTCTTTCACCAATACATGATATGTTTTTATTACCGCAAAAGAAGGTAATTTACTTTATCGTTTTAACCTATTTTTACAAACTAGAACCTCGAGGGATATGATATGTATGTTGTACCCTTTCTCGTTCTTCTGCAAAACATCTATATACTAGGAACGGTTTAGAATAAAAAACCTGCAGACACAGCCTTCAAAGTGGAGACGGTGTCTACAGACTAGATCCTCAAAATATATGAGTTTTACCTAAATGATGCTATTGTAAACAGCGATGACAACCATTAAATAAGCGACTGCCGCAAATGCCCAATTTTTCATGTAATCCCGCCCTTATAATTTTACTTTTTGCAGTCGAAGCGCATTAAGGACAACAGATACCGAGCTGAATGCCATGGCAGCGCCTGCGAGCCACGGTGCCAGAAAGCCTAAAGCTGCGATCGGAATGCCGATTGTATTGTAGCCGAACGCCCAGAACAAGTTTTGTTTTACATTCTGGATTGTCACCTTGCTCATAAAGATCGCATCAGCAATACTATTCAGATCTCCTCTTATTAACGTAATATCCGCTGCTTCTAATGCGACATCCGTTCCTGTTCCAATTGCCATCCCGATATCGGCCGTTGCTAGTGCCGGTGCATCATTAATTCCATCGCCAACCATGGCCACTTTTTTCCCTTGTGCTTGCAGCTTCTTCACTTCATCTGCTTTTCCTTCTGGAAGAACTTCCGCGATCACACGATCAATATCTACCTGCCCGGCAATCGACTGCGCTGTCTGTTTGTTATCGCCTGTCATCATAATGACTTCGAGACCCATCTCTTTTAGGCGTCCGATAGCCGCTTTAGATGTTTCCTTAATCGTGTCTGCTACGGCGACAATTCCTGCATACCGGCCATTGATCGCCACCAGCATAGCCGTTTTTCCTTCCTTCTCCATCTCTACCATTTTCACGTGGGCACCCATCATATCTACATTGTACTGCTTCATGAGTTTACGTGTCCCTACCAGTAACTCTTTTTCTTCGACCATGACCTTAATGCCGAAACCAGGGATCGCTTCAAATTGGCCTGTTTCTTTTAATGAAATCCCTTTGTCTTTAACCCCTTGTACAATCGCCTGAGCCAGTGGATGCTCTGACTGTTTTTCTGCGGCTCCAACTAGTGCAAGAAATTCTGCTTGATCAATGGATTCATGCACTAAAACGTCCGTTAATACAGGCGTCCCATTCGTGATTGTCCCTGTTTTATCAAGAATGACAGTGTCAATACGGTGTGTTGTTTCTAAATGCTCTCCACCTTTAAACAAAATACCGTACTCCGCAGCGCGTCCTGATCCCGCCATAATGGATGTTGGCGTCGCAAGTCCTAGCGCACAAGGGCAGGCAATAACTAAAACAGCTATCAGTTTTTCAAGCGCTTCAGCGAAGTTTCCTGGCGTCACCCAAATGAACCAGATTAAAAATGTGACAACAGCTATTCCAACGACAATCGGAACAAAAACACTGGAAATTTGATCTGCTAACCGCTGAATCGGTGCTTTTGATCCTTGTGCTTCTTCCACGACTCTAATAATTTGCGACAAAGCCGTATCCCTGCCTACTTTTGTCGCTCTCATTTTCAAAAATCCATTTTTATTCATCGTTGCACCAATGACTTCATCACCCGGCTTTTTATCTGCTGGAATGCTTTCTCCTGTCAGCATCGATTCATCAACAGCGGATTGCCCTTCCATAATAATACCGTCTACCGGAATTTTTTCACCCGGCTTCACATGAAGAATATCTCCTGCAAGCACATCTTCAAGTGGAATTTCCATCTCTTGTTCATCTCGTTCGACGAGAGCTGTTTTCGCCTGTAAACCTATTAATTTTTTGATCGCTTCCGAAGAACGGCCTTTTGCTTTTACTTCAAACAATTTCCCTAAAATAATCAATGTGATGAGAATCGAGCTCGTTTCATAATACAGTTCGACCATATGACCAGAATGTCCGATCGATTCAAAGGATAAATACAAACTGTAAAAGTAAGCGGCTGATGTTCCTAACGCAACGAGCACATCCATATTTGCACTTTTATTTTTTAATGCTTTATAGGCTCCTATGTAAAACTGCTTCCCAATAATAAATTGTACAGGAGTCACGAGCGCTAATTGTACCCACGGATTCATAAACATGGCCGGTACATAGAACGAAGAAGTAAATTCAAAGTGCCCAAACATCGCCCATAAGAGAGGCAAAGAAAGAATGGCTGAAAAGATAAACTTCCCTGTCTGTGTTTCAATTTCTTTTTGCCGATGATCGATACTCGCTTTGCTGCTGTCTTCTTCTTTCAAAACAGCGCCATATCCAAGTGACTCCACTTTTTTTATGACGTCTGTTTTCGAAAGAGCAGAAGGATTGTATTCGACCGTCGCCCTCTCAAGAGCAAGATTGACATTCGCATTCGTCACACCTTCCAGTTTATTTAATCCTTTTTCAATCCTTGTCGCACACGCTGCACACGTCATGCCGGAAATTAAAAATTCGTTCTTTTCCACGATCACGCCATAACCAAGGTCGTTAATTTTTTGTTGAATATCTTCTTCCTTTATTTTAACTGGATCGTATTTTACCTGGGATTTTTCTAATGCCAAGTTTACTGTAGCCTTTTCTACACCATCCAGTTTATTTAATCCCTTTTCAATCCTTACAGCACAGGCCACACATGTCATACCTGAAATTTGAAGGCTTGTTTCCTTCGCTTGATCGTTCATATTGCTCACTCCTTATACCTATATGGGGTATATTTTCTGCCGGAAAGAACGTGCTGAAAGATCAGCACGCTTTATAAGTACTTTACGCCACTTCATATCCTTGTTCATCAATGGCATCTTTAATTTTATCCAAAGATACTTGCTTTCTATCAAATTCCACATCGACTGTATGTTCTTGCAAATGAACTTTTACTGAGTTCACACCATTCAGTTCTCCTACGCTGCCTTCAATGGATTGGATGCAATGTCCGCAAGACATTCCTTGTACAGTTAACGTTGTGTGTTCCACTATTTTATCTTCCTTCCATTTTAAGTATTTATTTTTTCATCAATTTTTGAATCGTGACAAGCAGTTCATCCACTACTTCATGATCGCCTTCTTGGATACGCTCGACTATACAATTTTTCATATGTCCTTCGAGAAGAATTTTAGCCACACTGTTTAACGCCGCCTGCGTCGCGGAAATTTGCGTAATGACATCATCACAATAAACATCCCTTTCGATGAGGCCTTTAATTCCACGGATTTGACCTTCTATCCGATTGAGTCGCGTCACTAAATTTTTTTTCGTTTTCTCAGAATGGTGGCTCTTTCGATTAGCACCAGTCATGTCGTTCATATTACACTTTTGAATCTCCATTACTTTCACGTTGCCACCTCCCTTACATATACTTTACCATACCCCCCTAGTGTATGAATAGTATTTTGTTTGAATTTATCATAGATTATTTGGCTGATAAAAATTTTTTATTCTTACCACTATATACAAAAGAACCGTTCAATAAACCTGAACGGTTAAAATTTTCTTTTTTTCATTTATCAACGATATCTCGTCCTTCTGTTTCAACTGGACGTGACGTATCGCTTGACCATTCACTATAGCTGCCTGGATACAATTTAACATTTTTATACCCTGCCATTTGCAAAGCCATCACATTCGGTGTCGCTGAAACACCTGAGCCGCAGTATACAATAACCGGTTCATCCTTATGAATATGTTCAAATCGAGATGCTTGCTCTTCTTTTGATTTCCATTTTGTTCCGTCCAATCCTTCCGCGAAAAAACGGTTAATCGCGCCCGGAATATGGCCAGGCACACGATCAAGCGGTTCTATTTCACCGAGGTAACGAACTGGTGCACGGGAATCAATTAGTAAAGATGAACCTGTTTCAGATGCATTTTTTACTTCTTCAATGGATGCACGCATGCCATCCTGCACGTTTAATTGAAACGAAGCCGAGCGTCGGATCGGCATTTCCGTTGTGATTGGGTATCCTTTTTCCATCCATTCGGAAAATCCGCCGTCTAAAATATGTACATCGTCATGACCCGCGTATTTGAGCAGCCACCAGAGACGGCCAGCGAACATTGACACGCCGTCGTCATATGCCACAACGGTCGAGTCATTAGACACACCGCAGCTTTCTAAAAAGAGTGTAAATACGCTCATATCCGGTAATGGGTGACGCCCTCCTGCTGCTCCTTTTTCTCCCGATAGATGAGCGTCAAGATGTGCATAAAAAGCGCCTGGCAAGTGGCTTTGTTCATATAATTTCGCTCCTTCCGCTGGATCTGCCAGATTGAATCGGCAGTCGAAAAGGATGACATTGTTATTTTCAAGCTGTTCGTGAAGCCAATCAGTCGTTACGATCATGTTCATTCACCTGTTCCTTTTCCATTAATTTTCTCACATTGTCTTTCGGGTCCCAACAGTTAAACCGGTAGCCCGGGTTCGTTTCGAACCCGAGCCTGCTGCATCTATACATCATGTTAGCAGATGTTTTCACCGCCTCGAAATGACGGCACGTTGCACATGCATGAAAGCGTGTATTAAGAGGCAGGTTGGATGTCACTTAAAATCCGCTCCCACTCCTCAATATTTTCACTGTGCTCTAGCACATCAAGCCACGCTGTAAACTGTTCATTCACGTCTAATGAAGCGGCTTTTTTCACCTCATCCGTTCCCTGCTCAATGAACAAGAACGCACTCGTTTGAAGCGCATTTTTTTGATCGGCTAAATACAGATCTGCCAGTGCCTCGATCATCATTTGCAACTCCTTCATCATCACCTGCTTCTCATTTTTTTCAAAAAACGCACGGGCGTTTTTAAATAATGAAAGCGGCTTTGCAAACGGCTCGCGCGGTACTTCTGTAAAGGCTGGATCAAAATCCGGCACGACGAGTTTCGGTGCATCCAAATGGGATAAAAGCAATTCCGGCTCAATCAACGATGCTTTATTAGTCAAACGCGCCTGCTTTTCATGAAGCAATTTCACACCGTGATTTTCAACGCGAATTGAGGTTGCCCTCATTTCTTGAGCAAGATCATACCCGACGGATTCAAGCAGTTCTTCCAGCGCTTTTTGCAGAGACCCTTTTACGTCTCCTTGTCCACTCAGCGTGGCCGGGTTAAATGACTCTTTGAAAAAGTCGGAGAAACGATAAAAGACACGTTGTTTAATGTAATACACAAGTTCATCGAGTTCCTGCATCATCCGCTTTTTCTCCACGTCTGTATTCTCACTGTCGATTGCAACAGCCATCCGGCTCCACTTATCTTCTAGTTCCGCTTTCTTTTGCGTCCGATTATCGCGGTTGTCCTTCGCCGTTTCAATTAACTTCTCTAACTGCAAAATGCCCCGTTCCACTTCTGCTTCCGCCGACTGCACCGCCATTGACGCAAGGTCGTTTGATAAAAACGCGCGAAACGGCTCTTTAAATTGCTTCATACCGGACCGTGGATGATCCCATTCGCCACGCTTCGCTTCTTCGACCGCAAGCATGCTCGATACGCCATGAAGACGCGGGAAACGGATGCCATATTGAAGCAGCTGTTCGCGCACGTACGATTTCACTTCATTCAGTTCGTCTTCATCCGCCGCTAAGTCAATCGCGTTAATCATAAAGAACATTTTATCAAGCTCAAATGCATCTTTTACACGGCCGAGCTGGATGAGAAATTCCCGGTCTGCCTTTGAAAACGCATGATTGTAATACGTGACAAATAAAATCGCATCGGAATTTTTAATGTATTCAAATGCGACACCCGTATGGCGGGCATTAATCGAGTCAGCTCCCGGTGTATCCACAAGTGTAATACCGAGACGGGTAAAATCACAGTCATAATACAAATCAATTGAATGAACGAAACAGCTTTTTTGTTCATTGGCGACATATTGTTTAAACGTGTCAAGATCCACGTTAATCGTCTCATCCGACTGGCTTTCGTAATCATGGAAACCAGCGTGAAACGCGCGTAAAAAAGATAAGTGAATTTTTTCTTTCCCTTCACCTTCATTCGAATCCAACACGCCTGGCACCATTTTATATGCATCATGAAGCGACGACGCACTGCGGCCGAACAGTCCGAGTGATACATTCACATCGGCGAGCATCATGAAACTTGTCTTCAAATGAACATCTGCCGTGCGATGTTTTTTCCCTTCTGCTACGGGATGAATTCGGTTAACGGCAGCTGTCGTTGGATTCGGTGATACTGGCAGTACTTTTTCACCGAGCAGTGCATTCGCAAACGACGATTTTCCCGCTGAAAACGCGCCGAATAACGCAATTGTATACGTTCTGTTTTCAAGACGTTTCGCTTTTTGAATCGCACCATCAATAAATCGGCCAAAACCGGGCACGCCGTTTAAACGGTCCGCAAGATGACGCAGTTTTTTCACCGTAGAAGCTGCATCAATAACAGCCATCTCCTGCACCGGTTCCGTATCAATCGCCTGCTCCTCTTCTTTCCGTACTTCCTCCATATCTTCCTGTCCGGTGTAAACCGCTATATTTTCTGCTTCCACACGCCATTTTCCCATCAGCTCATCCATCATAGGCGGCATATCTGGGTCTTCCATTAACAACGTTTCTTTTAACTCATTTTCACGCACATTTCGCGCAAACTCAAGCGATACAAGCTTTTCTTTTGCTGCAAGACGTTCTTTCCAAATAAGATGATCGGCCGCGAACTGCGCATATTCTCCTTCAAACTGTTCCGTTAAAACCGGTGCGGCCTCACGTTCCCACTCATCCGACACAGCACGAGCCCGCTTTTTAATGAGACTAGCGACATCTTCACAGTAATTCAGCACAGCATCTCCTGTTACGCCAGCACCCGATTTCACTGCATCTGTAATGACGAATGAATCCATCGGCACAGATAATTCCTCCGCCTTCAAAGCAAGCAATGGATCGTCCAAGCCGCTTTCTTTCAGCCATGAAGCTGTCACTTGCCTCACATGCCACTCCAGCTGTGCTTCTGTCTGTTTTTTCAAATCGACAAGCAGCGCATTCAAACGTTTTTCACGTTCTTCTTCCGTTTTCTTTTTCGCAAACAGCATGCCTACTTTAAATTCTGGACGAGTCGATTCTAAATAACTGCGAGCCATTTCACGTGTAGATGCCGGCATTAATATCGCATTTTTCAGTACATCTTCGCGTTTTTGTTCATACTGTTTCAACCAGAACGCCGCATCGCGCTTTTCCAGTTCTTTTGCAAGTGCCGCTTCTTTTTCTTCAATGGACTGGACTCCTGCTTCCGCAACAACCGCTTCAAAGTGTGTCTTCTCTTCTTTCTGCTGATCTAAAAGCCATTCAATATGTTCATGTACGAGACGATTCATCATCGTTTCAGCCGATTGTTCAGATAACTGCTCCCGGTTCGCCATACTATCATGAATAAGCTGTTTTACTTCATCGAAATCATTATATGACAGATCCCTGTTATGCAGACTCGTAAAGAAAAACGCTTCCGGCTGTACATCCCACGTTGCAAATGAATCATACACAGACTGGCGGAACGCACTAAACGA
>NZ_LQWY01000021.1 GCF_001643235.1 Domibacillus aminovorans
TTTTTGAAGCTTTCCAGTCAAGCATCTACTTTTGCAGTGCTCTCCATTACCAAACGGAATTTTCCGAAAATATAATTCAAATACTGCTTTTTTTGTATGTGTGCCATCGTACCAGTACGTTTCAGCCATATTAATTTGGTAAAGGTCCGTATGCAAGGCAAGACTGTCGTCTTCATATCGTGACATAATTACTACTCCCTTTTGCTTTTCCATCGCGCTTCATTCCTGTCATCTTACACCTTTTTGCATGTGGCGGCAACCGCTCCTGGGACATTTATTGTCTCTAACAAACAAAAACCCGCATTACACGAGTTTTTTTGCTTCAATATATACGATGTGATGTCCGTCCATTTCCGTCACTTTAAACACCCAATCGTCCTCTTCAATACTATCGTGTAATTCCGTGTCTATTTTGCCCGTTAAAAACCAGCCGCCAAGCGTATCAACGTCTTTATCATCTAGCGCCGTGCCAAGAAGGTCGTTTACTTCTCCAATTAACACTTTTGAGCTAAATAAATAATGATCCTCTTTTACTTTGCGTACTTCTGCAATTTCATCGGCATCAAATTCATCACGGATTTCGCCGACAATCTCTTCTAAAATATCTTCAACGGTCACAAGACCAGCCGTACCACCATATTCATCAATTAAAATGGCCATATGCGTCCGCTCTTTTTGCATTTTCACAAGCAAATCATGAATAAGTATATTCTCAAATACACGAATAATCGGTTTGACAAACGGACGCAGCTGTTCGACTTTCGGAAGTGGTTCTTCTTTCACCGCAACAGTTAAAATTTCTTTAAAGTTGACCATACCGATCACATTGTCCTTATCCCCGACAATGACCGGATAACGTGTATATTTTTCTTCTTTGACAACCTCAATCACATCATTCATCGTGTCTTCAATCGACAGACTGACCATTTCCGTCCGCGGCACCATTATTTCTTTAGCCATGCGCTCATCAAATTCAAAAATGTTATTCACATACTTTAGTTCATTTTGATTAATTTCTCCACTTTCATAGCTTTCAGATAGCAGCAGCCGCCATTCTTCTTCCGTATGAACAGATTCGTGTTCTGACGCCGGCTTCATTCCAAAAACACCGACTAACAGACGGGCAGATCCGTTTAACACCCAAATAAACGGATACATGATGCGGTAAAACCAGATCAACGGAACAGCTAATGCCAGCATAACAGCTTCTGCTTTTTGGATCGCAACTGTTTTTGGCGCCAGTTCCCCGACGACAACGTGCAAAAATGTCACAACGGAAAACGCGATCACAAATGACAAAATCGTCGCTATAGATGGTGCTAGTCCAAATTGCTCAAACACCGGGTGCAATAGCGCCTCAACGGTCGGTTCGCCTAACCAGCCGAGTCCAAGCGCTGTAACGGTAATTCCAAGCTGACAAGCGGATAAATACTCATCCAAATGCGTTGTGACACGCTCAACTGCTGCCGCACCTGGTTTTCCTTCTGCGACGAGTTGTTCGACACGCGATGAGCGCATTTTAACAACCGCGAATTCTGCTGCAACGAAAAATGCAGTCAGTGCGATTAATAGAGCGACTCCGATTAAATTGATTATCTCCAATGACAAGCCCCGAATAAACGAGGCCTACACCTCCTGTAATATAAAAATAAACCGTTTATTTTATCTTATTATACCACGTTATATATCCATTTAACACAAAATCCGGCTCAGCATCGCTGACCGGACTGTTAGTAAAGTTCGTCTACCGTGACGAGTTCATACCCTTGCTTTTGAAGATAAACGATCACATCTTCAAGGGCATCAGCCGTCGTTTTGTGAATATCATGCATTAAAATAATCGTGCCGTCTCTCGTATCCCGTTTCACAATATCATAAATGGCTTTCGGGTTGTGGGATTTCCAGTCAAGCGTATCGACAGACCAAAGAACAGGTGGTACGCCAATAATTTGATTGACTTGTTCATTCGTTGCTCCATAAGGCGGACGGACCGCAATCGGCGAGACACCAGCCGCTTGTTCAACAGCTTCAGCCGTCATACCAAGCTCTTTCTTTACCGCTTCCACTGTAATTTTCGTTAAATCTTTATGGCTCCATGTATGGTTGCCAATTTCATGGCCTTCCTGAACCATCCGATCCACAAGTTCCGGATAAAAATCAACACGGCTGCCGAGAACAAAAAAGGTTGCTTTCACATCATACTTTTTTAACACATTTAAAATAGCCGTCGTGCTGTCTGGATTCGGACCATCATCAAATGTAAGGGCCACTTTTTTTACATGATTACCGCTGGATGTAGCAATCGTTTCCTGAGCCTGCTGTTCTGCTTCGATATTTTTGGCAAAGCGTTCCCGCCATTCCTTTTTGAAATAAGGATAAACCTTTTTAAACGGTAATCTCGCCTCTTCTAATTCAACTTCATTAAAAGTGAAGACCACATTATGCTCTTCTATATACATATTTGACAGTGCCTGTTCACCCGCGAATTGTTGAGCGACTTGTTTACTTTGTCTTTCTTTTTCCGGAAGAGCATTTTGCAATGCACGTGCAGCTTTGTCTGGATTAATAAATAACTCCCGCGACGTGATCCACTTTTTAGCTGCCACATCTGCGATCACTGTATCGCATGAAACAGTGTTTTTACCCGTTCCGATATATGTGTCTGTCGTGAATAAAATAGAATAAAACCCTTCACCTGCTGGATTAAGACGGAATGTAAGGGTAAATGATGCTGGTTTTTTAGACATTCTACCTTTACTAATCGTATCCAATTCGTCAAAAAATTGTGTTTCTTTTGCCCGGACATACTTTTCTATCTGTTCATTTAAAGTCGATTCTGAAAAAACGGGATAATGAACAGCCATATTATAAAGCTTTTCTTCTGCCACTTTCGTTTTAATGTCCACACCGTCATATTTTGATTTTTTCATTTCTGTTGCCCAAACAATCGCCTCATCCCCGCTGTCCGTTCCTGTCACAAGGAGGTTAGCTGCGATCATAAGAATAAACAGCGTTATACCGCCTAGCGCCACAAGAATTATTTTTTTTTGTTTCATCTTGTATCCCCTACTATTTAGCACATATTTTGGTTATCACTTCCATTTATCAATTTTAATTAATCTATGAAAAGAACACAACCCTTTTCCTGAAATAATTGTTACATTTTTGTCATCGTTTGTCGCAGAATGCAAAGTGCATCTTTTTTAGTTAACGGAGTTTCTCCACATAAGCGTCCAATTTCGAATGCCCATGGAATGTCTAAAGCAGAGGGGAGCGGCTCACTGAAAACAACAGATGGCCGATCATGTTTTACTAGACTACCTTCGTTTAAAATCATATATTCATCCGCCCATTCATAGGCAAAATCAACATGATGGGTTGATGCGATGACGGTTTTTCCACGCTGATGGAACGTGTTAATTAGAGCAACAAGTTTTTGCACATTCGCGGGGTCCAGTCCAGCTTCTGGTTCGTCCAGAACGAATACATCCGGATTCATCGCTGCTACACCAGCAATAGCGGCACGTTTTTTTTCACCTGCGCTAAGTGCATGAGGCGGTTTATGACGAAGGTGATCAATTCCACACGCCTTCATCGCTTCAGTTGCGGCTATTCTCGCCGATTCTTTCGTCCAGCCGAGCTGAAGCGGTCCATACATCACATCTTCCTCTATTGTCGGCGCAAACAACTGCATATCCGGGTTTTGCATCACAAAGCCGATTCTTCTTCTCCATTTTTGCAAATGCTTCCTTTTGTAGGTAAGCTCTTTCCCGTCCCATGAAATGGCACCGGCAGTTGGCTGCATTAATCCGGTTAAATGATGAAAAAGAGTCGATTTTCCTGACCCGCTTTCACCGAGGACAGCTATTTTCACGCCACTTTTGATCGTCGTATTGATTTGTTTTAATGCTTCTGTTCCATCAGGATAAACGGAACAAATACTTTTTAATTCGATCATTTCTTTTTCCTCCAGAATGATTGCCATTCAGACGATGGAATATAGTCCAAACCGCCACGTAAATCGACAGCATGCTGCCTCTCATTCATTTCCATTAATGTTGATGTAAAGATATGAACGGCGGCTCTCGCAGCCATTTGAATACCCGGGCGTCCGGAGCGCAGTGTCTGTGCCATTATCACCTCACTCTTTTTTTCCCATAATTGAAAAATAAAGCGATAGACGAGTGCCACAATTTCAATAAATAATGACGGCAATTTACACACATTCATCAACCAGATGATTTGTGTAAATGGCGTTGTCAAAATAAATGCGTAGAGAGATGCCGCAGAAGCAAACGCCGCACAGGCTGTTGTCACAGCTTCTTGTATGGACTCTTTATTTGCGTATATAGATAACCAGCCTTCAAAAGAAAAAGCAATTGGCAAAACGCCGGCTAAAATAAACGCAGCCGGCGCCAGTAAAAGTCGAATATATAAAATGAGTGATACACCGCCCCAAAAAACAAACATGGAAGCCATGATCACAACAAAAAACGTTGCAGCAGGGTCTCGCCATATTAAAGAAAGAAACAGCATCGGTAAACAGATAGCCGCCTTTTCAGCAGGGTGAATACGAGCGAAACGACTGTTGTATGCCGCGCGGTTGAGTACATTCATGATTTCTCTCTTTTCGAACGTGTGCGGATCGTCCCAATTACGTATCCGATTACGCCAGCGCCAATGGCAGCCTGCAATGAAAAAAGAAGACTCTCCGTTTCACCGCCTGGCGGTTCAAAAATGGGTGTGGCCCACGGTTTATAATCCGTTTGAATAGCCGTGATTTTTTCTTCTGCAAGACCGTCTGCTCCGCCAAATTCACTGTCCTGCCACATAAAAAGCGGAATGATAGCAATTGCCGCGGCTAATAAAAATAAGGTGATGTTTTTTTTCATGAGAAATGAACCCCTTTCAGCGATGTACGGTGCTTCTCTAACCAATTAACGGCAGCGGCTGTCAGCAATCCTTCACACACGGCAAGCGATACTTGTGTCACGGCGAAAATGCCCGCAAATTCAAGAAATGATGCATATACTCCGCCCGTTTCAGATGGAAAAGCAAGTGCCAGTTGCAAAGACGTAACTGTATAGGTAACGATATTTGCCACAAAGGCCGTGAAAAAAGCATTCGTTCCCGCTTTCATTCCGGCTTTTTTCAACATACGGTACACGGCATACGCCGCAAATGGACCGGCAACCGCCATTGAAAAAGCATTCGCACCGAGCGTTGTAATGCCGCCATGCGCAAGCAAAAGAGCCTGAAATAGCAGAACAATCATACCTAGTACGGTCATTGCTGCTGGTCCAAACATCATCGTGCCAAGTGCTGTCCCGACCGGATGCGAACTACTGCCGGTCACAGAAGGAATTTTTAACGCGGATAAAACAAACGCAAAAGCACCAGCAAAACCGATCATAAGCTTCGCTTCCGGGTTTTCATCAACAGCTTTTTTTAACGTTTTTAATCCCCATAAAAAAAATGGTATGGTCACGATCCACCAGAAAACAGCCCATCCTATGGGCAAAAACCCTTCCATAATGTGCATCGCTGCCGGTTCTGTGTAAGAGTTTAGCCAGAAAAAGACAGCAAGCAATAAAATGATTAATTTATTCATACAGTAGCCTCTTTTCGATTAATTGAACGGGCTGCAGCGACAAAAGCAGCAGCAAATTCTTTGTTGGATGGAAAATAAATGTGTATATCCGGTCAGCGTATTAAAGGTTAAACAGCTATCCGGTTTTGCTCTGGACCGCTCTTCAGACTGATAAGCCCTCTGGAAGCCACACACCGGTTAAGGCGGTCAATTCAGTGGTGCACGTGTTGATTTCATTATGATGTGGCGTCGGATAATGTGCACATAGAATAGATTGATTAATGCGACTACCTGTATCACTTCTTTGCCAACTCTTCTCATGCATGTCGAACCATCGCAAATAAGAACGTGCCGATTCATTTCGGTTAATTTCTATGTTGACGTATGTCGATCACTCCTTTTTTCAGAAACGCAAAAAGCCCCCGCTTCTTCAATGGAAGCGGGGGCAGAAAATCGCAAAAAAGGCATACTTTATACGCATTCATCCCGTTCTTCCCACCGAAGAATAATGTTTTGGCATTAAAAGCAGGTCTCCTGGCTTGCGGTCCTTTTACTTTTGTCCCCCTTCCCGGTGTATTCACCAGTGGATATGGACAATTTCATCGCGCTTACAGTAGCGGGGGCTGCATCGGATTCACACCGATTTCCCTATTATCCCGGACGTTCAAACTCCGGGCACTTTCAATGTTTCATATTTAGTTTTGTTATTATAATCAAGAATAGCAGGAAACCCACTATTTTTACAAGGGAAAATTAAGTATTTCAGTAAAAAACTGATTAGTCGTTCATAAACCAAGTAAAAAAAAAAGCGCCAAAGTATCGCGCTTTTTCAAATTAATCATCTGTATCAGTTTCGCCGACTGTTACTTCACCGGTTGCACCGTGTACATACACGTCCGTTTCTGTTTTGCCGTTACGAACCTCAATTTCATAACGGCCGTCGTCAAGCTCGACATTCGTTACGTTACCTTTTACTTTTTTCTTCGCAGCCGCAATCGCTTCTTCTTGTGTAACCGTTACGTTCACCACCTCGTTATTGTCGTCATGATCATCACGTTCTGTTTTCAAAATTTCCCCCGTGTTGCCGTCAATGTCGATATCATCGCTATCTGTATCTACTTCATACACGAGTCCATTCCATTCGCGCTCAAGTTCAATGCTTTTGACGACCGCTTTCGTTTCTTTTTCCGCGATCGCTTTCGCTTCTTCCATCATCAATTTCACATCCACACTCGGCACTTCTGCTTGAATTTTATCTGTTTGAACACCCCACACAGCCCCTCCACCAATAAGTCCTATTGCTAATAATCCGCCTGCCATTGTACGTTTTTTCATGTTGTTTTCCTCCTTGTTTTTTGATCTTGCTTCTATCATAGCCGTGCAAGATGAGAAAATAAGGGTAGAAAAATGAGAGTTTGATGAGAGACATTAATCATCCCATGAAATGGACATAATCTCACCTGAAAT
This sequence comes from Domibacillus aminovorans, assembly GCF_001643235.1. Classification (GTDB taxonomy): domain Bacteria; phylum Bacillota; class Bacilli; order Bacillales; family Domibacillaceae; genus Domibacillus; species Domibacillus aminovorans. Next base: position 7,058 of record NZ_LQWY01000021.1, read on the forward strand.
AGCATTCACCTGCACGGTTGCCTCGCCACCGTTTGCAAGATCAATATCGACAATAAACGAACCAGCTTCTTCGTCGTCACCCATTTCAATTTCGTCGATCGTACCTGGCACTTCACCGAGCGCAATCTCTCCCGCTTCCACTTCTGTCAACGGTCCTGATTCCTTCACCGGAGCTGTTTCTTCTCTATGTACATACTGTTCTTCAATCGCTGGCTCTAACATACGGGTCATTTCCTGCAGCTCACCCGTCTTACTGTCGACAATCATCTCATATTCACCTTCCGCCACCTCAATCGTATACACATACTGTCCGTTCCGCTCGGCTGATTTTGTCACCGTGCCGCTATACCTCTCGGCCAGCTGCTCACCCGCATCTGCCATCGTAACGTCCGGTGTCTGAACAGTTCGATATAAGAAGAAAAGAGTCGTAGCTGCTGTTAAGACAACGATTGTGATCCAAACTTTTTTCATTTCTCTTCACTCCGTTTTTTCATTCATTGTAGCCCGGTATTCTGAGATATCGCTGAGAGTGATGATCGCAGTCGTCCCTTTTCCTTCTTCACTTTCTATTTTTACATCTGCTCCGATCGCAACCGCTATATCTTTAGCCAGCGACAGTCCAAGACCGAATCCCCCCGTTTTACGCGAACGCGCTTTATCGACTCGATAAAAACGGTCGAAAATTTTATCGATGTCACTAGATGGAATGCCGATCCCTTTATCGATGACACGAATTTCATTTTTTTCAACGAGAAGATGTATTTCGTCATCTGAATATTTACGGGCGTTATCGAGAAAAATGTATAAAATTTGGCGTAACTTCGCACGATCAGTAATTATCGTAAAGGGTGCATGTACCCCCACATCAATACGTCGATCATACGCTTTTTCAAACGCTTCCGCGGCCTCCTTTACAAATGACGCCACGTGTACAGACTCTTTTTGAATATTCCATGATTCATCGCTCCGCGCAAGCGTTAATAGTTGCTGCGTCAACTCTTTCATCCGCACCGCCTCTTCATGAATCGCTTCAACAGATTCATCAAATAAATCTGGCCGGTCTTTCCCGCGTCGCTTTAACAAATTCGCATACGATTCAACGACCGTCAGCGGAGTCTTCAATTCATGCGACGCATTTTGTACAAACGCTTCCTGCTTCACATAGTTTTTTTCCAACTGCTCCATCATATCGTTAAACGTTTCCGCCATTTCATTTAATTCATCATTTTGTTTGCTATTCATTTCAATTTGTTCATACCGTCCGCTTTCTCGAATGTGGCGCATCGTTTGCGTCATATTCACAATCGGATTGGAAATGACCGTACCAAGCACACGCGCTGATATGACTGCTGGAATAACGGCTAAAATGGAAGCGGCGATTAACACAATTCGCAAAATGTCGAGAATGCGGTCAGTCGCCTGCAAATTCTCCATTATTTCTAATGACGCTACGTCCCCATTTCGCCAAATGACAGGCGCAATCACACGTGCATAGCGTGCGCTTCCAACCTCGATCACATTCCGCTGTTCGGCCGTTTCGTATACAGCTTCAATATCACGCAAATCGATGGCTCCCGGGGAGGCAGAAACACCGTCCACTGTCGAATCAGGTAATATAATGCGCACCATCCCGTCCGCCGGCGCATATGCCCGAAGCAAATCAGCACTTGACACGGAAGCAGCTGGATTCAAAACTCCGGTCATAATCCGTCTCGCTTCTGCCACTGTTCGGTCAAGGTCTGCTTCTTTTAACATACTGCCTGCCGCAAAATAGACCGCTGTGTTCATGACGATGACGATCACAATAAGTAGCACACTCGTGCCGAGATGAATTTTATTTTTTAGCTTCATCAATCTTTTAGTACGTAGCCGACGCCGCGCACCGTATGAATAAGCGGCACACCAAACGGCTTATCTATTTTATTCCGCAAATAGCGGATATACACGTCGACCACGTTCGTATCTCCATAGTAATCGTATCCCCATACACCATCAAGCAGCTGTTCACGAGATAACACATGGCGCTTATTTTTCAATAAATAGAGAAGCAAATCATACTCACGCGGCGTCAAATCAATTGATTGACCGGCACGTGTCACGTCACGTGACTCTTCATTCACGAATAGATCAGCGGCTGTTAGAGCCTTCGTTTGAACCGACTTGCGAAGTGCTGCCCGAATTCTTGCAAGTAGTTCGTCCATATCAAACGGCTTCGTCACATAGTCACTCGCGCCGATATCAAGACCTTCCACTTTGTCCACCACTGTATCTTTCGCCGTCAGCATAATAACGGGCACGTCGCTTCCTTGACGAATCCGGCGCAGGACACTCATGCCATTCATTCCCGGCAGCATGACATCAAGGAGAACAAGATCAAATGTCCCTTCACGAAAAGCCGCAATGCCATCAAGTCCGTCAAATGCTTTTTTCGTTTCATACCCTTCATGCTCCAGCTCCAGTTCAAGCACGCGAGCAATCCGTTCTTCGTCTTCTACAATTAAAATACGCTGTACGCTCACATCCAGGTCTCCCCTTTCGTTACTACTTATTATCGTTGTGACGATACATTTTGTCCAAACAAAAGGACGGTCCACGGGGGACCATCCTTTTGTTCATTCGTTTAAAAAGTCATGAATTAGCATCTTTAGTTCTTCATGTTCTTTTACATCGCCCAGTACCGCTTCAATAACACGGCGGCGTGGTTCCGTCGTCCGCAGTTCATCCTGTAAAAAAGACAGAAGTTCTTCTTGATCAGAGTCTCCCGTATCCTGCATCAAACCGATCTTCCGCATTAGTACGCTTTTCTTTTTTTCACGATTTAACGCCGTTTCTGGCATCCACCGTTCTAGAATACGTGAATCAAAAAGCTGATCATCTGTCTTCATTACATCTTTCACAGTTGACTCGACACGGCGCATCGCATAGCCGATAATAGTATCAAGCTCCAACGTCTCTTCAACCGCCACAACAAAATGAACCATATTTTGTACCACACCGAGCAATGTAACCGCTAAGTCCGTTGAATAAGGCCGCACCTTTTCGCCAAACACTTCGATCATCCGCCTTTGTATCCATCGTAGTTCCTTTAAATGATGCTGTTTCACAAACTTTTTCAGCTCGACATCCTCCGACGCAAACACTCCTTGAAAAAGCACAAACAAATTATTCTCTTTATTCACTTCCATTTTCACTTTAATCTGCTCGATAAATACTTCTTTATCATGAACGGGCCGCCCGGCAAGCATATTTATCCGCCGTTCATCCGTTTCACTGTTAATTTTTTCAAAAATACTAATTAACAGTTCATTTTTCGACAAGAAATAATTATAAAACGTTCCTTTCGAAATGCCGCTTTCCTCTAAAATATCTTGCACGGATGTGGCTGCATATCCTTTTTCAACAAATAGAGCATGTGCTGCCACCATTACCTTTTTCTTTCGTTCATTCAATTCGTTGCACTTCCCCTAATTTGAACTCATAGTCTAAACACATACTAGCGGAAAATCCCTTTCATTTCAAGACTTTTTAAAATTGTTCGTTTGATTTTTTATACTATTGGTATATTATAAAATTTGTTTAAACAACAGTCTAGTGAATGAAAAAATAAAGTCTTCGAATGGAACGGGAGACCCTGTTTCTATTTCTGATCAACTTTCATCTTTTCTGCGCCACTTAGCTTTTAAATGTTTCGTAATGAACAATCTCTTCAAACGGCACATGCGTCTTCGGTTTCGGTTTCACATCGATGTGCCCAGTGCCGATGACTGCTAAAATGCGGCGATCTTCTGGTATGTCGAGTGCCTCTCGAACGTGCGACTCTCGTTTTGCGGACTCATCTGCATCTTCCGAATGATATATCGCTCCAAAAGCAGCGCCGAGATTCTCCTGTTCAGCCGCCAGCCAAATAAATGCAGAGGTGATGGAAGCATCCTGCAGCCAATATTTACTTACATCCGGACGACCGGTAATCACGATTCCAGCACCAGCAGTCGCCAGCCATTTCATAAACGGGGTAGCACTTGATAAATGAACTAACTTGTCCCGATCCGTTACGATGATCAGTTCACGCGACGGCAAATTATTCCCGGTGGGCGCTAAATACCCAGCGCGGATAATTCGTTCCAATGCGCCTTTGTCAATTTCCAGCGGTGCAAATGCCGTTATTTCCCGGCGTCCTTCAATCGCTTCATGTACATTCATTTCCATTCCCCCTTCTCACTCCATTTTATCAGATTTTTCAGACTAATCGAATTGGATTACTCTTACTGAATGATTTCATCGCTAAAAACGCCCTTCGTCTAAAATCGGCGAGGGCGTTTTTGCTTACTTCACTGCATTTGTTAATGATTTAATGATGCCAACATGTGTGCCTTCATGCCATGTGACAAACTGAAGAATCGCTTCAACCGTCGCCATCTCAAATCCAGCAATCGTAAGCGGATTTGATGCTTCAGCACTTAGTTTCTCTGCAAAATGCGCTTTAATACGGCCTGCCTGCTGCTCAAGTGCCTGTACAATTTCCTCTGCTTCCGGTACGTCGCCTGTCCACTCAGATGGACGTGTTCCCGTCGCAAACATTGCACCCCACTTAGGGCGCTCAATCTCATAGCTGTCATCCGCCATATGCAACAGCCCTTCTGCTGCAAAATAAATATGTCCCGCATTCCAATGAATCGTATTTGGATAGCCATCCGGCTGCTCGCCCCACTTTTCCTTCGGTGCCTGTTGCAGCGCGCCAATTGTAGCCGCACGTGAAAATCCAAATTGTTTAATTGATTCCATCAAAATCACTCCTTTATGTAAATACATATTTCATCATAATATATACTTCATGCCATACATACTATTCCGTTTCATTTTTCGTACAAACGACGATGCCAATTGGGTAGTGCCGCCCCTTCCTTCCAGGTACCGGTTCAACCAACACACCTCGTTGATAGTAGCATTCTACCGATTCATAACGATTAAATGTGCTGAAAAATTCATGTTCTGTCAACTGATGCACATGAAATTTTTCCAACGTCGGCTGGCCGCGTCCGTGGCCAAACGGCGTTGATATGATGAGTGTTCCCCCGGGTTTTAACATCGTATACAAATGATCAAGATACATTGTTTCATCTTGCATATGTTCGATCGTTTCAAAACTAAATATGGAATCGAACATCCCTAATTTCTCAGGCAGCATCGGATCCGCAGCATTCTGCGCCTCAAATGTAACGAGTGGATGATAATAGCGTCCTTTCGCATATACGATCGTCTCGACATCACGATCAACGCCAATCACTTCCGTCAGTCTCTTTTTCGCTGCTTTTGCAATAATCTGCGTGCCAAATCCGCTTCCACACGCAATATCAAGCACGCGCCCTTTTGCATAGTGAATCGCAAACTGGTAACGCGCAATATGCTCAAGCAGCATTCCATTCATTGCGTTCATCTCATCCGGCCAAATCCGTTCCTCTGTCTTCTCCATAAATGACCGCCCCTTTTCGCGAACAATGCCTTTATCGCCGCTATCCATTTATTTTATCATTTTTCGATATAAAAAATGCCCCTCTCTATGGATCCTATCAAGTTAAAGCGGCCTATTTTTTCAATTAAATAACAATTTTACAAATTTCTAAAGGAGTATCTTCTGAAAAGTCGAATACGTTAAGTACTTACAAATTCCAAAAGTTTAAAATCAGTTGCCCAATCAAGAAGAGCTGATCATTGACGAGATGCCATTCACATGGAAGTGCGTGCAATTTCACTTTAAATCTAGTTAGGAGGGTATGCCTTGAAGGCGCCTACGAAGCCATGGACATTGTTGTATAAAATACAACAAGAAGTGATTCCCGACGCTCATCATTATTTAAATGAGTGGAGGGAGAAGGCTAACGAGATCCCGAATGAAGAATTACGAAAACAAGCGCTTTCCAGCATTAAAGAGAAGGCTTTCCACTGTGAGGGTGGAGCTGTTTATGGATTGCTTGCTGGAAAGGAACGCAGAAACATCATTCGATTTATTGTGGCTTATCAAACGATCAGTGACTACTTAGATAACCTTTGTGACAGGAGCACTTCCTTGGAAGAAAGAGATTTCCGTATGCTTCATCGGTCTATGCATCATGCCTTAACCCCAGGAATAGAGCCTGAAAATTATTATCAATATCGGAACGATCAAGACGATGGCGGGTACTTGGCTTCTCTTGTGTTAACTTGTCAAAATGTTTTGAAAAATCTATCCGGATTTCAAAATGCACAGGACGCCATGCATCAACTAGCAGGTTACTATTGTGATTTACAAGTATTCAAACATGTTGAAAAAAATAAACGTGTTGAGTTATTAGAAAATTGGTTTGAGAGGCACAAACACGAAGTACCTGCAATGACTTGGTATGAATTTTCTGCTTGTGCAGGTTCTACATTAGGCATTTTTTGTTTTGCTGCCTATGCGTCATATGGTTTAAAAGCAGAAGAAGTGAACATATTAAAAAATGGATATTTCCCTTGGATTCAAGGTCTTCATATTATGCTTGATTATTTTATTGATCAAGAAGAAGACCGGGAAGAGGATGATTTGAATTTTGTCTTCTACTATGAAAGTGAAGAAAAAATGGTACAACGAATTAGATATTTCAAAGAAAAGGCCGAGGAGAGTATTCGAAGTTTGCCGGACTGGAAATTTCATCAACTTATTAACAAAGGTCTGATCGCCATTTATCTAGCGGATAAGAAAGTTCAAGAAGATAAGGAACTGAAACGAACAGCTAAACGATTTATCCGCTTCGGTGGGTTGCCTACTCTATTTTTTTATCTAAATAGTTGGGTGTATCGCCAAGCATAAAATGCTGTTTCAAACAAAAAACCCCTCCCGAATAATCATTTCGGAAGGGATTCTTCTTATTTACCAATAAACATTTGTGTCCAGTGACCGTCTACATATCCAACGCCAATGTGCGTGTAGTCTGCACTTAAAATATTTTTACGGTGCCCATCACTGTTCATCCAAGCATCCATTACTTCTTCCGGTGTTTGTTGTCCTTTTGCGATATTTTCACCGGCTGATTTGTACGTGATGCCAAACTGTTTCATCATGTCAAACGGCGATCCGTATGTCGGAGACTGATGAGAGAAATAGCCTTTATTTTTCATATCTTGTGATTTTGTACGCGCAACATCACTTAACTTCGTATCTAGTTGAAGAGCTTTCACTCCTTGTTTCGCGCGTTCTTGGTTGACCAATTCAAAGACTTGCTGTTCAAATGCGCTGACGCTTCCTGCTTTTTGCTCAGTTTGCTGCGGCTGTGCTACAGGCGCTTTCGGTTGTGCTGCAGGTGCTTTTTCTTGTGTTACAGGTGCTTTCGGTTGTGCTGCAGGCGCTTTTTCTTGTGTTACAGGTGCTTTTGTTGTCTGTTCAACTAGTTTTTGTATGTCAATATTATATTTCTTTGCAAATTCATCTAGATTAACTTGTTGAACATTATATTTCTTTACTAATTCATCTATGTTGACTTGTTGAACTGTTTGTGTTGATTCGTTGACGTTACATGTCGGCGATGCTGCCTCTGCCTGACCTGCTGTGAAGAGTCCTAATGTAACAGCACCGGCTAGTGTTGCCATGCGAATATTCTTTTTCATACTGTAATTCCTCCTAAAAGTTTATGTTTTTCTTGATCTATTAATGTCTGTCCCCCTGCTGCCCATTTATTGTTGCACGATCTTTTACCGCCCCGCAATGCATTCTGGCGTGGCAAATTTCGCTATCTTTTGAAATTGATAGTTTCCTATAATCACCATCCGTTTAAACACTGACACAGTAACGGGTTGAACACGATTGATTTTTTCACTACTTTTTTCAGTAATGAAAGTGTAAATGCTCTGTCATATTCGTCACACAAAAAAAAGCGCCTAAAAGGCACTTTTTTACAGATTATAGACAAAATCTTCATATTGAAGGCGATGTCTACAGGTTTTCACGATATATTACATATTTCCAAACTGCGCTTCATGAAGACGGCGGTAATGGCCGCCTCGCTCAAGCAGCTCGTGATGGCTGCCCTGCTCTTCAATACCAGCCGGCGTCACCACAATAATTCGGTCTGCGTGCTTAATGGTCGCAAGCCGATGGGCGATAACGAGCGTTGTACGCCCGACAGCGAGCTCTGCTAGTGCCAGCTGAATGGCAAGCTCTGTTTCAGTGTCAAGTGCAGATGTCGCTTCATCCAAAATTAAAATCGGTGGATTTTTTAAAAAGATCCGTGCAATGGCCAGACGCTGTTTTTGCCCGCCGGATAGTTTCACCCCGCGTTCGCCGATGACGGTTTCAAGTCCTTCTGGTAAAGAAAGAACGAACTCATCAAGACGTGACCGCTTCAATGCACCCATGATCGCTTCATCAGATGCCCCAAGGTCGCCATACAAAATGTTTTCACGAATCGTTCCGGAGAATAAAAAGACATCCTGCTGTACGATGCCGATCTGGCGTCTGAGAGAGGCGAGTGTCATTTTTTTCGTATCCAGTCCATCGATGGAGATATAGCCTTCCTCCACATCGTAAAAACGCGGCAGCAAACTGCACATCGTCGTTTTACCGGCACCAGATGGTCCGACAAACGCTACCGTCTCTCCTGCTTTAATCCACAAGCTAATATTGTTCAACACAGATGTTTTGCCTTCATAGCCGAACGTGACGTTATGGTAGCCAATATCACCACGCACTACATCAATGTCGATTGCATCCAATGAATCGGCCACATCCTGTTCTGTATTCAGCAGTTCGACATACCGTTTAAAACCTGCAATGCCTTTCGGGTAGCTTTCAATGATTGCATTGATTTTTTCAATCGGTCGGAAGAAAATGTTCGACAGCAAAATAAAGCCCACAAACTCTCCGTATGTCAACTCGCCTTGCATGATAAAATAGGTGCCGCAAATCAGGACGAACAGTGTGACGGTCCGCATCAGCATATAGCTGATCGACATGTTGAGCGCCATGATTTTATATGAGAAAAGCTTCGTCAATCGGAAACGGCTGTTGTTTTCTTCAAACTGCGCTCTTTCATGTTTTTCATTGGCAAACGCCTGCACGACACGAATGCCGCCCATGCTGTCTTCAATACGGGCATTAAAGTCCGCAATATCACCAAACAGCCGATGAAAGGCGCCAGTCATTTTTTTGTTGAAGTAGATAGCCAACCATAAAATAACCGGAATAATGATAAAGGTTAATACAGCTAACTTCCAGTTAATGTATGCCATCATCGCAAACGCGCCGGTCAAAGTCATCAAAGCGATAAACAAATCTTCCGGACCATGATGCGCCATTTCACCAATTTCCATTAAGTCACTCGTCATCCGTGAAATAAGGTGACCGGTTTTCGTATTGTCAAAAAATCGAAACGACAGCTTTTGCACGTGGCCAAAGAGTTTACGGCGCATGTCTGTTTCAATGTTAATGCCGAGCATATGTCCCCAATACGTCACTACATACTGAAGGCCGGCATTGACAATGTAAATAAGCAAAAGCCCGATGCTCACGGCCAAAATTAAATTCCAATCGCCATCCGGCAAAAGATCATCAATAAAATGATTAACAACGAGTGGAAAGGCGAGTTCCAAAAGCCCCGCCATCACTGCACAGAAAAAGTCCAAGAAGAAAAGTTTCTTATAAGGACGGTAATAAGAGAAAAATTGCTTAATCACATCTTCACCTGCTTTTTTAAAAATAAGAGCGTGTTTCCCTTTAAACCTGCCATCACTTCTAATCATTTGATTTTATATCAAATTTTATATATAAAACAAATTATTGTAATTGATAATCACTTTCAATTAAAAATCTACCACAATTCTGTCTAATATGTCTATACTTTCATGTAAAAACGGACTATCTCATATGCTCTAATAATTGCGTTTTAAGACAATGCAGTGATTGAGAATTTCTTTGGCCTATTAAAATCAGAATTACTCTACTTACAAGAGTTTGAAAGTATGAAACACTTCAAGTGTGAGCTTAAACAATATATTAATTACTATAATCACAAACGAATTAAGGCAAAACTAAAAGGCCTAAGCCCGGTGCAGTACCGGACTCAGACCTTACAAGCAGCCTAGCTAAATAAAGTGTCTAACTTTTTGGATCCACTTCAAAGCTGGGGGCTATTTCCTTATTAAATTTTCGGGTGAACAAAATCGTGATTGCGCTTTAGCTATCGTTGAAATCTTTTAAGTCATTTCAATCGTACATGGGCCCGATTCAAAGTGTTCCCCTAATAGAAAACCTTGTTCATCCGTATAATCAATGTGTATCTCCTCATTTAAATAACGCTTTGTGAAGTGATCGATTCGAATTTGAACACCTTTATTCTCCAAAATAATATCATGTCGCCGCGGCTCATCGAAAATAATGGAAAGATTGACGGCCAATCCGCATCCTCCAGATAGATTGGCGTCAATCCGTGGAAACTTCCCTTCATTTGAAACAGATGCTTTTAGTTTATTCACTGCCGCCTCCGTTAACGATATACGTATGTCTCTCCCTCCTCCCTAAGAGTATGCAGTTTATTCCTCTTTCGAATAACGCAATATGGGCTGTCTTGCCGCTTGTACTTCATCTAATCGTCCAATGATTGTTGTATGTGGTGCTTCTAATACGACGTCTGGATTTTCTTCTACTTCTTTGGCAATCTGAATCATTGCCTCAGCAAAAGCATCCATCGTTTCTTTCGACTCTGTTTCCGTTGGTTCGATCATCATGCATTCCTCTACATTTAATGGGAAATAAATGGTTGGTGGATGATAGCCAAAATCGAGCAGCCGTTTTGCCATATCGAGTGTTCTTACACCTAGCTTTTTCTGTCTGGACCCTGATAAAACAAATTCATGCTTACAATATTGTGAATACGGTGATTCAAAATAAGGCTCCAGCTTTTTACGCAGATAATTGGCGTGAAGGACGGCACTTTCGGATACTTGACGTAACCCAACAGGTCCCATTGTACGGATATACGTATACGCACGTACAAGAATGCCAAAGTTTCCATAATACCCTTTCACACGGCCAATTGATAAAGGATGATGACTATTCAATACATATTGATCGTTTTCTTTCTCAATACGCGGCACCGGCAAATACGGAATCAGTTTCTCTTTCACACCAACTGGACCTGCACCAGGACCGCCACCACCATGAGGTGTTGTAAATGTTTTGTGAAGATTTAAATGGACGATGTCAAAGCCCATGTTCCCAGGTGTCGTTTTTCCTAAAATGGCATTCGCATTGGCCCCATCATAATACAGTAAGCCGCCTGCTTCGTGAACAACCTTGGCAATGTCAACAATGTCTTTTTCAAATAGCCCTAATGTATTTGGATTTGTCAGCATTAAAGCTGCTGTGTCATGACCGACATGCTTTTTCAATTCTGCCAGATCGACTAAACCATCTTCATTTGACGGTATGGTCACTGTTTTAAAACCTGCCACTGTTGCACTCGCTGGATTCGTCCCATGTGCAGAGTCAGGAACAAGTACTTTTATTCTTTTTTCTCCTTTTTGCTCAAAGTACGCTTTGACCATCATTAGCCCTGTCCATTCTCCTTGCGCCCCAGCTGAAGGCTGCAGCGTCACGGCATCCATGCCCGTAACTTCAGCTAAATCTTCTTGCAACTCATGTAAAAGTTTGAGCGCTCCCTGCACCGTTTCAACGGGCTGATATGGATGGATCCGGCTGAATCCCTCAAATCGTGCCACATCTTCATTAATTTTTGGATTGTACTTCATCGTACACGAACCGAGTGGATAAAACCCATTATCGATGCCATGGTTTTTGTTCGAAAGGGCTGTGTAATGGCGAATTAGCTGAAGCTCTGACACTTCTGGGAGTTCCGCTGGCATGTCTCGTATTAAATGGGCGGGCAGTTTATCATGTAAATCGACTTTGTCAACGTCACTTTCCGGAAGGCTTGATCCGATTCGCCCTTGGCGACTCATTTCAAAGATTAATTCATTGTATTCAACCATTTTTCATCGCCTCCAACACCTTTACAAATTGGTCTATCTCCTCTTTTGTCCGTTGCTCTGTCACCGCAATCAGCATTTCGTTCTCAAGTCTATAGTCATTTCCTAAATCGAATCCACCGATCATTCCTGCCTCTAACAGTTTTCCATTTACTTCTTTGACGGGTAGCGGAAATTCTACAATGAATTCATTAAAAAATGGTGCTTTATTTTTCACGTTAAAACCTTTCTTTTGAAGGCATTTAGCCATATAATCCGCTTTTTCAATGTTCAACTGTGCCATCTGACGGATTCCTTCTTTGCCAAGTGACGCCATACAAACAGCAGAAGCAAGTGCATTTAATGCTTGATTTGAACAAATATTAGAGGATGCTTTATCTCGGCGAATATGCTGTTCGCGCGCTTGCAGCGTTAAGACAAACCCTCGTTTTCCTTGGTCATCCGTCGTTTGTCCAACAATACGTCCAGGTACTTTGCGCATCATTTTTTTCTTCACAGCGAAATAGCCGCAATGCGGGCCACCAAAAGACATCGGGATTCCAAGCGGCTGCATGTCCCCGATCACGATATCCGCACCTAGTTTACCTGGTGCCTCTAAAAGCGCTAAAGCGAGCGGATTGGCACTCACGATGAAAAGCGCGCCTTTCTCTTCTGAAATGGTCTTGATCTTCGTTAAATCTTCAATAGAACCGAAAAAGTTTGGATATTGAACAATGACCGCCGCCGTGTCTTGATCCATTTGTTCTTGCAGCTTTTCGAGATCTGTTATATCTCCATCTAGTGCAGCTTCTTCGACAGTATATTCTAGTCCGCCTGATACGGTATTTAAGATCGCTCTCGATTCAGGATGCACCGATTTAGATACAATCACTTTTGAACGTCTCGTTGACGTAATAGCAAGTGACGCAGCTTCTGCCAGTGATGTAGGACCATCGTACATCGAAGAATTCGCTACATCCATTCCTGTCAGTTCACAAACCATCGTTTGAAATTCAAAAATAGCCTGTAATTCCCCTTGGCTGATTTCCGGCTGATAAGGTGTATACGCCGTATAAAATTCAGACCGTGAAATGACATGATTGACGACACTTGGAATGTAATGATCATATGTGCCAGCACCGAGAAAAATAGGATAGTGATTGGCATGTTTATTTTGTGATGATAGCTGATGCATTTTTTTTACAAGAAGCGGTTCTGGTACGGCATTCGGGATGTTTAGCTCACCATCTAAACGAATTTCTTTTGGTACGTCTTCAAACAATTCATCTACTGAAGAAATCGTTAAAAGAGCAAGCATCTCTTCTTGATCTTGTTTTGTGTCTGGTAAGTATCGATAAGTGGACGTCATTTTATCGTTCCCCTTCTCTTTTGTAGAATGGTGTTTTGACAACATGGGCATCCACTTTCTTATGGCGAATTTCTACTTTTAGTGGCGTCCCCTCTTTAGTATGTTCCGATTTAATCAAAGCAAGGCCGAGGTTTCTCTTTAAAGTCGGTGAGTGCGTTCCCGATGTCATAAAACCAATCTCCTCTTCCGTTTCGGAAAATACTTTATACCCGTGACGTGGAATACCTCTTCCTGTCACTTCAATCCCGACTATTTTTCTTGTTAACCCGTCTTCCTTTTGTTTTATAAGAGCTGATTTGCCGATAAAATCACTTTCTTTCGTCGTTTTTACAGCAAAACCGATTCCTGCTTCTAGCGGGCTGATGTCACGCGTGAGCTCTTGGCCGTACAAAGCAAGACGTGCTTCTAAACGAAGGGTGTCACGCGCACCAAGTCCGCATCGCTTTAAGCCCTCTGCTTTCCCATCTTCTAGAAGGCTCTCCCAAAGTTTTTCCGCGTCACTTGCTTTTAAATAAAGTTCAAAACCGTCTTCACCTGTATACCCTGTCCGGGAGACAAGCACGTTTTCCACACCGTTCACACGGACACTTTGCGCAAAATGGAAAAAGCCAATTTCTGATAAATGAACGTCTGTTACTGTTTGTAAAATGCCTTCTGCTTTAGGTCCCTGGATTGCAATCAGTGCAATGTCACTTGATCTATTTTCAAGCTTCACACTTCCTTTCACGTGCTGCTTCATCCATTCGAAATCTTTTTCAATATTTGCTGCATTAATGACAAGCAAATATGTTTCGTTCTCTAACTTATAAATAAGCAGATCATCGATTGTGCCGCCATCTGGGTCACACATCGCTGTATACTGCGCTTGATTGATCTGAAGCTTTGTCACATCGTTTGTGACGAGATGATTCAAATAACGTTCCGCATCTTTTCCTTCGACAAGGACTTCTCCCATGTGAGAAACATCAAAAAGTCCCGCTTTAGTCCGGACAGCTTCATGTTCTTCGATAATGCCTGTAAACTGGACCGGCAATGCCCATCCGCCAAAATCAATCACTTTCGCTCCGTTTTTTTTGTATGTGTCAAAAAGTGGTGTTCTCTTTAGTTCTGTTTCCTGACTCATTCCTACACCCCCGTTTAAGATTTCCCATTTACTTCTTAATTTCGTCCATTATATCTTTTCATTCTTACGTGCTTTTTACTCATAGAAAAAAGGACATAGAAGGGCACACTGTCTCCCTTTATATATCCTTTTACTTGAGATTTTAACCTTGTAATGATGTCAATTTTTTCACAAAAAGCTCTTATAACGACATATTGTCCTCAATATGAAAAAATAAATACTTGATAGCTGGTGTATACGCAGGTGAACTCGTGTAACTCCAATGACGATTCCGGCTGTTGTTCGTATGAGCGTTAACAAAGGGCACACCGCCGCTCTTACTCGTCACAATCGTTGAATGATCCATTCGTCCATCCCCCGTAAAATCATAAAAAATAACATCTCCTAGCTGTAGCTGATCAAGTGATGATACTTTTTTTGCCTTTAATCCGTGCTTTGAGCCTTCCAAATACCACCTTAACGAATGAGACACACTCCAGCTGAAACTCCACGTGCCACCGGCGACCCACCATCCTTTTTCGCGATGAGGATACCCACGCTGCAGTGCCCCGCCTGCCAACAAACATTGCGATATATAATTGGTGCAGTCGACTTCAAAACGCGGAAAAGCCGGATTGTAGCTGTTCCACCATTGTTGTGCGTACGCAACCGCTTTTTCTCTATTGTACAAATATCACGCCTCCTTTTTACATTGTATGCAAAAAAGAGCATAGAAAAACCGGACTGATCAATCAGCCCGGTTTCGTTCATTCATTATTTTGTAACTCACAACGTTTTTAAGATGAAATCTCAATTCACCTCAAATTAAACCGCCGCGGTTCTATTCCACATCGTCGTTTATGATGTACCTAAACGACCTAAGCCCTGCCTTCTCTTAAGTCCTTGTGGCTCCGAAGCCACTCCAGTGTGAATAAGTTTTACCAACACTAGCAGAATGCCAAATTTTCTTATATGAAACGTTCTAAGTTACGATCTTCATGATTTTTCAATTATATCATGAAACTCAATTTGTGTCAATATCACATATACATAACCATCGCTGTGTAGAAAAAATCGGCGACGAGAATTTAATATCGATGACCTCAATCGCTGAATCCGCTAAAAAATCATTTATTTTCCGATCAAACAACTTTTCTGTCCAGCGGATGATGAAACAGTCCCTCAAAACGCTCGTTTTCCTCGATCAGCTTGATTTCATTCAATGCGGAAATGCTCCAATATGGAAACGCTGGTTCAAATGGCTTCGCTTCTTTATACTTCTCTTCTAGATTCATTTTTTCTTTCACACCGCAGCCCGCAATGAGAATGAGTGTGGCAACTCCGATTAATCATACTCTTTTTCCATCAAAACCGCCCCCTTCTCCTCATCATAGCGCGGTAATATGAGAGTTTACCGAGAAAAAACCTGTTTCATCCAAAAACCGGGCCGCTTATTTTTTCCACATCTTTTGAACAATCGGATACAACTTGAGCATTGCAAAAAACACAATGAGAAAGACAATAACCCGCAGTACTACTTCGCTCATTTACATCATTCCTTTCACTTTCACATCCAGAATCCTCCATGCCACGAAAATCTTCTTTCTATAATTTTAATATAACATCTGAAAAAAAACATTTTACAAGGAGATCAGACCTCTCTTTATTGTTCTGTTTAAAATTCCCCATTTCGGAAATAATGAAAGTATGAGATAATGGATAAGATTGACCAATAAAATCGGGGGTGACGTTATGTCTTATTACAGCAAAAATCGTGCCGAGCCATTACCAAACGTTGACATTGAGACGTGGGAGTGTACAAAGGACGACTGTAATGGCTGGATGAGAAAGAATTTTTCCGAAGATGATACGCCTTCGTGCCCGTTTTGTGGAAGTGACATGGAAACCGGGAACCGTCTTACCAATTCCCTACAAAATAATACATTTCGTAAATCGGCTGAAGCCGAACAAAACGAACAAAAAAAAGCGTGATTCCCTTTGTGGAATCCGCTTTTTCTACTTACTTGATTCCTTTTCTCACAGCGAAATGATGGCTTCAAGAAAGAACCAAATAATCATCATTAATTGAATGACGACTTTTGCAAGTGTACCGCTCAAAAATGCAATGAGTGTTGCGTAGGCAACGAGAAAGGCCGTCTTCACATTTTTTTGAATGATGAGTTCAACGAGAAGTACCGCCGCAAACGGCACAATCAAAATTCCAAACGGCGGCATAATAAACGAACCGGCGATAATCGCAACGACCGCTGTCCATTCTCCCCATTTCGATCCACCATACTTTTTCACGAAATAGCTGTTAGCTAGGAAATCAGCGATGAAAGTCAGCACGGTAAATAAAAGCATCGCGATCCAGAAAACAACCGATAGCTCTTCTTTACTAATGCCAAAATAATAAAGGACAAATCCCGCCCACAATACGAGTACGGATGGAACAATTGGAAAGATAAATCCAATAAAACTGACGATAAATAATAAAATAATTCCGGTCCATACTAAAATAGCCACCTATAGCCACCTCTTCTCTGTTATGATAATATTGTACCAATATGTGAAAGAATAGGAAGTGATTGAATTTGATTAAAATTGACATGCCACAAGCGGACTTCATTTTAATAAGAAAACGAAATCCGGAAGATACGAGCGAAGCCGCTATTGCCAAAGAATATGGCTTTACGGATTATCATAAAATTCCGCGTGACAAAGCGGGCATCTTTATGTTTTACGATGTAAGTGACAACTTACTGTTTGTCGGTAAAGCACGAAAACTCCGCATGCGCATCCGCAAACATTTTGAAGATAACGTCTCAGACATTAAAAATCACCGGGATGACGTTCATAAAATTGTCGTCTGTGTTGTAGACAATCCGATGGAACGCGAGATTTATGAAACGTATATTATTAATATGCTCCAGTCAAAGTATAATACAGAAAAAGCCTTTTTTAGATCTTAATCTAACACCCGACTATTTACAAGTCGGGCTTTTTTATTTACGTTTGTTCAACACTTCAACTTAAAATCTCGACAAACATACAAGGTTATAAGAACTTTTGTCGAAACTATTTCTTTCTTTATTTTCATCACGTATACTAATCCCTGATATGTTTCTAGCCTTTTAAAAACGATTATTTTGGAGGATCGTAAAGAATGAATAACCATGATCACTTTCATGACTTAATGATTCAAATTAAAACGGTGCGCAAGTTAATGATTTCAACTGGAGCGGCGAAGGGACTCAGTCATACTGATACGATTAAACATAGTCAACATTTGGACAAACTATTGAATCAATTTCAATTGAAATGCAAATTTTAATTCCTATTCGCTTAGGGCGGGAATTTGATAAATATAAAGCAAACAACACGGCTATATAACACTCGCCGTGTTGCTCATTTGTTTTGATTACTTCAAGCCCTTTTCTTTTAATACTTCCTTCTGTTCTCTCGCTTTTTTGCTGACATACGTATTTTTCCATACAGCGTACAAGTTAATTCCGAGCGCTACTGATGCTCCACAGAGCATCACAAATGCATCGATACTTTGCTGCGTCAACCAGTCAAAAGAGACACCAATCGCTCCTAAAAACAAGAATAATGAAGTCAGGAAACCACCTAATAAAGTGATAATATCTCGTTTCACTAGCATCTCCCCCTTCCATCACTTATTTTATACATAATGTATGTACATCTCATAAATTGTTTACAGACAAACCTGTTTACGCACAAAAAAATCAGTCCCTATAAGGAACTGATTTAGAAAGTTATCGCTAGACAAGCCGCCTTTGCCGTATGGATTACATAAGAAAGTTTTAAACCACCACTTCTCAAAGTGGGTGTTCGCAAAAACGTTCTTGCTTGTCCTCCTTGTCGTATCGACAGAGGCATGTCATTTCCGTTTTTATATAAAACTCCCGATTACAGCTTAAAGGTTAAAACTTAATTATTGATTACGTACAACGCAGCTTGTATTCGTATATTACTCCATTCGCTTTGATAAATCAACGGTAATGTTTTCCCCACCTGCTTAAGTACAGATAATGTACTCTTTCTGAAATCAAGTCATTTTATTTTGTCTCATGAAAAATTCCTGCTACACTAATACAAATCATTATAATATAGAAAGAAGTGTTCCAAACGATGTCTATCCACTATTCCGTTCTCGACCTGGCACCGATTACAGCAGGCGGGACGGCATCGGAATCATTCATTCATTCATTCTGCTGATCTTGCGCAGCATGCTGAAAAATGGGGGTATAACCGCTATTGGCTCGCAGAACATCATAGCATGCCTGGTATTGCAAGCTCGGCCACAGCTGTCGTGATCGGTCACATCGCTGCCGCAACGAATACGATCCGTGTCGGTTCCGGCGGCATTATGCTGCCCAACCATGCGCCGCTCATTATCGCCGAACAATTTGGCACACTTGAATCTCTTTTCCCTGAACGTATTGACCTCGGTCTTGGCCGTGCACCAGGCACAGATCAAATGACAATGCGGGCATTAAGACGCCAAAACCAGAGTGATGGTCATGATTTCCCAGAACAGCTGGATGAACTTCGCAGTTATTTTAAAACAGGCCGCAAACATGTGCGTGCTATTCCTGGAGAAGGGTTAAACACTCCGATCTGGCTACTCGGTTCAAGCGGATTCAGCGCCCGTCTTGCCGGCGATCTTGGCTTGCCATTTTCATTTGCGAGTCATTTTTCACCCGATAATACGATGTCAGCCCTTGCCCTCTACCGCCGTCATTTCAATAATTCTGGCGTCATTGACAAACCGTATGCCATGCTCGGTGTCAATGTGATCGCCGCTGATACAGACGAAGAAGCGGAAAAACTCGCGACGTCGATGCAGCAGCAATTTTTAAACTTAATCCGCAACAATACTGTACCGCTTCAGCCGCCCGTTGATAACATGGATGAACTATGGAGTGATTTTGAAAAAGCAGCGCTTCAACAGCAGCTCAGTGCATCAATTATTGGCGGACCGGAAACAGTGAAGCAAAAACTCAAGACATTTATCGAAGACACAGAAGCAGACGAAATTATGGTGAACGCGCAAATATTCGACCATGACGCTCGTTTACGCTCATTTGAAATTGTTGCTGATCTAATGAAATAAACGAGAGAGAGCTGTCCCTATTTCGGGACAGCTCTCTCTCGTTCCAAAATATAACCTACAGCAGATTGCTGCCGGGAAAGTTTTCTTTATTCCTCTTCCAAATACGAACAGCAATAATCTACTACTGTATGTACGTTTAACTGAAAGGACTCGTTCGCTGGCACGTAAAAAACGCCGCTTCCGTCGATCGTTTCCCACTCGCCGTCTGCAAGCTTATACTGAAGCGTTCCAGCCGTAATATCCATCTCTTCTTTCAGCACAGTCGCAAATTCATATTCCCCAGGCATCATAATACCAAGTGTTTTTTTCGTTCCGTCTTCAAAGAAAATCGTCCGGCTTGTCACTTTCCCATCAAAATAAATATTTGCTGCTTTGTCTACTGTTACATTTTTAAATTGTGTCATCGTCATCTTCCTCTCCTATTCATTTTTTTTACTGTACCACAAAATCTAAATATTGAAAAAGACACCCGATTGGATGCCTGAATTATTCATTCACTGTGTACGTTAATTGGTACTTACTTTCACATTGTATTGTTCAAACCATTGATTCATCTGTACAAAATAAGCAAGCAGCTGCGGTCCCGTCATTAGCTGGCCGAACCATGGCACTTGAAACGATGCCCCTCCTGAGTCTGTGATCTCTTGCAATGATGATCGTGAAAAAAATTCAAGCAGCGGCGAATCTTTGGCAAGAACGTCATTCATCATCCCGCTGACCAGCTTCGTATAGCCCGGATGATGTGTCTTCGGATACGGACTTTTCTTCCGGTACAACACCTCTCTCGGTAGCAAGCCGTCAAGCGCCTTCCGCAAAATCCCTTTTTCCCGGCCGTCCGCCATCTTCATCTTCCATGGAATATTCCACGCATACTCAACGATCCGGTGATCCGCAAACGGCACCCGCACTTCGAGACCCGCCCCCATACTCATCCGATCTTTCCGCTCAAGAAGAGCCGTCATAAACGACACCATATTCACATAAAACATTTCCCGGCGGCGGCGATCGATTCCGCTTTCCCCGTCTAATTGCGGCGTTTCACCAACAAGATCGTTATACCGTTGTTCCCCATACTCTTCTAATGGAAGGGTGTTTCGCCATTTTTCATTTAGTAAAAGCGTCTTATCCGCTAACGACTGAATCCATGGAAAACCACATCCGTTCAACAACTCTTCCCTGTGAAACCACGGATATCCGCCGAAAATTTCATCCGCACACTCACCGGACAATCCGACTGTAAAATCGTGTTTGATTTCTTCACAAAACCATAATAAAGACGAATCAACGTCCGCCATTCCCGGCGCATCACGGGCAATCATCGCAGCCTTTAGTTTATCCGCAAGCTCGTCATGTTCAATGATCGATGAATGATGAATCGATCCGATATGTTTCTGCATTTTATCAATCCACAGCTTATCTTCACTTGGCTGAAAGACACTTTTCTTAAAATATTGGCTGTTTTCCACATATTCAATCGAATAGGTGTGAAGAGAACCACGTCCGTTTTTTTGAAAATAATCCGATGCAAATGCGCTGATCGCACTCGAATCAACACCGCCGGATAAAAAAGTACAAACGGGCACATCGGCTGTCAACTGACGCTCAACGGCATCTTTTAATAAAAATCGAACCTGTTCCGCTGTTTCATCCATCGAATGAAGGTGCTTCTTGCTTTCCACGTTCCAGTATCGCCATATGCGACGCCCAGTTCGATTCAACGTAAGCGCGTGAGCCGGGCGCAATTCATGGATTCCTTTAAAAATACCATGTCCCGGCGTCCGCCCTGGTCCGAGCGTGAACAATTCCATTAGTCCTTCACGATCGATTTCCGCCTTTACATGACGATGCGCCAGAAGCGCCTTTATTTCCGATCCAAACAAAAAAGAATCGTCCCATTCGGTATAAAAGAGTGGCTTTACTCCGAGCCGATCTCTCGCCATAAACAGCTCCTGCTGATTTTCATCCCATACACCGAATGCAAAAATTCCATTTAGACGATCTACACATTTCTCACGCCATTCAATAAAGGCCGTCAACAGCACTTCTGTATCGGAATGTCCTTGAAACGTATATCCCTTTTTCAACAGCTCCTGCCTAATTTCTTCCGTATTATACAGCTCACCATTATACACAATCGTATACGGACCGCACGTCATCGGCTGCCTGCCGCCTACCGGATCGACGACAACGAGCCGCGTGTGACCGAATGCTGCATGATGGGTTGCCCACACACGAAAGTCATCCGGACCACGCTTTTTAAGCGTCGCCGCCATCGTTTTAACCGCCTCTTGTTCATTCCTCATATCGCGTGCAAAATCTACCCATCCCGTTATTCCGCACATGTAGATCACCCTTTCCTGCATTAATGTATTCAGGCAGGAAGTGAATCATTCCAAGAGAACATTGACGGACTACATACGAATAAGGACAAGTATATTTCACATTATCAACCCCGATACTATTTTGTGAATTTTATTATGCAGCTAATGAGGTAAACAGTGTGGTAAGCGTTGAGGAAATAGATGGTTTTAAAATCGTTGATGAGCAAAAACCTTCACTGCTCCTCTATCTGAACATTGTAAAGCGCTGATAAAAGCACAAAGCTGTGGTCAATGAATGCCAGACAAAATGTCTCATCCAGAATGATCTTGTCTCTTTGGTCTATCATTACATACTCCATATCGGCAATAATGTTTCTTAATTTTCGCTCTGACCTGAATGCACTCACATCCCCGCCACTATGGACCAAACAGTTCCGAATCCTATTCGTGTTTTGGATGAATTTCCACGCTGGTGTATCAACTGGAAATGCCACGTTCAACTCGGTTATTAAATAATCTCTCGCTTTATTAATCAACGGTTTCCGGCTGCTGCTTCTCTTACTAAAAGTTCTTCCTGATTCAGTAGGGTGACAGAGCGCCACCAATTTACTTTCTACAAAAGAGTACATGCTCGTTAAAAGGGAGCTTCTTAAAATATTGGGGAAATCACTACGGTAAAGGCTAACTTCATCTATATGCCAATCCCAAAAGCTTTCTTGATCCTCCTCATCGAATTCTGCTGCCATTTTTTCATACCTGCCTACCTCACTCTTTAGTGAGCGTTCTATAAATTCAGCATACTGTTCGAACTGATTTAAAGGATGCTCAACATCGAACAAATACTGTAGTTTGCTGGGCGTCATCCTCTCTATCCCATTCTCCTCCTTTGAAAGTATAATTTCTTCATGTAAGATGTGAACCTTCTCACCATTCCACTCTGGAACTGCCTCCACAAGCCAAAAACCAGTGAATATACCATTCAAGTATATTCGTTAAGAGTTGGCATAACACCAGTACTAAAAACATATCTGCTAAAAAAGCTATGTTTAAGGCATTACCGCAAGTTAGAGACGACAAAAATAGTGCTGGAATCAGGGTCTACTTCTTACTGTCATTTTTTACAACAAAAAGACCGACCTTATCACTCAATCGGTCGGTCTTTCTCTTATTCTATTTATAAATTGCTTACAATTGTCATTTCTATTTATCCAATTCCGTTCTAATGGGTTGTAATTCCTTTTCCTCATCATTTTCAACCATATGTTTAAGCATTGACAATTTATTATTCCAAAATTGTTCATAAAAAGAAAGCCACTGTTGTAATTCTTCTAATGGTTCTGGCTGCAACCGATAAAGTTTTTCTCTACCTACCTTTCGTCCACTGACTAATTTTGCTTCTGAAAGGATATAAAGATGTTTTGCAATAGCGGTACGACTCATCGGAAAATGTGATGTTATTTTTGAAATAGATAATTCCTTTTGAGCAAGCAATCTCAGTACTTCTCTACGAGTTGGGTCAGCAATAGCTTGAAATACATCATATTTTATTGCTGATGAAGTCATTTAACCCTCAACAACCTTTTTAAGACGTTCATTAACAATCGCTACCCAACCATTGTCCATTCTATCGCGAATAACGGAACTTTTCTCCTTCGCTTTTGGCAGAACAACATCAGGATGTTTCCATCCACTATGAATAAGAATAAACTCTGTCTTGTCACCCAACTCTTTTAAAATAAATGTAACAACCCAGCCATCTGTATCCCACGAAAAAGAAAGCCGATGAGGTTCATTAATTTCTAATACTTTACATGGAGATGGTCCAAATGGTGATTGTAAATGGAATTCGTGTCCTTCTTTCCGTTCAAAATCATTTTGCATAAACCATGCTGCAATGCCCTCCGAAGTGGATACTGTGTTCCATACTTTTTGAATAGGCGCTTCAATAATAACCGTTTGTTTAATATCTTGTAGTATGTTTTGATTATTTGTTTCCATCATATTCTCCTTTATCTTCATTCTTTATTGTACTAGACTGCCTCGCTAGTTCAATAAGACGTGTTACAAAAAACGCCCAGATCTTAGTATCTGTGGCGTTTTTAATACAACATAATACCTTTATGTTGATTTATAATTAAAAAATTTTGAAATAAAATTCATTCATGTGTGTAGATAAATCATATTGAACTCTCACCTATCTGTATAGCCATACCCGTATGATTGAAAATAGCTGATCTAAATTTACTGGTTTACTAATATAATCGGATGCACCTGCCTCAATACATTCCTTTCGATCATTTTTCATCGCTTTAGCTGTAAGGGCAATGATTGGAAGACTTTGGAATTCATTTGTTTGACGGATCATTCGAATCGTCTCAAATCCATCCATTTCAGGCATCATAATGTCCATAATAACGAGATCGATGTCTGGGTTTCCTTGCAAAACGACAATCCCATCTCTTCCGTTTTCGGCAAAAATTACTTCAACTTGATAGCTTTCAAGCGCTGTTGTCAAAGCAAACACGTTACGCATGTCGTCATCCACCACGAGTATTTTCTTACCTTCTAGCAACGCTTTCCTTTCGGGTATTTGTTTCCAAGAATCATCTGCCTGAAATGGATACTCAGCCGAAACAACAGGTACGGTGCTTGAATTTTCGAGATGCGTTGTGGCTGCCTCTGCTTCAGAAATGGCTATTTCCTTCCTTGCTATGTTTTGATAATGAGGCAAATATAACGTAAATGTGCTTCCATAGCCTTCTGTGCTTTCGACTTCAATGAAACCGCCTAATAAATGAGCGAGTTCTCTGCTAATGGAAAGCCCTAATCCCGTTCCACCATATTTTCGGCTGATGGTCCCATCCGCTTGTTTAAACGCGTCGAAAATGATGTCCTGATTTTCTGTTGCAATCCCAATTCCTGTATCTTTAACAGAAAAGACAAACCCTATATTTGAATGAGTGAATGCATCCTCTTGCTCTTTTGAAAACATCCCTTTTTCCGCTTTTTCTATTGTTAATGTTACAGCACCCTGTTCGGTGAATTTAAATGCATTGGATAATAAATTTTTCAATATTTGCTGTAGTCGCTGTTTATCTGTATGAATAACCTCTGGCAAATCAGAAGCAAGCTGAACATGCAATTGAATATTTTTCTTACGAGCGACAGGAGTAAATTGCGCCTCCACAAATTCTTTCACGTTATTCAGTTCCACATCTTTAGACATGACTTCTGTTTTTCCTGCTTCAATTTTCACGATGTCTAAAATATCATTGATTAAATGCAATAAATCATTTCCTGATGAGTAGATTGTTTTCGCGTAACTCACCTGTTTTTCAGTAAGATTTCCATCGACATTATCCGTGAGCATTTGAGCGAGAATTAACAAGCTATTAAGTGGCGTTCGCAGCTCGTGGGACATATTAGCCAAGAATTCCGATTTATATTGCGAACTGAGCGTTAACTGCTGTGCCTTTTCTTCAAGAATATCTTTTACTTTTTCTACTTCTTTTGTCTTCTGTTCGGAGTGTTCATACTGCTCTTCAAGTTGTTCATTAACGGTTCTTAACTCTTCTTGCTGAGATTGAAGTTCTTCCGATTGGCTTTGCAATTCTTCCGTTAAAGCCTGTGATTCTTGAAGCAGCTTTTCTACTTGCATATGTCTTAAAATACTTTTTATGTTCGTACCAAGATTGCTCATGACCTCTTGCAGCAGCATTTCCTCTAGGTCACTAAACGGTTCAAATGAAGCTAATTCAATAACAGCCAATACCTCTCCTTGAAATTCTGCTGGAAGAACGAGTACATTAGACGGTCGGGCTGAACCTAAGCCAGACGTGATTTTTATATAGTCTTCTGGAACTTGATTGAGTGAAATGATGCGATTCTCTAGTGCACACTGCCCAACGATTCCTTCCCCTAAATGAAAGCTGCTAGCACCAACCTCTTGTTGATTATCATAATTATCTGCATAGGCAGCTAGCTTCTGAAAGCTCCCATTATATTTCGTATCCTTCTTTATATAGATGACGCCATACGCTGCACTTACCATAGGAGTGACCTTTGTGATGAACATGTGGGCTAACGTCTCTACATTATCTATTCCAGGATACATGGTCGCAATTTCAGCAATTTTCGTTTTTAACCAGCTTTGTTTCTCTGCAGCATTTTTTAATTCTTTCTCCTGTTTTGTATGCGTTTCAAGAGCTTCCGCCATTTCATTGAATGAAATAGCAATTTTTCCAATCTCATCTTTTGTTTTAAGATGTATACGAGGTAATTTATCCAAGCTATTAAAATTAACTTTCGACATGACGGAACTGACCTTATTCAATCTGCCCGTCACATTCCACAGAATAAAAAGTAACATTGTTAATCCAAGCAAATATGATACAGACACATAGGCTCTAGTTATTGTAATAACTTGATTATACGTCTTGTTTATTTCGATGGAATTTTCGGTTGCTATAGTATTCTCCCTATTTTTTAGCTGAGTGGAAACTTCATTCATATTGTCCATACTTTCTCGACCCTTATACCAGTACAGTAGAGCTGCTTCCTCATTTTTTCCTTCTTGTATGAGAGTAGACATTTCTTTATCTACTTCAGCATACGTTCTCATCGTTGCCTTTAAATTCTCCACTATTTCTTGTGATTCTTCGCTTTCACCCAACTTTTCCAAGGAATTGATCGCTAGGTTCACATCTTGAAGGTGTTTATCCCTATCTACCTCAATTGTACCTTGAAGGTCTTGAGGTGGATTCGCGACTAGATCTCTTAAGTCTTTGCTGTAATCATTCAATCCATCTTGAATGATGTTCGCATACATAAGTACCTCATTGCTTTTAGTAAAATTTTCCATTTCTTGGTTAAAGTTAGCCATCCTTGTCCCAACATAAGTATGAAGAAGAGCGTCTACTGCATAAATAATGCCAAAAGCTAAAAATAGTTTCATTTTAAATGTCATATAACTCCTCTTTTCTGGTCTATTGTTTTCCTACCAAGTATCACTTGCTCAGGAATAGAATAACGTTCTTTTACTGACTAGTATCACTGCCATTATGATAAAAATAATTACGGGTGACGTTTTTATTATAGTTTAAAAATTTTCAGAATTAAATTATAAATTGTAATTAATAAATATTTTATTTCACGGGTGTTGATTATCCAAAATCAGACTAAATATTTTCATTATTTCCAAAATAATTATTCGGAAATAACGCTATTTCATCAGCACATACGCAATTAAGGACACAAAAAGCTATTTGTACACGGCGTTTTCAGTCTGCCAAATAACACTGGCACATTTCTTTCTCGTCTTTTCGTTTTTTGAACAGCCACCTGTTTTGTCCTCCAAATGAAATAAGAGCCCCCGATTCCTACAATTAAAGCTAATAGATAGAGCAACTCATCCACTCCAGTCCCCTTCAGCTTGTTAGTCATTTTATTATAAAATTCCCTTTGAGTGATGATTTACTAAAAGGGAATTATGATCTTAAGTAAAAAGAAGAAGAGTTAGGCTACTTCCCTAACTCTTCTTGACCGTTAGCTATTCATTATCATCCATCACGTTGTATCTCTATCAAAAAAGCTCAAATATAATTGTAGAAAAAGTCTTCTATTCATTAATATTCTAATGAGCAAATGACTTTTTTAGCGATCTTTATTATTAAATATATAGTTAACTTTTATCTCACCCACACGGTTATCCTGTTCATATATTTTAGCATCTGTCGGATATCCTACTACTAGCTCGTTCTGGTTCCATTTGACATCAAATTTCTTGTCAGCGTGAAACGTATTCCCGCCCTTATTTTTTAACTTCTCATCACTGTCTCAAAAAGACATGATTCATTTAAACTTATTCACTGACTAAATTGTACAAAACCGTGTTTAATACCAATAAGTCCCCCAGGATTTAGTAAAAACCCTGGAGGTGTTCATGCAACAAAATTCACTTTTTTCATTATACGAAGCGAGATTGTTATTTCTCACCGAATTTAACAAACCTCATTTCATCTTCAATTAATCCGCAGGCAGCACATTGGATTCTCCGTTTTGGACCGTTGTAAACGGTATGGAAAGGACCTTGGTCAGCCGTACCTTCAAATCGTTCAATGACTTCTCCTGTCTGAGGATCTAATTTGACTGCATGGGCAACCTGTTCAATAATGTTGAATCTAGTCCGATTCGTTTTGCAGTTTGGGCAACAATATCGAGTACTCATAAGAACCCCCTATAGTAGATGATGTCCATTATGATATCCAATAGCGCCATTATTATTAATAAATTGAAAGCGCTGGAGACAATTAAGCTCCAGCGCTTTTTAATCGTTCTTTCAATTTTCTGTGCAGACCATTCAAGTTTTTCATTAACTGCTCGTATTCATCGCGTTCAATTTTGCATAAATTGATTTCTTCCGCGACACGTTTCGTAATGTGTGGCTGTTCTATTCGTGCTTTTGTTTTAAGATAAATGAACACTTTCCGTTCATCTTCTTTCGACCGTTCTTTTCGAAGCCATCCGTTCGCTTCCATTCTTGAAATCATTGGTGTAAGCGTACCGGTGCCAAGATTCAGTTTGGCGCCGAGTTCTTTCATCGTCACTTCATCTTTTTCCCACAATGAAAGAAGCACGAGGTATTGCGGATAGGTCAATTCGAATGGCTGCAGGACGCTCGTATACAGCTTATTAAACTCGCCAGCTGTTTCATACACCGCAAAACATAGTTGTTTATTTAACGTTAAAAAATCATTCATTACAATACGTTTTTCAAATCCTCTTCCATTTTTTCCGGATCTGTCGTCGGCGCATACCGTTCGACAACCTGTCCATTTTTATCGACTAAAAACTTCGTAAAATTCCATTTGATTTTTTTCGATAAAATCCCTTTTTTCTCTGTCGTCAAATGTTTAAAAAGTGGGTCCGCCTCGTCCCCATTTACCTCCACTTTCGCAAACATCGGGAACGAGACACCATAATTTCGCTGGCAAAACTCGGTCGTTTCGTTAATGTCATCAAACTCTTGATTGTTAAACTGATCGCACGGAAAACCGAGCACAGTCATTCCTTCATCTTTATATTTTTCATACAGAGATTGCAGCCCGCCAAACTGAGGCGTGAATCCGCATTTGCTTGCAGTATTGACAATTACTAACGTCTTTCCTTCATACTCTTTCAACGACATCACTTCACCATTCGGCTTCTTCACTTCGAAATCATATACACTTGTCATGCTTGATCATCTCCCCTTCTCAAAATTATATCTTCCACGATTTAATCGTATACGATACAATTACTAAATACAAGTTTTTTGCACAAAGAAGCCACTCTTAAAAAAGTGGCTTCTTTGCATATAAGGGGGATGTTTTGGTCAGCGCTTTTTTCTTTTCAAAAAAGGAATCCGGCCATTTCATCATTCCGTACGCCTGGCATACTGAATTTATGCCGCCGTCAATGCCTTTTCCAGACGTCTTAAATGTCCACCCATCTTCCGTTCGGCACACTTCACCAATCACAACTGCTGTTTCATTCGAAAAATCTTTTTCCAGCTCGTAACAGGCGATTTCTTCTTTCGTTTCGTCACTGACAATACGAACAAAAGCATCATTCACTTCACCAAATGTTTGACCGCGCTCATCCGCCTCATGAATGACAATTGCCACCACTATTTTATGAATCGAAGCAGGTACATACGATAATTGAATGAATAATTGTTCATCATCGCCTGTTCCGGCACCATTTTGATTATCATTTGATAAAACAACCACTCCATCAAACGCCGTTAACTGATTGTAAAACACAATATGTTCCTTTGAACGAATATTGCCTGTTTCATCCACTAGTAATGCCAATGCGTCCAAATCAAAATGGGATGTTGAATGGTCACTGATTGACCAACCGAGACCGAGCCGAATGGATGTCACCATAGAAGAAGGCTTCGTTAACTCTACTTTTTGTCCGTTAACCAGTTTAACCAACATGATTCCTCCTGCCTAAAATAACTTTTCTTACTCTCATTATAGTAATTAAATCGTACCACACCGTCCTATCTCTCTTCAATTTTGAACCCTTTTCACCCCAGTTTCTCTCCCCTTAGTTCATCAAAAAGACAAAAAAAGCACCCCCAATGGATGCTCCTTCATTAACGAACCTCTTCCGTCAACGTAAAATCCCCTGCTTCATTAACGTCTACGTTCAGTCTATTTGTTGCATTTAAATACCTTAATATCGTAATGAACCGTGCTTGCCCAATCCCCTGTTTCTCTAAATCTGACTGCATATTAGTGAAGGGTGGAAGTTCCTTCGTCTTTTCTTCTGCCTCCACATACGGAGCAAAGTAATGAGACACTTTGTTCACTTCTTCTTCAGTGATAAAATTCAAGTGTTCAAACTCATTGTTTAACGCTTCTTCAAAACCGTTTAACAACCCGAAAATGTGGCCTTCATCCACTTTCTTAATCCCTTGTTTCTTTTGTATTTCGTATAATTCACCGAAAGCTTTCCCTAAGACTATTTTTAAATCTGTCTCCACCTTATCTCCTCCTTTTTCGATATCTTTTGCAAACGAAAACATTTTATCCGGGAGGGAGGTTTAATGTTGTTTCATTAAAGTTCTCGTATCATTTTTTAATTGGATCAACATTTGTTCAGCAATCGCATTGTACCCGCGCGCGTTCGGATGAACTCCATCATAAGAAAGATATTGTGGCTGCTCACTATTGATCACATCCGCCGTTTCAATCACCAATGCATAGTCCACTTTGTCTGCCAGTTCATAGAGCTTCAAGTTCCATTTAGGCAGTATTTTGTCTGCTAAAGAATAAAATTCATTTTCTTGATCCAATGGGTTGTATAACTCCAACAAAAGAACGGTCGCATCAGGATTAAGCTCGTTAATTCGATTCATCGTACTCGATAGGTTATGGACAAAATCGGTTTGAAGTCGATCAAATGACCGAATTGCTTCATAAAAGCCCTCCTCAAAACCGAGGCGCAGTATATCATTTCCCCCAATATTAATAGTGACAATATCCGCGTTTTTAATTTTCTCGTCAAATTCTCCCTTTTGAACTAACTCGTTTAATTCTTCACTTGTGATTTCATTAATGCCTTCATTTTGATAAAGAACCTCTTTTTGAATATCCTCTTCCAAATTCAACGAAAACGATCTGACTAAATTCTCATTCGAACTAGCCCCGAAACCTTTTATAATCGAATCGCCTAACGCTAGATGATGAAGGATTGGTTTATCGACAGAACGGTAATAATCCGTATACGAAATGTGATGTTCACTCGCCATTGTATGTGAAACAGCGGCCGTTTCTTTTTTCACCTTATCGATTTGATACTGCGGATAATATATCCAAATCGATACACCTAATACGCCTACTCCTAAGAGACTGAGTACATATCCAATGACTTTCATTTTTTCGTCTTACTTCCTCCTTTTATATGCAAACACATTCAATTATCGTCCAATTAATAACAAATTATACGTAATACATCGTCGTATCAATCATAAAAAAAGCTAGCACTCATAAACTAAAAAGTCAAATAATGAATACGCCAATAAAGCGTAATGGAGTGATAGGAATATCCGTGAAAAAACATGGTCAATGAAACCTTTTTATGTCATCTTTTTTCTCGTTTATCTGATTTATGTAATTGGCATCAGTTCGTACCTGTTTAGTCTTACGCCCGGTGATATCCCACAAGACTATAAAGGAACGACAGCAGATCCTGCTGCCTTTTTAACCTCCGCTCAAATCGAAGAGTCCCATCAGCTTGATTTGATCGGTTATTTTACTTTTTTTTTAAAAACACCACTTGATTTTTTCCTTTTCATTGCCGTTCTTTCCTTTTCCAAACGGGTGTGTGACCACGCCAAAAAAATCGCCAAACGCTCCTTCTGGCAATTTTCTTTTTACTATTTCGTCCTTTCGCTCATGCTCGCAGCCATTTACCTTCCTCTTGATCTGTTCTTTTTTTATCTCGGTCATCATTATGATTTGACGAGTCAAAGCCTGTACTCTTGGGTAAAAGATTTTCTCCTTGATCTCGGCGTAGACTTACTCATCATGACGCCTCTCTTATTCGGTGCTTTCTGGCTCATCAGAAAACAGCCGAAAAAATGGTGGCTTAGCATGTGGGGCTTTTGCCTGCCTCTTACCGTTCTAATGATGTTTCTTGTCCCTCAGTTTATTAGTCCACTCTTTAATGAATATAAACCGCTTGAAGACAAAATCGTTCGTACTGAAATTGAACAGCTTGCTGCGGAAGCAGGGATTCCGGATGCAAAAATTTTAGAAATGAATATGTCTAAACAAACGAACCAGATGAACGCATTTGTCACAGGGATCGGTTCGAACATGCAAATTGTTCTTGGAGACACAACGATTGAAAAATTGACGATCGATGAAATTCGTTTTGTGATGGCACATGAAATCGGCCACTATAAGTTGAAGCACATGTACCACGATCTTTTCTTAAATGTGTTCATGACCTTCTACGTCGCATTTGGTACGTACTATGTGTACCACTTTCTTTTACGTAATGTCGGTTCACAGATTGGCATAAAAAAAGCCGACGATTTTGCGGCTCTTCCCCTGCTTTTGTTGGCAGTATCAATCGTCAGTTTTCCCCTTTCTCCTTTGGAAAATGTATATTCAAGATATATGGAAACACAGGCGGATGAATATGCGTTGAACATGACAGACGATAAAGAAGCCGCTATTTCAAGTTTTCAGAAGCTCACGAAAGATTCCAAAACAACCGGGTATGATCCTGATGTGATTCATTTTTTCCAAGGTTCTCATCCCCGTCTCATTGAACGGATTGATTATGTCGAACATTATCAGATTCCAGAGGATGAATAAGAAAAAAGAATAATGAATAATCTGAAGCCCGGTCTTTCAATAGACTGGCTTTTTTCATTACATAATACCCCACTTCAAATACGTAAAGCGCACAGCTCGGTATTAAGCGTGGGATGAATCGCCTTCGGACAAGGGGTCGCTTTAGCGGTCTCGATTGTCCGACTGTTCGAAAGCTGTTTGAATTAGACGAAAGGAACGATGATACGAATGCCCCCTTTTTTCTTCTATTTTTCTAAAAGAAAAAACAGAACTAATGTTTGTTTTTTCTTTTAGGAATGGTATAATGAGGAAGATGGGAACGGAGGTATCATACAATGATCATGCACAAAGCGTATAAATTCCGCATCTACCCAAACAAAGAGCAAGAAAGGCTGATTGCGAAAACAATCGGAAGCAGCCGTTTTGTCTTCAATCACTTTTTAGCGAAGTGGAATGATACGTACAAAGAAACAGGCAAAGGATTGACGTATAACTCGTGTTCTGTCCAATTAACACAACTAAAGAAGGAATTAATGTGGTTAAAAGAAGTCGATAGTGTTGCCATTCAATCATCACTTAAAAATCTTGCGGATGCTTATTCGAGATTCTTCAAAAATCAAAATAAACGACCACATTTTAAATCGAAAAAGAACCATGTTCAATCCTACACAACAAAGCACACGAACGGCAATATTGCGGTTGCTGATCATAAACTGAAATTGCCGAAACTTGGTTGGATTCGCTTTGCGAAAAGTCGTGAGGTGGAAGGACGTATCTTGAATGCTACGATTAGACGCCATTCAAATGGCAAGTATTTTGCCTCTATTCTTGCCGAAACAGAGGTGAAAGAAAAATCGAAAACAGGTTCATCCGTTGGAATGGACGCTGGATTAAAAGACTTTGCTATTCTCTCTGACGGAAGCATATACAAAAATCCTCGTTTCTTCCGTTCACTTGAAAAGAAACTGGCAAAAGAGCAACGTGTTCTTTCACGTAGAAAAGAAATCGCTATCAAACAGAAACGTAAGCTGTCTGAATCAAAGAATTATCAAAAACAACGCAGAAAAGTGGCTCGTATCTATGAACGCATGGTGAATGCACGTAACGACTATTTGCATAAGATCAGCACCGAGATCATCAAAAACCACGATGTGATCGGTATTGAAGATTTGAAAGTGTCCAACATGTTGAAGAATCATAAATTAGCGAAAGCCATCAGTGAAGCGAGTTGGTCGCAATTCAGAACTATGCTTAAATACAAAGCAAAATGGTATGGAAAACAGGTTGTAGTTGTTGGAAAAACATTTGCCAGTTCTCAATTATGTTCTTGTTGTGGATATAAAAATAAAGACGTTAAGAATCTTCATTTGCG
This sequence comes from Domibacillus aminovorans, assembly GCF_001643235.1. Lineage (GTDB taxonomy): Bacteria > Bacillota > Bacilli > Bacillales > Domibacillaceae > Domibacillus > Domibacillus aminovorans. Next base: position 41,191 of record NZ_LQWY01000021.1, read on the forward strand.
TGAGTGGGATTGTCCAGAGTGCCAAACTCATCATGATCGAGATCTTAACGCAGGATTAAATCTCAAAAACGAAGCCATAAGACTTTTAACCGCAGGGACTGCGGGGGTAGCCTACTCCATAACTGGCCGATAGGTTGGTGTTCTTAGGAATCCCCTACTTCAAACAGACATAATGTTGTTACGTGGGGGTAGTTCAATGTCGTATACTGTAATTTAATAGATTTTAAACATGTTTTTGATTTCATCTTAACTATTATGAAGGAGCGTGTTTGATCGTGAACGCTGCAAAAGTGACATCACTATGGAGATACCCTGTTAAATCGATGATGGGGGAAGAAATGAATGCGTGCGACATAACAAAAAAGGGACTATTAGGGGACAGAGCATTCGGCGTCATCGACATGTCCACAAGTAAACTCGCAAATGCAAAAAATCCACTGAAATGGCCGAACATGTTTCAATACCGGGCAGCTTTTACGGAGCCGCCACAACTGTTATCGTCTACTCCGCCTGTCCGAATCACGTTTCCTGATGGCACAGCGATTCTAAGTACAGATGAGGAAAAGAACACAAAGCTTTCTGAGAGCTTTAATCGAACGGTACAGCTGTCGAGTCCTTCATCACTCGATGTCGAATTTGAGGGGTACATTCCTGAAGATATAGAGGAATTAGAGAATCCAGGTTCCATTTTCACTCGAACATCACCTGAAGGTACTTTTTTTGATATTGGAATCGTTCACATTATTACGACGTCAACGATCAATACGTTAAGAAAATCGATTCCCGAGAGCAGAATTGAACCGAGACGATTCAGACCGAATATCATCATTGATGTTCCAGAAGCAGAAGGGTTCGTAGAGAATGAGTGGATTGGTAAAACATTGACGATCGGTAGCCATGTGCAGCTAAAAATTTTGCAGCCGACGAAGCGGTGTGTCATGACGACACTTGCACAAGGCGATCTTCCGAAAGATCCCGCTGTTTTAAAATCAATCGTCAAAAACAATGCCGGCAGTTTCGGTGTTTATGCTGAAGTCGTGACAGATGGAAAGATACATGCTGGAGATCATGTGGATATTAAATAGAAGAAAAAACACACAGCCTGGAAGAACATTTCTCTTTCGGGCTGTGTGTTTTTATGAATGTTCATGAAGTATCAGGACAGAATAGTGTAGACAATGTATTTTATGAAATCGATTGTACTCTTCATTTCACAGACAGGGAGTTGAAAAAGATAAAAAAATTTTTAGACCCTCCCAAAGTTCTCGTACTGGGCTTTTTGACGATCTCTTTAATTGGAACATTTCTGTTATCTCTGCCTTATGCGACAGTCGATGGAAAGGGGCTGTCTTTTTTAAATGCTTTATTTACATCTACATCTGCTGCTTGTGTCAATGGTCTCGTCGTTGTGGATACAGGCACTACCTTTACCCTGTTTGGACAGCTTGTCATTTTATCGCTCATTCAACTAGGTGGACTCGGGTTTATGACGTTTGCTACCTTTCTTGCTGTTTTGTTGGGGAAACGAATTTCTTTAAAAGAACGGTTGCTGCTTCGTGAATCGACAAACAGCTCGTCCATTTCAGGCGTTGTGACGTTAACGAAAAGAATTATCCTTTTTAGCGTTACGATTGAAATCGTTGGGGCAATCCTTTTAGCGTTTCGTTTTGCTGCTGAGATGCCGATTGGAAAAGCGATCTATTACGGGGTTTTCCATTCGATTTCAAATTTTAATAATGCAGGTTTTGACTTAACCGGGGGATTTAAAAGTTTAGCCCTTTATGCAGAAGATCCGATCGTAAACCTGACGGTTTGTGCGCTCATTACAGTAGGCGGGATTGGTTTTATTGTCTTGAATGAAGTGTTCGAATACCGGGAAACCCGCCGTTTATCTTTACATACGAAAGTTGTACTCGCTACGAGCTTCGTCTTAACGTTTGGCGGTACAATTTTCATTTTGCTGTTAGAGTTTGGAAACCCGAAAACATTGCAGCCCTTATCTTATTCTGGAAAAGTGTTAGCCGCACTTTTTCAATCTGTTACGACACGATCAACTGGTTCCAGTACATTGAACATTCCCGATTTATCGCAGTCTACTTTATTCCTGCTTATTTTTCTTATGTTCATCGGAGCTTCTCCCGGTTCAGCTGGGGGCGGGATTAAAACAACCACTTTCGCGACTTTATTAGGGGCTGTCTGGTCACAGATAAAAGGGAGAGAAGATGTTGTATTCTTTCGCCAATGTATTCCTTTTGACACCATCTATAAAGCTCTTACCATCACGATCAGCGGGTTATTTTTCGTTATCATCCTTACCATGCTGCTGACGATTACAGAAAGTGGAAAAGACTTTTTAATGATTTTTTTTGAAGCCGTTTCTGCCTCTTCTGACGTCGGTTTATCCATGGGGCTGACCCCTGAATTATCACCGGTTGGTCGTATACTCATTATTTTCGCCATGTTTGCAGGGAGAGTGGGACCTTTAACGATTGCCTATGCCGTTGCTACAAGAGAAAAACCGAATGCGTTCCGTTATCCGAAAGGAAAAATAATGATTGGCTAATGAATTTGTAAGGAGTGTGGCGACAAGATGCCAAAAGAACAATTTGCGGTCATTGGGATGGGCCGATTCGGAACGAGTATTGCAAAAAAACTGAATGAAACCGGTCATGAAGTAATGGGTATTGATATAAACGCGGACGAAGTTGAAGATGCTGAATTATTTATTACGCATGGAGCTGTAGCCGATACGACTGAAAAAGCAACATTAAAATCCATCGGTATTAGCAATTTTGATTGTGTCATCGTCGCGATTGGGAGTAATATGCAGGCAAGTATTTTGACCGTATTGCTCTTAAAAGAATTAGGGATTAAAAAAATTATCGCCAAAGCGCTGAGCGAACTACACGGGCAAGTGTTAAAAAAAGTCGGAGCTGATTGGATCGTCTATCCGGATAAAGATATGGGCGAACGTGTTGCCCATCAGCTGCTGTCACCTAATGTCTTAAACTTTATCGAACTATCGAATGAGTACAGCATAGAAGAAATAAAAATCCCTTCAAGCATGGTGAGTAAAAGCCTGCGGGATCTTGGTATACGAGCAACGTATCATTTAAATGTGATTGCGGTCATGAGTCATGACGAAATGACCATCTCCCCTTCACCTGACCACGTCATAAACGACGGTGATATTTTAATCGTAATCGGCAAAAAAGTAGATCTATCGGCATTTTCCAATACAGAATAGCCCCGTTTGTTTTGGATATGCCGATCATGTGTATTACATGTCGAAGAAGTTTTTTCTTTTCTGACGCTTTTTCTGGTATCGCTGATAAAACCAAATCGCGATCGTAAGCCAAAATCCACCTACTAAATAACCACTTATAATATCTGTTGGGTAATGCACGCCTAAATAAATACGGCTCGTTCCAATCATCATCATCATCATGGTACTGATAACAATTAAGAGCGTACGGCCCCATCCAACTGGTATATGACGCCAAAGCAGAAAAGCAAGAATACCATAAAGAGTAATCGCGTTCGTCGCATGGCCGCTTGGGAAACTATATCCTCCCACTTCGATAAGCCGGTGAAAATCCGGACGCGCTCTATGAAAGAACCATTTTAATGATTTAAAGAGAATGTTCGAACCTAGAACGACCGCTATAAATAAAATAAGTTCTGAGCGGTGTTTGAATACGTTGTAAAGAAAAAATAACACGAGAAGGGAAAGCACTACAATCGAATACGTTGAACCAATAAACGTGAAAAACTTCATAATCGCCGTCAACATCGACGATTCCAATCCTTGAATAAACGAGATCACAGTCTGATCAAATTGAATAATCTTATGGCTGCTCACTAAAAAAGCCATAAAGCCAAATCCAATTAACGAAACAAGACTGATGATAAAGGCAATGGAAAGCTGAAACTTTAAGTTCATAGCAACAAACACCTCGAGTTTATTATCAATTTGTATCGGCTGTTCATTTTATCACACTTAAAAACACCATTCAAAAAATCGAATGGTGTCAGCAGAAGAACGTTTTATTACATAGGATCTTTTAATCTTTCCGGAGGCCTCATTTTCGCATTGGGCAAATCCAGTTTGACCGTATTCAACTCTTCACCAAAGATCGCCACATGTTGGCGGTCTGGTGCAAATTCTCTTCCATTCCATTTAAGTATATTCTCCATATAGCCAAGTCTATCGGCGTTATATCGGCCGGCGATGTTTTGAAATGTGTTCAGTTCATACATGCCATCCCTGTCAAAATCAACGGGATACAGTCCCGACAAAGGAGATACCCAGCCTTCGATTGGCTCTTTCAGCGTCCCATCCGCGTTATAGATCTCCGCTAAATAATCAGCACCTTTATACATGAGATCAATTGTATACTTCTTCTTGTTGAAGCTTGTCACAATGGCCTTATAATGATCTTTGTATACCACATTATACGTATATTTTTCATTAAATGATTCAGAATCAAAGATCTGACGAATTTCCCCATTTATATACGAAAACATATACGCATAAATCATTCCACCGCTTCCCCCTGTATTGATGACAATGAGAATATCCTCTACTTTGTCACCTGTGAATTCACCAAGAAAAATGGTCGGATTATAACCGGCATTTTCTTTCAAATAAATTTTTTCATACTGATTGGTTCTTCCATCTCGAACGACAAGAGTGATATTTTGCCAAAACGGACTGTCCGGCGTTTGATCTGCTGTCAGATAGACTGTATCAATAGTGCCATCCCCGGTAACGTCTCCTCGCTTCACTTGAACGACTTTATTATTTTCTGCCTGCAGCTGCCGCTTCATCTCAAGCAGTTTTTCTTTAGACGGATAAGGAGTCGATGAGGACAGCGCTTTATGAATGGTCGTTAAAGCTTGATCCAGTAATCCTGCTTTCATTTGCGCATCAGCTAAATAGTACCAATAAACAGGAGAATCCATCTCTTGAAGTAAGGCTTTATAGTAATTCGCTACTTTCTTGAAGTAATAAGGGTATACGTCCGTTGCTTTAACGAGGTCGTTTGTGCACCAACGATAGATGTCTATTTGATAGGCATTTCCTGTGTCATGATTCCAGAGGGCAATCTCATACGTGCCTGGACACTCATTCATCTCTTCTACCTTCATTTTGCTGTAGACCTTTTTATTGGGTGTCAAATGCTTAAAGCCTTCTGGCGTCCACTGCAGTAAGTCGAGCTCCGACCAAATACCCGCAATCTGCCAGCCAATGAGCAATGTGTTGATCGTACTGTCCACGACAGGAGCGGCCAATAAATCCGTTATGCTGTACCCGCTCCCTTTCATGTGAGCCACTTGATACCACGTATGATCGTACTCTTTTAGTATGACGATATAGTTTTCACCATGATCTTTATAAGCTCCCACTAATTCTAGACAATGATCTCCGTCTAAGTCAGCCAGCAAGATCGCAGGACGTTTTTCTGGCTGCTGCAGCTCCAGAACTTCGACTCCTCTAGGTAAAAACGCCTTTAAGAGTAGTACATAGTCCGTCATCATTTTCTCCATATCACACACCTCACCTGCTTATATTCTCCATAACTAATATATGCAGAGCGCACCTGTTTGGATAGTGTGACAAGATAAAGTGAATTTTTATTCTTTTATCCATTCACGCAATTTCGTTTTGGAGAAATACACTTGTCCATTTAATTTAACGTGAGGAATATCGGGGTGTTCTTGAATTAACACTCTCGCCTCTTCTTTCGTTATGCCCAAAAAATGATGCACGCTGCTCTCTGCCAACAATTCACGTTGATCATTTTTTTTAAAATAATCAAAGAAACTTTTTTCTGTTGGATTTTGGTAATTCCGTAATCCATCACAAATAAAATATCCGGCTATCGCCAGTCCAACACCTATGAACAAATCCATCTACTCCCCTCCTGCTTTTTCATCATACTTGTCCATCATATATATGTGTCATATGAATCCAAATTCCTCTAATATCCGGATTAAGTATAAAAAAGAAAAGTGAAAATACAATGAAAAAAGCCGCCTGCGTTTATGGCAAGCGGCTTTTCTTATCTACTTAAACCATCCCTTTTCTTTCGATTGAGAAATGGCTTCGATTCGATTTTTCACCTCGAGCTTATCAAAGATAGTAGAAATATAGTTTCGCACCGTTCCATTCTTAATCTGGAGTTCTTCAGCGATTTGTTTTGTATTTTTCCCATCAGCTACAAGCTCTAATACATCTTTTTCCCGTTCAGTCAGTGGATTTTCTTCACTGTAAAAGTCGTCCATCAATTCAGGTGCATACACGCGTCTTCCAGCCATAATGCTGCGGATGGAGCTAGCGAGCTCTTCACTCGGGCTGTCTTTCAACAAATAACCGCTCACTTTCGCTTTGATCGCACGCTGGAAATAGCCGGTTCGGGCAAATGTTGTTAAAATGATCACTTTGCAGTCACAGTCTTTTAACTCTTCTGCAGCGTCTAGTCCTGTCTTTAATGGCATTTCAATATCCATAATGCACACATCCGGTTGTAACGTCTGAACGAGTGCAACCGCTTCTTCCCCGTTTGCTGCTTGTCCGACTACTTCCATATCGTCTTCTAAACTGAGCAGCGAGCCTAATGCCCCGAGCAGCATCCGCTGATCTTCGGCAATAACGATTCGAATCATTCATATTCCCCCTCATCACGCTGTTTCACGTCATTTGGCACATTCATAATAATCATCGTTCCATTATCTGATCGAATATCTAGACTACCATTCACAAATTCAAGCCGCTCTCTCATTCCGAGAAGGCCGCTTCCTTTTCCAATATCTTGCCGGATCATCCCAATCCCATCATCTTTTATAGTCAACTGCAGCCCGGTTTTCGTCTGCTTAATGCTAATATGACAAGAAAAGGCCTGGCTATGCTTGACAATATTGGTCACAGCTTCTTTCATGCACATACTGATAATATTTTCAACAAAAAGCGATACGTTGTTCAATTTAAATTCTTTCTCACCCGTATATTCGATTTGTGCCGCTTTTAACAATTGTTGAACGAGCACAATTTCGTCGTTAATCCGAATGCCGCGCATCGATGAAACTAAATTCCGCACTTCATTTAATGCCGTTCTGGCGGTTTGCTGCACGTCGATTAATTCCTCTTTTGCCTTTTCCGGATCTTTATAAATAAGCTTTCTCGCAAGGTCACTTTTCAAGCCGATGAGAGACAGCCTTTGTCCGAGCGTATCATGAAGATCACGGGCAATGCGCTGCCGCTCTTCTTGTTTGACCAATTCAGAAATGCGATTGTTCGCCATTTGCAGTTCCTCTTCAAGCTTGTCCTGTTTTTTTCGATTATATAGATTAAACGGCAGTAATATGACACTAATAAACACAATCACGATGAGCGGCAGCTGCTGAATAAAGAACGGATCTTTCAGAACAAAATTGTAATTGATCGAAAAGGCCGTGCCGACTAAATGAATGACATATGCTGTAATGAATGCCCCTCTCTTTTTTATATTGCCGTTATAATACGCAATATAAAAGGCAAAATAGATAAACTGAAAGAGTATCGTCATGATGATCGATATGCCTACTAAAATACAGATCCATACATAAGCAGGCCAATTTTTAGATAGAAACGCGAACCGAAAGCTAACATAAAAGAGTATCGTCAGCGTGATCCCGAAGATAATTTCCTTCGTCGAGGAAGACTGGAATATAAAATAAAAGGGCAAAAAACTTAAAATACTCCATATATATGGAGACATGCCTGAACTTTTTTGAAAGACTGTCGTTCGTTTTTTCATCGTTGTTCCTCATTTTTCTTGTACTTGCTTCTTATTTTAGCACAATCATCCCACATTTCTGTAAAAAAAACCATATTCCCGTTAAGACGGAAATATGGTGATGGACATATTTTTATACAATTTATTCACTCATGACGCTTTTCTTCAACGATTTAACAGATTGATTCGCATCTTTAAATGTAACAAACTTATTACTTTGCTCATCCCACAAACGGAATTTTACGGACTGAATACTCGTCCAGAGCGTAATGGTCGGTACATTTTGCAAAGGATCTGCGTTGTTGTGTGCCGCTTCTAATTGATAATTCGGTACACGTGGGCTTAAATGATGCACGTGGTGAAAGCCGATATTTCCTGTGATCCACTGCAACGGTTTTGGAAGCTTGTAGAATGAGCTACCTTCCACTGCTGCTTGCACAAAATTCCAATTTTCATCTTCTTCAAAATAAGAATCTTCGAACGTGTGCTGTACATAAAAGAGCCAAACACCCATTGAACCGGCAATCCAGAACATTGGACCATGTACGAGCAGGAATGACTGCCAGCCAATCGCCCAGCAAAGCAATCCAGCACTCGCAAAAATCAGGATGTTCGTGAGATACGTATTCATACGCTCTTTCTTTCTTGCTCCTTTTACGTTAAAGCGATTCGTAATGAGGAATACCCAGATCGGCCCAATGACGAACATAACGAATGGATTCCGGTAAAGACGGTACGCAATACGTGTTTTTAATGGAGCCGTTAAATATTCTTCAACCGTCATCATCCACATATCACCTGTCCCGCGTTTATCCAAATTACTGCTCGTCGCGTGATGGATATTATGGCTGTGTGCCCATTGATCATAAGGGAAAAACGTTAAAACGCCTGTAAGTGTTCCGACAATTCGATTCAATTTTCTATTTTTAAAAAACGAGTGGTGACAGCAGTCATGAAAAATAATGAAGATCCGCGTAATAAATCCTGCGCCAATAACCGATAAACCTAACGTTAGGAAATAGGAAATGGACAAGCTTTGATACGCCAGGTACCAGATGACGACAAACGGTACAATCGTGTTAATGAGCTGCCAAATACTCGCTTTCGTATTTGATTTTTCGTATGGAGCAACTTGTTTTCGTAAAACTTTTGCTTTTTCTTTTTCTTTGCTCATATTATTGTGTTCCCTCCGCTAGTTGATGATATACCTTATTATAACGAAGGGATTTTTACTTATGCAGTAGCACCCGTCACACCCTGAGTATGACAAGTGTCATATTTTGAAAACTTTATCTAAATTTCATTCCATACTCAGCTTGAAACGTTTCGCCCACTTCAAGCATATTAATACCAAATTTGTCCTTCAGCTCTCCCGATGTCTCGTTCGTGTCAGCAACGCCATACCACGGTTCAATGCAGATAAACGGGGCGATCGTGCCATCTGCTTCATCGTATTTAGACCAAATCCCGACGAATGGAAAGCCTTTTAACGTGACGTCTATGCCATAGCTTGTTGTATTGGATTCGAGCGTGACGTAATTAATATTGCTGTAAATAGACGCATCATTTGCGAATAAGGACGGGGTTAATGTAAAAGCTTGAACACCGTCAGCTGGACCTTTCTCCTTAATGAGAGAATCTGTTAGTTCGTATTCCATTGCTTTCTTATTTTCAGCAGGCATCACTTTTACTTTGTAATCCTCGACTGTTTCATTTTCCAAAAGTGGGATCCGAAACGCCGGATGCGCACCGATCGAGAAATACATCTTTTCTTTGTTTTCATTCGTTATTTCCCAGCGAACGGTAAGTGATGCCTCATCTAGTGTATAGTGAATGACTGCCTTGAATTCGTATGGGTATATGTCCGTGAATAAACCAGCCGATTCAAATTGAAAGGAAGCTTTGTCCACTGTTTGCTCGGCAATTTCAAAGTTAACGTCGCGTAGAAAACCATGTTGGGACATCGGATAGCTCTGTCCATCCACTACATACTGATCTCCTTTTAAACGCCCAACAATAGGAAACAAGACTGGAGATACACGTCCCCAATACGCGCTGTCACCCGTCCACATATAATGTAGCTCGTTTTTCTTATGGTACACTTCTCGCACTTCCGCTCCTTCCGTTGAAATGCTTACTTTTAACCAATCGTTTTCAATCATAATCATCGTTTCTTACTCCTCATCTTTATAAAATTTCTCCTTCTTATTATGACGGATCTATTGAGAAAAACAATCATCTTTCCCTTTAAATGACGCAAAAAGCTCAGCATAATTTCTGCTGAGTTCTTCTTATTCATTTTCCAAATCATCCAAATCAACTACATGAAAGGATGGATCTTCACACTTCTTTATTCCCGTTGCTTTTACATTTAAAATGGTACGTAGGCCGGCGATGACCGTTTTAAGATCTGTTACAGAGGTGCTTTTATTCTCTGTAACGATATCTTCTACCAGTCGTTCAAGCCCCTCTATTTCCCCTAATTTACTTTTTAGCTCCATAATTTCTTGATGACTAATGTTATATTTCAACCGGTGAGCATATTTGTTTCGCAGTTCATTAAATTCAAGCAGCATCTCGCATTGATTTTGGTCAATCAGGTTAAAGGCAGACGCTATTTCCGTTTTGGTCCGAAATCGTTCTTTATACAGTTCTAATATATCTGGATTTGGGATAAACCCTTCAAGCAATTTGTTTAATTCATTTTCAATATAAAGATGGCCTCTTAAAATTAAATATAATTTGTCATTTTGATCATCCAAATCGTCTATGAAAGACTCTCTGTCCGATTTAGGTTTCATACGTTCACTCCTCATCATTTACAATCATTTACCTTGAAATGAAATATCAAAAAAGACGAGCAATTTAAACTCGTCTTCCTTTCATGATACACATTTACTCAAAGTCGTCAGGATTTTTATCTTCTTGCCCTGGCTTTTTTGGATCTCGAGCTCGTTGTGGCTCAATATCCTGTCCTTTTTCTTTTTTTACCTTTTGCTCGATCGAGTCATTACGTTTTACACCTTTTTCTTCTGTCATGAAACGTCCCTCCCCTCACAAATAGTTAACATGTATTCATTTATCCTGTTTTATTAAATATAAACACGGCGCATTGCCGTAATGGTTTCCTTTGTCTAAATACAAACAGACCTGGTACCCCAGGTCTGTTTTTCACATCGCTCATTATGCCTTACTTACATTTGTTGCTTGCGGGCCACGTTGACCATCTTCAACTTCAAAAGTCACTGCCTGGCCTTCGTCTAATGATTTGTACCCCTCGCCCTCAATGGCAGAGAAATGTACAAATACATCCTCTCCCCCTTCACGTTCGATAAACCCAAATCCTTTTTCACTGTTAAACCATTTCACTTTACCGCTTTCCATTTTGTTCCTCCTAGCATAAAAAATACTTCATATCGCAATTTCAGATTGCTTATGTATTATCTCTGTTTAACCGTTCCTTTATACATATTCAAACAAGTTCTTCGATTTCAATGAAAATAAGGGAACTATTTTCCAAATTTTAGATTGTTTCCATGTATTTGTTCCTTTGACAACAAACACATGTTTCTATATAATGAATGTAGAACAAATTTTCGTCATTGATATATGAGCCTTTCCTGGAATGTGTTTCGCATTATAATGAAACAATAATGGAGAGCGTTTTTCTTTCAAGAGGCGCTTATTTTTGGGAAGGATGATAATAATGAGTGCAGATAGACAAGCAGCATTAGATGCTGCATTAAAGCAAATTGAAAAGCAGTTTGGCCACGGGGCGATTATGAAGTTAGGTGAACAGGCCGACAAACGTGTGAGTGCCGTTTCCAGTGGATCTATTCAAGTCGATAAGGCTTTAGGGATTGGCGGATATCCGAAAGGTCGTATTATTGAAATATACGGTCCGGAATCATCTGGTAAAACGACGGTCTCTCTTCATGCTATTGCAGAAGTGCAGGCACAAGGCGGGACGGCAGCCTTTATAGACGCGGAACACGCACTTGACCCTGTTTATGCGGAAAAGATCGGTGTAGACATTGACGAACTCCTTCTCTCTCAGCCAGATACTGGCGAACAGGCGCTTGAAATTGCAGAAGCACTTGTGCGAAGTGGAGCGGTTAATATTTTGGTTATCGATTCAGTCGCTGCTCTCGTTCCAAGAGCAGAAATCGAAGGAGAAATGGGCGCTTCACATGTCGGCTTACAAGCTCGACTCATGTCACAGGCGATGCGCAAATTAAATGGGGCGATTAGTGAGACGGGCACGATTGCCATCTTTATTAACCAAATAAGAGAAAAAGTAGGGGTCATGTTTGGCAATCCAGAAGTGACACCTGGAGGACGCGCACTCAAATTTTATGCATCCGTCCGGGTCGAGGTTAGACGTTCTGAACAAATTAAGTCCGCAACAGAAATTCTCGGAAACAAAACGAAAATCAAAATCGTCAAAAATAAAGTGTCACCGCCTTTCCGTACAGCAGAAGTAGACATTATGTATGGAGAAGGGATTTCAAAACAAGGGGAAATCATCGACTTAGGTGCTGAAACAGAGATCATTGAAAAATCAGGTGCATGGTATTCATACAATGGAGAACGTCTTGGACAAGGACGGGAAAACGCAAAAGTCTTTTTAAAAGAGAACAAAGCCATTTCCGATGAAATCGAAATGAAGATTCGAACTCATTTAGGCATTAATTAAAGAAAATGACTCCGGTCTCAAACCCGGAGTCATTTTCTTTCCTCTTCACTTCTATCATTCTTTTCCCCAAAGGACAAACGAATCGATCTCTATTTTTTCAACGACGAAAAACTTCTTATCATCGATCCAACAAACATTATACATGCCCCGCCAACGAGCAGCGTGAAAAACGTTGGTTTATCCATCACGTCAAGCGGATAGAGTACGCCGCTTAAAATCGCAATAAATCCGATCACCGTTAATCCCCAGCCTAGTTTTTGCATACATAAAACACCTTCTATCTATCACTTTTTCTCCATTATACAACAAAAAAACGTTGCCCCATCTGTCTTTATTTCACTGAAATCCCAAAATGACCGTCCCATCAACACAGCTAAACTCCATTCCATCCGTTTATTGACTATTTTCTCCATCTACATTCACAAGTTTCATTGAATTCACTAAAAAAAAGCAGTACACTTACGCTACCGAATTCTTGCTAAAGGAGAACTGTCTGATGATTCATTTTGTCGCATTAGATTTTGAAACCGCGAATGCGAGCCGGAGCAGCGTTTGCTCCATTGGCCTTGCAAAAGTGGCTGGCAGTGAGATTACTGATACGTATTATTCGCTTGTCAATCCAGGTGAACAGTTCGATAGCCGCAACATCGCGGTCCATGGTATCCACCCGGCAGACGTGCAAGATGCTCCGACATTTCAGGAGTTGTATGAGGATGTGTTCGCCTTTATTGGCCATGATCCAATCGTTGCCCATTTCGCCCAATTTGATATAAACGTGCTGCGCGGCACGGCCGAAAAATATGCGCTGCCGCTGCCGGACAATCCATATTTCTGCTCTTGCATGCTCGCGAAAAAATTGCTGAAGCTGCCTTCCCATAAACTGAACGTCGTCGCCGATCATTTCGATTTCCAGTTTGAGCATCATAATGCACTTGAAGACGCCATAGCCTGCGCAACGATTGTCATTCATATGACAAAAGAACACTCGTCCCTTCATCATTTACTTAGCGAAATCGACTACTCATTCGGCTATTTGAACGGGCCGGCTTTCCATAAAAATAAAGCACCCCGTAAAAAAACACCGGTAAAAGTGGAGCTAGACAAGCACCATCCTTTTTACGAAAAATCACTCTGCTTCACCGGTACACTCACATCTATGAAACGCGCAGACGCCATCGAACTCGTGACGAAACGAGGCGCGCATGTCCACACGTCTCTTAAAAAAGACACAGACTACCTCATCGTCGGCGAATCAGACGCAATAAAATACCGAAAAGGACAAGTGTCGTCTAAAATTCAACAAGCAAAAGAGTGGCAGCAAGCGGGATATAAAGTAAAGCTTGTATCAGAACATAAATTTTTCGGAGCGGTTTTCAAATAAAGGATAGGAGAACGCAGACTAAGACCGTCACTTCCTATGACAACGTCTGCGTGACCCACGTCCGGTGGACCTCACCGCCACTGAATGAAGTTGCACTTTATATCATGCAAAAAGGACATGATCTTCGCTTAACCCGTCATCATTTGAGCCTGGATTATTCATCTGCCCTAAATATGTCATTACCCTTTGATCTCTCATTTCGTCGTAAAAGGACTGATTTCTGTACCAATGATCATAGTCTAGATCATTTTTGCTTGAGTTGCATGTGCTACAAGCGGGGATAATGTTTTCCTTGCCAAAGCTGCCGCCTTTTGAAAATGGAACAACGTGTTCGAACGTTAATTTTTCTTTCTTTCCGCAATAGGCACATTCATTGTTAAAATGATGGACGGCGTTCTCCCATTCAGCATCCGTCAAAGAAAAATCTCCCCGATGCCGATGCCTTTTTTCTTGTGCCACTATTGCGCCATTCTTCACTTTCTTTTGCCTAGTTGCAGCGTGCTCGTATAACTCATTAACGTCCAGCAGTTCTTCAAGACCCATAAGCTTTATTGTAGGATTGATCGTCAAAATGGAATACGCCACTCGTTCTCTTTTGTCATCATCATTCGCTTCCAAATACAGAACAACGAACACTTCAACCATTTCTTCAATTGTTGCAATCGAATTTTTTTCATCTAAAGTGGCGTAATAATGATCAATAAACGCCTTTTGCTTTTCTGTTAAGTTCATTTCACCTAACCTGCCTTTAGATTATTTTTACGGACTTTAGCTGGGCTCATTCTTTTCTTTTTATCTTTTCCTATTTTCATTCGGTATATGATCATTCATTATGCCTTCTTCAAATAAAAAAGCACCCGCTAGGATGCTTTTTGTTTAAACGATCATAAAGACCTCAATTTGTGGAATCCTTTTTCAACTCCGCAACGGAAGGCTCACTAAAAAAGTAGTTCCTTCGCTTGAGGTGGAAACCAATTCGATTTTCCCTTCATGGTTTTGAACAATTCTTTGCACAAGTGTTAAACCTAAGCCGGTTCCGTTTCCTTTAGATGTTGAAAACGGATTATATAAAGATTGTTGCATATCAAGAGGGATTCCTGTGCCCGTATCTTTAATATAAATTTGATAAAAGCCGTTTTCTTTAGTTGAATAAATATATATAGTCCCCTGTTCATTTATCGCTTCTTTACTATTACGAATTAAATTGTAGAAGACTTGTTTCATTTGATTCATATCAACGAATACAGGCACTCGCTCTACATCAATGATAAATTTAATCTGATCCTCTTTTAATGAAGATTGAGTAATTAAAGGCAAAATGTCATTAATAATCTCTTCTATATAGGTTTCGTTTAAAATAGGTGCTCCAGGCTTAGATAGAAGAAGCATATCCTCAACGATGGTATTAATTCGGTCAATTTCTTTCATGACTAGCGGCAAATAGAATCGTTCTTTATCTACATCAGGGATCGCGTCGTTCATCAATGATAGAAAACCTTTGATCACCGATAGCGGATTTCGAATTTCATGAGCTGCCCCTGCAGCTAATTCGCCTACAAGAGCTAACTTTTCTGATTGATGGATTCTATTTTCTAATTCTTCCGTTTTCGTTATATCGATGAAATAAAAGATTCTTCCGATTACTTCTTTATGTTGATTGATTAACTGTGATTGAGAAACTAACAATTGATAATGTTCCCCATTGATTTTCAACGGAACCTTTATATTTTGACAAATTCGCTTTGATAACAGAATATCCCAAAAGGGTGTGTTTTGGGCATATACTCCGTTCTTAATAAGCGTTTTTATCTTTTCTTCATCTATATCTAATACATTTTTAGCTGACGTATTGAGTGAATAGAACGTTGTTTGATTATCGCTTGTAATAATGCCCACGGGTAATGAATTTAAAATTTCATCTAGATAGATCTTATCAGCCAAAATTTTGTTAAATGACTCTTTTAATCGGAGTGACATCTGATTAATCGAATCCGTTAAGTGCTGCAATTCAATTTGATTCGTTTCATTGATGGTTAAACCATATTGACCATTCGCTATATCATTTACGTTGTGAATCATTTTTTCAATCGGTTTTGTTAAACTACTGCTAATTTTATACGATGCATAGATAGATAAAATGACAGCCCCGCACGTCATTAAAATTAATAGTACTAATGAATCTTCAATGATCGTTGAAAAATCATTCGTATGATCATTTAAAGATAAAAAGGTTTCTTCCTCCAAATCTTCCAATTCTTTCTTTAATTCTTCCATTTTTGGGAGATATTGATCTTTAATATATTTTTTAGCGGCCTCTTCATCTCCATACACTATAAGGCCCTGTACATTGTTGACAATGATAAAATCCAATAAATTCATTTCACGTTCAAAGCTTTCCATTGACTTTGGTATTTCCACCTGATTTTGTTTTGCATATTGAAATTTTTTCATTTCTTGTGATGTATACATTTCAATAAAGCGATCACTGGTGTTATGTAAGAGATAGCTTTCAACTATATATTGTTTAATACTTAACTCTTCTTTCCAATAAGAAATCCAGACGACTCCCGGAATGTTATTATCTTTCACTTTTTTACTCACTTGATTGATATCTTCGATCGAATGAACAAAGATGAGTGAAAATCCGCTTAACAATATTGTATTTAAGAGGAGGACCAGTAATATTTTATTGCGAAACGGCATTTTCAAAAAGCTCTTATTCATCACATTCTTCCTTATCTCCTACTGTTCAATAGATTGATCTCTGAACGGATATATTGTTTTTCCTTTTCTGTATACATCGGACCAAATGGAGCCAGATTGTATACTCCATCTTTTTCATTCAATACGACTTTCCCCTGAGGGATCCCGTCCTCACTAAAGAAGTCTTTCATCACAGCAATATACGCCTGTGGAACATCATTTAAGACACTCGTTAACACGTGTTCTTCACCCATATAGGATTGATCATCCAAATAACCGATCACAAAAGTGTTTTTCTCTTTTGCATAATCAATCACATTTCGATTATAGCCATTCCCTTTGGTAAAGATCACATCGACACCTTGATCCATCATTTCTTTCATCAATTCCACCGCTTTTTCCCCGTCATCCCTGCTATTCACAACGCTATAGTATAATATGGCTTCCGGTTTATACTGCTTCATCCCTTGTTCAAACCCGGGGAGCCTCTTTCTCGCTTCATATGCATCTAGTATACCGATCTTATTGCTTTTTGTTTTCAGAACGGCTGCCAAAGCCGCCATGTATTCAATCTTATTTTGATCAAACGTGTAAACGGTTTGATTCGGGTGTTTTGAGGTCCCATGAATCGTGACAAAATGAATGTCAGGATAAGTAGTTGCGATTTTTGTAAAAAAGCTTGAAAACTCGCGGCCGTGGCCAATGATCACCTTAGAGTCTGCTGCAACAGCTTTCGTTATTGTGTCCTCCATCTGTTCCTCTGTTTTGATCTCACTAAATAATTCAGCGGATACTGGGAATTGCTCCTCTATTTTCATCTTGCCCTTATAAGCGAGACTTCCCCAGCTTTGATCTTCAATGACATCAGAAGTTATAATCGTCATCTTTGTTTTTTCTATTTGACTATTTGTTTCAGCATTGTCTAAAATCGTCTCTGTTTTAAACAAAATAATAGAGATAAACGTGAATATAACGATTACGGTTACCCATAACAGTAATTTACTCTGATTCTTTTGTGGCATTACAGCTCCCCTATCAAAAAAGTATTTCTACTACACCTTAAAAAAGTATACGTATCGACTAGGATTTCACAAATATCAACCAGCAAGTAATATTATCGATATTTATTAGTATCATTTGCTAAAAAGATAAACAGAAGAATTTGTTTCAATTCTTACAAAATCATACATATGCATCATGAATAAGTGATTGCTTTTGTTGACGTACCAAATCCTTCATTATAAGTATTATACTCTCTATAATATATTAAAAAAAGAGGAGACTAGAAACTGTTCGTTCAAATTAATCAATTATTTACTATCTGTAGTCACTGTGCTGCTGGCAAGGATTCCGTTTCATTACTCATGGACACTTTTTCCTTTTTAGACTGATTTATATACATTACATAATTTTTCACCAATCAATCATGACCCTGACGGTATGCCTAGGACTTTTTTATATAAACAGATGCAGGCTTTACAGCGATTCATCTATTGTTTCACCAGTTCTAGCGCAGTACTTTTCATTCGGAAATTTCTTCCATATGACTCAAACCATTTTTATTGGGTAGCCTATTCTTGTAGCTTTTTTCATTTTTTCTAAAGAGGAAATGAAAAAGACCTTATCAATACGCAAGGTAAAGGACTGAAAAATATGTTAACAGAAGATCAGCTAGCCCATTTTCGTACAGAGTTAATGAACAGGAAGACTGAATTAGCCTCTCATTTTGAGGATAATGATCATTTCGATTTAAAAAGAAGCCTATCTGATTCCATAAGTGAATTATCCGTATACGACAACCACCCGGCGGATGTAGGTTCAGAGTTATTTGAAAGAGGGAAAGATGTAGCGCTCAATGAACACGCTGAGCTAGAACTGCAAAGTATCGATAAAGCATTAGAAGCGATGAAGGATGGAACGTACGGCATATGTGAAACGTGCAAAGAAGAAATACCTGTTGATCGTTTAGAAGCCTTGCCAACAGCCCTGTACTGCATTGATCATTCTCTGGACCAGAAAATTTCCCGCGATCGACCTATTGAAGAAAGCGTATTAACTTCGTTTGGAAAGTTTGATATAGATACAAAAGATGAAAATGTCGCCTATGATGCGGAAGATTCGTGGCAAGATGTTGCACAATATGGAACGTCCGAGTCACCATCTGATTTTGCTAATCCACCGGAAAATTACGACGACATGTACGTCGAATCGGAGGAAAATGTTGGGTACGTGGAAGATTACGAAAACTTTGTCGGGGTGGACATTACCGGGAAAAATATTACGGTCTATCCGAATAAACAACATGAACATTATGAAGATGGATTAGATGAAGAAGGTATAATGACTGAATTTGGTGACTTACCAGCATCGGAGCAAGATCCTTATACGAAGAAGAAATGATGGAATCAGGCAGCTGGAGTCCCTAGGATAATGGAATCCAGCTGTCCCTTTTCTTTTGTAAACGCTAGTCATAACCAAAGTTATTTTTATTTTCCGGAATTTGCGATATCTGATATGTTTTTTCCAGCCAAACGTTCGGCCCTTCTTACATCCATCTTTCGCTGCTGCAAACACTTCGCAATTTGAACGTGTAATCCTCTACTCGGTTGCTTCATTCCGCTTATCCCTCCTTTCCTGTTTTTATTATTTCCACATATGGCGTTGCTACTCTGTCTCAAACCACTCCCAGTAAATTGGATTAAAGGTGCCATACGCCTGGAATTGATCATTTTTGTGAAACTCCATAAACCCATACCGTTCTAACCAGCGGTAGGCACTTTTTCGTTTCTCGTCATCAAAAACGACAAACAAATATTCATTTCGTTTTAAGCGATATCTGAACTGAAGAATGATGTCGATTGCTTTTTTCAGACCTTCCAGCCCACATTCTCCGGTTGACATGTCTTTTTGGCCTTTCAGACTGTGATTTTTCCAATAATTCGCCTTTTTTCGGGTGTCGGTAATGATTATCCCGACATTCCATACATATACGATTTGATTTGAAATACTCTGTTTTTCACGCCAAAAGTAAATATGAAGTGCTTGGCCATTGCTTAATGGTTGGCAATATCGAACTTCACTTTTTCTCTTCTTCACTAGGTCACGCAGCACAATCACCTCTCCGTTATCTACGTTTTTTAAAGCAAAGAAAAAAGTACCCAAAAGAAGAGTACTTTACAAGCATTATTTCCATTTTGACCATTCATCTTTCATTTCTAGTTTGTTTTAAATGTATTTTTCTCTAAAAATTCCATCCCCGGCAATGTGAGGGAGAAGTCGTCATCCGTAAAGTAACCCATTATTTCTTTTCCTGCTTCAGTTCTTTTCACATTAATGCCTGTTGCTAAGTTATTTGAATCGATATACTGAAGAGCTTCCCCGAACTTTTCTAATCCAACTCCATAATCGTTCCAGTCTGGCTTCATTCCCATTTTAATGTTTCCAAGAATGTTGACTGCTAATTTTTCTACTTGCATCACCTGACCTCCTTATCATTTCAAGAAATTTTCACTAAATGCAATAGTCTACTCTACCCTTTTTTCGTCCCCCATATTCAAAAATGATCAGTTTGGTTCCTTTCCTTTCATTCAGCTCATACTAAGAAAAAAATGGGGTGATGAAAATGATTAAGATGGATCAATATGTAGAACATATCCAAAAGCATGCTGTTCGTTTTATCAATGCAGCCGATTTAGAGCCGTTAATAAAAGACGCAAGTCACGCTCAGTATGTCTTGCTTGGAGAGGCTTCTCACGGGACATCCGAGTTTTACACGACCCGTGCTGAAATCACAAAAAAACTGATTGAAGAACATGGTTTTTCTTTTGTTGCGGTGGAAGGAGATTGGCCGGCTTGCTTTGAAGTTAATCGCTATATTAAAGGACATACCCCTGAGTATACGAATGCAGAGGCAGTATTACATTCCTTCAACCGGTGGCCTGCCTGGATGTGGGCCAATGAGGAAGTCGCACATCTTGTTGATTGGCTTCGTGCTTTTAATGAAAACCAAAAAACCGCAGATAAACTCGTCGGATTTTATGGATTGGATGTGTATAGCCTGTGGGAGTCGATGGAAGCCATCATTCATTACTTGGAAAAGACCAAATCTCCTGATGTAGAAAAAGCGAAGCAGGTGTTTGAATGCTTTGAACCGTTTCATCGACAAGCGGAACAGTATGGCATTTCGGCTGCTTTTTATGGCGAAAGTTGTATACAAGAAATCATGGGCCTTCTTCAAACGATCCACCAAAACAAACATTCATATGGCGGCGATCTTGAGTCCGCCCTTAATATGCAGGTAAACGCTCTCGTTGCAAGCAATGCAGAGGCTTACTACCATGCCATGGTTACAAACGGAAATGAGTCATGGAATATTCGGGACCGGCATATGGTCGAAGCCCTTGACTATATCGGACATTATTACGGAAAAGAAGCAAAAGGGATCATTTGGGAACATAACACCCATATTGGAGATGCCCGCGCTACAGATATGGCAAACGACGGAACGGTCAATGTCGGCCAGCTCACCCGTGAAAAATATGGGCAAGAAAACGTGTATGCGATCGGTTTCGGCACGCACCATGGCAACGTGATAGCCGCCCAGAAGTGGGGAGATGCGGCAGAAGTAATGACAGTTCCAAAAGCGGAGAAAGAAAGCTGGGAGGACTTAGTTCATCAAGCAGGGCCTTATAATAAATACATCCTATTTACGGAAGAAAACCAGCATGTGTTTCGAGATACACTAGGACACCGTGCCATTGGCGTCGTGTATCATCCTGAAAGGGAACAGCTTGGTAATTACGTCCCTTCCCGCCTCTCAGAAAGATATAATGCCTTTATCCATATAGAGAAAACAAAAGCATTATCTCCCTTCACCTTTTAACGAAAACGAGCAGAGGCTAAAATGAATGGAATATTTTATTGAAAATATGGGAATCGTAGAGAGAGGTTACAAGGATTCTCCTTGTTTCAAGAAATTGCCGATCTATACTATACTGAGGAGGGCAAATGGTGACAAAAGATCAATCCAATCGTGACAATCAAAAAACGAATGTTGAAAATGAAGACACATTGACAAACAGACAGGGACATCCAGTTACGAATAATCAAAACATCCGAACAGTCGGAAATCGCGGCCCTGCTGCGTTAGAAAACTATGATTTCATCGAAAAAATTAGCCATTTTGATCGAGAGCGTATTCCTGAACGTGTGGTTCATGCACGCGGTGCTGGTGCGCACGGTTATTTCGAAGCCTATGGAACAGCTGGAGACGAGCCTGTTTCGAAATATACACGCGCGAAATTATTTCAGGAAAAAGGGAAACAAACACCTGTTTTCGTTCGTTTTTCATCGGTTATCCACGGTGGTCATTCGCCAGAAACGCTTCGTGACCCGCGTGGATTTGCCGTTAAATTTTATACAGAAGACGGAAACTGGGATTTAGTTGGAAACAACTTAAAAATTTTCTTTATCCGTGATGCAATGAAATTCCCTGACATGATCCATGCCTTTAAACCGGATCCCATTACGAATCTTCAAGATGGAGAACGATTTTTCGACTTTTGCGCAAGTTCCCCTGAATCCTTCCATATGGTGACGTTTGTTTATTCACCGTGGGGCATTCCGGCGAACTACCGCATGATGCAAGGCTCTGGCGTGAATACGTATAAATGGGTCAACAGCAAAGGCGAAGCCGTACTTGTTAAATATCACTGGGAACCAAAGCAAGGCATTAAAAACTTGACGCAAAAAGAAGCGAGCGAAATTCAAGCGACCAATTTTAATCATGCGACTCAAGATTTGTATGATGCCATTGAGCGCGGCGATTATCCGGAATGGGAACTGCTCGTCCAAGTCATGAGCGATGATGAGCATCCGGAACTAGATTTTGATCCGCTTGATGATACGAAACTGTGGCCAGAAGATAAGTTCCCGTGGCTACCTGTCGGTAAAATGACCTTAAATAAAAACCCGGAAGATTACTTTACCGAAGTGGAACAATCCGCATTCGGTACAGGCGTCCTCGTTGACGGTCTCGATTTTTCGGATGACAAAATGCTTCAAGGTCGGACGTTTTCATATTCAGACACGCAGCGCCATCGCGTAGGTGCGAATTATTTGCAGCTGCCGATTAATGCGCCGAAAAAACGGGTTGCGACGAATCAAAGCGGGGGACAAATGCAATATAAAGTAGACCGTGCCCCTGGTCAAAACCCTCATATTAACTATGAGCCATCGATTTTGGGCGGACTAAAAGAAGCAAAACAAGCCGGGAAAGAACATACACCACACGTTGAAGGCAAACTAGTGCGTGAGTCCATCGACCGGCAAAGCAATACGAAACAAGCGGGCGAAACATACCGCAATTTTGAAGACTGGGAAAAAGATGAATTAATTTCAAACCTTGTCGGAGACCTTTCTAAATGCGATCAACGACTTCAAGATAAAATGATCGCTCTGGCAGAAGAAGCAGACGAAGAATATGGCCGCCGCTTAAGAGAAGGCTTGGCGAATGCCTCAAAAGACGGATCTAGCCAAAAACCACTTGGCAACAAAGACGGTGATCAAGCACCGGAAAAAGCAGTGAAAAAAGGGCACGACGCTGAACCATACTGATGTCACATTATACTATTCAAAATAACCGGCAGCGGAATTTCCGCTCCGGTTATTATTTGTTATTTTGCTAAATTTTGCAATCTTGTCATTCGTTTCTTCATCTTTTCCCATCCTTCTATTCCTATTATTTAGTTCAGAAAGAGTATAGCCGATTCATAGAGGCAAAACAATGCATTTTGTCATGTAACTGTCCATGTCAAGCACACATAAAAACTCCGATTGCACATACACACAATCGGAGTTTTTATGATTTTCCAAAAAATGAACAGACGTTATCTATTCGGCAGCGAGAGCGATGCCCATGTGTTTTCAAGCCACTTATTAAAGTCGGCTCCCATTTCCCCTTCGTACGTATCGTACACATCGAGTCTCATTTTTTTAAACTTCTCTTCAAATTCTTTAAACGTATGATCTTCCGGTAAACTTTTCTTAATTCGCACCAAGATTTTCATGACGTCTTTAATCGCGTCACTTTTTTTCTTGGGCGGTAATTGAACATCTTCGCCTAACTTTTTAAGCTGACGGAAAGCAGCCTCTTGCACTTTATACACGGTATCGGTCATCATCATACGCGTTAGCAGCTTAATGGTTTGTTCGTTTTTCCACTGTCCTAACTCTTCAACAGTGTCTAAACGTTCTCTCCAATTAGACGTTCGATTGGCTGATTTTTTTAATTCTTTAAAATGTGGAGGTAACTCACTTTTTGCTTCTTTATTATTCAAACGATTTAATCCCCTTCTATTTCAACATCTTTTTAATAAAATAAAACTTCATTCCAATCCGTATTGTACCATGATCTGTTGAAACACGTACTCTTTTTCAGCGTTTTACACTTCAATGATAATTGGAACAATCATGGGCCGTCTTTTTGTTTCCGTATATAAAAATTTCCCGACCGATTCTTTTACGCTTTTTTTGATGACTTTCCATTGGTTTACTTTTGCGCCTTGTAAGTTGTGAACGGTCGTTGTCACGAGCTGATTCACGTCATTTAAAAGCTCTTCCGAATGGCGAGCATGGACGAACCCACGGGAAATTGTATCCGGACCCGAAACAATTTTGCCTTCCGTTTTGCTAAGATGAATCACGATGATGAGCATCCCTTCCTCAGACAGTTGTTTTCGGTCACGTAATACAATGTTTCCAACATCCCCAATACCCAATCCATCTACAAAAATGTTCCCTGAAGGTATTTTCCGCGTCTGACGGGCCACTGCGTTGTGAATATCGACCACATCCCCATTGTTTACAATAAAAATGTTTTCTTGCTCGACTCCAACAGATTCGGCTAATAAGCGGTGCTGATGCAGCATTCTATATTCACCGTGAATAGGAATAAAGTATTTCGGTTTCATTAACGTAAGCATTAATTTTAATTCTTCTTGACTCGCATGTCCGGAAACGTGCAGACCCGTTACACTTCCCGATCCATAAATCACTTTCGCTCCGAGAAGAAATAAATTATCGATAATCCGTGCCACATTCCGTTCATTCCCTGGTATTGGGCTTGAAGATAATATAACCGTATCTCCCGGCATAATTTCTACTTGCCGATATTTCGAACTAGATAGACGGGATAAAGCGGCCATCGGCTCCCCTTGGCTTCCGGTACAAAGAATCGCCACCCTCTCGGGAGCCATTTGATTCACTTCATTCGCGTCAATTAACATGCCATCAGGGATCGTTAAATAACCAAGTTCCAATGCAACCGATACGACGTTCACCATACTTCGGCCAAGTAAGGCAAGCTTTCGATTGGTCTTTATCGCAGCATCTACGACTTGCTGAACGCGATGAACGTTTGATGCGAAAGTAGAGATAAACACTTTCCCCTGCGCTTTGTTGAACGCTTCTTCAATGTGCTCGCCTACAAATCTTTCAGACGGCGTAAACCCCGGACGTTCCGCATTCGTACTTTCTGATAATAGAGCTAACACACCATTTTTACCGAGGTTGGCCATTTTATGAATATCCGGATATTGATCATTTACCGGCGTTAAATCGAACTTGAAGTCACCCGTATGGACGACTGTCCCTTCAGGTGTATGAAAAGCAACGCCTAGACAATCGGGAATACTATGGTTTGTTTTAAAAAAAGTTAAACGAATCGTTCCTAACTCAATACTCGAATCAGAGTCAATCGTGATAAGCTGCGTTTCCCGAAGAAGCCTATGTTCTTTGAGCTTCACTTCGATTAAACCTAACGTTAATCGTGTTGCATATATCGGCATATCTAATTGTTTTAATATGTATGGGATAGCCCCAATATGATCTTCATGTCCATGCGTCACAACTAAAGCTCGAATCTTCTCCTTGTTTTCCTGTAAGTAGGCAATATCCGGGATAATCAAATCAATGCCTAATAAACTTTCATCTGGAAATTTGGATCCACAGTCGATGACCACAATATCGTCTGCATATTGTACCGCATACATATTTTTCCCAATTTCATTAACGCCACCTAAAGCAACGATCGATAATGTATTTTCTGCTGCGTTCAACATTCGATTCCTCCCACTTTACATCATTATGCAAAGTGTGCCCTTTTAACATCTTTTTATGCTTGACCATAAAGTTTCACATATCGGGCATAAAACATGATGTAAAGTTTTCATCCGTTACTATGCCGGCTGAAGCGTAACGCAAATCAGGGCAGTACAATTTCTGATTTATTCCAATTTTATGTAATTGTATCGTTTAAAGGAGAAAAAAGATTGTCAGCACATTTCACTGACAATTTTGATTAGTCTATGCTCTTAAAAGCTTTGCGTTAATTGCAACAATTAATCAATTTCAATTGTACAAGCACTTGAGGCAAAACTTTCTCCTACAAGAAAGCCGTGTTCATCAGTATAATCAATTTGCGTTTCTATATCTACATAACGTTTTGTAAAATGGTCCATTCGAATGTGAATTCCATCATATTCAATAACCGTATCGTTTCGTCGTGGTTCATCAAAAACAAGCGTAAATTTAACAGACAGCCCGCATCCGCCAGCTACATCGGCGTCAATACGGGGTGACTGTTCCTCCTTGAAGACCATTGCTTTTAGCTTGTCCAATGCCGCTTCTGTTAGTGTGATAACCATTGAACGCTCTCCTTCCCGTCAATATCCTATTATTCATGATCATACATTTGATTTTGCTGCACGGACCTGTTCATCAGCATGGTAGGAAGAGCGAACAAGTGGACCTGATTCACAATGGCTAAACCCTTTGGACAAGGCTATTTCCTTTAATTCGTTAAACTCCTGTGGACTCCAATATTTTTGTACTTTTAAATGGTGTTTCGTTGGCTGTAAATATTGACCGATTGTCATGATATCCACATCATTGTCGCGGAGGTCCACCATCGTTTCTATAATCTCTTCTTTTGTTTCTCCAAGACCAATCATAATACTTGATTTCGTTGGAATGTTGGGATTTAATTCTTTCGCTCGTTTTAAAAACCCAAGGGAACGTTCATATGTTGCTCGTGCACGAACTCTCGGTGTTAAACGTCTCACTGTTTCAATGTTATGGTTTAAAATGTCTGGTCTTGCATCCATTAATGTTTTTAAGTTGTCACATTCCCCATTCATATCGGATGGAAGAACTTCAATGCTGCAAAATGGATTGAGACGCCGCACTGCTCGTACCGTCTCCGCGAATACCCCCGCTCCGCCGTCTTTTAGGTCATCACGAGCAACAGCGGTAATGACGACATGCTTTAAGCCCATTTGCTCCACTGATTCTGCCACACGTACTGGCTCTTCCCAATCAAGCTCTGTCGGAAGCCCTGTTTGAACAGCACAGAATCGGCAGGCACGTGTACATACACTTCCTAAAATCATAAAGGTTGCCGTTTTGCGTACAGCCCAGCATTCATGAATGTTAGGGCATTTCGCTTCTTCACAGACCGTATGAAGTTTTTTTTCGCGCATCATTTTTTTTAAGCCTGTATACTGTTCATTCGTATTTAATTTAATTTTGAGCCATTCTGGTTTACGCACATACTCAATAGTCATATCATTCACTCCTATAAATGGACTGAAACCAGTCACAATCTTGATATATATCCAGTATTGATGTTCATTTATTGAAAACCGCCAAGATTGAAATAGTGAAAAAGTACATGCTCACTTTACTTTCATTCCCGGCGGTTCATTTTCAATCCTGAAATTAATTTATGATTTTACGATTTCTTTATCTATCTCCACCGCTTCCTCTTTTGTATAACGCAATATTGGCTGTCTAGCTGCTTGTACTTCATCCAATCGGCCAATGACCGTTGTATGCGGCGACTCTAATACAACGTCTGGATTGTTTTCTACTTCTTTGGCGATTTGAATCATCACATCAGCAAAGGCATCCATTGTTTCTTTTGACTCTGTTTCTGTCGGCTCAATCATCAAGCATTCTTCTACATTTAGCGGGAAATAGATAGTCGGCGGATGGTAGCCGAAATCCAGCAGACGTTTTGCCATATCAAGTGTTCTTACACCAAGTTTTTTCTGTTTGGATCCTGATAAAACAAATTCATGCTTACAAATTTGTGAATACGGTGCTTCAAAATATGGCTCTAGCTTTTTGCGAAGATAATTCGCGTGAAGAACAGCACTTTCAGATACTTGACGCAATCCTTCCGGCCCCATTGTGCGAATGTACGTGTACGCACGAACAAGAATACCAAAGTTTCCATAATAGCCTTTTACACGGCCAATTGAAAGCGGCTGATTAAAGTCGATCACATATTTATCCTCGTCTTTTTCAATACGCGGCACCGGCAAATACGGAATCAGTTTCTTTTTCACACCGACTGGCCCTGCGCCAGGACCGCCGCCGCCATGAGGCGTTGTAAATGTTTTGTGAAGATTTAAATGGACGATGTCAAAGCCCATTTTACCTGGCGTTGTTTTGCCTAAAATAGCATTGGCATTTGCCCCATCATAATACAATAAGCCGCCTGCTTCATGAACAACTTTGGCGATTTCCACAATTTCTTTTTCAAATAGACCGAGTGTATTAGGATTTGTGAGCATGAGTGCTGCTGTGTCGTGGTCCACGTGCTTCTTTAATTCTTCTACATCTACTAAACCATTTTCATTTGATGGAATGGTCACTGTTTGAAAACCGGCAACCGTCGCGCTTGCTGGATTCGTACCGTGAGCAGAGTCTGGAACAAGTACCTTCGTTCTCGTTTCTCCTTTTTCTTTAAGATACGCCTTCACCATCATGAGCCCTGTCCATTCGCCTTGAGCGCCTGCAGATGGCTGCAGTGTCACAGCATCCATACCTGTAATGACAGCTAATTCCTCTTGCAATTCATATAAAAGCTGAAGTGCTCCCTGTGCCGTTTCAGCTGGCTGGTAAGGATGAATGCGGCTAAAGCCTTCTAAACGTGCTACATCCTCGTTAATTTTTGGATTATACTTCATCGTGCAAGAACCAAGCGGATAAAAACCATTATCGATCCCGTGATTTTTATTGGAGAGTGCAGTATAATGGCGTACTAGCTGAAGCTCCGATACTTCCGGAAGTTCAGCCGGGATATCACGAATTAAATGTTTAGGAAATTTATCTTGCAGATCAACTTTGTTTACGTCGCTTTCCGGAAGACTGGAACCGACACGCCCTGAACGACTAATTTCAAAGATCAAATCATTATATTCAACCATTTACGCTCGCCTCCAATACATTTATAAATTGGTCAATTTCTTCTTTCGTACGCTGTTCTGTTACTGCAATGAGCATTTGATGGTCAAAGCCGTAATCATTTCCTAAATCAAATCCGCCGATGATTCCTTGCTCAAGAAGCTTTGTATTAACTTCCTTAACTGGACGAGGAAGGTCTACAACGAATTCATTAAAGAAAGGTGCTTCATTCGCAACAACAAATCCTTTTTCCTGCAGACGTTTTGCCATATAATCCGCTTTCTCTATATTCAGCTGTGCCATATCGCGGATTCCCTGCTTTCCAAGTGCTGTCATGCAGATGGAAGAAGCAAGAGCATTCAATGCCTGATTAGAACAAATATTAGAGGATGCTTTATCACGACGAATATGCTGCTCACGCGCTTGCAGTGTTAAGACAAATCCACGTTTGCCTTGCTCATCTGCCGTTTGTCCTACAATACGCCCCGGCACTTTGCGCATAAATTTTTTAGTAACCGCAAAATATCCACAGTGCGGACCGCCAAAGGACATCGGTATCCCTAATGGCTGCATATCCCCGACAACGATATCTGCCCCTAGCTTACCTGGTGCCTGTAATTGTGCCAGTGACAATGGATTGGCACTAACAATGAAAAGGGCCCCTGTTGTATCTGCGATATTTTTAATTTCTGCTAGGTCTTCGATCGATCCGAAGAAGTTTGGGTATTGAACAATCACAGCAGCCGTGTCTTTATCAATTTGTGCCTGCAAGCTTTCCAAATCTGTACAGTCACCTGCTAAATTTATCTCTTCGACTGTATAGCCCGGACCTCCCGCAACTGTGTTTAAGATCGCCCGTGACTCAGGATGAACAGCTTTAGAAACAAGTACTTTCGAACGCCGCGTAGACGCAACGGCAAGTGATGCAGCTTCTGCAAGAGAAGTAAAGCCATCGTACATAGAAGAGTTGGCAACATCCATTCCCGTTAGCTCACAAACCATCGTTTGAAATTCAAAAATGGCTTGTAATTCCCCTTGGCTGATTTCCGGCTGGTACGGAGTATAAGCTGTATAAAACTCAGAGCGGGAAATCATATGGTTCACTACACTTGGAATGTAATGATCATACGTGCCAGCACCAAGAAAAATTGGGTATTCGTTAGCATTTTTATTTTGCGATGCAAGCTTATGCATCTTTTTCATCAACTGCGGTTCAGGAATGGCGTCTGGAATATTTAACTCTCCCTTCAGACGAATCTCAGGAGGGATATCTTCAAACAGCTCATCTACTGAAGAAATATCTAAAAAGGCTAACATTTCCTCTTGATCTTGTTTTGTATCTGGGAGATATCGATAGGTTGCTGTCATCTTACACATCTCCTTTACGAACAAATTCCTGGTACGCACCGTCATTTAAAAGCGATTCTAACTCTTCCGGATTGGACATTTCGACTTCTATTAACCAACCTGCTTCATATGGCTGTTCGTTAATCATCTCAGGTTCATCCCCTAACGCCTCGTTGACACTGACAACAGTACCTGATACAGGAGAATAAATTTCAGAAGCTGTTTTAACCGACTCGATTGTTCCCATTGTTTCATTAGCTGTTACCTCATCATCACTGTCCGGGTTTTCGACAAAGACGATATCACCTAATTGATTTTGGGCATAATCTGAAATCCCAATACGCACTCGATTTCCGCCTAGTTGTAGTACCCACTCATGATCCTTGCTATATAGTAAGTTTGTTGTCACTTTTGTCATTGTTTTTTCTTCCTTTCACGCGCTAATATTTTTACGGTTTTGAACAGTTTAGGATATACAAGTTGTATATTGCTTGCCGATTTCACGCTTGCATGCACATTCCCACTTTCGTACGATGCATATCAAGCTATTACTATATGAAAAATTTTATGATCCTTTTTTATAGAACGGTGCTTTTATAACAACGGCGTCAATCTTCTTATGACGGATTTCAACTTTTAACTGCGTCCCCACTTCAGCGTGTTCTGCGAATACCAGCGCAAGGCCTAAGTTTTTCTGTAATGACGGTGAGCGTGTTCCGGATGTAATAAAACCAATTTCATCTTCTCCAGAAAATACTTTGTACCCGTGACGAGGGATGCCCCGTCCTGTTACTTCAATCCCTACTAACTTTCGTTTTAATCCTTCTTCTTTTTGAGCTGTAAGGGCCGCCTTGCCGATAAAATTACTTTCTTTGTTCGTTTTGACAGCAAAACTGATTCCTGCTTCAAGCGGGCTGATTTTATTTGTGAGCTCCTGGCCATATAGTACAAGGCGTGCTTCAAAACGAAGCGTATCACGCGCACCAAGTCCACACGGTTTTAAACCCTCTTCCTTTCCTGTATTTAGAAGTTTCTCCCAAAGTGTCTCCACCTTATCCGCTGCTAAATAAAGTTCAAAACCGTCCTCCCCCGTGTAGCCTGTACGGGATACGAGAACTTCTGTAATACCGTCTACATTGACATGTTGAGCAAATTGGAAAACACCAATTTCAGATAAATTAGTCTCTGTGAGTTTTTGTAAGATGCCTTCTGCTTTTGGACCTTGAATGGCAAGCAAGGCAATGTCACTTGATCTATTTTCTAACTTCACGTCTCCTTCTACATGCTGCTTCATCCACTCAAAATCTTTTTCAATGTTTGATGCATTAATGACGAGTAAATATTTTTCATTTTCTAGCTTATAAACTAACAAATCATCGATCGTTCCACCGTCTGGATAACACATAGCTGTATACTGTGCTTGGTTGATCTGAATCTTTGTTACATCATTCGTTACCAGGTAGTTAAGGTAATTCTCTGCATCTTTTCCTTCTACGAGCACTTCCCCCATATGAGAAACATCAAAAAGCCCAGCTTCCTTTCGAACGGCCTCATGTTCTTCTAAAATGCTTGAAAATTGTACTGGAAGTTCCCAACCACCAAAATCAATGACCTTTGCTCCGTACTTTTTATACACTTCAAAAAGCGCTGTTCGCTTTAACACTGTTTTTGTACTCACTGCTACACCCCCGATTAAGTTTTCCTGCAAAATAACTCTTCTTTTACCCTTTTACCCGTTTCGGTCATAGCAAGGCCGCCAAGTGCTGTTTCTCTAAGTGTTCTCGGCATTTCCTTTCCAATCTTGTACATCGCCTCAATGACTTCATCGCACGGAATGCGGCTTTCGACACCCGCAAGAGCTAAATCCGCAGCTGCAAAGGCAATCGATGTACCAATGACATTTCGCTTAATGCAAGGTACTTCAACAAGTCCCGCAACGGGATCACAAACTAAACCTAAAAGTGATTTCATCGCAATAGCAGTTGCATGCACTACTTGTTTTGGTGTTCCGCCTTTTAATTCAACGATCGTTCCTGCAGCCATGGCCGTAGCAGAACCGACCTCTGCCTGGCACCCTCCTGCAGCCCCTGAAATAAACGAACGATTTGCAATCACATAACCAAGCATACTTGCCGTAAACAATCCCATGACTAAATCTTTATAGAAAGTGCCGTCATTTTTGTGAAGCGAAAACAATACGCCTGGCAAAATTCCTGCGGCACCGGCAGTTGGCGTTGCCACAATAACACCCATTCGAGCATTACTTTCGGAGGTTGCCAGCGAGAAAGTCATCGCGTTACTAATATAATCGCCTGTAAGTGATTTCCCTGAACGTTCATATTCACTCATTTTCACGGCATCACCACCGGAAATACCGCTCGGTGCAGCAGATGTGTCTTTTTTACCGTTATCAACTGCTTCCTTCATTTTGATTAATCGTTCTTCCATCATGCTGATAATGGTTTCTTTATTTCTCCCTGACTTTTCTGCTTCCATCATCAGCATGATTTCACCAATTGTTTTTTGTTCACTCTCACAAGCTTCAATGAGTTCTTTCATTGACTGGATTTCCATCATACATCTCCCATAAGAACTTTTCTCATCCTATATTGTGGATACTTTTTGGCTATCACAGAAAGGTCTTCGCCTGTACTTAAACGTATATCTACCGTCTTGCCATCAATTATAAATACTTTTGATAAGCCTCCCCCAAGAGATGCTCCACCAACTTTCACAACATTTTCTCCCCGCCTTGCTGTCACAATTGTTGTATTTGGATGCTCAAAATGTGCACAATTGTCTTCGAAATTTAAGGTATAGTCAAGCCCTTGTCCGTATGCCAGCTCAAGCGCGTATTTAATTCTCGGATCATCTGTATCCATCCCGAGTAGCCCGCCAAGCAAAGCCTTATCTGTCCCATGCCCTTGGTATGTTTGTGCGAAAGAATCATAGAAAATAATGTTCGCCTCTTTCGGACAACCGCCTAAGAGTTCATGTATAAACCTGCCAATAGATACAACACCGGCTGTATGAGAACTAGATGGTCCTACCATGATTGGTCCGATAATGTCAAAGCAACTTTGAAATTCCATGATGTTTCTCCTTTCTTACACATTAATCGGCTGTTGAAATAAAGGATACACTTCACAAATAGATTTTGTTGTTTCTTTTGCCTTTTCTAGAACAGCTGAATCCCCTTTGCTCTTTAAAACAGCCGAGATGACTCCCGCAATTTGCACCATCTCTTCCTTTTTCATTCCGCGTGTTGTTAATGCCGCTGTGCCCATACGGACTCCGCTTGTCACAAACGGGCTCTCCAGATCATATGGAATCGTATTTTTATTGACAGTAATTCCTGCTTCTTCAAGCAGCTTCTCCGCTACTTTTCCCGTTAAGTTCCATGGGCGTACATCCAGTAACACAATATGATTATCTGTTCCGCCGGAAACAAGGACAGCTCCTTCTTTCTTTAATGCTTCACCAAGTGCTGCAGCATTTTCAATGACTTGTCTGGCGTATTCTTTAAAGCTTGGCTGCAATGCTTCTTTGAAGGCAACGGCTTTGGCTGCAATAATGTGCATCAACGGTCCGCCTTGAATGCCTGGAAATACCGCTTTATTGATCGCTTTTATCATTTCTTCATCATTTGTTAAGATTATGCCGCCGCGCGGCCCTCTCAATGTTTTATGTGTAGTGCTCGTCACAACATCTGCATATGGTACTGGTGATGGATGAAGCCCCGCTGCTACAAGGCCTGCAATATGGGCCATATCCACCATCAATTTTGCCCCAACTTTGTCGGCAATTTCTTTAAATCGTGCAAAATCAATGGTTCTTGGATAAGCGCTTGTACCGGCAATAATTAGTTTTGGTTTTTCTTTTTTAGCGATGGCTTCAAGCTCATCATAGTCAATCAATTGAGTATCTTCCCTCACTCCATAGGAGACAATATCAAACCATCTCCCAGAAATACTGACAGGACTTCCATGAGTTAAATGTCCACCATGTGAAAGGTTCATTCCCATCACTTTATCACCAGGCTGAAGCAGCGCGTAAAAAACAGCGAGATTTGCTTGTGCACCTGAGTGAGGCTGAACATTTGCATACTTGGCATTAAAAAGCTTAGTTAGGCGCTCAATAGCTGCTTGTTCTGCTATATCGACAAATTCACATCCACCATAGTAACGTTTCCCCGGAAGACCTTCTGCATATTTGTTCGTCATCACGCTTCCCATTGCTTCTAATACCTCTTCGCTGACAAAGTTTTCTGATGCGATCAACTCGAGTGTTTGATGCTGGCGATTTTTTTCCTGCTCAATCGCTTCAAAAATCGTTGAATCATTTTTTTGTAAACTCACTCTTATTCCTCCTTATAGTTTCAGTTTTCACTGAATATTTTCATCGTTTTATTTATCCTGATGATCAAACTGGTTTTCTTCAGGCCCTACATCTTTCTCTAGAGTGTTGCAGTAAATAATCATACACTATTCCCTTTTTTGGATATAAAAAAGGACAGAAAAGGGTAGCACTCTCTCCCCATCTCTGTCCTTTTACCTGAGAGTTTGACTCCATTAACAATGGAGTTTTCCCCTTTGGTGGCGTGTTATAAACGCTCTCTCCAGAGGTGCGTCCTGTTGTAGTTCATCTACCTGAGAGATTAGTTCCAAGGGTATTTTTGGAACTTGCTCCTTCGGTGGCAATTACTTCTACACTCTCCCACAACAATCATCCGCGCCATATTGAATTGTCACTATTTCCAAATAAAATAGAAGAATTTTTGTTAAAAAAATTACTTGTAACTGCTCGATTTATCAAATTTGTTCCTTTAGTTTCAGTGTCCCCAATACAGAACGTATAATTGCCTACCCCACTCATTATTCCCTGAGTGGGATGGAGTTGTTATAAATAAGAAGGATTAGCTTCTACATTTTTAAAATAAACAGCTTCCCCATTACTTTCTCCATCAAAAATAACGGTTGTCTTAGGAGAGAAGATTAAAACGTCCCCGACTTCACCTACATATTTATTTCCTTGGACATCACGCACAACCATTTTTCCTTTTGTCACTACTTTAATTTCAATAAAATCAAATTCTGCTGAATAATCTACTGAAGGTTGCAATGCAAAATAACCCAATGTTAATACTTCTTTTTTGTCTGTGAGAGGCACATCAAGAATTTGTCCCTTTAGTTCCGGTGTTCTCCGCAGCTCACTTAACTCATTTAAATTGTACGTACCCGCTTTAAGCAACTGAATTCCTGGCTTTTCACATAATAATTTTGATTCGGTTTGTTTAATGGTTTTTTGGTTCACTTTTTCCACCTCTAACTATTTTTAAAGTTTCCAATTGTTTTAAGTCTATTAACAACCTACAGTTAACTTCAAATTACCTTTGGCCTTACCTTCGATAAACAAACATTCATTTTATTTAGATGGTTGTTTTCTGCTTTAAAGCAGGTCGGTTTATGGAAAAGATCGAAATATCATGTTCCGTTTTACCGGTTGTAGCCAATTGGCTTAATGTTTCACCAACTACGCTTGAGAATTTAAATCCATGGCCAGAGAAGCCAGCAGCAATCACTACATTAGAGTGCTCTGGATGTACATCGATAACGAAGTGCTCATCTGGTGTTTTTGTGTACATGCAGACTGCGCCTCTTTTTAACTCACCATTTGCTCCTTGCATATACTCGCCCAAGAACTCGCGGAGGTTGTTTTCATCCTCTGGATAAACACCAAAATCACGATTAATGGTATCTGGGTCAATTTGCTGACCGTAAGTATGATAGCCTATTTTTAATCCGCAGCCGCCGAAGCTTGGGAATCCATAATAGATGCCTTTTGGCACTTCAACCATGAAAGCCGGGAAGTCGATATCATTGCTGTATTTTGATTCATCGGATTCAAAGAAACCTACAACTTGACGATATGGCTGTAATGGAATATTAATGTTTAGCTTAGAAAGAAGTTTGCTGTTCCAAGCTCCCATGCTGACAACTAGTTTATCAGCTGTATAAGATCCTTTTGCTGTTTGGATTTTAACTAAGTCCGGTGAAATGTCAAAATCCTCAACTGGTGTGTAAGTTAAAACTTTGGCACCGTGCGCTTCAGCCAACTCACGGTAAGCACGAATACAGTTTTCGCTGAACAATACGCCTGAGTTTGGTTCAAAGATTGCATTGTAGTTTTCAGGAACAACGACACCTGGCCAGCGCTTATTGATCTCATCACCTTCAAGTAAATCAACAGTCAATGAATGTTCCTTTGCAGCTTCCATCGTTTCTGCAACGAAATCTGATTCACCTTTAGGTCCGAATACTAGCACGCCTGTTTTCGTAAATATCTTATGATGTGTTGCATTTTCTAGTTCATACCATAACTCTTGTGATCTTAAAGCAAATGGCACATACTCTCTTCCTTCACCGTAAGCATGGCGGATAATGCGTGTGTCGCCGTGATGGCTGCCATTTGTATGCGGCGGGTCAAATGAATCCACCAACAATGTTTTAACTCCTTGTTTTGCTAAGTAGTAACCTGCGGCCATCCCCATTGATCCAGCACCAACAACAATCACATCAAAATGTGTGTTCATAACAGTCCCCCCAGAGTTTGTTAGTATAGTTATTAATTTTTTTACATGCAGAACCCCTGCATTAAATGCAACTCATTTTACTGTTCAAACAGCTATTTTTTTTAATCGGTTATTAATATTAAATTTTAAATATTTAGATAATTTATGGTATACATGTAGCATACAGCCTTTCATGATGTGTAACAATTGTGTATTGTTGCTTAATATTTTCTCCAAAAAAAAGAATTATTGTGCATAGTGAACAAATACAAAAATGAAGAAATGATATACTGTTCCTTTCTTATATGATTCGGCCCTAAATCATCCTATATCAAAGTACACGTTCTTTCTTTCCATTCTGTACCCCTATAGGCTTCTGCAATCCCCCGCTGACGAATATTTTCTTTCTTTACTTCCCTTACTTTAACGGATACAACGGCAGGTGAAGATAAAGGAAAGGGACGCAGAGACACCTGCTCTAGGTTGATCCACTTTGCGATGATCTTATGACCATCTGTAAACGGAAAGTTTTCCCGAAATCCATCTTTAAACCAAGGGAGTTCTTCCGTCTTGGGGGTTCCTGGTTCTTGCATGCACAAATATAAAGAGAGAGCATCACAAAATTGGATAATTGGAAGGTGAATGTTTAATAGGTCTTCTTTATGAGCTCCAAAGAGGTTTAATTGTTCCATCAAACGGTGCTGCCTGGCATTTTCCTGTCTGGAGAATTCGATGGCGTCCATCTCCTTGGCCCCGACTAAAAAGAAACAGTAGTGCAGACTGCACAGCAATCCGGCATATGGGGACTGCCTTTCAACTTCATCAATTCCTTTTTTATAAAAGGTAAGCCGAGGAACTAGAGGAAAATCGATAAAAGAATACGGTGCCTTGACTCGATCATTCCAAAAAGGCGTTTCATCCAGATCGGTCCATCCACGGTCATGTTGAGCTATAGCAAACGTTACCTCACTCCATCGCTCGGTTTCTTTAATATAAGCAGAATTCCACTGCCTGGAGATGTCCCCTGAAAGCAGGCCGTGATGATGTTGTGGTATCATTACCCAATCGTGTTCTCTCTCATAGATGATCAAGCTATCACTCCATTTTCTGCAGTATTTTGTGTTTTTTCCTTTACCATATTTTATATATTTACAAAGTTAACACTAACATAAGCTTTTTATTCGCAAACATTTTTTCCTCCTATCCCAAAGAAAAAATTCTTACTTCTATCTGTATAACCATACTTGTATAATTGAAAATAGCTGTCTTAAATTGACAGGTTTACTAATATAATCAGAAGCACCTGCCTCGATACATTGCTGTCGATCATTTTTCATTGCTTTAGCTGTAAGGGCAATGATCGGAAGACTTTGGAATTCAGGTAATTGACGGATTACTCGAATCGTCTCAAATCCATCCATTTCAGGCATCATAATATCCATAATAACGAGATCGATGTCTGGGTTTCCTTGCAAAACGGTAATCCCATCTCTTCCGTTTTCTGCAAACATTACTTCAACTTGATAGCTTTCAAGCGCTGTTGTCAAAGCAAACACGTTACGCATATCGTCATCGACTACGAGTATTTTCTTACCTTCGAGCAATGCTTTTCTTCCATTTATCTGTTTCCAAGAATCCTCCGCCTGGAATGGATACTCAGCCGAAACAACAGGTACGGTGCTTGAATTTTCGAGATGCGTTGTGGCTGCCTCTGCTTCAAAAATGGCTATTTCCTTCCTTGCTATGTTTTGATCTTCCTCCTTTACGATGTTTTGGTAATGAGGCAAATATAACGTAAATGTGCTTCCATAGCCTTCTGTGCTTTCGACTTCAATGAAACCGCCTAATAAATGAGCGAGTTCTCTGCTAATGGAAAGCCCTAATCCCGTTCCACCATATTTTCGGCTGATTGTCCCATCCGCTTGTTTAAACGCGTCGAAAATGATGTCCTGATTTTCTGTTGCAATCCCAATTCCTGTATCTTTAACGGAAAAGACAAACTCTATATTTGAATGAGTAAAAGCATCCTCTTTCTCTTTTGAAAACATCCCTTTTTCTGCTTTTTCTATTGTTAATGTTACAGCACCATGTTCGGTGAATTTAAATGCATTTGATAATAAATTTTTCAATATTTGCTGTAGTCGCTGTTTATCCGTATGAATAACCTCTGACAAATCAGAAGCGATCTGAACATGTAATTGAATATTTTTCTTACGGGCGACAGGAGTAAATTGCGCCTCCACAAATTCTTTCACGTTATTCAGTTCCACTTGCTCTTCAAGTTGTTCATTAACGCTTCTTAACTCCTCTTGCTGAGATTGAAGCTCTTGCGATTGGCTCTGTAATTCTTCCGTTAAAGCCTGTGATTCTTGAAGCAGCTTTTCTACTTGCATATGCCCTAAAATACTTTGTATGTTGATACCAAGATTACTCATTACCTCTTGTAGCAACACTTCTTCTAGATGACTAAATGATTCAAATGAGGCTAATTCAATAACAGCCAATACCTCTTCTTGGAATTCTGCTGGAATAACTGTTACATAGGATGGTCGCGCCGAACCTAGACCAGACGTAATTTTTATATAGTCTTCTGGAATTTGATTAAGTGAAATCATGCGATTCTCTAGTGCACACTGTCCAGCGATCCCTTCCCCTAAACGAAAGCTTTTAGCACCGACATCTTGTTGGTTATCGGCATAAGCAGCAAGCTTCTGAAAGCCTCCCTTATCTACCTTTACATAGATGGCGCCATACGTTGCCCGTACCATAGGAGTAATCTTTGTGATAAGTTGACGGGCTAACGTCTCTACATTATCTATTCCGGGATACATAGTCGCAATTTCAACAATTTTCGTTTTTAACCAGCTTTGTTCCTCTGCACCATCTTTTAAATCCATTAGTTGAAGCTGTACAATTTCTAGTTCTTCCGTTCTCTCTTTGAGTTTACGAACTAATATGTCATTTTCAAAAATTGTAATTACTTGTCGAATAATAATTAAACACAGAAGAACTGCTCCACCGATAAAAAAACTTAAAATGGCTTCTTTTTTGGTCAATGCAAGAAAAAGTAAAATTATTAAGCTTAAAAATGGTAATATAGTCTGATTAATGTAAAATAGTTTTGATAACTTATTTTCTTTTTGAGGTACATTGTTAACTTTATCACTAAAAAAACTGGAAAGGCCTATTAACAAAAGACAAACGTTCCATATCGGAGTTAAATATGTAATATCCCCATTATACGTGTGATATATAGACTGATATACATAATAGGTTTCGGCAATTGTATAAACAGTTATTCCTGTCGTATTTAATATTAATAAAACATGTGGAAATAATGACTTAGAAGAGAGGAATAGCAAAATAACACCAAGTAATAAGCCTAAAATAGCTACTGGATAACTTATGAAATTGCAAGTTTAAACATTGAGGATGCTTTATCTAATAGCGGATTTAAGAAATAAACCCAGCTAATGGTTGTTAATACAGTCATCATTATAAAGCAGTCAAAAAAGACTTGAATCGTACGATATTTTTTCCCTGTTACATATACTTTGTAAAAAACAGCAATGCTGTATATGAATACAAATAAATTATAAAACAAATTTGCCCATCCAGGAAATGGATCATCTATTCCCAAATAATATTCACGGTATCTCCATATTAACTCACCAATAAAATAACTAAAACACCCTATAAAAACAATACGCCAAAAGTTTTTCTCCTCTTTTTCCTTTATCCGTTGTAAAGAGCAGCTTATAAATAGAAGTGTAAGCACAGGACCTATAATAGCTATAATACTCCCAACTAATTTCAAATCGGGCCATAGTAAAATCCATGTATAGTAAATAAACGCATAAATTACAACGATCATAATTGACTGTTTTTTTTGCAATGGAATCATGAGATATCACCTTTCTATAAAGCTTTGCTCTGACAAACATTCGTTTAATTAATTAAGACATCACGCGTGTTGATTATGAATAGTCTTCCATAGACAAACGACAAAAAGGGACGCACTCTTGTAAAATGTAAGTACCACCAAACATTTAAGATAAGAGGCGTCCCCGATGAAACAGAATACTATGTTCCCGGTCTTAATTTAAAAGTCTCTTCATAATACTTTATTAACAAGAATGACACTTAAATCTAAACCTTAAGCAAGCATTGTTCCTCTATTT
The DNA here is from genome assembly GCF_001643235.1 of Domibacillus aminovorans. GTDB lineage: Bacteria > Bacillota > Bacilli > Bacillales > Domibacillaceae > Domibacillus > Domibacillus aminovorans. The sequence continues at coordinate 82,097 of NZ_LQWY01000021.1, forward strand.
TTGCTCTTACCAATTGAGCATTTTCTATCCATCTTTCTCTCTTTGTTTTTTGTAAATTTATTTAAAGCATGTGGAAGTTCTCTTATAAATTCACAAACGTTTATTCAAATTTATTTGCGTCACCATCAAACGGCTCTTCAGCAACTTTGATAGAGTCCGTTGGACATCCTTCAAATGCATCGATCATGTCTTCATGCAACATCTCAGGAACTTCAACCACTCCTTCATTGTCATCTAATTTTACGAAAGCAATCCCCTCATCATCATAATCATAAATGTCAGGAGCAGCTGCTCCACAAGCTCCACAGGCGATGCATGTTTCTTTGTCGATCATTGTGTACTTTGCCATAACCGTTCTCCCCCTAAATATTGAAAAGCTTTATCTGATTTAACTCGTTGTAGTTAAATTCGCTGTTTCCAAATTCATGGATGAACTGTGACCTGGCTGTAATTTAGCTTCAGGATCGATATAGGCTTTTGCGTTATTAACCGCTGTAGGAGCTTCTCCGAATCCAACGGCAATTAACTTCACTTTCCCCGGATATGTCGTAATGTCTCCTGCCGCGTAAATACCAGGAATTGTTGTTTCCATTTTTGAGTTGACAACGATGCTTCCTTTTTGGATTTCTAATCCCCACTCTTTAATAGGACCAAGAGACGATTTAAAACCAAAATTAACGATGACCGCATCCACATCAATGATTTTTTCTTCTTGCGTTTTACTATTAGAGATAACTAGCTTCTCTATACGTTCACTCCCTATAAGATCCTTTACTTCATAAGGTGTTAACATGTTCACATTCGAATTTCTAAGGTTCTCCACACTGTGCTCATGAGCACGAAACTTATCCCGGCGATGAATAATATGGACTTCTTCAGCAATGGATTCTAACATAAGTGCCCAATCAACAGCCGAATCTCCGCCTCCAATCACCACTACTTTTTGATTGGCAAACTTATTCATGTCATCAACAAAATAATGAAGGTTCTTGCCTTCAAATGTTGCTGCTTTAGGATGTTCGAGTCGTGTCGCTTCAAAGGCACCTACACCAGCTGTTAGAATGATCGCTTTTGAAAAGTGAATCCCTTTGTCTGTTATCATTTCAAAATGATCGTCGAGTTTTTTAATATGTTGAACACGTTCCTCTAAACAAACAGTCGGATTAAATTGAAAGGCTTGTTCTTTTAAAGCGCTTATCATTTCTTTAGCACGTACTTTTGGATACCCAGCTATGTCGTATATAAATTTCTCCGGATAAAGTGCAGCTAATTGTCCACCCAACTGTGGAAGACTCTCTATTATTTTTACCTTACATTGACGCATCCCTCCATAAAAGGCGGTGAATAAACCGGTAGGACCTCCGCCGACAATCGTAAGATCAAAAATTTGTTCATTCTTGTACATTTAATTCCCTCCTTATAAAGTGCTGTATTCAGTATTGCCATGTAAAGTACAAATCTGCATAGCATGATAGGTAGCTTTTATTGCTATAAACAATCAGCCAAGAAGCCTGTATGCTCAGGCTCTTGGCTGTACCGACTAGGATAAAGTTATTTAGATTTTTTCTACAAAACTCTGCTCATTTATTTAATTATTTCCTACTGAATGATACTTCCATTTAAAGGGTATAACGTATTCAATTGGATTTTTTGGTTATTCGTTTTTCATACCGATGGATTCTAAAACATAGTTATAAAATTTAGAAACATGATTTTCAATTGGAACTAAGATTCCACCATTTTTATATGCTTTTGATCCCATGTTATCTTGGCACCATTGACAAGCTTCGAAATCCTGTTCATTCACGCGATGGAATAGTTCAACCGCGTCCATTGGTTCAAAATCTGGTTTTGCCATTTCTTCGGGATCAAATAGCCAGTCACAAATTACAATTGATCTGTCCGTATCAATCGGAATGATATGGTGGACAATGACATGATCCGGTGTTAAGTTAATGAATACATGAGGAGTCATCGTCATGCCGTAATAGATACGGTCATCTTCTGGAAGTAATCCTTTTAACATCGGACGAACGCCTTTCCCACTTATGGAGAAAGAATCTAGGCCTTCATTTAAATTCGCCCCTAGACCCACTTGATTTTGCGTACCGACACCTGATTTAAATTCAGGAAAGGCCGCTGTTAATTCAGGATGAATCGCCGAACAATGGTAACATTCCTGGAAGTTTTCTACAATAAGCTTCCAGTTTGCTTTCACATCATACTCTTTGCGATGAGCGACTCTTAGATCTTGAATTTGGTATCTAGCCAATGTCTCAAGCTCACCAAAACGCTCCATAATTTGTGTATCTAATTGTTCCTCAAGGGGCTCTGGATTTTCTGAAAAGTTCAACCAAATCATTCCATGCCACGTTTGAAGGTGTACTTTTTCTAAGCCGTAAGTATCATTATTAACTAACTCTTCACGGCATCCACTCGATTTTGGAACTCCAGCTAAGGAACCATCAAGCCCATAACTCCAAGAGTGATAAGGACAGCGGAATACCCCTGCCTTCCCAGAAGACTCGCTGCAGAGTGTTGCTCCACGATGACGGCAAACATTTAAGAACGCACGCAGCACACGGTCTTTGCCTCTAGTAATCAGAATATTTTCGTTATTAATCCTAGTTGTGATATACCGGCCTGGCTCTGCTGCCTCATATTCATAGTGGCCAACAAAAAGCCATGATTCCCCAAAAATATTCTTTTTCTCTAACTCAAAGATCTCAGGAGATGTATATAATTCTCCTTTTAATGTAGATTTGATTCCACCTTTTTCAGTTACAACACTTTGATCCATTGCCATCTATAATTCCTCCTCCGTTTTTTAAAAAATTTAACCAAAACATGTATAAGCGGACTTGATATGCAAAACGCTGCTGGCTAAAGAAATCAATTGGATGGTGTTCACTAAGCCTGCTAAAATTTCTCCTATAACTTAACCCCATGTTAGCCTCTACTCCCCATCGCTTCTAAACCTATGACAATAACATTATTGTCGGCATATCAGTCCTTCTAGCTCTATTGCCTTTATTAGTTAGTCATCGCAGTGGATTTGGTCATAATTTTGGCTGTGTAACGTTGTCCAAAGTATTCAATACTTAATTCGCTCTCTTTATTTACAGACTTAGGTGATAACAGCGCATACACCATTCCTTTACCTATGCTGTATTCATATCCAGCGCTTGTCACAAATCCAGCAACCTTCCCTTCATCAAACACCGGTTCATACCCCATCACAACGATTGACGGATCATCCAGCAGTAATGTAGTTAACAATCGTTTAGGGCCCTTTTCTTTACGGTCAATCAATGCTTTTTTCCCGATGAACGTTTGTTTATTAAGGTCGACCATATGATCAAGTCCCACTTCATACGGATCATGTTCACTCCAGAAGTCTTTACCGTTTCTTAATGAAAGAGATTCGATCCGGAGATTTTCAAGAGCTCGGTCACCTACAGGAATGAGCTGATATTCGCGTCCTGCTTCAAATAGTGCATCCCAAAGCTGTAATCCTTGATCGGAAGTTGTGAAAAACTCCCATCTCTCTGTACCCGCATAAGAATCGTACACAGCGAGGACTGGAACATTTCCAATAAATACTTCTTTGGCTCGCCCGATCTCCCACTCACTTCTTACAAATATCTGGGGATCAAGGGAATACATAATCTCGCTCGCTTTTGCACCCATTACACCAAGGCCGCACATTCCAGCTGTTAGATCTTGGATCACAATCCGGCTTGATACTGGTAAATGTTTTTTTATCCAGCTTGCTTCAACTGCCCCTGTACAAAGAACAAAGAATGTTGAAGCTGCTGTACGAATGACCTTTATTTCATCTTTTATACCTGCTAACTCATGCAGCATCAATGTACTCGTCACATGCCCGATCGGAACATCCATATTGCTGGTTGTCAGTTGTTGTAAAAACTCAAGCGCTCCTTCACCACGGACTTCCAACCGCTTTTTCACTGCTGTCCCATCATAAAGTCCAGCATGTTGACGTGTATGAAGTTGCTCAGCCTCGATAATTGGTGACCAATATTCGGCTGCCCATCCTTCCCGCTTTAAAATGGTTTTTTCATATTTTGCAACGAGCCAATCATTTGCTTCATACCATTGCGGCTGCTCCCAGCCAGATTTTTCGTTAAAATAAGCCCCTAATGTTTTTTGACGTATATAATATGGACTCACACGCATGTCGCGCGATGTTTCCGGTGGCATGAACGGATGATGAACATCGTATACTTTTTCATAATTTTCAATCGAACGCTTTTTATAATAAGCAGGGCTCTGTGCGTAAGTGTCAAAACGATTAATATCACACAACTCTAAATCAAGGGTCGGCGCTCCATTTATAATCCATTCAGCCATTTGTTTGCCCACACCAGCGGAATGGGTTACCCAAATAGCTTCTGCCACCCAAAATCCGCGTACTTTTTGTGATTCTCCCAGTAAGGGCATTCCATCAGGTGTAAATGAGAAGATCCCATTTATTCCTCTTTTCACACCTGCTTGTTTTAACCCTGGAATAAGTTTTTGAGCATCTTGCCAAGGCTTTTCAAAAAAATCTTCAGGTGTAAACTGCTTTACAGATGGCATCTCTTTTGCTTCACCATATTTTGTGATTTCACTGACCTCGACAGGCAATGGGCGATGCTGATAAGATCCAATGCCTATCCCATTGAATACTTGGCGGAAATACATAGCATTGTCTTGATCTCGGATAAGCGGCGCTGTTACTTCTTCAGTTTCATCAGCTAATTCTTGTAAATCATTCGAAAAAACATATTGATGAGCGATTGGTTGAAGAGGAATAGTGACTCCTACCATTTCTCCAATGCGCGGTCCCCAGAATCCGGCACAGCAAATAATCAAGTCCACTTCAAATCTTCCAGCACTTGTTTCCACTGCTTTTACCTGACCATCCACAACCTCGATGTCCGTTACTTCTGTATGGCCGTAAAACTTAGTCCCACATGATTCCGCAAAACTAGCCATTTCATCTATTGCACGAAGTGGTTTGGCAATTCCATCTGACGCTACATACAGTCCACCTAAAATTTCATCTGGATTGATTAGTGAATTTTTTTGAGCACATTCTTCTGGGGTAAGAATATTTGCCTCCATTCCCCATGATCTTCCTACACCTGCTTTTCGTTTCAAATCTTCCAACCGTTCCTCTGTATTGGCAACTTCAAGACTCCCTACAGAATAGAAAGAAGGTTGATCTTTATTACTTAATTCTTTGAAAGTCTCTACTGTTTGATTAGCTAACGTTGTCAACACTTTAGAAAAGCCAAGTTGAAACACAAGCCCTGGAGCATGCGATGTGGATCCCCCTGTTTCAAATAACGGACCTTGTTCAATAACTGTGATGTTTCGTTGCCCCATTTTGTTCAAATAATAAGCGGTACTACATCCAACAACACCGGCGCCAATGATGATAATTTTCTTTTGCTCCATAACTTTTCATCCCACTTCCTTTGGATAACTATAGTAAATAGTGTCGTTATCCTTATTATTTTTTATGGGTCATCAATTCCATTTACATCTACAATTACTCCTTTAAGATCAGCAGCTTGTTATTCATCTCCCATCTATAAACTTGTTTAATGTAACCGTTTTCAAAAATTGTGTTTGAAATTCGAGGAGACTGTTAGATCTTTTGGATTAATAATTAAAACTCCCTTTTTAAAAAAGATTTTTTTCAAATTCATCAACCCCTTTTGTAATCGTGATTATTTTATAATTAAGATAATAACAGGCTTGGGCAATATTGTAAACATAGTTTTTGTAATTTTTTAAATATTTAAAAATTATTTACATTACAATCGCAATTATGTTATAGTCATGATTATTATTTGGCAAAAAAATCAAGAAAGGAGCATTGGAAGCGCTTACTAAATGAACAGGAGGGAATTAGATGAAAGTGAAAACCTTTTGAAAAAGAAGTGACAGATTATTAGATTCCGGTACGACAAATGAGCAAAAGCTCAATTTCGGTAATAGAAAAGGAGGAGATTTTTTGAATACCAACAGTATTTATAAAAATAGCGTTTTTTATGTTTCTATTCTGATAACCGGTGTTTTTATTATTTGGGGAATCTTTTTTACTGAAAACCTCACAAAGGTCACCACTGCTTTTTTCAATGGAACGATTAATCACTTTGGATGGGTTTATCTCAGTTCTGCCCTGTTCTTTGTGCTGTTTGCTTTTTATCTATTATTCTCTAAATATGGTCGTATTAGGCTTGGAAAGGAATCAGACAGACCAGAATTTAAGACGGGTTCCTGGCTGGCGATGTTATTTGGTGCCGGAATGGGGATAGGAATTGTATATTATGCTGTTGCGGAGCCTGTACTTCATTACACGAGTCCGCCTATCGGAAAAGGGTATACCGATACTGCAGCTGCTGAAGCAATGAAGTATACATTTTTCCATTGGGGCTTACAACCCTGGGGTATTTACGCAGTTATTGGTTTAGCATTTGCGTTTTTTCAATTTAACAGAGGCCTGCCTGCATCAGTCAGTTCCGTTTTTTATCCTGTTTTGAAGGATAAAATTTATGGTCCCATCGGAAAAACGATCGATATCCTTGCTGTTGTTGCCACTGTATTTGGTATAGCGACATCTTTGGGTTTAGGTACAATGCAAATTACAGCTGGTCTTAACCACTTATTTAACGTGCCAGATACCCTAACAATTCAAATCATCGTTATAGCTGTAGCAACCGTTCTTTTTTTAATCTCTATAACTACAGGATTAAAGCGTGGTATTAAATATTTATCAAATACCGCCATAATCCTATCGTTTACAATGATGGCATTGATCATGATAGTCGGTCCCACATCTTCCATTTTTAAAGTACTGTTCGATACGACGGGCAGCTATTTTAATGATTGGCTTGACATGAGTTTAAGTCTACAACCATTCGGTGAAGGTGAATGGATTAATGGCTGGACCTTGTTCTACTGGGCTTGGTGGATCGCATGGGCACCATTTGTGGGAATGTTTATTGCCCGGATTTCAAAAGGAAGAACAATAAGCCAGTTTATAACTGGGGTACTCATCGTACCGGCACTTGGTACATTCGTTTGGCTTTCCATCTTTGGTGGATCGGCTCTTCATATCATTCATAACTTGGGAAACCCTGAATTAGCCACCCAAATTACTTCCAATCTTTCATTGTCAATCTTTAGTTTTTTCGATTATCTTCCACTAAGTTCACTGTTAAGTATCCTAGGTTTTACAGTCGTGGCAGTTTATTATATTACAGTAGCAGATACAGCCACTTATGTACTAGGCATGCTTTGTGAGGGAGGAAAATTAAATCCTTCCAATAAAATTAAAATTACATGGGGCGTTATTCAGTCATTGGTTGCCGTGGTACTGCTATTAGCTGGTGGTCTAGAGGTACTGCAAAAAGTCTCTATTGCTGCTGCATTCCCATTCGCTATTGTTATGCTTCTCATGTGTTGGTCCTTGATAAGGGAACTAAGAAATGAAGTTGATATTAACAAGAAAAGTGTAAAAGAAGAAAAAGCCAGTTAAAGTATAGGAAATGTAATCCTAATTGGGAATAAAATGGACACAAAAAGGTTCTAAGATAAGTGTCAGGACAATTGCAGTTAGATAACAAAAACGGAGGGTTCGCCCTCCGTTTTTGTTTTTGGTGCGCTCTAGCATGGGCGCAGTCTATAAGGTGCATGTCCCGAACCGTGAAGGCAGTAGTAGCCATTACTTAACGCAAGGGTGTCTATGGTGATATGGTATATAATGGAATCAAGGAGGGATTCTTATAGGGATTGCAGTCTTGGGGCATCTATACATTTCTTGGTCTTAGCTTCGCGTATTTCCGATACTGCAAAATCTACCTGGATTAATTAGCTCTATTTTTTATCCCATCCTTGGGAAGCGGATTCACGGTCCTATGGGTAAAACGATTGATGTATTAGCTATTGTAGCTACTATTTTTGGCGTTGCTACCTCTTTGGGATTAGGAGCTTTACAAATTTCCAGCGGCGTTAACTATCTCTTTGATATACCTAACAATATTATCAACCAAATTATCATTATTATTTACCGGTTCCGCTTTTGTCGGCATTGACCGGGTGATGATAGTGTTATCTAACATCAATATTTTACTAGCCGTTTTGCTCATGACTCTTGTTGTAATATTAGGACCAACCGCTCAAATGGTTATTAAAAAATAACTTTTTAGGGTAACCAGAGTGAACCTCGTTGGATTTTAACGAGGTCTTTTTACAAACTTAAAATAAAATTTTGTTGAAATAATACCCGGACTTCAAAATGTTTCATTAAATTTGTTTGCTTTTTTAGAAAATTAAATCCATCACGACCTATTAGGAGAATATGGAGATCCCTTATCTCTCACATCAAATGATCTTTTAATGGCGTGGTATTACGAATATGATTGACCGTTGCTTCTGTTGCTTCATCGACTGTATAGGCAGTTCTGTTATTAATCAGCATCGTAAGCATACCTTGCCAAATTAAATAATGACATTCTGCGATTCGTTCAGTATGCGCTTCTTGAATATATCCTTCTTTGATACACTCATTCAAGGCAATAACTGTTCTCTTTGATAAATTGGCTTCTAAAAGCATCTCCTTTACACCATCTGGAAATTCTACCAAATCAGTTGGGGAGTATGCATAATACTGTGTCATGTTAATCGGATGCGTACCTAAATTAGCTGAAAATACAGCATAGTAGATTTTGGGCGATTCAAAAGAATATTTACAAAAGCATTCCCAAATCAAAAAATACCTTTCCAAAGGGTTTTTTGATTTCTCAATGTATTTTGGTAAAGCATCCGTATATTTTTTTACAAAGCTCATAGAAGCAAAGAAAATGAGATGGGATAAGTCTTCAAAGTAGTTATAAATGGTTGCACTGTTATACCCAGCTAAATCAGCAATCTTCCTTATTGTAACTTTATCAACCCCTTCTTTTTCGATAATGTCAGCAGTTGCGTTAATGAAGTAAGACATCATGCGAGCAGTTTGCTTTTCCTTGTTTTTTTCTGTTTGTTTTTTCAATCTTTAACACCTCGAAATCACCATAATTAATTTTGAATGTAACATAAAATAATTAGTGTGTAGTCTATAATCATGAATTGTTCTGGGATGATTACCGCTAATCTCCCTTTACCTTGTAATGATCTCTAACGCTTTTTAATAATTGATTGTATTCTTTTGATTTGGCACACCCTGTGACGTATTAGACAACAATAAGCGTACATCTAAGTTAATATTCATTAAACCTTTCCTCTTTATCACAACAAAAAACACCTTCACCAATTCTCTGTAAGTCTCAATAGTGATTTCTTAATCGGCTATTGACCGTTACTCTAAACGAGTGAAAGTGTTTAGTTTACGCTGTCAATTTGCATTATGTATGACGGATTTGAGTCCTCGACCGCATAGAAACAAAACATGTCTATACATATAAAAGCATTTGTTTATATCACTGTTCATTTCGTTAGCTGAGGAAGCGGTCACTTTTCGCACTTAGACCGTTATTAACTTACTTCTATTATAATGGCCTAATGTTAATTAAACAACAAACTAAATCAAACGTCTCTTTTAAAAGAAGGCTGTTCCCCATCTTTAAAAGACATTGAGTGATGATTGAAAGAAGCATTAGAACATTTAATTATCACATAGGAAAATGCTACTAATAGTAGATCCTTATCATTTTCTGCTGCCAATTTCCGTACATCAACATTTATATCAAATAGCTCTTTTTTCTTAGTCTTTATAAAAAATACCTCCATTTTACTTCAACTAATCTTTTCTCCTCAACATACTGAATAGTTACAAGATTTGATAAAAGTTGGTAATTTTATGTATAGCTTTAATGTAATCGCCAACTTATAATAGAAACATTAGTATTCTATTAATTCTGATGACAATTAGATATTGCGCTCAAATTTACATGAATTTTTGTGCTTTTTGCATACATAAAGGAGGAACTTTAATGATTACAGTAAGAGAAGCAATACTTCTAACAGAATTAAATAATGTAACAGTTCGTGCCGGAAAAAGAGGGTTGTTCCGGAAAATACGCTGGGCACATGTTATTGATCATGATGATATGAGGCACTTCCTTGAAGGGGGTGAATTACTTTTAACCTCCGGACAAGTATGGCCTCAAGATAAACCTTCCGAAGACAGGCTTCTTAAAGGGTTTTTACAGCATCAAATTTCCGGTATTTTGTTTGCAACAGGCCGTTATCTAGATGAATGTCCCCCATCTGTTTTGGAATTTGGGGAAAAATATGCTATCCCTATTTTAGAAGTACCCTTTCACGTGCAATTCGTTAAACTAACCCATTCTATTCACCAAGAAATTGTAAAGCGGGAGTATAGAAAAAAAGAATTAACCGCAAAGCTTCCTTTGAAGTTAACCGAAAAATTAGGATCTTCAAACAGCAGTATGGATGTGTGTCGCAACCTTGCCAATCATTTTAATTGTCCCGCTGTAATTACTGATCCTATGAACAAAGTTTTGGATAAAATCATTCCAGCTGAAGAAAAACGTATAAATCTTCCTCAAACAATGGATCATCTCATCAAGCTATTAAATGAACGTTCGGTTGATCATCTACATGAAAACGAACCAATCATAGCAGAGGGACAGCCTATAAATGTATCAACTAAAACTTCTCCTTATGCAATGGCTGTACCACTTCAAATTGAAGGAAACTATTCGAGAACTCTTTGGCTTCTCAACTTTTATCAGCCGTTAAATGAAACACATGCGCTTGCCCTTAAGTATGCGGCCACTGTTCTTTTAGATATCCACCTAAATCAACAAATCGTAGGGGTTACAAATAAACAATTTAGAACAGAGTTAATGGAATTACTATTTGAAAATCCAAAAACAGCCTCTATATTAATGAAAGATAGAATGCATAAACTTGGATTGACCGCGAATGAGAATTGGATGGCAGGGTTTGTACTTCCTGGAATAAAGAAGATACCGCTCAGCTTATCCATAGAGTTGGATTTTTTGAGCAATGAATGTACAAATTGGATTCAGCAAACAGAAGGGATTGACGGCTTCTGTGCGGTATATGAAGGACGACTGACATTATTGATATCCTCTAGTCTTGAGTATTCGGAAATTAAAAACCATTTAAAAAATCTATATAGCCATGTGCAAACGATTTATAAGCAAATAGTTCCTGTTCTTGTGTTTGGCGAAATGAAGGCAGATTGGCTTTCTTTGGTTGAAAGCTATCAGGAGGCAAAGTCTCTAACTCCACTTGTTCAGTTTTCAGATCCTGCAGGAGGGGCCTACTTTGCAGAGGAATCACGGGGGGAGTTGCTTCTTTATGGAGGCATGGATTCAGCTAAAGCCCAGGAATTTCGAAACCTTATCTTACCAGAGGAGCTTCTTTCTGAACGAGGTTCAGTACTCTATGAAACGCTAAAATGTCTCGCAGCCCATAACTATAATCGCGAAATCGTGGCTAAAGCTTTACATATTCACCGGAATACTCTTCGATATCGAATTGATCGGATCGAACATTATTTAGAGGATAGTTTATCTTCCTCAAAATGCCAATTTTGGATCCAAATCGCTTTAGCTCTTGAGTCGCTTGCGGATCATATCCACGGATATTCTTTGGAAACAGATGATGATAAACTCATAGAGGGAGCATCTCCCCCCACTATCTTATAATTTTCTATTCATCCCATCAACAGAGCTTCGTGGAGTAAAGTGATTAACCCCTTTAAATACTCATAGTTACTGTCAAAAACCTTAAGCTGATTGTGAGTTTTTCACATGAGGTTCAATGAAAGAGCCTGTTTTGAAAAAAGAGTAAACAAAACAGGCCTTAATTGTATTTAACTGTATTCCTTTTTTAACTATTAATACCCATTAAATAGGAAGGTTTATTCATTCAGCATCAGATTCCAAACACCTTAATCACGAATGATCACTGTCAATTTTCATTCATATCTTTTTAATATAATAGCTGAATTGTGACCCCCAAAGCCGAATGAGTTGGAAATACCAATGTTTAGTGGAACACTCCGCGCACCCTCCGAGACATAATCCAAATCACACTCCGGATCAGCCGTCTCTAAATTGATAGTTGGAGGTACTATACCTTGTTGAAGACTTTTCACTAGAGCAATTGCCTCAACCCCACCAGCGGCGCCGAGCATATGACCGAGCATCGATTTGTTAGCTGTAGTTGGAATTTGATAGGCATGATCTCCAAACAACCTCTTTATAGCTAGTGTTTCAGAAATGTCACCTACTTGTGTACTTGTTGCGTGAGCGCTAATAACGTCTACCTCACTTGCAGATATATTTGCCTTTACCAGAGCATTTTTCATCGCCGAATAAGCCCCTCTTCCTTCTGGGTGCGATGCTACCATATGATAAGCATCCGAACCTGCTCCATACCCGATCACTTCACCATAAATAGGAGCTTCCCGTCGTACCGCGTGTTCCATTGATTCCAACACCAATATACCGGCTCCTTCGCTCATTACAAACCCATCTCGATTTACATCAAACGGCCGACTCGCTAAAGTTGGTTCCTCATTTCTCATCGATAAAGCTGTCGCATTTCCGAAACTTGCCAAGGATAATCTCGTAATGGCCGCTTCCGTTCCACCAGCAAAAATAACATCTGCTTCACCGTTTCGAATGACACTGAACGCTTCACCAATAGACGTGTTACCAATAGAACATGCGGTAACGGGAGACAATGATGGACCAAATGCACCTAATCTAATACTTATTTGGGCAGCGGCCGCATTCGATATCATCATAGGCACCATACTAGGACTTACTCTTCCCGGTCCTCGTTCGTTTAACAAATTGACATTATCAATAAAGGCATTGATTCCTCCAATACCGGAACCGACATATACGCCAAATCGTTCTCGATCAATCTTGTCCAATTGTAATTGTGAATTTTCCAAAGCTTGTTCAGCTGCAGCTAAAGCAAACTGGCAAAAACGATCCATATGTCTTGCTTCCTTGCGGCCCCATCGACCTTCTGCATCGAAGTCACGAATAATACCAGCTATTTTTGTTTTAGTATCGGATACATCAAAAGTATCAATCAACGTAATTCCAGACTTACCTTTCGTTAATTGGTGCCAGAAAGTATCAAGATCATTCCCTAACGGTGAAATAACGCCCATTCCAGTAATTACAACTCTCTTCATTTAAACTCCTCCTAACATCGTCTTTATTCTAATTTTACCTCATTGTTATCCTATTACAATTTGTTGTTTATCATGGTATAATTTACACTACATTAAAAAAGGGGAATAAAAATGAATTCGGAAACTAGACTTCAGGCGCTATCGGAGTTTTTAAAAACACGTCGTTCTAAAATTCATCCCCATATGGTCGGACTGCCAATGGGTAAACGAAGAAGAACACCTGGTCTCCGAAGGGAAGAAGTGGCTCATTTAGCTGCTGTAAGTACAACCTGGTATACGTGGTTAGAACAAGGGAGAGATATTAAAGTATCTGCTTCGGTTTTAGACGCTATTTCCAACGCGTTACTATTAAAACCAGATGAAAAAAAATATTTATTCGCGTTAGCTTTGGAAGAAGGAGTAAAAAACGAGTTTTCACTTGAAGAAGAAACATTAATCAACCCTTCCTTAAATAAAATATTGCAGGAGCTTCAATATTGCCCTACGATTATTTCGGATAGACACTGCCATATTGTTGGATGGAATAAGGCAGCAGCACATGTATTTTTGGATTTTGACCACATTCCGTTAGAAGAGCGGAATCTTATCCGTTTATTATTTGCAAGAAAAGAATTTAGGAGTTTAGCGGTTAATTGGGCCCATTTTGTAAAAGGATTTCTTGCCATTTTCCGAACGTATTATGGGCAATATTTTGCCGACAAATGGTATTCGCAATTCATTGAAGAAATGGAACAAAATTATCCGGAATTTCAACAACTGTGGAACCAAGGCGAAGTAAGTTCTGCTCCAGAGGTGTTAATCGAATTTCGCCATGCTAAAGCGGGTAAAATGGTCTTTAGCCTCACTTCTTTACAAGTACAAGGAGATACTGATTTAAGATGCAGTGTCTATACTCCGGTTGATGATACCCGAACTGAAGATAAGTTAAAGCGCTTAATTGAAAATAATATTTAAGCAGGGGTATACGTCTAACAAATTTTGCACGAAGCAGTTAAGTGAATATACTTTTTCTAAACGGCAATATTTATTTTGAAAACAAATAGATCTCTTTTAAAAGAAACGAATAAGTAAAGTGCACAATAGGAAAAGCAGCCAAGTCTTTCTTAAAAAAGCACTTGGCTGCTTGTTTATGTGTTAATTGATTTGATAAAGTGAATCTTCCATCAGCGGGGATTTTAGGCCCACAGGATGTGGGTCATGCAGGCGTTGTCACAGAAAGTGACGATCTTAGTCTGCATTCCGCTATCCCCCTATAATAAAAGTTGCTTTGCCCATTGACATGTTATAACAGTGAGTATTATTCGGAATAAACGGGCAGTTTCCCTCTTATTCTTCTTATTTCTTCTCTTCTTTTCTCCGTAGCCACTACATCCAGCTTCTGATCCTTAATCACGACCGCATAATCACGGTAGGCCGTTTCAACCGAGACAATCTCATCTAGTACATCTTCAAATACTTGCTCGGCGGATCGTTGGAGCGGATCCCCGTATCCTCCAGATGATGGGACTAGAATTTGCACAGATTCTCCGGCTTGGAAGCGATGGCCATTGATCTTAGACGGGAGTTCTTCAGAAACGCTATCCGGGTTTTTAATCAGATTTGCGCTTGTTCCAGGAAGTCCGCCTTTGTATCCCCATGGACGTACAGTGTGTTTGTCCCCTTCCATCGTCATAAATCCATCCGTTAAGAAGCGGTTCCATCTCACGATCCCTAAACCACCCCGCCATTGTCCAGCACCTCCTGTATCTTCCCGGAGTTCATACTGTTCACAAACGAGAGGAATGTGCATATCAAGATCTTCGATTGGATTGTTCATCGTGTTCCATGAACTGAAGTCTACAGCGTCCATTCCATCTTTACCCGGACGTCCTCCGTAAGATCCTTCATTTACCTCAATATAAACCCAGTACTCATTGTTTTCGTCTAGCCCGGCATAAGAAGCAAATTGCAGGTTGGCTGCGCTGCCTGCGCAAGTCTGATTAGGGAGAACAGGTGTTAACGCTTTGATAATCAGATCTGCTACAGTGTTCACCTGATTACCACGGCTAAACAGAGCGGCTGGTTTAATTGGATTAAAGATACATCCCTTACGTGCTTTAATTTTAATTGGACGAAACGCTCCCTCATTCGCCGGGACATCTTCTTCGGTAGTAAATGTATCTAAAAATATGGACCGCAGCACACTATGAACACTTACGCAAAGAGCCCCAGAATACGCCACATTAAATGCAGTGGATACTTGATCAGCAGAGCCGGAAACATCTACTTCCAGTTCCTCTCCTTGTTTCGTCATTTTCACGTGTACTTTCAGTGGCGTATCCAGATTACGGCCATCGTTATCAAGCCATGACTCAGCCTCATATACGCCATCGGGAATTTTGGCAATTTCTCTTCGCATCATTCGCTCAGAATAGTTCATTAACTCTTCGCAAGCTAAAATAACAGCGTCTTTTCCATACTTATCCATCAGCTCAACGAACCGCTTGACTCCCATCCGGCAGGCTGCAACCTGTGCCTCTAAATCCCCGATTACCTGTACAGGCGTACGAACATTTTGACGAATGACTTCAAACAAAGTTTCGTTCCGTACCCCTTTGTCATAAAGCTTCACTCCATTTAGAATCAAGCCTTCTGCAAACACATCGGGCACATCAATCATGAGTCCAGGCTGGGCTCCTCCCATATCTAAATGGTGGGCGGTAGCACCTGCGTATCCAACTAATTCACCTTTATAAAATATAGGTTGACACAAAGCAACGTCTGGGGAGTGAGAGGCACCCGCATAAGGGTCATT
The DNA here is from genome assembly GCF_001643235.1 of Domibacillus aminovorans. Lineage (GTDB taxonomy): Bacteria > Bacillota > Bacilli > Bacillales > Domibacillaceae > Domibacillus > Domibacillus aminovorans. The sequence goes on from NZ_LQWY01000021.1 coordinate 98,116, forward strand.
ATTCCAAATGATATCGTCGGGATGTTGGTTATCTCCCAGTTTTCCTTGGAACCCCCTAATGTATCCCGGTAAACAACCGAGTTGCATAGGTGTAGAATCTGCTTCGGCCAATGTGTTACCAAAAACATCAAAGATCCCTGCCCCAAGGTCTTCCGATTCGCGAATAAGTGAAGAGTACGCCATCCGGTACATGACGTGTGCCATCTCTTTCGCTATCGTCTTTAGTGCTCCACCGATCACTTGCAAAGTTACAGGATCAACTTTATTTTGAATGATAGTTTGGTTCGTTTGATTGGTCATCATATTCAATTACCTCACCTTCGTGAAAAGTTTTTCAACTGACTCTGCTGCGCCGCCCTGTACAACCTTTGATGCTACAAATAAAGTTCCATTTTCCGAAACAGTGGCTTGCCAATGTGGTGGTACCGAAGTTGTCGAGTCGCGCTGCACGATAATCGCAGGTCCCATGATTAAATCGTGAGCCAGCAATTTACTTCGATCGTAACGAGGAGTCGGGAAACGTTTAATCTCACCATCCACTTCAAATACTGTTTCACGCTCATACATGAGTGCTTCGTTCGGATTAATCCGATCCCCAATCTCTAACTTTGGCATATTTAATGAAGGTGTTTTTCCTGTCGCTACGATGCGCAAAGTAATTAATTCCACTACATTTTCCGGAAAATGATGACCATACTCTTCCTCGTGTGCCTCATGGAATCTTTGACTAATAATCGCCATGGATTGCTCAGTAAGTAGCCCCTCTGGGATGGATGCACGTAATTCAAATCCTTGACCTGCATACCTGCACTCTGCTATCCGCTCTATCAAGATATCCTCCGGTTTAACACCATCCTTAATCAATTGAGCGTAGGCAGTATTGGATAGTTCCTCAAGATCAGAGTTAATTGATTGAATGGCTTCATCATTAATTTTGTCGATACGATTAATATGAGATTTAATAAAGTCGTATTTAATGTCTCCAACCAATAAACCAGTCGCTGCGCTAATTCCAGGATAAGCGGGGACGATAACTAAGTTACAGCCTATCGTTTCAGCCAGCTCGACGGAATGAAGCGGACCAGCACCACCTGCTGCAAACAGGGCATATTCACGTGGATCTATCCCTTTACTTACAGACTTTGCACGGATGCAAAGAGCCATATGGTTGTTAATAATTTTAAGAATGCCTAGAGCGGCCTCTTCTACAGACATTCCCAGTTGACGACAAAGCGTTTCTTCAACCGCTTTATAGCTTAACTCAGGATGCAATTGGAGATCTCCTCCAAGAAATTGTTCAGGATCGAGGCGTCCAAGTATGACATTGGCATCGGTCACACACGGAGATTCTCCCCCTCGACCATAACAAGCCGGACCTGGATTGGCGCCTGCACTTCTAGGTCCTACTCGGAATGCCCCACCGGCGTCAATGTAGGCAATCGATCCGCCGCCTGCACCAATAACTTCTACATCAATCATCGGAACAAGTACCGGGTAGCCGTTCGCCTCAGCATCACGAGGATTGATAATTTTCGGTGTGTTATTTGGAATCACGGAAATATCCGCTGAAGTGCCACCAATATCCACACTAATGAGATTAGGAACTCCCTCCAACTCACCGCACCAAGCAGTGGCCAATACGGCTCCAGATGGACCTGACTTTAGCAATGTGACTGGTTTTTCCGTTGCCATGTCACTAGTAGCCATGCCGCCTGAAGACTGCATTATGTGAAGTTCTCCTTGTAATCCGGCGTTATCAAGAGCACTAACTAGATGATCTAAGTATCGGCTGACGCGCGGTGCTACATAGGCATTCATCGCTGCTGTACTAAACCTCTCATACTCTCGCATTTGAGGAGCAATTTCACTAGAGGTAAAGCATTGTACTTCCGGCCACAATTCTTTCACGATTTCCTTCGCCCGTTGTTCGTGTACATCATTTAAAAATGAAAAGAGGAAAGAAACGACTACAACATCTACCTTAGACTCTTTAAGCCGCTGCACCGCTTCGCGAACTTCTTCTTCATTCATCGGTACTTTTACGTGACCATCCGGAGCGGCCAGTTTCTCTGTAATAGGAATACGGTTTCTGCGCAATACTAAAGGATCTGCTTGCCAAGGAAGATCTTGCTGAATAGAGAAATTTTCTGCCTTTTTGTGACGGGCAATGTGTAAAATATCCCGGTAATTTTTCGTAGTCAGCATTCCGACTGCAGCACCGTCACGCTCAATAATAATGTTAGTGGCGACCGTTGTTCCATGAAGAACATAGTCTACATCTGTTACAGGAACGTCAGCGTTTTTACATAGTTCTTGAATGCCATTGATCACCCCGATAGACTGATCCTCAATCGTACTTGGAACTTTGTGTACATGAATTTTATTCGTCAATTCATCAACTAGTATTAGGTCGGTAAACGTACCTCCAACGTCAACACCTATTCGAATCATATGAACATCTCCTTTTTTCTAGTTCTCTATTAGAGTAATCAAACGCTTTCATTCTTTTCCATGGAATCAAACGTATTTCCAAATCCACTTATAACCAATAACTTCCTATTATATTTATTATCAGGGGATCCTTTCAATTCTAGAGCCCATATTCGCCATACTTTGCCCCCCTTATTTTCTATTATTCCTGTTAAACTTATAGATTCCTCTAGTAAATACACTGAATATTTTAATAATTCAGAGCATAAAAGTGACTTCTTCCTTTTATCACTCATTTAAATAACGCAATAATTCATGTTAAAATTGGTTAATAATCAAGCCTTTATAACATATTTTATATTTACTGTAAACTTCCAAATCAATTTACTTTTTCAATTTCAGTATTGGTTACCTCTTTCAATTGATCTTTCTGCTCTTGAACAGATACCGGAGGGTGTAGGCGCATCAAACCAATATAAACGAAAAAGGAAAGAACGACTCCTAAAAACCAAGAGATATCATATAGCCCTTTCAAAGAAGGCACAAATGCCCCGATTAAAGCGATCCCAGCAGCAAATGCAGTAGCAGCAAACGCTCTATAGTTATAGCCTTTAAAATAAGTGTACTCTCCTTTTAAAGAGTAGATATCGTTCATATTGAGTTGGCGCTTGCGGATAATGTAATAATCAGCAATCATCACACCAGCGATTGGACCAAGCGCACCTCCAATCAAGTTGAGAAGAGTAAAGATTGTATCAGCATTCTCCATTAACTTCCAAGGGAATGTAAAGAGAGCTGCAAACATTGTAATGTAAAAGCCTCGTTGGAAAGTGATCCACTTTGGAAACAAATTGGCTAAATCATAAGCCGGTGAAACCAGATTGGCAATAACATTTACCGTGATCGTTGCTGCTGCTAGCATAAGAGCTGCAATGGCGATGATAACCGGTCTATCAAACTGTTGGAGAAGGATGATGATATCCCCTACCGGTTTCCCAAAGACGACTGTTGTGGCAGCTGTTGCTGTAACTGTGACAAACGTAAAGATAGTAAATGTTACTGGGAGTCCATATAATTGGCCTTTTATTTGATCTTTCTGCGATCTTGCAAATCTAGTAAAGTCAGGGATATTCAGAATCAAGGTCGACCATATTCCAATGATACCTGCTACTGCACTAATGAAAGGGAAAAATGCCGTTCCAAACGTTTCATACTTCCCAGTTTGAGAGAATATCGCACTCAGTCCGCCCCCTGCATCAATCGCCCACCAAAGCAAGCCGATTAATACAATGTATACTAAAGGACCTGTGAACGCCTGGAATTTTTTCAGCGACTCCATCCCCCGCTTTAACACTAAGAAGTGCAGCGACCAAAAGATTAAAAAAGACAGCAATCCTGGCAGGCCGATTCCTAAAATCGTCCAGTCTCCCCCTAGATTAGCCCAACCCGGCCAAAGGAGTGTGAACGCTATATTAAACGCTGCGCTCCCTGCATACGCCTGTATGCCTAACCACATAATCGCAACGATCCCGCGCAATACGGCTGGAACATTTGCCCCCAACGTTCCATAAGAGGTTCGGATCAACACCGGGAATGGTATTCCATATTTAGATCCGGCATGACCATTAAGCGCTAAAGCCCCGTAAAGGATAAGCGAGGCAGTAAGTACAATCGCAATAACTTGCCATGGAGAAAACCCTAAAACAACTAATCCCCCAATCGTTGCATATGTGGGAATATTATTGATAACACCCATCCACATAGAAGCAAAGTTTTGTGTTTTCCAAGTCCGATCCTCCCTCTGTACAGGCAACAAGTCCGGGTTACTAAGTGAACTTGCCTTTTCTTTTTGAAGATTAGGTTGGTTCATAGCCATCTAATCAAAGCTCCTTTGATTTTTATATTATTATGGAACGTCTCATATAAAAGTTTTACACCTATATTAAGCGCTTACATTTAAAGTGAAAATCTTAGGCTTACATGCGGAAGTGCTTGGTTCATTCTTTTTTCTGAAGTGAAGTTAATTACTATCTAAAGGAGACTAACTCGGCGTTTATTACAATACTATAGGCAGCAGTGTCATCGGGTTTGGGGGCTATATTGTTTTTGTTTTACCTAATTGAGAGTTTTAAAAACGACTTCACTCCTCCATTCAATATTGCTTGCTTTTTGGAGTGAAGTCTTGTTCTACCGTGAAATTTTTTTGAACTTAGATCTATAAAAATGCAGGCACAGCATTGAGTAATTTTTCAAAATTATCTTTCCGCTGTGCTCTTCATTAAATTTAAACTTAATTTTTTACAGGTAATTACTGTTGCTTTTTACTTATTGATCTCTTCGTATCCAGACCATTCCAATATGTTTAGAACATTTGTTTCGACACATTCTAACCAATCTTGTACATTGACCCATTCATCAGATCCATGGAGATTTCCGCCTTTTGGACCGTAGATGATTGCAGGCATATTCATGTAAATAAGCGGGAAACGAATATCACTAAATGTAGGCATTCCATAGATTTCCGTTTCTCTGCCTACGACTTCATCAATGTTTGACTTTACCATCTGAACAAAAGAATGATCAGGGCTTATTTCAGCTGGGCTTGTGTGCCATTCATAAGTAATTTCCGGTGGATTTTCAGATAGCCACGCATCTTGGGCAGCAACTTGGTTAACAACTTCCTCAATTTGTGCTTTCACTTCTTCAAGAGTTTCATTTGGTGGATAGCCAATTGTACCAGTTAGTTCACATTCAGCTGGCACTTTATATGCCCATTGACCAGCATTGATCATCGCTGGAGTTAAGTTACTTGAACGAACTTGCATATCGGAAGCAGCGAAATAACGTTCAAATGGTGCATAGCTGACAGTACCTACCCGCTTATTGTCTAACTCGATTAAAGCATCATATATTTTCATGGCCTTGCCGATTGCATTAATTCCCACTTGACCGTTTAAGTTGTGAGCAGCTACTCCTGTCACTCTTATTTTGAAAATTAATCCACCTGCACAGGCAATTTGAGGACCCGCTCCAGTTGTTAGTGGATGTGGGTAAATACATGCATCCGCCTTAAAGTTCTGTTCTTCAAGATATTGAGTCATCGCAACTGCACCGCCGGCTCCTCCTACTTCCTCATCAACGACAGATATTGCGGTGATATTCCCTTTTGGTTTTAATCCCAATCCCTTAATGACTTCTAATGCCGCAAGGATCGAACCAAAGCCACCTTTATTATCAGCCGTTCCCCGACCATACATTAATCCATCTTCAATCACTCCATCGTGGGCCGGATATTTCCAGTGCACTAAGTCTCCTACCGGAACTGTATCTACGTGAGTAAACAATAGAAGTGATTTTTCATCTTCTGATCCAGCCCACTTACCGACTACATTCGGACGGCCATCGAATCCTACAAGACGCTCTACTTCTGACTCTGTATATTCAGGGTGACGTCTCACTTTTTCTGCGTCGGCAACAAATGTATCAGTTTCAAGCTCTAGGTTTTTCATCACTTTTTTGATGTGTTCCTGAACAGGTCCTTCATACCCTGTTTCACTAGGAATCTGGATTAACTTTTGTAATCCTTCAATCAAACTTTCACGATTCTCTTGCATATAAGCATTCACTTTTTGACGTACTCCACTAGATAACAATGTCTCCATTTTCAACACTCCTATATTCATTTTTTTAAATGTTGCGTCGAAAGCTTGTGCAATTAGCCTTCGATGATAATTGGGTCTTAAAACATATGTCTCAAATTGAAAAAGCTACTTGCTTTTTCGGTTAAAAATATAAAACTATATTTTTAGTGTATCCCCCTTACAATTTATTGTTGTAAGCTTAAAACATATGGAGGGATGCACTGCAGAAACTAATCGTTTGAATATTCACATCCTTCCGAATATTTGTTAAACTGATCATACAACGACTAACCAGTTATTTCTAATACTTGTTTGTTTACTAGTTAATACTTTATAAATATGAAGAGGTGCATGTATGGAATTAAGACATTTAAAATACTTTATAGCTGTGGCAGAAGAGCTTCACTTTGGGAGAGCAGCACAACGCTTACAAATGGCACAGCCACCTTTAAGTCAACAAATTAAGCAACTAGAAGCTGAATTAGATTTGCTTTTGTTTACCCGAACGAAACAACGCGTTGAATTAACACCAGCCGGAGAAGTTTTTCTAAAGAGGGCATATGAAATTCTAAATCGTGTACACTTGGCGTGTGAAGAGGCACGAAGTATCGATCGAGGAGAAGCTGGCCAATTAATATTAGCCTTTACAGGATCAATCGCTTTTGAACTTCTTCCCTTATTACTTCGAAGTTATCAAGTAAAATACCCAAATATAAATATTGTCTTGCGGCAATTGTCAACAACTGAGCAAATGGAATCTCTCAATGAAAGCACCATTCATGTCGGTTTATTGGTTCTACCTGTTGAAAGCGCATCAATACACGTGGAAATGCTGCGTGAAGAACCATTTATTGTTGCCTTGCCAAAAACACATCCATTAGCTGCAGAAACAGAGCCTATCGATGTATCCCGCCTTGCTAACGAACATTTCATCATGACCCCAAGAATTGCAGGACAGAGTTATTATGATGCTGTCATTAGTCTTTGTCAGCATGCTGGCTTCAGCCCTAAAAAGACCCAAGAAGCGCAAGAGTTACACACTGCTTTAGCATTTGTTGCTTCCGGAATAGGTATAGCCTTACTGCCATCTTCCATTCAATTTGTAAAAAACGATGAAATTGTCTACTTACAACTAAAAAAAAGTTTTACTACATGTAAAGTTGGGGCAGCATGGAACAAGGATGAAACTTCTCCGGTTGTACATTCATTTATTTCATTTTTAAAAGAATCAATTATTACTAGCTTTACAGAAGACAATTTTTAGATGTTGCCATAAAAGTCGTTCTAGTTCAAACCATTCGTTGCATGGATCGGTTTCCATGCAGAGAAATTCCCCGTTTTAAACGTTAACGCAAACAAACGGACAGCCGCATGGTGTCCGTAAGTAGGAATTTGTTTCTGTTTTTCTTTAGGGCTCCAAGTGGAACGCAAAGTCTGGTAATCACGGATATGGCTTTCATCTTCATATAAGAAGACTAACTCGTCCGTCGTGTTTTTTTATCCTATCCAGTTCCTTTTGAAAGGCTTCCTGTTTCTTGTGGTCCGCGCGTTTTAAGGTGTAAGCCGGTCCTGTATAGCTGAACCCCCTGAGTTTTAGAATATCGCGCGAGACACTTAATGAGTTCAAATACGTTTAATAATGTTATTTAACAATAAAGACTTCGCACTTCGCTTTTTGAACGACATGATGGCTCACACTGCCTAAGAACAGCTCTTTTATGCCACCCAATCCCCGGCTGCCCATGACAATAAGGTCTACATTATTATTTTCTGCAAATTCCTCAATCGCCTGTGCTGGATTTCCGTCTAGAATATATGTTTCCGTCTTATTCGGAATCACGTTCAACGTTTCTTCTACTTCAAGCATGATTTCCTTTGCATTCTTGAGCTTCGCTTCATGTTCTGTAACAGCTGTCACACCATAATTATAAACGGCTGGGATTAATCTAGGGATAGCTGTGATCACGTTTAATTCCAATTTTTCATCTCGTTTTGCTAGATAAATCGCTCTTTCCAATGCTTTTTTGCTCAATTCAGATCCATCATAAGCAACGACAATTTTTGACATATCCTTTACCATCTCCTTTTATAAATGAGCACTCTGTTTATAGTGAAATTCATGCATTTATTTAAAATACCTTTTATTCATTATTTAACAATAATGACTTCACAAGACGCTTTTTGCACGACATGATGGCTCACACTGCCTAAGAATAGCTCTTTGAGTCCGCCTAATCCCCGGCTGCCCATAATAATAAGGTCCGCATTATTGTTTTTTGCAAATTCTTCAATCTTCTGTGCAGGGTGTCCTTCTACAATATATGTTTCCGTCTTATTCGGAATTGCTTTCAATGTTTCTTCTACTTCTTTCATCATTTCCCTTGCCGCTTCGAGATTCGCTTCATGTGCTGCATCAACAGCGCCATAATTATAAATCGAGGCTATAGGATGAAGAATAGCTGTGATGACGTTTAATTCCACTTTTTCATCTTGTTTTGCTAGATTAATCGCTCTTTCCAATGCTTTTTTGCTCAATTCAGATCCATCATAAGCAACGACAATTTTTGACATATCCTTTACCATCTCCTTTTATAAATGAGCACTCTGTTTATAGTAAACTTCATGCATTTATTTAAAATACCTTTTATTCATTATTTGACAATAATGACTTCACAAGACGCTTTTTGCACGACATGATGGCTCACGCTGCCTAAAAATAGCTCTTTAAGTCCACCTAATCCCCGGCTGCCCATAATAATAAGATCTGCATTATTGTTTTCTACAAATTCTTCAATTACTTGTGCCGGGTGTCCTTCTACAATAAATGTTTCCGTCTTATTTGGAACCGCTTTCATTTTTTCCTTTACTTCAAGCATTACTTCCTTCGCTTTTTCAATATTTGCCTCCGGTGTTGCAATATTGTTGCCCGAATACGCCCCGTAGTAAATTACCGGTGTAGGCTGCTCAATAACGGTGATGACATTTAGTTCTATTCTTTCATCCTGCTTTGCTAAAATGATTGCTCTGTCCAATGCTTTTTTGCCCAATTCAGATCCATCATAAGCAACGACAACTTTTGATATAGCCCGTAACATAGAAAACACTCCTTTTAAGTGAACGATGTATTCATGTTTATATTAAACGTAATGATAGATTCAAGTCAATGAATTAATCAGATTATTAAGTTATTTAGAACTATTAACTATATTCCTAGATACAATAAGCGATCGCTTCGTTGCCAATTGTCTGCAAAGTCGATCGTCATTATGCATGCATATCGTCCATTTTTAGTTCAGCCATCTACATATGCAAAACATAAAAAGGGCCACTGCACTGAGCAGTGAACCCATACTTATTTTTAAAAATTAAGAAGAGATAATGAACTCGACTGCGAGGTTAAGGTAAAATATCGTATGGACCGCCACAAAAATAAGTCCTTGTTTATTTAAACGCTTCGTCAATACTCGATCCACACCAATCACTCCTTAAGTAGTTTGTAATGTTATCACACTACACGTTCACAAAAATTTAAATTTTTTACATATTTGTCATAAAAAATTAAAAAAGAAGTGATTGTCTCTTCTTTTAGCCTATCCAGATTTGATAGTGAAGAATTGTCTCCGTTGTCTTTTATATTCACTTTTACTAGTAGAACAAACTATACCAGTTACTTCCTAAATCATACTATATATTGCAAGGGGTAGTTTTAACCTCGCAATTTTACGAAAGGGGGAAATAATTATGAGTTCCAGATGTAAAAACCGCGATCATAGAAAGAAAAAATGTTGGAGATGGAGCGGTACAAACGATTGTAAAACCATTTGGTTCAATCCAGATTATGGTGATATCCGCAGAAAAGATTGTGATGATGACCGACGCCGCAGAGACGACCGCGATGATGACCGACACCGCAAAAACGACCACGATGACAACAACAAAAGACTTTGGAACAGTATTAAATGGTAAAGAATTGCCTTGATCTAGTACTGATCAAGGCTTTTTTAAGTGACAGCTAAACTTATTATATGCACGGCTGAAGAAGATCTGACTAAAAAATGAATATAGGCCACAGTCTTTTTACGTTAAAACGCACAGACGTTCAAAACTGAACCTCCATCATCTTCCCAACAACATATTTCACATATTTCATCAGTGTCTATCAATTCTTCGCCACAACATGAACAAACATATTTCACAACGTCACCCCCACTAATAAGATATTCTAACCTGCTCCCTTAGTTGAAGGAGAAGATCAATATGATTCATTAACAGAACCCTAAGATTCGTTTTGTGTAGGGTTAAAAAACAGCTATACTATCACGTGTGTTAAGATAGGTTCATTTGTTTCTATCGTTATACTTGTATAATTAGCTAAAATCATGGATAATAGTTGGCTAGAGAGGTGTAAAAATGAATAACGTAATGCAAAAAGGTCAAAGTTTTTTCAATAATTATGTTGGCTTTTTCTTTGTGGCTGTAGTTCTTTTTTGGATGAAAACATATATCGTTCAATTAACACAGTTTGACTTAGGGATTGAAAATTCTATTCAAAAGTTTTTATTATTCCTAAATCCTTTAGGGTCTTCCATATTATTTTTAGGTTTTGCTTTCTTCTTTAAAGGACGAAAAAAGTATATTTGGCTGATTGTGATTGATTTCCTTTTATCATTCCTTTTATATGCCAATGTTTTATATTACCGATTTTTTAATGATTTCATTACATTACCGACTGTAACTCAGACACAAAATTTTGGTGATGTAAGTAGCAGTGTGGTTTCCCTTTTAAAACCATATGACTTTTTATTCTTCACTGACATGATTCTTTTGATCGTATTGCTTTCTTTTAAATTTGTAAAAATTGAAGTTAAAGACATGAATCGACGGAAAGTTGCTGCTATCTTTTCATTGGGTCTAGTTATTTCAGGAGCCAATCTAGCTTTAGCTGAGATAGATCGTCCTCAATTATTAACAAGGGGATTTGATCGAAACTATATCGTGAAATATTTAGGTATGTACAATTACACCATTTATGATGCTGTTCAAAGTACGAAAGCTTCTGCAAAAAGGGTATTAGCAGATAGCGATGACATTACAGAAGTCATTAACTTCACAAAATCTAACTATGCTGAGCCAAATCCGGCTTACTTTGGTGCCGGAAAAGGAATGAATGTAATTTATCTCCATCTCGAATCCATGCAAAACTTTCTTATAGATTACAAGTTACATGGAGAAGAAGTAACACCGTTTTTAAATTCATTGACGAAAGAAGAAAATACACTTTATTTTGATAATTTCTTTCATCAAACAGGACAAGGTAAAACGGCCGATGCTGAATTTATGCTAGAAAATTCATTGTATGGATTACCACAAGGTGCAGCCTTTACAACAAAAGGGTTAAACACTTATCAGGCTGCTCCTGCTATTTTAGGTCAGGAAGGTTATACGTCTGCGGTTTTCCATCCGAATTCACGGACATTTTGGAATCGCAATGAAATTTATAAATCATTTGGATATGACAAGTTTTTTGATTCAAGCTACTATGAATTAAAACGTGAAGACTTAGCGGATTATGGGCTAATGGACAAGCCGTTCTATGAGGAGTCCATCCCACTCTTGGAATCGTTACCTCAACCATTTTATTCAAAGTTTATAACAGTTACGAATCATTATCCGTATCCGATTGATGAAGAAGATACTTCAATTGCCCCGCATACAACGGGTGATAAATCTGTCGATACGTACTTCCAAACAGCTCGTTATGCAGATGAAGCGTTAGAGCAGTTCTTTACTTATCTAAAGGAATCTGGTTTATATGATAATTCCATTATTATTATGTACGGTGACCATTATGGAATTTCAGAAAACCATAATAAAGCGATGGAACAAGTTCTTGGAAAAGAAATTACACCCTTTGAAAGTGCTGGCCTCCAACGAGTACCATTATTCATTCGTGTGCCTAATGTAGAAGGTGGAGTTAACCACGAATACGGAGGACAAATAGATATTCTTCCAACCCTTCTTCACTTGCTAGGCATTGATACAAAAGATAATGTACAATTTGGAACAGATTTATTATCTAAAAATCATGATCCACTTGTTCCATTCCGAAATGGTGACTTTGTAAGTCCAACGGTTACATCTGTTGATGGTGAATTTTATGATTCAAATACAGGACTGCAACTGGAAGAAGATCAATTAGCTGAAGCGGAAAAATATCGGGAAATCGTAGAACATAAATTAGCGCTTTCAGATCGAGTCGTGAATGGAGATTTATTACGATTCTACACCCCTGAAAACTTTACGCCTGTAGACCGTTCACAATATAACTATAATAACTCAGAAGATGAAGATTCCAATGAGTAAGAAAAATATACTTTGTATAGTTTAAAGTTGATGGGAATGTGTGTTTACTAAAAAAATAGTATACAAAAAAACCTGTAGACAATGTTTACAGGTTTTTTTGTATACTATTAAGATAATCCTAAAAGCTTCATAATACTCAAGATCAATATGCCAACTACTCCAAAGTCTGAATCACCAAATGTGGCTCCTTCAAATCCAATATCCCCTAGCAAAATCAATAAGATGGCTGGTATGAAACTGATGATAAGTCCATTTGCAAATGATCCAAACATGGCTCCACGTTTACCACCCGTCACATTTCCGAATACTCCTGCTGCCGCACCCGTAAAGAAGTGAGGAACGAGTCCTGGTACAATTACTTTTAATCCTAATACAGGAAGAATGAACATAGATAAAAGTCCTGCTAAAAAGCTAAATAGAAAACCGAGAATAACTGCGTTAGGCGCGAATGGGAAGATTGTCGGACAATCTAACGCAGGCTTCGTGTTTGGCGCCACTTTATCCGCAATTCCTTTAAATGCAGGAACAATTTCGGCAATTAACATCCGGACACCTGCTAAAATAATGTACACACCTGCCGCAAACGTGAGCGCTTGGATAAATGAGAATACAATGAAATTCGAACCGCCAGAAAGTGTTGTTTCAATATAGTCTTGTCCAGCAAACAAAGCGACAATAATAAAGAAGATCGTCATTGTGAGTGAGACAGCTACGGACGTATCGCGTAAAAACCCTAGTGATTTTGGTACTTTAATCTCTTCTGTTGTTTTTTCCTTATTTCCAAACCATCCTCCGACTTTTGCAGAAACAAAATACCCTATGGTGCCAAAATGGCCAATCGCGAAATCATCACTGCCCGTAATTTGTCGCACGTACGGTTGAAGCAGAGCTGGGAAAAGGACCATACATAATCCTAATATAATCGATCCCGCCACGATAAGTGGAACGCCCTTCAAACCGCCAACCGATAAAGTAACGGCAATCAAGCAGGCCATAAATAATGTGTGGTGGCCCGTTAAGAAAATATACTTAAAACGAGTAAAGCGAGCGAGTAAAATGTTCACCATCATCCCAAATACCATAATCAGCGCCGTTGGGGTACCAAAATCGCTTTGTGCAGCGGCGACAATGGCTTCATTATTTGGAATAATCCCTTCAACATTAAAAGCATGATCAAACATTTGACTAAATATGTTAAGGGAACCAATGAGAACCGCTGCACCAGCGTTAATGATAATAAAGCCCATTACTGTTTTTAATGTTCCAGACACAACATCCGCGCTCGATTTTCGCTGCAATAATAACCCAATTAAAGCGAACAGTCCGACTAATATAGACGGTGTTCCTAAAATATCCTTCATAATAACATCTAACATTACGTTTGCCCTCCTTTACCCGAAAGACATTAATTCAGGTGTGACTCTAATTTAGATTTAATTTCTGGGATGCTCATCATGTTTTCCAACGTTACAATCGTACGGCTTCCATCATCCAGCTGCCCGACAATGTCCGCCGCTCCTAGGAAAATATCGGCTTGGACTGTTTTAGCTGACGTTAAGTCTGTATGATCGACTTCTGCTGTTTTTCCCATTTCTGTTAATGCTTTCTTCACATTTAGCTCCATAATAAAACTGCTGCCTAATCCATTTCCACAAACGACCATGATTTTCATGCTGTTTCCTCCTTTGAATATTTATGAACGTAATCGAGCAGTACGGATTTGTCTAAACTCTGTAAAATATCATCAATATTAGATGGTTCACTCAATAATTGTGTCAACTGAATTAATGCACGTAAATGGGAGTCACTGTCTACCGCGGCCAAGACAATAATCAGTCGAACCGGTTTATCTGGTGCGAAGTTAACGGGTTCATCCAGTCTTAACAGGCTCATGGATAAAGACCGTACTCCTTGTTCAGGCCGTGCGTGTGGAATCGCTACACCTGGCGTGATCACGACATAGGGTCCATTCGCCTCAATCGAATTAATCATCGCTTCTACATAGCCTTCTTCTATCGTTCCTAATTGGACAAGAGGCTCCGCTGCCACTTTTATTCCTTCTTTCCAATCCGAAACACGCGATTGTAGTTGAATCGTTTGTAAAGTGAGTAATTCTTCTAACACCGGTTTCTTTGCCTCCTTTAATGAATGCTTGTTTATTTTTTCTGTATGCGTATAAATAGTGGACTGCAACGCTTTTTCAAGTTCACCTCGGTCATGGATGGTCGCATATTTAGAAATCACTTTTAACAAAGCCGTCACATCTACATTTTGCACAGTATATCCATACAACTCCTGCATGACTTGCTGACGCAGCGTGTGCTTATCTTGTATTTCTAAAATAGGCGGGACGACAAACAAAGTGGCATCTGTTCGAAGGTGCACTGTCGAAAACACTAAATCATAAGATAAGTTATAACTAGCCGCATCCCGAACGGACAAAACATCCAAGAATAAAATATCTGGAAACAATTCTCGTAACGTATAGATTAAGATGTTACTAATGCCGATTCCATTCGGGCACACAACAATCGCACGCTTTCGATCGTCAAGTGTTGTGCCTTGCTTCCGAAGCCACCCGCCAAAATGGATGGTAAAATACGCTGCTTCATCTTCAGGTACAGGATAACCGATCACTTTTTCGAGCGGTCCCAATGATTTTTTTGTGAGATGATAGAGCTCTGGATACACTTTTTGGACTCTTTCAGTCATTGGATTTGTTAAAGATATTTGATACTTCATTCGGTAATAAGCAGGCTTGAAATGAACGTACAATTGTTTATAGAACTGTTCTTTATCATATAAGTGCAGACAAGCTAATCGTTCAAACTCTTCGACAATTTCACTTAGGAAATCTTGAATGACCGTATCTTCTTCCAATGGAGATACATCTTTTGTCCGATTCATACTTAATAGGTGCAATGTTGCATATAACTGTTCTGTTTGACTCCAAACAGAATGAATGGCATCCGTTTGAGTCATTTGCTCAATGATGTTGAATTCTTCCGTTGAGATCAACGGTTCCCAGCTAAGTGTAGAATGTAAACTTTCTCCCTTTCCAATGAGCTGGTCGGTACATAAAAAAAGATAGGTTAATTCTTGCAGCCGCTCATCCGTAAAGGTGATCCCTAATGCTCGTTCGATTTGTTCCAGCTGCACCCGCAACGCGTTTATTTGTTCCCGTTGATCTCCCCATATACATTCCATAATGAGATGACTATTCGTGCTGTGCAATACATCATGGATAAGCTGTTCGATGACGTACCTTTTCTTGTTGCTATCCCCTTTTATCACGTAGCCGTCCTGCTTCGAATAGTGAATGTGCAGTTGCAGTGATTGTGCATGTTTCTTGAGCCGCTGCAGATCCTTCAATACTGTATTGCGTGAAAGCCCCGTAATCGACTGAAAGTGATAAACAGACAAAGGCTCTCGGCTAAGTAAAAGCATCAAATAAAAGACCTTTTCTCGATCTGTTTCAGAAAACACATACGTGCGTTTCGTCAGTTTTCCTTGTAATTCTTCATCTTGAATTTTATCAGACAAGTAATACCCTACTTGCCGGTCATACCCAATAGGTTGATAGTTATGATATTGAAGCCAGTCATTCGCTTTTCCAATACTATATTGTATTTGTCTGCGGGTCAGACCTGTTTGTGACTGTAATTGATTCATTTTTAAATTGGAAGACTGTTGTAAAGCTTGCAGTAAATTAACACTTCGTTCATCTAACAACATCTCACTGCCCTCCCCTATTTCTACAATATCTTAATTCTCGTGGGATAAACATTGTTTCTAAGACCTATTATTGTCCTCTAGTCTGCACAACAATATACTCTCTAGTTGAATGAGGAGCAATTTTCAATCATTAAGAGGTTTTCATTTTAATTTAAAAAGCCCCATTTAGCTCTTCAATTAAAAGAGACAATTAGGCTTTTTTCTTTTTTTTAGGCTCTGTTAAACTTCATTGTTGATATTTGAACAAAGTCTACACCAATGTAGGTTTTTTTTCATACTATATGTTGGGGGTGTAAAAATGCCAAGAGTACCTTACCGAAGTTCGGACGTTGACTTAATGGCAAGGATGATGAGAGCAGAAGCCGAAGGCGAAGGAAAACAGGGAATGTTATATGTTGGAAATGTAATTGTTAATCGTCTTGTAGCAGATTGTTTAGACTTTAAAGATTTAAGAACAATTTCCGATGTTATTTTTCAAGTACAAGGAGGAAATTATTCCTTTGAAGCTGTTCAAAAAGGGAATCTATTTTATCAAAGAGCGAGAGGTACTGAAAAAAGATTAGCAAAACAGAATTTGGATTATTGGAGACAACACCCAGGGAAATATGCTCTTTGGTATTTTAATCCATATGCTCCATGCCCTCCAACATGGTACGATCAACCTTTTTCTGGTCAATATAAAAATCATTGTTATTATGAACCAAAAGCTGGAACATGTGCTAGTGTTTATATCGGATAAGCTTACTCTTTGAGTAAGCTTTTAACTTTTCCAGCACAACATCAGGACCGAGTACCTGGTCTGGAGTCGCAGATGCATCCAAGGCCTATTTTCGATTATGCAGGATATATAGGGAGCGGCAAGCTTAAATGGAGAGCAGCCATTATAACAGGCAGAGATAGCGGAATTGGTCGGGCGGTAGCCGTGGCTTTTGCGAAGAAAGGCGCTGATTAAATCATAAAGCTCTGGTTAGTGATATTGATGATTTTTTTCACACTTAGCTTGATATCTAGGGCTTTCCGATAACAGGAAAGATAGCCAAAATAGCATCCAGTTCTTTTATTAAATCTTTTAAATAAGATTGGTCTGATTCAAATTCAAACCGAAGAACGGCACCATATCCAGAAGGGTAGCATGTTACCAATGAAACTCTATCAGAATGAACCATGACTTTTATTAACATTGAACTTTAACAGAGCCTTTTTTTTAAAAAATTAAAAGAGGCTGCTTAACATAAAGCAGCCCCTTTCTTCATTATTTATGACTTTTTAATTTTTGTTAGTTCTTTATTAAGAGTGTATAACATTTTTTCATTAAATTGTTCTGATGCCAATTCAGACATCGTATCAACAGTCATTGTTTGTATCATTCCGAACATTGGGTGCTCTTCAATGCCGGCTAAATACTTATCAAGCACCGCCTTCGTTTCTTCATTTTTGAAAAGCTCTTCAAAGTTGCAGCGTGTTGAATACACATCATCAGCTATGTGAAGTTCTTCTGTTTCAACATCATCCAAGTCCGGCATTTCAAACCAGTTGGATACGGAGCCGCCTTCTTCTTCAGGCGCTTTATAGCTTTCATTTGGTTCATTCACTTTATTGAATTTAGCTGTATCTTCAAAGCGGTTATCTTCATGATTAACGATGGCTTTTACTTCATTTATTCCAGCTTGTAAAGCAATGTTTTCAAAAATAAAGATTCGATCATCACTTGTTTTTGCAGACACCTCAGACCCATTCACATAAAGTGTGACTTCCTCACAGTTCGAATACACTTTCACTTTGATTTCATCATCTGCTCGATCAACAAATCGTTTGCTCGTAATATGCACAAATTTTTCATCTGACCAATTTGCTTTATACATATAGAAAGCATCCTTTTTAATCTTTCTATCGTACGTGATTAAACCTTTGTTATTTCTTCCCTTTACGCCGCCTTCATCTCGTATATTGGCACCGAAATCAAACATGTTCCATACGTATGTTGACCACAAGAAAGGACGTTCCGCAAAGATTTTCCAAACGGTTTCATGATATAACGCATGATATTCTTCCGTGTAGTCTTTTACTTTTGGATCATTGCTATGATATTGTAAAATACCTTCTGCACCGTATTCAGATATACCTACTTTTACAGTCGGATTCGTCTTATGAAATCCATCAAGCCATCCGGCAAAATCTTCAGCCACACCATTATACCAACCATAATATTTATTATAGCCAACGATATCTGTCATATAATTATACTCATCTTCGTCTTTCACGAACATAACATTTGCCATTGTCGTTAATCTAGTAGGATCTTCTTTTTTCGTTAACTCATTTAATTCTTTCACAAGTTTTCGAAGTTCTGGTCTTTCTCCGCTAATTTGAATTTCATTTTGAATCCCCCAGAACATAATGGATGGATGATTAAAGTTTTGTCTAATTAATTCAATCATTTGTTGTTTGGCATTTATACCTTCTAGTTCTGTTTTTGACATAACAGAGATAAATGGTATTTCAGCCCAGACAACCATCCCTTCTTGATCACATAGATCATAGAAATATTGGTCATGTTGATAGTGTGCCAATCGGATGGAAGTGGCTCCTACCTCTTTCATTAATTCCATATCTTCTTCATGTTCTTTTTCCGTAATCGCCCAGCCCATATCTTTTCGATCTTGATGTCTTGAAACACCATTTAAGGCAAGATGCTCTCCATTTAAGAAGAACCCTTTATCAGCATCCACTTCAAAGTATCTGACACCGAAAGGAATGGAAAGCTCATCCACCGTATCGTTAAAACGTTGCATAGACACTCTTGCTTCATACATATAAGCATTTTTTCGGCCATTCCATAATGTTGGGTTTTCGATGACAACTGACATTTCTTCTTCTCTCGTTTCTCCTGATGCAAGTACGACTTCTTTGGCTGCATAAGCAACATTTTGACCTTCAGCATCTAAAATATCTGCCCACAGTCTTACTTTTGTCTCTTCATCGCGATCATTTGTTATCTTTGACTTAATTGTGAGTAAAGCTTTTTCTTCATTTACATCATCTTGAATCACATAAATTCCTTTTGAACCATAATCCATTAAGTCGAAATGAACATGATTCGCTATCACTAGATTAACATCACGATAAATCCCACCGTAGAATGTAAAGTCTGCCATTTGAGGATATACATCATCAACAACTGTATTGTCCACTTTGACAGCTAGCGTATTCTTCGTTCCAAATTCAACAACATCACTAATATCAAATCGAAAAGTAGAATACCCACCTTTATGTTGTCCCATATGCCTGCCATTCACATATACATCTGTAATGCTATTAGATCCTTCGAATTCAATAAAGACTTTGTTTCCTTGGGCCAATGTATCTAAATCAAACTCTTTTCTATACCAACAAGCCCCTTTATAAAAATCAAATCCATTTGCTCCATCAATCGCGTTCCACGTGTGAGGGACATGAACGACTTCCCAATTTTCATCATTATAGGCTTGATCCATTGCTTTTACTTCATCTTGCTTTATAAATTTCCATGCACTATTTATATTAATAATATTTCTCATTGTTCTTCCTCCTCATATCATTTGAATGCGCTTAAGTTCATTATATGATATTGCCCATTTTGATAATCGCACTTTTATGATTCAATTAGCACATATATGTCCTTTTAAAAAATTCACATGTATAATAGTAAGCATAAATAAACGAAGAGGTGATATTATGCTTGAAAAATCAGAATTTGATTTTAATGATTTCAATAAACTATGTACGATATTGAATACGATCACTAATATGGATGTTAGGCTCATTGATAAGGATGGGAATGCTCTTTTACAACTAGTGAATCATGGCATTCCAGCCGTACTACAAAACGTTGATCATGAGTACCTCACTATTAATGAAACATTAAGAAAAAATAAATCGAATAGCTACTATTACTATATAAATTCCTATGGTCTTGAGTATATTGCAGCTGGTCTATGGAATAATAGATCTTTCTCTGGTTTCATTTTAATCGGCCCTTTTCTTTCGAGTATACCGATTATAGACTTTACTAGCGATATGATCTCTAAAAACAAACTGCCTGTCAGTGAACGAAAACAACTCCAAGAATTCTATACATCCTTATCCGTTCTAAGTAGTAATGCTTCTAACAACATCGGAGATTTACTTGTTAATATGTGTATACATCCTCATGTTGATTCACAACTAATCACCTCTGATATCGTTACACCAACACAAAACAAAGAGCAACTAAAAACCACTATTGCTGAAGGTAAAAACATTATAGAAATTAGATATACATATGAGAAGCAACTAATGAATGCCATTGCACGAGGAGATAAAGAGGAAATAGCCCGTATTTCACAAGAAAACAGCGGTCTCTTAAATATTTCCGATCGAATACCTGAAAGCCCTATTCGATCGGCTAAAAATATATCATTGGTTTTGAACACGTTGTGTAGAATAGCTGCTGAAAGAGGAGGAGTTCATCCCATTTATATTCACACGATTTCTGAAAAATTTGCCATTTTAATTGAAAGAGCCCCGAATCTACCTTATCTAAAAAAATTAGGTATCGTAATGGTGAATGAATATTGTGATGTTGTAAATGGATTTTCGACGCGTCATTATAGCCCCATTGTGAAAAGGGCTGTAGATTATATTCATTTTAATATAGAAAATCCTTTAACACTACATGATATCGCGGCAACAATCCACGTGAACTCTTCCCATCTTTCACGCAAGTTTAAGGAAGATACCAATATGAATATAATTGATTATATTAATCAAAAAAGGGTCGAGGAAGCAAAGTTGTATTTACAAAGAGGAAATATATCGATTACAGAAATTGCTTTTATGGTCGGTTTTAATGATCTAAATTATTTTAGTAGAGTTTTCAAAAAAATGACATCCTTAACACCATCCCAATATATTAAAAGTAAAAATAGCTAAAGTTGGTTTAATTCTACCGTGTGCATACATAATGCAGCGCCACTTCAATTTGTTTATTTAAAAGTCCGTTAAGCGCCAACTTTTGGAACAGCCTCTATGAACGACCACTCGATACCGGGATATAAACTATCACTTTAACGGTATTTCTTGAAATATCAAAAATATTTAATATGTCTTTGTGATTGCCTTCTACGTCTTTCAAAAATTTGATAATATATTATTAGGTCATATAGATCCTCTTTTTTTCCACTTCCTATGTAGATAGTTTGGTAGTGGCTCAATCTTAAATTATCAAATGTGTAAAGTAGAATATCTACATAAAGGAGAAAAGCAATGTATAATAAAAACAAAACTGTTGTCGGGAGCGTCAAGAATTTTGTGTAAATGACGGAATCCCTTTTC
>NZ_LQWY01000022.1 GCF_001643235.1 Domibacillus aminovorans
CGAAAAGAGCAGTTCCCGAACGAAGAAGCACTGGAACGATTCCTTGTTTCACGATTCGAAGAATACAACCAACGCTTCGCTACACGATGTCATATCGGTTTCGATCAAGCACGTGCGGAGCTCGCAGCCAGGTTCAAAACAACAGACTAAATGACGGTCCATAAGAAAAGGGATTCCGTCATTTACACAAAATTCTTGACGCTCCCGATATTTCTTCTTTAACAATCGGGCGCAATTGTGAAGTAACGAAAGCCCAATTTCTCATAATAGCATTGAGAGATTGGGCTGTTAATATTCGGTTAACCTTTATGTTGTAAATTCACATAGAATATATATCTATGAGAAGGTAAAAAAGAAGCCTGATGGCTCATACTTTATTTCCGCTATTCTCACCGCTGTTTTCTTCTATGATGCGGCTCACGATAGAATGGTCAATGATAGCTTGTGCCTGAACAGGTGAGAGTCCTCGTTCCTTCTGTAGCCAGTTATACATGTGAAGCTGGACTGTCTCAAATTGATCTAGTTCGTACTGTCTTGTTTGTTCGTCGAGTTTGAGTAGGTAGTCTTTATGGAGTTCAAAATAAGTTGTTTTGTTCACATGAATCACTCCTTTTTGTACTGTATACCCAAAAAGGACAAAAGAAAAAACTCTGCCGGGGTAAAGTTCATATCCATATCTAGATATTTATTTGTGAAGAGGAAAAATGAAACTATTTTTGAAAATTATACGTAATTGAAAAAATGAAAGCGTTTCCAGTTATGGCTCTTATTAATCATTGCTTTAAAAAGACTTAATGGGATAATGATAATAGGAGACTACTCATAGTGGTAGACAAGCCCTTATTTTAATCGGTACAGCTAAATAAAGAAATGTCAGGTGACATAGAATAAATACAGGAAGGAGCAAGTCGCATGTTGAGAAATGGAGATTGGGTTATTGCTCAGATCGATAATTATCAGGTGATCGGTTTTATTGAGATTATTTCTGTGGCGCGCAATGAGGTGTTTATCACAAAAGTAGCAAATTACGTTGAAGGTGTGATGCACTCGATGAAACCAACACCGAAACTATTTACCATAGATCGCGTTGAAAAACTCAATTTAACACTTGAAAAAGAGGATTGGGATTGTTTGATTGATCTGGCCATTCAAACCGGTGACGAGAGATGGTTCGATCAACTGGCTGAAAGAATGTTACTTGATGTACAAGAAAAAACAAAAATACCGTCAACTCCTTCTGACATCAAGCTTAACGGCTTTTGAAGTGGGAGCTTGTAAACAGTCATCCAGTACAAAATTCGACGTGTCAGAATAGTCCTTCCATTTCATGATTTTGTTTATTGGTAATTTTAATATAGAAATAGCTCTCAACACGGTTGGGGGTTATTTTTTTATTCAAACTTTTGATCAAACTATTTTATATGAGCCGTTTAAATATTATAAGTGTATATTTAACTGACGTTCCGCATGTCAAAAAACAAAGGAAGAGATTTTGCACGAGTGAAACGACCTCGCGAAAAACATCCAGGTAGATATTGTCGTGACGGATATGCCTTTGTTAGACACTACTCAATATAAAGACAGTTTAGGGCCTTTCATAACGGATCTTGTTTTGCAGATTCTTTCTTGGATGGCAGAAGAAGAACGGGATCAAATTCGAAAACGGCAGTGTGAAGGAATTGATGTCGCTTTGTAGACCGGTGTCCGTGAAACTATACTAACTCCAATTTACTATTTTCGGAAAATTGGGATTTGTGTAAAAGAACAGACTTGGATATAATATACTTAGTTAAGAGATAATTAATAGTAGGGGACAAGAAATGAATACATGTAGTCGTTCCCTTCCCGAACTTTATTGTAAAAATCGATAAAATCCTTTTGAGTCTAAAGTGGGATCTCACTGCCCGTTCATGCAGGAAAAGTATGCGCTTTTTTAGATAATATGGAAAAATACACGAACGGAGGACAAAATGATGATTCATTTACAAGACAAAACATTTAACTGTGAAAAAGAACTTACTCTTTCTATGTTTAGTGGGAAATGGAAAATGCGTATCTTGTGGCATTTAGGGAAAGATGGAATGAAGCGTTTTGGCGAACTAAAAGCGTTAATTCCAGGAATTACTCAACGAATGCTAGTGAGTCAATTACGAGAACTGGAAGAAGATCATCTTGTCCATCGTGAAGTTTATCCAGTTGTTCCGCCTAAAGTAGAGTATTCACTAACTAAAAAAGGAGAAAGTTTATTGCCTATTCTAGAAAAAATGGATGAATGGGGGAAAAACTATATGGAAATCCATGCAATGAGTGAATTGCGGAGTAATGGAACTCGATAACGGAGAGATATTATTCGAATTAAAACGCAAAGGTTTAGTTAAGAGGACAAATAGTGGGAAAGACGGTAGAGTTAAAAAATTAGTTTGACCGATAAGGGTAAACAGTTAGAGGAAAGTCTATGAAGTATTAAAGAAGAAATGAAAGCATAATTAGCACAGTACATAACCGAGAACCAACTTACTTCACTTATAGAATATTTAAAGCTAGTTCGAAAAACGTAGCGGATGATCATTAATTGTTCTAACTATCTAACTAAGTATAAAATAAATATCTGAAATAATTAAAATAAAATGACGGTGTCTGTCCCCAGTACGGTAAAAAATGGGGGACTGACACCGTTTTATTAATAATTAATTTTTGTCGTGTCTTTGAGGATCTAGTGCGGATCGAACAAAGTGGAAAAATACACTGCCGATTAGTCCAAGAATAAGAAGAAACCCTATCGTGATCGTCCATAAATAAGCCAAGAAAACCCCTCCTTTTTTGATGTATATGCATGCCGATAAACAAAATTTCCGTTTGAGCATGTATTTCAACAGGTCAATTTCTTCTTGAATGTACATAAGGTAGTAAAGCATTTGTCATTTTAAAAAGGAGGGGGACAAGATGTGTGGGAGAAAACGAAGCTGCACTGATCCTCATAAGAAACGACCGAATATCCTCATCAATCGAGTTTCCATAAAAATACAATTGTTTTATTTACATCCGATCACGGAGAACTCCTAGGGGCACATAGCGGTCTTTATCAGAAGTGGTATAACATGTATGAAGAATCGATTCATGTCCCGTTGATCATCCTTACAGTCGATCCACTAGAAGAAAAAAATTTAGCCGACCCTGCATTTGCAACAGAACAATCGGCCAACATCCAGCAAGTTTTAACAAGGATGCTTGAAGAACAATGCAAACAAAAAAGAATTTCTCCAACGAGCGGGAACGTTCCAGGCATGCCAGCTTGTCGCTGTACTGAAGAATGAGTACCGGATGTATGAACAATATTGGCGTACGTAGCACTAGAACACAGTTTGGGGCGATAAAAGCACTCGGTTTTGAGGGAGTAGGGAATGATGAGGAAATGGGTTATGTATATACTCGTAGTTGTTTTCATGTGCAGCGGTTTCACCAATGTGCATGTAAGTACTTTTAGTGATATTCCAGCCAAACATCGGTTGTATGATAAGATTATTTATCTTGTGAATAAAGGTGTGGTGAGCGGCGGATCAAATGGTACATTCAAAGCAGAAGGAATTGTGACAAGAGCAGAAGCGGCGATTATGATAGGCCGTTCACTGCAATTAGATGGAGGACGGACAAGCACCGTTTTCACGGATGTAAAAGCAGCACATGGAGCGAGCGGATATACTCAATCTGCTTTTGAAAGCGGCATTATTCAAGGTTTTCCTGATGGATCTTTTAAACCGAATGAAAAAGTGACACGTGGACAAATGGCGATTTTTTTGTCGAGAGCATTTGACTTAACAGAAGAATCAGCTATATAAAAGTGAAGACCAGCTGCATACGCAGCTGGTTTTTTAGTTTTAAAAATAAACAGCGCTTGAAGAAGAGTTAGGCCACGGTCTTTAAAAAGACGCTGTGGACTGAAATTTATTCTGAACAGCGGGACACAATAGAAGAAACAAGTTAAAAAGTAGCCATTGCTCAACAGGAGCAGAGGTTATTCACAATAGGATTTCTTACTTTCCATGTTCCTTTAAAGATTTCGCTTTGATCCAATCTATTTCGAATGGACGTGGATTGAAAACCTTTATCAATAAATAATTGATGAGCCGTTTTTAGCCCAAACTAGTTTCCTGACGTTCATATTTCCGCTTTTTTTGTTTATACTCTCTGTACAAATATTCATAATACTCATTTATAAAGTATATATAAACTCAATTATTAAAGGGATATTTTTATATTGTAATATTTGAACTGCTAGTATATTATAGTCTATACGTGAAATATAAGTACAAAAAAATGAACTGTAAGTTTATAGGGGGAACAATAATGGATCACACTATAAAAAAGACTGATCGTCCACCGTATGGGCTAATCGCTGTACTGATGATCGGAGCTTTTATTAGTTTTTTAAACAATACGTTACTAAATATCGCACTGCCGTCGATTATGAAGGACTTAAATGTAGGCCCATCGACTGTGCAGTGGCTAACGACAGGATTTATGTTAGTAAATGGGATTTTGATACCTACTACGGCTTTCTTAATTCAAAAATTTTCTGTTCGCCGTTTATTCTTAGTAGCTATGGGTTTATTTACACTCGGGACCATTCTTGCTGGTTTTGCCCATGCATTCCCTCTTCTATTAACGGGCCGGATGGTTCAAGCCTCTGGTTCGGCCATTATGATGCCATTGTTAATGAATGTCATGTTAACGAGCTTTCCTGTGGAAAAAAGGGGAGCTGCCATGGGTGTTTTCGGTTTCGTTTTAATGGGTGCACCAGCGATTGGTCCGACTTTATCGGGCTGGATCATTGAACATTATGACTGGAGAATGCTTTTCCACTTTGTCACGCCAATTGCAGCTGTTATTGTTTTGATTGGCTTTTTTGTACTTAAAGATAAAAAGGATAAAGTGGATATCCGCCTGGATTTATTTTCGCTTCTGCTATCAAGCGTAGGCTTTGGCGGATTGCTATATGGATTTAGTTCTGCTGGTAGTAAAGGCTGGGATAGCCCCCAAGTCTATGGGACGATTATTGTTGGAGCTCTTTCATTAGTTTCGTTTATTTTACGTCAATATAAATTAGACAGACCAATGCTTGAATTCAGGATCTTTCGGTACCCGATGTTTGCCTTATCATCGGTCATTTCTATGGTTCTTATGATGGCCATGTTTTCTGCTATGCTGCTGCTGCCTATTTATGTTCAAACCATACGGGGAATATCTCCAATAGATGCAGGGTTAATGATGTTGCCAGGGGCGATTTTGATGGCCGTCATGTCACCAATTACAGGGAAATTATTTGATAAGTATGGAGGACGTGTATTAGCGGTCATTGGCTTAATCATTACAACGGTCACGACTTATTATTTCAGTAAATTAACTCTTGATACTTCCTATATACATTTAATGATTTTATATTCTGTACGGATGTTTGGGATATCGATGGTGATGATGCCGGTTTCGACGAATGGCTTAAATCAATTGCCCAGACGCTTTTATCCACATGGTACGGCTATGAACAATACGTTACAGCAAGTATCAGGCGCCATTGGTACGGCGTTGTTAGTTACAATCATGTCCACTCGTACGGAAACACATGCGACTGAAATGGCTGCAAGTGCTACGGGAAATGTGGCAGGGCAGCCAACAGCTGAAATGCAACAACAAATGGCCATGAAAGCCATGTTAGAAGGAATTAATGATGCTTTCTTAGTGGCTACTTTTATTGCAGGTGTAGCACTTGTTCTTGCTTTCTTTATTAAACGAGCAAAACAAGCAGAAGATACACTAGAGGGAAAACCGTCTAGTGGAAAGATTAAAACAAAATTGGTGGATAATTAAACGTTGATACCTGTTGTTAATTTCTGTTAAATTATTTGACTCCATTCGTAAAGCATTTTCTAAAACAAAAAGAGAGGAGAAATTGTCATATGATGATTTCTCCTCTCTTTTTTTAAATGAGAATAGTGCTGTGATCGTAGATTAATTAGAACTTCTTTTAAATTTCGTTTCACCACGAAAAAAGGGAGGATTCATGATCCACCCTTTTTTTACTTCTATTATAATGGTTTTTATCGCAACGTTTTTAATGCACCGCTCCATGCAATCACTTGGTCAAGCATACCATTAACATTATCAAGATGTAAATCAGCCGGTTTGAAAGCCGTTCCGTTTTCAAAGTCTGTAAATAATGACAATGTTGGATGTGTACGAACGTCTGCAACGAGTAATTCTCCTAAGATTCCACGCAAATGCTCAGCGGCACGGGCTCCACCTGTTGAGCCATAGCTTACGATACCTGCTGCTTTATTGTTCCATTCATCACGTGCTGAATCAAGTGCATTTTTCAATGCTCCTGTAATGCTGTGATTGTATTCTTGAGTAATGAATACGAATCCATCTAAGCTAGCAAGTTTTTCTGACCAAGCTTTTATTCCAGGTTCATCACCAGCAGTTGTAAATACAAATGGTAAATTGAAGTCTGCAATATCAACGATTTCATAATTTGCATCTCCACGTTTTTCAGCAATTCCTTTTACCCATTCACCTACTTGTGGACTTACACGTCCTTGACGAGTGCTTCCTAAAATAATTCCGATATTTAATTTTGACATTGTTTTTTCCTCCTCATTAGTTGATTTACCAAATAATTTGTCTAAAAAACCCATATACTTCACCACCAATAAAGTTGTGTTTTAACTAAAATTTATGAATAATATCAACCCCTTTATCTGGAATTGAATATTCCCTATAATGTTCTTTTCTTAAGGAAGGGGTTTTATTCTTAAATTTTAATTATCTTAAATTTGAATATCTTGAATATGAGGTAATGTTAATACACTCCATTTCATTTGTCAAGACATTGAATCAAATTTAAAAAATGCAGATGGTTCCCAGTATAAAAAGCTGGCAGACAAGAAGGAGGCATCGTCATGTTAAGAAAACTTGCAGAATGAAAAGAGCGAGTGCTTATTTTTACTAATAAGAAACGAAAAAAAAGGGATATCCCTATTATAGGATGTCCCTTTTCTCATTATCTATCAAACCGAAGTCGAAGCATGGATCGCCTTTGCTGCGCTTTCTTTCTTGCCGTGCAGGAAGTAGTACAGAACAGTCGTTGCCAGGATCACAACACCCATGATGACATAAAGAGTACTGTAGCCAGTTAATGGAATGATGAATCCAAGTAGATAAGGACCGAATCCAAGTCCTGCGTCAAGAAATATAAAGAAGGTCGACGTAGCCAGTCCCATGCGATGAGGAGGGGTCAATTTAACGGCAATCGCCTGGGTGCTTGACTGCATATTACCGAAGCCGAGGCCAATCAGGAAGCCGGCTAATAATAAAGTGATGCTTTTGTCTGCTGAACTTAAAAGCAACATTCCAGCTCCAAAGATAAGAAAGGCGGGATACATAATAAAGTTCGCGCCTTTTACGTCCATTAAGCGGCCTGTGAATGGGCGCGAGGCTAATACGGCTGCTGCATATACGACGAAGAAGAAGCTTGCTGTATTCACCAGGTCGATTTCAATGGCATAGAAACTAATAAAAGAAAGGACGCTGGAGTAACAAAAGGCGATTGCTAGAGTAATGAATGCGATGGGCAGTGCCTTTGGCTCAATAAAGCTGGAAAGATTGAATCCTTTTGTTTCAGCATTTTTTGTTGATGCTTCTAGTGCCGGCACATATACGAAGAATGCAGTGATCAAACTGATGATCCCTAAAGCAAGGCAGAAACTAAAAATCATTTGGAAGCTTGTGTGCTGGCTCATATATAATCCGATGAATGGTCCGATGGCAGTAGCCAGTGTCGCACTCATACTGTAGTAGCCGATGCCTTCTCCTTTTCGTGTTGCCGGGATAATCTGGGCTACAATCGTTCCGGTTGCTGTGCTCGCCACGCCGAGTGCAATACCATGGATGAAACGGTTAATAAGCAGGAAGGTGATCCCGAAATTGACAAAATATAAAAGTGTCGTCAACGTAAAAAAGATTAACCCAATGAACAACGTTCTCTTGCGGCCAATCGAATCCATAATGCGGCCGATAAACAGCCGCCCAATTAAAGTTCCGATAATAAAAATCCCCGATATAAGTCCGGCCTGACTTGTAGAAGCATCCAATTCATTTACTGCGTAGACCGCGAGGGTCACCATTAATAAATAAAAGATTAACGTTAAGAAAAAATTGACGAAGGAAACAATGATAAAATCCTTCGTCCACAGTTTAGGTCTTGATTGATTCACTTTATTATCCCCTTACTCTATAATATTGTTCCGTATTTCTGTCATAATGCGGATGGCCTCGAGCTGCTCCTCCTCCGAGATACCTTTTAAAATATCCTGTTCAAATTGGTCAATCGTCACACGGACATCCTTATAGATGTTTTTACCAAGCTCTGTTAGCTGCATTCTTTTTTCGCGTCTATCTTTGCCGGGGACATGCTCTACATACCCGAGTTCTTCCAAGCGATGAATGGTCCTCGTAACGGTAGGTTTCTCTACATATTGATAATTAGAAAGCTCTACAAGCGTTGCAGAACCGTTGTTGAATAAATAATACAAGGTGGACCATTGCGCTCTGTATAGATCATGCTTGGCGAGCCGGGTATTAAGTCGATTCTCAAAAGGCCGGTACAATAGCAACAGTTGTTGAAAAAATTTTCGATAAGTCTTGATTAGAAACACTCCTTTATAAAAAAAGTTATCGAAGGTAATAGTTAACGTAGGTAACTATTTTAGTATATAGATACGATCGCTATATGTCTAGTAAATGAATGGGTATTTCATTTACTTAGAAGGGGAAGCTATGGATCATGTCCTGAAAAAATGAACGGATAGTAAAAGTGAATGAGGTAAGTCCGGTTGTATCTCCTTATATTGCTTCCAAACATGCGGTAGTGAGACTTACAAAAGCGCAGCTATTGAATCAGCAAGTGCTAATGTACGTGTAAATTCAATTCATCCATCACCCAGCAACCTTGGCCAGAGTAGTAGGCGTTATTTTAATATATATTGGCGTTGTAATCGTTCAACTTTTTAAATACAATCGTAAAAGGACTCAAGCATTAGCCTGAGTCCTTTTACGATTAATTGAAGTTATTTATTCGTTCAACTTATATTATCCAATCACATAAACTACTTTCGTAAAGCATCAGCGAATCTTTTTGTAATATTTTGTGGTCTTGTAATTGCTCCACCTACTACTACTGCATGAACATTGATATTTAAAACAGAACGGGCAATTTCTGGCGTAGAGACGTTTCCTTCCGCGATGACCTTTGCCTTTTTAACTTCTTTGACAATTTGTTTAATTACAGCATAATCGTTATCGTCAATTTTCAATCCACTTGTTTCTTCCGTGTATCCATATAAAGTGGGAGCTATAATGTCAAACCCAAGATTGTCGGCATAGATCGCTTCCTCGACGGAGGAAACATCTGCCATTAGAATAACATGGGGATATTTTGATTTTATCTCCTTATAAAATGATTCTAATGTACTTCCGTCAGGTCTTATGCGTGAGGTTGCATCTGTTGCAATAATTTCTGCACCTGTTGTCATTAATGCATCAATTTCCTTCATAGTGGGTGTGATAAAAACAGGATTCTCTCCATAAACTTGCTTGATGATTCCGATGATTGGAAGATCTACTTGTTTTTTTATTTCTAAAATATCAGAAACAGAGTTTGCGCGGATTCCGATTGCTCCACCTTCCTTAGCGGCTAAGGCCATACATCCCATAATGTATGAACTGTGTAAAGGTTCACCCTCTAATGCTTGACAGGATACAATTAATCCTTTATATAGTTGATCTACTACTGGTTGCATGTAAAACACTCCTTGTACAGATAGATTCTATTCTCATTGATCCAAGTACTCTTCAACTTCGTTTTTAACAATCGTCACTTGTGGACCGTAAATAATTTGTACGCCAGTTCCTTTTTTAACAATACCTTTTGAACCTGTTTGTTTAATAATACCTTCATTTAATAATGATTCATCTTTGACTGTGACACGCAAACGAGTTGCACAACAATCCACTACATCAATATTATGTGATCCGCCTAAACCTTCAACAATCGTTTTAGCACGCTCAGTAGCTGCTACTTGATTATCGGAAACAGCTTGTTCCTCATCTTCACGACCAAGGACTTTGTAATTGTTTTTCTTAATGAGAAATTTGAATGTAAAGTAGTACAAGAAGAACCATGGAATACCGACAACTAATACATAGAGCCAATTGGTTTTATCTACTCCTTGGAGAATACCAAATAAGACGAAATCAATGAATCCACCAGAGAAGGTTTGTCCAATTGTGATATTAAAGATATCAGACATCATAAAAGCTAATCCGTCAAATAGAGCATGGACGAAATAAAGAACAGGAGCGACAAATAAAAAGCTGAATTCAAGTGGTTCGGTTATTCCTGTTAAAAAGGAAGTTAATGCGGCAGAAAGA
This sequence comes from Domibacillus aminovorans, assembly GCF_001643235.1. GTDB lineage: Bacteria > Bacillota > Bacilli > Bacillales > Domibacillaceae > Domibacillus > Domibacillus aminovorans. Next base: position 10,483 of record NZ_LQWY01000022.1, read on the forward strand.
AGAATTCCTGCGACTATTTTTTTATTTTTTGGCTTAGCACAGTGATAAATAGCGAGTGCTGCCCCAGGTAGACCAAACATCATCGTTATAAACCTACCAGACATAAACCTTGAAACTCCCTCGTAATATTGTTCCGTTTGAGGATCAGCTAATTGCGCAAAGAAGATGTTTTGGGTACCACTAATCAATTTCCCGCCAATCTCCATTGTGCCACCTAAAGCAGTTTGCCAAAATGGCAAATAGAAAATATGATGTAGACCTAAAGGACCTAGCATTCGTAAAATAAAACCATAGAAGAATGTTCCGATTGTTCCTGTGCTCGTCACTAACGAGCCTAATTGATTAATGAAAAGTTGGAAATAAGGCCAGACGACAAAAAGAACGGCCCCTACAAAGATCGATGTAAAGGAAACAACGATCGGAATGAATCGAGATCCTCCGAAAAATCCAAGAACTTGAGGGAGTTCAATTTTATTGTATTTATTGTGGAGTGCGGCTGCGACAATCCCGATGATAATCCCGCCAAACACTCCTGTTTCCAGTGTCTGAATCCCAACAGCCATACCCTGTCCGGCTCCAGCTAAATTGTCTTTGGCAAGTTGTCCAGTAATAGAGAGCAAGGCATTTATCGCACTATTCATGACAAAATATCCAATCATGGCAGCCAATCCAGCCGTTCCTTTATCTGAACGAGCTAGACCAACCGCAACACCGACTGCAAAAATAATCGGTAAGTTACCAAATACAATGCTTCCTGCCGAACTCATAATCGTAAAAATCGCTTGAAGCCATACAATATCTAAAAATGGATAAGCTGAAACCGTATTTGGGTTTGATAGCGCACCGCCTATACCAAGCAGCAAACCTGCGGCGGGTAAGACAGCGATTGGGAGCATAAACGACTTCCCAAATTGCTGAGCTTTTTCAAAAAACTTTCCCATAAGTACTACCTCCTATAAATTTATTGAGCGGATACTATACCGTAATCCCCTTGTCTTACTTCACCCTGTTTTTTCACAGTGATATTTGTTGCATTAGTAAATATCACTGGTGTGACAGTAGAAGGAGCAGAATTCTTAATGTACTCAAGATCAAACGTCAACAATTCTGTTCCTTTTGAGATTTGATCTCCTTCTTTAACGAGAGCAGTAAAGCCTTCACCTTTTAAATTGACGGTTTCTAAACCTACATGAATTAGAATTTCATACCCTTGTTTTGATTTAATTCCAATTGCATGTTTAGTCGGAAAGACATTCATAATTTCTCCATCAACCGGTGATACAACTGAACCATTTGTGGGAATAATGGCAAAGCCATCACCCATCATTTTCTCTGAGAATACTGGATCTTCAACTTCTGTAATCGGAATGATTTCACCTTCAATTGGCATGACAAAGTCTTGATCATTTAGGGGCAACAGACCTGTTGTACCAGATGGTCCAGCTATATCCTTTATTACTTCATTCTCTTTACGCTTAAAAAATCCAAACATGTGAATAACACTCCTTTTTTGATTTTCTGGCTAAACGGGTTGAAAAGGCTCTCCAAGATAAAAACAGCATAGCATCTTATCGTTATAGATGTCTATACCATTTTTGAAAATTTTTAAGCCCGTTTTTTATAAAACAGATAAATACGTATCGATTTTTAATGTATAATTCAAGAGGTACTGGTGAGAGTCAATTAAATAAATTAATTGGTATAGACAACTATACTTTAGGGATGTTAAGATATAATTAGATGAGAAAGGATGAAATTTCAATGAATCCAAAAGATAAACCTATCTTGCTCAAGGGCATGCAAATATATTCTGAAGATATGAAAATTGAACGTGGATATATCAAAATAAAAGATCAGAAAATAATGGAGTTTGGATCACTTGAAAAAGTAGACAATGAGGAGCAATTTGACGTTATAGAAGTGGCCTCTACTTATAAGGCGATTCCTGGTTTTATCGATGTTCATATTCATGGAGCCAATGGTGCTGATGCAATGGACACAACGGAGGAAGCATTAGATATAATGGCAAAAGCACTCCCACAAGAAGGTACAACTGCCTTTTTAGCAACTACAATGACACAAAGTGGTGTGGCCATTGAAGAAGCATTAGCCAATGCAGGTAATTATATTTGTGATCAGCAAACGCCAGGAAAAGCTGAAATAATTGGAATTCATCTTGAAGGTCCATTTGTAAATAAAAAAAGAGCAGGTGCACAACCACTGAACTATATCATCGATCCAAATGTAGAGGATTTTAAAAGATGGAATAGACTAGCGAAGGAAAAGATTAAGCTCGTTACGTTAGCACCCGAACAACCAAGAGGTTTAGAAATGGTGAAGCATTTAAAAGAGAATGGGATCATTGCTTCCATCGGTCATTCTGATGCTACCTATAATGAAGTAATCGAAGCGATTAATGCAGGAGTCAGTCATGTGACACATCTATTTAATCAAATGCGTGGCCTGCATCATCGCGAACCTGGTGTAGTTGGAGCCTCTTTTTTGCGTGATGAATTAAAAACGGAACTCATCGTTGATGGCGTTCATGTTCGACCAGAAATGGTCAAGCTTGCTTACCAACAAAAAGGGAAGAAAGGGTTAATTTTAATAACAGATTCAATGCGTGCAAAAGGTTTGAAAAACGGTACCTATGATCTAGGTGGTCAAGATGTGACCGTTAAGGATGGAAAAGCGGTTCTTTGTGATGGCACCCTTGCAGGGAGTATTCTGAAATTAGGACACGCAGTGAAAAATGTTATAACTTTTACAGGCTGCTCACTAGAAGATGCCGTTGAAATGGCTTCTGTCAATCCCGCCAAACAATTAAATATCTTAGATCACAAAGGCAGTATTGCGGTAGGGAAAGATGCAGACATTGTCATTTTGGATGAAAATCTAAATGTAGTGATGACATTTTGCCGCGGAAAACGTGCCTTTCACAGCGAAGGAGAAACGATATGAATATAATTGAAGTAAAAGACTATCAAGAAATGAGCAAAAAAGCTGCTGAATTTGTTCGTGATAACGTACGCCGTAATCAAACGATCAACCTAGGGTTAGCAACAGGTGGAACACCTGTTGGAATGTATAAACAGTTAATTGAAGACCATCAAAAAAACCACACGTCTTACAAAAATGTAACAACATTTAATTTAGACGAGTACATAGGCCTTTCAGAATATAATCACAATAGCTATCGTTATTTCATGAACGATCACTTATTTGATCATATTGATATTCAAATGTCTAAAACAAATGTACCTCATGGGAATGTGAATGATTTGAAAAAAGAATGTTCAGATTTTGAACATTTGATTAAAGAACATGGTGGAATTGATCTTCAAATCCTTGGAATTGGAAGCAACGGGCACATTGGATTTAATGAACCTGGCACATCTTTTGATAGCCAAACCCATATTATCGACTTAACTCATTCAACTCGAGAAGCAAACGCAAGATTTTTCGGCAATCGTGCAGAAGTTCCTGCCCAAGCGATTACGATGGGGATTGCAACCATTATGAAAAGCAAAGCAATTCTGCTGCTAATATCAGGTACTAACAAAAGAGAAGCTTTTTTCCAACTCGTACACGGTGAGATCAGTGAAAACTTCCCCGCATCTGTATTAAGAAAGCATTCATGTGTTACAATTATTGTAGATGAAGCAGCACGTGGGAATGTACAGGTTTGACGGTACACCTATGATAAATACCTGTAACGTATCATTAAGTAACCTGCTCAATGAAGCTTCATTCATGTTTTTTGATTCGTATGGAAAGGATACAGGTGAATGAAGAATGATTAAAAAGAATGTCCCTATTCCTATTTATTATCAAATAATAGAACTTATTCAAGAACAAATTGAAAAAGGTGAGCTAAAGCCAGGAGATAGTCTTCCCTCTGAAAGAGAGTTTGCAGAAAAATACCAAATTAGCAGAATGACCGTCAGGCAAGCTTTTACTCAACTTGTAAACAATGGCTACTTACATCGATTACAAGGAAAAGGGACTTTTGTTGCTGAACAAAAAATCGAACAGACTCTTCATGGCTTAACAAGCTTTACTGAAGATATGAAAGCACGAGGAATGAAGCCGGGTAGTCAACTTATCCACTTTGAAATCATTCCTGCGACAAGTCAAATTGCGAGACAGTTAGCCATTAAAGAATATGGGCCTGTATATGAAATTAAGCGAATTCGTTTAGCAGATGATGTTCCGATGGCGCTAGAAACAAATTATATTTCGGCTAATCTTATTAAAGGACTAACCGAACAAATTGTAAATCAATCTTTATATGCGTATATTGAAAATCAATTAAATTTCAGAATCGATCATGCTTCCCAAGTTATTGAATCGTCCGTCGCAAATCAAATGGAATCACAACATTTAAACATTCAAAAAGGAGCACCAGTCATGCGTATTCAAAGAAATACATTTCTGCAAAATGGGACTCCTGTTGAACTTGTCAAATCATCATACCGCGCAGATCGTTATAAGTTTATGATTCAGATGAAACGGTGAAAATGAATAAAGGTGGGAAATTTTCAGCATGTTCAATCACTATTTTCAAAAGTTGAGGGAACTATTAGACATTGTCGAAAAAGATGAAAAAGAGAAGGTAAAAAAAGCGGCTCAAAAGGTTTCAGAATGTGTCCAACATGATGGAATCATTCATCTATTTGGCTGCGGTCATTCTCATATGATTGGGGAAGAGTTATTTTATCGTGCAGGTGGGCTTGCTCCTATCAGTCCAATACTCATTGAAGATGTCATGCTGCATAAAGGAGCAGTACGCTCGTCACAATTAGAAAAACAACAACATTTTGCTGAGCAATTCATGATTCATGACAGGATTCATCCAGAAGATATCGTGATTGTTGTCTCAACGTCTGGAAGAAATCCTGTTCCGATTGATGTTGCTGAAATCGCTAAAAAACAAGGTGCTTTTGTTATTGCTATAACCTCTCCAAGCTACGCCAAAAGCCAATCATCCCGACATGAAAATGGACAATATTTATATAGTTCAGTTGATCTTTCGATTGATAACCATATTGAAGTCGGAGATGCACTTATGACACAAGAATCCCTCGATGTACCCTTTGGTTCAGGCTCAACAGTTATTAGTATGGCCATTGCGAATGGAATAATGGTCGAAGCCGTTAAGATCATGCTCGAAAATGACTTTACCCCCCCTATATTTAAAAGTGGCAACATTGATGGAGCCGAAGAACATAATAGAGAACTCATCAATAAGTACAAAAGCCGAATTCCGATGCTGGAAATCTAACTTATTTCGTCTATTCTGAGACATAGTCGATCAAGAAAAAGGTTATTCTTTTTCTTGATCAGCTATTTTTTCATGAATCTCTGCTTCAATTGCCTGGACGTGTTCATCTTTAAGCTCTTGATGGGGATGAGGATGGAACCATTGTATTTCCCCTTCATGAACAAAGCCTTTATATTCTTCACCTTGAATTTGAATGGTAAATTGTTGACGTTCATGCAATCTTCCCTCAAATGCTGGAGTGAGTTCGACATCTTTAACACCACTAGTCGTACTATGTTCTTTCATCAGCTTATAGATACTTTTTTCTAAAGCGTCCGTTTTATCATCACCGATCATTTGCCTCGGATGTGGTTGAAGCCATTGAATTTCCTCATTGTGAAAATGACCTTTAAACTCACTACCATGAACTTTAACTGCGAATTCATAACGTTCGTGAAGACGATTTTCAAATACAGGCTCTACTTCAAACTCTTCTAGTTCGTTTTTGTCAGACATTGTTTACACTCCTTTTAAAAGCATTCTCTTTGAGGTATTCCCTAGATTCATAATAAGTATTCTCTTTTTCAGGTACATTCATTTAAAGGTTAGGCATTCGTTTTGGGCAAATAAAAACAGCCATGTGCTTAAAACGAACGGCATAGTGAGAGGTGGCAGACCATATGGCAGTAAGAAGCTATCCAGACTTGCGGTGATCAGCACAGATGTTGCCGCCGCCATAAGACCGCAAAAGGGCATACGCTTCTTTTTGTTATGAAAAACGTCGGAGATGGCGAAAATCGTTAATATGGCGTTGTAACCGTATAATCCAGAATTCAAAGCGGAATGTTCACCACCGATAAAAGAACTTGCGAGATCCCTTTTAGTGAAGCGGAAAGCATGGCGGGCAAGCGGCTTGCAGTGACATGTTTTTACATAAAAAAGCTCCTGATTTTAAAATATCTAGCAAAAAACCAACGTTTAATATGTAACAATTGATATATGTGAGGCCATCTTATATTATTTAGCAGAAAGAAATCAAAAATGTTGATACAAATGGAGGAATTTATATGCACTTGTTGCCTCGTGAACAGGAAAAGTTATTAATTGTTGTGGCAGCGGATCTGGCAAGGCGCCGGAAAGATCGGGGACTGAAGCTGAATCACCCGGAAGCGGTTGCGTTGATTACGTATGAAATTTTAGAAGGAGCTCGTGACGGCAAAACGGTTGCCGAGTTAATGGAATATGGGACGACAATTTTAACGGCAGACGATGTCATGGAAGGCGTGGCAGAAATGATTGATGATGTGCAAGTAGAAGCGACGTTTCCAGACGGTGTAAAACTGGTGACTGTTCACGTGCCGATACGATAAGGGAGGGATTTTTGACATGATACCTGGAGAATACATTTTAAAGTCAGACGATATTGTTTGCAATGAAGGACAGGAAACGAAAAAGATTTCCGTTTTGAATAAAGGTGACCGTCCTGTGCAGGTAGGGTCCCATTTTCATTTTTATGAAATTAACGAAAGTCTTGAATTTGATCGAGATGCTGCCTTTGGATTTCGCTTAAATATTCCAGCGGGTGCAGCTGTTCGTTTTGAGCCGGGCGATAAAAAAGAAATACAATTGGTCGCATTCACAGGTGAAAGACGTGTATATGGATTGAACAATAAAACAGAAGGATCATTAGACCGGGGGTAATACACATGAGCTTTCGTATGACGAGAAAACAATATTCTGATATGTACGGTCCAACGACAGGCGATGCCGTTCGTCTAGCGGATACAGATTTATTTATTGAAATTGAAAAAGACCATACGCAATATGGAGATGAAGTCGTTTTTGGCGGAGGTAAAGTGATCCGTGATGGAATGGGCAGTCACCCGCTTGCCGTTCGTGCCGATAACGTTCCGGATCTTGTTATCACAAGTGTCATTGTTTTAGATTATACAGGTATTTACAAAGCGGACGTAGCTGTTCGTGATGGCAAAATTTTTGCGATTGGAAAAGCGGGCAATCCGCTATTGATGGATGGTGTCGATATTGTGATCGGCGCATCCACTGAAATTATTGCCGGGGAAGGAAAAATTTTAACAGCAGGCGGAATTGACACACATGTCCATTTCATTAACCCTGCTCAAGTAGAAACAGCTCTAACTGCTGGATTGACAACGCTGATCGGTGGCGGAACAGGACCAGCGGAAGGGTCAAAAGCAACGACGGTTACACCGGGTGAATGGAATATTCACCGCATGCTTGAAGCGGCAGAAGATATGCCGATTAACGTTGGCTTCTTAGGAAAAGGACACGCCGGTGCAGAAGAGCCGCTTGCAGAGCAAGTTCGAGCTGGTGTGATCGGGCTGAAGGTTCATGAAGACTGGGGTGCAACACGTTCAGCAATTGATTTGTCTTTAAAAATCGCTGATGAATATGATGTTCAAGTCGCACTCCATTCCGATACATTGAATGAAGGTGGTTTTGCGGAAGATACAGCGGCCGCATTTAAAGGCCGTCTTATTCATACGTACCATACAGAAGGAGCCGGCGGCGGTCATGCACCGGATATTATTAAACTGGCTGGCTATCCGAATGTGCTTCCTGCTTCGACAAATCCGACGCTCCCGTACACGGTGAATACGATTGATGAGCACCTTGATATGTTGATGGTGTGTCATCACTTAAATCCGGATATTCCGGAAGATGTGGCATTTGCCGATTCGCGGATTCGGGGAGAAACGATTGCAGCGGAAGATATTTTGCAGGATATGGGTGTGTTTAGTATTACGAGCTCCGACTCACAAGCGATGGGCCGTATTGGAGAAGTTGTTTTACGGACATGGCAAACAGCGGATAAAATGAAAAAACAGCGGGGCAAATTTGAAAATGACAATGGCGTTGGTGATAACAATCGTGTAAAACGTTACGTTGCGAAATATACAATCAATCCAGCCATCGCACACGGAATTTCCGAGTACGTCGGTTCGATTGAAGTTGGAAAATTCGCCGATCTTGTATTATGGGATCCGAAATTTTTTGGTGTAAAACCGAACATGATTTTAAAAGGCGGTCAGGCTGTCTATAGTTTAATGGGCGATGCCAATGCATCCATCCCGACGCCTCAGCCAATTTTGTATCGTCCAATGTACGGGACAATGGGAAAAGCAAAATATAAGGCCTCTATTACATTCGTCTCAAAGGCAGCGTATGAAGGCGGCGTTCATGAAAAACTGGGACTTCAAAAAACAGTCCTTCCTGTATACGGCATTCGATCATTGTCAAAAAAAGACATGAAAATGAACGATGCAACACCTGAAATTACGGTCGATCCAGAAACGTATGAAGTACGTGTGGATGGCGAACATATTACGTGTGACCCGGTAGAAGTCGTACCAATGGGGCAACGCTATTTCTTATTTTGAGGTGAAAAGATGATTATTGAGAAAATTGTGGGACATATTGACGAGCTTGATCCGGAGCTTGTTGCCCGTACACATAAAGAAAAAGTGTATTTAGAAAGCAGTGACTTAGTGAAACGTATTCAGCGCGTCAAAACGGATCATGGCCGTGAGATTGGCATTCGTTTAAGCGAATCCCGTGAGTTAAATGCGGGCGACGTGCTGTACATGGATGAAAAGAATATCGTTTTAATTGAAGTATTTCCGGACGACGTTATCGTTATTCAGCCGCGAAGCATGAATGAGATGGGAACGATTGCTCATCAGCTTGGCAACCGGCATTTGCCAGCCCAATTTGAAGAAGATCAGATGCTCGTTCAATATGACTATCTTGTCGAAGAACTACTTGAGGAGCTCGGTATCCCGTATGCGCGTGAAAAACGAAAAGTGAAAAAAGCATTCCGGCATATAGGACATAGTCATGGATAACTATTTGCTGTCTTTATTTCAGCTATGTGATTCCAACTTGCCGACAGGAGCATTTAGTCATTCGTTCGGTTTGGAAACATACATACAGGAAAATAAAGTACACGATAAAGACAGTTTTTCAGAATGGCTGCGGATGTATGTAACAGGACAGCTCGTCTATACAGATGGACTGGCCTGCCGTCTTGCTTTTGAAGCGCTTGAACGAAATGATGCCGAGGAGATTTGGACGCTTGACCGGAAAATAACGGTACAAGCTCTTCCGAGAGAAACGAGAGAGGGCACGTATAAGATAGGGGAGCGCATGTTGACTATCGGAAATGATCTTTATCCAGCTCCTTTGCTGTCTCTGTATAAAGAAAAAACAGCGAACGGAGAGGCATTTGGTCATCCTGCTATTGTATTTACAATGATTGCTCACCAGTTAAATGTGCCGGAGAATGTCATTTTATCCACTTATCTTTATTCGACAATCTTGGGTCTGACTCAAAATGCAGTGCGCGGTATACCACTTGGTCAGACGGCCGGTCAGTTTATTTTACGTGATATTCAGCAATCGATTACAAAAGCGGTCGAACAAATCCGGATAATGGACATCGCTGACTTTGGAGCTGTGGCCCCGGGTCTGGAAATTTCTCAAATGAAACACGAACGGGTACATATCCGTATTTTTATGTCTTAATAATGAAAGGACGTGCTTTTAATATGGAACCGATTAAAATTGGTGTAGGCGGCCCGGTTGGTGCCGGTAAAACAATGCTTGTCGAAAAATTAACGCGTCACATGCAGGGTGATATTAGCATGGCGGCGATTACGAACGATATTTACACGAAGGAAGATGCTAAATACTTAATGAACAATGGTGTTTTGCCTGATGACCGAATTATTGGCGTTGAAACAGGAGGCTGCCCTCATACAGCGATTCGTGAGGACACGTCAATGAATAGTGCGGCGATTGAAGAGTTGAAAAAACGCCACCCTGATTTGGACTTGATCTTCGTGGAGAGCGGTGGCGATAATTTGGCGGCTACATTCAGCCCTGAACTTGTTGATTTTTCCATCTACATTATCGATGTGGCTCAAGGAGAGAAAATTCCGCGCAAAGGCGGACAAGGAATGATTAAATCAGATCTTTTCATTATAAATAAAATCGATCTTGCTCCGTATGTACATGCGAATCTAGATGTAATGGCTGCTGATACGAAAGTATTCCGAGGCGAAAAACCATTTATTTTCACGAACTTGCAGGACAATACAGGTTTGGATGAAGTCATCAACTGGATTAAACAAAACGTTTTACTCGCCGGGTTGAATTAAGATGGACAAATGGACAGGCGTTTTGCGTCTGAGCATGGAGAAAAAACGGGATAAGACGGTAACAAAACAAGTATATTTCCAAGGTGCATTTAAAATGCTGCGTCCCCATTATCTTGATAACAGCGGACAAGCATGTTATTTTCTCATTAATCCAGGGGGCGGATATGTAGATGGGGACCGTTACCGGATGGAAATTACACTTGAGGAACAGGCTGAGCTGATCTTGACGACACAGTCTGCGACGAAAGTTTACAGAACACCGCATACACCCGTTCTTCAAGAAAATGAAATCATCTTGAAAAAAGGCAGTGTGCTTGAATACATACCTGATCCGCTTATCGCCTATCGTGATGCCAAGTATAAGCAAAATACGATCATTCGGATGGAGCGTGGGGCCACCCTTTTTTATAGTGATATTTTAACACCGGGCTGGTCTCCAGATGGAGAGTGGTTTCGGTATGATTTGCTTCAATTGAAAAATGAAATTTATTTAGATGAAAAATTGATTATGTTCGATCATTTAAAGCTGCAGCCCGATGAAGCTGGTGTGGACGGGATCGGTTATATGGAAGGGTATACTCATCTAGGTTCGATGATTGTGATGAGTGAACAAGTAAATGAGGACGTTCTTCAACGATTATACAGTGTAATCGGAAAAGATTTAGACGAGTGCAAAGCAGGACTGTCTCTATTGATAGAAGGCGGCTTTACATTGCGTATACTGGCTCATTCTACACAAAAAATTGAAGAACTCATGGCTGCTTGCAGCTCGTTTCTTCGCAAAGAATGGTATGACCGCGATCCAGTGGCTTTACGAAAATATTAATGAATGGACGAAGAACATAGTAAATCGCGTATGGCAAGGTGGGGCATACACGTTTAGTTCTACTGCAAAAAGAAGAGCTGGAATGGTGAAATTGGGCACTGAATCTCGTGTCCAAAGGGAAAAAGAAAACGGACTACTTACTTTCACCAACCTAGAAGAAGCATTGGGACTGGCTGTTTTATTTGTATAATAGGGACGTTTTTAAAAGGATTTCTTTTGAAAACGTCTCTTTTTTGTTTTTTAAGAATGTAAAGCGATGGTTAATTAGCAGAACGTTTGCTACATTTAAAATGATAAGTAAAATATGGATGAGATAAGGGGATTAAAACTTGTGAAGATACTATTTCCGTTACTTGCAATCATTGGCGGTATCGCCGTTGCCGCTCAAAGTCAAATCAATGGAGGACTGGGAAAAAAAACAGGCATCCTTGAAAGTTCATTTATTTCGTTCGGTATTGGAACGCTTGCTTTGTTCTTTGCAGTCCTGTTCTTCGGAAAAGGCAATCTGTTAGCCGCAACGGCAGTTCCAAAGTGGCAATTGCTCGGAGGATTGTTAGGTGCTTTATATTTGACGATTTCGATTTTAGTCGTACCAAAAATTGGCGTGGCGTCTACTTTCGCCGCGGTTATTGCCGGACAAATCGTGATGGGTGCGATTATTGACCAATTTGGGCTATTTGGCGGCATGCGTATGCCCATTGATGCCAAAAAGGCCGTTGCGATCTTCTTGCTATTTGTATCGCTCTATTTGTTTAACCATAAGTAGACGTCTATTTCATCGTGCTGCCTTTAGATGAAATAATAGACTCCGAGTTGAAAAACTTTACATCACTAATTGTAGTTATTATAATTAAATAGGAGTCAAGATCATATATTTAAATGGAGGGATTTAAAGTGAGAGCAGCCGTTTGGTATGGTTTGAAAGATATCCGGGTTGAAGAACGTGAAATCTCCAACGTTTCTAGTGATCAAGTAAAAGTGAAAGTAGCATGGGCAGGTATTTGTGGTAGTGATTTACACGAGTATGCAGCTGGACCAAGTATTATTCCAGTATATAACGATCCTTTAACAGGTCAACAAGCACCATTAACGATGGGACATGAATTCTCGGGCGTTGTGGAAGAAGTCGGTTCTAATGTTCACGGTTTAAAAGAGGGCGATAAAGTAGCGATTAATCCATTAATTATTAGCGGAACACATAACGATCCACTAGTAGATATGTATAAAGGATTTGCATTCGTCGGTTTAAACTCAGATGGTGGATTTGCAGATTTTGTCGTCGTTGATGAAAAAAATGTTGTGAAACTTCCTGAAAACATGTCATTAGAACAGGCAGCGCTCATTGAACCGACAGCTGTTACCGTGCAAGCAATTAAAGAATCACAAATGAAATTTGGTGAATCTGTCGCCGTTTTTGGTGCGGGCCCAATTGGATTATTGACGATTATTTCAGCAAAAGCGGCGGGTGCCAAAGAGATATTTGCTTTTGATTTATCAGAAACAAGATTGCAAAAAGCAAAAGAAGTTGGCGCGACACATGTCATTAATTCAGGCGAAAAAGACCCAGTTGAGTATATTAGATCTATTTATCCAGACGGTGTAGACCGTGCATTTGAAGTGGCTGGTGTCGCACCTACGTTTAATCAAGCTATTGAAGTGACACGTGCACGTGGAATTGTCACGATCGTTGCTTTATATGAAAAACCAGTGAATTTTGAGCCAATGAAATTAACAGCAAGCGGTGTACATATTGTATCGACACTCGCTTATGAGCCGGATGTTTTCGAAGATACGGTTAAATTAATGGCGAGTGGTCAACTTGATCCAACGCCTGTCATCACAGATCATATCGAACTAGAAGAGATCGTGAACAAGGGATTTGAAGCGTTAATCAATGATAAATCACAAGCGAAAATTCTTGTGAAATTAAGCGGTGAATAACAACCGCTGCAGTGAATGAGCAATATTTATGATGGTGTCAGTCTCTAAGTGAGAGACTTGGCACTATTTTTGACGTGCATCTTGGCACCGCGGAGTTCCGCTAAAAAGGATGCGCGGTCTTGTTCAAAGTGATCGTCCCATTCCATCACGCTCACGTCTTTTATAAACCAGTCCGGCAGCCGTTTTTTTCGTGCTCATTTTTTCGGTTTGTGACTGTCTTTTTTCCAATTTCGTAAAATGGCCCGAATGTATGCCCACGTCGTAATTCCTTTAGAACGGGCCAGCTCAATCGCTTCTGGCACTTTTTCTATTCCGAGTGACTGTTCAAAAGCTTCACGTTCGGATACTGCATTTTGTTGCGTGTTCTGTCTTTTTAGAGAAGCAGCTGGCTTGACCGTCTCGTCTGTTTGTTTGGATTCCGTCATCTCGTCCATTGGATCACCTGGTCCGATAAGCGAGTCGAGTTTTTCAAGATCAATCGAATACCATTTCGTCCGGTCAAACGCCATAACACTAAACGTGCCTGTAAGAAGGTCACAAATCGGCTCATTTATTGACTTACATCGATTTTTATGATTAAGGTAAATATCAGAGAAGAGATAAACCATTCTGAGTAAAAAAACAATATTGAAAATAAGGAGCTGGTTCATGATGGGAAAAGTGACGCCATTTTTAATGTTTCAAGGAAATGCGGAAGAAGCTATGAATTATTATGTTTCCTTGATTGAGGATTCAGAAATAACGAGTATTACCCGTTATGGAGCAAATGAAGCAGGTGAAGAGGGGAGTGTTATGCAAGCTGCCTTCTCATTAAAAGGCCAGCAATTTATGTGTATTGATAGTCATATAAAGCATGAATTTACATTTACCCCTTCGTTTTCTTTATTTATCACATGTGACACGGAAGAAGAAATTAACCGCATTTATGAAAAATTAACGGAGGGCGGGAGCATTTTAATGCCGTTAGATGATTATTCCTTTAGTAAGAAGTTTGGTTGGGTTGTTGATCAGTTCGGTGTTTCATGGCAATTGACCCTCCCAAAATAAATGATGTAAATGGAATGAGGATAAATAAAAAAGTCGATTCTATTACAGAAAATCGACTTTTTTATGTTGTCGCTTACAAAATCAAAGGGAGTCAAAAAAATATTTGCTGTTGGGCCTTTCCACTGCATACGCTTCCATTACTTTTATCCACGAATCTTCATGTTCTTTACCGAGTTGATTAAAAATCGACTCCATTTGTTCAATTTGAACTTCAGTCAGCTCATCTAACAATTGTTTGCCGCTTTCTGTCAGAAACAATCTTTTAATGCGCTTATCGCTTTCATCTGTATCGGTGATGATATATTTTTTATCTTTTAATTGTCGAAGAGGTCCGTTTACGGCTTGTTTCGTTACTTCGAGGAGAGTCAGTAATTCGTTGATACTAAGTCCGGGAAGGTTGCCAATAAAAAAAAGAAGACGATGGTGAACTCGCTGGATATTATATTTTTCGGCAATGATGTCTGGCTTTTCATTGAAACTGCGATAGGCGAAAAAAAATAAAGCGATTTTTTTAAAATGCTGGTTATCATGAACAGTATTTGACAAGGCAATGAAACTCCTTTTTGTTTTCAGAATATCAAAAAAAACAAAAAAGGTCAAAAACATTGACATAATTCACAGGGAAGGGCTAAAATGATTGAGGCAAAAATATTGACCTAATCATTTTATTGGCGCTTGTATTTATAACCTGTAAGGAGGGGAAAATCGTGTTCTTTTGATTTGTTCAAGGTGAACGCGCATTTGTCTATGAAGTTCATAAAGGTTTTTCTGCAAATTGTAGTGTTATATATATTTTACATCGTGGGCGTTTGGTTGTCTGATAGGCTTCATTTGCCACTTCCGGGAAGTATAATTGGATTATTGTTATTATGGTTAACTTTAATGTTTAAGGTTTGTCCAGTGAATTGGATTGAGTCCGGAGCGAATTTTATTCTCTCCTATTTGCCGTTATTTTTTATACCGGCTACCGTTGGAGTGATGAATTACTTCCATGTTTTCGCTGGAAAAGGGATCTTTTTAATCTTGATCGTTGTTCTTAGTACGCTTATCACGATGGCAATAGCCGGTTACACGAGTCAATATCTTGCTCAACGTGAAGAGACGAAACGAAAGGAATTAAAATCATGGAAAGAACGCTTATAGCCATTCTGATTATTGTTTTAACGGTTGTGATTTATCTCGTTATGAACCGACTTTACTTTCGTTTTCATTACCCTATTTTAATGCCAGCCATCACAGCAGCCGTTGCCATCGTTCTAATTTTAATCGGATTTAATATCCCTTATCAAACGTATATGATCGGAGGAGACTGGATTAATCTGTTGTTAGGTCCGGCTGTTGTTTCTCTAGCCTATCCATTATATAAACAGCGAGTAACCCTATGGGAAAATTTAGTCCCGATTATGGGCGGATTATTCATCGGTACGGTAGTAGGAATGACAAGTGGGATATTGTTTGCTAAATATTTAGGGTTCTCTAAGGAAATCATCTATACACTGTTACCTAAATCCGTTACAACACCTGTCGCGATGCAGATTGCCTCGGATTTGGGCGGCATTCCCTCATTAGCTGCGATATTTGTCATGATCGCTGGATTTACAGGAGTTATCTTCGGACCGAGTCTATTAAAGGTTTTCCGAATTCACCATTTCATCGGCCAGGGGGTCGGATTTGGAACAGCTTCTCATGCGATTGGCACAGCGAAAGCATTCGAATATGGAGAAAAAGCAGTCTCCATGAGCTCTGTTGCGATGACAGTCTGCGCAGTCATTGGTTCTTTATTAGCTCCTCTCTTTGTATGGATCTTTTTAATATAACAGTTTAAAAAAGTTAAACTATTGTACCCCTTTAGATATGATTGTCTAAAAAGAAAGGCGGTTCTCTCGTTTAAATTAATTTATCTTTTAAAGGCTAGTAAGAAAAAAGCATTGAGCTGATTTATACAGCTCAATGCTTTTTTTATGAAATCAATTAATTAGGAAGTACCATTTTAAAAAGCGTATAATAAGGAACTGAAAAGCTTGTTCTTATCATTTAAATTAAGAAGGAGTTCAGACGAAATGAAAAGGTTATGTATAATCCCATGTGGTGCTAAAAAGATATGGGATGTCGATCCATCGAAAGGGGCTACGAAAGCACGCTATGTATATAGGAGCCCATTTCACACTGCTTGTCAAAAGTATGCAACGGCATTTTTTAGTGATTGGGTCATTCTTTCGGCTAAACATGGATTTTTATTTCCAGATGATCTAGTGCTTGCTAATTATGATGTAGCATTTGGTACAAAGAAAGATGACATCATCACAACAGAAGCTTTACGTCATCAACTGAAAGAAAATGGATTAATGGAATGTCAAGAAATCATCGTATTGGGAGGGAAAAAGTACAGGAAAGTGATAAGTGAAGTCTTTGATGAATTGTATCATGTTACTTATCCATTATCCGGATGTAAAGGGATTGGTTACATGTTGCAACGATTAAACAAGGCAGTGGAAAGCAAGGAAGAGATCAAATGATTTCATCTGAAACAATATGCAAAATTCAATAATAATAATTAAATAAACCGATTTTAAGTAAATTTTAAAATGGTGATATAATCATTAGACAATGTTTAAAAAGATAAGGGGATAAGTTTCACCATACTATCAACATCAATTTAGGGGAGGAGGCAACGTGTGAAGAAATTAGCAGTCATGGTCGTCATAAGTCTATTTTTAGTAGGATGTAGCAATAGCACATATGACAAAGCAATGGAACAGGCAAAGCTGGCGTTAGCTAATGGGGAATTTGACAAAGCGTTAGCATCATTTGAGCTGGCATTAGATGAAAAGCCGAAAGATGAAGAAGCGAAGGCATCCTATGAAAAGGTAGTCGCGTATAATCAAGTGAAAGAAGATATTGAACATGCTAAATGGGATGATGCTTTAACGAAAGCCAATCATCTACTTAAAGAAGAAGCATTAGTGAGCAGTATGAAGAGGGGATTAGAGCAATTCATCACAACGGCAGAAACAAGTAAAGAACAAGATAAAATGGTATCTGAAAAAGTAGCACAAATAAAAAGTGTAACGAGTGAAAAAAAGTATCATGAAGCTCAAAAACTCATAAGAGAATTAAAACAAGATGAAAGTGTGAAGAATGCATTTGAACGCTTTTCAAAAGAAGTAAATGAAATGGAATATACAGTGAATGAAGAAATAAAAAAACAAGAAGCGGCTGAATTAGCGGCAGAAGCAGCTGAGCAAGCAGCTAAGGAAACAGTGCAAACGATCGCTTCTGCAAGTAAAAAGAACGTGTACTTACAAAAACTACATGAAATTGAACTAAGCTTAGCTGATTTAGACTACTTGTATGAGAGTGGAACAACAGTAGAAATGAGAGAAGCAGAAAGCAAAACGTATACAAGATGGGATAATGCCTTAAATGAAATTTATAGCGTGCTAAAAATGCAGCTGTCTACTAGTGAAATGAACAGTTTAAGGGAAAAACAACGTGAATGGATCACGTATAGAGATAATACTGCAGAGGCTGAAGCAGCTCAATTTAAAGGCGGAACATTCGAATCTGTACAATACCTAAGCACACTAGCACGCCTTACGAAAGAAAGATGTTATGAGCTAGTGAACATTTATATGAAGTGATTTTTATTTTTCAAAACTTCTGACACATTGCATAATAATCAAATAGAAGTAGAATTGTTGAAAGAATAATAAATTGGGTGAGAGGAAGTCGTTTATGTCGGAAGAAAATGTGACGAGAATAGAGTTAAATGGTAAAGAATTGATCCTTATTGGCACTGCTCACGTATCGAGGCAAAGTGCGGAACAAGTAAAAGAAGTGATCGAATCTGAAAGACCCGATTCTGTTTGTATAGAATTAGATGATCAACGGTATCAATCAATCATGGATCGAAATAAATGGAAAGAAACCGATATTTTTAAGGTCATTAAAGAGAAGAAAGCCACTCTACTTTTAATGAATCTCGCCATATCTTCCTTTCAAAACCGTTTAGCGAAGCAATTTGACATTCAGCCTGGACAGGAAATGATTCAAGGAATTGAATCAGCGAAAGAAACTGGCGCGGATTTGGTGCTGGCTGATCGGAATATCCAAATTACGTTTTCACGAATATGGCATAATCTCGGGCTGACGGGGAAAGCTCAGTTGCTCACATCCGTTTTTTATAGCATTTTCAGCAAAGAGACGATTACAGAAGAAGATATGGAAAAAATGAAATCGAAGGACACGCTTAACGCCGTTCTGACTGATTTGACGGAATCTTTCCCGAAGTTAAAGGTTCCTTTAATTGATGAGCGGGATCAGTACTTAGCACAGAAAATTAAAGAAGCTCCGGGTGATAAAGTGGTTGCGGTTTTAGGCGCTGCACATATTCCGGGCATTACAACAGAAATTTATAAGGAGCATGACGTAGAAGCTTTATCACAAACACCACCTAAATCAATTGTCCCTAAAATAATTGGCTGGGCGATCCCATTGCTCATTCTTTCCATCATTGCCTACACCTTTTTGGCGAACCCGTCTGCCGGTTTCGATCAAGCGTTAAGCTGGATTTTATGGACGGGCATTTTGGCAGCCATTGGCGCTGCCGTTGCTACTGGACATCCGCTCGCTATTTTAGCTGCTTTTATTTCAGCCCCGCTTGCCACATTGCATCCGCTGATTGCAGCCGGCTGGGTTTCAGGAATTGTTCAAGCGTATTTCCGCCGGCCAAATGTTGGCGACTTTGAAACGCTTTCAGAAGATGTTTTTACCATTAAAGGCTTTTGGCATAATAAAGTGACGCGGGTCCTGCTCGTGATCGTCTTAACTAACATAGGAAGTTCGCTAGGAGCGTTTATAGGCGGAGCGGACGTTATCCGCGTGTTCTTTAAAAATTTGTAATCAAGCAGAGGCTTTCAAAAGGTATAAGAAGCGGCCGATAAAGTCATCTAAACGGCAAATGGTGTCAGTCTCCCCTAGGATATTAAAGCCGGGAGGGACTGACACCATATTCGATAAGGGCTACTAACGTATAAAAAGCCAATTATGCAATCGGCTTTTGAAGTATATTTGCGTGGCATAAACTAACGTTATTGCTTTGCCGTTTGGAATACGCGTTGAGTCATTTCATTAAAAACCGCTCTATATACAATTCTAGCAGTGAAGGAATGTTGTTAAGACGAAATCGATAAAGAATAAACGAACAGGAGCTTTTCTATGGATGAAAAAGACTACGATCGACTGCTTCGTATTAAAACGGCAGGTACGCTTGAGGGGCTAAGTCGATCGGTTCATTATAACCGTTATGAAGCGACACCTTATGAGGCACTAGATGAGCTATTTGCGGAGTATGATTTAAAGAAAACGGATCAAGTCGTGGATTATGGGTGCGGCAAAGGCCGGCTGCCCTTTTACGTTCATCATCGTTTTCACGTAACGGTTACAGGGATTGAAATGAATGGCCATTTATATCAGGAGGCGCTAGAAAATCAGGCGAGTTACATGCAAAAAATGAAGAAGGCGGGCGGCAGCGTCCACTTTGAACGCGGTTTGGCAGAAGAATATGAAGTGGAGCAGGCGGATAACCGGTTTTATTTTTTTAATCCATTCTCCATTCAAATTTTTATGAAGGTCGTCGATAACATACTGCGTTCGGTTGAGCAGCAGAACCGATCCGTAGACTTAATCCTCTACTACCCAACGACAGAGTATGTCCATTTCCTCGAAACGAGCACTGCTTTTGCCCTTTTTAAAGAAGTGATGGTATCAGATCTGTATGAACAAAATGAGAATGAGCGATTTTTAATTTTTCGGCTGTAAGACATAAAAGAAGGATGCATCAAAACGTTAATGTTTTGATGCATCCTTCTTTTTTACCATTCCTTCGGTTCATAGTCTAGATCGGCGAATAATTGATTGCGTTCTTTCTTTGTTAAGTCTCTCCATTGTCCGATTGGCAGATTGTTCAAATGAATATTCATAATTCGCGTTCGCTGCAGTCTATAGACATCATATCCCAGTTCTTCACACATGCGGCGAATTTGACGATTTAAGCCTTGTGTTAACGTAATTTGAAACTCATATTTTGACAGCTGTACTACTTCACAAGGAAGTGTTTTTGTCCCTAAAATGTGAACCCCCTCTGACATCTGCTTCAAAAAGGCGGGACTGATCGGCTTGTCTACTGAAACAATGTATTCTTTTTCGTGTTTATTTTCAGCACGCAAAATTTCGTTGACAATATCTCCATCGTTCGTAAGAAGGATTAAGCCTTCTGAATCTTTATCCAGTCGTCCAATATGATGGATGCGTAAAGGATGATTGACTAAATCAATAATATTTCCTTTTACTTTTTTTTCCGTCGTGCTCGTAATACCGACAGGTTTATTTAACGCAATATAGACATTGTTTTTGGTAATCCCAATCGGGTTTCCGCTTACACGAACATCATCCCCTGGCTCAACTTGGCTGCCGATTTGCGCAATTGAACCGTTTATCGTCACTTTTCCGTCCATAATTAATCTATCTGCTCCGCGTCTAGACGTTGTGCCAGACTCGCTAATGAATTTATTAATTCGCAGGTTAACCACATCCTCATGTGTAAAGTATTTAAGATAATCCACCTCCTATCTTAAAGGAAAAAAGGTTTTTTTAGCAAGGAATCCTCGTAATGAATTTTTTAAAGCGATTGAAAATAGTTAAAAAAAGATGTAAAATGAAACAAATTAAATAATGATTGCCTATTCAATAGCGATTAAAAAACAACCTTTTTTAATATAACTGATGAATGACTGGCTGTCTTAAACAAAAAACCGTCTATAATGGATGGTTCTGTTTAAGGCAGCCTTTTTTCGTGTATTAAAAGGAACGGATTCAATCAAAACGGCAAGGCGATCATTAGAGATTGAATAATACAATTTACAGGGAGGCGACGAGCATGACGAAGATGAAAAAAAATATTGAAGATGCCCTTTCTTGTGTGGAAGATCATCATATCGTAATGGTTGGAGGGTTTGGACTGATCGGTGCACCACTTACATTAATAGACGGTTTAACAAAAAAAGACGTGAAAGGATTAACGATCATTAGTAACAACTTAGGTGAAGCGGGGAAAGGACTCGGCATCCTTCTCACCCAAAATAAAATTAAAAAAGCAGTTGGTTCTTATTTTACGAGTAATCGTGAAGTAGGTGATTACTACCAACGCGGTGAAATTGAGTTGCAGCTTTTACCACAAGGTACGCTTGCAGAATCGATACGGGCAGGCGGCGCTGGTTTAGGTGGTTACTATACAACAACAGGTGTAGGGACTCAACTGGCTGAAGGCAAAGAAGAGCGTGAAATAAATGGAATCAAGTATATTTTTGAACCAGCGATTCGAGCGAATGTAGCGATTATAAGAGCTTGGAAAGCAGACACTCTCGGAAATCTCGTCTATTACAAGACAGCACGGAATTTTAATCCGCTGATGGCAACGGCTGCAGACGTTGTGATTGCTGAAGTGGATGAAATGGTAGAGCCTGGTGAGCTAGATGCAGAATCCATCGTGACACCTCATTTGTACGTAGATTATATTGTTCAAGCGAAGCAGATTTTAACGAAAGAAGGTGTCGTAACAAATGGGCAATAAGCAAGAAATGCAAGAATTAATTGCTAAACGTGCGGCGAAAGAATTAACAGGACCATGTGTGGTGAACTTAGGGATTGGAATCCCAACTCTCGTCGCAAAATTTATTGAAGACGACCACGTTTATCTTCATACGGAAAATGGCCTTCTAGGCGTAATAGATGTGGAAGAAGATGATATTGATCCTAACTTAGTGAATGCAGGAAAATTACCGGTTGGAGAAGCAGTTGGCGCCGCCTACTTTAATAGTGCAGAATCGTTTGCTATGATTCGCGGAAAACATGTAGATGCAGCGATTCTTGGGGTTTTACAAGTCGATCAAACAGGTAGTATTGCAAACTGGGCCGTGCCAGGGAAAAACATTATGGGTGTCGGCGGCGCGATGGATTTGCTTGTCGGCGCGAAAAAAGTCATTGTCACGACAACTCATACGTCCAAAGACGGTAAAAGTAAAATATTGAAAGAGTGTACCTACCCGATTACGTCAACAAGAAGTGTGGATATGATTATTACAGAATTAGCTGTTTTTGAAGTCGTTGATAAAACGTTAAAACTAGTTGAGCGAATGCCGGGGGTTACGATTGAAGAAGTGAGAGAGAAAACGGAAGCTGACTTTACGGAATAAAGGAAAGGATGAGTTGCATTGACCAATGTTGTAATTATTGACGCTGTTCGAACAGCTATTGGGAAATTAGGTGGTTCACTTGGTACGATAACAGCGGATCACTTAGCTTCAAAAGTGATACAAGAGCTGATCAATCGAACTGGAATCGAAACAAATGTAATTGATGAAGTCATTTTTGGACAAGCGAAACAAAGTTCGGATGCTTCAAACTTAGCTAGAGTGGCGATGCTTCGCGCAGGGATACCCGACGAGGTGCCGGCTTACACGCTACATCGTCAATGTGGATCAGGTGTGCAGGCTGTAAACTCCGCCGCACAGCAAATTCAAACGGGGTTAGGCAATATTATTATCGCAGGTGGGGCTGAATCGATGAGTACGGCGCCTTATTATATGCGTCATGCACGTTTCGGTTTTACATCTGGAAATGGTCTTTTATTAGATCCAAATACGGAAAGTCAGCCCGGTTCTCAACCGAGAGAAGAGTATGGCGATTTAAATATGGGCATCACAGCTGAAAACGTAGCTGAAAAATATAAAATTTCACGAGAAGAGCAAGATGAGTTTGCTTTAAGAAGCCAGGAGAATGCAGCTCGAGCCATTAAAGAAGGTTTATTCGAAAAAGAAATCGTTCCTTACGAAGTGAAAACACGAAAAAGTGTGCAAGAATTTAAAGTGGATGAACATCCAAGAGAAACGAGCTTAGAAAAATTAGCACAATTAAAAGCTGTTTTTAAAGAAAATGGAACGGTCACGGCTGGTAATGCAAGTGGCCGCAATGATGGTGCATCCGCACTGTTAGTCATGTCAGAAGAAGAAGCGAAAAAACGCGGGTATCAACCTAAAGCAAGAATCATCGCTCAAGCTGCAGTCGGTGTCAGACCAGACATAATGGGAATTGGCCCGGTTAATGCTGTATTGAAAGCGCTCAAACAAGCAAATCTTACGTTAGAAGACATCGATTTAATTGAATTAAATGAGGCTTTTGCCGCACAATCATTAGCGTGTATAAAAGAATTAAATGTTGATATAAATAAAGTCAATCCGAATGGCGGGGGGATTGCAATGGGGCATCCAATCGGTGCTACTGGTGCGATCCTCATGACAAAAACGCTTCATCATTTAGAAAGAACCGGTAAGAAATATGGATTAGTCACTTTGTGTATCGCAGGAGGCATGGGAATCGCAACTATCATTGAAAACAGAAGAGCATAACATAAAAAATATTTTTTTGATTTCCCCAAAATCAGTTAGCTGATTTTGGGGATTTTTTTGGGTTCGATGCTTGTGCTCGGTGCAACCATCATCCACATCAGTCAAATTCTTTATACACTTTTCCGTCACACAGTACATCGTAAATGGCTTTGCCGTCACTTGGATTATTTTCGCCGTAATCGATCGGGATGATAGCAAAAAACACGAGATAGACAGAAAAGTAGACGAACTGGTAAAAAAAGAGATGCGCGTGTAGAACCCCAGTATAAATTAGCCTGTTAATAATCAAGATGGACAACATATTGAAGATAGGCCCCCCAGCATAAATAAGCGTATGCTTCCAGCGGCGGTCCCGGCGAATTTTTTCGTAATAGCAGGCCGCGTCAATGAAATACAATTTCCGGATTTCGAGTCTTTTTATTTTAATAAGTCTGCCCCCGCGGCCAATTATTAAAACACGATAGATTTATTTGGCAAAAATATAACATTCGAATTTAAACATACACAAAATAGTATTAATAGACGAAATCCTAAAAGATAAAAGGAGAATGTATAATTAGTCTCAATTGATGAAAAATATAACAATTTACTTGACAATGATAATCAATATCAATTAAACTCATACCTGTAATCAACTAAAAAAAGGGAGTGTCTGATTATGATCACATGTAATACAGAGAACAAGTATTTAGAATTCCAGAATGAGAAAGAATCTAATGCAAAGTCTTATCCACGTCATTTCCCCTTAGCGATTGAGAAAGCTGAGGGCATGATGATAACGGATGTGGAAGGAAATGTTTTTTATGATTGTTTATGTGGTGCAGGAACACTTGCTATAGGGCACAATCATCCAGTGGTAATTCAAGCGATAGAAGATGTGTTAAAACAGCAAACACCGTTACACACGTTAGACTTAGCAACTCCTTTAAAAATCGAATTTATGCAAGAAATATTCTCTATATTACCTAAAGAGTTAAGGGATTCTACTAAAATACAATTTTGTGGTCCGACAGGTGCTGATGGGGTTGAGGCAGCGATTAAATTAGTGAAGAATGCGACGAAAGGGAAGTCTATCTTGGCGTTCCAAGGTGGTTATCATGGATCGACGCAAGCAACGATGTCAATGAGTGGTAATTTAAGCAAAAAACAACATTTGCAAAGTTTACTACCGGATGTTCATTTTTTACCTTTTCCTTATGAATATCGATGTCCATTTGGTATTGGCGAAGGGAAGACAGCTAAAATTAGTGCGCAATATATAGAGAATTTATTAGATGATTGTGAAAGTGGGATCGCTTCTCCTTGTGGCATGATTTTTGAAACAGTGCAAGGAGAAGGCGGCGCAATTCCAGCCGATATTGAATGGTTAAAAGAAATGCGGCGTGTTACGGCAGAGAGAGGGATCCCTTTAATTATAGACGAAGTTCAAACAGGAATTGGAAGAACAGGTGAAATGTTTTCTTTTGAACACGCAGGTATCGTTCCAGATGTCATTGTTTGTTCGAAAGCGATTGGTGGAGGCTTGCCAATGTCAATCATTATATATAAAGAAGAACTAGATCAATGGAATCCAGGTGCACATATCGGGACATTCCGAGGCAACCAATTAGGTATGGCTACTGGGTTAGCAACGTTAAAATATATGAAAGAAAACGATGTACTCGAAAATGTAAATGTACGCAGCAAGCAAGTTTTCGAACGATTGAATGAGTTACAAGAAAAATATGAAGAGATTGGGGATGTTCGCGGAAGAGGATTGATGATTGGGGTTGAAATTGTGAATCCAAAAGGCCGCAAAGATCGATTAGGACATTATCCACAATATGAAGAATTGGCATTGAAAATTCAAGAGAGATGTTTTCATAACGGTTTAATTATTGAAGTAGGAGGACGTTACTCAGCTGTGATGCGTTTCTTGCCGCCATTAACAATGACAGAAAATGAAACAGCAGAAGTCTTAACGATTTTTGAAAAATCGGTTGTTGAAGCGATTCAAATCATGAAGACAAATGATTAAGATAGCCAAATTGAAAAAGCATTCTGTATTATTTGCCATCTTGGTCGGTGCTTTTTCTTTAGTTTTGACGAATAGCGCTTTTAATATTTTATTACCGAGCTTCATTCAAATGTATGGTATATCCACTGCATTTGGCGGATGGATTATTACACTGTACCTTTTAGCGATGACGATCACCATGCCGTTGACTGCTAGTATTGTCGATCGTCTCGGTAAAAAGAAAACCTATATTTTAGGAATTAGTTTATATGGTCTGTTTTCTATGATCGGCGGTTTGTTTTATCAATATGTACAGATTATATTGTTAGTGCGCTTTATGCATGGTATTGCTGCTGGTTTGATGATTCCGCTGTCGTTAGTTTTGTTATTTGATATTTACAGTAAAGATGTACGTGGAAAAGTGACGGGGATATGGGGGATGTTATTAACGATTGCACCAGCTATTGGGCCAGCGTTTGGCGGTATCATGATTCAATTCGGTGAGCTAAAATATTTATTTTGGATAAATGTTCCGTTTGCGCTGCTTTCATTCATACTGTGTTGCAGGCAAATCAAACTCGATCAACCAGCACATAAAAAAACAATTCGTCTTAAAAGTATTTTATTAATGGTTTTAGGAATTGGTGGATTAAGTCTAGGCATTCAACTATATTCAAATCCTACTTTTCCAAGGTGGTTAATATGTGTATTGCTTTTTTTAGGACTAGTTATTTTGATTCGTTTTATTCAAAAAGAAAACAGACAAAAAGAACCGTTAATTCGTTGTAAGTTATTACGTAATCCAATATATTCCATTACAGTCATTATGTCTGCCATACAGGCATCCGTTATGTTTGGGGTTATCTTTGTTATTCCATTGATGTTACAGGAGGTGTTTCATTTATCCCCTTCTATAACGGGTGCCATGTTTATTCCGGCAGCCATTTGTACGAGTTTGTTTGTTTGGATCGGTGGAAACTTAATGGATTCGGGCAAATCGTTACATTTTATCGCTTATGGCATTGGTCTCATTGCCATTTCAGTATTGTTGTTTGCATTTGTTCCGAAAGAGACATCTTTACTGGTCATTGTCTTCTTAATGGCAGTAAGAGGAAGTGGTATTGGATTATCAAATATGACCGTAACCACCATTGGACTTAATTCATTAACAGATGATGATCTGCACGAAGGATCCGCCTTATCGAATACGATAAAACGTTTAGCCTCTTCCTTTGCAGTCATGTTATTGACCGGTTATTACGACATTCGTTGGCAAATGATTAGTCGAACAGGAGAGAGTGCTCAATACGCAAAATGGATGGCATTAAAAGAAGAGTGCATCATATTAGGATGTTTTATGTTAGTAACGCTACCGTTAGCATTGTTTTTAAATAGAAGAAAATTAGATGTGGGTGTTGAAAATGGCAAATAATAAACGATTGAACAGTCGAGAACGAGCAAATTTCCATACGTGTAAGACATTATTGAATTGTTATATTAGAGAGTTTTGTAGTAAAGACTCGAACTTATTTACGGTGAATCAAAATAAGAAGACGTATTCTCTTTATTTCCCGGCAAGTGATGCAACCATCTCAGGTGTTCTTTCGTTTTATTCAGAGATGGGTGAGCATGAATATGAATACTATGATGTAAATGATGATCGAGAGCTTCATTATGCTTATTTAGTTCAATTGATTGTGAAAGAGTTAAAGCATGATAATCCAACAATTACGGATAAACGATCGATTGATTTTTTAACTAAAGTGAATAATAGCTATCATAAATTAGCTTTATTTTTAAATCAGTCAGCTAATCAGCACAAATGGAATTATGTGACATCCGAACAATCTTTGGTATATGGGCATCCGTTTCACCCTTTTCCGAAAAATACCGAAGGATTTACAGAAGAGGAAGTGATACAGTTTTGTCCTGAGCTCCATACTTCTTTTCAGTTATGTTATTTAGCTGTTAGAAAAGATGTTTTTCAAGAAGAATGGGTATCAAAAGAAAGAAAAATAGAACTGCATGAAAGTGTGAAAGCGCATGTACAGCATGTGCTTAAAGGGAAAAGAGACGATTATAACATTTTGCCCATTCACCCATGGCAATATGAACATGTGAAAACGATGAAAGAAGTAAAGGATTATATCGATCAAGGGAAAATGATCCCACTCGGTCGCTTTGGTCCGGTGGCTTATCCGACATCTTCAGTGCGTACAGTATTTATTCCGGAGATGAACTGTAACATTAAGCTATCGTTAAACATTCAAATAACGAATATGATGAGAAACAATAATAGAGAACAAATGCGTAGAACGTTGGATGCGACGAATTATATATTGGAGAGAAACTGCTTCCAAAACGAAGTACACACAACGATCGCATATGAGGTAGGCGTATGTACTTGTCAATTTGCCGATGATGATATAACTAAATTATTTACAATCGTCTATCGTCCAATTGAATTTGATGAAACGTCAACGTATGTTTTGTCTAGTTTAGTGGAATCGCCTGTTGAAGGAGGTCCATCTCGATTAGGTTCGATGATTGATCATCGAACGATAGAGCAATGGTTCATCCGTTATTTAGAAATATCACTGTTGCCTATTGTTCGTTTAGCAGAAGAGAAAGGTATTCACTTTGAAGCCCATTTACAAAATTCTTTATTGACGATAAAAGATGGAATGCCTCATGTCTTTATTATTAGAGATTTAGAAGGTGTAAGCGTGAATAGAGAAAAGGTTGAAGAGGATGTTAATACGACAGGCCCTCTTTTCTATTCAAAAGAAGCGGCATGGGCACGCACTTCCTATTATTTTATTGTGAATCATTTAGGCTCTTTCATTCATGCAATTGCTAAAGATACAAAAGTAGACGAAAAATATTTTTGGGCTATTGTACGCCGTGTTCTCACGCAAGAATATGAAAACAATGAAAATGAATATGTACGTCATTTACTAACGACTCAGACATTTGCCGCTAAAAAAAATATGATGAGTTGTCTTATTGGACAAAGTGAGACGCCATCTTACATTCCAGTGAACAACGTAATGAAGAAATTAGGGAGTGAAATGTATGGAAATGCTAAATTACCAGTCTCAAGAAAAGTCATCATTCATGAATGAAGTACAAGAAAGAATAATGCGCCAAACGATAGAGGCATTCATATATGAAGAAATCATTGAAGTAATAAAAAACGGAAGAGAGTGGTTTTTTACAGGAAAAAGCGCTACAGGTGATGCCGTTTATTATTCATGCAAAGCAGATGCCAAATGGTCTTTCGGCAGAATAAAAATAGAAAAAAATTCGATAAAACGAGAAGGAGCGAGATGCACGAATCTCTATGAATTTCTGGAGGAAATCATTCAGAACAATCTGAAAGGTGACTATACGAATCAATTCATTCATGAATTATTGGAGACTTTTGTAAAGGATAGTCAGTCTAAGTCATTTCAATTGGACCAAATACCAGAACAAGATAAGCATTATGAAGCGTTGGAAAGTCATATGGTAGATGGTCATCCGTATCATCCGAGCTATAAATCAAGAATTGGTTTTTCTTTAGCAGATAACTTTGCCTATGGGCCAGAATTTAATCAAGACGTTTCGATCTACTGGGTGGCGGTTAATGAACAGCTAATCGATGTCAACGTTTCGCAAGAGATGTCAGTGGATGAAATAGTTAAGCATCATGTAACGAATGAAGATCACAACAAGTTTATGGAACTGATAAAAGAGAAAGGGTGTCAAGATACAAAATATGTTCTTTTACCGGTGCATCCTTGGCAATTAGAGCATCAGATTCAATCTGTCTTTGCTCAACAATTGAATGATAAAGATATTGTAATAGTAGGAGCATCTAATCATACGTATCGAGCGCAACAATCGATTCGTTCGTTATCTCATCGCGACAATACACATGCACCGTATATAAAATTGCCGTTAAGTATAACCAATACGTCAACGAGTCGTATTCTTGCTCATCACACTACTCAAAATGCACCACTCATAAGTGACTGGTTAAATAAAATTGTTCACCAAGACTCGTTCTTATCGAATGGAAAAATAAATGTGTTAAGAGAAGTGATGGGTGTGTCTTTTCGATACGATGAACTGCATCCTATTCAATATCGTTCGACTTATGGAACCCTTGGCGCCATATATAGAGAAAATGTTTCGACCTACCTTGAAGAGAATGAAGAAGCGTGGCCGCTAAATGCTCTATCTCACATTCAAAAAAACAGCGAATCTTTTATCCAGTCAGCGATTGATCAATATGGGATTGAGGCGTGGAGTGATGCATTGATTAACGTTGTCACGCTTCCAATTATCCATTTGCTGTATGCCCATGGAATCGCACTAGAATCTCATGCCCAAAATATTATTTTAGTCGTTGAAAACAAATTCCCAAAACGCATCATCATTAAAGATTTACATGATGGTGTTCGCTATACACCGGAACACCTTTTGAAACCGGATTGGGCACCGACATTACATCCGGAGCCAGAAAGTCACCGGAAAGTGAATCGATACTCGTTTATCCAAACGGAAGATGTTTCAGAAGTAAGAGACTACACATATGATGCTTTTTTCTTCATCTGTATGACAGACATTTGTTTCGCGCTTGAAAAATTGGGGTTGAGTGAACAAGAGTTTTGGCGTAAATGTGTAGAAACGATTGCGATGTATCAAAAGAGTTACCCGGAATTTAAAGAGCGATTTGACCTTTTTAATCTATTTTCTGAAGATGCCCTAATCGAAGAAATGACGAAGCGGCGTATTTACGGCGATGGTCAGTTGTACTTTCGCAAAGTGAAAAATCCTTTGTTGCAGGCAAAGGAGTCATTGGAATGAAAGTCAATAAGCTCAAAGAAAAAATAAATAGAAATCAATCTGTTTTTGGGATGTTTGTATCTATCCCGCATCCTATTATGATAGAGCTCATTGGCCATGCGGAATTTGATTTTGTCATTATTGATTATGAACATGCATCCACGAATATGGAAACGATTGAAGAGATGGTTCGCGCAGCAGAGTTAGTCAATATTACGCCACTTGTCAGAATATCGAAAGTGGATCGGAATGAAATATTGAAAGTGCTTGATTGTGGGGCTCAAGGTATTGTCATCCCCCATGTTCAGCATAAGGAACAAGTGGAAAAGGCCGTTCACTATGCTTACTATCACCCGATTGGTATGAGAAGTCTTAATAGCGGCAGTCCAGGTGTTTTTGCTAAATATTCTTTAAATGATTATATTGCGAAAGCAAATGAAGAAATAATGATTGTTCCGATGATAGAGAGTTTGGAAGGCATTCATGAAAGTGAATCAATTTTATCTTCACCCCATGTAAGTTTTGTTTTAGAAGGAGCGGCGGATCTGTCCCAGTCTTTGTCCGTACCATGGGAGACAGATCATCCAGAAGTTCAACGACATTTAGAAGAATTATATGAAGTATCAAAGCGATGTAAAGTGCCTTACGCCATTGTGTCTAGAAATCATCACAATCATAAAAAGTGGGCGGAAAAGGGGACTAAGATTTTTGTGTTAGGGGACGAAAGAGGGACAGCATTTCGTGCCTATATGGAAAAATTAGTGGACTATCGAAATATAACTGGAGGACTGTATGAATCGTTATATAAAGAAAATAATACATGAAGTACATGAGCAAAGTACAGATCCGATATGCGCTTATATTTATGACTTAGAAGGCATTCAACAACACGTACGCAATATGGTAAAAACAATGCCGAAGCAAACGAACTTATTTTATGCGATTAAAGCAAATCCAGATAAGAGAATTATTCAGGCATTGTTACCGTACGTGAAAGGATTTGAAGTGGCATCAATAGGCGAATTGAAAAAAGTAAGAGACGTTTCCAAAAGCGTACCTATTTTGTTTGGAGGACCAGGCAAGAAAGATTATGAACTTGAAATGGCTATGAAAGAAAACATCTCTTATATTCATGTAGAAAGTCTTTTGGAATTAAGGAAATTAATCATGTTGGCGAAAAAACGGGATAAGCATATACACGTTTTATTACGTATGAATGTAAGAACAAAAACATTACCTAAAACGAACATTTCAATGGGGGGACGTCCAAGCCAATTTGGCATCGATGAACAGTTAATGGAAGAGGCCCTCTCTATTTTGAAAGAGAGAGAAAATACGCATGTTCATTTAAAAGGTTTTCACTTCCACTCATTATCCAATAACATGCAAGCAGCGTTACATGTAGAAATGATCCATCATTATCTTCAAAAAGTAGAACAGTGGAAGCATGCATATGGATTAAATATTAACGTCATTAATGCTGGAGGTGGTTTTGGCGTCTCTTATGATGAAACACCTGGATTTGACTGGCCGCTTTTTACGTCGTTATTAGCACAAAGTGAAGCCGTGCAAAACTTAGGTGATACACAACTATTCTTTGAACCAGGGCGATTTATCGTTGCTGACTTTGGTTATTACGTGACAGAAGTAATAGATATCAAAATGTCAGTAGATCGCTGCTTTGCTGTCATAAGAGGCGGCACGCACCATAATCGATTACCCGCTTCTTGGGGTCATAATCATCCATTTTCCGTTGTACCACTAGCAAGGTGGCCTTATCCGTTTCAAAGGCCCGAAATAAACAATTCGAACGTAACGATAGTAGGTGAGTTATGCACACCAAAGGACAGGCTTTATGAAGATGCCGATGTGAAAAGGATGCGTGTTGGAGATGCCATTGTATTTGAGAAATCAGGTGCTTATTGTTGGACCATTTCTCATCATGACTTTTTAGGTCATCCACATCCGGATTTTTACTATATAACAGAAGGGAATCAGTATGAATAAAACAATCACTCAAACAAAAAATGCGACGGCTGAACAACTTATTATGACAGACGTAATGAATGCATTCATTGCAGAGCAGTTTTTTCACATTGATGAACAGACAACAAACATGCTTTCAAATGCGCCGGATACGATTCAAAAACTATATCACAAAAGTAAACAATCATTGATTTATATGGATGCATTATGTTTTCTTGTGAAAAAAAGTTATAGACAGGGCTATCAATGGGTGTCTGGTTCATCCATTTATAAGAAGGAGGATCGTAGTTGGGTGGAAATAAGTTCGCCTGTAGAACTTAGTCAATTTATCTTGCATCATACGCTTTCTAAAGAAGCCTATGAACATCCAGGTGTGGCGGATTTCTTAGAAGGATTAAATGTATCCATTCAGCAATTGAATCTTAGTATAAAACA
The DNA here is from genome assembly GCF_001643235.1 of Domibacillus aminovorans. Classification (GTDB taxonomy): domain Bacteria; phylum Bacillota; class Bacilli; order Bacillales; family Domibacillaceae; genus Domibacillus; species Domibacillus aminovorans. The sequence continues at coordinate 43,472 of NZ_LQWY01000022.1, forward strand.
GATGGAAGAGAACTCATTTAGTGCACCTAAGTCCCCTTATGACTGGTTTGTGAAAGGCGAGATGATTGCCTCTTTACGAGACCGGCCCTTTCATCCTTTGTCGAAAGCGAAAATAGGTTTTACATCACAAGATTATCAAAACTATATGGCTGAATTTGGTAAGCAGACGACTTTATGTTGGGTAGCTATATGTAATGATTCAATCGTAAAAGGGTGCCCAGAAAATGAAGTGGAAAGTTTTGATGTGCTGAATGAGGAGCAGAAAGCGATCATCGCAAATGAGTTAATACGGAAAGAAATAAAGAAAGAAAACTATACGATTATACCCGTTCATCCATGGCAAATGACCAATATGATCTTACCAAATTTCAAAAAAGAATTAGCGGATCAAACAATCATCATTTTAGATTCAAAAGTAGGCGATTTTTTGGCGACATCTTCTGTACGTTCATTACTATCCCCTCAAGCATCAACGAAAATGTTAAAGTTACCGATTAGTGTTACATCTTTAGGTGCTGCCAGATATTTGCCAGTCGTTAAATTATTAAACGGGATAGCCGGAGAGCAAATGTTTCGCCAAGCAATAGCGTGCGATAAGACGCTTGCTGATAGAGTATTCTTATGTGAAGAAAAACATTGGTGGGGCTATATGCCAGAGACTTTGGGCCTTTTTGATGATCATCCTCGTCATTTGGCCGCCCAAGTGAGAGTGTATCCACAAGAAATTATGAAAAAAGAGTATAAAATCATCCCCATGGCTTCTTTAGGTGTTGTGATGCAAGATCGTCATTTTTTAACGGAAATCATAGGAGAAAATTTATCAAATGAAGATGTCCTCCACTTTTATACGGATTTAGCCGCTGCGTTTTATGATATTACGATGAGGTTATTTAAAGTCGGGATTGTACCAGAAATACATGGTCAAAATTGTTGTGTCGTACTGAAGCATAAGAAAATAGTTGGATTATTATTTAGAGATCATGATTCCGTGCGTCTGCATCAACCGTATTTAGATAAACATCAAATTAAAGATCCGGCCTACCATATTAGACCAGGTTATTCCAATAGTTTATACAATGAAACGATTGAAAAGTTAATTTACTACGTTCAATCTCTTGGAACACAAGTAAATTTGGCTGCCATTATGGAATCGTTATCGAGTGTGTATACTATTCCAGAAAAAAGACTTTGGCAAATTACTGAAGCGAAATTAAGAGAATCGTTACAAACAATCGATATTCCAGAAGCGGATAGAGAAACCCTTCACTATGAACTATTTGAAAATAAAGAGTGGCCAGTGAAGTTAATCATTCGTCCATTACTAGAAGCGGATGGTGTACCAGGAGCAATGCCATCTGGAAAAGGCGTTGGACACAATCCGTTTTATTTACAAGAATAAGGAGGCTTCTATGTTAACGGTTAACGATAGAATAGAAAAATACTCAACCGATGAAATAGAGAAATTTAAAATGGTTAGTACGTCTACGATCGGTCACTTTACTGATTTTGGTTTTTTGGCGAACTATGAATGTACGATCCCGGTAACGAAAGTGTCTGGAGAAGTGACAACAGTCAAATTATCTAGTGGAGATGGTTACCCGTTAAATACTGCGCTTCAACAAGCTAAAAAAGGAGATATTTTAGTTATTGATACGTCAGGAAATAAAACACATGCTTGTTGGGGAGAATTTAGGGCGAGGAAAGCAGAAGAAATGGGCCTATCTGCCGTTATAGTAAATGGAGCCGTAACAGATATTTCCTATTTGAGAACGAGTCGTGTACCTGTGTTTTATGAGTCGATATCTCCAAAAACGACAAGAGTATTAAAGTTGGAGGGAGAAGTGAACACGGCAGTAAGTGTGGGGAACGTCGTTTTTGAATCAGGTGATTATGTCATTGCGGATCAAGATGGAATTTTCAAAATTAACCAATTAAACTATAAAACGTTAATAGAGTTGGCGATTGAGAAAGAAAAAAAAGAAAAATTAAAAAGAATGGAAAATAATGCTGTACATTGTGAAAAAAAATAGTATCATATAAATGAAAATGATTATCAATACCAAGTGGAAAGGGAGTGTACATATGTTGCGCAGTAATAAGTTATTTTCGATTATGTTTTGTGTGATGGCACTGATGCTGCTTATAGCAGGGTGCAGCAACAGTAATGAAGAAAAAACGACTACGAAGGAGAAGAACGCGTCGTCACCTCAAGAGGAGCGTGTAGTTAAGCATGCTGGAGGGGAGACAACGATTAAAGGTACGCCTGAAAGAATCGTCACGTTATATCAAGGCGCGAATGATACGGCTGTGGCACTTGGCGTGAAGCCTGTTGGGATCGTTGAGTCTTGGGATCAACAACCGATTTATGAATATTTAAGATCTGATTTAGAGGGTGCAACCGTTGTAGGACAAGAGTTACAGCCTAATTTAGAAGAAATTTCTAAATTGAAGCCAGATTTAATTATAGCTTCTAAATATCGTCATGAAGAAATTTATCCGCAATTATCTAAAATTGCACCAACGATTATGGACGATACCGTTTATGAATGGAAAGATACGTTGCATTTAATGGCGGATGCACTAAATAAACAAGACAAAGAAACGGAATTATTGGCCGAGTGGGATGGACGCGTAGAAGATTTCAAATCACAAATGGGTGATGCTTTACCGATTAAAGCGGCTATTACAAACTTCCGCTCGGATCATATGCGTGTTTATTACAATAGTTATGCAGGATCTATTTTGAAAGAATTAGGATTTGAAGGACTTGAACGACCTGCCGGTACTGAGGGTGAAGATTGGGGAGAAAAGATTACGACGAAGGAACGTATTCCAGATTTGAACGCCGATACGATCTTTAACTTCAATGCCTCAAAAGATTCTGAACTCGTTGAGAAAAACTACGAGGAGTGGACCAATCATCCGCTTTGGCAAGAGCTTGATGCAGTGAAAAATGATAAGGTTTACCAAGTTGATGAAGTGTACTGGAGTGCAGGGGCTGGTTATCAATCCGCGAACTTAATGCTCGATAGTTTATATGACATTTATGAATTGAAAAAATAAGTGAAAAGCTTATGACAATCGTGAACCTGCTGATGAAATGAACGATCCTTGTTCATCATTGAAGCAGGTTCTCTTTTACTGTTGGACGAAATCAAAATATGAATGGTGATTAAATGGTACAACTTATAAAGCAAGATAAGGGGAAGATAGTTGGCTTATGTTTGTTAATCGTTTTATTAATGGTTTGTATGTTATCCAGTTTGATGTTCGGGATTACGCATTATACGTTGGCTGATATTTATAGCATGGTCACGTCGTTTAATACACAAGATATAACGCATATCATACTTTGGAAAGAACGTTTTCCACGGATGGTGATTGCGGTCGTTACGGGAGCATCACTTGCCGTTGCTGGTGTCATTAGTCAGCTGTTGACACGTAATCCGTTAGGTTCTCCTAGCGTGTTAGGGATTAATTCCGGTTCGATTTTCTTTATTGTTGTCTTCGTTGTTTTATTTAACGTGTCAGATTTAAACATTCTTGTTTATTTTGCTTTTTTAGGAGCGCTAGTGGCGGCTATTTTAGTTTATTTGCTCGGTTCTTTACATTATTCAGGGACGACTTCTGTGAAAATCATTTTAGCTGGGATTGCTGTGAATGCGATGTTTGTCTCCTTTACGCAAATTATTTTGTTAATGAATCAAAAAGGGATGAGTGACGTTTTATTTTGGATGGCAGGGACGATTAGCGGCCGGACTTTAAACATGATTTTAGCCGTTTTGCCGTTCTTACTTATATCGCTCATTGCGACATGTTTTTTAGGACGGTCGATGAACATTTATGCATCTGGCGAAAGTATTGCCAAAGGGTTAGGACAAAACGTGATGTTGCTGAAATTGACGCTGCTTGTTTTAATGGTTGTGCTTGCGGGCGGTTCATTAGCAGTCATAGGGAACGTTGCATTTGTCGGTTTGATCATTCCGCATGTAGCGAAATCGCTTGTCGGGAATGCTTATGTTTGGTTGACGCCTTATTCTATTTTATTAGGAAGTATCTTTTTACTAATTGCAGATATTAGTACGCGGTTGATTCATCCGCCTGCGGAAATTCCTTTAGGTGTAATTACTGCATTTATCGGAGCACCGTTCTTTATTTATGTCGCTTTTAAAGGAGGGCGTGCACGTGGCTAATCGATGGATCGTTCGGTCGAAAAAGGGGAAACTATCGTTTTATGTATTACAGAAAGAGGTTTATAAAACGATCGCGGTGTTGGGTAGTTTATTGTTCGTCGTTTTGTTAGGGTTGATGGTTGGAATCGATATTATACCACTTCATGAAGTGATCAATTATACATTTCATTTAGCACCGATTGAGAATGAATTTGCGCTAGGGGAATTAAGGATGCCACGTGTTTTGTCGGGGATGATTGTCGGCGCCTCACTTGCTGTAGCTGGTTTAATTGTACAAGGGATTATTCGAAATCCGCTTGCTTCACCAGACGTCATTGGTGTCACAGGCGGTGCTTCTGTAAGTGCCGTTTTATTTTTAACGTACTTTAGTGACACACTAGGTGTTCAGTGGACACCAATCTTTGCTATTATCGGTGCCATTATTACGTTCTTTATTCTTTATCTTTTTTCCCTGCATCCGACGATTACTGCAAATCGGCTTGTTTTAATTGGCATCGGTTTAGCATCACTTGCGAGTGCGCTCGTCACCTATATTCTCGTTATGTCTGCTTCATTCACATCTGAACGCGCCTATTTATGGCTGACAGGAAGTTTATATGGTGCTAATTGGCTGCAAACCATATCCATCTTTGTGTCGTTTACTATTTTATTTATAGTGATTATGTGGTCGAAGCGGAAGTTTGAATTGTACAGCTATGGTGACTCAGTTGCCGAACAGTTAGGGTTAAATTTGAAACGATTTAGAATTGTATTTTTGTTCTTTAGTGCCATGCTCTGTGGATTATCGGTTTCAGTAGCTGGAGGAATCGGCTTTATTGGCTTGCTGACGCCGCATATTTCAAGAAGAATTGTGCGTCACCATACATCACTCTTATTCATTACGACAGCTGGCATCGGTGCGATATTAGTTGTACTTGCAGACTGGATCGCGCGCATTGCCTTCCAACCGTTAGATATTCCAGCAGGTGTTTTTACATCAGGAATCGGCGCACCATTTTTTCTTTATTTACTGATTAAAAATCGAAATTCATTTTAAGGATGATATAAATGAGCAGTATTGTGATGAACGAACTGAAAACGTTTGATATACATATGGAACATGAGAAGCTCACGGAAATTGAGATAACAGACTTATTAAATGAAGAAAAATGTTTATCATTTCTACGAAAGCAAATGATCGAGATAAAAGCACCGAGTTTATCCGTCACAGCTTCCATGCTTTCGAAAAGATATGCTTATCTCGTCGTGTCTTCCACTTTATACAGTATGGTCGAATTCAACTGTGCCCTTCATTTGCCGGTAAAAGCGTGTGCATTAAGTAAAGAACGTACATTATGTATTCAAGCAGGCATGTGCAAATGGCAGGAAGTAAAGAGCATGGAGAGGGAAAAATGGCGTGAGAACGTGCTACATACCCTTTTTTCGTCTCATATTACGCCAGTTTTAAACATATTGAAAAAAACATCCCGCGTTCCATCGTCCATATTGTGGGAAAACGTAGCCATTCGAATTAACTCTATTTACCGGAAAACATTAGCGAAAGAAATGGATCCAGTTAAAATTGAACGGTTAAACAGCGACTTTCATTTTTTGAAAAATGCGAGTGGAGATCTGTTTAATTTAAAAGAAAACCCGATTAAACAGTATTTAAAAATAGGAGAAGAACTTATCGTAAATCCATGCCGAAAAACGTGCTGCTTGTACTATAAATTAGAAAAAGATGTTGAAGGAATCGGTTATTGTAGCAATTGCCCCATTAAAAGTAAGCAAATAAAAGCGAGGGATTTATACAATGAACGAGATTAAAATAAATGTGAAAGATATAACACTAGCATATGGCAAAACGACAATAATTGATTCATTAAATGTAGCCATACCTAAAGGGAAAATCACCGTACTCATCGGTCGAAATGGGTGTGGGAAATCAACTTTGTTACACGCCATTGCCCGTTTACTAAAACCACAAACGGGCAGCGTCATTCTTGATGACCAAGACATTTTGAAAATGAAGTCAAAAGAAGTCGCTAAAAAGTTAGCCATTTTACCACAGTCACCAATCGCCCCAGAAGGCGTAACGGTAGAACAATTAGTGAAACAAGGCAGATATCCGTATCAAGGTACATTCAAACAATGGACAAATGAAGATGAAAACGCTGTTCATCATGCTTTAACAGTAACGAGTATGGAAGAATTGCAAGATCGATACGTTCATGAATTATCTGGTGGACAGCGCCAACGAGCTTGGATAGCCCTGAATCTTGCGCAAAATACGGATACTATTTTATTAGATGAACCAACAACGTATTTAGACTTAACCCACCAAATCGAAATTTTAGACTTGCTCTATGATTTGAATAGAGAAGAGAATAGAACAATTGTCATGGTTTTACACGATATTAATTTAGCTTGTCGCTATGCAGATCACCTCGTAGCGATAAAAGATCAAAAAGTGTTTATTCAGGGTGCTCCCGAAGATATGATAACGAGCGAAAACATAGAACGTATTTACGGATTAAAATGCCGCATCGATATAGATCGTCAATTCGGTACGCCGATATGTTTCCCAGACGGAAAAGGAAGAAAAATAAATAACAGATGAAAATAATGGATGAACGGGATTTTAATAGAATCATAATTTGGTAAAAAATTCATCTTATATTACAAATATTATTGGATTTGTCATTATAACGTAAAACAAATTAATGTTTCATTTTGGTAGAATCAGAATAATAAGGGAAACAAAGAGATTAATAGAAAAAAAGAATCCGGGAGGTTTATGGTGAATAGTTGCAGAAAAATAATCATTTCAATTATGGCAGCAATGATGTTTTTAACCTTTTCTCCGATAGCATCTTTTAAAACAGAAGCTGCATCAATCGGAGAATCGATCGTCACCTATGGAGAAAAATTCATGGGCGTCCCATATGTTTTTGGCGGGACGACACCAAATGGATTTGATTGTTCCGGATTCGTACAGTATATTTACAAACATGCAGCAGGTATTTCACTGCCACGTACAACAGACGAACAATATAATGTTGGAACTTCAGTAGCAAAAAGTGATTTACAACCAGGAGATCTTGTTTTCTACGCAAATACATATCGCAAAGGTATTTCACATGTTGGAGTGTATGCCGGTGGAAACATGGTATTAAACGCAACATCAAGCAAGGGAATTGATCTTGTTTCACTGAATCATCCGTACTGGGGTCCGAAATACGCAGGCGCGAAACGCGTTTCGGATGAAGCACAGACACCAGATTGGTTTACAGATATCGATAAATCTTCATCTACATACACAGCTATTAAAACATTGTCAGATCAAGAAGTGATTACAGGATTTGAAGATTATACATTCCGTCCAAATGAAAAAGTAACACGTGGACAAGCAGCAGCAATTATTAACCGTGTTTTGAACATCGAACCGAAAGTAATGAGCCATTTTACAGATGTACCAAAATCAAACCGTTTCGCTTACGATATCGCAGCGATGCGTGAAGCAGGGATCATCACGGGATTTGCAGACAAAACATTCCGTCCTGAAGCAGAAATGACACGAAACGAAATGGCCCTCATCATCAAGCGTTCATTTGACCTCAACATGTCACAAACAGCTGCAGCAAGTGTCAGTTACTCAGATATCGATGCGAGTCACTGGGCTTTTGAAGGCATTGTGGCAATGGCTATGATCGATAAAACAGGTATTTTCGCAGGTGATAAGTTCTATGGAACGCATCATGCGACACGGGAAACATTTACTGTCGCGATTTATAACGCAATGAATGCAAAATAAGAAAGAAAACGAGAGGTCGTCCTAAAAAATTAGTGAATAACTGGTTTTGGGACGGCTCTTTTTTTGTACCTCTAAATAAAATTTTACTTTAATTACAGTAATAAAGAATAGTCAAAACTATTTATTCGTGATTTAATGAATATATCTATTGATGAATAAATTTACAACTATGAGAGTTTTGACTAAAAGGAGAGGGAGAAAATTGGTTTATAACAGTAAATTAACAGACGACGATTCCATACAATGGTTTTCTAATGAAAAAGATGAGATAAGACTTTTAATTGATAAAAGCGGACGAATAAAATATATAAACCCTGTTATGGAGACTGTTTCACAGCATATTGTTGTAGATATAATAGACCAGAATTTACTTGAATTTATTCATCCAAATGACAAAGAAAAGACGATAGCAAACCTCTTTTATTTACAACCCCCTCATAGCTTTACCCCCTTCATAATGCGCTTTCTTCGTAAAGATGGTTCGTACTGTAAACTATACTTTGCTTCGGCAGAACTGTCTGAAAGAGGATGGATTCAAGCAATTGTATATAATAAAGACAGGGAAAAAGAAAAACATCTTAAAAACGATTCTATTATTAACGTAAATCATCCTTTGTTTACGATGTCAGACAGTTCTGCTGCGATTATAAGTTTAGACGGTCGGGTGATGGCTGCGAATCAAGCGTTCGAGAAACTGTACGGATGGACATTAAAAGAGATAAGTGATCAATTCCTTCCAATTGTTCCGGAGCATCTTGTAGATGAATTTAATGAATTAAAAGAACGGGTGACAAATGGAGGAAATGTTGCCCATTATCCGACATTCCGATTGAAAAAAGATGGTAGACTCTTGCCAGTCGCACTCTCCCTATCTGCGGTGAAAGATGATACAGGTAAAATTAAAGCATTATCGTCCGTCACACATGATCGGACGGAGTATTTGGAGACACAAAAGATAATTGAAAAACAAAAAGAATTGCTGATAACAAGGGAAAAAGTGATGAGCTACATTACGGAAAACATTAAAGAAGTTATTTGTCTATATGATATTAGTAATAGGAAGCTTCTTTACAAGAGCCCTTCTTATGATAGTTTTTGGGGAGTCAGCGACGAAGAGCTACTTAAAGATCCAATGCAGTGGCTCGAGAATCTTCATCATGAGGATCGAGATAAATTGATTGAATTTCACAGGGCGACGGATAACAGTCCGAAAGAATTAGAGTATGAAGTCAAAGGAGACACAGAAGAAGAAACACGCTGGATCTGGTCAAAAATAACACCGATTTTGGATGAAACAGGGACGGTCATCCATCACATGTGTATATCACAGGATATGACAGATATAAAAAAAAGAGATAACATGTTAAAAAAACGGGATGAATTAGGAATCATCGGGCAGCTGGCAGCCGGCATTGCCCATGAAATTAGAAATCCACTAACAGCCGTAAAAGGATTTATACAGCTTCTTAATGAAGAAACGAATAATGCTTACAGCGATGTGATCTTGTCTGAACTTGAACGAATCGAATTTATTATGAATGAATTTCTCATGCTGGCAAAGCCGGAGCAGGAAGCGATCATGAAAAAGCAATATATAAATGATTTGTTAAAAGAGATGATTGCATTTATGACACCAGAAGCGTTGTTGAATCAAGTGGAAATTAAAATGGAATTGGATCAAGGGCAGCCAATCGTTTATTGTGAACCGAAACAGATTAAACAAGTGATCATGAATCTTGTGAAAAATGCCATTGAAGCGATGCCTTCTGGCGGAGAAGTTCGAGTCACAACAAGAAGAGAAGATGGATGGATAGCTATTGATATAAAGGATCAAGGAATAGGGATACCAAAAGACAAACAAGTTTACCTCTTTGAACCATTTTATTCGGACAAGGAACGCGGGACAGGTCTCGGTTTAATGGTAAGCAAAAAAATTATCGAGCAGCATAAAGGAAAGATTCGAATTTTCAGTAAAGAGGGGTCAGGCACATTAGTACAAGTTCTTATGCCTATAGAAAATAAGGATTTATATCATTAAAAAATAGGTGTCCGGTATAAAAAACAATCTCATCATTAAATTGGTTTAATGATGAGATTGTTTTTGTTGAGCGATCAAAAGATGGATGATTAACGGCTCATCTCTGCCGAGTTTTCCATATGTATGGTGGAGTCGACTGTCAGCATTAAGCCTCTTCTTTTTATTTCTATTTCAAGCAGATGAATAAAATCTTTGTCTAACTTTAGTGTTAGTGCGTCTTTGTGTGCGATCAACAATTGTTCATCTGATAGATATAGCTTCTTCATATACCCAACTGTCACTTTTGAAGGTAAAAACATCCAAAATCTGTCTAATCTCTCTATTCCAACATCGCCCCGCTTCAACACCCATACCTCCAATTTATGAGGCGGCCCAGCCATCATAGTCATTTGACCTTAGACCTGTAACTTTGCGTCCTAACCTTTCGATTAGTTTGCCTTTATCTGAATTATTTATTATCAACACAATAATACCACACGATCAATTAAATGAATATGAAAAATGATCACTTGAAATGCTCTCTTGATCGAACGGATGAAACCCCAAAAGTTCTCTATATTCGACGTAATAATTTTATTTATTTTACAATATTTTCATAATAGGTGCGTTATAATAATATAAAGCGCTTTCATAAAAGGGGGAAGATCATATGATGAATTATGCAGTAGGTTTAACATGTTCTACTTGTGGGAAAAAGATATTAGAAAAAGATTTAATCGCATGGACTGAAAAAAACAATGTTGTGCACCTCATTTGTGATACTGTTCAAATAAGTGAAGGGGTAAGATTTATGGGGCGGGCAGAAGAGTTGAACGAACAATTTTTGTGAATGTTTTTATACCTTCGACAAACCTGCTTTTTACAATTCCAGATAGAAGCGGGTTTGTCTTTGCTCCTTTTCTTCCTACATATGTTAGTGAATCAATTTCAGGTGATTTGAATTCTTACGTACACGTAGAAAAAAATTACAGTATAAATAGTAATAATTGGTTCTTTTTTAGGTAACTTTTTGCTATATTTATACTAAAGAAGGTGATGTACTTGCTATCGGAAGTCGGAGGAACGAATATAGATTTTCGCCAATTAATTGATTATTCATTTAATTCGATTTTAATTGTTGAACAAGAAGGAAAAATTATTTATTGTAATAAAGCCTTTGTTGAATTACTCGATTTTTTTTCATCTAATGAAGTGATACAGAAAAATTTATTTGCGTTTGTTTCCCCGGAGTTCCATGTTTTGTGTAAGCAACAATTGAAAAACGTGATTGAGAAACAAGAAATAGCGGGACGAGGGGAGAAAAAGATGATTAGGCGTGATGGGGCGCTTATTGATGTAGAATTAATGGTAGTTCCTTTTAATATGGAAGGAAAAGTTTTAGCTCAACTCATTATTCAAGATATATCTTCCCGTAAAGCAGCAGAAAAGCGATTAACTGATCAAGAACAATTAGCATCTATCGGTCAAATCGCAGCAGGTATTGCGCATGAAGTGAAAAATCCATTGACAGCGGTCAAAGGGTTTTTACAGCTATATCAAGAAGGCCATTCACATCCGTATTTAACGACAATGAATGCGGAGTTAGATAAAGCATTGGATACCTTAAAAAATTTATTACAAGTATCCAAACCCGATCTACAGGATGAACCATTTGTCCAAATCAATATATGCAAAGAAATACAGTCAATCCTATTTTTATTCCAGGACAGATTGTATAGCGTAGAAGTAGAGATAGATTTAAAAGATTCCGAGAAAACAATAAAAGGAAAGAAAAACTTATTCATTAAAGCATTTTACAACTTAATGACAAATGCACTGGATGCGATTGAAGGCGAAGGGAACATTAAAATTGAACATTATTATAAAGATGGCTGCAACCATATCATTATAAGTGATACGGGAATAGGGATACCAGAAGAAAAAATCCATATACTTGGTACACCATTTTTCACGAGTAAAAGTGAAGGAACCGGTTTGGGACTGACGCAAGTCTTTACAACGGTACAAGAGCATGGAGGAAACATTGCTGTTCAAAGTGTCCTTGGGGAAGGAACAACTTTTCATATACAAATTCCTATTACTTGAAAGAAAACCGGTTGAACCGGCAATGAAGAAAGATTTAAGCAGACACGAATCAATATACATAAAGTACAACATTTATTAAATCAATACTTTGTGGACAAAATAAAAAATGCGTTTTCTGATCAAGTTTTGAAATGGAAACGTGTTTTTTTATCGAATAGTAACTTGCAATAAATAGTTCCTTGCAATAAATAGTACCAAGTAGTATATTATTTTCAACCGGTATTTTTTATAATTCAGTACTGTATAATATATAGTACTGAGAAGGAATGAGGGATGTAACTTTGAATGTACAATTTAAAAAAGGTGTGTTAGAACTATGCGTTCTCGTATTACTAGATAAGCAAGATCGGTACGGATATGAACTTGTTCAAAAAATATCTGAACAAATTGCCATATCGGAAGGCTCTGTCTACCCATTGCTAAGACGTTTAACGAAAGAAGAATATTTTACAACCTATTTACAGGAATCATCGGAAGGTCCATCACGTAAGTATTACAAGTTAACGGACAAAGGGAGAATGTATCTTCGCGAGCTTACCCGGGAATGGAAGGAATTTTCAAACGGTGTTAATCAATTAATAAAAGAAGGTGTCAGTGATGAATAAAAAACAATTCTTGAATAGTTTAGACGAATCTTTACAAAAACTTTCTTCAGATGAACGGCAAGATATTTTACAGGACTTTGAAGAACATTTTGCTAATGGAATAGCAGAAGGAAAAAGCGAAGAACACATTTCAGCTTCTCTCGGTTCACCCAATCACATTGCAAAAGAACTACTTGCCTCTTATCTCCTTGAAAAAGCAGAAAAAACGGAAACGACGGGAAATATTATTCGTGCGATGTGGGCAGTGATTGGATTAGGGTTTTTTAACGTAGTCATCGTGCTAGGACCATTTATCGCAATTGCAGCATTGGTTTTTGCCGGGTGGGCGTCAAGTATTGCGTTTATTGCTTCTCCTTTGCTTGTATTTATGAATGTCATTTTAAATCCAGATACATTTATTCTATTTGATTTGTTCTTCTCGATGCTGCTTTGTGGACTGGGCTTGTTTATTGCCGTAGGCATGTTTTTTATTACGAAGGCACTCATACATGGATTTGTCCGCTATTTAAAATTCAACACGAAAATGGTTAAAGGTGGATTAAAACATGTTTAATATGAAAAAAATATCACTCATCGCACTCATTCTTTTACTCATGGGCGCCGCGGGAAGTTTCATTACATTTAAAAAGATGAATCACTCTGTTTCTGTGTTGGAAGAAAAAGGAATAACCGATCAAAACATTACACATTTGAGCGTGACGACAGACAACGCCGCTATTGAAATCATCCCCACAAATAAACAAGAAACAACAGTAGAGGTGTCAGGAACAGCGAAGAAAAGCTCGGCATATACGTTCTTGGCTGACGTAGAAGGAACGACACTTTCGGTCCAGTTAAAAGAGCGACAGACAAAACTTTATAACTTTGATTTTATATCAACGTCATTATCATTGAAAGTATATGTACCTGAAAAAGTGTATGATTCACTCAGAATTTCCAGTGATAATGGACGTGTTAAAGCGGCGAATTTACGTGTGAAAGAAGTGAAAGTAAAAGTAAGCAATGGGCGTGTAGAACTGCGAGATATTACGGGCTCTACTATCACTACTGAAACAGACAATGGGCGTATTCAAGCAGAAAATCTTGATGTAAAACAAGTGAAAGCAACGACAAGTAATGGACGCATTGATCTGAAAAATGTATATTCTTCAGCTGTTTCAGTTAAAGCAGATAACGGAAAAATCATATTGGACGATGTGAACGGTAAGGTTTTAGGAAAAGTAAAAAATGGAATGATCTCTCTTATGACGAATCATTTAGATCGCCCTATTGAATTTGAATCTGATAACGGTAATATTAAGATTCAAACGGAAAAAGAGCCGACAAATACGACATTTGATGTGAGTGTTGATAATGGAAAAATCGATCTTTTAGACGGGTACAAACCGAATGAAATAATAGGGGATGGGGATCACTTCATTAAATTAACAACGGCGAATGGGAAAATTTCTATAACGAAGCAAAAAACAATAAATAAATAACACTCATTATTAGAATAGCTGGAATAAAGCGGTCTGCATCGTGCAGATCGCTTTATTCTATTCATAAGAAAAAGAGAAGCGGTAAAAGTGAATCCTTTGTGAAGATTATAAACGAAGGTGTTAAATTTACGTTATATATGTTAATATATTCTAGGAATTAGTGGTAAATATTTCGAGTGGAGGCAGAAAGGTGAAAAAAAGTTTAATCATTGTTGGGTTAGCATTTTGTATGTTAATTACTCTTTTTGGAGTGAATAGAGTTGCGTATGCGGCGAATTTTGTCGATGTTCCAGATCGAGCGTCAAAAGAAGTGAACTATTTGTCGATAGGTGGAATTGCCAACGGATCGTCGGCGACGATATTTGGTTCTGAAAAAAAAGTAACGCGTATGGAAGCTGCTGCATTCATCGGCCGAGCGCTTCAGCTAGATGGCACAAAGCGTGTTACAAGCTTTAAAGACGTCGGTTCTGGCAGTTTTGCTTCAGGTTATATCCAGTCGGCTGTTGAAAAAGGCATTATTTCCGGCTATGAAGGTGGACGGTTTTTACCGTACAATGAAGTGACACGCGGAGAAATGGCTGTCATGTTATCAAAAGCATTCGGTTATAACTTTGGTGGAAAACTATCTGGTGCTGCGAATGCATTGACATCACGTGGTATTGCAAGTGGAGTGGCAGATGGCTCATTTGGTGTGGATCAGATCATTAAACGGGCAGATTTCGCTGTTTTCCTTGCCCGTGCGATGAACCCGGAATTCCGTACGAAAGAGTTTTCAAGTTTTACGAAAACATTATGGACGAATACAGGTGACTTAAATGTTCGTTCAGGCCCATCTACATCGTATCCTTCTAAAGGAAAGTTAACAAAAGATGTAAAAGTGATCGGTGCGCACGATATTGCAGGCTGGACTTATGTGAAATCAGGCAGCACAATCGGCTTTGTGAGCACAGTTTATTTACGTGACACAGAAACAGCTAGTGCCGCTCAGCCACCGGTGACAGGAGCGGATTCCCGCCTTTCTAGTCAGACGATTATTTTGGATCCGGGTCATGGGGGCAGTGATCCAGGTGCTATCGGATTTGGACTGAGAGAAAAAGATGTGGTGCTTTCGACAAGTTTAAAAGTGAATAAACTGTTAAAGCAAACGCCATTCAACGTGAAAATGACACGTTCAGATGACCGTTTCATTACGATTAATCAGCGTTCTTCTTTTGCAAGAAATAATGGCGGGAATATATTCGTCAGCATTCATGCAAACGCCGCCTCGTCGTCAAGCGCAAACGGGACGGAAACCATTTACTCTTCAGCTGCTAATCCGCATGGTGCAGATAGCAAACTGCTTGCAACAAAAATCCAGAATCGTATGATCGAAGCATGGAAACTGAAAGACCGTAACATAAAGAGTACGAGACAACTAGGCCGCAGTTTGGGTGTTTTAGATAATAATAGCGTGCCGGCCGCTCTCGCAGAACTTGCTTTTATCTCCAATAAAAGTGAGAATGACATGTTAAAATCAGACTACTGGCAGACGGTCATGGCGAAAGCAATTTATGATGGTATTTTAGATTACTATAAGGCAAAAGGCTATCAAGTCGATCCGCTTTACGTAGTAGGAAAATAAGAAGCGATGAAGGTTGTCCCAAAAGTCAGTGAATAACTGATCGGGGCAGCCTTATTTTTGTTTGAAAAGAATAATTTAGCGTTGTGCACGTTACGAAAATACTAATAGTTTTCTGTTTTATCTCCAAAACTTTCAATTTACTTGATAGAATAGATATGCGAATATGGAATAGAAAGGAGATTTTCACATGAAAAAATGGTTTCTAGTAGTAATGGCACTTATGTTGATCAGTCCAACACTTTTGCCGGCGAAAGCAGATGCAGCCGCGGCTGTCTTTGATGATGTTTCGCCAAAGCACCGAGCGTATGAGGCTGTCTGGAGTTTGGACTCAAAACGAGTGTTTGAACCGGATGAAGACGAGATGATTCGTCCAGGAAAGTATGTGACGCGAATGGAAGCAGCGGTAATGCTCTCGCGCATTCTTGGACTGGAACGAAAGACGAATCACGCTGGATTTCGTGATGTAACGGTGCTAAATAAAAATTATGATGAAGTGGCAGCACTAGCAGAACGGAAAATTTTGCAAGGATTTACGGACCGGACAATGCGGCCGAATGATATTTTAACGCGGGCACAAATGGCGAAGTTAATTGTTGATGCGTTTGGTTATGAGCAAAAAACATCGTTTACACTGCCGTTTAAAGATGTGAAAACGTCTAACTGGGCGGCACCTTATATTGAGGCATTAGTCCGTCATAAGGTAACAGCTGGAACGACAACAACAACATTTTCGCCAGATAAAAAGTTGACGCGTGCTGAATTGATGATGTTTTTAGACCGCGCACATAAAGCGAAGCCAGTGAGTGCGTACAATGATCAAGAGATTTTGAGTTTAATTCGGGAAGTGCAAAACAAAGCGTCTTCGATTATTTATCATTATTTATATGTAAACGAACCAAATGGCAGCCGGCCTGCTTTTTCAACGTTTAAACAAGAGTTGACGCCTTTTGCGGAAGGCAAGATGCTTTCGATGATGGAAGAGTATTACAAAGTGACATGCACATATTGTGATTGGATCGTTTATAGTGAAGTATATAATTGGGGTTTGCCATATGAAATTATCGAGCGGAGCAATGGACGTATAACAGTAAAAGTCCGTTACCCGGCAGGCATGGATGAAGCAGCCTCAGAAACATGGACAATTGTGAAGCGGAACGGTCAATGGAAAATGAGTGAGCTTCCTAAATACACAACCGCATATGACGATCCATTTAATTTAACGGTGGCAGAAGCAGAAAAATATTTAATTAGTGCGTATGAAGATATATATAGTTATGAAAAATACCGCGAGTACGTGCAGAACATTTCATATATGAAAACAGATAAAAAGGGACATTACGAATTTTTGATTGAAACAAATGTGGATGATTACTATGTTTCCATCGATCCAAAAACAGCTACTCTGGAAGAATTGTAAAAGACAAATCTGTTAGGTAGAGCCAACTGCATATGCGGTTGGCTTTTTCGTTCTATTTATTCTCCGTTTTGCTTAATATGAACGTCATTTAAAAAATAAAAAATAATGATATAAAATTATTGACGTACATAAATAATATGTGATATTATATTAAATTTGACAAAAAAATAATATGTGATAACCTTAATAGAGATAGCAAATCTGGAGGTGGATTCATTGTTTCAAGTAGGCGATGAAATTTTTTATCCGATGCATGGAGCAGGTGTCATTGAAGCCATAGAAGAAAAGGAAATCCTTGGGGAGAAGAAGCAATACTTTGTGATGACATTTACCATTAATCAATTGCAAGTGATGATTCCATTGGAGAAAATGCAACAGTCATCGATCCGAAGGGCTGTTGATATACGGACAATGGAAAGCATTTTACGCTTTGTTCATCATGGAGAATCTGGAGAATCACTCTCGTATAAGGAGAGATATAAGGTGAACATGGAGAAAATGAAAACAGGTAAAACGAAAGAATGTGCGGAAGTCGTACGCGATTTAACACGTATGGATAAAGAAAAGGCACTGAATTCAAGTGAAAAGGTCATGCTGCGTAATGCAAGAAAATACTTAATTAGTGAAATGGGATTAATTAACGGGATCACGGAAAATGAAGCAACTGATTTATTGAACTATCGAATTGCGAACTAGAAACATCAGGCTGTACGTTTCTTTTGAAATAAATAATCGATTGTGTACTCTTTTTAACAATCAGCCGAAAAGCTTTTTTTTATGTGTATCACCATAAAAGTATAGTCAAGAATGAGAAAAAGCCCTAAAACCGGGCGATTATTTATGCGTCCCGGTTTTAGGGCTTTCTTCGTTAAGCGAGAGTAAGGGTTACGATCACTTATCGGATTCGTCTTTGTTATCTGTCTCTTCATTAAACCATAGTGGATCTTGGTTATCGACTTCACCATTGTAGTTGATCAAGATCTCTTCTCCTGCTTTTATATCTGTGTAAGCATAGAAGTCAAATGTATGGTTATTAAAGTTAATATCATACGTGGCATTCGGCGTATAGGAATGGTTAAACAGCATGCCATAGCCTAATACGAAAGCGGTATGGTTTTGGCCGTATTCAAACGCATAGTCATCAAGAAGTGTTTTTTCGATATGAACGTGCTGCTCATTCGGATACGGAATAACGGGTGCTTCGTGCAGCAACTCACCTTTTGCGATATCACGTTTCGCAAATACTCCTCTATTGAATTCCCCATCGCTGAGCGTGGAAGTTTTAATCTCAATCATGTTCGTCACCTTCGCGTTCTTTTTCCAAAGTATTTGATCTTTTAAGGATGACAGTTGATCCGGCTGAATGCAAGTATTTTCATTTGTTAACAAGAACATTTTTATGGATGTTTCATTTTCTAGAGGAGCATCTTCTGTTAAAACCGGTATAATGAAAAGAAAGATGAAAAAGAAAGGGGGTATCAACATGAACAGTGTAGAATTATGGATCGCGCGTGTCATCGAGCAAGCAGGCTGGATCGCGCCCATTCTTTTTATTTTATTACATTTGCTGCGTCCCATTCTTTTTGTACCGGTCGTCGTCGTTTGTATAGCTGGCGGGTACTTATTTGGATTCGTGAACGGCACATTTTATTCTATCATCGGTTTATCGCTCATGAGCGCGGCTTTTTATAAAGTGGTCAATTTTTTTCCTTCTGTACGCGAGAAGATGTTAACCTTAAAAAGGAAAATGTTAAAAGATCAAAAGGTGACGGTTGGGCAAGTGATGATTTTGCGTATGATGCCCTTTATTCATTTTCATTTATTATCCCTTTATTTAATAGACATGACGAAATCGTACAAAGAGTATATGTATTATTCTGTTTTAGGTATTATCATTCCATCGATGGTGTATACGGCATTTGGTCAATCGATTACCGATATGCCATGGTATATGTCGCTTTTATTTTTAGCCTGTTTAATAGGTTTGTATAGTCTATTGGGAAAATTAAACGAAAAGAGGAAGTTAAAAACAAGGTAGCGAAGGAAAAACCGGATGATCCGGTTTTTCGCTTTTAGTTGGTCTGTTCAACGTGCAGTTCGATCAAATTCCCATCTGGATCCGCGCAGAAAATTTGAGCGAAGCCGCTTTTGCTGTTCGGTTTCTCAAGCACAGAAATGTTATGGCTTTGTAACCAATGAAGCGTTTCACCGTAATCATGAATGCGGAGGGCGAAATGGCCTTCACGGCTTGATAATGATTTGTCAGCGCGAATTGTTTGCGACTTAGGGATAACAAGGAGATGGATTTGCTGCTCACCAGCCGCGAACCAAGCGCCTTCAAAGTCAAAGGGAGGGCGTTTGAGCTCTTGTAAGCATAAAATGTCACGGTAAAATTGTTTCGCTTTTTCAAGATCGGTGACGTTGACGCCGATATGATGGATTCCTTCATATGTAATCAAAATAGAAGCCTCCTTTTTATTTCCATCATAGCATATGTCTTCTCATTGTTCGGCTTTTTTCTTATTCGTTAAGCTAAAAAAGGTATAATAGAAGAATCAAAACGGAAAAGGTGTTTTATTTTATGAAAACGTATATTGTCGTTGGATCAGGTATTCTAGGCGCTTCTACCGCTTATCATCTTGCAAAAGCAGGAGCGAATGTGACATTAGTCGATCGAAAGGATCTGGGACGAGCGACGGATGCAGCGGCAGGGATTGTCTGCCCCTGGCTTTCACAACGCCGTAATCAAGCGTGGTACACATTAGCAAAAAACGGAGCCAAATACTATGCTTCTTTAATTAAGCAATTAGAAGCCGATGGTGAAAGGGATACAGGGTATAGCCGAGTAGGCGCGATTAGCCTTCATAAAGAAGATGGAAAACTGGATCAAATGGAAGAACGGGCATATAAGCGGCGTCACGAAGCCCCGGAAATCGGTGAAATTACTCGTTTAACACCGGCTGCAACGAATCAATTGTTTCCACCTTTAGCCGAGCAATATGGCTCTGTTCATATAAGCGGCGCGGCGCGCGTAAACGGGAGGGCACTCCGTCAGTCTCTTGTGAATGGCGCCAGAAAACAAGGTGCATCTATTCTTCAAGCAGATGCCTCATTAATCTATGAAGACAACATCGTCACAGGTATTAAGGCAGGAGAGAGGACGTTACGATCTGATCATGTGATTGTCACGGCAGGTGCCTGGGCAAACGAGCTGTTGCAGCCGCTCGGTGTTCGTTTTTTAGTAACGCATCAAAAAGCGCAAATCGTTCATCTCCATCTACCGGATACGGATACGAGTAGTTGGCCAGTTGTCATGCCGCCAAATGATCAGTACATTCTTACATTTGAAGGCGGCCGAGTTGTTGTGGGCGCCACACATGAAAATGGAACCGGATTTGATGATCGGGTGACAGCAGGCGGACTACATGAAATTTTTAGTAAATCGTTATCGGTGGCGCCAGGTCTCGCCAATAGCACGATGCTTGAAACGAGGGTAGGATTTAGGCCATTCACACCTGGTTTTCTTCCTGTGATCGGTGCAATGCCTGGTTATAAGGGATTGTTCATTGCGAATGGACTTGGTGCTTCCGGATTAACGGTAGGTCCTTACCTCGGTTCGGAACTGGCTAAGCTTGCTCTTGGCAAACGAACAGAAATCGATCTTCGTCATTATGAGGTAGCTGGAGCCCTTGAATAGTTGAATAAAAGTAAAAGATATATAAGGATGGGGAAATTTGAATAAAAATAGAAAGATACAATCGTTTATTTACACATACGCATTCAGTGAGGAAGAACGTTCGTTATGCCACATGGAAATGCGCTCGCTTTTTGGAATCGAATCCGAGTCGAAGCTTATCAAAAGCACAACCAAAATCGATCCGAGCCGGAGTCCGTTTATAAAGGAGCGGATTGACGTCATGTTTGAAGGGGACGGCCTGCTGGATATTTTAGAGCAAGTTAAGCAGATTCAATTATTTGAAGAGACATTCAAAGTCCTCTTCGTTAAAATTAATGATCTGGATCAATCGGAAAAAATAGAATATGGGGAGCGGCGTGTGATTGAGCGGGAAATAGGCATGCATATTCATGGAGAAGCCGATATTCATCATCCGGATCATCCGTTTGGCATTGTGACAATGGGCGGCCGGTGGTATTTCGGAAAGTATCAGAAAAGCGAATCTGTTTGGTTTCATCACTTGAAAAAACCACGTGAATATTCCACGGCACTTAGCACAAGGGTAGCTAGAGCCGTCGTGAATATTGCCGTTCCGAACCCTCATGGCGTCCGGGCAATTGATCCATGCTGTGGAATCGGGACAGTATTAGTGGAAGCACTCTCTATGGGCATTGACATTGTCGGCCGTGATATCAATCCTCTTGTCACGAGCGGATCAAGGGAGAACATTGCTCATTTCGGGCTCGAAGGTGACGTAACGTTGGGCCCGATCGCCGATGTTTCGAGCAACTATGATGTAGCTATTATTGATTTACCGTACAATCTTTATACGCATGTAACACGAGAAGAACAGTTCTCCATTCTCCAGCATGCGCGCCGTTTTGCTCAAAAAGTGGTCGTAATCACGATCGAAACCATCGATGAGATGATCGAAGAAGCTGGATTTGACATTACAGACCGCTGTGTGGCTAAAAAAAGCTTATTTTCAAGACAAATCATTGTTTGTGAATAACGCCATAAAGGGTTGTCCCAAAAGTCAATAAATAATTGACTGAGGGCAGCTCTATTTTTTTATTTAAAAAATGCTCACTAAAACGAGCCATTCGTCGCGAAAGGTAAGCTTCCATAGCTGAGAAATCAATGAGGAGAGACATTCTTTTTTTAACGATACTTGTGAGGATTTAATCGTAATAATTACGTTTTAAACAACATAACCATGAATGTGCATATATCCAAAATACACACCTGAAAGGATTGAGTAAAAAATGAACGAAGAGTGGAGGGGCAGATGAATCGTTCAGTTCGGACTCATTTACTGGATGTTACAGGATTCATTGTGATTGCAGCAATTACTTATTTCGTTGTTTTTAAAGAGTTGATGAAGGTGGAAGGCATTACATTTCATATTCCGTCCTCTTTTTTGCAGCTAAATACGATTTTTTGGAGTATTTTAATTGAAGCGGTGCCGTTTGTTTTGATTGGCGTGTTAATTGCCGGGTTTATTCAAATTTTTGTGAGCGAAGATCGGATAAAGAAGTGGATTCCGAAAAATCGATTCGCAGCGGTGACGATGAGCTGCGTAATCGGAGCCTGTTTTCCAGCCTGTGAATGCGGAATTGTGCTCGTTGTCCGCCGGCTCGTCGCGAAGGGCGTTCCCATTTATGCTGGTGTCGGGTTTTTATTAACAGGACCGCTTGTTAATCCAATTGTGAT
Source organism: Domibacillus aminovorans (assembly GCF_001643235.1). Classification (GTDB taxonomy): domain Bacteria; phylum Bacillota; class Bacilli; order Bacillales; family Domibacillaceae; genus Domibacillus; species Domibacillus aminovorans. Next base: position 66,094 of record NZ_LQWY01000022.1, read on the forward strand.
TTTTTCCACGTACATGGCGTTCGGAAATGATATAAAGATGGCTGGATTGCGAATGGTAGTCGGTTTTGCAGCGGCGATGATCATCGCTTTAGTCGTGAGCCTGTTTTTTAAAAAGAATCAGCTGAAAGTGCAGCCGTATCAAGAGACGATACGTGAATCGAAACAAAAAGCTTCTTTTTTCGTGCGGATTTGGGACATGCTCAAACATTCCATTGATGAATTTTTTGACATGGGAAAATACTTAATTTTAGGCTCGTTTTTTGCTGCATTTGTTCAAACGTACGTATCTGCTCAATCCCTTTTGCAGGCAGGAGAAGGATGGGTTTCATCGACACTCGTCATGATGGGACTTGCTTACGTCTTATCCCTTTGTTCGGAAGCAGATGCGTTTATCGGTGCCTCCTTCCGTCATATGTTCCCAACGTCTTCCATTCTTGCTTTTTTAATTTATGGTCCAATGATTGACTTGAAAAATACGTTCATGCTGATAAGTGTCTTTAACATGAAATTTGTCATCAGTTTAATTGTATTGATTACGATCACTGTTTTTACATGTGTCAGCTTCTTAACCTGGTTGTAACAGGAGGAAAAAACGCTTATGACATTTCATTTTCAGCAAGCCTTCAGGGCTGTTATATTAGCTGCTTTCGCCTGTTTTATAATGAATCTTCATTTAAATGGGGATATTGAAAAATATGTAAATCCCAAATATGATCTGTTCAGTCAAACCGCCGCTTCCGTATTTTTCTTGCTTTTTTTCATTCAGCTTTTTCGAATATGGAGCAGAAAGAATAAGCATGAACACCATTGTCATCATGGATGCAGTCATGATCACGGTCATTCCAGATCGCCAGTTAAAAAAGTTATTACGTATTCCATTTTGATCTTCCCATTAATAACCGGTTTTTTATTACCACCGCAAACACTAGGTGCGAAGGTTGCAGCTAAAAAAGGGACCGTTTTGACGTCGAAAAGAGCCGAATTTCAAATGCAAGGAGAAACAGAACTTGATCCATCTCTTTATGTTCATGAAGGAGTAGTTGTCGATCGAAAAGAAATAAAGCAAGGAGAATATGAGGAGAACATGAAGCGTTTAGACAACGACCATGTCATCAATATGGAAGATGAGGTGTTTGAACCGTATTACGGGCAGATCAACGCAGAACCTGAAAAATATATCGGCCGAACTGTGAAGATGAAGGGCTTTGTTTATAAAGAGGAAGGTTTTCAATCCAATCAGCTTGCCCTGACGCGATTTTTAATTACGCATTGTATTGCAGATGCAAGCAGTATTGGATTTTTAACGGAGTTTGACGAAGCTTATACAGTAGAACAGGATACATGGCTGGAAATAGAAGGAATAATTAAAGTTACACAGTATGACGGTTTTAAGATGCCGATATTGAAAGTCACTTCATGGAAAATAATATCGGAACCAGATGAGCCATATGTGTATCCGGTGTATATCAAAATAAAATAAAAAACTGTTCCTCTCTTAGCTAAAGAATACGAATACAGCCAAAATCACAGCCTTTCTTTCTTCAAAGGAAAAGGCTTTTTGTTATGTTGATGATAAAACAAATAACAGTATATGCATAATTCAAATAAAAAACCAAAATAATCAAATAATCAACGAGTAAACAGATATTTGTATAGAACGATTTTTTTACGGGCATAACGATAGAGAGAAATTTTTGAAAAGGTGGCTGAAAAAGAATGACATTAAAACTAGTGAAAATTGTCCGCACAAATCCGGTTTATAATAAGTGGTATGAACAAAACTTAAACGAAACGTTTCATGTGATGGATGACGGGAGGGAGAGATATATTGTTATCTGGCCAGCATTTGAGCGCCGAAATCGGCGCAGTATCCCAAAAAGTCTTTGTGAAGTAGTGGAAGGTGAAGAGAACGACGTCCTAAATAATCCCGTTGCACGCGATTATTTAGGAGAATGGGCTCATCCGCTTGAAGGAGAAAAATGGTGAATAATAACAAAACACATTGTGTTCAATGTGTGTAAAATATTAGATAACCCCTAAAAATAATCTATTTGAAGGGGTTTTTTGTCGCCAATAAAAGGATTTATGAAACAAACCGAATTAGGGAAGTCTAGGGGGAGATATTAAAAAAAAGGAGGTTTTACGTGTGCATCGATCGTTTTTATTGTTGCCTTCTTTGATCGCATTCATCTTTCTTTTTACCTCTGTTGTTTTAGCTGAAGAGCAGCCAACGAGAGAGGAGCAACTGAATGCACGGATGGGATATTATATAAAGTATGAGAGCATTATGTTACCGTGGTATTACTTGGCCGCAGTGGATCAGTTTGAACGTAATATTCAACAAGTGCGCACGGACATTCCTGAAAAAGAAGGCGTTATCGCTATTCAATTTTCAGATGAGGTATGGGCAGGGATGCTTAATCCAAATAAAGAAGATACGGTCCCCCGATCCATCACTTTCTTTAACGGAAAAGGACGGGATGGTAATCAAGATGGCATTGCGGATCCGGACAACGATGACGATGTGATGTATACGATGGCTGCCCACTTAAGTGAATATGGACATACAGAAAAAAATGTTAAAAAAGCGTTAATGGATTATTATGGGCGTAAACAAACGGTCAATCAAATTATGACCATTGCGAAAATTTATCAACATTTCCAAAAAATACATTTGGATGAGCATGCTTTTCCTATTCCTGTTGAACATAACTTTAGTTACCGGGGCACATGGGGAGCAAGTAGAGGATGGGGAGGCCGCCGGATACATGAAGGGACCGATTTATTTGCGGATTACGGCGTCCCTGTGCGGGCGACATCATACGGAATCATCGAAATAAAAGGGTGGAATAAATACGGAGGCTGGCGAATTGGTATTCGCGATATTCACAATACGTACCATTATTTCGCTCATTTAGCTTATTTCAGTAAAGAGATTAAAAAAGGAGATATCGTTAAACCGGGGGATGTGATTGGATACGTTGGCAGCTCTGGATACGGAAAAAAAGGGACGTCTGGTCAATTTCCTCCACATCTTCACTATGGCATGTATAAAGATAACGGCCGGAATGAATGGGCATTTGATCCGTATCCATCTCTAAAGCTTTGGGAAAAGCAGGAACGGGAGGCTCGCAAGTAAGCTTCCAAGTATATACACGACGAGAGATCGCTCTTGTCGTGTTTTTTGTATGTGCAGACTTCAACAGATTTAATCATATAAAGGTTTTTTTATTAATAAACTGAATGGAAAACAGGAAGGAAAGCGGGGGTCTAAATGTGAAAATTCATGTAGTGAAGAGAGGGGATTCGTTATGGGGCATATCCCGCCAATATGGAATCAGCACCACCGAGATTGTCAGTGTGAATAGTCTGGAAAATCCTGAAACGCTAGTCATTGGCCAGGCGCTACTCATTCCAGAACCGTATCTTCGCTATACCGTGCAGATAGGGGATACGCTTGCAAACATTGCGGCTTATTATGGAACAACGGTGCAGGAAATCATGCAAACGAATAAGATGACAAATCCAACTAGCCTTTACCCCGGTCAAACCATTGTGATACCGGTGATCTATCATACCGTAAGAGCAGGAGACAGTTATTATAAGATCGCGGCTAGCTATGGAACAACGCCTGAAGCGATTGTACAGGCGAATCAACTAACAACTTCTTCTCGCCTTTATATAGGACAAAGGTTGAAGATTCCGACTGTACCAAAGCCTATCATTGATGTGAATGCTTTCACGTACACATTCGGGCAAACCGGTGCGCAGCAAGTACGTGAAGTGGCTTATGATCTGACTTATATAACTCCATTTGGATATCGAATGAAGGAAGATGGCAGCTTAGAAGGCATTGATGATGGTCCGACGATAGAGGCAGCTCAGTCAACGGGTGTCGTTCCTATCATGGCCATTACCAATTTTTCGAGTACAGAAGCAGGAACCGACCTTGCACACACGATTCTTTCGAGCCCCGATTTAGTGGAAAAAGTATTGACCAATAGTATAAAAGTAATGAAGGATAAAGGGTATAAAGGACTGAATATTGATTTCGAGAATGTGGCACCTGCAGACCGTGAATTCTATAATCGTTTTCTCGAGCGGGCAGTGGACCGTTTGCATCCTGAAGGCTACTTTGTCTCCTCCTCTCTTGCACCAAAAACGAGTGCCAATCAAAAGGGATTATTAGTTGAAGCACACGATTATCCTGCACACGGGCGGATACTTGATTTTACTGTGCTCATGACCTATGAATGGGGGTATCGGAAGGGACCGCCGCAAGCGATTTCCCCGATTGATCAAATAAAACGTGTCCTTGACTACGCTGTGACCGCTATCCCAAGAGATAAAATTTTATTAGGGTTTCAAATTTATGCACGCGACTGGCTCATTCCGCATAAAGAAGGGCAGGAAGCCGAGACATTTGACATGCAGGAAGCGATTAGACGTGCTGTCAAATATAAGGCTGAAATAAAATATGACGAGGTTACTCAGTCTCCACATTACACTTATACAGATGATCAGGGACGCTCCCATGAAGTCTGGTTTGAAGACGCTCGCAGTGCCAAAGCTAAATTTGATTTAGTGAAAACGTACAAGCTTAGAGGTCTCAGTTATTGGGTACTTGGGTATCCTTTTCCTCAAAATTGGGCTCTTCTTGGTGACACCTTTATTGTCCGAAAAAGGTAACGACCCCCCATAAAAAGTTTGTTTTTCTTTTAAAAAATAAGGCAGCGGGTATAATGTTTAAAGAATCTAATTTAAAAAGGATATAGGAGGGGAAAGCAATATGGAAAAAGTTGAAATAGGCGATATTTTTACGTTAATTGATGAGAACGATCAAGAGCAGGAAATCGAAGTGCTTGGAACGATGAATTTAGAGGGGATAGAATACGCGGCTGTCGGATTTGTGGAAGAAATTCAAAAAGAATCGGAAGAAGATATCGATGTCTTCTTTTTAAGAGTGGAAGAGGATGAGCAATTATCCATTATTGAGAGTGATGAGGAATTTGATCAAGTATCTGCTGCGTTTGAAGAAGCAGGAGAAGAATAAAGAGACGAATGGAAATGAGGCTGTCCTAGTCAGTGAATAACTGACTAGGACAGCCTTGTTTTTATTGATAAAAGAGAAAAAGCGTACATACACTTTAGGAAGAGCGGCGATAAGGAGGAAACGTATGGATATTGTTGTGAGAGCGGGCGATTCATTATGGTCTTACAGCCAGTTATTTACTATTCGTCTTCAGCTTATTAAAGATTCGAACAGGGAACTTCAATCGGATCGACTATCAGTCGGACAAAGGATTCGGATTCCAGGTTTTGTTCCGCAAAATTATCGAATAAAGAGTGGAGATTCCCTGTGGCGTATTTCAGAGCACTATAAGATCCCGATTGATGCTATTATGCTGGCAAATCCTGGACTCATTCCTACTCAATTGCAGATCGGGCAAACGATTCATGTACCGCTTCGGGTTACGTGGCGGATTGTACAGGGAAAACAACCGTACGATTATAGTCAAATGATGACGGATCTGAGGCAATTACGAACCGTATATCCGTTTTTACGTGTGCCTTCGATCGGCCGTTCTGTGCTTGGGAAGGAAATACCTGAAGTGACGATTGGAAATGGGATGAAACGGGTTCATTATAATGGTTCATTTCATGCCAATGAATGGATCACAACACCGGTCATCATGACGTTTTTAAATGATTATGTTTTATCACTGATCAATCTACAGCCGATCCGGGGGCTGTCAACCTATCGTTTATATAAAGAAAATTTTTTATCTATTGTGCCGATGGTGAATCCGGATGGTGTAAACCTTGTGTTAAATGGACCGCCTGCGGATGAGCCATGGAAAAGCAAAGTGGTCGAATTAAATAAAGGCAGCGAGGACTTTTCGGGATGGAAAGCTAATATTCGCGGTGTAGATTTAAATGATCAGTTTCCAGCGAAGTGGGAAGAAGAAAGAGCGGATAATCCGAAAGAGCCGGGACCGAGGGATTATGGAGGGGAACGGCCATTATCCGAACCAGAAGCGATCCGGATGGCAGAACTGACACGAAGACGGGATTTTTCCAGAGTGCTCGCTTTTCATACGCAAGGAAAAGTTATTTACTGGGGGTTTGAGAACTTGGAGCCGCCGGAGTCGGAAATCCTCGCCAAAGAATTTGGCCGGGCCAGTGGCTATGAGCCTGTCCAAACGATAGAAAGCTATGCCGGATATAAAGATTGGTTTATCCAGGATTGGCGGAGGCCTGGCTTTACGATTGAGCTTGGCAGTGGAACGAACCCACTCCCAATCACACAATTTGATGAAATTTATCAAGAAGCGCTCGGTATTTTTTTGGCAGGATTGTATATGTAAGGCGTTGACCCGATTCAGTTTTATAAAACGGATGCGATTCTTCCATAAGAAGATCGCTTTTTTTATCAGGTATATGTGACGTCAATTATAGAATTTTTCCTTTCAATAGTCGTACAAGCTATTCCCTCTGAATAAGATGCAAAGACATCATTTTAACGGAGGACTGTTTCATGAATTCAATATTCACCTATATTTTTTTAGGCGTATCTTTAGCCGCACCAATAGGTCCCGTTAATGCTGCGCAATTAGATACGGGAATTAAAAATGGATTTTTTCATGCTTGGATTTTTGGTCTTGGTGCTTTAGCAGCCGAGGTCCTGTATATGATCATGGTTTATGTTGGGGTTGTCCAATTTATTGAATCTCCTTTTATGAAAACACTTCTCTGGTCGTTTGGATGTTTCGTTCTTACGTACACCGGAGTAGAAAGTTTGCTAACGGCCAACAAAATTGAAGTGAATGTAAGAAAGGGAAAGACGATCCCTCTAAGAAGATCGTTATTGTCTGGGTTTTTCATGTCGCTGTTGAATCCATTAACGCTCCTTTTTTGGTTAGGCATATATGGTTCCATTTTGGCAGAAACAACCGAATTATTTACAGGAAGTCAAATCTTTATTTATAGTATCGCTATTATTATTGGGAATCTCTCCTGGGATGTAATGATGGCAACAGTATCCAGTGTCGCACGAAGGTTTTTATCCATGAGGCTATTAAAAATCATTTCCATTCTGTCTTCCTTATCGATGATTGGATTCGGGGTCTACTTTGGCATACAGGCTTATCAGGCGCTATTTTGATCCGCTTAAGCAGGGCTTTCATTCGTCAATAAAATGAAAAACCAATTAAAAAGCAGCATTAGCTCTATAACGGTTGTAATATATTCGTACACTTTTTCAGGCAATTATAAAGAGGTAACAACGGAAAGAATAAGCACGACGTAATCCGAGCATCACTTTTCCCGACTTGGGAGTGTCCTCTTTATTACGGAGATGGATAGCCATTACGCCCATCATTTCAATTCCTCCATAGGCGTAAAAAGCGAACAAAAGAGAGAACTCCAAAACCCGATCCCTCCATTTTGGGAAAACCATTAACAGAATGAGGAAGACCCTCTTTTTCGATATACGTTCCACATGCAGCATTACAGCCGCCGCACGTTTTTTTCTCCATTTTCACGCTACCTCATGAAGACAGGCTCTCACAAGGATGTGGATTTATGTAATTGAAAACGAAAAGAATACTTGCATAATCAAAAGGACCAAACAGCTATTTTAGCTGAATGGTCCTTTTCCTAACAAACGATCAGTCTCTTGAATCAATGGTTTCGATAGGGACGTTTGTTTATCCCATATTACGGTAATACTTTTTTTGCGCTTTCTCTTTTGACTACATGTTCTAAATACGTTAACAGCTGTTCTCTCATATCACTTCTTTGCAGCCCCATTTCCGTGTTTGCTTTTAAGTAACCGAGCTTATCTCCAATATCATAGCGGCTTCCTGCTACTTGCAGGGCATAGATGATTTCGTCACTACACAATTCCCGTAAGGCATCTGTTAATTGAATTTCATTCCCGGCTCCTTTTCGTCCTTTTTGTAAAAGGGGAAAGATCGAAGGCTGTAAAATATATCTTCCCATAATCGCAATGCGTGACGGAGCCTCTAATAAGGAAGGCTTTTCGATTAAATTATGAACCTCACATACATCTCCAATTTGTTCCCCGGGAGCAATAATTCCGTATTTACTCACTTCAGATGGTTCAACCGTTTGGACCCCTATCACATTGGCATGATATTCGTCGTAAACGTCTATTAACTGCTGTAAGGCAGGTTTATCAGACACCATAATATCATCGCCTAAAAGAACTGCAAAAGGTTCCTTCCCAATAAATTGTTGAGCGCATAAAATGGCATGACCCAATCCTAAAGGTTCCTTTTGCCTAATATAGTGAATATTTGCTATGTTGGAAACTTCTTTTAACTCTTTCAAAAGGTCAAATTTTTCTTTTTCAATAAGCGCCTGCTCTAGTTCAATTGACTTATCGAAATGGTCTTCAATGGAGCGTTTATTCCGTCCAGTCACGATAATAATATTTTCGATTCCAGATTGGACTGCTTCTTCAACAATATATTGAATAGCCGGTTTATCAACGATCGGCAACATTTCTTTCGGCTGTGCTTTCGTTACGGGCAGGAATCTTGTACCTAACCCGGCCGCGGGAATAATCGCTTTTTTTATTTTCATGAATGCTCCTTTCAATCTATATGCCCTGTTGCCCGCTGTCTATATAAGATAGTGGGCAACAAGGCACACTAATTAAACTAATACTTGCTGATAAGTTCTTTATCAACCATCGTGTAGCCTCTTGAGTTTTCAAAAACATATTGAATGACTTTTATAAATTCATTTTTCTCCAGTTCATTGAAAACGATTTTGAAAAACAATTTGTTATCTTTTTCATATATGTCTTGAATAACGCCGCCAACTCCTGACAGCTCTGGATTGGAAAGCTCGACCAGATCGCCTAGTTTATATGAATCATTCACAAGATAATCATTTTTGTACAAAATAATTTGATTGATCGACATTTGGTAGATATTAAAGGTCGAATGACTTTTTTCAGACAAGTTGGATAACCAAACGTGAGAATTGGTGAATGTAATGTTTTCTTCACCATCCGGTTTTGGTCGTTCCATGCAGACAAGAATACTGACAAAGATACTACTAATGTTGTAGCAGCACCAAATTAAATTTACAATGATAGAGGAATAAGAATACATATCGTAATACATCTTATATAAACCGAAGATGATCGCTGAGATGGACAGAATAAATAGGATGATGTGAGGTAGAGCGAGCGTAAAGTGAAAGTATTTGGAATCGGTCTTTTTCTCTTTTGACGTAACATTAAAATCGAGCTGTCTTTTCAAGAAAAATTCAGCGAAAGCGGCTTTAGCGAGATAAGGTGCTAACGATACTTCATATATATTCGCCCAGTACATCGTTCGATGGTTTTGAGAGAGCAGCTTAAAAATCAAGAATGATGCGATAAGAGAGGGACCTGCAAATAAAAGTAAATCATAAACATTTGTTGAAACGAACGGAATGCCCGTTAGCAGAAATATAATCGGTGCGATGATAAACATAAGCTTTTGAAGACCACAAAACCAATAGAGGATGCCACTGAAATAAATAAGGCGCTGCGGTACGTTTAGTCCTTTTAGTTTTGTAGGACCCCATTTTTTCATCACTTGAATATTGCCTCGTGCCCACCGTTTTCGCTGCTTCACTAAATCACCAAACGTATCGACACTCATTCCGAACACTAACGGTTCATTGACGAAGACCGTTTCATAGCCTTTTGCTTGAATGATAATGCCTGTCGCCAAATCTTCTGTTATACTTCCGGTTGGAAATCCGCCAATATCTTCGACTGTACTTCTTCGGAACACCGCATTTGTTCCAACATGCAGCACGACGTTAAAAGCAGCCCGGCCAGCTTCAACAAACCGCATAAAGAAATCTTGCTCATTCGGTATTTCTTTAAAGTATCGCAAGTTATTTTGAAAAGGATCGGAGTTATAAAATACTTGCGGAGTTTGGACAAATCCGACATTTTTCTTGGTGAAATACCCCATCGTTCTTCGTAAAAAATAACTTTTCGGAATCATATCCGCATCCAGCAGCATGACAAATTCCCCGTTTGTTTTGTTAAAAGCATTATTTAAATTACCGGCTTTTGCATGTTCATTGGATTCACGGGTGATGTAGCCTACATCAAACTCTTCGGCAAGCAATTTAATTTCTTCTCTGTTCCCATCATCACAAATATAGATGGATAATTTCGAAGCGGGGTACTTTAACGACTTACAGCCCGCAACGGTTTTTTTGAGTACATCGGCTGGCTCATTATACGTAGCGATAAATACATCAACAGTAGGGGAAGTGCGAAATAAGTCCATGCTTTTAAACTGAATTTTATACTCCTTTAAAAATGTTAAACGAAAAACGTTGGACTGAAAAAAATCAACAAATTCAGATAAAAATAAAACAACGCCAAGGATGATGGTTAAGGTACTGAACATTGGAATGGTTTCTAAACCTCGCCATAAAATGTACGCGGAGTTACAGAGGACAGCCGTGAGAATGAAAAACAGTTTAAATTTTTTCCATTTACAGGCTAACAAATACAAGAGGAATAACAACAATACGATGAGGATGGTCAAAATGACTTTCGCATTCATATTCGTTACTTGCATTGCAACTTCCATTCCGATTCCCCCAGTTTATGAGGCGGCCCAGCCGTCATAGCCACTTGGCCTTAGACCTGTAACTTTGCGTCCTAACCTTTCGATTAGTTTGCCTTTATCTGAATTTTTAATCTTAAAATAATGATACTATCCCTCTTTCAAGTTAAATGTATGAAAGGGCGCTCGTTCTTATTCAGATGAAATCTAAAGAAGCAATTGTATAATAAAAAGGACAGAACAGCAATATTGACTGATCCGCCGCTCATTTAGATTTTAAACTGAAAAGAATGAGTAAAATCCCGCTTATGAGGCAAATGCTTTTTGTTAAAGGGATTTTTTCTGCGAGGCCCGCTATGCCTATTCCGGTCGTGACGATCAAAATAAAAGGACCGACTAAGGCAAGTAAACTGTTGATATAAAAAGCTTTTTCTAAATCATTCAATTTAAGCATCAACATCGCAGCAGTTATCTCGATACTACCAGAAATAAGTCTCAATACAATCATGAAGAGAAGTGCTTTTTCAATAAAAAGGACCATCTTATCACCCTTAGACATCTATTTATTCATCATCTATATGCATTTAGCGGGTGAACTAGATCCATGAAAATGAATAAAGCAGCAAATGAAAACGTTCAGTGATCATAGTGAACTATTCCATTTTAGTAGGTTGAAAAGATGAGACGTACGTTCATTATAATCGCTCATTTGCAGCACTTGGTGGGAGATTTTTGAATTCAGCATGGATCAATTAGTCGGACTGACTTCTCAAAGCGGAGGAAATACAGACACAATGACGGATTGAATGGCAGATACTGTCGACAGATTTCTTGTGGTGGCACGGGCAGGATGGCGGAGAAAGAGAGAGCAAGATCTACACTTTCTTGAATGTAGAAGTTTCAAGAAAGTATTTTTATTCGTTGAAAACGAGTAAAATGAATAGTGCTTCGATATGTTTTGATCAATGCGGGGAGATGAAAAGAACTAAATGGCTTCTTCTGTTTTTACCATTATTTTTAATACAGTTTTACAATTAGTTGCTTTAATAGGATTTATTTTCGTAATTGGATTTATGCTGGATTTTTTACAAAAACAATCGGTTACGTATTTATACCGAACGTTTAATAAGAAAGGCTATTTAGTAACGGCCTGGATCGGCACACCTATCCATGAATTCGGACATGTCATCATGTGCCTGCTATTTAGACATCGGATTAAAAAGGTACAATGGGTTCCAACTAGAGGGGATATACATTATTTAGGTTTTGTGGAGCATAGCTACAACCCGAGAAGTCTGTATCAGAAAATAGGCAACTTTTTTATCGGGATCGGTCCTTTTATTTCAGGCGTAGTGTCATTAATAATTCTTATGTACTGTTTCGTTCCTGAATCCTATCGCCTCTATACAGCTTATTTAGAAAATCAAGTTCAGCCAGAACAAATAAGCCTCGATATGGTGAAGAGTGTGTTACTATCTTCGGGTGTATTGTTTCAAAGCTTGTTCACCATAGGAAATATCGTGAATCCGTTATTCTGGCTATTTATTTTCTTTGCCATAAGCATATCGACACATATCGCTTTAAGCAAAGAAGATATAAAAGGGGCCGCAACGGGAATTTCTTCCGTATTCATTGTATTGCTAACTTTCAATTTACTCGGGGCTTTTTTCCATTTTGACAGCAGTAAAATGATTTTTACCCTTACAAGCTATCATGCGTATACAATGGCTTTTGCCAGTTTAGCTATTTTGTTTTCTTGTGTCACTTTATGTATTTGTTTTATACTTTACATCGTAATGCATAAAGTTAAACGGCGTTAACTGAAAAATAAAGAGCTGCGACCCGTAGCTCTTTATTTATTTGAAATTCTTATAGAGTACCTTCATAGTAATTTGTCAGCCCACTTTTCTTCGGCCAATTCACCGTTTATTTTAACGCCTATTTCATATCCCTGTTCCGCCGCCCCGATCAAGCTTGTGAATGAATTTTTAGCATCTCCGACAATAGAGAGCCCTTTAATATTTGTTTGGCCATGATCACCTGTTTCATACTCACCATTCTCATTTAAAGGAACACCAAGAAGCGCAGGAATCATGGAAGCCTGCTGCTCATTGGTCGTTACCCAAAATCCGCCTTTACGACGGACTGCATCCCCATTTTGCAAGATAATTCTATCTAGATTTCCTTTTGTTGATTGGAATTCGATGATGGGGGATTCAATCAGCGGAATGTTATGTTGAATGAGTTCTTGTTTTTCTTCTTTCGTTATATCAGCTGTTCCATTTGTAAAAGCGATTAAATCTTCACTCCAGTTGTAAATGAGTTTTATAAAAGGCAATAGACCTTTTCCGTTTCCAAATACAGCTAAAGGCTCATTTCTTCGTTCCCAGCCGTCACAGTAAGGACAGTGAAAAACCGTTTTTCCGTACACCTCTTGGAGCCCATCAATGGCCGGTAAATGATCTTTCATACCGGTGCCGAAAACGATCTTTTTGCTTACCATTGTTTTTCCGCTTTTTGTTGTTGTGATGAAAACATTGTTTTTTTTCTCGACTTTTTCGATGAAATCTTCTGTAATTTTAACATTTTGATACTTTGTTAGCTGTTCATGCGCAATTTTTCTAAGTTCTGATGGTTTTATCCCATCTCTAGTCAGAAAACCGTGTGAAGCAGCCGTTACAAAGTTTCTTGGTCTTCCATCATCAATGACTGTCACATTTTTCAAAGATCTACCTAAAACAAGGGCGGCACTTAATCCGGCCGGGCCGCCTCCTGCAATCACAACATCCAGAATGTTAATTTCTCTTTTTTTCTTCAAATTTATTCAATTCCCTTTTTTATATCGTCCATTAAGTAATTGACAAACGTATCGTCATTTACAAGCGAGACTGCATAATTTCGTTTTAAGAAATGTTCCCCTTCATCAAAACTTGTAAAGGTCTGATCCATTTTTGTTTTATTCTGTACAATTGCCCAGTCAAGATCGTTTACTGGATAAAGAAGAAAGACCTCTTCCATCCGGTTTTTATACAGCGAACCGAACGAGGACCGTTTCATGTTATAACGATTTCGTTTTGCATCTTCCTGCAATGGTTCAAGATGAAACGTATCTTTCACAAACTGATTATAAGCTTCATCAGTTAAAGAGCAGCCTGCTGCTTTTGCATGCCCGCCTCCACCAAAATGACCAGCCACTTCAGACACATCAATATGATCGTGGATCGTTCGAAATCCTACTCGTTTTCCACCCATATTTAAAATAGCGATGTAATCAAGATGCGGATATTCTTTGCCAAGTTCATTTCCAAGCTCTGAGTGATAGGATTCCGCATAAACGATACCTGTAAAATGGCCGCCCATTTGAATTTGAACGAGTTCCCGCTTTTTCCGGCGGATATAGCGTTCGATTTTATTTTCTTCCATATCTAGCAGTTTCTTTTCAAACTCATCAAAGCGGAAATGATCGTTTGATGTAAGTCGATGGAGCATTTTTTCCTCAAATTCTTCAATCGAAAGTAAAAAGAAGAGAGCGTTGAGCCGTCTTGCTTCCTGGTTGTTATTTTTCTCCCACTCCCACGTATCATACTGTCTAACGAGTTCTACAAATTCTGCTGTGACGTTTGATGGCTTCATTAGTTGATGAGTAACAAGATATTCATAAAATAAAGAAGTCGCTGAAGTTAAATGTCCTTCGGCGTCCTCCACCGCTACATGCCCCCATTTATAACGGTTAAAATGCAGAGCCGTTTTATGGTGATCAAGCAGTTGTATGTTTCCTCCGGCTTGATAAAAAGCATCCAGTCTTTCTTCATTTTCTTCATTTACAGACAAATCTGTAATAATTAAGGATATATTTTTATCATTATTTTCCAAAAACCATTCGACTTCACGATTGAGACTTGAAATGGAATTGTAGCGGACTTTCACCTGATCCCCAAAAGCGAGCTTTGCTAAAATACCGCATCCGACTCCATCTAAATCATTATGAGACAACAGTTTATACATGTCTTCACCTCAGAATGTAGTATGCTTTCAAAAAGTGAAAATTATTGATAAAACAAATATGTAAACAAAAAAAGGCATCTTCAAGAATGAAGATGCCAACTGTTATAATGTAAATCTGCCTTCTAAATCATCAAACCCTTGGTCGTTATGTTTTCTTATTTCGAAAGTAAAGCCATCATGAGAAAACACACTGACTTTATAGCTTTCACCAAAATGTCCTTTTACATCGTAGATAAATCCAATGTAGCTAGCTCCTTCTCCCGGTAAAAACTCTTCCTCAATAAAATGAACTTCATTATAGAAAAATTCTCCATGTAATAATTTCTGTGTGATTTTTTCTACTGAATTTAACAACTGACGTGTCATTTTTACTGCTACTGCATTCATCTAATTCATTCATCCTATTCTTTTTTTAATAGTTTATTCTAATCAAAGTTTCGTTTTCGATTTAAGTTGATATAATTTGATTATCATATATAAGCAGTATTTAATCAAAGCGAATGTAAGCGGAAACATTGATGGTGTAAACGGTAACATTGACAATGAAAGCGCACAACATGAGCCATTTTCTCATCCATTCATCTTTTTTTGCATAATATCTCTCATTTTCGAAAAAAGGGAAGAGATAAGAGCACCACTTTAAGAAAAACGATGTATGTTTCTCTATTTAATGCTGCATGAAGACAGGGCATTTTATATCTTGACAAGATAGAATAGCTGTTATAGTCCAGAGTTAATCTGATATGATGATGTACAACGATAAAATGAAAAAAGAGGGATGATCAAAGTGAAAGAAACGATTATTTTTTTACATGGGGTTGTTGGAAATAAGAATGCGTTTAAAACCGAAATGGACAAGCTAAAAGATCAATACAATTTGATTGCCTACAACTTTTATGATCCGAATACGTTAGGACAAGATCATCCCTTTTCTTTAGAGCTCTTGCTCGAACAGCTCTATACTCACTATAAAAACAATGGATTAGCAGCCGCTCATATATGTACATTAAGTTTTGGGTGTATACCTGCAATGGCTTTTGCTAAAAAATATCCGGATATGGTTACAAGTTTAACATTTGTCGGAGGATACTTTTGCAATGTCCCCTCAAAATTGCATATGAAACGTGCTCAACTATATAAAGAAAAACAAGAATTTGACTATATGACATGGTTGAAGCGATATGCGAAATCATTAAATCCAAATAAAAAACAAATACCGGAAGACTCAGAAGCTATTTTTGTTAAACATGCTCTGATGCTCCATCCTAATGTTCTTGAAAAAGCTATTCAGATACAACTTGAGTTCGATACAAGAAAAGTATTGAAAGGAATGAATTTACCCATTTTATGGGTGATGGGAGAATATGATAAATTGTATAAAGAAACGCTTTTAGAATTAAAGCACTATGTTCCTCAAATTGAATATAAAGAGCTGGAAAAGGCGGGTCATGCCGCACATATCCATCAGCCAGAACAGTTTATGTCTGTATTTAAACCATTTCTTAAAAAAAAAGAAATAAAAGTTTAGATGACATGTAAATTATTATATTGAAAAAGAACTACATGCCGCTCATATATGTACGTTATAATGACAAATACGGAAAAAGGAATAAAATAGTTCATTAAAATGTGCGTAAAATCATCCATTTTTTAATAGCAGCAGGGGGGAATGTGAGAATGTCAATAAAGAAAAAACTACCATTGATTTTTACAATATTGGTCTTATGTATTTTAATTGCGAATAGTACAATCCACTATATACGATCTAAAAACGCGCTACTTGAATACAATGAAAGAGAAATAGCGTTGATTACTCAGGAAGTTTCTTATCAAGTAGAAAACGCAAAAGAGGGGTCATTATATGTAGAAAATATTATTGGAAGAGAGTTAAGAACGGCCGCTCTCGCCATAAAAAAATCGTTGCCACCGAATCATGAAGATGTAACAAATGAACAGTTGAGAACGCTTGCGGATGAGCTAATGGTATCTCATATCACATTATTGGCTCAAACCGAGGACGACATTGTCGGTGTGAAATCTTCTGATCCACATGAATTAAATATGTCAACGAAGGAATGGGGGTACTGGTATAAAGCCTTTCAGCAGCTCTTTGCTTTATCACCCGTCACCGCTCCAGAGGGCTTAGTGCTGCCTCATTATTGGTCTGGCCCCATTGAAGTTGCGGCAAGTAATCCTAATCATATAGATAAGAGGGGGTATTATTATGATGGATCTACCAATTATATTATCGACCCTTATTTACGTGATAGCCAAGTATTAGAGTATGAGAAACAATTTGGGCCAGGAGAAGTCATGGATCGTTTCAAAAGCGAACTTGATGGTGTACTGGAACTGACTGTCTTTAATCCGAAATACTTTGGTCAAGAAGAAAGAATTATTAATAAAAACGGAGAAAGCTTTATTCGTATCGCTGATCAACCCATTTGGTATGGAACGTATCAATACAATAATCAGCAAGTAGATACAAAGTTAGTTCAAAAAGCGATACAAACAGGAGAAACGCAAACGTATATTAAGGAAATAAATAATAAAAATATCCAGAAATCACTCGTTCCGATTGGAGTAAATACGGAGGAACCATACGTCATCGGCTTAACGTACGATTACAGCTTAATAGAGGAACAGCTGAAAGATGAACTGCTAAAGCATCTGTTACTCTCTGTTCTATTTATTTTAATTGCATTCGGAACGAGTTTTATGTTTTCTCGTTCTATTACAAAGCCGATTAGATATATCGTTGAACGGGTAAACGAGATTGCTGAGGGGAATTTTGGTAAAAATTTAGTCTTAAACCGTAAAGACGAACTCGGTCATCTCGCTCAAAATGTAAATGCACTGTCAAATTCTTTACAGACTTATGTCGCGGATTTAAAAAAGAGCCAGGAAGTGATTGAATTTCAAGCTTATCATGATCCGCTGACTGAGCTGCCTAACAGAAGATATTTTCAAGAAAAGCTGAACGAGATGATTGACAATGCGAAAAATACAGATGGCACGGTCGGCGTATTATTTCTTGATATAGACCGTTTTAAAGACGTGAATGATTCATTAGGACATGTGAGAGGGGATCAATTAATACAGCTTATTTCTAAGCGGATAACCGATTTTCTTTCCGAAGAAAACAGTGTTTTGACAAGACAGGGCGGCGATGAATTTGTTATTTTATTTTGCAACGTTGACTTAGAAGAAGTGAAGAGGATGGCAGGAAACATTGTAGCGGCTATTAAACAGCCTTATTTTATAGAAGGAAATGAAGTAAATGTAGGTGCGAGCTGTGGGATGAGTCTGTATCCTGAACATACGGAAGACCCAGAGGCACTTATGATCTGTGCAGATGTCGCAATGTATGCTGCGAAGAAACAAGGCGGCAATCAAGTGATCGTTTATAATGAAGAAATAAACAAAGTGACTAAAGAGAAGTTAGTGATTGAAGCAAGTTTGAGAAAAGCGATTGAACAAGGAGACGTTGAAGTTTATTACCAGCCGAAAATAAATGCCAGTGAAAATGTCATAACAGGAGTAGAAGCATTGCTAAGGTGGACAGACAGAGAACTCGGATTTGTATCACCGGAAGTATTTATATCGGTGGCAGAGGAAACGGGGTTGATCCATTCATTGTGGGAATTAGCGATGAAGCAAGCTTGCTCCCAAGTAAGTGAGTGGAATAAAAATCGATTGCAGCCACTTCAATTGGCCGTTAACTTTTCAGCCAAACAATTTCTTGATCCTGCTAGTATAGTCAAGAGAGTAAAAGAGATCCTTTCCGACTGTCAATTAGCACCGGAACATTTTGAAATAGAAATTACAGAAAGTACGTTACTTTACAATTTAGAAGAAACGATCAAAGCATTAAAAGAGATGCAGGAATACGGCATTTCCATTGCGATTGACGATTTTGGAACAGGCTATTCATCGTTAAGTTATTTAAAAACATTACCGATTGATTGTCTAAAGATCGATCGATCATTTATTCAAGACATTACGGAAGATTATAGCCAATCTGAAATAGCTGAAGCCATCATCAATTTGACCCGCAGTCTCAAGTTAAAGGTCATAGCAGAAGGTGTTGAGGAAGAATATCAAAAAGAATTTTTGTTGAAGAATGAATGTGATCACATGCAAGGCTATTTATTTAGTAAACCGCTTTGCAAAACGGATTTGGAACAATATCTTCGTGAGAACGATTTAAAATAAGTGCTGTCTAGCTCCTTCCTGAATGGCTTCTTATCTGTTGGATAACATAAGAAGATCATACAACAGTGAAGGAGTGTAGAAAATGACGTTAGTCCGTCTTGGTTACGCTGCTATGAGTATGATTGAAGCGAAACGAAAAGATGATGCTTTATTTGCATTAATGACGGATCTGAATCAGGAATCAGGAATCAGGAATAGCGATCCGATCAAATTCGCTGACGAGCTTCCGTAAACTGTTTGTCAGCCATTCACCGGACATTGGCGATCCATGCCCGGTGGTAGCGATAGATGGTTGTAATGTTTCTAATTTTTTAACGGATTCCCATGCTTCTGGCCAATCTGTCGTGAAATATCGTGGCGGCCCATTTATTTCCTGTTTCTGTGTGATCACGTTATAGAGCGAATCTTACTTAACTGTCACAAACGCATCACCTGCTAGTAACAAACGGTCCACTTGCCGGAACAAAGAGATATGTCCGGGTGTATGTCCTGGTGTGTGTACCCATCAAAGAGCGCATGTCCATACCTTTCTCTTCCTTACGAGTTTTTTGATCCGGTTGTTACGGAAAGGCAAACGTCTGCTAAGCTTCCTTAGTTTGTTATTTATTTATCCTTCATCATGATCATGTATGTGTCTTATCTTGCCTTTTCCTCCGTGTGCTTATTCAGCTCAAGATGGAACACGTCACCGTAAAAATGATGTTTATCTCTTTTTGTCGGGGGAATACTCTTTGTGGACAGGATTATAAAAGAATGGAGAGGGATACATGATGGCGAAAGATAAATTTGAACGAATGGATGAACAGACACCGCCGCAGACGCAAAGTCAGCAGCCTGGTATTGAATCAGAAATGACACCGGCGCCGATTTATGATGATCAGGAGTATGAAGGATCCGGTAAATTAGCCGGTAAAGTCGCGCTCATTACAGGCGGAGACAGCGGGATCGGTCGTGCGGTCGCGGTTGCCTATGCGAAAGAAGGCGCAAATGTTGCGATTGCGTACTTAAATGAAGACGGTGATGCAGAGAAAACAGTGAAGTTAATTGAGTCATACGGCGTCAAAGCATTGAAAGCGGCGACGGATATAAGTGATGTCGAGAACTGCAAAAAGCTGGTCCAGCAAGTAGTTTCCGAGTTTGGCGGATTAAATATTCTCGTGAATAATGCGGGCAAACAGTTCCCGACAAAAGATTTTTTAGCCATTACACCAGAGCAGCTGCGTGAAACATTTGAAACAAATATTTTCTCGATGTTTTATTTGACGCAGGCTGCACTAAAACATATGAAAAAGGGAGATGCGATCGTGAACACGTCCTCTGTGACAGCGTATCGCGGTTCACCTGAATTAATTGATTATTCAGCGACAAAAGGGGCGATTACATCTTTTACGCGTTCCCTTGCAGCGAACCTCGCCGCTCAAGGCATTCGTGTCAACGCTGTAGCACCGGGCCCAATCTGGACGCCGCTTATTCCAGCGACATTCGATGAAAAAAAGGTGGCAGAGCACGGGGCGGATACGCCGATGGGACGCCGTGGCCAGCCGTCTGAAAATGCACCGGCGTATGTGTACTTGGCATCAAACGATTCCACATACGTCACCGGTCAAACGATGCATATTAATGGCGGCGACTTTATTACTTCATAAAAGGAAGGTGCCCGCATTACATTATATAAGATAAAAGAAAAGGAAAGATAAAAGCCGACATCGTCCGCTTTTATCTTTCCTTTTTATTTAAATTTGTAATCTTCCGGTAGTTCTTGCTTAATGGTTATGTTCATTACTACTATCTCCTCATTCATATAGCTATATTTTTTCTAGTTACCCGTATTTTATCAAATTTGTTTCATGCTTTGTTCGTATAACAGCAATCCCACCAGCGTTATGATGACGGGATTGGTTTAAATTAAAATTCTAACTTCTCCTGTTGAAGAGTCCGTTTTTTCATCTGTTTAAACCGCAGCTTTCGCTGGTAATGAAAAATAGTCATTAAAACAATACATTCAGAAATGGGAATTGCCAGCCAGACGCCAGTTAAACCGAACAGTGGGGGCAATACATGCAGCAATGTCAGCATAATGATAATTTCACGCGCGGCCGTAATCCAGATCGCCATCCGTACGTGACCGACCGATTGATAGTATGTCATCATGACGAAATTGATGCCCATAAACAAGTACGCAATGAAAAATAATTGAATGCCGCTCGTCGCAAGTTCCGTAACAGCGGCCGGAAAATCCCCGAAAATCGAGACGATCGTTCGTGCTGCGAACTGTCCGATGAGGAAGAAAAGGAAACCGGTACCCATCGTAATCCAGACAGCAATTCGAACCGTTTCTTTCTTTCGTTCTTCGTTTCTTGCCCCATGATAATAGCTAATGAGCGGTTGAATTGCAGACCCCATGCCGAGAAACATCATCAGCATGACGCTATGAACATAATTTAAAATCGAAAAGGCAGCGACACCACTTGTTCCAGCCATTTTTTCCAAAATGATATTATGTGAAATCGTGAAAACAGACACGCCGATTTCAGCGAGAAAGCTTGGAAACCCGATGGCGACCATCATGAAAAACAGCCGCTTTTTAAATGAAAACCGGACAAGTTTTAAATTGCTTTTTGGACTGAAAAAATGTGTGGATAACACAAGAATAGCTGTAGCACCTGCAAGGACAGTCGCTGTTGCCGCACCAGCAACACCGTAATCAAGCACATATAAAAACAAATAGTTAAGCGCAATGTTCGCAACGGCTGCAATAACGAGAGCGGCCATTGATACGTTCGGTGCACCGTCATTCCGGATAAACACGCTAAACACGCTTTCAATTGTAAAGACGAATCCAAACAAAAGAAGCACCGTCATATAGTCAGAAACATAAGGATACGTTTGTGTGTTGGCACCGAGTGCGTAGGCGAGCGGTTCACGGAAAAAATAGGCAGCGATGCCGATGAAAAGGGTCACACCAAAAATAAAGACGAGTGACTGGGTGAAAATCGCTCGCGCCTGTTCTGTTTTTTTCGCACCCATCGCAATCGAATATCGCGTAGCTGCGCCGACACCAATCCAGAGTGAGATGGCAATGAAAATCGTGTAAACAGGTCCAGCAATCCCAACACCAGCAAGCGCTTCAGCTCCTAACCGGTTGCCAACCATAATACCATCGACGACGACATTGACAGCCATTAAGAGCATACCGACCATAGAAGGGATTAAATAACGAATAAACATACGGCTAACTGGCTGGTTGTCTAACATTTCGAGCGTGCTTTGATGGGAACTCATTTTTTTCTCTCCTTTTGAGAATAAAAAAACTGTTTTTGTTTTTTTAGTTTTTCAAAGCGAAGGAGGGCAGTCTGATTTTATATAACCAGACTGTTCCAGTTTACATATCTTCTTTTTTGACGAGACCGAACAAAATAATATCTACGATTGAATTTAGTGCTTCTGTGACCGTGATGCTATTTTCTTGGAAAAAGCGCCGGTCGAGTGTAGCATTCGTAGCGTCGATGATCAACTTCATAATGAGCGGGACATTGGTATGAACGATAAGTCCTTCCTGAATTGCCTGTTCAATGAGTGCACGCAAATCATCCCATTGGTTGAGCGCAGTGTACATTTTTTCCCACTGAGCGGGGTAGTAGCGCTTCATTTGATCTAAAATACGCAGATCATAAAATTCATTGTACGAAGGGACGACCGCGATCGTCTGTTTAATTTTTTCAAGCAATGTGAGAGTAGGATTTTCAATGATCCGGTCGGTACGCTCATCAAATTCAGCGAGTGTCGAGTCGATGATCGCATCTAAAATATCGACTTTGGATGAAAAGTGCTCATATAATGTCCGTTTACTAATGCCAAGCCGTTTTGCAAGATCATCCATCGTAAATTTCATGCTCTTGTCGTGAATCTCTTCGATGAATGCCTTCATAATGCGGTTTTTCACGTATCAATCCCCCATATAAAACTAGTGAAACAAAAATAGTTTTTTAAGTTCTAAGTTTATTATATACGCAAGAAAAAAGAAGTTCAAATTTTAGATAATTATCTATCCGAATAGAGCACAATTTGCTAAAATAGTCAGATGTGTCAAAAAAGGATCTAGAAAGAAAGTGAGGATTATATACATGACCGGTGATCAGCGGAGAAAAATGATTATTTTAATGATCAATATGTTTATTGCGATTGGAAGCTTCGGCATTATTATTCCGATATTGCCGGCTTATTTGGAATCGATTAATGAAGGCGGGATGGCCGCTGGGCTCATGATCGCCATTTTTGCGGGAGCACAGCTTGTCTTTTCACCGATTGCCGGAAAGTGGGCGGATGATTACGGCCGCCGGAAAATGATTATTTTCGGATTGACCGGTTTGTCTTTATCTATGTTTGTTTTTTATGCGTTTGATTCAATCTGGATGCTATATGCATCACGTGTCATCGGCGGTATCGGAGCGGCCTTTTTAGTCCCAGCGATTTTTGCATACGTCGCAGACATTACCACATTTGATCAACGTGCGAAAGGCAATAGTTTAATTTCGGCTGCAATGTCATTTGGCATTGTAGTTGGCCCTGGCATCGGTGGATTTTTAGCTGATTTCGGATTGAAAATGCCGTTTTTGATTTCAGCTGTCATCGCGCTTGTGGCGGTACTGTTTTCCGTTTTCATGTTAAAAGAACCGGACCGTCAGCCGCAGCCGGTCATCGCTGCCCCCCCAGTGAGCGAATCGATGGCGAAAAAAATAGCTCGTTCGGTGAAAATGCCGTATTTCATTCCACTCGTTATTACGCTCGTGATGAGCTTCGGTTTGATGGCGTATGAATCGGTACTCGGCTTGTTTGTCGATGATGAATTCGGTGCGTCTCCACAAGATATTGCGCTTATGGTGACATCAACCGGGATCGTCAGCGTGATTGTGCAGCTGTTTATCGTTGATCGCCTCGTCACCCATTTTGGTGAAGGAATAGTGTTGAATATCTTTTTAGCGGTCGCCGTATGCGGGTTTTTATTGTCTGTTTTGGCGAACAGTTACATTTTATTTTTTGGTATCTCCTTGCTTATCTTCCTTGCGACATCGATTTTGCGGCCGGTGTTAAACACACTTATTTCAAAACTAGCCGGCGACGAGCAAGGATTTGCGATGGGGATGAACAACATGTACATGAGCATTGGCAATGTGCTCGGTCCAACGTGTGCAGGTCTATTGTATGACATAAACATTATTTATCCATTTATATTAGGGTTAATTTTGCTAGTAGCGACATTGCTTATTACGATCGTCTGGCAAAAAAGAGCAATGAAACAAAACGTGCTGTCTTCTTAATAGAAGGCAGTTTTTTTATGGAAGGAAATGAAAGGAAGACGACATGCAAGTTAACAACTAGTTTGAAATTTTTAAAGCGCTTCCATTGACTTTTTGAACTGTATAAAATAAAATTACAGTATGCTTTATCGAAAAAAGGGGGAAAATGTCGATGAATAGTGATTTTACCATTGCTGTCCATAGCTTAGTGTATTTAGCTAATTTGCCCGAGTATATGGCGAGCAGTGAAGCGATTGCTCATAATGTGACGACAAACCCTGCGCGTATTCGGAAAGTGATGAGTATCCTTCGAAAAAAAGGATTTGTCAAAACAAAAGAAGGAATGCGTGGCGGGTATTTGCTCAGCTGCGATCCAGAGAACATTACATTGGCAGACGTGTATCATACGGTTTCATATGGCACCCTCCAGCCTAATTGGTGTACAGGCGACCCGGATGATACGTGTCCAATATCGTCTAACACGCAAGTCGTGATGGACCATATTTTCAATAAAGCCGAAGATTATTATGAATTATACTTAAGCCAGTTTACGGTAGCCTCCGTATTGGACAAAATAAAAACGCACAGTTAAACGATTCATAAAGGGGTGGGATGAAATGGAAAACAACATGCAGTTTCAAGTAGGAGACTGGGTACAAGGCGAAACGTGGGACAAACAGAGAATCTACGGATATGTCGTAAAAATAGAAGACCCAGAAGATATTATGAAAGTATATATCGTTGATTCAGTCAATAAAGAGCTCATCGGACGGATGATTCACGTGTTGTCGAAGTCGATTGAAAAAGTGCCGGATACCGTTGCAACAGAAGAAGCGGTGCTTGAGCAGCTTATTGACATGGCGTTATTGACGAAAGATGAAGAGTGGTTTGAACGACTAATCGCGCAGCTTAAAGTCGTAAAAAAACAGTATATTTAAACGACAGGGGACCCATCTATGAAAGAAAAATATGCGCCGTTATTTAAAAATTTTACGTTTAAAAGTGGCGTCGAACTTCATAACCGCATCGTTATGGCACCGATGACGAACTGTTCCGCTAATGGAGACGGCACCGTGTCAGATGCAGAACTTGCCTATTACGCACGCCGCTCGAGTGGTGTTGGAATGGTTATTACTGCCTGTACGTATGTGACACCGAACGGGAAAGGCTTCCCTGGTGAATTTGGCGGTGACCGTGACGAGATGATACCAAGTCTTAGTCGTCTGGCTAAAGCGATTAAAGGTGAAGGGGCCAAAGCGATTTTGCAGATTTTTCATGGTGGACGAATGGTGCCTGCGAGTCTAGTTGATGGAGATGTCGTCAGTGCAAGTACTGTACCAGCAGCAGGAAACCCAATACCACGTGAATTGTCTGCTGCAGAAGTAGACGCGATTGTAAAAGCATTTGGTGAAACAACGAGACGTGCCGTTGAATCGGGCTTTGATGGCGTGGAAATTCACGGCGCAAACGGATACTTAATTCAGCAATTCTTTTCACCACAAACCAATCGCCGTACTGACAAATGGGGCGAACGCCTGGCATTCCCGCTTGCAGTTGTCGATGAAGTAAAAAAAGTGGTTTCAGAACATGCGAAAGCATCATTTGCGGTCGGCTACCGTTTTTCTCCAGAAGAGCCGGAAACACCGGGCATTACGATGGCTGACACATTGGAACTTATTGATGCATTAAAAGAAAAAAACCTTGATTATTTACACGTATCACTGGGTGAATTCTGGTCGGTGCCAAGACGCGGCGTTGATGACTCCCGTACACGCCTTGAAATCATTCGAGAGCGTGCCGATGACAGTGTGCCAGTGATTGGCGTCGGCTCGATCTATACAGCGGATGATGCGCTCCAAGCATTATCAACAGGTGTGCCGCTTATTGCGATCGGTCGTGGCTTAATCATTGAACCGGATTGGCTTCAAAAGATTGAAAATGGCCAAGAAGATCAGATTGTCACAAAAATCGACAAAAATAATCAAGACCAACTCGTCATACCGAATCCGCTCTGGAATATGATTGTCAATACACCAGGCTGGTTCCCAGGCGTTTAACAATCGGCAGTTATTAAATAAAACAGTCTGGATAATTCCAGGCTGTTTTTCTGTATAATAAGAAAGAACGATCATGACAAAATAATCGAGGTAACGAATGAACAAACAATCATTTAACGACTTTTCGTTAAGCAGTGACATTAAACGAGCGCTTAAGGAGCTAGGCTATGCGGAACCGACAGACGTGCAGGCCGCAGTTATTCCGGCGGCGCTTGAGCAGAAAGATGTCGTCGTGAAATCGCAGACAGGGAGCGGCAAGACGGCGTCATTTGGCATTCCGCTTTGTGAGCTTGTGGACTGGGAAGAAAATAAACCGCAGGCACTTGTGCTGACACCGACGCGCGAGCTTGCAGCGCAAGTAAAGGAAGATATCACGAACATTGGCCGCTTTAAGCGGATTAAAGCGACAGCTGTGTACGGCAAGCAGCCATTTGCTAGACAAAAATTAGAATTAAAGCAAAAAACACACGTTGTCGTTGGCACACCAGGTCGTGTACTTGACCACATTGAAAAAGAGACGCTAGTGACTGAAAAAATTCAATATTTGATCATTGATGAAGCGGATGAAATGCTCAATATGGGCTTTATCGATCAAGTGTCAGCAATTATTGAAAAATTGCCTTTAGAACGTGTGACGATGCTGTTTTCGGCGACGTTGCCGGAAGATATTGAATCACTTTGTCACCGCTATATGAAGAACCCGGAAGAAATCGAAATGCAAGCAGCTGGTTTAACGACAGAGAACATTGAACATGCAGTGATCACGGTGAACGAAGAAGAGAAGTTTTCCTTGTTAAAAGACATTTCTGTTGTGGAAAATCCGGATAGTTGCATGTTGTTTTGCCGGACGAAGGAGCGTGTGGAGACGTTGTTTGATGCGCTCGATGAATCCGGATATTCATGCGGCATGCTTCATGGGGGAATGGTGCAGGAAGATCGGTTTGACGTGATGAATCAATTTAAACGGGGTGAGTTCCGCTATTTTGCGGCGACGGATGTGGCGGCGAGAGGGATTGATATTGACAATGTTTCGCTCGTTGTCAATTACGATGTGCCACTTGAAAAGGAAAGTTACGTTCATCGGACGGGGCGGACAGGGCGAGCAGGCAATGTAGGAAAAGCGATTACGTTTGCGACGCCGCATGAAGGGAAGTTTCTGACGGAAATCGAGTCATATATCGGATTTGAGATACCAAAAGCCGATCGTCCGTCGAAAGAAGAAGTGGCGGCAGGGCAGGCTGCATTTCATGAAAAAAGAAATGCGCGTCCAACGTTGAAAAAGGAGAAAAGCCGTGAACTGAATAAAGATATTATGAAGCTGTACTTTAACGGAGGCAAGAAAAAGAAAATCCGAGCTGTTGATTTTGTCGGGACGATTGCGAATATCCCGG
Source organism: Domibacillus aminovorans (assembly GCF_001643235.1). Classification (GTDB taxonomy): domain Bacteria; phylum Bacillota; class Bacilli; order Bacillales; family Domibacillaceae; genus Domibacillus; species Domibacillus aminovorans. The sequence continues at coordinate 93,672 of NZ_LQWY01000022.1, forward strand.
GTGTGACAGCAGACGATATCGGGATTATTACGATTCAAGATAATGTGTCATATGTTGAGATGCTGAACGGAAAAGGCCCAGTCGTGTTGAAAGCAATGAAAACGACGACAGTCAAAGGGAAACAATTGAAAGTACAGAAAGCGAGAGTTGAATAAGCAGGAAGATAAAAAGCTTTTGGCTGCAGCCAAAAGCTTTTTATTGTATGTATTAACAGAAAATTGTTTATATTTGCTATTGACAAGAAAATTGTTATAGAGTTAAAATGTTTCGTAAGGGCAACTCTTTAATGTGAGTGCATATAACATGTATATACGAAACAAAAATACATCTGCTCTTTTTTAAACTAAAAGTTGCCTTAGGGAAAAATTTTAGATAGAGAGAAATTATGATTTGAAGGGAGATGATGAGAATGAAGCCGGTACTTCATGTGTCAAACTTATTTGTTTCTTATCATGGGAATGATGCGATTCGCGATGTCAACTTTTCCGTTAAACCAGGAAAACTAGTCGGGATCATTGGACCAAATGGAGCGGGAAAGTCAACATTATTAAAAGCGCTGTTGAATTTGATTCCAAGAGATAAAGGAGAGGTTTTATTTCATGGGAAATCATTTGCGGATATAAGAAAGTCCGTTGCTTATCTCCCGCAAAGAAGTCAGATTGACTGGGATTTTCCAATCAACGTTTTAGACACGGTCATAATTGGTACATATCCGGGTCTGGGCTTTTTTAAAAAACCTCGTAAAAAAGAAAAAGAATGGGCACTTCAATGTTTAAAAGAAGTCGGAATGGATGGTTTCAGTAAGCGGCAAATTGGTGAACTCTCAGGTGGTCAGCAGCAACGTGTATTTTTAGCAAGAGCGCTTGCTCAAAAGGCTGACATCTTTTTTCTTGATGAGCCATTTGTCGGGGTGGATGTTTTAAGTGAGGAAACAATTATTCGTATTTTGAAGAAACTCACGAGTATGGGGAAAACCATTTTCGTCGTTCATCATGACTTAAGCAAAGCAAATGAGTATTTTGACCAACTTCTTTTATTAAATAAAGAACTCATTCAATTTGGTGATGCGAACATTGTTTTTCAAAAGGACATTTTAGCTAGAGCCTATTCCGGTCAGTTTTCATTTCTCGAGGAGATGGGGGTGAACGCGTAATGTCATTCATTGACGCAGTTATTCAATACGAGTTTTTACAAAAAGCGTTATTGACGTCTACAATGGTGGGGATTATTTGTGGGGTCATTGGCTGTTTCATCATATTAAGAGGAATGGCCCTGATGGGAGATGCCATTTCGCATGCTGTTCTTCCAGGGGTGGCCATTGCGTATATGCTCGGGGTCAATTTCTTTATCGGAGCAGTCATTTCAGGCGTCGTAACAGCTATGGGTATTGGCTTTGTCAGTCAAAATAGCCGGATTAAAAATGATATCTCGATAGGTATCATGTTTACCGCAGCTTTTGCTTTAGGTATTATTTTGATCACATTTATGAAAAGCAGTACGGATCTTTACCATATCTTGTTTGGGAACGTTTTAGCTGTCCGGCCGTCGGATATGTGGATCACGCTTGGTATAGGAATTTTTGTTTTATTATCCGTCTATTTATTTTATAAAGAATTGCTTGTGTCGTCATTTGATTCGACAATGGCACAGGCGTATGGATTGCCGACAAAGTGGATTCATTATTTTTTAATGACATTGCTGACGATGGTGACAGTAGCCTCTTTGCAGACAGTCGGCATCATTCTTGTTGTCGCTATGCTGATTACACCGGCTGCGACAGCCTATTTACTAACGGATCGATTATGGATCATGATTTATTTGTCCGCTGTTTTTGGTGTCATTGCATCCATTGTAGGATTGTATTTTAGTTTCACTTATAATTTAGCTTCAGGCGCGACAATCGTACTTGTTTCTACTGTACTTTTCTTATTGGCCTTTTTCTTTTCGCCAAAACAAGGAATTTTGTGGCGTGCGATAAAATCAAGAAACAAAAAAATGTCACTTTCGTAAAAGTGTGGAGGAGAAAAAAATGCATCATTATTTAAAGCTAAAGCTGGCACTTATCAGTTTAATGGCTATTGTTCTTATGGCAGGCTGCAGCGAAGAAAAGCAAGGCAGCTCAGAAACAAAAGAAGAAAAATTACAAGTTGTCACAACGTATTCCATTCTATACGACATTGTTAAAAACGTGGGCGGCGATCGAGTAGAAATACATAGCCTAGCCCCAGTAGGATCAAATCCGCATGAATACGATCCGCTGCCGGTAGACATTCAAAAAGCAACGGATGCAGATGTTATTTTCTATAACGGCTTAAATTTAGAAGCAGGTAATTCGTGGTTTGAAAAAATGCTTGAAACGGCAGGAAAAGCAAGTGAAGATGCACCGGTTTATCGTATGAGCGAAGGAGTCGAGGCAAAACATTTAACAACGAAAGGAAAAGAAGAAGAAGAAGACCCTCATGCATGGCTTGATATCCGAAATGGCATCAAATATGCAGAAAATGCACGGGATGGTTTGATCGAAGTAGATCCTGAACATGCGGCAGTTTATGAAGAAAATGCGAAAGTGTATATAAAACAATTACAAGAACTTCACGAGCAGGCAGTGGCTGATTTTAATAAAGTCCCAGAGGAAAAGCGCTTCATTGTCACAAGTGAAGGGGCTTTTAAATACTTCAGTGCGGCATACAACTTCCAGGCAGGATACATTTGGGAGATCAATTCAGAAAATCAAGGAACACCTGAACAGGTAACGAAAATAGTGGAATTAATCAAAGCTAAAAAGCCTTCTACTTTATTTGTTGAAACAAGTATTGACCCACGCAGTATGGAAATGGTTTCATCGGAAACAGGAGTGCCCATTGGGGGAACGTTATATACTGATTCTTTAGGAAAACCAGGAGAAGATGGCGATACGTATATTAAGATGATGAAATCGAATATTAAGGTCATTCTTGAAAACTTATAAAAAAAAGAAAACGGTTGTCTCTTTCAACCGTTTTCTTTTTTTCGTCAAAAGCTTTATATCACTTAAAGGAAAGGCCCATTCTTAAATGAACTCATTTCATTTTATATATAGTAATTTCGATAAAAGATAGTATAATAGAACTATTGAATGGAAACGTTTTATTTTGTCGGGGGAGGAATTGGCTTGAAAGGATCGATCGCCAAACGATTATTTACTGGATTTTTCACCATTTTATTTATTTTGCTTGTAGTAGGAGCGATTGCACTGTATGCGATGCAGCAATTGAACAGCCAATATTCAATTTTAATTAACGAGCGGGTACAGAAAGTGAAAATAATTGATGAATTAGTGATTAAGCAAAAAGACATTGTCATGAGTATGAATAGCTATATAATGCATGGTGAACAGCGTTTTATTGATGAAATGGATCGAAAATATGAGGAATTTGATACGGTTTTCAGTCAATTTAAAGGAATGGCTACGGAGAAGGAATCAACAGCGCAGCTAAATGACATGAGCCATGCGATGCAGATGTATCAAGAATATTCAGATAAGGCAATAGAAGGCTACATTCAGCGCAACCAGGCAGAAGTCAATACGAACTTGTCGATGGCAAATAGCCACTCTGTTATTTTTAGCACAGAGGCAGATAAATTGATTGAGATTCAAGCTGGCCGTATGACAGCAACGCAGGGCGATTTAACTAAGCTTGCAGCGAAGACGACGATGATGATTATCATTTTTATCATTCTTTCACTCGTCCTTGGCACATTGATTGCCTTCGTCGTCAGCCGTAGTATCGCGCGTCCAGTCCGTCTCGCTACAGATGCCATAAAAGCGCTTGCAGGCGGAAATTTAGCCATCGATGATATTCATATTAAAAACAAAGATGAAATGGGTGAAATGGCAAATGCATTAAATCAAATGAAATTAAATTTACGTGCACTTGTCGAAAAAGTAAACGACTCGGCTCTGTCCCTTGCCAGTCAATCAGAACAGCTGTCGGCCACAGCACAACAAAACACGTCCGCTTCACAGAAAGTAGCAGCTCTGTCACACAATAATAGAAAGGAAAGTGAAGTACAGCTCGGGTCCGTCAGCACAATGACTGATTCCATTAGTGAAATTGCATCAGGAATTCAGCAAATTGCAGGCAGCAACGAAGAAATGCTGTATTCATCGGAAATCGCCAGTACTTTCGTATATAAAGGGTCATCTGCGATTCGGGAAGTAGCTGGTCAAATTAACCGTATACATACATCGATGGCTGAAACAACAGCTGTTATGCACCGCCTTGAGCAGCAGTCGGCAGATATTCAACAGATCACGACGTTAATTACATCCATCGCAGATCAAACGAATTTACTTGCCTTAAACGCAGCTATTGAAGCAGCGCGCGCCGGTGAACATGGAAAGGGGTTTGCTGTTGTAGCCGACGAAGTGCGTAAACTAGCGGAACAGTCTAAATCATCGGCTGCTGATATTGCACAGACAGTGAAAAGAATTCAAGAAAACACTTCGGTGGCAACGCAGTCTATTCAAGGAGGCAGCGACGAGATTAACCGGGGTCTTCAGACGTCAGAAACCTCAATCGATGCTTTTTCACGAATCGAACAGGCAGTAAAAGATGTCACGTCAAATGTGCAGACCGTATCAGCGGCCGTTGAGGAAATTCAAGCGATGGCCATTGAGGCAGCAGGTACAGCTGATCATGTCAAAGCAAGTGCGGAAGAAACAGCCTTCAGCGCTCAAAACTCAAGTGAAGCTACTGAACAGCAGCTAGCGGCAAGTGAGCACATTTTAACGAGTGCGCTCTCACTCTCTCATATGGCGGAAAGTTTGCAGACAGAAATGAATAAATTTATTCTTGCATGAAAACGGCTGCTTTGTTCAGCCGTTTTCTTTTTGAATTTAGAAGTACAGGCTTATACTAAAATGTTTTTAAAAACAAAAAAGAGTTGCTCCCAGTCAGTTAATCACTGACTGGAGACAACTTTATTTCACTTTACTTTTTCAAAAAATGTCTCATCGTACGCATCGAGATAAACGTCCGCTTCAATGTCGGCGTTTTGGAACGAAACGGTTTTAAGACCTGCTTCACGAGCGGGGATTAAATCAAGGGAACGATCACCAATCGCCCAATCAAGATCGTATTTTTCGTTCAAATAATGATAGGCAGCCGCATCCGGTTTACGTGGAAATCCATCATCTTCTGGACTGACAATTTCATCAAAGAAGTCAATTAACCCCCATTTTGTCAGCAATTCAATCGTTGATGCTTTCGTCCTATGTGTGACGATGACGTTCACATCAGCTGCCGCCAAAATCTCTTTTATGCCATCAAATGGAGGACTGCCTGCTTCAGATTGCTTATGATCCAGCTCTGTAAAAAGCGGCCGGAAATCTTCTGAAATACGATACTGCTGGAAGGCAAGTTTCGAGTTTCTTTTCAGCCAGCGAAGTGCTTCGTTCCGGTCAGTTGTCTCGCCGTGCGCCGCTTCATGTACCGCGATAAAACTATTGAGAATCGCTGGATATGTATCAAAAATGGTTCCATCTAAATCCCAAAGTAACTTCATATCTCTCAATCTCCTTTATACATCATAACCTCATTGTACACTATTTTCAGACAATAATAACATGGTTGTTTACACAAATAATTCACATAAAAAAGAAGAAATATAAATAAAGCAGAAAAAGAAATACATGAAACTGATTTGTCGGAAAATAATTATTATTTAATGAAAGCGGTTTAGGAAAAAATGAATGCTTGCTATTTACATGAGAACACGATATCTCTATATATAGAGGAAATTGTTCGATCTATACAGGGAGGATACAATGTCTAAAGTAATTGCGATTAACGCAGGAAGTTCATCATTAAAATTTCAGTTGTTTGACATGCCAAAAGAAGAGGTATTAACAAAAGGGTTGGTAGAACGAATCGGTTTATCTGATTCTGTTTTTTCGATGTTAACTCCTGCTGGTTCTACAGATAAAGAAGTAACAAACATTCCGGATCACGCGGTTGCCGTTCAAATGCTGCTAAGTAAATTAGTGTCTAAGGGCATCGTCGCATCTCTTGACGAAATTGACGGCATCGGCCACCGTGTCGTTCATGGTGGAGAAGCATTTAATGATTCCGTGTTAATTGATGAGGCGATACTTGCGCAAATTGAAGAATTATCAGAACTTGCGCCGCTGCACAATCCGGCTAATGTTACGGGTATTCGTGCTTTCCAAAACGTATTGCCAAACATACCGTCGATTGCAGTATTTGATACAGCATTCCATCAAACGATGCCAGAGAAATCCTTTTTATACAGCCTGCCATATGAATATTATACAAAGTACGGCATCCGCAAATATGGTTTCCATGGAACGTCACATAAATACGTAACCGAACGCGCAGCACAGCTGCTTGGCCGTCCGATTGAACATTTGCGTTTAATTTCATGCCACCTTGGCAATGGCGCGAGTATTGCGGCGATCGATGGTGGTAAATCAATCGATACATCGATGGGCTTTACACCGCTTGCGGGCGTACCGATGGGCACACGTTCAGGAAACATTGATCCTGCTTTAATGCCATTCATTATGGAGAAAACGGGGCAAACGGCCGATGAAGTGCTTGATATATTAAACAAAAAAAGCGGCATGCTTGGCATTTCTGGTTTATCGAGCGACTTGCGTGACATTACCAAAGCTGCTGATGAAGGAAATGAACGAGCGGAAATAGCGCTTGAGGTATTCGCAAACAGCATCCATAAATACATTGGTTCTTACGCAGCAAGGATGTCCGGGGTTGATGCGATCATATTCACAGCCGGCATCGGTGAAAATGACATTGCCTCACGTGCCCGTATACTGCGCGGTCTTGAATTCATGGGTGTTTACTGGGATTCCAGCCTCAATAACGTTCGCGGACAGGAAGCGCTTATCAGTTACCCGCATTCACCGGTTAAAGTGATTGTGATTCCAACGAACGAAGAAGTGATGATCGCCCGTGATGTATTACGATTGACAGCGATTTAATGTGGTATATCAACGTTTTTGGGTATTCCTTGTGGAAGTTGCAGATTGGAAAATGGGCTTTTAAATTAAATATTTGGTGAAATAAAACCATAACCTTTATTTCACCCTGAACCCTCTTATGTGTCTGAAATTATCACACTTTAAGGGGGTTTTTTATTTGGTGAAAAAGAAGAGAAAAACGAAGATTCAAGAGTCACTATCCATTGAAAAATATTAAGAAGCAGCAGGAGCAAGTTGATACATTATCCGAAGATGAAATTATGAAGATGTTAAACGTTTTATATAGAACTACGATGTTAGTCTAAAAATGTTTTAGGTGATTAATGATTTATATTTTTCAATCGTTTTTAAAAGGTTCATTCTTAACGTAAATCAGGATATTTGTAGGATGCAAATTAACGATTGGAATTATATTTAGAAAGACTTCATTTATGACAATAATTTAGAATAGTGAAGCGGTGCCGAATATAACATGTTGTAAACAGGGTTAAGGAGGCGGTTTTCATTTGCGTTGGAGCTGTGAGTATTGCAAGCGATAGCGTTAAGTGATCTGTTTTTTCCTATTATGAAAGAACTGTTTTTTATGATTTTCATTACATAGAATAGCTTCGAATATTTACATCACTTTAATGGATGTTTACTTATTTTTAATAGCAGATTAACAGTTTTCCCTTATAGTAAATATTGTCATCATATTAAATTAACTTTCGGAGGTTATGTAGATGTTTAAAAATAAGTCAATAAAAAAGCTTCTTCCAATTTGTGTTCTATCAACACTTGCATTGGGTAGCTGGGTTGGAACAATCCCTAATACAGACGCACAAGCCTCAGAAAAAAATCATGAGAGAGATAATGATAATACGAAAATTAAAAATGTTATTTTCTTAATCGGGGATGGAATGGGTGTATCTTATACTTCAGCCTACCGTTATTTAAAAGATGATCCTTCAACACCTGCAGTTGAAAGAACAGAATTTGATAAGTATCTTGTTGGACAACAGATGACATATCCAGAAGATCCTGCACAAAACGTAACAGATTCTGCTTCTGCCGCAACAGCAATGTCTGCCGGCGTAAAAACATATAATGCGGCCATTGGGGTGGATAACGACAAAACTGAAGTGAAAACCGTATTAGAGACTGCAAAAGAAAAAGGCAAAGCAACAGGTCTTGTCGCTACATCTGAAATTACACACGCAACACCCGCATCATTTGGTGCCCACGATGAAAACCGTAAAAATATGAATGCTATTGCTGATGACTATTATGATGAATTAGTGAATGGCAAACATAAAATTGACGTTCTTCTCGGTGGCGGTTCTTCAAACTTTGTTCGTCCTGACCGTAACCTTACGGAAGAATTCCAAAAATCTGGATTTAGTTATGTAACAAACAAAGAACAACTTTCAAAGGATAAAAACGGACAGGTTCTCGGATTGTTTGCTTCGGGCGGTCTGCCAAAAATGATTGACCGTACAGAAGATATTCCATCTCTTCAAGATATGACATCATCAGCCATTCAACGCTTAAACAAGGATAAAGACGGCTTCTTCTTAATGGTCGAAGGAAGCCAAGTAGACTGGGCAGGACATGATAATGATATTGTTGGTGCAATGAGTGAGATGGAAGACTTTGAAAAAGCGGCTAAGGTTGCACTTGATTTTGCTAAAAAGGACAAGCATACCCTAGTTGTTATAACAGCTGACCATTCAACTGGCGGATACTCTATTGGTGCTGATGGAGTCTATAACTGGTTTGGCCAGCCCATAAAAGCGGCTAAGCGCACACCTGACTTTATGGCAGCAGAAATTGCTAAAGGGGCAGATGTTGAAAAGACGTTAAAAACATATATTGATCAAAATCTATTAGCATTAACAGCACAAGAAATTCAATCTGTTAAAGAGGCAGCGGCGACTAAAAAAGTCACAGATATCGACAATGCCATCGAAACAATTTTTAACAAGCGTTCTCATACGGGCTGGACAACTGGCGGTCACACAGGTGAAGACGTACCTTTATATGCCTACGGACCTTATAAAGAACGATTTGCAGGACAAATTGATAATACAGATAATGCTAAAATTATCTTTGATCTTTTAGGCGAATCAAAAAATAAAAAATAACACACATTAATAAAAAGATCCCGTTGCTCTCTAAAAGCAGCGGGTGCTTTTATTATGCTGAAATTTTAGGGGGATTCCTTTGAAAAGATTGTCTTATATCCTGATTTCTCTATTAGTTCTTACTGGCTGTTCAGCAGCAAATAAAGCTGAGAATCAAGCTACTGAAGATCAAGTGAATATAATTGACCAAACGGAAAAATCGGACCAAACTGTAAAAAAAGATGTATATGTGCCCAACCCGCAAATAACGGACGACATTAATCTTGTGAAAGTTGGAGAAACCGTAATCGATGATAAAGGAGAGCTCATACTAAAATCTTATAAGAACATCAATAAAACGGTTAAGATAGGCGCGGTTGAAATGATCGTAAAAGAAGTAAAAGTGATGCATTTTGTTCCAGATTACAGCATGATTGATTTTTTTCATGCCTATACTCATGAAGAAGAGTTTGACTTTGTTAAAGTGGGCGTAGCAGTTAAAAATACATCTAATGAGGATGTAAAGTTCACACCGGTTGCTTTTGTTAAGACGAGCAGCGGTGAGCACAAAACATGGGAAGAGGACATTTATCTCGAAGAATTGAATGGAGAAATACAAAGAAACGGTGTTAGGAAAGGCAATATGGGCTTTATACTTGAAAACATGGATGACATTAAATCAATTGAGATTCTAACAAGCGATGTTGTTAATAACAAGGACGTAAGTGTCGAAAAAGCGAAAAATATAACAATCGATCTTTAATGGAGAGCCCGTTCGTAAAAGTACACCTTAATAGACTATATAAAAATGAATGATTTAACGTCTATTAATTATATAAAATAAACCTTTATATACTAAGATGTAAAATTATAAAGGCTTCGAGCAGCTATCAAAATATTATATTGCATTAAAAATCCCCCAAACTTTAAAGAGTTTGGGGGATTTTGTGATGGATATATCCTTTATTTAGGAGATGGGAATCTAGCTGCTTCAAAGTGGCTAGAATTAAGCCGAGGAGGCGTAGGATTATCTGGCACGATGATACCATTCACAGATGCTTGGGCAAAGACCTCTACCTGATCTCTGGCATTTAAATTAAGGATAGTAGTAACAGCAAGTATATTTGTGAAATTTGGTAGTGGTCCAAAGAAATCATTATCAACTGCTACATTAATGCCATTTACACGAATACCTAACAAAACGCTATGATTTACATCCGCCGCAGGATCAAACGCAATAGTTGCAATGATGGAATATACTCCATCTTTTCTTGGAACAAATCTGGATGCAATAGGATTATATTCATTCGCTAGATCGAATTGCTGGTTTTCAAATAAAACTTTCATAGGCACGTTTGGGATAAGAGGTTGAGGTATAAATTTAGTGGCTCTAAAAGCTGATGCTCTTACTAGTTTATTTAACTTTCTATCTTTGCAGGGTTCTTTCTTTTTACAATCATGCTTGTGATCATTCATATTATCTCACATCCTTTCATTCTTTTACTTCATATTATTCAGTAAGTGTCATAAGTTCTTGTACACCATTCTCCGTTACTTTGAAAATATTAAATAATTTTCAAAGTAACTAATAAAATTTTGATTTTATTAGTGAAAAGTTAGCAGTTGCAAACGAAATTAACAAAGCAATGGAAATGTAAAAATTGGCGGGTATTATTACCTGACTATCATGGATCTTGATGTCATGACACACTTCGCAAAACTACTAAGAAACATATATAATGATATGGTTGTTTAAAATTACGAAGCAATGAAAAATGAAATGCTAGGATGAGAGGATAGAGATATGAAAGAAATGTTTATTGAGTTCACAAAAAATGGTTCAGTGTATGAGTTATCAATCTTTGAAGACCTTTTGAAAATCACTCAAGATGGGAATGTTATCCATATTCAACTTAGCAACATATATCAACAGCCATTGCTTGATATTGGATTAGAAAATTTAAACTACATCGTAGGCAACCTTAGTGAATACATAGAGTTCTGTGAAACGAATCAAATATACAAAGGTATTGAATTTGATGCTGATGAGTGGGAGAAGCATACAAAGATTTATGCTACGATGCGATATGCTTCTCCAGATGGAAAAATAAACCTCTATAAAAAACAAATTGACAGTGTTCAAGGGAACATGCGAGGTTTTCATGGAGATAGTTTGATTGCAGAAAAATACTATCCATTCGTTTCTAGTAAAGCAACCAAGTGAACCAAGCAAGAGTGTTGTCAAAAAAGAATGGTCTAGGGATGATTTGATTAAGCATCTGAATAGAGACGCAGGAAGAAAAATTTATAATTTGTAAAATGAGACTTTTATTAGGAGGTAGGAGCATTGAGTGATTATAAAATGACAGCAGCGGTAGACATACTTCCACTGGTTAGCGACAAGATGTTTTATATGATTAAAGGCGTAGACTTGGCGAAGAAAGAAGACTTCAATCTGGATGCTGAAAGCATGCGTGAACTTATGCTCGCTCTTAGAAAAAAGATTGAGGCAGAAGGATTAAGCAGTAGCGATGTTCACATCGTAGGCGAATTCAGCGATGACTGTTTAACCGATGATGACAGGATTATTTGGGAAACAGACAATTAACGAACTAGATTCGATAAGAGCGATTTTTTAGAAATAGTCAACTTAAATCTAATAAACAGTTATGGGGGAAAATGATATAAAATTCGGTTATGCGAGGGTTTCAACAATTGCACAGGAACTTACTGTACAGATTGAGGAATTAAATAACAAGCAAGGCAGGATCAATAACATGATTTTGACTGCAAGAAGATTATGTGTAAAGAAAAAGCATCCATTTATGAGAAAAAATAAAACAGTACCTTGCAATAATCAGTACTGAATGATATTATACATGTAATCGGTAATAATTATAGGTCACTACTGTATAATGTATTGTAGTGAGGATAGAGGTGAGAAACGATTGAATGTTCAATTTAAAAAAGGTGTCTTAGAGCTGTGTGTGCTTGTTCTCTTAGATAAGCAGGACCGCTACGGCTACGAATTGGTGCAGAGGATTTCCGACCAGATCGAAATATCTGAAGGCTCTGTCTACCCGCTGTTAAGACGATTAACAAAGGAAGAATACTTCACTACCTATTTGCAGGAATCATCGGAAGGCCCTTCACGCAAGTACTACAAATTAACAGACAAAGGAAGAGAGTATCTTCATGAGCTGATTGCCGAGTGGCATGAATTTACCAGGGGTGTAAATCAATTAATAAAAGAGGGTGAACACATTGAATAAAAAGCAATTTTTGCAGCAGTTAGACGATTCCCTGCAAAAGCTGCCGCACGATGAACGGCGCGATATTTTGCAGGATTATGAAGAGTATTTTACCATCGGGCTTGAAGAAGGAAAAACAGAAGAAGAAATCGCTGTTTCCCTCGGTTCGCCCCGTCAGATCGGGAAAGAGCTGTCCGCTTCTCATCAGGTGGAAAAAGCCCATACAACGGCAACCGCCAGAAATGTCATGCGGGCTGTCTGGGCGGTCATTGGGCTCGGGTTTTTCAACCTTGTTATTGTGCTCGGACCATTTATTGCGCTGGTGGGCGTGCTGGCAGCCGGCTGGGCGGCAGGAGGCGCTTTTGTGGTCTCCCCGCTGCTCGTACTTTTCAGCAATCTAGTCAATTGGGGTACTTTTCAGTGGTTTGATGCCTTCGTTTCCATCGCTCTGTGCGGAATCGGGCTGTTTATCGTCATCGGCATGTTTTTTGCGACAAAAGCAATCACAAAAGGATTTCTCCGTTATTTAAAATTTAACGCATCTCTTGTGAAAGGCGGCCTACGGCATGATTAAAAAAATCTCAATTCTGGCACTGGCTCTGTTGCTCATCGGCGGAGCGGGAAGTGCGTTAACATTCAGCAAGGCAAACACAGCTCTTCTTGTTTCAGAAGAAAAAGAAGTCAGCGCCGTAAATGTGAAGGAGATACAGCTAGAAACCGATAACGCAGCTGTGGAAATCATCCCGGTAAAGGATTCCGCTGCCAAAATAGAGGTAACCGGCAAGCAGAACCCAGACTATACACTCGATTTCGAGGCAGACGTACAAGGAGATACATTGGTAGTCAAACTGGATCAGCAGCAGCGGAAATGGTTCAATTTTAGTTTTATTTTCTCTTCCTTGACGTTAAAGGTCTATCTTCCGGAAAAAACCTATCAGTCCATGCGCGTTGCCAACAATAATGGCCGCGTAGAGCTTGGGCAATTGCTTGTGAAAAAATTGAACGTCCAAACAGACAATGGGCAAATTGACTTGCGGGATATTGTATCGGATGATGTGACGGTCGAAGCAGACAATGGAAAGATTTCAATCGACCATGTAGAGGGAGCGCTGAAAGGCAGAGTCAGCAACGGAAACATCAAGGTGTTAACAAAAGACCTGGACCGACCTATTCAGCTGAAAAACAATAACGGCAGCATCGTTATCCAAACGGAAACGGGACCGACAAATGCACGGTTTGAGGTGCACAAAGACAACGGAGAAATTAATATCCTTGATCAATACAGCGGCAATGCCCAATTTGGCAAAGGCGAAAATTTGATCGAGTTAACAACAAATAACGGAAAAATCGAAGTAACAAAATAATCCGCTAGTTTAGCTATTTCATACAAAGCAGGCAGGAAGTCCATCGCTGCCTGCTTTGTATTGGCTGCAGCCGGCAGTAATCGTTTAAAAAGTGCTGTTTCATCTGCTAGAGTAGTCAATACATGGAATTAGCCGGATTGAATCCCACAGACTATACAGGGATAGTTTAAGAAGCGGATTGGCTACGTCAGCGTCAGAAGAAGGGATGAATGACAGAAGTGTCATAAAGCAGACAGGTCACAAGACACGGCACATGGTTGATCGTTACGTTCAAGAAGGGAACCGATACAAGAATAATGCCAGCAGCATATTGAGAAGTTTATAAAGTAACAATGACACGTCATAATGGCGTGTTTTTTATTTAATAATCCGGAAATAAACTAGACACGTAGATTTAAGGGATATGTACAAAAAACACAGAAGGTAGCTGAGAAGGTGAAAAGGGTAACTATTGAGGAACAATGATTAATGAACATAACTGTTTAGAGGATTATAAATTGAAATAAAAAGAGTACAGCCAATTAAAATTGTTATATGAGAACAGTTTTAATTGGCAGATAATGCAGATTCTAAATTAAATAACTAATTTTTAAGTTGAAAGCCGTAGATAGCATTCGTCAATCTATATTGAATACGTTCAAATGCTTTTGCTTCACGTGATTCAAGTTGATTAGATTCATAATAAGGATGCTCACCAACACTTTGATAGCAATAGTAGTAGTTATTGTACTTTTTAATTATATCGTAAGGTGCTGTTTCATAGTAATCCCAATTTGATGCGGGAATGATATGAATTGAAACAAGGTAAGGTTCAAACCCAAGATGTGTGGTGTTATTGTAATAAAAGTGTGTTGAACGAACGCCATCCTCATTCACCTCATCTTCAAAAATTACTTGCGACTTCATGTAGTTGGGCAATTCAATCTTATAGTTAAAACTATCATTGTAAAAAGTAAACGTTTTAAAGTCATCACTTATAACTTTTGCTAAGAAGACAGAAAACTGAGCACGGGTAAGCGTTGCACTTGGTCTAAATGTGCCATCAGGATAGCCTACAGTGATATTATGTTCTGCAAGAGCGGAAATGTATGGTCGTGCCCAATGACTTGATGATACGTCTTTGAAACTAACATTCTTGGTTGCTTTTAATTTAAAAGCAGATACAATCATCCTAGCCATTAATTCACGTGTCATAGGCTCATTTGGTTTTAAATGAGTACTTTTTGGAAAAATCCCTTCATCCATAATAGCCGCAGCATGTTTATAACCACTATTCATTGTAGATAAATCTTTAAATCCGGGATTTGGTCGGTTTGATAAATCTAAATTTAATGCATTGGCTAGTAAAATCATTGCTTGTATTCGAGTTACAGGTGCCTGTGGACGAAAAGAATCGTCATAAAAGCCATTAATGATTTTTTTGTCCGTTAAGTATGTAATTTCATCTTTTGCCCAATAGGTATTGTCAACATCTTTGAATGCAGCTGAAGCAAAAATAGCACTGGTGAAAAACAAACAACAAGCTATCAGTATACTAAAAAGTTTTTTCATAAAGATTCCTCCATTTTTAAATTAGTTAGACTATTCAAGGACTCCTTTACATTACCAAATTTCTATAATAAAGGATATAATTAAATAGTAAATATTTCAAATAAGAGAATAATTCGTCACAAAGAAAGCAAAATCCGAACATGTCATATTGGCATGTTTTTTCTTTTTCAATGAGCAGCATGATAAAATATAACTAAAAGAATGTGCGAGGGGTAGAAATAACGAGTAATTTTAAATAGATATAATCGAATTTAGATGATTTTTTAATATATTTTATAGAATTGAGGATATAGTATGAATAGTTTTGTTGTTATGCAAGGCCACACATATCAAGAAGAAAAAGAGCAAGGTATTATTTGGTCTCCTCAAAAAGATAAAGGGGGCAATACGCCACATTCGTGGTTGCGCATGACCAATGTGAAGGAAGGCGATAGATTCTTCCATTATGTAAAAGGAAATATCAGTGCAATTAGTGTTGCAGTATCAAACTGTCAAGAAGCAGCTAAGCCAACTGCCATACAAAATTTCGAGCAATGGGGAGAAAATGGCTATTTAGCGCAGCTTCAATATCATGAATTAGAAGTACCTTTAAACATACGTACGAATTTTGATGCATTGCTGCCACTTCTACCGCTTAAATATTCACCATTTCAACAAGATGGTAATGGTAATCAAGGTTACTTATACCCATGTAATGAAGAGCTAGCGATTAAATTATTAGAGCTTATTAGTGATCTTAATATTTATGAAGTAGAGGTAGAGCAGCTTGAATTAGCGATTGGCACAGTCCGTCGAACAGAGCGTAATACGATTGTACCGATAATTGCTGAAACAGAAGCGGAAGCGAAGGCAAAAATTCGTATAGGTCAGCAAAAGTTCAAACGTGAATTATTGCCTTTATGGGATCATAAATGTGCACTTTGTGGAATTGAACTACCTGCGTTATTACGAGCAAGTCATTCAAAGCCCTGGAAAGATAGTACCGATGTAGAGCGAGTAGATCCGTTTAACGGTGTGCTTTTATGTTGCAATCACGATGCATTATATGATAAAGGCTATATCGCATTTGATGGACAAGGACGACTGCATATTTCATCTCAAATACCAGAAATGGATTATGTCAAATATAATATTCGTCCAAAAATGAAGATTGCTCGATATGAAGAAAATAAGCCGTATTTTAAATGGCATAAAAGGGATATTTTTCAATATTAAAATCCTACAATAAAGGCATAGAGTATGACTTACTTTGGTGGCTATAAGGAACATTTCTTTTAAAAAAGCTGTCAAAGCTTTTTCAGTTACCACAACCAAGGTGATATTCATGAGGACTGCATGAACATTATTTTAAACGACCTCGTGGAGCTGATGAATCCCCGCTATATTGAAGTATGAGGAAAATTCACACCGCGTGGCGGCATATCCATTGACTCGTATACGAATTACGGACGTTCAGGGACGAAGTATGAGGAGATGGCGGATTACCGAATGATGAACCATGATCTGTATCCAGAGACGATTGATAACCGGTAACGGGGCATGGTCACCTGAAAAAAAAGTTAACTAGTAAAAACTAGTTAACTTTATAATACGAAGGCACTTGTTAGTTCAATAAGAAGACAAGTGTCACACTCTTCAAATAGCTAAAATAGCTTTTGAATATTTTTAAAACAAGAAGTCATTCCAATTAAAGAAGTTGCTTCTATTACTGTGTCGTCGGTTACGGGAAGTTCGACGTTTTCTACTAGTGCGTCGTTGGTTACGAGAAGTTCGACGTT
>NZ_LQWY01000023.1 GCF_001643235.1 Domibacillus aminovorans
CCTTTTTCTGTTTATTCATTTACACAAGATATTTTACGCTCTCCAATTTGGCCTTGGAGGCGGATTTTATAGTCAGTTAGCGTACTATTTTTCAACCTCTATTGTTTTTCTAGTGACAGCAGGCGTTGTTTTTTTTATGGAGTCTGTTCATATCATCAGCCCCCCGGATCTCCTTTTCTGGATGAATGCCACAATCATTGTCAGCATTCTTCGATTAAGTTTCATTTTAATGGCAGCCACAATTGTATATCGGTACATGAACATCAATACAATAGCTGCTTTTACAGGAGCGGCTGTTTATGGATTGTCTGTCATGTATTTTCGGCATGTAATTTTTTGGGAATTTTTTGCGGACGCGATGCTTTGGGTCCCGCTTCTTGTATTAGGAATCGAAAAAATAATTCGAGAAGAGAAGCCGGGCTGGTTCATATTGACTGTCTCACTTATGCTAATCAGTAATTTTTACTTCGCTTACATAAATTTAATTTTTTTGTTGATCTTTGTATTATTTCGGTGGATGATTCCGTTGACGGAAGGTGAATTACATAAGTGGAAACAACTGAAGCTATTTTTTGTGAGCGGTTTGATTAGCTTCTGTATAAGTGCCATTTCTTTTATACCGGCCGTTTATGGGTATTTTAATAATCATCGTCCTCCCTATCAAAAAGAAGTACCATTATTTGATTTCAGTGATAATATTTTGTTTTCAAGCCGATACATCATACTGCCAGCTATTTTTATTCTATTCGTATTAACAGTTTCTATTTACCGGCATCATGTGTTTAAATTATTTGCCTATCTCAGCTTATTGTTTATCGCCCTGCATTTCAGCCCATTGGTAGGAAGTGCCTTTAATGGTTTTTCAGCTCCGCAATATCGTTGGGAGTATTTACTTTCTTTCACAGCAGGGGGTTTAGTGGCAGCAGGTTTGCATCACCTAAAGGAAGTGAATGTTCGCTGGGTTCTCGCTTCTATGACAGGAGCTGTCGTTCTTTATATTTCTAGCGCATACTCTAAACAAAACACGCTGAAACCCTCTATACAAGTGAGTACCCTACTTATGATGTTATCCATTACGATTGTTCTAATTCTTTTATTCATCTGGAAAAAAAAGAACGGCGCTTTGCTGATGCTGCAAGTATGGGTTTTGCTGTCAAGTATTCTTGCTGTCAATGTTTATGGAAAATATATGATGTCTGAAAAAGGTCCTATTCATACCGTCTCAAGTGAGTTTTTGAACAGTACGGAATACAATAGTCTGGAACAACGGCAGCTGCTGGAAGAAATAAAAAAAGAAGAAGGTCATCGGCTGTTTCGAATTGATTGGATGAATGGGGTGCGAAATAATACGCCAATTGTGCAAAATTTTAATGGGACGAGTTTGTATTCCAGTATTTTCAATCAAGAGTTATTGTATTTTTACTGGCATCATTTGAAAATTGATATGGGCAGAGAAAGTGTTAGCCGTTATGCTACGCTTGGCAATAGAGCGAATCTGCACAGCTTGCTGCAGGCAAACTACTGGTTGAGAGAGAAAAACAAAAACGTGAATGCACCGTACGGTTTTGAAAAATTCATGGAATCCGAACATTATGTTGCATACAAAAATACGATGCCGCTTCCTTTTATACGGACAACGAAAAACGTGTTTTCTGAACGGGATTTACAGATCGCCTCTCCACTCGAAAGGGAACATGCGATGCTTGAAGGAGTCATATTGAGAAAAGAAAATCAACAGGTGAAGGGCTATACAAAAGAAAAAAATCTTATCAATGATGTTCTGATTGAATCAATAGGCGCAATCTACAAAAATAATATAATGACAGTTACAGAAAAAACAGGAGGGATAGACCTGATCCCTGAACAGCAGGTCGTAGGTGATGGCGATTTTTATATCAGCTTGTACATTGAAAATATCAACGGAAAAGGCTTTTCCCTTCAAGTAAACGACTACCGTACATCAAGAAAACATGGGAATTCTATTTACAAAACAGGGGTAAATGATTTGATGATCAGGGTCCCGCAAAGTGAAAAAGTGTCCATTCGTTTACCGGAAGGATCCTACATCGTAAAAGAACTGAAGTTTTATAAAGAGGATTATCTTGAACTTAGAAACGCAACAGAAAAAGCAGCTCACAATCTAAAATTCGAGTGGAAACAAAACAAACTATCGATTGACTTTGATAATGATTCTAGGGAAAAATATATGATACTGCCCATTCCTTATGAAAAAGGATGGGAACTACGGATAAACGGTGAAAAACAGCCGATCGAAAAAGCGAATTATACATTTACATCTTTTGCTTTAAAAGAAGGAAAAAACAATATACACCTTATTTATTATCCTCCTTATTTTAAGCTGTCTCTTTTCATGACGCTTGCTGGACTTCTCACAGCGATGTTATTTGAGTTTTTTGTGAAAAGGCGAAAAAATGCCCTTCATTTAAAAAAAGAATAAGGGAATTATTGATTATGTTTTATAGCTGTAATTATGTTAATTTCTCCTTTTTATTATAAGGGCCGGACATGTCTACATTTTTGCCGAGTTTTCCTGGTGCTAAATAAACATTTTGAGGTTTAACTTCCTTACATTTCGTGTACAGTGTTGTAGTAGAACATATAAAAGGAAGGAGAGAGAAGATGAAGCGCTGGTTAATTTTATCTTTCGTTCTAATGGTGGTTTTTGTACTCGCTGCTTGTGGAAGCAGCAATGATAACGAGGCAGAGACAATGGGCAACAGTGAAGAAACAGTTGGAAACGTGACAGTGAACGAAGAAGAAACAGATACGGTAAATGAGGATTCAGAACTAGCCGAAACGGCAATGGCGGAATTAACGAACGGAGAGGGACAAACAGTAGGAACTGCTGAATTGGAACAAACGGATGCAGGCGTTCTCATTCGTCTGGAAGCTTCAGGGCTGGAACAGGGAACGCACGGATTTCATATTCATGAAACTGGAAAATGTGAAGCACCGAACTTTGAATCAGCTGGCGGACACTTTAATCCGGCACAAGCTAGCCACGGTGTTGACCATGAAAAAGGTCCACATGCGGGTGATCTTCCTAATCTTGAAGTAGGAAAAGATGGAGCGGCTCAAACAGAAGTGATAGCTGATCAAGTGACGTTAAAACAAGGTGAACAAAATTCACTACTTAGTGAAGCCGGAACAGCGCTTGTCATTCATGCGAAAGCGGACGATAATACATCACAGCCAGCTGGTGATGCCGGGGACCGTATCGCATGCGGCGTCATTAGTGAAGCGTTACCGGATAAATAATGAACGATATGATAAACTTTCAATGAATAATAAAAAGGAGCACTCATTATATCCCTTGAGTGCTCTTTTTTTATAGTAAAGGAATTTTGTATGCAGGAATTGCAGCGGAACTAGTTCTTGTTTTCTATGTACTGCGAAAGATTCCACACATCCGTCAGGAAATGAACAATCACCCCGCAATTTATTCGATGCTGCCCGCGATTGAAAAAACAGAGACAAAGAATAAGCTGGTCAGCATCATTGTTTCCGAATTTCTCATGTTTTATTATGCTTTTTTCACATGGCGAAAGAAGGCGCCAGCGCATAAAGGAACCGTGACGATGCATAAGAAAACGAGTGCAATCGCGATGAATATGATGATTATTCATGCAGTCGTCATTGAAACAATCGGTATCCATTGGTGGCTGCACGAAAAATCGATGGTCCTATCGATCATTTTACTCGTTCTAAATATTTATTCGATCATTTTCTTTCTTGCTGAAACTCAGGTCATCCGGCTCCATCCAGTGGAAATTAAAGACGGGAAACTTTATGCTACCCAAGGGTTAACACGACGAATTATCGTGCCGCTTTCCATGATCAAAGAGGTAAAGTGGGGAGATGAATCGGATGAGGAAGCGCTTGAATTTATGTTAAGAGAATTTGAACCGGTCGAAGCACAAGTGGCCATTGTGCTGCATGAACCGATTGAAGCAACGATGTTTATGGGACGCAAAAAGTGTGTTTCAGAACTAGCTTTTCGGATAGATGAACCAGAGAAATTGAAGTATTTGCTGTCAGAAAATATTCGAAATGGAGTAAACGGTACGGAAACGGAGTAAAATAGCTGGAGGCTGAGTAGCAAGTAGCGAAGTGAAGATATACTGAAAAAGAAACATAAAAAAGAAGGCACTGCATGGGCGCCTTCTTCCAAGATCACTCTGCTTTGTTAGTTGGCAGATTTCGTCTTCGTTCTTCTTCTTCTTGGGCGATAATTTCGTTATCTTCCGCGTTGTCGCGCGTTACTTTTTGGGTCAAGATCGCGCCTACTGCTACTAAAATCATGACAGCAATGTAGTAGCCTTTTTCATTCAGCTGCAGGTTATCGGCATTGTAAAGACCGATTGAAAATAAAAATACGCCTGCAAAAAATGTGAAGTAGGCCAGTACGGTGAAAGCGGGGGTATTTCTTTTTCTGTACCGTTGCATCGTCATTCCTCCTTCATTTATTTTAAGTGTATTCATTTTCCGTTTTAATAGAAGCTCCTATGATCATATCATGAAAAGAATCACATTGTTATATGAAGAATGGTTTATTTTGTATATTAAAATTGTATGTTTTACGCTTATAGCTGAAAGAGGTGCAGACGACGAAAAAATTTGATGCGATTATTATTGGCCTTGGTAAAGACGGTAAAACACTAGCTTCAGCCCTTGTGAAGCAGGGCATGACAGTAGCAATCATTGAACGGTCTTCATCTATGTACGGCGGAACATGCATTAATATCGCCTGCATTCCGACGAAATCACTCGTGGAACAGGCGAAAAAATCAGTCAATTACGCAAAAGCGATTTCGAAAAAAGATGACTAAGTGGCCTTTTTACGTGAGAAAAATTTTAATAACCTTGATCAAAAAGATGGAATTACCGTTTTAACCGGTGAAGCGTCGTTCGTTTCGCCGCATGAAGTAAAAAGAGAAGAGGAATTTTAGTTATGAAGAGAATTGCTATTATAGGAAGCAGCGGCGGGAAATCAGGAAGCTGAGTGGCGGCAATTGATTGTTATGAAACTTTACATAACTTTACAATCATCTCCATTCATATTAACGGCTATTTTACATTCTTTCGTTAAAATAGAAAAACGGGTTAAGTGAAGGGGCTGATTGTTCGATGAAGCGAGTGGAATTAAAAGAAGTTCGAAAATCGTATGATCGTCGGACAGATGTATTAAGTGGGATTGATGTAACGATTGAACCGGGTGAATTTTTCGTTCTTGTCGGTCCATCTGGCTGTGGAAAAAGCACGATACTGCGAATAATCGCCGGATTAGAAAATGTGACGGGTGGCGAACTGCGCATTGGTGGAAAAAGAGCAAATCACTTGTTGCCAAGCCAGCGCGACTTATCAATGGTTTTTCAAAACTATGTACTATACCCGCATTTAACGGTACAAGAAAATATAACGTTTGGACTTCACGTGAAAAGGTTGTCGAAAGCGGAGCAGAAACAGCGCTGCTTGGAAACGGCCGAAATACTTGGATTGACTGATTATTTGAAGCGTAAGCCGAAGGAAATATCGAGAGGACATCGTCAACGCGTCGCTCTAGCAAGAGCCATTGTGACGCATGCACCGATTTGTCTGATGGATGAGCCGCTGTCGAATTTAGAAGCTAAGCTTCGGACAAAAATACGCTCTGAAATCCGTGGAATTCAGCAAAAGCTCGGTATGACGATGATTTATGTGACGAATGATCAAACAGAAGCAATGACAGTGGCTGATCGACTGATGATTTTAAACAGTGGTGAAGTGCAACAAATTGGTAAGCCGCTCCACATTTATAATTATCCGGTGAATACATTTGTTGCTTCATTTATCGGTGCACGGCCAATGAATCTCATTGAAGCTGAAGTGAATGGTTCGTCACTAATTGTTGATGAATGGACTGTGCCGATGTCAGACATGATTGATTTGATTGGAAAGCGGAAAAGGGTGATGATCGGAGTTCGGCCAGAGAATATCCGTGCTGCTAGACAGGATGAACCCGGTTTTGACGTGACAGTTGCTAATGTGGAAGTACAGGGGACAGAAACGTTGATTACGTTTCATATGGGAAGTAGTGATCAATGGATTGCTCGCTTGGCAGGACAATGGAATCTTGAAGTGGGTAAATCGTTGTCGATCTATATTGAAGATCAGCACTTATGTTTTTTTGATACGAGCAGCAGTCAGCGTATTATTAGCCATGCTGAAAAGCTTGCTAATTTCCGGGGGGACCTGTCCGGTGAGTATACTGCATATAGAAATAAAGTTGAAGGGCTCGAGCAGGCAGTTGGGAGAGTGAATGTATAGTCTCATGAAGGCAGGTTTTTTGTATTTAGTGCCATCATTTATGTTGTTTACGGTGTTTTTATTTTATAAAACGGTTCGGACGGCTTATTTAAGTAAGTATATAACGGATATGCAAGGCACACTCGCTACATTCGTTGACATTGAAAACTTTACGTATTTATTCACATCACCGGCTTTTCTAACAAGTGCAAAAGCGACTGTTTTATTCGTGTTGTATACCGTTCCGATCGGTGTCATTCTTGCGCTTTGTTTAGCACTTTTCGCAAATTCAAAGTTGCGGGAGAATCGTTTTTTTCGCAAACTGTTTTCGTCGACGATAGGCATGAGTGTCGTAGCATCATCTGTCATCTGGATGTTTATGTACAATCCGACAATCGAGGTAATAAACTATTTTTTAATAGCGATTGGTTATTCCGAGATACAGTGGCTGCTTGATCCATCGACAGCGTTGATTGCCGTTTCTATTGGATCGATTTGGATGAATATAGGATTCTGCTTTTTCATTTTACTGGGCGGCTTACAAAACATTGATTCACAGCTGTATGAAAGTGCTAGTATTGCCGGTGTGAGTGGTGCATACAAATTACGAAAAATCATCATTCCGATGCTTTTACCAACACTATTTTTCGTTATAACGGTATCGTTTATTAATGCATTCCAAGCGTTCGGTCAAATTGAGATTTTGACAAAGGACGGCCCGATCGAATCAATGACAACATTTGTTGATTCTATTTATAAAGATACGTTCATCAACTATAATATCGGTTCTGAAAGCGCGATTCTCTTTTTCTGCATTTTCATTGTCACGATTGCGCAGTTTAAGTTCGTCGCAAGGAAGCTGTATTATTAGTCAGCGTATTGAAAAAAGGAATCGTCAATACGCTGCTTATCATCCAGTGGTGATACTCGACTAGTAAATCGTATCAAACCTCGCTGTATATACACGTATGTTTATCGAAAATATAAAGGTGGGGATATTTGTATAAAAGACCGCCGGAAAGTTGAATAACAGTGTCTATCTTTGGAAGCGAAAAAATAGAAATCCCGCCACTTGTCGGCGGGATTTCTTACTATTATTCAGCTAACTTATCAGCAAATGCTTTGACATATGGCGGCAGGTCGGGCGGGCGGCGGCTTGAGATAATGTGTCCGTCCGTAACGACTGCTTCATCGTGCCACGTTGAACCAGCATTCGTCATATCATCTTTAATGCCTGGCGTACTCGTCACGTTGACTCCATCTAAAATATTCGCTGAAATCAATACCCATCCAGCATGGCAAATTTGCCCAATCGGTTTTTTCGCATCGTTCATGCTGCGGACGAATTCGATTACTTCCGGATAACGTCGTAATTTATCCGGTGCCCAGCCGCCGGGAACGAGAATTGCGTCGTATTCGTCCGCTTGAATATCCGTAAATGCATACTCGGATATAGCCGGAACACCGTATTTTCCGATATACTTTTTCCCAGCTTCTTTACCGACTAAATGAACGGTTGCCCCTTCTTCTTGCAGACGTAAAATCGGATACCACAACTCCAAATCTTCAAATTCATCTTCTACAAGAGCAATGACTTTTTTATCAGTTAAGCGCATTCAATCTCCTCCTGAAATCATTTTCTTAAGTGTAACAGAGGTGTTGTCGAATCAAAAGGAATAACATCACTATTTTGTTAGGAAAATGGAACGAATACTATTCAGTAAAGAATGAATGTTCATTGATCATTCAATTTCGATGTTTGTGGCTATTCATCGACCTTATTAACGAAAAAGCAGTCTGGACGTTGTGTTATAATCCAGGCTGCTTTTTTTATCCGTATGTTTTTTCAAGTTTGTGCAATTTTTTATCAAAAATAAAGTTACCGAATGGAATGAAGGCCACGACAATGGACAAAATAGACCAAACGATGTTCCATCTCGTTTTCAATGTTACATAGGCAATAACGATGCAATACGTAACGAACAGTGCACCATGGATGGAGCCGACGATGCGGACAGCTTCCGGAATGTCGAATCCGTATTTTAACGGCATCGCGATAAAAAGTAGGACAAGCAGAGAAACTCCTTCAAAATAGCCCATAAATCGCAGTTTGCCAATCGTTGTTTTAAGCATTATTTCCTCCTAAGAAACCATTATTGTTCTTTAAATATAACCGAATTGACAAAGGAATTCACTCTTTTCAGCTACCGTTCACGAGATTGTCAGAAGATGATCGGTACAATTCATTTACTTACATGGATATAAATAACTTATTTAACTGTATGAAAACAGGGAATGATAAAAAACAACAAAGATAAATGTTATAGATGGTGTCAATTATTCCAAAAAGGAGAAGAAGCTATGCGAAAACGAATATATCGACCTGTTCAGCAAGTACTGAAATGTCAGCAATCAATCGCTCAGCAGCCATTTGATCAGGAGTTCGGCAGCATTCCAGACCAGGCATCTATTATGGAACCTGGATATGCTGGGACAGACCCTGCTGAAGTTCAACAAGAAATTGCCTCGGATGTTGCACGTGGTGTCGGAGCAATGACCTCTCGGGAAGCGGGTCACCTGCGATTCCGCTCCCGGCGCTAAGTAATCCATTGAGAAAAGGCTTTCCCGTTCAGTCACTCACTAAACAGGGAGAGCCCTCTTTTTGATCTTATAAAACCGCTCGAACGGGTTGGATGATGGTATTATGCAATTTAAATTACTTTAAATTACATATAATCGATATTTTACTAATCGATAGATTACATATTTTTATGGACAAGAAGACCATGACAGTAGTAGTATTATTATTTGTGTTTATGTTTATAATTAAAAAAAGATAAGTATTAATTGATAATAAGTAGATCCATTTATTTTTTGGAAGGATGATACAGTTTTGTTGAAAAAAGAGTCATTTTCATTTGTGATTGCAGTTGGTTTTATGCTGTTTGCTTTATTTTTTGGAGCAGGGAACTTAATTTTTCCGGTAATGCTTGGTCAATTATCGGGTGATAACGCTTGGACAGCTAATGCTGGATTCGTCGTGACTGGAGTTGGTCTCCCCTTACTGGGTGTATTAGCATTTGGTTTTTCAGGTAAAAGTGATTTACAGTCACTGGCTAGTCGAGCTCATCCTCTATTTGGCTTAATTTTTACGACAGTCCTTTATTTAGCGATCGGTCCGCTATTTGCTATACCAAGAACAGGAAGCGTTTCTTATGAAATAGGTGTTAAGCCTTTTTTAGGTGAAGATGCTGGCTTTCTTCCTTTATTAATATTTACCATTTTATTTTTCGGGATTACATGTTATTTTTCGATGAACTCTTCAAAAATTGTAGATATTGTAGGGAAAATTTTAACTCCACTTTTATTAATTTTTATAGGAATACTTATTGTGACAGCAATCATTAATCCAATCGGGAATTTTAGTGCGCCTACTGAAAATTATATGGAACATTCATTTTTTAAAGGTTTTCAAGAGGGCTACTTAACAATGGATGCTCTTGCTTCTTTCGTTTTTGGAATCATTGTGATTAATGCAATTAAAGAAAAAGGGATTACAGACAAGAAACAAGTCATGATAACTTGTTTTAAGGCAGGGTTAATTGCTGCAGGACTTTTAGCAATCATTTACACAGCTCTTACCTATATAGGTGCCGGAAGTGTGGAAAAGCTAGGCTATTTAGAAAACGGCGGAGTCGTTTTGGCAGGAGTATCCAATTATTATTTTGGTCCCTATGGCAGGGTATTGCTAGGTTTAATTGTTATTGCGGCCTGTTTAACAACGAGTATCGGTTTGATCACGGCTAGTGCTACCTATTTTCACAAAATGTTTCCACAAATTTCTTACAATGGATTAACGATCTACTTATCCATTTTTAGCATGATCTTTGCTAATATTGGCTTAATGAAATTAATTAGCATTTCTGTTCCGGTATTAGTAGCTATTTATCCGTTAGCCATTTGTTTAATGTTTTTAACATTTATTCACACACTGTTTAAAGGGAAGCCGGAAGTTTATCTAGGGAGCTTCTTATTAACGTTCATTGTCAGTTTCTTTGACGGATTAAACGCAGCAGGAATAGAAATTCAAACAATTAATGAGTTATTTACAGCTATACTTCCTTTGCAAACAGTAGGACTGGGCTGGATCATTCCAGCTGTTGTTGGCGGTATATTAGGGTATCTGTTTAGCATGATGAGTAAAAACAGACAGCATTTTAATTGAGCAGGAGAATGATTTTGATAAAGTAAAACTTCTATCAGTAGAGTTTTATAGCTCTTTAATCTGCGATCAAAGTATATTTAATCATGAAGAGCCTGAAGAAACGTATCAAAGTTTCTTCAGGCTCTTTTTGATCTTATAGAAATCGTCTGTGCACGTCGGGTGATGGCAGCATGCAGTGATCGTCTTTTTTGCCGAACCATTTGTAACGGTTTCGGGCGATGAAGTCATAAAGTGCATTTCGGATTGGACTCGGTATGATCAACATCGCGTACAGCAGCTTCCATCCACCGGCTAAATGTTTGCAAATGCGCAGAGCCGCCGATGATTTAACATGCGCTGTTCCGTCTTCAATCAGTATGAGGCTGTCCATGCCTGCTGGTACATCATACTCTTTCAACAATTGCTGACCAACATCGCTTTGCAGTGATGCGAAGTAAAAGTATTCTTTAAAATCACGCTTTAGAATGAACTGTACACTAGAATCACAAAAGTTACATTCACCGTCAAATAGAACGATCGCACTCATTTTTATAGCCTCCCTTAGCATGACCGAAACGTTATTTATTTCTTCTCAAAAAGACAAAGGCTCCTGCTGATATTAACAAAAGGCCGGTGAAAAGAAACCCATTTGCTGGAGATAGTGAAAGGACGCCTATTACAGTCGATCCCGCAACGACGCCTAAAGAGAAAAACGCGTAAAAGTAGCCGTATGCTTTGCCCCGGTGCGCCGGTTCAACTGCGCCAATTAATAATGAATTAATCGAAGGAAATAAAAAGGCAAAACCGATGCCATATAAGCCCATCAGCGTATAAAGAAAAGCAGCACTCTCACTTTGACTAATGAGCAGCAGACTTGCACCCATCGTCGCAATGCCAAATGAAAACGTTAATTCCGGTCGTAACCGGTCAAAGAGTGAATTGATCGGCAAAAGAAAAACAAGAATCGCAACGATACCGAATGTACTTAATAGAAGCCCGCTAGTTTGAGCATCATAGCCAAGCCGCATGACTTTAAGCGGCAGCATGTAAGCAAGCACCCCTTGCGAAAACATAAGCAAAAATGCACCGGTAAACGATTTTAGCACATCCGTGTTTTGGAAAAGAGATTGCGCCATTTTTTCCTCTTTTTGCTTGAGTAGTGAATTAAGCGCAACTGGTGTACGTAAAAAGAAAAGAGCGAGTATACCTAAAAGAAGCATCGCACCCGCTGTGACACTCAGTACGGTTGTCTCACTCGTTCGGCTGGCCACAATGCCGCTGAATGCCGGACCAATAATAGCGGCAAGACCGACAAAAGCACCTGAGATCGCGGCTCCTTTTCCTTTCTTTTCTTTTGCTGTTATGTTAGCCAAATAGGTAAAAGCCGCGGGTGTAATAAACCCTGCTAGTAAACCGTGCACAAAGCGAATTGCTAGAAGAGACCAGGCGTCCGTCGCTGTCTGATAAAACAAAAGCGCTGCACCGGTTGCTAAAAGGCCGGTTACTAAAACAAGAAACGGTCCTTTTTTATCCGTTAAAAAACCGGAAAATAAGTTGCCGATTGTGTTGGAAAAGGAGTACATCCCGACGACAAGTCCGGTTAAAAAAGGAGTCGCACCGAGTGACTCGGCAAAAGGACTCATAATCGGCAGTTGGGTGAATAAATCAAAAAATGAAAAAAAGATAATAAGATAGATGAATTTGCGCATAAATATAGCCGCCTTTATATAAAATGATATAAAACTATCATCTGTTACATACTGAGCAGGTGTCAACTAATTTAATAGAATCCAGTGAAATTAGTTTGATTATTGATGTGCTTCAAGTACACTATTTAAAAAATGACCGGATTATAAAAAGGAAAGAGGGATGTACATGAGGCAATCACTTAAAACGCTTATCCATACAGCACAGCACCCGGAAGAAGCAGATCTTATTGTTCAAAATGGCAAAGTTGTGGATGTGTTTTCTCTTGAAACATTTGATGCAGATGTCGCCATTAAAGACGGATACATTGTCGGCATTGGTACATATAAAGAAGGAAAAAAGATGATTGATGCAGCAGGCAAGTACGTTATGCCGGGCTTTATTGACGGACATATTCATATTGAATCGACGATGGTGACGCCGTCAGAATTTTCACGAGCACTATTAAGACACGGTGTGACTACAGTCGTAACAGATCCACATGAAATTGCGAATGTAGCAGGAACAAAAGGCATTCAATATATGTTGGATGATGCGGAAAATGCGGAGATTGACATCATGACAAAACTGCCATCTTGCGTACCAGCGACACTGTTTGAGCAAAATGGGGCAACATTGACAGCCGATGATTTACGTCCGTTTCTCAAGCATCATAACGTGATCGGACTGGCAGAAGTAATGGACTATCCAGCAGTATTGAAAGCAGACGATGGAATGTTAGATAAAATCATGATGGCGACTAATTACAATATGACGGTGGACGGGCATGCGGCTGGTTTGTCAGATGAGGGATTGAATGTATACAGTACAGCGTCAATCCGCAATGATCACGAAGCAGTGACAGCCATTGAAGCGGAATCCCGTGTTAGACGAGGCATCCATGTCCTTGTGAGGGAAGGATCTGCAGCGAAAGACTTGATGGCCATTTTACCGAGTATTAACGAGAGAAACAGTACACGGTTTTCATTTTGTACAGATGATAAGCATTTGGATGAGCTGGTGGAAGAAGGAACGGTCAACTATGTGGCACGGCTCGCGATTAAGCATGGGCTGGATCCGCTTATTGCGATTCAAATGGCGACGATCAATAATGCTGTCTGTCATCAGTTGAATGATAAAGGGGCAGTGGCACCGGGCTATGCGGCAGATTTGTTGATTGTTGAAGATATAAAGGAATTGCGTCCAATGACCATTCTAAAAGGTGGAAAAGTCGTTGATGCAGATACGCTGCAGACGAGGAGGGCAGCGATTCCGGCTTCGATTAAACAATCAATCAACATGAAAAAGGTGGATAAAGAGTCATTGCGAATTCCACTTCAAGATGGGCAAAAAGCGATGTTGATTGAAGCATTGCCCGGGAAATTATTCACGAATAAGATAATTGAAAAGGTAAAGATAAACAATGGTTTTTTTGAAGCTGAAGTGAAGCGGGATCAGCTGAAAATCGCAGTATGTGAACGACACCATGCGACGGGCAGTATCGGCGTGGGAATAGTGAAAGGATTGAATTTGAAAAGCGGTGCAATTGCTTCAACGGTTGCACATGATTCTCATAACCTTGTCGTCGCTGGCACAAATGACGAAGATATGCTCGTAGCCATTGAAGCAATTGAACAGATGCAGGGGGGGCTCATTGTAGTTGATCAGGGAAAAATATTGGCTTCCGTTCCGCTCCGTGTTGGCGGTATTATGTCGGAAAAGCCTTATGAAGAAGTCGTTAAGGAATTGCATCATTTAAATGAACAGCTTTCCGTTGTGGCAGACGGGTCACAAAATATTTTTATGGTTTTATCGTTTTTATGCCTGCCGGTTATCCCACATGTAAAGCTAACAGATAAAGGGTTGTTTGATGTTGACTCGTTTCAGCATATCAAAGTGGGTATGAAGATTAATGAACAGGGAGCATAAATCGGTTACTCAATTAGCTCCATTTACTGCAGAAGTGGTACAAATTTTAAAAGAAATCCCACCAGGATATGTCGTCACGTACGGGCAAGTTGCACGGATGGCGGGCAGTCCGCGTGCTGCCCGTCAAGTTGTCCGTATTTTGCATTCAATGAGTGAGAAATACGGTTTACCGTGGCACCGAGTCGTCAATGCAAAAGGAGAAATAGCTGTTCCGAACAACGATTCACGTGAAGTTCAACGATTGCTGCTTGAAGCGGAAGGCGTGTCATTCACGAAGGATGGTCGCGTGGATTTAGCACGTTTTGAGAAATAGATCTTTCGATAGAGGGTGTACGGCAATGTGGAAAGTACTACTGTTTCTGTTTATTTATTGTGCGCTATTTGGCAGTTCGTTTTATGCGTATAAGCAACTTCGCTCCCAGCCGGTTGTGGCAGATGCAGGCCGGTTACTGCCGGTTGCAGTGAAAAGCATTGAAAAAGCGGACGGCGAGGAGACACTGAGGAGAATTGTTGAAAAAGCGAATGAAACAGGTGATAAATTGACGATCGCGGGTATGCAGCATAGTCAAGGTGGGCAGACATACTATCCGGAGGCCGTGATGATTGATATGAAATCGTATAACAAAATCATTGAGTTTGATCCGGGTGAGAAAACAATTACTGTGCAGAGTGGAGCGACATGGGATGACATACAACGGCATATTAATCCATATGGTCTGGCTGTGAAAGTGATGCAGTCACAAAATATTTTTACAATCGGCGGTTCGTTAAGTGTGAATGTACACGGGCGTGATATTCGAAACGATTCACTGATTCATACGATCGAATCGTTTCGGCTATTGACACCTAGAGGCGAGATTTTGAATGTAAGCAGCCAGGAAAATGCGGATCTTTTTCCATACATAGTTGGGGGATACGGCCTTTTTGGCGTTATTCTAGATGTGACGCTTCATTTGACAGACGATGAGTTGTACGAAAGAAAGACAAGCATGATGGATTACAGTGAATACAGCTCTTATTTTGAAAAAGAGGTAAAAGGAAATCCAGCTGTTAAGATGCATCTTGCCCGCATTTCGGTGGCACCTGAAACGTTTTTGCGGGAGATGTACGTGACGGATTACATATATGCAGATAATCAAAATGAACTCTCAAAATACAATGATTTGAAAGAAGAGCGCATCGTGGCGCTGCCGAAGTTTCTGCTCGGCTTATCCCGCTACAGTGATTGGGGGAAAAACTTCTTTTGGGATGTTCAAAAAAAGTATATGGGCAACGAGAGCAGTACGTATGAAACGAGAAATAACGTGATGCGGTCAGATACGAATTTTATGAATTATGAGAGTAGTACACGGACAGAAGTATTGCAGGAATATTTTGTACCAGTTGATGATTTCCTAGGCTATGTTGATGATTTAAGGAGCGTTCTGGAAAAAGAAGAAGGGTTTAATTTGCTTAATATTACGATTCGGTATGTAGAGAAAAGTGATCATGCTGTCCTTTCTTATGCAAAAGAAGACATGTTTGCCCTCGTTCTTCTCATTAATCAAGAGAAATCAGAAAACGGGATAAAGCACTCGGAAGCGGTCATTCAAAAAATGATTGATGTAACACTAAATCATAATGGGAGTTATTATTTACCTTATTATTTATATCCGTCAAAAGAACAGTTGGCAGAAGCATATCCACGCATCAGTGAATTTTTTGAAAAGAAAAAAGAGTATGACTCGGACGAACGGTTCACGAACTATTTTTATGAGGAGTACAAATGATGACATATCAGCGGTTTGTCCTGTCACAAAGTATTATTTTTATGGCAAGCAGTATGATCTTTCCGTTTTACATTTTACTGCTGCGAAACGTTGGGGATAGCTATTCCCAATTCGGTTGGGCGTATGGTCTTTTTGCGCTAGCATCCGCACTTGCCTATCCCCTCATTGGCAAGCTTTCGGATCGCATAGGTGATCAAAACTTGCTGCTGTTTTATTCGCTGGCAATGGCGGTTATGCTTCTGTTTTTCCCACTCGTCACAGAAGTATGGCAAGTGTATGTTTTGCAAATGACGATGGGCGTGCTCGGCGCTGTACAAAAAAATACGGAAAAAACGACGCTTGCCCGCAAAGTGGAGAAAGTGAAAGCGGGTGCTGCAATTGGCCGCTATCATTTCTGGACGTCAGTCGGTGCTGCAATCGCCATTATTGTGACTGGCTATCTTGTTGACTTTCTAACAATTGGCGCCATTTTTTACATAGCTTCTCTTCTGTACGTTGTGAGTGGAATCGTGTTATGGAAAAATAATCATAGCGAAAAAGTTAAGCAGATCCCAGAGCAGAAAAGGACCGCCGATATGTAACGGCGAAGCATATTGAAGGATCCAATTCCTTATTAAACGTGGATGTAAAGGCAAGAATCATGGTGCTTGGTTATGTGAACGTTGAGATCCAGAAACGTGAATATCTTAATTTTACAAACGTGCGGTTTATAACTAGTACCGTTCAATAAACTTCATCAATTTATACAAGAAAAAGAAAATGAAGCGTATATTATATAAACTTCACAGATGGAGGATGATGAGTATAGAAAAAAAAATCAATAGCACGTATATAGAAAAAGCAAGAATACTCGTGGCAGAGTTTGATAAGACAGCCATCGAACGTGATGAACGGGGCGGGACGGCAAAAAAAGAGCGAGATCTTATTCGTGAAAGCGGGCTTTTGGCTCTTATCATCCCAGTAGAGTACGGTGGTTACGGTGAAAATTGGAAAACCATTTTTCGAATTATCCGTGAATTTGCCTGGGTAGACGGATCAATAGCACATATATTTGGCTATCATTTTTTATGCCTTGTTTCTACGCAATTATTTGGCTCTGAGCGGCAGAAAGAATTCCTTTATAGAGAAACGGCAGAAAAAAACTTGTTCTGGGGAAATGCATATAACCCTCGTGACGGTCGTTTAATGATCAAGCAGGCAGATCATGAATGGCTGCTTCAAGGAGAGAAAAGTTTTTGTTCAGGCGCAACGGATTCTGATCGACTCCTTATTTCTGCTAAGAATGTCGAAAGTAATCAGACTGTTTTGGCCGTCATTCCAACGAGTAGGAAAGGCGTTGCTGCAGAAGGTGATTGGGATGGATTTGGCCAACGTCAAACGGACAGTGGGACAGTCCGCTTTCAAGGTGTTCAATTGAAAGAGACGGAGATCCTTAAACATTATCTTCAGTTTCCAGACGGTGTATTCTCAACAATACGCACACATATCGCTCAAATGATTCTTGTTCATGTTCTGCTTGGAATGGCAGAAGGGGCATTGGAAGAAGCGAAACAATATACGAAACATAGTAGTCGCATATGGCTTACATCTGATGCCGCTGAAGCTGCCCGCGATCCATATACAGTGCGCCAATATGGTGATTTATATGTACAGTTAAAAGCATCGGCTGCTCTTGCTGAAAAAGCAGTTGATGCTTTGCAGGCTGCGTGGGAGAAAGAATGGTCTTTGACGGAACAGGAACGTGGAGAATGCAGTATTTCGATCGCAACGGCAAAAGTCATGACAGCAAGGACGGCTTTAGAAGTAACGAACCGGATCTTTGATGTAATGGGTGCAAAGTCGGTATCAGCAAAATATCGATTTGACCGCTACTGGAGAAATATTCGTACACTTACATTGCATGATCCGATTGAATACAAACTACGTGATATCGGGAACTTTATTTTAAACGATCAGCTGCCTGAGATTACACCGTATTCATAAAAATAGTGAACGTTTGGAAGGGTGTTATGGATAATGGAAGTATTTTGGTTTATTCCTACCAACGGAGATGGCCGTTATTTAGGCAGCGGAGAGGGTGCAAGGGCTGCAAGCTATGCGTATTGCAAGCAAATTGCGCAGGCGGTTGATGAATTAGGATATAGCGGAGTATTGATTCCAACCGGGAAATCATGTGAAGATGCTTGGATTGTTGCTTCAACGCTTGTTCCTGTTACAAAAAACATAAAGTTTCTCGTGGCGGTAAGACCAGGCTTGATGTCACCGGCTGTAGCTGCCCGCATGGCGTCGACGCTTGACCGCTTTTCGCAAGGAAGACTGCTTGTGAATGTTGTAGCAGGCGGAGATCCAGTTGAATTAGCCGGAGAAGGCTTGTTTTTAAACCATGATGAACGATATGAACTAACGGATGAATTTTTAAATGTGTGGCGAAAACTGCTTCAAGAGGAAGTGGTTACTCTTGAGGGAGAACACATTCAAATTAAAAATGGTACCGTCCTTTATCCGCCTGTCCAAAATCCATATCCGCCGCTTTATTTTGGCGGATCGTCTCCCGCGGCAATGAAAGTAGCTGCCGATCACATTGATGTTTATTTAACGTGGGGAGAGCCTCCGGTTCAGGTAAAAGAAAAAATAACAAAAGTGAGGAAACTTGCAAAACAAACGGGAAAAAAAATAAAATTTGGCATTCGTCTTCACGTTATTGTGAGAGAGACAGAAGAAGCTGCCTGGGCAGCAGCGGAAGAGTTAATCAAACATGTTGATGATAAAGCCATTGCCTCTGCCAAAGAAGTATTTGCCCGAATGGACTCTGAAGGACAAAAGCGAATGAGCCAGCTTCATAACGGAGACCGGTCTAAATTAGAAATCAGTCCGAACTTATGGGCAGGTGTTGGACTTGTTCGGGGAGGTGCAGGTACAGCTCTTGTCGGCGATCCGGATACAGTGGCAGCGCGAATGAAAGAGTATGCAGACCTTGGTATTGATACATTTATATTGTCAGGCTATCCTCATCTCGAAGAAGCTTACCGGACAGCAGAACTTCTTTTTCCGAAACTGCCCTTGAATAAAAAGAAGGATCCAAATGAGCGAACATACATGAGTCCGTTTGGAGAAATGAGTGTAAAAAAACAAACGTAAAGCAAAAGGCATAATAGCTAAAACAAAAAAGCTTAAGCAAGCAAGAAATCATTAAAATCACCCAAATTGTTTCTCCTTCGATCCTCCAGTTTTTTGACGATCTACCCAACATATATGATTTTACAAATACGATCTGAGTAGTTACCAGGCACGGAATATCTTAAGTTTTAAAAAATGGTTATGCAACCAAACTTGCATGTACTTATGCATTTTCCATACCTGCAATTTGGTTTGTATGGAACACATTTTTTGAAGATATAAGGACATTCTTGAACCAATAATCATACTTTAAGGAAAGCATATTCATATTGAAGGAGTGCCCTTTCCTAGTCCTTTTGGTGAAATGGTGGCGACTGAGATGCAGGAGGTTAACCACCAAAATTACATGAAAGAGGGAGAAAAATGAAAAAAGAGATTGGAAATGATCCAACGACTTTTTTGCAAACCGCCGTCATACTAGCCAAAGAATTCGCAAAGGACGCAGCAGAACGCGATAAGATTGGTGGTACAGCTAAAAAACAACGGGATGCTTTACGGGAAAGCGGACTGCTCACGATTTTAATTCCTACTGAGTATGGCGGCGAAGGCCAGCCCTGGTCTGTCGTTCTTCGAATCGTTCGCGAGTTGGCAAAAGCGGATGCTGCTCTCGCCCATTTATATGGCTATCATTTCTTACATTTAACGAATCCGCATGTCGAAGGCTCTGAAAAACAGAAAAAGTATTATTATACGGAATCAGCAAAAAACAATTGGTTTTGGGGAAATTCCTATAATCCAATCGAGCCTACTTTAGTTGGGAGAAAGAAAGGCAATCAATTTATTATCAACGGCTACAACACATTTAGCACGGGTGCCCAAGATTCCGATCGTTTGTTAATTTCATGGGTTGAAAATCCCGGAGATAAAAGCGCATATGTAGGCGTTGTTCCAACGAATCGGACGGGTATAACAGTAAATGATGACTGGGATGGAATGGGTCAAAGACAAACAGACAGTGGATCTGTCACCTTTGAAAATGTAGTAGTAGAAGCAGACGAAATTTTTGATGATTCGGCATCAAACGAGGTACCTTTCACTACATTTGATGCTATCATCTCACAAATTGTTTTAGCGAATGTATTTGTCGGAAGTGCAGAAGGAGCATTAGCAGAAGCACGCGAATACACACTCAAAAAATCACGACCTTGGTATTTATCTGATTACGAAAAAGCTATTGAAGATCCGTTTATTCAACGACGATATGGTGACTTTTGGATCGATGTGCAGGCAGCAGTTCAATTAGTAGAACAAGCCGGAAAAAAGGTGGATGAAGCCTGGGCAAAGGATAGAAACTTAACGAAAGAAGAACGAGGGGAAACCGTTATTTTTACGGGTGCAGCCAATGCATTTGGCACAAAGGTTGCCCTTGACCTTACAAGCAGTATGTTT
Source organism: Domibacillus aminovorans (assembly GCF_001643235.1). Taxonomy (GTDB): domain Bacteria; phylum Bacillota; class Bacilli; order Bacillales; family Domibacillaceae; genus Domibacillus; species Domibacillus aminovorans. The sequence continues at coordinate 20,461 of NZ_LQWY01000023.1, forward strand.
GAGGTCATGGGGGCACGGTCCGCGACAAGAAAAAACAATTTTGATCGATTTTGGCGGAACGTTCGCACTCACTCTCTCCACAACCCAATTGAATATAAGCGGAAAAATATTGGACGTTGGGTATTAACCGGAGAGTATCCGATACCGAGTGGTTATTCTTAACCCTGAAACTGTTATCGCTTTTTGACTTCTATAAGAAAAAATATAAGTAGGTGATATCAGATGACTGAAAGCTCTCTATCTTTCCGAAAGATTGGGAGCTTTTTTACTTCCACAAAAAGGGGAATGACAGGGAAAAATACACAAGTAATTGATTTGACACGTTTTCATAATTTCACTATAATGCAGTTCGAGGAAAGCAGGTGATGGAAATGAAATTATCATTGACGGATTATATAAGCATTACGATTCACCAGACAGACTTAAAGCTGACCAGCTGCGTAAAAGCAATGCTAGCGCCTTTTAATCTGGCCCCAGAGCAAAATCTCATTATGATGCTATTGTGGGAAAAAGATGGCCTAACACAAAATGAAATTGCAGAAAAGTTAGATAAAGATAAAACGAATATTACACGTATGCTGGCGAGTCTGGAGCAAAAAGGATTTATTAAACGATCTATGTCCTCGAATGACCGCCGTTTTCTGCACGTGTATTTAACCGAAGAAGGCAATAAGCTGGGTGATAAGATCATTCCCATTACAGAAAGTTTCCACCGATCTGTTGTGAGCGGGATTACAGATAAAGAGTTGCAGGAAGTGAACCGAATTTTATTGAAAATTCGCCAAAATGTGAAATGAATTACTTTTAATTCAAATAGTTGTTATAACAACTATTTATATGGTACAATACACTTGTTATTAAAAATAGTTAAAGAAATGGCTGTGGTAAATGTATGATTTATCACGTGTATTGCTTAGAAAAAGTCAGGATAAACTAGGTTACGCAATAAGTTATTAATTATATGTAAAGGGGTTTTACCATTATGACAATTAAAGTTAAAGCAATTATCGGTAGTACAAGTTCAACTTCATTCAACTTAAAAATAGTTGAACATATGAAAAAGCGTTATGCAGATCAATTAGACATTACACCTGTATTTATTAATGACGTTGAAAGTTTTTCAATTGATATAGAAAACAACCCACCAGCAAACGTACAAAAATTTAAAGCTGATGTGAAGGATTCAGATGCCGTATTATTTGCAGTGCCTGAATATAACTTCTCTATTCCAGGTACAATGAAAAATGCAATCGACTGGTTATCACGTGGCGGCGATTTCACAGTTAAAGACAAGCCTGCATTCATCATAGGTTCTTCTATGGGTGTACTAGGAAGTGTTCGTGCGCAAATCCACTTAAGAGAAATTTTATCAAACCCGGCTTTAGCACCTGTTTTATTGCCAGGTAATGAAGTATATATTGGTTCCGTTCACGAAAAAATTAATGAAGCTGGTGAACTAACTGATAATGGTACAGTTGAATTCTTAGATTCAGTTGTTAAAAACTTTATTGAATTTTATAATAAAACGAATGCTGCAGTTGGTGTTTAACAATAAGTTTAAATAACCATCATATTTTGATACATTACACATCAATAAAGTATTGATGCCAGTATTAAAACAGCAAAAGAAGCTGTACATTACGTTTTTGATGGAAGAGCTGTCTCAGTTGTTGAGGCAGCTCTTTTATATATCATTAAAATCGACACGGCATCTGCATTTCGATACAATGAAGAAGTATGGTGAATTTGAACGCAGGAGTTGTGAACAGATGCATAGAAATCCAGCATTGCACCAATTTTTACTCGAGCGGGCATGGGACTTAACGGAAGAGTGGTACGCGTCTCTTGATCAATCAAAAGTGACCGGCATATACGCTTCGACGGACCCGGTTGCTATCCAGAAATTAAAACGGCAAAACTTTGCTTTCCACGAGCATTTATGTGAAGTATTTATTAAAGAAGAACAGGAATTTTTTGAAGATTTTAACGATTGGATCATTCAAATTGCAAAAGATTCTGGGCATTTGGATACACCAAATTATATTATTCTCAGCGAGTTTTTAAATGTGCAGGAACAATATCTCAATTACATAGATGAATTTGTGCAGCGAAACGAAGGAATCTACTCACATGAAGAAGCGAACCGCTGGACACGGATGATCATTAAAGCGTTTGGAAAAGTGATGAAACGCTTCGTAAAAGAAAATCATAAATTTTCACAAATACAACTTCGCAGCCAGCAGGAAGTCATTCGTGAATTGAGTACACCGGTCATCGCACTGCAAAATCAAAAAGGGCTGCTGCCTATAATAGGATCTGTCGATACGGAACGAGCGAAACACTTGCTGGAACAAGCCATCAGTCAATGTGTAGAAAAACAAATTAATCATTTATTTATTGACTTGTCCGGTGTGGCGATTGTCGACACAATGGTTGCACTGCAAATTTTTCACTTGATTGATGCGCTGAAATTAGTCGGTGTAAAAACGACATTGTCGGGTATTCGACCGGAAGTGGCGATGACATCGATTCAACTCGGACTGAGTTTTAACGACCTTGATATTGCAGGCAATTTAATGCAAGCATTAAAACAGTAACTGTTTGATGATGAATGTGCCTTATGTTTATGGCATCAATGTAACGGGGCGAAACGACAGCGTCAAAATGAAAAAATCACTTGTAATGACTTGCTTATTTTCTTTAAAGGTGATATTCTAAAGAAGAATTATTTTTGTTCGAGAAGTACAAGTGCTGTAAAGCTTATTGTCTTGATATTGCTTTGAGCAGGAATAGTATTATATTGTGCACATCGCACATCGGGAGGCAACATAACATGGAACAAGGTAAAGTAAAATGGTTTAACGCAGAAAAAGGTTTCGGTTTCATCGAGCGCGAAGCTGGAGACGATGTATTCGTTCACTTCTCAGCTATTCAAGGCGAAGGCTACAAATCTTTAGACGAAGGTCAAGAAGTTACGTTTGAAGTTGAACAAGGCCAACGTGGACCACAAGCAACTAACGTACAAAAAGCATAATCATATAGACTTCGTAAAAAGGCAATCTCCTCTGAGATTGCCTTTTTGGTGTGTGTATTATGGGAAAGGCTGCTGACCAATATGACCGATAAGAACGCACACAACAGACCGGATTCGCACATAAAATAGCCCGTAATCATTCATAAAACTCCCACTGCACAAAGCAGTGAGAGTTCAATTATCGAAAAAATTCTCTGTATAGTACGGTTGTGACTCTTCATTGAACGCCACACCGACACCTAAATAGCCAAAATCGTCACTTAAAATATTTTTCCGATGACCGGCTGAATTCATTAATCCTTCATGAGCAAAAACACTGCTGTACTGTCCATAAGCCAAATTTTCTCCAGCTGCCATAAAGTGAATCCCATCGTCTTCCATCCTGTCAAAAGGCGATTCGCCCTTTAAATTCGTATGGTCAAAATAGTTATTCTCCGCCATATCAAGACTGTGATCACGAGCCGTCTCTCTTACGTGATCATCCCATGTTAATACTGGTAATCCGTGCGTAACACGCGCAGCATTCGTCACATCGAACAGTTGATATTCAAGCCCTTCTTTTAAAGAAGCACTTTCATCTGCATACATTGAACCTTTCGCCGTTTCCAGATCTTTATCAATAATTTGAATGGCGGTCACCGTGTTGTTTTCGTGAACGTCATAAAAAACGGTCACGTAATTATCATCAAGCTGGAAGTAATCATGCTCGTCCGTTTCATTCAAAATATAATACGTTAATCCTTTACGCAGCTTATCCATCGGTTCACCTAATTTCGCTCGAACGGTTTTCTTTGGCGTGTCCAATGCAATACCAACAGTAGATGAAATTAAATCATGGCTCGTGTAGAGACCGTTTACCTGATCATTTTCATCGTAGGATACCATCAAAAAGTTTTGATAATTTTCGTGATATGCATACCAGTCTATGCCGTATTCATTTTGTGAATGACGTTTCGGCGTGCCGATTTCTTGCTCAACGTCCGCTCGTGCATCTCCAATCTGTATATTGTAGATAGAAAATGTCTGTGAATCTGGTGTCGTAAGCGCTGGTTTTTCAACTTGTACAACAGATTCGGCTCCAACCCCAACCCAGCTTTCAACTTTGCTCGTCACTGTATCGATTGCATCAATTACAATGGGACTTTCCCGAACGGTTTCTACTTGCTCACCGATCACATCCATAAACGATAAATCAACATAAGGCTCTACGAATTCGTCCCAGAGCGGCCGTGTATTATAAACAACTACTAGCAACAATATAAGTTGGAATAACCTTTTCAATCATTCACTCTCCATTCTTCTTTCATTGTACCGAAAACGACTCGAAATTTCACGTGAATCGATAGTAAATGAGTGCGGAAATGAAAATGTAAAATGATCCATTTTTGTTTTATGCATTTTAATGGTTGGGTTATAAAATAATAAGCACAATAAGAATTATGAAGCACGTCTTTTTTGAATAACATGCTGCCGACTTTCTTGCCAAGGCAGTGCATCTTTGAAAAAGAGAAACGTTTCAATCAAGAGGAGACTGATCAGCACCGGTACACCAGATTCAATGACGATATGTTGAATGTGCAAAAGGACCGAGTGATATCCAGATAAGTCGATATTCAGTGTAAAGACATAAAAAGTTCCGAACGTGAAGTTACGAGCCCATTGGGAAACATGGTAACGGCCAATTGCCTCATTAAGCGTGTATTCATTTAAACGTGCAGCCAATCGCCAAAGCTCGATGCCTTCGATGATAACAAAGAGAGCAGCGGCCCAGATCCACATAAGAAAGGTGATGTTGGTTGGGATTGTACCGGACGTAATCGATGCTATACCAGTAATGGACATTGCACCATGAACGATGCAATTTGTGTTTTTCCACTCATCTAATAGTTGATGCTGCTGGAAAGACCTCAAGCGAATCATCATTAAAGCAAAATTGATAAAATATAGTGTAAGACCGACAAAAACCGCAGCTTGGCTTATATGATGTAAAATAGGATGATCAAATAAGGTATTAAAGACGATAATGAGCGACTGAGTGCTGACAGTCGATAGAAAAATGATGCCGTTTACACGCTCATAGTATTTTGCTGAAAAAATCACTTTATAGCTTTTGATGCATAAAAATAAGTAAAAAACCCATAGTCCAGTATTTAATAAGGCTACTATGAAAATACTATTTTTGAAAAAAGAATATTGATGATACAGGACGAGACATAAAATAGATGTAGCGGCAACCCATGTACCGACTGCAAAGCTTTGAACCGGGTGCGTTAAATATCGTTTTCGGAATACGCCTTTAAACGCAGCTCTCATAAATGACAAGATAAGGAATAACCAGATGAAAAAAAGTGAAAAATCAACAAGATAAGCTGGAATAACAAATGGAATGTCAAATTGCGGTGCGACACCGATAAGAAAAATACCAATTGCCATAACCATCGCACCATATGATGCATCAATACGGTTGCCACGAAACATCGGTGATTTTACAATGAGCAGGACAAAAAATAAAAAGAGTGCGAAAATGACTCGGTGCAACAAAACAACCTCCTATTTGCAGATGACTTTACTAGGCTTTATATAAACAAGTATATAAAATACATATTTAATAGAATAGACCTATCATAACAACGGAAAAAAGAGGCGTCAAGATAGTATTAATATATAATTCAGAATGAAGTAATCGTTTTGCTTCCTTTCTATTTTGTTTTTTTTATTTTAAAATAAGAGAAGGGCATTTGAATTAATATACTATCAGTGAAAAGTGAGAAGGTAAGCGTTCCAACATAGAAAAGAGGAATGAACATGAATGGACAAAATAGAAGCGACATTAAACCGGGGATTGAAGTAAACATTATATTGAAAAAGGATCAACGCACTGGTACAAAAACACGTGGCATTGTGAAAGATATTTTAACAAATTCAAGTTTTCATCCGCACGGAATTAAAGTACGATTGCAGGATGGACAGGTCGGACGAGTGTATGACATTTTATAAAAAAACGATCTCGCAGCTTTGTGAGATCGTTTCTTTTTGTTCAAATCCAGAATGGTTCTTGTATTTTTTTCAATGTATTTACACTAATATCGAATAATTCTTTTTCACGTTCGCTTAACGGGATTTCGACGACTTCACGCACACCTTGACGGTTTACAACAGCGGGAACACCGATGTAGATATTTTCATGACCGAATTCGCCTTCTAATAGAGCAGAAACGGTTAGAATTACATCTTGATTTTGCAAGATTGCCCGAGAAATACGTGTTAAGCCCATCGCGATCCCGTAATACGTAGAGCCTTTTGCTTCAATGATTTTGTACGCTGCATCACGAACTTGGACGGCGATTTCAATCATTTTGTCTTCTAGATTTTCAGTATGGTCATGAGCTGCATAATCCTTCAATGGAATACCAGAAATATTTGCGCTGCTCCAGACTGCTACTTCTGTATCGCCGTGTTCACCGATAATAGATGCATGGACACTTGTTGGAGAAACACCGAAGTAATCGCCAAGCAAATAACGGAAGCGGGCAGTATCGAGAATAGTACCTGAACCGATTACACGTTCTTTCGGTAGACCGGAAAATTTCCATGTTGCGTATGTTAAGATGTCAACCGGATTAGTTGCGATGAGGAAAATGCCATCAAAGCCGGAATCCATTACTTGCCCAACAATGTTTTTAAAGATCACCATATTTTTTTCGACGAGCTCAAGACGTGTTTCACCCGGCTTTTGATTCGCACCGGCACAAATGACGACGAGTGCTGCGTCAGCGCAATCTGTATATTTACCAAACCTTACTTTTGTTGTAGTCGGAGCATAAAGGACACCGTGATTTAAGTCCATTACATCGCCTATTGATTTTTGTTTATTTAAATCAATTAATACAAGCTCATCGCATACACCTTGGTTCAGCATAGAAAATGCATAGCTTGAACCAACTGCACCTGTACCGATAAGGACGACTTTATTGCCTTTAATATCAATCATTCAAAACACTCCCCTATTTTTAAAAAGTAAGTCGGCACATGCATGTGAATTAATTCACAATTTTATTATAGGACGTCGATTATTAGATTGCAATAGCCTTCTAACTAAAAATAGATAACGGTGTTTCAAACCGAGTAAAGTGCTCCGAAACTGAATAAAGCAGCTAAAAGCTGAGTAACGCTCATTTTAATAAGAAAATTTAGTCTCTGTCACCGCCGAGAAAGTCAAACATACTTCCAAGTCCGCTTTCTCCTTTTGAGCCGCCATTTTGCGGCATTGCAGCAAAAACACGGCTGGCGAGTCGGCTAAATGGAAGGGACTGCACCCAAACGGTTCCGGGTCCGCGTAATGTTGCTAAAAATAGACCTTCTCCCCCAAATAATGCTGTTTTGACTCCGCCAACTAATTCAATATTGTAATCAACATCGCCTGTCATCGCGACAAGACAGCCTGTATCGATGCGGATCAATTCGCCTGGCGCAAGCGTCTTTTTATAGATTGTTCCACCGGCATGGACGAATGCCATACCATCGCCTTCTAATTTTTGCATGATGAAACCTTCACCGCCAAAAAAGCCAGTACCGAGTTTACGCTGCAATTCAATGCCAACAGAAACGCCTTTTGCTGCGGCTAAAAATGCATCTTTTTGACAAATAATTTTCCCGTTCATTTCACTTAAATCCATTGGAATAATTTTTCCAGGGTAAGGAGAAGCAAATGAGACATGTTTTTTCCCGTGAGCTTCATTCGTAAACGTCGTCATAAATAAACTTTCTCCCGTCAGCACCCGTTTACCAGCACCTAAAAGCTTGCCCATCAATCCGCCGCTCCCCCTCGATGATCCGTCTCCGAAGACCGTCTCCAGTTTAATGCCGTCATCCATCATCATTAAGCTGCCTGCTTCAGCGATAACCGTTTCTTTCGGATCGAGCTCTACCTGAACAAACTGCATATCATCGCCAAAAAGTTCATAATCAATTTCGTGATTGTTCATTTTGTCATCCTCCTTTATATTCAAGTGTTAGTACGCGCGAAAATGGAAAAGGTTTCGGAATAATTGAAAAATGATAAACTAAAAGAAAAGAAGCGTAGAAAATGGGAATGAATATTAAGTACTCGTCGTAATTGTCGTACGGGAGATGATGAGAGAGGTTGAGGAGAATGGTGAAGATTACAGTAATCGGCAGTTCATCTATGGATCTAGTCGTAACAGCGACAAAACGTCCGAATAAAGGAGAGACGATACTTGGCGAGTCATTTAAAACGGTGCCCGGTGGAAAAGGAGCGAATCAGGCAGTAGCTGCCGCTAGGCTTGGCGCGGACGTATACATGGTGGGATGTATCGGTATGGATGCGTTTGGAGAAACGATATTGGAGAACTTTAAAAACAATCGTGTTCATACGGACTATGTAGAAGCCGTTACACAAGTGGAAACGGGAACAGCACACATTACGCTAGCAAACGGAGACAACAGTATTATTGTCGTGAAAGGAGCGAATAATTTTGTCACACCGGCTTTTGTAGACCGAGCGATTCATGTCATTCGTCAATCAAATATTGTGCTTGTTCAGCAAGAGATTCCAGAAGAAACCGTTGAGTATGTAAGTGAGCTATGCGCGATAAACGATGTACCGCTTTTATTAAACCCGGCACCAGCACGTCCGATTTCAAAGAATGTGATTGAGAAAGCGACCTATATTACACCAAATGAAATAGAAGCAGCAGCGTTTTTTACCAATATACATAATTATCCTAATAAGGTGTTTGTTACAGAGGGAGAAAATGGTGTCCGTTATTTTGACGGGGAGAAAGAAGTAGTCGTGCCTTCATATCTAGTTGAACCTGTTGATACGACGGGAGCTGGTGATACATTTAATGCAGCATTTGCGGTGGCGTTAGCAGAAGGAAAAGAACTTAAAGAAAGCCTTCAATTCGCTAATCGAGCAGCATCGCTATCTGTTACAAAGTTTGGTGCACAAGGCGGTATGCCGACGCGCGTGGAAGTGGAGGAAAAACGTCATCCCCTTTGAGATGAATGATAAAAGAACAACAAACGAAAGATTTAGACATGAGCGTGATGATAACACGGCGAACATATCAGGTCTTGAACACCTAGGTTTAGCCGCACGTCGCAAGGAAAAGGGATATTTGTGGAAGAAATCGAGCATTCATTAAGAGAACAAGTAACCATATCCACTGGTGATCGCGCAAATTGGTTCATACATTCCATTTACATCGCCGGGTGTACTGTTGATCCGCTTCTCGCTAGTTAAGGAATGGCCGTGGACGAAGATTATCATTTCACTCGCCATTCTTGTCATCAGCATTTGGCTGTTCATGAAACTCGCCGGAAAAGTATTCAAAATCGGCATTCTCATGTACGGGAAAAACGCCACACCGAAAGAAATATGGAAATGGGTGTGGAGTTAAGAAGCGGATAAAACGACAGAGTCTTCAAATGTGACGATGGATATACGATAAGTACAAATGAATTAAATCATTTGAGGAAGTAACTACTAGAAAGCCGGTCGTTATTTGACTTCAGCAAGGTATACTAGCTCTATAATTGACGTTCAATCAGGAACTTGTTTTACGGGTTCCTGGTTTTTTTATTTGGACAATATCTCCAACTGGGCGAATGAAGCAGTACAACATCTTGCTTCCCGCATATAATTACAGAGACTTTCTAAACAGGAGGAGAAGGATGAATGGATAAAGAAATACTATGTTCTTTAGTTGGCAAAGCTGTAAAGGTAAACCGCGGCGGTCATGATTCCAGAGTTGGACAATTGCTGGCAGTAGAGGAAGATTACTTTGTGCTACTCACTAAAGAAGACGGTGTTCTTTATTATAAAGGCCACCACGTCAAAAGTTTAACGAATAACTTGAAAAAGGGTCTCAATTTCAACCTCTATGCACCTGAAGATTTCGAGTATATCCGGAGCAATTGTTTTAAAGATGTACTGTGCGATTTAAAATATCACTGGGTTACAGTTAATCGTGGCGGTCACGAGAAGTATGAAGGCGTGCTGGATGATGTGCAAGATGAGTATATTACAGTGGTTGCGAACGAAGAAGTCATTCGCATTGCCATGTTTCATATTCGCAATATTAGTTATGATCTGAAAGTTGAAGATTGTGAAGAAGAAGATAAAAAAGAAAACGAAGAAAAAAAAGAGAGTAAAAATAAAGATGAAAAAAGGAAAAATAAAAGCGAGTAATTATCGTCAGAGACAGACAGTGTGACCAGCATCGCCACTTTTGAATTAGGGTGAGAGACAAGGAATTGTTTCAAATTCGTTTAAAGTGGCTTTTCTCAATTTTTAAAAAAAAGGGATAAAACCTGTGAGGGGGTTAGTCATGTCAAGCCCTTATTTTTCAGAGACACTTAAAGCGCTTATCGGGTATTCAATCGGTATTTTTTCAAACGATGGAATCTTAATTAAAGGAAGTTTGGTTGACGTTAAAGAGGATTATATTATTTTGCAGAACGAGAAAGAAGAGCACTTTTATCATCATCTTAACCAAATTAAATCCGTTTCAAAAAACACAAAAGATAATCAAACGAACAAAATAAATCATGATTATTTACAGGCCGAGAAGTTACAGGAAATTTTAGAACAATGCAAACAAAGATGGGTCACAATTAACTGCTACAATGATCAAGTGCTGACCGGTTTTCTTAGCAAGGTCTTTGATGACCATCTTATTTTAATTAGTGGTGAAGAAAAGGTTATTATGCAAAATTCATATATATCCACTATTTTTTCGGGATTTTATGAAGAAGGTGATTCCAACGCAACGAACAATTCAATTGAAAATGGGACGTCTACAAATAGCGAAACAGAAGCGACAGATCATTCAAATGAAAATGAAGCATCTACAAATAGCCAGTTGGACGCAATAAGTCATTCACATGAAACATCTGCTGCTAACGAGACAGAAGCAACAGATCGCTTAGACGCACTTCAGCATAATGATGAAGTCGAACAAAAAGAGGAGTTAGATGATGATCAAGTAGAGCTGGTGAATTCATCTTTCGAAACAAGCGAGGGAAAAGCAAGAGAAATGAATTCATTTACTGCTGATTCTTCTTTGCGAAAAAATCGTGTAGATAAATCTCCATTTAGAGAAAAGGAAATCGAGGAGATTGACTCCACCCTGTACGATCGAAAACTTCGATCAAACCTAGTTACCCGTAAGAAAAACATCCGTTATGATTCAGGGACTTTTTCTCGTTTAAAAGATCTCCAATCTCAAACATACCGAAAGAACAAAAAATTAAAATACAGCAAAAAAGACGGAAGACTGCAAGCAGAAGAAAAACAAAGCGTTATACAAACAACTAAAAGTAAGAAAAACATTCGTTATGATTCAGGGACTTTTTCTCGTTTAAAAGATCTTCAATCTCAAACATACCGAAAGAACAAAAAATTAAAATACAGCAAAAAAGACGGAAGACTGCAAGCAGAAGAAAAACAAAGCGTTATACAAACAACTGTACAGGTGGCAGAAGAAAAACAAGATTTCATACAGCCTGTTTGGACACAGGAAGAAAAAGAAAAAATGCTCGAAACACAATATTATTCACTGATGAAGCAGGCGGAAAAATCTCAAAATTTCTCACTGATGAAACAGGCGCAAAAGGATTACATGAAGTTAAAAGAAAAACGGATGCATCGGGAACGAATAAAGTAATAGAAGGCTATGTTTTTCTCTTTCCTTATTTTAGGATTACGTGGTTTTATGAAAGGGATAGGGAGGTGAGTCGTTGATGAAGTTACTCAAAACGTATGTGGGAGAGTTCATTCATCTAGAACTTGTAGGAAAGAAGGAAGTGTCGGGTGTACTAATTGATTTTGGCAGCGATGTTCTTGTTTTGCGTAAACAAGATGAGTTTTATTATATTCCATTAATTCATATTCGAGAGATAAGACTGTTATCAAAGGAAGAAGCCGATTCGTTCACACAATTTGATGCTATCACAGCGCCGCCACTCGCTGATAAGTTATCTTTAATAGAAATATTGCGTGCAGCTGAGAAAGGGATCTTTGTTGAATTAAATGTTACAGCCCACCAGCCGGTCCACGGACATATCACACATGTGATGAATGATTATATTGTCTTTTTCTCTCCTGTTTATCAAACAATGATTATTCCATTACAACATATAAAATGGCTTATTCCTTACCCTGCTTCCTCACATCCTTATGGATTTAGTCAATCGATCCGTCAAGAACCGAATGCTCCAGTTAAGCTATTCGCCCGAACGCTTGATAAACAAATCGAAAGTATGCAAGGTGCATTTATTACATGCAATATCGGGGATAAAGAAAGTATGAGTGGAAAACTTATCCATAAAGAAACAAATTTTCTCGATTTGATGACTGTAAAAGAACAAGATGTTCATGTAAATGTACATCACATAAAAGCAATCGCGTACAGGTAGAGATTAATGTATTAACAAATGAAATAATGAAAGTGAACAAAACTGTTTCCGACAGATAGAGGGAGCAGTCTTTTTTATTGTAAAGGGACCTTTTTAAACGGATTCTCTAGAAAGTATAGGAATATTGACATTTCCTGTCGAATATTTTAACGATGGATGAATCATTAACGAAAAGTATGCTGCAAAGCGCTTCGTATGAGCCATTGTTTTGGCAATTCATGGCTATAGGCAAATCGAATAAATCTTTGAAAAAGAAAAAGGGGATGTTCAACTCCCTTTTCACATCTGATTTTCGTTTTCTAGAAGCATTAGATGACATGAGCGGCCGCTTCATCGATAATGCCGATTTCTTCAGCATCGAAGACCCGTCCTCCATACCGGATGACGAATTGTACAATTTACTGATGCAAGAATATCCGGCTTGGGTAAAAGAAGCACGTTCAAAAGGATTGCTGCAAGGCCACAAATAAAACGTATGTACATATTCAAATGGAAACCCTTTAATCAATCAACAAAACATGGTAGATTAATGAAAGAAGATAGGAAAGAAGGGATATAACATGAATGTAGCAACAATTGGAACAGGTTGGATTACAGAACAATTTGTGGATGCAGTAAGGGAAAGTGGAAAATTGACGTTTGCCGGTGCGTATTCCCGATCTGCAGAAAAAGCAGACAAACTTGGAGCGCCGCGCGTGTTTACGGACTTGAATGAGTTAGCGGCTAATAAAGAGATTGACGTTGTGTACATTGCGTCACCGAATTCTCTTCATTTTGAGCAAGCCCTTTTGTTAATGAAAAATAAGAAGCATATTATTTGTGAAAAACCGATGTTTTCGACGACAAAAGAGCTGGAAGAAGCATTTAAAGTGGCTGATGAAAACGGTGTCTTTTTGTTTGAAGCATTCCGTAATCTATACACACCGAACCACGATCGGTTGAAAGAAGCGATTGAAAAAGTAGGGGCTGTGCGCCATTCGTTCTTCCAGTTTATAAAGTATTCATCCCGCTATGATAACGTGCTCGCAGGCGAAGAGCCGAATGTTTTTTCACCGGCATTTTCTGGTGGTGCACTCGTGGACCTAGGTGTTTATCCGATTAGTTTTGCTGTATCATTGTTCGGAAAACCTAAGAATATCTCTTGTCACGTGATGATGTTGCCAACGGGTGTAGATGGAAGCGGATCAGTCGTTCTCGATTACGGGGATCATACGTGCACAGCGATGTATTCAAAAATTACAGATTCGCATTTGCCTGGTGAAATTGGCGGAGAAGAGGGCACGATCGCCATTGATCACATCGCACCGATTACAAGTATCGAGTTCAAAAACCGCCGAACAGGTGAAAAAGAACAGCTTGCTGTACCAGAAGAAGAGAACGACATGATCTATGAAGCAAAAGTGATAGCCGAGATCATTGAATCAAACGATCAAGAAAAATACCAGTATTTCCGTAACGTAAGTGAAATTGTGATTCAAATTATGGAAGAAGCACGCAGACAGAACGGTATCGTTTTTGATGTAGAAAAATAAAAAAATGTGTTTATCGAACCTTTTGCAAAGGCCAGGTAAACACATTTTTATTACTTGAAAAGTGTAGAAGAGGTTCGTTTTGAAAGGAATGCCGCGGTAAGAACGAAGCCATCGTATTGTGATAAAGGTCAGCCTGTGCTTTTGTAATTCTCCAGCGGTCATGGTGGATATCGCCACGATAAAGAGAATTTCCTTTTAAAGTCCAGAAACAATAACGTTCAAGAAGCCAGTATTCAAGGCTTTCCTTGTCCGGTACATAAATGCTCGATGATTGTTGGTAACTTGCCTGAAAGAGTTCATCTGGGCTGCCTGGGTGCTGCCGCTGGCTTGTGTAGTGCACAACCGGATCTTTTATCATCATCTTCATGCGGGCATGTTTATAGGGAAGAGCAGTTCCTATTTTTGCACCGGTGACAATCGGCCACTTATTGGCATCCAGACTAAAAAAATAAACGCCGGGAATCCCTTCATAAGTGACGTATGTCCGGACATTTAATTCCAGATAAGAATGATAAAACGGAAACTTCGGCATGCCGTGCAGTCTTGTATGATGGGTTTGAAAGGGGATGAGACTAACCCATGCTGCACCATCACATATGTCTATCTGAAGCTGCGCAGGTATATGCGCTCTTAAAAGATCAGCAGAAACTGGCCAGTGGGCAAACAGCATATTGGTCCATGTTTGTTTCATAATCCATGGTGAAGAAGGTAATGGGTACGGGCGCTGTTCCACTTCCATAAATTCTGTATACAAATTGTACAGTCCTTTCAAGTAATTTTATTATTTCCCGGGAAATAATAAAACAGACTAAACTCGTTTAATGGATTTAGTCTGTTTATTACTCGATGCAATTAAATCGTATTAGTATGATTTTTGCGGCGATCTTTTCGGCTTTTCAGCCTTTTCCAGAAACTCTGTTAATTTTCCGTTTGTATCATCAATTAATGTCTTCATTTTTTCTACATCAGGTTCATCTTTTTTCGCTTCGGCGATGAGTGGGTACAGGCTTTCCTCAATATTTTCATAATCGTCCGGATATTGCTCTTCTATTTCTTTTTCAACAAGATCCCAATGTTCTTCCAAGACTTTTCCGGCTTGTTGAATTTCCCCCACGTTATCAGGATCCTCTATACTCGCTTTCAGTTCTTTTAAAGTCCCAACAACGTTGTCTAGTTTGTTCGGCATAGTTCGGGCATGTTCTTCAATAGTATCTGTTTGATTATCTCTGACAGGCTGCTCACTTTCATTTGTACCGCAGCCGGCGGCAATCAAAACCATTAGAGCAAATGAAGCTGAAACAGAATAGAATTTCTTCATAGCGTTCTCCTTTAATACCGTTTATCAACAGTATGAACAAAAAACGCAATTATAAACGGTGCATTTCAAATCGATGAAAGATTAATGACCAACCGCCGTCAGAACTTAATCATCCTGTTTGAACCATCCTTTTCGCCAAAAAAACGCAAACATCGAAAGCGCGATGCCGCCCATCAAACCGAGCGCCATAAAGTAGCCGTAATGCCATGTTAATTCAGGCATATGGGTGAAATTCATCCCGTATATGCCGGCGATAAAGGTGAGCGGCATGAAAATCGTCGTAATGACAGTGAGCGTCATCATAATGTTGTTCATCCGGTTCGAATTGACAGATAAATAACTATCGCGCATATCTTTTGTCAGCTCTCGGTTCGATTCGACAATCTCCGTCAGCATAATCAAATGATCGTAAATATCTTTAAAATATACTTTGTTTTTCTTGGATATTTGTACGCGGTCTGAATTCAGCACGCGATACAAAAGTTCACGCATTGGAAAAATAATGCGGCGCAGCTTTAATAATTCTTTTCGAATGTCAAATAAATCATTCGTTTTGTAATTGTCTGCGTCTTCCGCTTCTAATTGAATAAGGCTGTCTTCGATTTGATACACACTCGGGAAAAAATGATCGACGACTTTGTCGACGAGATGATACAAAATATTAACGGGATGTTTTATTTTTTTCGGCTCAAGCAGCCGTTCCCAAATGGTATCAACTTCAACGGACGGTTTTCGGTGAAATGTCACGATGAAATTCTCGCACCAGAATATATCGAGCTCCTCCGGCGACAGCGTTTTTTGATTGACGGATTGAATGATCATAAAATCATAGTCGTCGTAATAATCAAGCTTCGGCCGCTGAATAAAATGAAGACAGTCTTCAATCGCCAGCGGGTGAAAAGCAAAAAAGTCGTTTAATATGTTTGTTTCTTCGTCTGTCGGTACATTTAAATCCACCCAGTACCATTGAATATGTTCTCCGCGCAGTTCCTCAAGCGGCACATCGCGCAAAATCGTCTGATCGATCGTCATTGCAGCCGTTCTTATCATGTAATCACCTTTTTCATTGTATCGAGCCTTTATCATTATAAACAATATGAATGGTAAACGGCACTGAAAACCGGTAATATTTCCGGAAAGAGGTGAGGAAATGGCCGTGAAGAAAAAAGTAGCAATCCAGAAGCCAAATATACCAATGCTGGAAGAAATCGAATTTGAGCGGTGGTGAGATGAATCAGGCAAATTTCGCCGATACATCCATGAAAGGGCTCGATCTTAGCAGTAGTTCGTTTAACAATATCATCGTTTCATTTGACCAGCTGAAAGGCTGCGTCACATCGCTGGAGCAGGCCATGGGCTTTGCACGGGCACTTGGACAATAGGATGGTTTAGTTTTTTCACGGAAGATGTTTGAATGAAAGGAGCCATCATGGATCATAACTGGATCTATGATGGCTTTTTATTTTTAAAAAGTGGTAAGTAATTAATAAAAATGGAGGCAGAAAGATGAAATTAAATAAACCTGAGTTAGCGAAACAGGCTGTTGATTCAATTGAAAATATGGCAGGAACGTTTCCTGGGTATCGGCGGGCACATGCAAAAGGTGTGTATTGTCAAGCTATCTTTACACCGAATGGAAATGCGACACCGTACACGACAGCTGCTCATTTGCAAAAGAAAGAAGTGAAGGCGCTCGTTCGTTTTTCTGATAGCTCACCGAATCCGAACATGGTGGATATCCTTTCGCCAGTAAAAGGAATGTCTGTTCAATTTCAGCTACCAGATGGAAACGTGACAAATCTTGTTAGTGCGACGGTGCCCGTTTTTATTACGAAAACACCGGAAGTATTCGTTGAGATGCTTCGCACGCTTGGAGATAAATCGAGCCTTCGTGATATCGTAAAAATGTTAATCAACTATCCCGAAAGCAGAGCGGCTTTTCACATTATGAAAAAACTGCGGCCGTTTATTAGTTATTCAACGAGCCGCTATTTTCCGATTCATGCGTTTTATTTCATAAATGAAAAAGGGGAGCAGCAGGGGATTAAATATGAATGGGAACCGGACGACAATGTAAATATCAAGACGAAAAAAGAAGCGGTTATGCATCCGGTTGATTACTTAGATGAAGAGCTAGAAAACAGGATGGCAACAGGGCCAATTGGCTTTCGTTTAAACGTCTGGCTAGGTGAAAAAGGAGATTCCGTTAATGATTCAACGGTTATGTGGCCGGATGAACGGAAAAAAATCACGCTTGGACATTTATCGATCACGAACAAACTGGAACATCAGGCAGATGATGTCGTATTTGATCCGACCGTTATGACGAATGGGATTGCGTGCACGGACGACCCGGTTCTGCATTTCCGACGTGAAGTGTACTCGGTTTCATTTGACAGACGTTCAAAAGGGAAGTAAGCCTTATTATTTTCCTAATATGTCAAAATATTTTAAAAAATGATAAACACTTTTTGCAAGTTCATATATACTAAATAGTAGATTAAGAGGAATATTTAGTGAATGGAGGCAAAAAGGTGAAAAGGTTTTTGGTTGTTGCTCTGTCATTTCTTATGATTGTTACTCTTTTTGGAATAAAACCTGTTCAAGCTGCTGGTTTTATCGATGTTCCTTCTCGGGCATTGAAGGAAGTTAATTACTTGGTAGAAGGCAAAATTGTGAGTGGGACATCGACGACAACATTCACGCCGAATAAAACAATTACTCGTTCAGAAGCGGCTGTTTTCATCGGGCGTACACTTCAGCTGGACGGAACACAGCGGCTAACAGGCTTTACGGATTTGGGCTCCAGCAGCTTTGCGTCGGGTTATGTACAAGCAGTTGTAGAAAAAGGAATTATGTCAGGCTATGATGGCAAGAAATTTCTTCCATATAAAGCTGTAACACGCGGTGAAATGGCGATCATGCTGGCAAAGGCATTTGGCTATTCATCAAATGCTGAAAAAGCATTGATGGATTTAGGCATCGCAAGCGGTCTTTCAGATGGAACGTTTGGTTCGAATCAAACGATCACTCGGGCAGATTTCGCTGTCTTTTTGGCACGGGCCATTAATCCCGAATTTCGATTGAAATCATTCGGTGACTTTACAAGCAAACGTTGGTCAACGGCAGGGAATTTAAACGTTCGTTCAGGCCCTTCTACTTCGTTTGCCTCATTAGGGAAAATTGCTGCGAATACAGAAGTAGCCGGCGCTCATTCCGTTGGTGGATGGACCTATGTGAAAATAGGGAATACTGTTGGTTTTATCAGCTCCTCTTATTTGAGCAGTACAGGAACAGATGTCACGACACCTCCCGTGACAGAAGGCAGTGATGCACAGCTTTCAAGTCAAACGATTATTCTCGATCCGGGTCATGGCGGCACGGATTCAGGAGCGGTTGGAAATGGTCTGAAAGAAAAAGATGTTGTGCTGAAAACGGGACTTCAAGTGAATGACTTATTGAAACAAACGCCATTTAATGTGAAAATGACTCGTTCTACTGACACGTTTATTAAATTGAAAGACCGGTCTACTTTTGCCAAAAACAACGGTGGTAATATTTTCGTCAGCATCCATGTGAATTCTGCATCAGCCAGTGCAAGCGGGACGGAAACCTATTATTATGCAGCAGGAAATCCGCATGTGGCAGACAGCAAATTGCTCGCAGCGAAAATTCAGGCACGTATGTTGGCCGCATGGGATTTAAATGATCGTGGAGTAAAACCAGGAGACTTCTCTGTGCTTCGTGAAAACAATATGCCAGCAGCACTAGCGGAGCTTGGGTTCATTTCCAATGCAGGAGATGCAGCCAAAATGAAGTCGGATTATTCGATGAAGATCATGTCAAACGCGATTTACTGCGGTATTCTCGACTACTATAAAGCGAAAGGCTATAACGTAGACTCACTTTATAAAGTAGCCGAGTAAATCATACATAAAACGAGCCTCCAATGATTTTATAGTCAATGGAGGTTGTTTTTTTGTTGTAATAACTAATGTTATTAGTTATTATAATAATTAAATTAGTTAATTGAAGGAAAGGGGAAGAAATATGCGTCTTACGAAAATCGGATCGTTCTATCAGCTGTCATTCATGCCGCGTTTTTTTCCAGTTAACTGTTATATTGTTGAAGAAGAAACATCGCTGACACTTGTCGATGCGGCGCTACCCTACAGCGCGAAAGGCATTATGAAAATGGTGAAAAAACTTGAAAAGCCGATCAAACATATCGTGTTGACACATGCGCATGAGGATCATATTGGAGCAGTTGACGTGTTAAAAGGATTTTTACCGGATGTGCCCGTTTGTATATCTGAGCGGGATGCACGGCTGCTTGGTGGTGACGTATCGATAGATCCGGAGGAAGCACAGAAGCCGGTGAAGGGCGGCGTTCCGAAAAAAATGAAGACACGGCCGGATATTCTGTTGAAAGAAGGAGACCGGATAGGATCACTTGAAGCGATTTATTCTCCGGGACATACGCCAGGTTCGATGTCGTTTATCGACAGGCGGAACCGCAGTTTAATTGCTGGCGATGCTTTTCAGACGAGAGGCGGCATGGCGGTGAGCGGTACAGTAAAACCGTTCTTCCCATTCCCGGCACTTGCGACATGGGATAAGCAAACTGCGATTGACAGCGCAAAGAATTTATATTCGTTTCAGCCTTCCATTCTGGCAGTTGGTCATGGAGAGATGCTGGAGCAGCCCAAGAAAGCAATAGAACGGGCAATAATGGATGCAGAAAAAAAGATGAAATGAGGACATTGGAATGGCACCAAGAGCAGGCATAGATGTAGATACCATTTTGCAAAAAGCAGTTGAAATAATTGATCGGGATGGTTATGAAGACTTATCAATTGGAAAATTGGCCGGAGCATTATCAATTCGCCCCCCCTCTTTATATAACCATATAGGCGGTCTATCAGAGTTGAAACAGAGGCTGGCTGTATTTGGCTGTGGGAAATTATATGAACAAATGATTGGAGCCGCTGTCGGACTCTCGGGCGATGAAGCGGTGTATGCGCTCAGCCTGGAGTATGTTTACTTTGCACGTCAGCACCCGGGTTTGTATGAAGCGACGTTTCGCGCACCAGACCTTCATGCACCTGATTTAAGAGAAGCGCAGGAAAAAGTCGTGCAGATTGTTGTTCAAGTGCTGGCTGTATATAAACTGGATGAAGAAACAATTCTCCATATGGTGCGGGGATTGCGCAGCATGCTTCACGGTTTCACGTCCATTGAGCAGACAGGAGGATTCGGTCTGCCGCTCAATCTTGATGAAAGTTTTCACATGATGATTAAAACGTTTTTGAAAGGACTTCCAATCAAAAAATAATTTGCAAAATTTATGTTCGACTTATTAAAACAAATAGTCGAATATAATAAAGGATGAGAAAATTAAAAGTGGTACTTTGTAATTTGTGACAAAAACTTGCAAGAGCTTTGCAGTCCTTGGATTCAAATAATATAAGAGCCATGATGTTCCGTCCTAATTTTTTTAGGGACACGTTCGTATGATAACCTTCAATTTATAACTTCTGCGAATCCAGCTATTGGATTTGATGTTGCTTTTCTCTTACTTGAAAAATTAACTTCAGAAAAAAACGTCAAACATGTTAAAGAATTAATGGAGTTTGAAATTTGATATTAAAAAAGAGGTTATATTACTGGTAAGATGGTAATATAACCTCTTTTTTCTCGTTTGGGGGTACTTAATTCCTTTAGGTTGATGGCGTTGGGGAAGCACCGACTATTAATCACATTTCCCATGCTAAATCTAAAATCTTTGACAATAAACAAAGAATCTTTCATTAAATATCTCCTCTTATAACGATTGTAATACATTTAACTATAATTAGTGCTCTGGGGCTTATAACTATTTTACTTGTATGCAGATTTATATAGGTTATTTTACGTTTATAAAAAAGTCGAATAAGGCTTATATCTTTAAAAATATACAATAAAGGAGAGTGAACCTCGTAAATGGGACTTGTATTAATTTTAGCAGAAAAGCCATCTGTATCTAAGAATATTGCAGATGCACTGAAAATAAAAAATCGACAAGACGGTTATTTTGAAGGAAACGGCTATATTGTTACATGGGCGTTTGGCCATTTACTTCAACTATACGATGCAAAAGATTATGATGACAAAATGTCCACATGGAAAATGGAGAACTTTCCTTTTATCCCGTCAACATTTAAATATAAAGTAAAAGGTGATCCAAGAAATAGAGAAAAGCCAGACAGAGGCGCGAGTACGCAATTAAAAATTATTCAAAGGTTGATGAAAAGGCGAGATGTAGACGCTATTATTTCTGCTTGTGACTATGATCGAGAAGGTCAATTAATAGGGGACAGTATCATTTATAACCTCGGAACAGATAAAGACGTTTACCGGTTATTATTAAATGAATGGACACCGGCTGAGGTTATGAAAGGGCTAGAAAATATGAAGCTGAATTCAGAACTGAAGCCTCTACAAGATGCGGGAGTTAGCCGTCAATGGGCGGATTGGGCAATTGGAATAAACTTAACATCAGTGGCAACCCTTAAATATCAAAAAGGTAAGGGAAAGGCCTTAAATATTGGACGAGTATTGTTACCAACGTTAAAGATTATCTATGACCGAGATACAGAAATTGAGAACTTTGTTCCAGAAAATTATTTTAAGCTTCAAGCTACTTTTAAAACAAAAGATGAACAAGAATATGAAGGAACATACGTTGAAGGAAAAGAAGAGAAGTTTAAAAGTAAGGAAACGTTAGAAGCGATTCAACAGGCATTAATAGATCAATCCGCCATTGTGAGTGACAAGCAAGTACAGAAGAAAAAGGAGTATCCACCGTATTTATTTAACCTTTCTAATTTGCAAGGGTATATTACGAACAAATATAAAGGTTGGACATCTGATAAAGTATTAAAAGTAGCTCAATCTTTGTATGAAAAAAAGTTCATTACGTATCCACGAACATCCAGTGTAGCTCTAGAAGAAAGTCTCGTTGGTAAAACAGCCAAGGTATTAGAAACGTTAACGGAAGACCTGCCATATAAAAGTGAAATCAAATTTGTGAAGTCTAAAAGGATATTTGATAACTCAAAAGTAGAAAGTCATAGCGCTATTGTTCCTACTTATTTGAAACCTAAAAAGCTGACTACAGATGAAGAGCAAGTATATACAGCCATAAAAAACAGATTGATTATGCAGTTTATGCCTGTAGCAGAGTACGAAGAAACAAGAATTGAAACGAAAATGAAGAACATAGATTTAAAAGGTTTATTTGTATCTAAAGGAAAGGTACAGCTTGTAGAAGGGTGGAAAAAAGTAGAGAAAATTCAATCTAAAGATATGATTTTACCGCTCGTTCAGATCAATGATCATGTTGATATGATCAATCACGAAATTACATCACATGTGACAAAGTCGCCAAAACAGCACACGGAAAGAACATTGCTGCGAGTAATGGAGACATGTGGTAAAAATTACGATAGCAATGAGGAAAGTGAAGAAAATATAAATACGATTTTAAGTGGCTTTAGTATAGGAACACCAGCGACAAGAGCCGAAACGATTAAAAAGTTAAAAGATGTTGGATATATCACTGCTGAAAATAAAAATCTGTTTTGCACACAATTAGGCAGAATGCTGGTTGAGACGTTTCCAATTAAAGATTTGTTTGATTTAGAATTTACAGGACGCTTGGAAAAATCTTTGTTTGATATCGAAAAAAGAAGATTTAGCAAAGAAGAATTTTTACAGGTAATTTTTGATTTTACTACGAAGTCTGTACAGACGATCAAAAGCGAACAAGAAATAACAATTAAAGAAGTCGTGACGCAGCGCAAAACAAATGAAGTGCTGGGGAAATGTCCTGTTTGTGGACATGACGTAATTGAAGGTCAAAAAGGGTTTGGCTGTAGCAATTGGAAAAGCGGTTGTAAGTTTGTTATTTGGAAAAATGACAAGTTTTTAACTGCAATGAAGAAAAAACCGACGAAAACGATGGTGAAATCACTGTTGAAAAATGGAGTTGTGAAAGTAAAGGGATTAACAAGCAAAAAAGGGAATAAGTTTGATGCAATGTTAAAGTACGAGAAAAATGCAGATAATGATTATTTTAGCTGGAAGATGGAGTTTGATAAATAGTGTAAAAAAGGTTTCATAATAGCAAAAGGGATTGGAAAATTACAAACCTATAACCGACTAACGATATAGATAAATCTGAAAGGAGCAAAACCAATGAAATATCACATTGTTGAAAGAGATGTATTTCAAGCAATAGGGGTTAAACGAGAATTTTCATGTGGTGTAGAAGGTATAGGAATTCCAGGTGTACCAGCATTTTGGGATAGAGTTCATAAAAGTGGAACAGCTAATCAATTGTACCAATTAAACAGTGGACAAATTAAAGGTCTATTAGGTATTATTGAAAATTTTAATGAAGAGAAAAACACGATTGATTACTGGATTGCTGCAGAATATAGCGGTGACGTGTTAGATGAATTATCGACCTTTGAATTTCCGGCCTCTAAATGGGTCGTTTTTGAAGTACGAGGGCCTATCCCAATCGCTCTAATAAATGCATGGAAACAAATTTATTCAGAATGGTTCCCATCTAATCGATATGAACCAGCTGCAATAGCACCTATTGAAGTATATAAAGAGCCTGATCCTACCAAGCCTGATGCATATTCTGAGATCTGGGTGCCAATTAAGTAAGGAAATACATTGCAGTAAACAGGAAGAAATTGCTTGAGAGCGGGAAGACGAATTTAATGAAAGGTTGTAAAGGAAAAAGTTCGTTTGATGCGTATATTTGTCTGGAAGGATCAAAAAGAAGGTACGATTCAGTTTGAGTTTAAAAAAGCGGCCTTGCATGGAATGCAAAGGTCGCTTTTTTAAACTCAAACGCATTTCTGACCACTCACCTTCGAATTACGCTTACGCCAGATTAGCCATTGTTCATATATGAGCGCCACGACGGTTCCGGTGATAAGTCCATTTGAAAGTGTAGCGGCGATTGCGGCGGGTAGTTCAGCAACGCTGTCGGGCGGCAGGAACATGAAGCCGACACCGGTCATTAAACCAATTGCCGCGACTTTAAGTGACTGTTCTGTGTTTTTCGCACTGGCAAGCTCGTGAAAAGCCATGCGAACCATGCCGGTGAAAATAACGAATGTAACGGCATACGCAACAGGAGCAGGCAGTGCTGATAGTAACAGCATCGCAGCCGGGAAAAAGGTGACGATTACGACGATCAGGCAGCCAAAAATAAACGGCAGCAACGCGCGCGTTTTCGTTGCAGACACGAATCCGGCTGCTCCGGAAATAGGTACCGGTCCGACAGCTGAAAAAGCGCTGGCAATAAAATGATTGATTCCGGCGAAAATACCGGCTTGCTTCACTCGGTTCGGCACTTCTTCGTGAAACTCCCTTTTTAATGTCCCTTCCATGACACGGATCGATGCCATCATATTGGCGATTAATAAAAGCGTAATGAAAAATGATGTGATCATCATACCAGGTTCTATGACGGGCGGACCAAAAACGAAAACATCCGGAATGGATAGAGCCGCTATCCCATTGAAAACCGGCACTTCTGCTTTTTGAAGAAGAAGAAATACGAGCCACCCTACAAAAACGGCAATCAAAACAGAGTATCTTCGCAACAGAGCAATCCGGTGACCGCTTATCCAGAATGTGAAGGCCATTGTGATTGCGCATCCTAAAATAATGAGACCGTCGACTTTGCCTGATTCATTAGGCAGCCCCATCATTCCTTTAATAAATGTACCGCTTAACTGAAGAACGAGCAGCAGTAAATAAACGAATGTGATGGTCGGTGTAAATAGCTCTTTCAATCGGTTCATGAGACCAGTAGCCGCGAATAAAATAAAGAGTAAACCGCTATAAAGCATGCCGCTTTGCAGTACTTGCAGCGTAGCATCTGCAGTCGTGTATAATACACCAACGAATCCCGTGTAAATGGTAAACACGCCCCACCATAATCCGGCAGGTCCTTCATTAATAGGAAGTTTGTGGCCAAACAGACTTTGCAAAATACCAGCGATACCGAGAACGAGCATCGTACGCTGAATAAAGGAGGCTGTATCCGCACCGTTCAGATGAAAAAGTGCCGCAATGGCAACCGGTGCGGCAATAGATGAAGCAATTAAAAATACAGCCCATTGCAAGGAACCCGCTATCATTTTCATCATCGTTCACTAAATCCCTTCAATACTGTTTTTCTCATTGTAACATAAGAAGAATAGATGCCGTTTTTATGTGAACTTTGATAAGATAAAGAAAAAAGCTTATGGGGGCTCTGATGAAAACAATTGTAAATGTGAAAGTGAACAAAAAAGCAGCGGTGAAGCTCCGAAAAGGGTACCCGCTTATTGAAAAAGACGCGGTGGAAAACAGTAAAGTACTCAAAGAAGAAGGAATGATTATCCGTATTCTCGATGAGAAGAAGAACTACATTGGCACGGGTTATTATGGTGTGCAAAATAAAGGTGTAGGATGGGTGATTACTCGTGAGCCGGAAGAGTACATTGACGCTGCTTTTTTTACGAAAAAAATCGAAACAGCACTGAAGCAGCGCCAGCATTTGTTCGACGATCCGGACACGACGGCATTTCGCGTCTTTAATGGAGAAGGAGATGGTGTGGGCGGGCTAATTATTGATTATTATGCCGGTTTTTACGTCATTCACTGGTACAGTCTCGGGATTTATTCATTCCGAGAGGATCTTCTCGCTGCGATGAAAGAGAAGGTTGACTATATAGGAATCTATGAGAAAAAGCGATTTGATCAAAAAGGAAAGTATATAGAAGATAATGATTTTGTTGCGGGTGAACGAGGTGAATTTCCGATTATTGTGAAAGAAAATGGTGTGAATTTTGCGGTCGATTTAAACGATGGTGCTATGACAGGGATCTTTCTTGATCAGCGCGATGTAAGAAAAGCGATTCGCGAGCGCTATTCAAAAGACGCAGAAATGCTCAATATGTTTTCATACACAGGCGCATTTTCCGTTTGCTCGGCTCTTGGCGGGGCAAAAAAGACAACGAGTGTCGATGTAGCAAACCGAAGCCGTGCCAAAACAATCGAGCAGTTTGAAGTAAATGATCTAAATGCTGGTGAACATGAAATTGTCGTCGATGATGTGTTTCAATATTTTAAGTATGCGGCACGGAAAGAGCGGACATTTGACCTGGTCGTTGTTGATCCGCCAAGTTTTGCGAAAACGAAAAAGCGTACGTTCAGCGCAGCAAAAGATTATATAAAACTGCTGAAAGAAACGATTGATTTAACGAAAAATAACGGTGTGATCGTGGCATCGACGAATAGCAGCACCGTTGATTTAAAAAGGTTTAAAGGGTTTATTAAAGATGCCTGCAAAGAAAAAGGAGTAGCTTATTCTATTCTAGAGCAGTATACGCTGCCGGATGATTTTCGGACGATCGAAGAGTTTCCGGAAGGCAATTATTTAAAAGTGCTTTTTATCGAAATAAAAAAATAATTTTTTGAGTGTGAATGTAGAATATATAGTGAAAAAGATCTTGCAGGTATACATTGCAAGATCTCTTTTTTATATTGTTATCATATACACTTCTCTAATTTGTCCATTTCTGTTTTTCGCAAGAACGGTACTGCCATTCTTATCAACTGCCACAATTGTGACTTCTTTTCTTTTTTCACGTAAGATGATCGTATAGACATTTATGTGAAAGGGATGGGGATACATGAATAAAAAACCTGCTATTTTCGCTCACCGGGGCGCAAGCGGCACGCATCCGGAAAATACGATGGCGGCATTTGAAGCGGCGGTTCGTTTAGATGCAGATGGCATTGAGCTTGATGTGCAAATGACAAAAGACGGTGAAATTGTGATCATTCACGACGAAACAGTCAACCGAACGACGAATGGAAAAGGAGCCATTGAGCGAATGACATACGCGGAAATTGCGGAGCTTGATGCAGGAAGTTGGTTTCATCCCAAGTTTGCAGGCGAAAAAATCCTAACGCTGGATGAATTTTTGACCTGGGCGACGGGAAATACTATGCAAATTAATATTGAATTAAAAACGAATAAAGTGCCATATTACGGTATCGAGCAAAAAGTTCTTGAGTTGATTGACATATATAATATGAGAGGAAGAGTGATCATTTCATCCTTTAATTCGGAAAGTGTTGGCCGTGTGATTGAACTTGATCCATACATTGCAGTGGCAGGTCTCGTTTGGCGTATTCCGCGTGAAGCCGTAAGGGCTGCGAAAAAGCTTGGGTTGACCGCGCTGCATACGCAAATACCATTTGCACTGAGTGAATACGGGAAGGAAGCGATTAATAGCGGGATGCTGCTCCGGCTCTATACGATTAACGACGTGAAAGAGTGGAATCGTGTAAAGGGAAGCGGTGTTCCTGTGGAAGCGATCATTACTGATTTTCCAGAAAGATTTTAATGAGTAAGGAATAACAGTTATTTTTTTGCTTGTGCAACAGTCGTCAGTTTAACTCCGCATCCACAAATGGTACTGTGCTTTAATTTTTTC
The DNA here is from genome assembly GCF_001643235.1 of Domibacillus aminovorans. Lineage (GTDB taxonomy): Bacteria > Bacillota > Bacilli > Bacillales > Domibacillaceae > Domibacillus > Domibacillus aminovorans. The sequence goes on from NZ_LQWY01000023.1 coordinate 48,343, forward strand.
AATTGTGTATGGCAGCGAGGGCAGATTTTTTTCATGCTCATGTTTTCTCCTCCTTTTGAGGTAAAAGAGATATCCCAACTTCGACTGGATATCTCTTTTTGTCGTTTAGTTGATAGTATAATAATAACACTTCTTATACGAAAGTCAATATCTGTTTATAATAATTATAAATTAGGGAGGCAAGATCATGTTACTGGATCAGCTGGGTGTGCAGATGGAGAAGATCAAGATAATGGGATAGACGATGGCGAAGTAGACGATAAGCTAGACCCAGAAAATAATCCTCAAGATGAGGAAAAGGAACAATAAATAAGTTGATTTTATGTTTAAATACTCTGTGTTTAGTCAGTTGAGTAACACAAACTCAATCTGATTAGAGCTGCATTCTTCTAACACGGCAGAAATCAATAAATCAAAATAGACTATATCGAATTCACCGATTAAAGGCAATGCAATGGTATTGCTCCATACTTTTAATATAGGAATGGATAAAGCGTTAATTAACTTTTCTTTCTCTTTTTCTTCCTCTGTCCTCGTTGTCACGTCCATTAGCATAATGACATAGCCTTCAACATTTAGCACGAATTTTAATCAAAAGTAAACACCTGAAATGATGATGACGAATAAACGATAAAAGTGATCTTATCCTTTCTAGGTTGCTTTCTTTCTGTTTTTTAAAAAAGCAATGATGAGAAGGAGAACAGGGATGATGACTTGAAATGAGCGATCGATATATGGCCCTACAACCACCCTCCATTGTTGATCATATTCCGCATAATTGCTTGCAGTGACTATGGATACAAGTAAAACGACTATTCCCATCGGATAAGCAAGACGGGAAGGATGTTTCACCTGAAATAAATGAGACGCTCCCATCACCGCCACATAGAAAAAGATACTTATCTTTAAAAAACCGCCGATCATCACAAAAAGGATAAAATAAATATCCAAACGCTCCAAAAATCCAGCTACTTCAATCGACTGGATCGAAGCTAGGGAAGGAAATTGGGCATGTAAGGCAAGATCAACACCGAGAACACTTATGTTACCCGCTGCGAAAAGTGACAATAAGAGGCCACTCATGCCTATTGCCCATAATCCGGTCCGTTTCACTTTTTCACGTTCCTTGACATAAGGAAAAATCATCGCAAATACGATGATTTCTCCAAATGGAAAGTACAATGTGTCTGTGAAAACGGTTTTGATCACCGGCGGAAGTCCTTCTTCCAGTACCGGTTTTAAGTTTTCGAGATGAATAATGCCTGAAACGATAATTAAAAGGACACCGCTCACGAGAAGCAGGCACATGCCGACAAACAACACTTCACTGGTTCGGGCGATGACTTCAATTCCTTTATAAACCGTATAAACAATCACCAGAATGAATAAGGCATTGATGATAAATAAAGGGGTTGCGGGGTAAGCAGTGGTGACCAGCATTTCCCCAAAATTGCGCAGTACGTCTGCGGCTGTATACACAAAATAGAGAACATAACAGAAGGCAAGTATTTTTCCTAAAACGGATCCTAATAATCTTTGCACATATTCCGTCGGCGGAAGATCCGGATAGTAGCGGTAAAGGCCATAAGAAATGAAAAACAGGCAAAAACCGCCGGCCATGGCGATGAGAACCGCCAGCCAGGCGTCCTGTTTCGCGTCTATGGCAATCGGGAAAAATACGGCACTGCTGCTAGTGTCAAATAAAAGAATGAGTGTGAAGAGCTGATAGGCACTTATTTTCGCTTTTTCCATAATATGATCACTCTCCTTCCTTTTTCAACGTTGTATGAAGGGAGTTGTTGACTAATCCCGTGCGGCGTATAAGCGCCTCAACCTTTACGTCGACGTCTAATTCCGCAAACGTACGGTCATCCCACTCCTTTTCAATCTTTTTCCACGCTTTTGGGTCGGTACGGTGCACGACTTCGCCAAACCCGAAAATGTCCGATTTGTCTTTTTGCGCTTGCTGGACCGCTTTTTCGATTTCGCTCTTGATTTCTTTTTCAAGCTCCTTTTCAATCTTTTTAATGACGTGCGGATCCGTCAGATCCACTGGCACTTTTACTTCCGCAATATCTCCTTCTGCTCGCGTTGAAATCGATAGTTTTGGCTTTCCATTTGTAAGGGTCGCAGAGACCTTCGTTTTTTGACGCATCACTTTATAGGCAATGGCTTTTTTCTCTTTTTCCCAACTTGTGCTGACTATTGTAGTTTTGAAAGAACCGCTGCGTCTATTTTTGCGAGAGAGCCGATTTTGACTTTTCGAATGACAATATCCGGGCTGTTTCCAGTGATTCGTTTGATGTCCTCCAGATTTTTGGAGAGAGAAAAGTCGATCATGACAGAAGACTTCTGTGCATAGATCTCTTCTTTTGGCTGTTGTGGATTGCTTCTGTTTTTCTTTTGTTTAAAGAATGAAAGCATCGTATTAACTTACCTTTCTTTCTTTTTTCATCCATTCTGTCCGAGTATTTCTAGTCCTATACATTATTGGTTGTTTAAACAGGTAAGGAAAGGACACACTATGTGTCATGGAGCGTGATCGAAATGAAAAACCTTACCATTGCGATATTTATACTAGCTTGTTTAATTCTTTTTATGTTCGGTATAGATAAAATGATGGGCCTTAGTATGAGGGATGCAATACGAAATGTAACGAATCCTTTTTACGTCATGCATGTAGCAGAAATGATGGTGTTTTGTGTGCTGATTGCAATGCTGTTCGTACGTCCTTTTCTTGATTTTCATAATAAAAGAAAGGAAAACAAATGAAAAAAGGAACAGATGTGATCTGTTCCCTGAACGGTTCTTTAGTCAGTATGTAGAGAAAATAAGCATACCACCAACAGCTCCTGTTACAACAACTATCCATGGCGGCAGTTTCCAGTAAGCGAGCATACTGAACAAGATCGCAGCAAAAGCGAAGTCAATCGGTTCCATAATCGAGCTTGTCCATATAGGTGTGTAAAACGCTGAAAGCAAAATACCGACGACAGCCGCATTGACACCTGTAAGCGCCCCTTGAATTTTCGGGTTGTGACGAAGCCCATTCCAGAACGGAAGAGTTCCGACAATGAGTAAGAATGCCGGCAAGAAAATCGCAAATGTTGCCAGTAAGCCGCCTTGCCAGCCGTTTACAACTGTACCGATGTAAGCTGCAAAGGTAAACAATGGACCGGGCACAGCCTGCGCTGCTCCGTAACCGACTAGAAATTCTTCTGCATGTAACCAGCCAGTTGGCACAAATTCGCGCTCAAGAAGCGGCAAGACGACGTGGCCTCCGCCAAAGACGAGTGCACCGGCACGGTAAAAGCTATCAAACATGGCAATCCAGTTTACTGATGTTATTTCACGCAAAATTGGAAGTGCAATAAGCAGTCCGAAAAAGAGAGCGAGACAAAATGTACCGAATCGGCGTGATACAGGAAATGAGAAGGATACGGATTTGTCTGGCACGTACTCCTTATATAGAAGAAACCCGGTGACACCAGCTAATATAATGATACCAACTTGTGTAAACACCGTTTGCCAAAGTAATGTAATCGTGAGTGCAGCGAGCGCAATCGCTTTTCGTTGAAGGTCAGGTGCTAATTTTTGCGCCATGCCAAGAATGGCGTGAGCGACGACCGCAACAGCGACAATTTTTAACCCGTGAATCCATCCGGCATCCCTAATGTTAAGCCCTTGCAATATGAGAGCAAAGATAATTAATGCAACGACTGACGGCATGGTAAAACCGATAAATGCCATAATCCCGCCAATGACACCCCCGCGCATAACTCCAATTCCAATCCCAACCTGACTGCTGGCAGGTCCAGGTAAAAACTGACAGAGTGCCACTAAATCAGCATAGCTTTTTTCATCCATCCATTTGCGTTTTCGCACATACTCCGCATGAAAATAACCTAAATGCGCAACAGGTCCACCGAATGACGTCAAACCAAGCTTTATTGATACAGTCAAAATTTCTATTAACGTGTTGAAATCTATTTTTTTCATAATCATCCTCTTATTCATTTAGCATCGAATATCGTCATTGATTTTAACATTCGTTTCTGATGTAATTCAATCGATGTACTAGATCTTTACAGAACATTAATAAAACGGTTACAAAATAGAGCAAAATGGCCACTAGCGTCGTCTTTATGAAGCGCCGTTCGGAAATTTGTAATAATTGATAAAGCCTTTCCTGCTATGATAAGGGAAAGGTTTTTAAAATTGGATGGGGAAAATAACAAGAAATTGGATGGCCCTTTTTTGACGATCTTTTCTATGATAAAGGATGAGGGTATGGCGGTTAAGTGGATGGTGGTACCACTGTTTGTGTTCCTTGTATCTCATACTGTGAGGGTGTGGAAGCTTGTTACATTCATGCCGCTGTTTTTAAGCTCAGCGGCAACGGGTATAATGAACTAAGGGATGTTTTTATGATCGAAGGAGCCAGACTCGCTGTCGTTATCATGGGCAGCATATTTGTCACACTTTTTGTCAGTGACCGGCTTGTTAGAAAAGAGGAACGCTAATGGAATGGATTATAATAAAGGAAAGGAAGATAAAAAATGAGTATAGCTATTGCCATAATAATAATTATTTTAGCTGCTTCACTATTCGGTACATTTTTGGTAACGAGACGGGAAGAGGCGAAATACGGGGAATCAACGAAGCGTAATACTGTTAATTTATCGATTATTTATTTGATCATGTTTGTCGTATTCACAGTTGGGACAATTTGGTTTATCGTTACGGCTATTTCATAAAAGAAGGTGATCATATGGAATGGAGACCGGATCGGACTGCGAAAAAAGCAGTGTATAAGCAAATTGCCGATTATATTGAACAAGGCATTTCCACCGGTCTGTTTTCACCGGAAAGTGTACTGCCATCAGAACGTCTTCTGGCGAAAGAGATCGATGTGAACCGGAGTACAGTCGTCGCGGCGTATGATGAACTGCAGTCGCTCGGCATTGTCGAGCGGAAAAAAGGGAGCGGTACCCGCATCAGCACCAATATATGGGGGATATCACATAAGCGTATTCCAAACTGGGGCCGGTACATGGAAGACGGCTCTTTTTTGCCGAATTTGCCGCTTGTCCAACGCATTCGTACCGAAAATCAGAATCGGCATCTGATTAACTTGTCAAGTGGTGAATTATCGCCTAGTCTATTGCCGAGTGAACAATTTAAAACGATGATGGCGGAAATCCCGTTTCTCGGTCACCTAGGCTACGACCATCAACAAGGAAATGTGTCACTGCGGGAAACGATTGCGGAGCATGTGAAAAAATATAAAAACATTCACACGTCACCGTCGTCGATCTTAATTACATCCGGAGCACAGCAGGCACTTCATCTCATTATTCAATGCTTGCTTAAATCAGGTGATACGATTGCAATTGAAGATCCGTCTTATTGCTATTCATTGCCGGTTTTTCAATCTGCCGGATTAAATACGTTATTGTTGCCTATGGACCGGCATGGCATTAACCCGGACGATGTTATCGCACTCCACAAAAAGCATCGCATCCGCATGCTCTTTTTAAATCCGGACTATCAAAATCCGACGGGTGCGAAAATGAGTATGACACGCCGAAAAAAAATTCTCGAAATCTCAACCGAACTTGGTATTCCGATCATTGAAGATGATCCGTATTCATTAACATCTTTTAATGGCAAAGTGAGTAATACGCTGAAGGCGATGGATGAAAACGGAAATGTGCTTTACATTAGTTCTTTATCAAAAATTGTTGCCTCGGGACTGCGAATTGGCTGGGTAATCGGGCCGAAAAACGTCATCGAGCGTCTTGCTGATGCAAAACAACAGGTTGATTTTGGCCACAGTATTTTTCCGCAATGGGCTGCGAATGAATTTTTGAAATCATCGTCATTTGATGAGCATGTTGATATGATTCGCAAAGAATTAAAGGAACGACGAGATGAAATTGTCAAAAGTTTTGATCGCTATTTAAAAGAAGAGGTGGATTATTTTATTCCAGAAGGCGGCATTCACATCTGGTGTCGGCCGAAAAAATCAGTCAACGAAAATCAGCTTCTGGAAGAATCAATGAAACGTGGCGTTTCATTCGTGCCAGGCAGTGTCTTTGGTTCACAAAAAGGCTATATTCGTTTTACATTTGGAAGGGAAGAAACGAGTGTTATAAATGAAGGAATAGCGAGATTTGCAGAAGCACTTTGCTGTTGTCAATAAAATGATAAATCGCTGGCCACATAATATATGGCCGGCGATTTATCATTTTTCGCAAGGAATGGCCTCTTTACTTAATTTTAATATATATAATTTTCTTCTTTTTATTTACAGAATCGAATGAATCAAGTAATATATTTTAAACAAACAGTCAATAAAGGGTGATTTAAGTGATGATACATTCATTGAATGAAATTAGTTATGTGAAAGACGTATTTGAAATATGTGGACAATGGGAAATTATGGTTGGGAAAAAGAAGATCAAGTTTCGTTTGAAAAAAGATGTTGATCAAAAATATGTGTTTGAAACGGATCATATTTATTACTTAAATCGTGAACAATTTGCCAAAGAACGCATGAAATTCAATCGATTCGATACAGAAGAAGAGGCAAAGGAACAGATTATGCACTATTTTGAAAATGAACTTGCTTCAGCGACACAAGGGTTCTGGATTAAAAATCGATTGTACTAAATAAAAGCTAAGATAGGGCTGTCCCAAAAGTCAGTGAATAACTGACCCCGGGGACAGCCCTATCTTTTTTTCATTAAAAGGTTGAATTCCATTAAAGAGTCCTGAATGTTTTCAATTGGACTGGGATATTGCCTTACAATTGGCTGGTTCCTTTTTTGAAATAAAAATTATGATAGAAAGAAGAAACAAATTATTTCAGTTTCTTAGCCTATTGAAATGGAACGGTAAATACGATAAATATTGTGAAATATTTCACAATATTTATTTTATAATATAACATACAAAAACATTTGTCTCGATTTTAGGAGGAATGGATATGAATAAAATGGCTGAACAATTGAATACATCAATTCAGCAGGAAAATAGATTTGTGTATGAAATGTTATCAGATTTAGGAAAAAATCTGTATACTCCAAAAGGAATATTAAGTCAAAGTATGGAAGCTGATCAAAAAGCGTACCGGTTTAATGCAACGATCGGTATTGCTACGGAAGATCATACACCGATGCATTTTCAGCACATACAAGATCAGTTTACCAAATATGAGCCTAAAGATATTTATCCCTATGCGCCACCTGCCGGAAAAAAACAATTAAGAGAAGAGTGGAAAAAAAAGCTACTAAAAGACAATCCATCTATGCGAGGTAAAGCGTTTGGATTGCCAATTGTCACAAATGCGCTCACACATGGATTGAGCATCGCTGCTGATTTATTCATCGATCCGGGTGATACTGTGGTTCTTCCAGATAAGTACTGGGGGAATTATCAAACTATCTTTTATGTTCGGCGAAATGCCCATATCGTCACGTATCCGTTTTTTAATAAAAGCAGACAACTTAACATAGAAGCTTTTAGAAGCTGTTTATTGAATCAAAAAGAGACAGGCAAGGCCATTGTTATATTGAATTTTCCAAATAACCCGACAGGCTATACACCAACAGTTAAAGAAATGAAGGCTCTTATTGCCGCTTTACATGAAGCAGCTCAAGAGGGAATTAATATTGTAGCTATTCTGGATGACGCTTATTTTGGCTTATTTTATGAAGACTGTGAGAAAGAATCAATCTTCGGAAAAATGGCGGGACTGCATCCGAAGATTCTCACGATTAAAGTAGATGGAGCAACGAAAGAAAATTATGTTTGGGGACTGAGAGTCGGCTTTATTACATATGCGGCCGAAAGTGAGATTATTCAAAATGCACTGGAACAAAAAACTAAAGGAATTATACGCGGAACGATTTCAAGCAGTTCTCACTTATCTCAAACGGTCATTTTGAAGTCATTACAATCAACTGAATTTGAAAAAGAAAAGCAGCAAAAATTTCAGTTGATGAAGAATAGAGCAGATAAAGTAAAAGAAGTACTGAATAAGAAGAAATACGAACCTTATTGGATCTATTACCCGTTCAATTCAGGGTATTTTATGTGTTTGCAGCTGAAACATGTAAATGCAGAAAATCTTAGAGTACATTTGCTGGAGGAGTATGGGGTCGGAATTATTGCAATTAATGACACGGATGTGAGGATCGCCTTCTCCTGTGTGGAAAAAAACGATATTGAAGAGCTGTTTGACTGTATATATAAAGGGGTGCGAGATCTGAAAGATGAATAAAACGTACGATTTTGACCGGCCTAGTGTAGAAACCGGAGAGCGAAGAGAGAGTTGCTCTCAACTTGAAACGCCATTATTTACCGCTCTTGTAGAGCACGCGAACAAAAACCCGATCCAATTTCACATCCCAGGTCATAAGAAGGGATGTGGGATGGATCCTGACTTTAGAAAATTCATCGGTAAAAATGCACTTTCGATTGATTTGATCAATATCGCTCCCCTGGATGATTTGCATCACCCAAAAGGAATTATTAAACAAGCTCAAGAATTAGCAGCAATAGCATTTGGCGCGGATCACACATTCTTTTCCGTCCAGGGTACAAGCGGCGTCATTATGACAATGGTGATGTCAGTTTGCGGGCCTGGTGATAAAATTTTGGTGCCGCGTAATGTGCATAAATCAATCATGAGTGGCATTGTATTCTCGGGTGCCGCACCTATTTTCATTCATCCGGAGGTAGATCTCAATCTTGGGATTTCACATGGAATTACGCCGGAATCTGTAAAAAGAGCACTGGAACAGCATCCTGATGCCAAAGCCGTCCTTGTTATTAATCCTACGTATTTCGGCATTGTCGGAGACTTAAAAAGGATTGTAGACATTACTCATTCCTATGGTATACCGGTACTTGTAGACGAAGCACACGGTGTTCATATTCATTTTCATCATGAGCTGCCTCTTTCTGCTATGCAAGCCGGCGCTGACATGGCTGCTACAAGCGTGCACAAACTAGGGGGCTCCATGACGCAAAGTTCGATTTTGAATATACAAGGAAGTCTTGTTTCAAAAGAGCGTGTGCAAATGATTTTAAGTATGCTCACAACTACATCAACTTCTTATATCTTGCTTGCTTCTTTGGATACAGCTAGAAAACTTTTAGCGACCGAAGGAAGAGCTTTATTAGAAAATACAATTCGTCTAGCAGAACAAACGCGATCTCAAATTAATGAAATTGACGATCTTTATTGTGTTGGTCATGAAATTCTAGGAACAGACGCTACATTTGCTATGGATCCCACAAAACTTGTTATTTCAGTGAAGAATCTAGGCATTACCGGATATGAAGTAGAAAAATGGCTCCGCGATGAATTTAACATAGAGGTTGAAATGTCTGACTTGTATAACATTCTTTGTATTATCACGCCAGGTGATACAGAAGAAGGCTTACAAAAAATTGTTTATGCATTAAAAGAACTTTCGATTGAGTTCAAACATCAGGCGAACTTTAATGTAGAAGCTTCTGTGTTTTTGCCTGAAATTCCAGCACTTGCATTAACACCGCGTGATGCCTTTTATGCTCAAACTGAAGCAATCCCATTTGAAGAGTCAGCAGGAAGAATTATTGCTGAATTCATCATGGTATACCCGCCAGGTATTCCGATTTTTATTCCGGGTGAAATTATTACAGAGGAAAATCTATTATATACGAAAAAAAATATAGAAGCAGGCCTACCTGTACAGGGTGGGGAAGATTATGCAATGAAATCATTACGCGTCATAAAAGAGCATCATGCCATTAAATAAAAGTATCTGCAGGTGATCAGAAACGATCTTCCACTTAAATAGTAACTGAAAGCGGTAGACTGAATATATAGTAAACTGGCTGCTCCTTTTATACTTTTCTGCTCTACTATTAAAAGAAACCGCTAATCCTATGCGATCTCCGGTTTTTTATAAAGAAAGGATGTTAGAGAAAATGATTCAATCACGTAAAGTACTGGAAAAGATTCAACCATATTCACCGGGGAAACCAATATGGGAAGTACAAGAAGAACTTGGACTTGACCGTGTTATTAAAATGGCATCGAATGAGAATCCGCTCGGTCCTTCGAGTAAAGCAGTTGAAGCGATTATGCAGCAGCTTGTAACGTTGAATCGCTACCCGGATGCGGACGCCGTGCATTTAAAACAGTCCATTGCGGACAAGCTGAATGTCGCTGCGTCCCAGTTAATCATTACAAACGGAGCGGACGAACTGATCACGCTCTTATCGGAAACATTTCTTGAAAATGGCGATGAAATTATCGTGCCGTCTCCATCTTTTAGTGAATACGATTTTGGTGCTCATTTAATGGGGGCAAACGTAGTTCTTGCAAAACTAGAACTAGATTTTGAATATGATATTAACGTAATTTTAGATGCGGTAACGGACCGGACGAAAATCGTTTATCTTTGTTCACCGAATAATCCAACCGGTACCTATTTACCGAAGAATCAGTTCGAACAGCTTTTAAATAAATTGCCTGATCATATACTCGTTGTGTTTGACGGGGCATACTCGCATTATGCCGCGGCCGATGATTACACAGATGGAATCGAATACATCGCATCTGGTTATCCGGTTATTGCTTTACAGACGTTTTCGAAAATTTACGGGCTTGCCGGTGTAAGAGTCGGTTTTGGTGTAGCCCGAGCAGATATTATTCAGCGAATTTTAAAAGTGAAAGAACCGTTTAACGTTAATGCTCTTGCACAGGCAGCGGCAACGGCCGCAATCAATGATGATGAGCATGTACGAAACTCCCAAATAGTGAACGAAAAAGGGCGCATACAATTGTATGAAGCATTGGAGAAAATGAACGTCGGTTATAGTAAAAGTATGAGCAATTTCGTGCTCGTTCAAATAGGTCCCGCTGCGAAAGAGTTTTATGAGAAGCTGCTCGCAAAAGGGATCATTGTCCGGTATGGGGCAATCTGGGGACTGCCTGATTATATTCGCGTGTCAGTCGGTACACTCGAAGAAAATGCCGAATTTATAAAAGAAATGGCTGCCATTTTGAATGAAGAGAGAACGGTAGTATGAAGGTAAAAGTAGCTGTTGTACAGGCGGCATCTGTCATTATGGACGGGGAAGCGTCAACGCAAAAAGCGATTGATTTAACGATAGAAGCTGCTGAAAAAGGCGCGAAAATTGTCGTATTCCCTGAAGCATTTATTCCCGCTTATCCACGCGGTCTTTCATTCGGTACGAAAATAGGCAGCCGTTCCGTTGAAGGTAGGCAAGATTGGCTTCGCTATTTAGAAAATTCGATTCCGGTCCCTGGTAAAGCGACTGATCGACTTGGTGAAGCAGCGCAAAAAGCGGGCGTTTACTTAATGATTGGTGTCATTGAACGGGACCAGGAAACGAGTGGAGGGACACTGTACTGCACGGTTTTATTTTTCGGACCGGACGGAACATTGCTTGGAAAACATCGGAAGCTGAAGCCAACTGCTGCGGAGCGAATCGTCTGGGGAGAAGGCGATGGAAGCACTTTGCCTGTTTTCGATACACCGTATGGAAAAATGGGTGCGCTCATTTGCTGGGAACATTATATGCCGCTTGCACGGGCAGCGATGTATGCAAAAGGTGTGCAAATTTATATTGCACCGACAGCGGATTCGAGAGATCTATGGCAGTCAACGATTCGTCACATTGCTGCGGAAGGACGCTGTTTTGTTCTATCATGCAATCAATATGTGACGAAAGATATGTATCCGACTGATCTCGTCTGCTACGATGAACTCGCTTCGTCTCCCGATGAAATGTGTACAGGTGGAAGCGCGATTGTGGGCCCTCTTGGTGATTATATAGCAGAACCTGTTTATGGACGTGAAGATATTATCATAGCAGATATAAATTTGCAGGACATTGCACTTAGCCAGTTTGACTTTGATGTCACGGGCCACTACTCAAGACCGGATGTGTTTCAACTGACGGTAAATGAAGAGAAGCAAGAAAATGTGAAATGGAATAAATAACTTCTGCACGTAATAGAATAAGAAGACCGCGACAATCAAAATAAGTCGTGGTCTTTTTTGCATGGAGGCTAATCCGTCATATCAATCAATTTTAATGTTTGCATGGCTTTTTTTTTGTAATTAATAAGATGGATGTAGTATGATAAGACTTGTAGAAGATGGAAAGAGTCATCCAAATAACGATGGAGATTTTCCGTTTACTAACTGTTAAGGAGTGATTGATTTGGCTATTGTCCTTCAGAAAGGGCAAAGAATTGATTTGACAAAAGGCAATCCAGGACTGGAAAAAATCATGGTTGGTCTTGGTTGGGATCCCGTACAGAAAAAAGCGGGCGGATTACGAGGTATGTTTAGCGGCGGCGGTGGTTCAAGTTTTGATATTGACGCTTCGGTTATTATGCTTCAAAATGACAAATTTGCAGGTAAAGAAAATCTCATTTACTTCGGTAATTTAAAAAGCAGCTGTGGAAGTATTGTACATACAGGTGATAACTTAACAGGCGATGGTGACGGGGATGATGAACAAATCTTAATCGAGTTGAAAAAGATCCCGGCTTCTGTTAATAAACTTGTATTCGTTGTAAATATTTATGATTGCAAAGCACGTAAACAGGATTTTGGCATGGTTAAAAATGCTTTTATTCGTGTCGTGAACTCTACTAGTAAAGAAGAGTTGCTTAAATTCAGTTTATCAGAAGATTATTCAGGTTCAACAAGCTTGCTTGTTGCTGAAATTTATCGAAATGGTGCGGATTGGAAATTTGCGGCAGTTGGTACTGGAACACAAGACGCAGGATTGAGTGAAATCGTTCAAAAATTTGCTTAAATCAAAATAAATAATCAGAAAGAAGGGTTTTTTACATGGCAATTTCATTGAGCAAAGGTCAAAAAGTCGATTTAACGAAAAGTAATCCTGGTTTATCAAAAATTACAGTCGGTCTTGGCTGGGATACGAATAAGTATGATGGCGGTAAATCGTTTGACCTTGATTCATCTATATTTCTTTTAAATGCAGCCGGTAAATGTGAAAGTGAAAAAGACTTTGTTTTCTTTAATAATCTTGAGGGCGGCAATGGTTCTGTTGTTCACAAAGGTGATAACTTGACAGGCGAAGGCGATGGAGACGACGAGCAAGTGAAAATCAATCTTTCTGACGTGCCGCAATCGATTGAAAAAATTGCGTTCACGATCACGATTCATGAAGCGGAAGAGCGGAGCCAGAACTTTGGACAAGTATCGAATAGCTTTGTGCGTATCGTAAGTGATGACAGCAAGGAAGAACTGATCCGTTATGACCTTGGAGAAGATTTCTCGATTGAAACAGCAGTCGTTGTAGGCGAGTTGTACAGACATAATGGCGAGTGGAAATTCAGTGCAATTGGAAGCGGATACCAAGGCGGATTAGCATCACTCGTCAACGATTACGGCTTGCAAGCTTAATCACGCATACCACACACTTGGGAGTGATTTCACTGTGTCGATTAAATTGTCAAAAGGGCAAAAAATTGATTTAACGAAAACGAACCCTGGTCTCGTTAAAGGGGTCATCGGTCTCGGCTGGGATACGAATAAATATTCAGGAGGTCAGGCATTTGACCTTGATGCGTCGGCATTTCTCGTTGACGCAAACAACCGCTGTCAGAATGACCATGATTTTATTTTTTATAACAACCTTCAACATCCGAGTGGAGCTGTTGTGCATACAGGGGATAACCGGACAGGAGAAGGTGACGGGGATGATGAGCAGCTCGTTGTCGACTTTTCTACAATACCTTCTTATGTACAGCGAATTGGTATTGCAGTTACCATTCATGATGCGGAATTACGCAGTCAAAATTTTGGGCAAGTGTCGAATGCGTTCGTCCGACTTGCGGATGAAGCAACAGGACAGGAATTACTTCGCTTCGATTTAGGAGAAGATTTTTCAATTGAAACAGCTGTTGTGTTTTGTGAATTGTACAAGCACGGGAACGACTGGAAATTCAGTGCAGTAGGCAGTGGTTTTTCCGGCGGACTCATGTCGCTTTGCCAAAATTATGGTTTGGAAGTGTAATTCAACATACCAATAAAAGGTTTTAATCCTTTTATTGGTTTTTTTGCTAAGAGAAGAAATAGAGATTAATCAAGGTATTATGGATACATACGCTTCCTTTCATAGATCCAACGTAAACGGGCTGAATAAGAAGAGTTGATAAAAAAAGAAAGAAGGAGACGTCTCCTTCTTTCTTTTTTACAAAAATGAAAAAGTTGATGTAAGAAGGTGTTGAATTTGAAGTATTTTCATCATTTACCAGCGTTTCAGTTAGAAGGATTTTTTTATCAAAAACCAAAAATGATTCATAAGCATTCACCGAAACACATGCTTGCTTACGGTCTCGGACCGGTTTTATACATGCCAGCAACAAGAGTTGATATTGCTGAATTAATTATTAGTAATAAATTTAAAGAGCTTTCGACAGTTGTTATTTGTTTGGAAGATGCTGTTGGAGATCTGGAAGTAGAACGGGCAGAAGATCAGCTCGTTTCGCATATGGAAATAATTTCCGAAGCTTTGAATGAAGGACGTTTGACAGATGATAGAATGCCGCTTATTTTTATTCGAGTAAGAAGTGCACATCAAATGGCTCAATTGGCGGTTCGTCTGCATCGTTCATTATTATCGTTGACGGGTTTCGTCTTTCCGAAGTTTTCTTCAGCAAACGCAGAAGGTTTTCTTTCTACGCTGCAGTCCATTATTGAAGAGTCAGGGACTATTTTATACGGGATGCCTATTTTAGAGTCGCCCGAAGTCCTTTATAAGGAAAAGCGTGTAGAAGAATTGCTTCAGTTAAAAGAAACCGCCACTCTTTATAAAGACCTTATATTGAACATTCGGATTGGTGCTACGGATTTGTGCGGATTGTACGGGATCAGAAGAAATAGTCAGACAACCGTATATGAAATTTCGCTCATAAATGAACTCATTACTGATATCGTGAATATATTCGGACGGGAACCAAACGGGTTTGTCATATCGGGTCCTGTATGGGAGCATTTTTCGGCAAATAGCCGAATTTTGAAGCCACAACTACGTCAGACACCATTTTTCAAACAGCTCGGTTCGGAAGGGATTCTTCTGAGAAAAGAATTAATTCGTAAAAACTTCGACGGGTTAATTCAAGAAACGCTGCTTGATAAAGCAAATGGATTAGTCGGGAAAACGATTATTCACCCAACACATCTTTTACCTGTACAAGCATTGCATGTTGTGACGAAAGAAGAATATGTGGACGCATTAAGTATTGTAAGGCAAGCGAACGGTGAAAAGGGCGTATTTAAAAGTGAGTTTCAAAACAAAATGAATGAAATAAAGCCGCATTTAAAGTGGGCACAAAAAACGTTAGTAAAGTCAGATATATACGGGGTGTTTCATGAAAACCACACATTCATCGATTTATTATCCGAACCAGTATACACATAACATTAATGGCTCTTTGGAAGTAGATATACGAATAGAAGCGAATCCATATAATCTCCCGGTAGAATCACTATATGAAATGGCGGCAAGAATTAATAAAAAGCGATCTTTTTTATTTGTCAGTAAAGTACTGGGAAAACACATTCCGTTGCATCCATGCATCCCTTTTATTTCGTCGGCGTTGCTTGCATCGATTTATTACGAAGAAGAAATGAGTCAAACGCTGGCTGAAAAAGAGCAGCTTATTGAAGCGTTGAAAGATGGATCAAAGGAGCGTGTGGAAGCGGCTTATTCCGTCGCAAAAGAGCTCAGCTTTGCACTGAACGAACCGGTTGTGTTCATCGGATTTGCGGAAACAGCGACAGCGCTCGGTCACGGTGTGTTTGATTGCTTTACGAATGCATCTTATATTCATTCCACGCGAGAACGGATTGTTGATCAAGAAGTGACTCTTTATTTTGAAGAAGAGCATTCGCATGCGACAGACCAGCTTTGTTATGCACCTAAAGAAATGTTCGATCATGACAAGCCCATTTGCCTGGTGGATGATGAAATCACAACAGGGAAAACGGCTTTGAACATTATATCGTCGATTCAAAAGAAATATCCGCGCAAAGAGTACACGGTGCTATCTCTTCTCGATTGGCGGACGAAAGAGGATCGGCAGCGTTTAAAGGATTTTGAGGACATGTGGGGAATTCAGATTAAAACGTATTCTTTATTGTCCGGTGCGATTCAAGTGAAAGGCACACCTGATGTGGAGGAACAGGTTGACGCTGATGAACAAATACCACTTGAAAAGATAAATGACCATTCGATTCATCTTCGCGACATTTCGTCTCCTATTGCGCATTATCCATATTCATCTGTTGATTCACACGGCACGAAAAACGATACACCGTATTCAGCATTAACAGGAAGGTTTGGATTGTCTTCAAAACATAGACAGTCTATTGAAGACTATTGCCGTCAAGTAGGTCAGTATTTAAAAACAAAAAGAGTAGGAAAGAAAACGCTTTGTCTCGGAACAGGGGAGTTTATGCACTTACCGATGAAAGCTTCCGTTTATATGGGAGATGGCATATCGTACCATTCGACAACGAGAAGCCCGATCTTTCCGTTAAATAACGATGGATATCCGATCAAAAACAGGCTCGTATTTGAAAGTCCGGACGATCCAGGCATTGTTCAATATGCGTATAACATCTTAAATTCCCAATATGACGAAGTATTTCTCTTTTTTGAACGGACAGTGAGTGAAGAAAGAAGACAGTCGCTCTTGCGTCAGTTTTATCATGTGCCGCACATTCACGTGGTTGATTTCATTTGAAAGGGGATTTCCGGGTGATTAAACAAGACATGCAAATGGTCACAGGAAGTTATTCATCAGAAGATGTCGTCTTTTTATTAAAAGATTTATCAGACGCAAGCCTTGAAAAAAAGACAGATGAGCGGGAACGAGCCATTCAACAAGGTGTGCATTATTCAGAGATGCTTCCTGTTGAATACGAGCCGACAAAAGACTATTTGACGTTATTTCACGATTCACTTAATACATATAAACAAAAAGTGGCGGTGGCGGTTGGAACGGTTTCTGAACTTATTATTGAAAAAAAAGGACGAGACATTGTTCTCGTTTCCCTTGCTAGAGCAGGTACGCCGATTGGTATTTTGATGAAGCGATATATAAAAAAAACGTTTGGTTTTTCGCCACCTCATTACAGCGTATCGATTATTCGAGGACGCGGTATAGATGAAAATGCATTGCTTTATATGCTTCATCACCATCCAGGTAAACGGCTTGTGTTTATTGATGGATGGACGGGAAAAGGTGCTATTACAAAAGAATTAACGCAATCCACTCATAAATTCGAAAAAAAACATGGAATAAAATTGGATGATGAACTAGCTGTACTGGCTGATCCCGGCTATTGCTCTTCTTTATATGGCACGAGAGAAGATTTTCTTATTCCAAATGCATGTTTAAATTCGACAGTTTCGGGGCTTGTCAGTCGGACGGTTTTAAATGACCAGTGGATGAAGGAAACAGATTTCCACGGGGCGAAAGTATATAAAGAACTGCAAGATGAAGATGTATCGATTCATTATATTGATGTTATTACAGATGAATTTGAATCAGCTGCTCCTCTCATTCAAGAGGCAGTAAAAACGGTCAAAACAAGCGATCGCTCTCCAACTTGGGAAGGACTCAAGTCCATTAACATGATTCAAAATAAATATGGACTAGACGATATCAATTTGATTAAGCCGGGCGTAGGAGAGACGACACGTGTTCTATTGCGCCGTATGCCATGGAAAATACTTGTGAAAGATCGGCAAGATCCACGCTTGAAACATATTTTTCAATTAACAAAAGAACGGGGTGTCCCGGTGGAGGAATTTACGGAAATGTCTTATACATGCTGCGGATTAATCAAGCCATTGGAGCAAGACCGATGATTTTTGCAAGCGACTTAGATCGCACACTCATTTATTCGAGCAAGTTTTTCGATCCGAAACAAACAGAGCTGTCTGTTCGTAATGTTGAAGTATATAATGGAAGAGAGATCTCTTTTATGACAGAAAAAGCGATTCAGCTTTTAAAAGAACTGTCAGAGCAAATGATGTTTATTCCTGTGACGACGAGAACAGTCGAACAGTATAGCCGAATTTCACTTTTCCAAGAAGAGATTCGGCCAGCATATGCGATTACGTGTAACGGCGGCGTCGTGTTGAAAGATGGGAAAGTAGATCGTTATTGGGAAGAGTTTGTTCAAACAAAAATCAATGACAGTCATACGTCTTTAGAAGATGTAAAGAGAAAAATAGAAAAAACGGCAGATCCTGTATGGCTAGATTCCATTCGAGTGGTGGACCACTTTTTTATCTATTTACTTATTAAACCTGAACTTGCTCCAGCAGAACTGATGAATGAATATTCGGAGTGGGCAGCGGAGCGCGGCTGGTTCTTTTCCTTACAAGGAAGAAAAGTATATTTTATCCCAGGCTTTGTGAACAAATGGGACGCAGTGAACTATCTTTCGGAAAAAGAGGGAAAGAAAACGGTATTTACAGCAGGAGATTCTAACCTTGATGTCTGTTTGGTCGAAAAAGCGGTATTTGGCTTAATTCCAAAACACGGTGAAGCAGCCGCAAGGAACGCTCATCTGCCATTGACGCAAACAGAAGGCATGATCGCAGCAGAGGAAATTATTGAAACGATGCTGTCCAAAAGACTGTAATCTAACCTTAAATCCCGTTCATCACACCAGCTCACACTCCTTACTTTTTTATAAAGATGACTAAAGGAGAGAGCGCAGTTGAAGAGAAAATCGATCATCATGCCAATTGATGAAACCAATTGGATCGATGAACTCGGCCGGTCGATTATAGATCGGCCCGGATAAAAAAAGAAACGGATGACATGCAATACAGTCAGATAGCTGCACGTATACTCGGTGCCGGCTTTGATGAAACGGCTTATATGGGTACGCTTTATTTCATCAGCCAGCAGCCGCATGTGTATATATTGTCTGAAACACTTGATAAATCGATGCCGCCCGACCGGTTTCAATCTGTCCAGCGCATCTATCATATTATCCAAAACGAACCAAGTCTCTCAGTAAACCGCTTTGTCGCTTTTTTAGACGGAGAGCGCCTGCTTCCTAAATACGCAAAAAATCCTGAATTTAACCGGCTTGTTCGTTCGGCGCTCATAGACGTATTGCAGCTTTTTCAATCCAATCATTCAGGGGCATTTGGCCATCCTGAATTTAGACGTGTGTTTCTTGATTTGATCAAATGGACGTGGAACCATTTGGATCAATGGATGAAGGAACTGGATATGGAACAAGATATCCCTCATGTTGTTTGGTATGGGGATGCGAGCAAAAGCCAAGTTTATTTTCTTTATTATTTGCTTCTTTTAGGAATGGACGTTGTACTCATTCATCCAGAAGGAAAGGACGATTTCAAAGAGATCGATCCAGAAAATAAACATACGCTCGTCGTACAGTATCCTTCAAAGATGAAGATACAGCCTTTTCCAAAAGAGGAACCGAAGCAGCAAGGAACCGTTGCGTATCGCGCGTCGAAAGAAATTGAACAAGTGTTAAACCATGAAGGATCCTCATTTTATAAACCGTGGCAATTTCGAGATTACTTACCGGTTTCTGTAACATTAAAGACGACTTACGATGAAATTTTTTTGTTAGCAAAAGAGCCTTCATTTATTCGACCGGGGTTTTCTGTACAAGATGGAGAAGTGAAAATTCCTGCACTGTTCGCTAAAGTGTCAGGCGTTTCCAAAAACCGAAAAGAATACTGGGAAAATATGCAGCGGTTGCGTACTCAAAAAAGTACACTAACGATCAAACAATTGCCTTATATGAAAGAAAAAAAGGTGAACAATCAATTTCATTACCAGCACGCGCTTGGTGAAAGAAACCGTCTTGATCCGGAAAAAATGGTAAAAAGCAACTGGTGGCAATATGGTCATCTGCATGATGGATTGCAAAAAAGCATTGCATCGGCTATCTCTCGGATGTGTGAAGATCCAAAAATGGAGAAATCACCAGGAGAAACAGACGAAGATGTTCAGCTGTTTTTATTTACACATTCGATGTCGATGCCGGAGGAAATCCTGCAATTATTGCAGACATTTGATTACTCTCAGGAAGTACCGAAATTGATTTTATATAATAATGAAAAAAACGGTCAGTTGTCCAGAGCAGATGCTGCTTTACTCTTATTATTAAATGAATTTGGTCTTGATCTTATTTTGTATAACCCGCCAGGCTTGAATGATCTAGAATTATTTATCAATAAAAAATACTTTGATCATCATTTGCTTGAAGATATGGTATTTGATCTGCCTTTTGACCACTATAAAAAAGAAAGCTCTATTTTAAGCGGCTTCATTTCTAAATTTTTAAATGGGAGGAAATGAGTGAGATGCAGGACATGAGAGAAAATGAACTGGAAGTATTAACAGAAAATAAAGCAGAAGACATGCGCCTTCAACTTCGTAATGAACCGGAAGTACTGGACTTAGCCCGCTCTATTGATATACGAAATCAAACAGGACTGCTTGAATTCGGAAAAGAACCAGCCGTAGAAATTTCTCAATTTTCCGATCGGATTTTGGCATCGATGCGTTCAACAAGCGTGACAGATTCAGGGACTTTATTAAAACAACTTGGAAAAACAATGGACCAATTTGACAAAAATGATTTTGCGGAGCCGAAAGGATTTCTAGGCAAACTGTTTAATCGCGGCGAAAAAATGATTGAAAAAATATTTGGCAAATATCAGACATTGGGTCGAGATATTGAAAAAATTCATATTGAAATCTCTAAGTACAAAGATGAGATGATCCGTTCGACAAACAATATGGATGAAATGTATCAGCAAAACTATCAGTATTACATGGCGCTTGAAAAATATGTGGTAGCCGGACAAATAAAAG
Organism: Domibacillus aminovorans; assembly: GCF_001643235.1. Taxonomy (GTDB): domain Bacteria; phylum Bacillota; class Bacilli; order Bacillales; family Domibacillaceae; genus Domibacillus; species Domibacillus aminovorans. The sequence continues at coordinate 69,296 of NZ_LQWY01000023.1, forward strand.
TAGAAGAATTGAAAAGTCATCTACCTAGTTTAGAAAAGAGGTCGGCAGCCGGTGATCAGCTGGCACAAATGGAACTTGATACGCTGAACAACGCTGTTCAATCGCTTGAAGAACGAGTGTATGACCTTGAAATGGCTAGAATGGTCGCTCTGCAGACAGCGCCACAAATTCGTCTATTGCAGCGTGGGAATACGAAATTGATTGGGAAAATCAACTCTGCTTTCATTACGACGATTCCGATTTTTAAAAATGGTATCATTCAAGCAGTTGCAGCGAAGCGCCAAAAGCTTGTAGCGGATTCTATGAGCGAATTAGACAAACGTACAAATGAAATGCTGCTGCGAAATTCGCAAAACATTGCGAACCAGAGTACTGAAATCGCCCGCCTTGCTGGTGGACCGAGCATCAAAATTGAAACTATTGAAGAAAGCTGGAACACAATTGTAAAAGGGCTCGATGAAACGAGAGCGATTGAAGAAGAAAATAAAAAAGCACGAGAAGATGGCATGAAGCGGATTGCTCAGCTGCAAGACACGATGAAAAACTACGGAAAATAATTGAAGCGGACTTTGCCGTTTCACTAGAACGTGCGGAGGTGAAGGAAATGGTCAAAACAGTCATGGTAGAAGGCGCACGGACACCGATCGGTAAATTCGGCGGTGCGCTTTCCACCTTAACCGCATCACAGCTCGGCGGCATGGCCATGAAAGAAGCAATGAAGCGCGCGGGCGTAAAGCCGGAAGAACTGGATGAAATCATTTTTGGAAATGTTCTTCAAGCAGGACAGGGGCAAATTCCATCACGGCAGGCAGCACGTGAAGCAGGCATTCCGTGGGATATTAAAACGGAAACGGTGAATAAAGTATGTGCATCCGGTCTTCGCAGCGTGACAATGGCCGATCAAATCATTCGTGCGGGCGACGAGGAAGTGATCTTAGCAGGTGGCATGGAATCAATGTCGAACGTACCATATGCGGTATTTAAAGCAAGATGGGGTACACGAATGGGCGATATGCCAATGGTCGATTTAATGATTTATGACGGATTGTCATGCAGTTTTACCGGCGTTCATATGGGGACATATGGAGATAAAGCGGCAGAAGAGTTTGGATTGACACGTGAAGAGCAGGATAAGTGGGCGATACGCAGTCATGAGCGAGCGGTTGCAGCAATTGAAAGCGGAACAATGGCAGAAGAAATCGTTGCGGTTGCAGTGCCGCAGCGAAAAGGACATTCTGTTGTTGTCGATACAGATGAATCACCGCGCAAAGAGATAACGAAAGACGTGCTTGAAAAATTACGTCCGGCATTCGGCAATAACGGCACCATCACAGCTGGGAATGCACCGGGTATTAATGACGGGGCAGCGGCACTCGTGTTAATGAGTGATGAGCGGGCTGAAAAAGAAGGAAAAAACGTTCTTGCGACAGTGATTGGCCATGCGGAAATAGCGGTCGAAGCGGAAAAATTCCCGCAAACGCCGGGACTCGTTATTAATGAGCTATTAAAGAAAACAGGCAAATCGGTCGATGACATTGAATTATTTGAAATCAATGAAGCATTCGCGGCTGTCGTGCTTGCCAGCAATAAAATTGCGGGCATTGATCCTGAAAAGGTGAACGTAAATGGCGGTGCCGTTGCGTTCGGTCACCCGATCGGGGCAAGTGGTGCGCGTATTATTTTAACGTTAGCATACGAACTACGCCGCCGCGGCGGAGGCATCGGGATTGCAGCAATTTGCTCCGGCAGTGGGCAAGGCGATGCGATTATGATTGAAGTGAAGAAATAAAAAAGGACTCGCCTAAAAAGTGGCGAGTCCTTTTATTTGTTACGTACAAAGAAAGAAGGAAAATCGCCACTTGTTTCATAAAAACAAGTAAATATTTAAAAAGCTACATAAAACCATACAAAACCACAACAATAACTTAACCATTCGTTAATATTTCATTAATAATCACAAGATACAATGAAATCACAACCAAAACCATATAAAAGGAGCTTGAAAAAATGAAAAAACGCATGTGGTTTTCCGTGCTTTCTAGTTTATTATTCGTATCAGCTTGTTCAGGAGAAAAAAGTGTTCCGACGGATGCACAAAGCGGGGTATCGGGCGATTTAACCGTGTATACAGCGGTGGAAGAAGAATTGATCCCTGATTATATGGCTTCTTTTGAAGAAAAGTATCCAGAGGTGGATGTCAAAATCGTCCGTGATTCGACAGGTATTATGACAGCTAAGCTTCTCGCAGAAGGGGAAAACACAAGTGCGGATGTTGTATGGGGTCTTGCGGCATCAAGTTTGCTGGCACTGGATCAAAAAGACATGCTGAAAGAATACACGCCAGCAGGTGCGGAAAACATTAAACCGGATTTTAAAGACAAAAATGAACCACTTAAATGGACAGGCAACACGGCGTTTATGACGGGGATTGCAGTGAATACGGAAGAATTGAAAAAGCTGAATGTACCGGTGCCAAAAACATATGAAGATTTACTGAAACCAGAATATAAAGGACTCATTGTTATGCCTCACCCGGCGTCAAGCGGAACCGGCTACTTAACAGTCAATGGATGGCTGCAGATGATGGGCGAAAAAGAAGGCTGGTCTTACATGGACAAGCTTCATGAAAATATCGGTACGTATACGCATTCGGGATCAAAACCGGCGAAAATGGCGGCGGCAGGTGAATATCCGATTGGTATTTCACTTGTTTATACAGCGGTTCAAATGAAAGAAGACGGCGCGCCGGTTGAAGTGATCCTGCCGGAAGAAGGACTCGGTTGGGAAGTGGAAGCCAATGCGTTAATCAATAAAAAGGATGCTGGCAATGAAGAAGCGGCGCATGCCTTTTTGGACTGGGCTATCGAAGAAGATGTGATGAAGAAGTATTTTGACGCAAATGGATTTACGACAATGAATAAGGAATTTGAGCTGCCGGCATCATTCCCGAAAAACGTAGAAGAAAAGATGTATAAGGAAAATGACTTGTACTGGGCGGCGGAAAACCGGGACACGATTTTAACAGAATGGGAATCAAAATATGGAACGAAAGCCGAACCGGAAGAATAAAGGAGAGATCATGATGGCAAAATCACTTCAAATTAAATCGGTAATGAAAACATTCGGCCAGACGACCGCACTTGAAGAAATTCATCTCGACATTGAAAAAGGAGAGTTTGTCAGTTTACTTGGACCGAGCGGATGCGGGAAATCAACGCTGCTCCGGATCATTGCGGGGCTCGATCAGCCGACATCAGGAGGGTTGAACGTTGATGGAGCTGATATTACAGCTTCGTCTGCTTCTTCACGAAACATTGGCATGGTGTTTCAGTCATATGCGCTGTTTCCAAACATGACGGTGCGCAAAAACATTGAGTTTGCTCTCAAGCCGAAGAAGCTGTCAAAAAAGACGCGCACAGATAAAGCGATGCATATGCTGCAACTTGTCGGACTTGAAGCACTCGCAGACCGGACACCGCAGCAATTGTCAGGTGGCCAGCAACAGCGGGTAGCACTGGCGCGCGCACTTGTGATCGAACCGGATTTTCTTCTTCTTGATGAACCGCTATCGGCGCTTGATGCGAATGTGCGCCATCAGCTACAACAGGAAATTCGCCGTATTCATCACGAATTTGGTATGACAACGATTATGGTCACGCATGATCAGGATGAAGCGCTCACCATGGCTGACCGGATTGCGGTGATGAACAACGGACGCATTGCCCAGTACGATACACCACAAAATGTGTACCGGTTTCCTGCTGATTCGTTCGTCGCATCTTTTATTGGAACGTCGAACCAGATCGAACAATTGGGGGAAACACGCGTGATTCGTCCCGAGCATTTCTTCGTTGCTAACGCCCAATCCGGCATGGAGACGTATGTGGACAGCATGATGTTTAAAGGCGCATATTACCGCCTGAAAGTGAGTGTCACAGATCGAACATCGCCACTTTTAAATGAAAAACTCATTGTGGATTTGCCGGCAGACGTCGTGGACAGCCGAAACATTTGCCCAAGGAAGATTGTCTATTTATCCGTGCATGAGCATGAAGCACGGCCTTCAAAAAAAGTGGTGATGGTGTGACGACACTTTCTGGTGTGAAAATATTGAAGCGAAGTGTTTCATTGTGGCGCCCGCTTCAATTAACGATTATTTTCTTATCATTAGGCTGTCTGCTTTTTATGCCAATTTCGGCGTTGTTTCTCGAAGTGGCCAAAGATGAAGAAGGCAGATGGACCGGATTTGGCCAGGCAATCAGCTATTTGTCCAATCCGACTTTGTTAACAAGCTTTCAGCATTCGCTGACGATTGCTCTTTGGACAACGGTTTTTGCACTATCGTTTGGTTTTGTGTATGCATTTGCCATTTCGCGTACGAATGTGAAAGGGAAGCGGGTGTTGCTCGGGTTTGCCATGTTACCTCTTTTTGTCCCGACGATGATGCACGGGATTGCGCTCATTTATTTATTTGGGCGGCAGGGGATTGTGACGACCGGTTTGTTTGGTCTCTTTCCAGGTGTTGACATCGAATTGTATGGCCCGGTCGGCATTGTGATGGCGGAGATTATCTATACTTTCCCACAAGTCGTTTTGCTTATGTACGTCGCGCTTCGTCAATCGGATCAAGGATTGTATGATGCCGCGAAAACGATGGGTATCAGTTCAGCGGGCCGGCTTTTCGGCATTACGATTCCCAGCATTCGGCTCGCGTTTGTGAGTGCCGGAATGGTAGCATTCACGCTTAGCTTTACAGATTACGGTGCACCGAAACTTGTTGGAGGACAATACAATGTGCTCGCGACCGATGTGTACAAGCAAGTCGTCGGGCAGCAAAATTTTGCGCTCGGCGCAGTAGCCGGGATCTTACTAATGACACCGGCACTGATCGCATTTGTGGTTGACCAATCTGCGTCACAAAAGCCGTCGTTTTCATTGAATGCAAAAGCAAAAGCACTTGAGATTGGCATACATCGGGTCCGTGATGTGTTGTTCGGTTCATTCGCATACGGCATGGCGCTCGTTGTTGCGGTTTTGTTTTTGATGATGATTGTGGCGTCTGTGACCCCGGTCTGGCCATATACATTCGGATTTTCACTTGAGCATTTCACGTTTAACAGTTACACAGGAGACGGGTTTACAGTCTTTTTAAACAGTTTGATTGCAGCGACTGGTACGGCGGTATTCGGTACTCTTTTTGCCTTTTTGTTTGCGTACTGGCTTCAAAATGGTGCTCTGCCGGCTACACTCGCGAAAATGGGTCATTTTATGAGCCTGCTTCCGATGGCGGTGCCGGGTCTTGTGATCGGGATCAGCTACGTGCTGTTTTTCAGTCGCCCCGAATGGTTATTCTTCGGACTGGTGGTGCCAAATATGCTGCACGCATTGTATGGAACGATGGCGATCGTGATTGTATCAACGGTTCTTCATTTTTTCTCTGTTACTTATATGACGGCGCGGACGGCTTTGAAGAAGCTGGATGCGGAATGTGAGCAGGTCGCGAAAACACTGGGGCTGACGCGGATCGATACGTTTCTTCATTACACACTACCATCGTGTGCACCGGCGCTTTTGGAAATGGCGATGTATTTTTTCGTCAATTCGATGGTCACGATCTCGGCGGTTATTTTCTTGTACACGCCGGATACGAAAACAGCGGCGGTTTCGATTGTCAGCCTGGATGATGCAGGTAATATCGAAGCAGCAGCGGCGATGGGGCTTTTAATTGTCCTTGTGAATGTTGTTGTGCGTTTTCTATATGAACAGCTGCTGCGTATGGCAGGAAAAAGAACAAAACGAAAAGGAGAGACTGCGTGATGAAAAAAATTCAAGGTGTATTTCTTGATTGGGCGGGAACGACAGTAGATTACGGATGCATGGCGCCGGTTGAAAGTTTTGTGAAAATATTTGAAGAAAAAGGGATTCAGGTCACGATGGATGAGACACGCGAGCCGATGGGTATGGCGAAAATCGATCATATCCGGACGATGCTTGAGATGCCGTCGATTCGAAAACAGTGGCAAGGAGAGCCGACAGAAGCGGATGTTCGTGAGCTGAATGAACGGTTTGAAGCGTGTTTGTTTGAAAGTCTTGATGAATACACAGATCCAGTGCCAGGCGCGGTGGAAGCGGTCGAGACACTGCGGGAAATGGGATTAGTCATTGGGACAACAACAGGCTATACGCGGGAGATGATCGATATTGTGCGTGCAGGTGCGGCGGAAAAAGGCTATGAGCCGGATGTGACTGTGACAGCGGATGATGTGGATGCAGGCCGTCCATATCCATGGATGATGTATTATGCGGCGATGAAGCTCGGTGTGTATCCGATGAACAGAATTGTGAAAGTGGGCGACACGACCGTCGATATGGAAGAAGGCCGGAATGCAGGTGCATGGACAGTCGGGTTAATTTATGGCTCAAGTGAACTTGGCTTATCAATAGAGGAAGTATCGCATTTGACAGAAGACGAGCGCGCTGTTCGTGAAGCGGCTGTTCGTGAAAAATTAATGGCGGCAGGTGCACATGCGGTGCTGTTCTCCATTGGCGAGCTGCCGGCGTTTATTCGTGAACTTGATCGTACTCTTTCGGAAAAGGAGGAATCATCATGGTCCGTTCTCTCCTTTTAACTCCAGGTCCACTGACAACAACAGATACCGTTAAAACAGCAATGATGGGTGACTGGTGTACGTGGGAAGAAGAATACAAAAAGCTGACGCGCGGCATACGCAGCCGGCTCGTGGAACTGGCTGGCGGCGGGGATCAGTATACCGCTGTTTTGATGCAGGGCAGCGGCACATTTTCAGTGGAAGCGGCGATCGGTACGTTTATATCGAAAGAAGATCATGTGCTCATTGGCGTAAACGGTGCGTATGGCCGGCGGATAGTGGAAATTGCCGAACGTTTACACATTCCGTACAGCACGGTGACGGCAGATGATACAAAGGCGCTTGAAGTTGCTTCATTTGAAGAAAAGCTGCGGACTGATTCATCGATTACACACGTGATGTTCGTTCACTCGGAAACGACTTCGGGGCTTTTGAATCCCGTTCAAGACATTTGCCGGATTGCGAAACAGTTTGGTAAAACGACGATGGTCGATGCGATGTCGAGCTTTGGCGGCATGGATATGTCAATGGCTGATTGGAACATGGATGTTCTCGTTTCCAGTTCAAATAAATGCCTGCAAGGTGTGCCGGGTTTTGGTTTTGTACTAGCAAACCGCGCGTTGTTAAAATCGCGAAAAGGATGTGCACCGTCGCTTTCGCTTGATGTGTACGATCAGTTCGAAACGATGGAAAATGACGGCGGTAAATGGCGGTTCACTTCGCCCACACATGCGGTTCATGCGTTTTCACAGGCACTTGCTGAACTCATAGAAGAAGGCGGCGTCCCGGTGCGGGAAGCACGTTACCGTAAAAATCAAGAAACGCTTATTGCCGGCATGGAAGCACTTGGTTTTAAAACGGCCGTCTCGAAATCAATTCAATCACCATTTATCGTATCGTTTTTGTATCCAGACCGCACGTTTTCATTTGACACTTTCTATACAGCGTTAAAAGCTGATGGATTTATTATTTATCCGGGTAAATTAACGGATCTTCCTGCATTCCGGATCGGGACCATTGGTGATATACACGTTTCGGATATTCAGCGGCTGCTTGAATCAATTAAAACATATATGACTGTGAGAGGAGAGATACGCATATGAAAATATTTTGTCTAGGTGGAGCAGGTAGAATCAGCAGAGAAGCTGTCTTTGATTTGGTGGAGCATTCTGTATTCGAAGAAATTGTGATTGGTGATTACAATGAAGAAGAAGGCTCCAGGGTGGTAGAGTGGCTGAATGATCCGCGTGTGTCGTTTGTGAAAGTAAATGTATTTGACGAAGCGGATACGATCGCCAAGATGACCGGGTTTGATATTGTGCTGGACGGGACGACAATTCAATTGAATGGCCAAACAACGAAATTAATTGCAGCGGCGGGCTGCCATGGAATTAATTTGAATGGATTCGGGGAAGAGTTTGCCTATGAAGAGACGTTTAAAGCAAACGGAAAAACAATGCTGCCAGGCTTCGGAATGACGCCGGGCCTGACGCAAATGATGGCGATGTACGCAGCGAACCGTCTGGATTCGGTGCAGTCCGTCCGGGTGAGCCACGGGTCGTTCCGTCCGATTGCATTTTCCAAATCCATTGCGGAAACGACGACGTATGAATATGACCCAGAACTGCCAGGGCGTGTCGTATTTGAAAACGGTGAATTTGTTCAGGTGGAGCCGTTTGCCCGTCCGCGTGATATTCAATTGCCGGAGCCGTACGGTCATACGGTACAGTATATTATTCCGCATTCCGAAACAGTAACGCTCGCCAAAGCATTGAAAGACAAAGGCGTCCAGCTAATTGAAACACGCGGTACATGGCCGGAGCAAAACATGCGTCTCGTGCGTGCGCTGTATGAGTATGGCATTTTACGAAATGAAAAAGTAAGTGTTGGCGGCGAAGAAGAGGGTATAATGGATATCATCAGTTCATACTTGCTTCAATCAGAAGAAGGACAGTCGACTGAACTGTATGGCTATGCGCTTCATATAGAAGTGATCGGGGAAAAAGACGGCGAGGCGATTTGTTATGAGCTGACGCATACGCACCCGAAAAGCGATGGGTCCGTGCCAGGTTGGGAAGGGCTGCGTGCGTATACGCGTAATGTGGCGATTCCGTTTGCGGTGGCGGCGGAACGCATGGCGAAAGGAGACGTGGAAAAAACGGGTGTGCTGACGCCGGAAGAGGCATTTGGCGCCCATCCAGAATTATTTTTCCCGTTGCTTGAAAAACGAGGCATTCATGTTCATATCGAAAAGAAAGCTGTCTTGCCTGAAGAATCGTATGTATAAAGGCAGGTGGACGCCGATGCTGGCGGAAGAACGAAAATTAAAGATTATGGAGTACGTCGCGGAATATGGAAGTGTACGAGTTTCGGATCTTGCCGAGGAATTTGTCGTGTCGACGGAAACGGTCCGTCGCTATTTGGATGAGCTGGAAAAAGATCAAAAGCTAAAAAAAGTATACGGTGGTGCGGTTCGGCTCAGTGAAAAAGAGGAACCGCCGATTTTAAATCGGGAAACGAAAAACCGGCTGGAAAAGCGGCTTATCGCCGAACAGGCCGTCTCGTTTATTTTAGAAGGTGATGTTGTGTTTATCGATGAAGGAACAACAACTTTGCAAATGGCAGACGGGCTGAGCCGGTTTAAAGAGATCACTGTGATGACCACATCGTTTCCGCTCGCCAACCGGTTAATGCAGACGGATTTTGAAGGCGACATCATTTTCCTCGGTGGACTCGTACAAAAAGATCACTGGCGGACGGCCGGCAGCTTGACGACGAAAGTGGTACGGGAACTTCATGCCGACAAAGCGTTTATTGCCGTTGACGGGGTTCATCCGGAATTTGGCCTTTCCTGCTACGACAGCGACAAAGCCGTGCTCGGCCAGATGTATATGGAGCAGGTGGAAACAAGTTATGCGCTCGCGGACTATTCAAAAATGAACATGCGGGCCACACACTGCATCGCGCCTTTGCAGCAGGTGGATTTCATCGTCACCGACCGCCCGGCAGAAGGCAGCTGGTCGAATGATAACTGGGTGGTTGCGCAGCCATAAATAGAAAGAGGATGTCTCATAGACCCCTCTAAATGAAGAAAATCCAGAGAGAAATGAAATTTCTCTCTGGATTTTTTCGTTAATTCAAAATAGGCTTTTTTGTTTTTATTAGAAGATATAGTTTGAAGATAGAAATCTGTTAGAATCCCGTAAAATCCGCTTTTTTTAAAGAGATTTTATCACATGCAAAAAATTACGTTATCTTGCTTTTTAATTGATAAATCGTTTATTTATAAGTGCTAACGTGTAGAATAAAAGTAGAGGTGAACACGTGATGGAAGTGAAAAAAACAACCATTCCTGCTGAGTACTGGAAAGCCATTACGGAATGTGATGCAGCGTACGATGAAACATTTTTTTATGGGGTAACAACGACAGGCATCTTTTGTCGGCCTTCCTATAAATCCAGGGTGCCCAATCAAGAAAACGTACGAATCTTCAAAAATGCTTATATCGCTTTAGAGGAAAAATTCAGGCCGTGCAAGCGGTGTAAACCCGATGGATTGCATTTATCTGCGGAGGAGTGGGTCGAGCAAATTGTTGAATGGATTGATCAACATTATATTAAACCCCTCACACTTCATACATTGGCGGATATTTCCGACGGCAGCCCTTACCATTTACAGCGATTGTTTAAGCGTGTGAGAGGCCTATCGCCAACAGAATATATTCAACAGGTACGTCTTGAAAAAGCAATCCATGGGCTTGAGACAACCGGGCAATCAATCGCTGACATCGGAACGGCTGTGGGATTTTCGAACACGCCTTATTTTATCAGACTTTCAGGCGAGAATACCCTCATCTTCAAATACGTGAAGGGCGCAGCTCAGTATGAAGTGGGGGGATGAATCCTCATTAGACAAGGGGTCGCTTTAGCGGTCTCGATTGTCCGATTGTTCGAGCGCATATTGAATGAGGTAGATAATCGTTTGAGTACGGGTACTAAACCCTTTTTCTTCTTTGAACTTGTCTACTCTGCTTAAAAGAACTTTAGGAAATCTTAGCACGACTGATTGTTTTTCCATGATGTCACTCCTAAAATGATATACAATTAATATATATTTTGATATCATAAGTGTATCATAATAGACAAGTAGGTGGAAGTTATGATCGTAAATAAAGCGTATAAGTTTCGGATCTATCCTACTAAAAAACAAGAAATCCTTATCACCAAAACAATTGGTTGTTCCCGCTTTGTTTTCAATCACTTTCTTTCCAAGTGGAATGATACGTATAAAGAAACAGGTAAAGGATTGACGTATAATACGTGTTCTGCTCAATTAACACAACTAAAGAAGCAATTAGTTTGGTTAAAAGAAGTCGATAGTATTGCGGTGCAATCGTCTTTGAAAAATCTAGCTGATTCGTATTCACGATTTTTCAAAAAACAGAACAAAGCACCACGATTCAAATCTAAAAATAATAACGTGCAGTCCTATACAACAAAGCATACTAACGGCAATATTGCGATTATTGATAACAAAATCAAACTGCCGAAAATTGGATTAGTGAAATTCGCGAAAACTCGTGAGGTTGAAGGTCGTATTCTTAATGCTACTGTTACATGTAATCCAAGTGGTAAGTATTTTGTCTCTATCCTTGTCGAAACAAAAGTTGAAAAAAAACCAAAAACAGGTTCATCCGTTGGTATTGACGTTGGATTGAAAGATTTTGCTATTCTTTCAGATGGAACAGTATATAAGAATCCAAAGTTTTTCCGTTCACTTGAAAAGAAATTGGCGAAAGAGCAACGTATTCTTTCACGTAGAAAAGAAATGGCCATCAAGCAGAAGCGTAAACTATCCGAATCAAAGAATTATCAAAAACAGCGCATAAAAGTAGCTCGTATTCATGAACGAATGGTCAACTCACGCACCGACTACTTGCACAAAATCAGTACCGAGATCATCAAAAACCACGATGTAATCGGCATTGAAGATTTGCAAGTATCGAATATGTTAAAGAATCAAAAATTAGCAAAAGCGATCAGTGAAGTATCCTGGTCGCAATTTAGAACGATGCTTGAGTACAAAGCGAAATGGTATGGAAAACAGGTTGTAGCTGTAGGAAAAACATTCGCAAGTTCTCAACTTTGTTCTTGTTGTGGCTATAAAAATAAAGACGTTAAAAATCTTGTAGTACGTGAATGGACATGTCCAGGTTGTCACACTCACCATGATCGAGATATTAACGCAAGTTTGAATCTTCAAAATGAAGCGATCAGACTTCTAACTGTCGGGACGACAGGGTTAGCCTAATTAATAACTGACGGATACGTTGGTGATCTTAGGAATCCCCCACTTCAAGCAACTCGTAAGAGTGCTAAGTGGTGGGTAGTTCAATACATTGTTCAAAAAGAGACTTGGCAAAACACCATCTGGCTATCGAAAAACATACGACCAAAACGTGAACAAGGAGAAGGAGAACTCATTCATGATGAATAAAAAAGAAAAAGTAATCGAGTGGTCCATTCTAGAATACGGCCAGTGGCAATTATACGCAGCTAAAACGGAAAAGGGACTTTGCTATGTCGGCTTACCTGGGGAATCTTATGAGGAGCTTGAAGCCTGGATACAAAAACGTTTTCCAGTAGCGTCTCTTGTGGAAAATGAAGAAGCTTTAACGCCGTATATAGATGAGCTACACGAATATTTTAAAGGTAGGCGGCAATCGTTCTTCCTACCCGTAGATGTAAAAGGAACGCCGTTTCAAGAAGAAATTTGGGAAGCGTTAAAGCAGATTCCTTATGGAAAAACATATTCGTATTCCGATATTGCCGCGCTCATTCAAAGACCTAAGGCAGTTCGCGCCGTGGGAAGAGCGATTGGTGCTAATCCGGTACTGATCAATGTGCCATGTCATCGTGTTATTGGAAAGAATGGAGCGATAACTGGTTACCGGGGAGGCGTGGATTTAAAAGAATATCTTCTTCAATTAGAATCGCAAAATGGAGTATGGTACAGTGAGAACAAAAATTGAATTGCTCAACTGGGTTCAAAGTAAGGACAACGCTCCTTCATGTTTTTTTACTTGGAAATAGAAAAAACCGCTTCAAAAGGTGTGTACTTTTGAAACGGAATCGTTTTTAATCTTCACCAATAATTTTCACTTCTGTTTCAAGCTCGACGCCGAATTTTTCTCGTACTGTATCTTGTGCATGCTGAATTAATTTCAAATAATCAGTTGAGGAAGCACCGTCCACATTCACAATGAATCCGGCATGTTTCGTTGAAATTTCGGCGCCGCCAATACGCGCGCCCTGCAGGCCGCTGTCTTGAATTAATTTGCCAGCAAAATAACCGGTTGGCCGTTTAAAGACACTTCCGCACGATGGGTATTCAAGCGGCTGTTTTGCTTCGCGAAGCGCTGTGAAAGTATCCATCTCTTCTTTAATTTTTGCATGCTCACCAGGCTGCAGTTCAAACAGAGCTTCTACAATAATGTAGTCTTTCTCGGTAAAGACACTTTTACGATACCCGAAATGAAAGTCTTTTTCTTCTAAATCAATAAGTTCGCCCGAATGAGAAAAAACGGTCGCTTTTTTTAAAACGGTCGATGTTTCGCCGCCATATGCACCGGCATTCATGACAAGCGCCCCTCCAACAGAGCCAGGAATTCCACAGGCAAACTCGAGGCCAGTCAGATGATGCTCTAATGCCGTATGTGATACATCAATAATTTTTGCGCCGCTTCCGGCAATTATTTGATTGCCTTCTACAGCAATCGTATTAAAATGCTCAAGTGTAATAACGATCCCACGCAGCCCTTTATCCCGCACAAGCACATTCGAACCGTTTCCTAAAACAGTAAGTGGAATGTGATACGACTGTGCATATTCGATGACCAATTGAAGATCTTGTATATGTTTTGGCTTAATGAAAATGTCTGCCGTGCCGCCTGTTTTTGTATATGTGTGCTTCCATAAAGGGAAGAACAACTCAATCGTTTTTTCATCTATCTTCGTTTTTAATTCATTTACAATCTGCAGCGCATCGATAGCTGCTCACCATCCTTTTTATTTGATCATTCTTATTATAAAGGATATGGCGCCATTCGTTAATTAAATGGCGAATAATAATTAGACTTAACGCATTTATGACAGCTTATGCGCCAGTACGAGCAATGGTTTATCTTTTTTATAAAGGGATGGTAGTATGGAAGAAGATGATGGACGATTGCGGGTTTCTTCGTATACAAAACCGTTACAGATGAACCGGAAGACGATCTATAACGCCATCCATCCCTTGTCCTATACAGGTTTATTCTTTCTTATATAAGAATGTTACAGATAAAAGGATACATAACATGATAAAAAGTAACGAATGACGAAAATGAAAATGGACAAAGTGTCGGTAGAGGGAATCTGTAACGTCGATGGTGCGTTCGTCTGCACGTATGTGTTAAGAAAAAACAAAAGGATGGATAATGATGAAAATAGAACGAGATGGACAGACTGTTTTTCCGGTGATCGTTTCGAACTCTTCCAGTTTGAAAAGCGTGAATTTCTTTTTGCTCAAGGAAAGAGAGATGCTTTATTTGATCGATGCTGGCATGAACGATGAAGCATGCTGGAATACACTCCTACATACGCTCGAAGTAAATAATCTTTCACTTAGCGATTTAACCGGTATTATATTGACACATCATCACATTGATCATGTAGGACTTGTCGATCGAATTGTCTCACGCCATCCAATACCCGTTTTCGTTCACAAGGAGGCTGTTCCACGTTTAAAACGGGAACCAGCTTTTTTGGAGAAAAGAGCCGATTTCTTTGAAAAACTGTACAAAGAGATGGGATGCGGGGAAGCCGGTGAACAGCAGGCTCGTTTTGTTAGAGAGGCCATTGAAAAAAATAAGGACAACGCGCTGCAAGCCAGTTTAACACCGATCGAGGATGACTTTTTGACAAGTCTTTCATTACGTATCATCGAAACGCCTGGTCATGCGCCGGATCAAATGGCGCTTTATGATGAGAAAAGGGGATGGCTGTTCGGAGGTGATTTGCTGATCAGCCACATATCGAGCAATGCGCTAGTTGAACCGGATTCTTCAGGTAATCGAATGATGACACTTGTCCAGCATAGGAATTCCATGAAAAAATGTCTGGATTTAAAAATGAATATCGTTTTCCCAGGACACGGGACGTTAATTGAAAACGGGGAATCATTGATTCAAAATCGGTTAAGCCGCATCGATAAAAAAGCGGGGAAATTTGTTTCTTTTATTGAAAACGGTTCGGCTACAGCAGCTGAAATCGCCTTACGTTATTATAAAAATGTTTATTACGATCAGTTTTCTCTCGTTATGTCGGAAGTGATCGGTCATCTTGATTATTTGGAAAACCGGGGACATGTTGCGAAAATAAAGGTGGATGGTGTGTGGCAATATACAATTCAGCCGTAATAAAAAGTTTATTTTACATAAGTATGCAAAAAACTCGATAACCGGTCAGAAATGAGGTGGACTGGTCATAAAACTTGATAAACAAGCAGAACCCCCTTAAGCACGGTGCTTAGGGGGTTTTGAGCATGTCTTCAATTTGATTTTTAGAAGGCAATGATGAAATCGCGCCTTTTCCGGTTGTCGAAATTGCACCAGCTGCGTTAGCGAAGGCCAGGATGGAATGGCCGTGGTGTGCGAGAACAGCAGAGAGTCCTTTTTGATCTGCCCCAGCTTCAAGCAGTAGATACAGCAATGCACCAATAAAAGCATCACCGGCTCCGGTGGTGTCCTGTACGTCAACAGAATAACCGCTAGAATCAATTGTTATATCCTGTACATAAAGCGTTGCACCGGCAGCCCCTTTCGTATAAATAACCGTCTGTACATCACCGACAAACAGCGACGCAATCGCTTTATCCTCGTCCTCTATTCCCGCTATAAAAGCAAGCTCTTCATCGGAAATTTTCACGATATGTGCTTTAGGAATAAACTCGAGAATGGTTTCGCGGCACGCATCGGGGCTGTCCCAGAGCGGCAGGCGTACGTTTGGATCGAAGCTGATTAAGGCGCCGCTTTCTTTTGCTGATTGCATCGCTTTTACATGGGCCTGCTTCATCGGGCTGTCGACTAAATCAACCGAACAAAAATGCAAAATATCGCCAGCTTCAAAGATTGACTCATCCACTTCATCAGCCGTCAAAAGCAAATCTGCAGACGGCTTCCGGTAAAATGAAAAATCACGTTCGCCGTCATCTCGAAGTGAAACGAATGCGAGCCCTGTATTTGCTTCATGTGTGCGAATGACATGTCTTGTATCCACGCCAGTTTCTTCTAATTTTTCTAATAAAAAATCACCAAATGCATCCGCTCCGAGCTTCGTGATCATCTTAGAGTGGCCACCCAGTTTGGCAACGGCTGCTGCTACATTTGCGGGTGCACCGCCAGGAGCTCGTTCAAACGACACGACATCTTTCAATGCCCGTCCTTTTTGAAGCGGAATAAAGTCAATCAATACTTCACCAATTGAATATAACGTACCCATCTCTCATTCTCCCATCTATTTTAAGACACGAGTTCATCCAGCAATATATGAAATTGTTAGAGACTGTCTTTTGTATAAATTATACACGATTTAAGTTGCGAAAATCATTTTTCGCTATAAAGAATGGTGTTTGGCTAAAGTATTATCAACTTTAGATAAGATCTCTTCGGAAAGTTGACATAAAACAAACAAAAATATAATATGTTTATTAATAGAGAAACTTATTTAGGTGGTGTTTGGTTAATGGGTGTTTCGGAACGTTTTTGGAATGCGCCGCTAGATGAATTAAAGCGGGGGTATGTAGAAGAAAAAAAGAACTTTCTTTGTTTGCTTTGCGGAACAAAAGTTGAAAAGGGACTTATTTATCCGGAGAAAGAAGTCTTATATGAAGCAGAGCGATATATGCAGCTTCACATAGAGCAATCGCATGAATCAGTATTTGATTACATTATAGGCATGGATAAAAAACTGACTGGCTTAACGGAGCATCAAAATAATCTAATGCGTCTTTTTTATGAAGGAAAAAATGATAAAGAAGTACAGAAAGAGATGGGAATTGGCAGTGCGTCGACAATCCGGAATCACCGTTTTGTGCTGAAAGAAAAAGAACGTCAGGCGAAAATGTTTTTGGCATTAATGGAGCTGCTAAAAGAAAAAGATGCCCATGCGCCGTCGCTCGTGCCGCCTCATCAAAAAGCGAAGATGATTGACAGCCGCTATGATGTAACGGAAGAGGAGCAGGCAAAGACGATTGCGAAATTTATGCCGGATGGTGTACTGCTTACGTTTCCACCAAAAGAAAAACAGCGCCTCATTGTCATGAGAAAAGTTGCCAAGAAGTTTTCTGTAGGGCAGACTTATAACGAAAAAGAAGTGAACGAAATCATCGCTGCGATTTTTGATGATTACGTCAAAGTAAGACGGTATTTAATCGAATATGGATTTTTAAGAAGAAGATCAGACGGCAGTGCCTACTGGGTGAATGAGTAATGGAGGAAAGTAAAATGGACCGCAAAAAAGAATTGAAACAGCAATATAAAGAAACAACAATAGAAGCAGGGATTTATCAAATCAAAAATATGGTGAACGGTAAGACTTTCATTGCAAGCACACGGAATTTAAAAACATTGAACGGACGCAAGTTTGAACTTGAAGCCGGTTCAAGTACACATAAAGAGCTGCAAAAAGAGTGGAATGAGTTCGGAAAGGATTCATTTGAATTCGACGTGCTTGAAGTATTAAAAAAGAAAGAAAACGGCTTTTTTGATGAAAAAAGGGAACTCGAGAAGCTAGAAGAGAAGTGGCTGGAAAAATTACAGCCGTATGGAGAGAACGGATATAATAAAGTGAAGTGAAGACTAATTTTCTGGAAAAAGGGTAGACACTGTATGAAAGCAAAATGGGAGGAATTCAATGACGAATATAAAAGTACTTATTTTGAATGCTTCACAGATGAATAGAGCACGAAATGAAAAAAGCGATCGAATTTAGATCGCTTTTTTCATTTTTTTTATAGACATTTATTTAGGAACCACATATAATTTAAATAAATCTTATCGAATTAGTAGGTTTTGGGGAAAGGAGGAACTCAAAATAAAAGTATCTAGTCGTGGAGAGTATGCGCTGCGTGCTTTAATCGTACTTGGACAGAAGAAAAGAGTTAATGTCGATCAGTGAAATTTCTGAAAAGACACTTATGACAGACACGATCGCTTACGTGTTAGAACAAACGACACTGGATGATTTACTGCAAGGCAAATTGCGGCCAGTTGTACCAATATAATTTAAATAAATTCAATTTTTTGAAAAAAACGTATAGACATGTTATAAAGGATGCGCTATAATCCAATTAATCAAATAAAACAAACCTAAATACTTGGTTATAAAAAAACTACATACAAAAGACTGCCGATCAGACAACTGAAGGCTCCTTGCAATCTAAACGTTTTTTTGAATGTAGATTACTTGGAGCCTTTTTTGTGCAAAAGTCGACTGATATAGTCAAGATTAAAAATGGAGGGGAACGACATGTCAGAAAAAAGAATTGATGATCAGTGGATTGAGCGTATTGTGCAGTCGCTAAAGGGAATTGAATACGGATCGGTGGAAATTGTCATACATGATTCGCAAATTACACAAATTGACCGGCTGGAAAAGCAGCGGTTTCCTTTGAAGAAAAGTCAGGCATTTGAAAGACCAAAACAAATAAGAATTCAATAAAAAGCCGATCAGACAGACTGAAGGCAGACTTTTTTAATAAGTAAATATTAAATAAAGTCTGCCTTTTTTATATGAAAATAAACAGGTGAGAGGGGTTTTACACGATGCAAAAAAAGAAAACAGCATCCAAATTTTTAGTTGCGATTACAGCGACAGCGGCTATTTTAGCGGGCTGCGGCTCAGAAGAAAGCAGTGGGAGCGGAGAAACGGACTCTACTGCTGAAAAAGAACCGGTTGAAATTTTGAACGTATCTTATGATCCAACGCGTGAATTATATGAAGAGTTTAACAAAGAATTTGCTACACATTGGAAAGAAGAAACGGGCCAGGAAGTCACCATCCAGCAATCGCATGGAGGGTCCGGGAAACAAGGCCGTGCAGTGATTGACGGCTTGGAAGCGGACGTTGTGACACTGGCTCTTGCTGGAGATATTGATGAAGTTGCCGCGAACCGTAATTTAATTGCAGAAGACTGGCAGACAAGATTGGAAGATAACTCAACTCCTTACACGTCGACGATTGTTTTCTTAGTACGTAAAGACAATCCAAAAGGCATTAAAGATTGGAATGATTTAGCGAAAGAAGGCGTATCGGTTATTACGCCAAATCCGAAAACATCAGGCGGTGCACGTTGGAACTATTTGGCTGCCTGGGCATACGCGGATCAGCAGTTTAATGGCGATGAGGCGAAGATTAAAGAATTCGTCGGAAATATTTATAAAAATGTGGAAGTGCTCGATACAGGTGCACGTGGTTCAACGACGACATTTGTGGAACGTGGCATTGGTGATGTTCTGATTGCTTGGGAAAACGAGGCATTTCTTTCACTGAACGAACTTGGAAAAGACGAATTTGAAATTGTTGTCCCATCAATTAGTATTTTAGCGGAGCCGCCGGTTGCGGTTGTCGATAAAAACGTAGAGAAAAAAGGCACAGAAGAAGTTGCGCAGGCGTATCTTGAATACTTGTACACGGAAAAAGGTCAAGAAATCGCCGCGAAAAACTACTACCGTCCACGTAACGAAGAAGTATTAAAGAAATACGCCGATCAATTCCCAGACATTAATCTCGTCACTATTGACGATGATTTTGGTGGATGGAAAAAAGCCCAAGAAACACACTTTAACGATGGCGGCACGTTTGATGAAATTTATCAGCCACAATAAGGCGAAGACGGTGGGATTCGTTCCCGCCGTTATTTTTTAAACTATATCGTTTATTTATTATAGAAATGAAGGTGATGTCATGGCGAAGAACTGGAGATTTAAGAAACATAGCATATTACCGGGATTCGGGCTGTCGCTCGGGTTTACGATGTTGTATGTCAGCTTGCTCGTCTTGCTGCCGCTATCGATGATTTTTATTAATACTTCATCAATGGGTTGGGCGGATTTCTGGGCGACAGTGACAGAACCGCGTGTTGTTGCCTCTTATAAACTAAGTTTTGGAGCCGCGTTTGCAGCGGCCTGTATAAATGTGATATTCGGCGTGCTTATTGCTTGGGTGCTCGTTCGTTATTCATTCCCAGGCAAGCGCGTAATAGACGGACTGGTAGATTTACCGTTTGCGCTTCCTACCGCCGTAGCGGGTATCGCATTAACAACACTATATACGGAAAACGGCTGGATCGGTCAGTTTTTATCGTTTAAAGTTGCGTTTACTTCTATTGGTATTACGATCGCGTTAACATTTATTGGTTTGCCATTCGTTGTGCGGATGGTACAGCCCGTACTTCAAAACCTCGATCAGGAAATGGAAGAGGCTTCCGCTATTTTAGGAGCAAACCGAATTCAAACATTCTTTAGAGTGATCATTCCAGAGATTTTGCCTGCGACGCTTACCGGTTTTGCTCTTGCATTTGCGCGGGCGCTTGGTGAATATGGCTCGGTCGTTTTCATTGCAGGAAACATGCCGATGAAAACGGAAATTACACCGCTCATTATTATGACAAAGCTGGAACAATATGATTATGCCGGGGCGACAGCGATTGCGGCGGTCATGCTCATCATTTCGTTCGTCCTGCTTCTGCTCATTAACGGAATACAGTGGTGGACGAATCGGAAGTTTGTTCATAATTAAGGAGGGAATTTCATGGCCGGGCATATTCCAATGCAGCATGGCAGTAAAAACACAGGCAAGCGGACAGCAGAAGAACCGCTTTGGATTCGCGTCCTGCTTATCGCGCTTGCACTCGGGTTTTTGCTTATCTTTCTCGTCTTGCCGCTCATTGCAATCTTTATAAAAGCATTTGAACAGGGAGCGAGTGTGTATTTCGCATCCATTACAGACCCGGATGCACTGTCAGCAATCAAATTGACATTGATCGTCGTCTTGCTGACGGTCCCGCTTAACGCTATTTTCGGTGTAGCCGCTGCGTGGACGGTGACAAAATTTGATTTTAAAGGAAAAAGCCTTTTAATTACAATTATCGATTTGCCGTTCGCGATTTCACCTGTTATTGCCGGTCTCGTATTCGTTTTGTTATTTAGCGCACACGGTTTATTCGGTGAATTTTTATTCGAACAGGACATTAAAATTATTTTTGCTGTACCAGGTATTGTACTGGCCACACTGTTTGTCACATTCCCGTTTGTTGCTCGTGAATTGATCCCGCTCATGCAGGCGCAAGGATCGGCAGAGGAAGAAGCATCCTTAACACTTGGTGCCGGCGGATTTAAAACGTTTCTTCTCGTCACGTTGCCGAATATTAAATGGGGCTTATTATATGGAGTCATCCTTTGTAATGCCCGGGCAGTTGGCGAATTCGGCGCCGTTTCGGTTGTTTCCGGACATATTCGCGGCTTGACGAATACGATGCCGCTTCATATTGAAATTTTATACAATGAATATCAATTTTCCGCTTCGTTCGCTGTCGCATCGCTTATGTCGATTTTGGCGATCGTCACGCTCGTTTTGAAAAATTTCATTGAATGGAAAACAAGTCAGCACGGATAAGACAGGAGGGCTTTCATATGAGTATTCAAATAAAAGAAGTATCAAAAACATTCGGCTCATTTAACGCGCTGAATGATATAAATATTGATATCAAAACCGGAGAGCTCGTGGCACTGCTCGGTCCATCCGGGTCAGGAAAAACATCGCTGCTCCGCATTATCGCAGGTCTGGAAGAAGCGGACAATGGCGTCATTTTATTCGGTGAAGAAGACATGACCCACATTCGTACGACAGAGCGAAAAGTCGGGTTCGTTTTTCAGCATTATGCATTGTTTAAGCATATGACCGTGTCTGACAACGTCGCCTACGGATTGAAAGTACGTCCGAAAAAAGAGCGGCCGTCGAAAAAAGAGATCGAAGCAAAAGTGAATGAACTGCTCGAGCTTGTAAAGCTTGACGCATTCGCGGACCGTTACCCGTCTCAGCTTTCCGGCGGACAGCGGCAGCGTGTTGCACTAGCACGGGCACTCGCCGTTGAACCGAAAGTGCTGCTTCTTGATGAACCGTTTGGCGCACTTGATGCAAAAGTACGGAAAGAGCTGCGGCGCTGGCTGCGAAGACTACATGATAACTTCCATATTACGAGTATTTTTGTGACACATGATCAGGAAGAAGCACTCGATGTAGCCGACCGGATTGTGGTCATGAATGAAGGGAAAATTGAACAGATCGGCAGTCCGGAAGAAGTGTACGATCATCCAAACAGTCCATTTGTATATGATTTCTTGGGGAATGTAAATTTATTTCAAGGCAGGCTTCAAAATGGAAAGCTGCTTTATGGAAATGTGGAAATTGATGCACCGGGCTTTGAGAGCGCAGAAAATCAGCAGGCTGTCGGCTACGTTCGTCCGCATGACGTAACTATTGACAGAGAAGATACATCGAATGAAGCCGTACAAGCAAAGGTTGTCCACGTTCATGCCGTCGGCCGATCTGTTCACATCGAGTTGAAACGAGAAGATACCGATCAATTTTTAGAAGCGGAATTAACGAGAGAACGATACCGAGAGCTGGAGCTAAAAGTAGGCGAGGACGTTTTCGTTAAACCAAACCAGCTTCGTGTTTTTATTCCAGAGGATTATTCGATTTAAACAGGCTGATCAGGCGACTGAAAGCTGCTTATCTTTTAAAGGTAGGCAGCTTTTTGTTTTAAAAAAAGAAAGGAGATAGTAAGATGACCTCATTATTAGTTGTAGGTGGAGACAAAATTGATAAACTAGCAGACAAATTGGAGCATCATGGATTTGATGAAGTGATTCATGTGAGCGGTCGAAAGGCCAAAATGGTAAAAACGAATATCCCTCAAAAAGTCGACCTCATTCTTGTCTTAACAGACTATATTAATCATAATCTTTCAAGTGTCATTAAACGAAAAGCGAACGAGCAGTCGATCCCCATCTGTTTTGCCAAACGATCGTGGAGCTCCATTTACAAGGAGGTGGGAAAGATATTCGTGAATCAAGAATGAAGGCTGCGCTCATTCTATAACCGTTGAGATCATCCTTTTTGTATGAGATGATAGCGTGCTGTTAATCTCCACTAAATTGGTCCATTCGTTAACAATCAACAACAAATCTCTTTGCCTGTACTTCGAATGTCTGCTACGCTGAAAGTTATGTGAAAACTTTCAGAAAGGGCGTTGCAATATGAAACCATCTGATATTAAAACTGTTTCAGAACTGATCGGGAAAATTCGGCAGCTCTGGGAATTGAAATCATATAAAGCTTTGCGCGAGTTTCTTGCTAAAATTGAATCGGAAGAGGACTATTACCGGCTGATCCGGCTCGCGGAAGCTGGGTCTATGCACAGTTACAGTCATTTTTTAGCAGTCATGGCAAATAAGCGATTTCAATCAGTGCGCACTTTTTCGTGGTACTGCTACAGTTTGCTTGAGAAGGGGAAAAGCATGGAAGCGGAGACGAAAATGAAGCGGCACCTTTTTGACAAGGACATCGATTCATTATCTGTCGAAGAAAAAAAGGAGGCTTATCTTTTGCTCGTTTGGACGATGTGCCAGCTGCATCGTTACCGGGAAGCGGACGAATACATGGAACGCATTAAAACAGCAGGTGGTGTTCTTCTGCCGGATCAGCTCGCCGCTTTTTACATGGAAACGAACGACTGGGTGCGGGCGGAACAGGAGATTGTGAAAGGTCTCAATCTATCGTTTGACAAACGGGGTGACATCTCTTATCTCGTCTATGCTGACCTGTTATCAAGACAGGGAGATCATGAAAAAGCGCTTCACTTTTTGGAAAAAGGAGCGGAAAGGTTTCCGGATTTGCCATCGCTTCAATTGGAACAAATACGCAGATTACGTCATATGGGCCGATCCGCAGATGTTCTTGAAAACGTGGAATGGTTAAACGAAGAAAATCCATTTCACGCAAACATCGATTATTTCCTTTATTTAAAAGCAGAAGCGCTGTACCGTCTTGAAAAATGGGACGAGCTGCAGGCATGGATTTCACAACATGAAAAGGTGCTGCAATCGACTGAATTAGGCGAGCGGACGATCAATCCTGATGGCGAGTATAAAGAACTCACGATTCAGCCGGTCAGACAAAAGCTTAATTACTGCGTGCCGGCTGCGTTGTCGATGGTTTTGCAGGCATTGGGTCAAAAAATATCGCAGGATGAAGTGGCGGAGTACGTATTTGATGTGACAGGATCCAAGCTAATGACCGCGATTGATTATATGACGTCGCTTGGTTTTACATCGAAGTTTTTCAAAGGGACGATCGATTTATATAAACAGTTTATTGACGCAGGCTGCCCGGTCATGCTCGATATGTTGATTGAAAACAACTCGCATGTGCAGGTCGTGGTTGGGTATGATGATCGACTTGGCGTACTGCTAGTGCAGGATCCGAATGAATTTGAAGCGGTTATGGTGTCGTATGATGAGGCGGCGAAAATGTACCGGTTAAAAGATCGGCTGTCTGTCGTATTCGTCACGACAGAACAGATGCATCTACTTAAGCCTTTAGATGAAAAGGAACATCAATTTTTCCAAAGCATGTTCGTTCATCTGGAAGAAATAGAACAAAACATAGAGGCATCAATCGATTCATTTCTTGCATTTCTGGAAAACAATGACGGCGAAATTTTTGCGTCGATTCTCGGTCTATCGATGATTCAGCATGAAAAAGCGAAGCTGTATCAGGAAAAATGGATCCGTCATGTGATGGAGCGATTTGGTGACGATGACGAAGATGTGCAACTTTTGATTGCGCAGTCGTATTACACGCACGATCAAACAGGTAAAGAGTTTCAAGATGTTATGAATAACGTGAAAAAGAAAAACGCATATGCTCATTTTTTGATGGGAGTCGTCGATTATCAGAAAGACAAAACGGAGCAAGCGATTTTTCATTTGAATCGGTCACTTGAAAAAGATCCGTTCCAGCCGTCTGCTTATGCATATTTAGCGAGAAGCTATGCGGATTTTTCACAGTTTCAGTTGGCGAGACACCATGCATTGACGGCCCTTGAACAAGCCGGAACAGATGAGTTTACCCGTTCGACATATGCAATTATTTTGTTGGAGTCAGGTGCCGTTCAAGAAGCACTTCACGCGTTTGAACAGCTTTCAGAAGAATATCCAAACAATGATTATTACGCATATGAAATTGGGCGCTGCTATATGGAGCTTGGCGATAAGCAGGCATCTAAATGGCTGAGGCGTGCGCTTGATATGAACCCGGCTTTACCGTATCCGTATTTGCGTATTGCAGAAATACGGATGGAGGAAGAAAAATGGGAGCGGGCTGAAGCGTATTTACGCACGGGAGCTGAGGATTTTGTACCGGAATCGAAAACAGGTATTCTCTGGCTGTATATCGGCCATACGCGGATGGGCCGTGAGCTGTATGATCATGCGGAAGAAGCGTATGACAGAGCAGTGAGGCTCGATGACGATGGTGAACTGCTAGCGGTTGTATATAAAGCACAGTCGATTATTAAACAAGATGATTGGGAGCGGGCGGAACAAGTGATTCGCGCAGAAACCCGGCCGGATATACTTGTGCGGGCCGGTGCGATGATGATGGAAGAAGCAGAACGGGAAATTCAGCAGTCGCTGGCGCTCAACTTTATGGAAGCGGGTCTCACAGCAGGAGGCGATGATTTATCGGAGCATGTTTCCATGTATGTGGATTACGTGGAAGACACACCGTTTATTCATCGGGCGGCGTTATTTTCGGAAACGCTGCGTGCCCGGTACCCGATCAGCGACATTTATTGCTATGAAGCGATTTTTCATGAGCAGATGGAGAATATGGAGATAGTGGAATGGCTGCTTTTAGAAGCGGTGGAACTTGATCCGAAAAGCACGTTTCCTCATTACCGGCTCGGCAAACTGTATCGGGCTATTGAAGAGTATGAAAAAGCGGTCTTTCATCTGCGCCGCTGTATTCAACTGGATCATAATTTTACAGCCGCACATGATGAACTTGCTCATTTATATATGGAAACGAGTGATTGCAATAAAGGAAAAAGACATCTTTTTCATGTGCTTGAGCAGATGCCACAGGCGTGTGATTTCGATCTTTTTTCAGAGTGGATGTCAACGCCTGCAGAGCGGCAAAAAGTAATCACGCAGCTGGGAAAATTAAAAGGAACGACAGATGAAGAATGGCGACTTGGTGCGCTCGCAGATATGCTCGATATAGATGAAGCGATCTGTCTGCTCAAACAAGAAGAATCTGTCCAGCTTCAGGCAAAGCTGGCTTCATTGTATTTAAAAGCAGGCAATATAAAAGAAGCATTGTTGCTTATCGAAGCACTCATTCAAAAAGAACCTGACAATGAGTCATTATATGAACCGTGGGTGGAAGCTCTTTACCGATCGAAAAAGCTGTTGAAAGTCGAGAAGTTCGTAAGAGAGATGGAATTACTGGATGAAGATACAGCATCTGTTTATCGAAACAGTGCTGATGTACTTGTACTGTGTGTTCGGGAGCAGACGGAAAAAGAGCATCGTGGGCTTCTGAAGAAGCTGACAAGCGGAATTAAAACAGCGAGCCTTGTTGGAACGGTGACGGCATATTATGAAAAAGCGATTGAGTTTGAGCCAGACGATCCGCGTGCGTACGACAGGCTGGCTATCTTTTTCATCGAGCAAGGTGTGGCAGATGACGCGTTGAAAGTGTTGAAACGTTATCTCTCGAATCACGATGATGACAGTTTGCGATTTAAAGCAGCGGCAGCGGCGATGAGTCATGGAACGGAAAGCGGGAAAGAGAAGTATATTCAAGAAGCGAAGAAGCATTTGCTTCTATTGAAAGAACGTCATCCATCTGATGCGGTTGTGCGGGAAATGCTTGGCGATGCGTATATGTATACTGGACAGCCGGATGATGCACTCACGGAATATGAAGAATTGATTGAAACAGCGCCTTATAAAACAGAAGGATATGCAGGTATCATCCTTGTCCTTATAGAAATTGATAAGATATCTGAGGCGAAGCAGTTTTTAAATCAGGTGCCGGATCAGATTCGGGACCGGGTAGTGGTCCAATTCAAGGAAATGCTAGAAGGCGATCCACGAATGGAGGAGTTGATCAGTCATGACTAAACAGGAATCATTAATGGCGCACGCGATTCAGTTGGCGAAAGAAAACGTTGATACTGGACATGGCGGCCCTTTTGGCGCCATTGTCGTCAAAGATGGAGAAATTATTGGGAGAGGCAGCAATGAAGTAACCGCTTCAAATGATCCAACGGCACATGCAGAGGTACAGGCGATTCGCGAAGCATGCCAGCATCTAGAGTCCTTTCAGTTGACTGGCTGTGAGATTTACACAAGCTGCGAACCGTGTCCAATGTGCATCGGTGCGATTTACTGGGCACGGCCGGATGCGGTGTATTATGCTTGTACGAAAGAAGAAGCTGCAGCGATTGGATTTGATGACCAGTTTATTTACGAAGAACTGGGGCAGCCAATTGAAGAGCGTTCGTTGAAAATGAAAAAGTTGGTTATAGATAAGAGTAAAGAGCCATTTGAAAACTGGACGACGTCATCCAAAAAAATAATCTATTAAATGATCTTTTAGGAAGACCGGTCACGTTTAGCCGGTCTTTTTGTTATAAAGAGAAGGCGTACAATCCATTAAACATGAAAATAAGTCAGAATATAATGAACTTAATAGTGAAAAAATGTTATGCTTTATTACATAAATTGTTGAAGTACTCTGTAGGTAAAGAGCATTTTATGCGATGGTCATATAAAAGGAATAAACAATGATGATGAAGAGGGTTGAAGGATAGCATGGAAAACCGGTATAGGAAGCAGCAGACCTACCGGCCGATTGGAGCAGATGGACAAAACCGTCTCGCTGAATCGATGGTCGCCATTATTGGTTGCGGCGCGCTCGGTTCAGCAGCAGCAGACATACTGGCACGTGCCGGTGTTGGACAGCTACTTATCGTCGACCGGGATTATGTGGAAGTGTCTAATTTGCATAGACAGCCGCTTTATACAGAGAAAGATGCACGTGACATGATTCCGAAAGTCGTTGCGGCGAAGAAGCGGCTTGCGGAAGTTAACAGCGATGTGAGGGTTGAAGTGTGGATGGATCACGCAGACGCCGCACTCATTGAAAAACTAGCTGCAACAAGTGATATTCTGCTAGATGGAACAGATAATTTTGAAACGAGACTCGCCATCAATGATGCGAGTTTGAAATATGGTATTCCATGGGTGTATGGAGCGTGTGTCGGTGGATCAAGTGTGGTCATGCCATTTGTTCCGGATCAAGGAGCTTGCTTCCGCTGTCTTCTCCCGGTTCTGCCTTCATCTGGAGAAACGTGTGATACAGCAGGAGTGATTGCGCCTGCTGTACAGATTACGGCTTCCTATCAATGTGCCGAAGTGATGAAATGGCTGACGGGGAACCACGACGCAATGCGAAAAGAGCTGCTTCGGATTGATGTATGGATGAATGAGCAAAATCAATTCGGCCTCCGTAAAATGAAGCGGCCAGACTGCCCGTCATGCGGCAAAGAACGAACATATCCATCATTGAATCAATCGCAAGAAACGAAAGCGGCTGTTTTATGTGGTCGCGATATCATTCAACTGACACCTGCTGCAGGCAGGCAGTTAACGCTTGATGACGGTGAACGGATTGCTAAACAACTTGATCTAACGCGTAAACGGACACCCTATTTTTTGCAAATGATGTACGAAGACAGCCGGATTGTCTTATTCGCAAACGGCCGGCTCTTTTTTCACGATATGCAGGATGTAAACAAAGCAATGAAGCTGTACAATCAATTATTCAGCTGAAAAAATGGGGGATCGGACCATGTCGGTAGACTTTTCGAATGATTTACTTGTATCTGTTGCAGTGCTAACTGTAAGCGACACGAGAACAGAAGAAACAGATAAAAGTGGTATTCATATAAAAGAGCTGCTCAAAAAGGCCGGACATACAATAATCGATTACGTCATCGTGCCGGATGAGCAGACAGCTATTGCGCGGATAATACAAAAATGGCTTCACGATAAAGAAATGGATCTTATTATTGTGACAGGTGGAACAGGCATTGCTCCACGTGATGTGACGATTGAAACGGTCCAACCGTTTTTTGAAAAAGAAATTCCGGGATTTGGGGAAATCTTTCGCCATTTGAGCTTCACAGAAGATATCGGTACGAAGGCGATGCTATCAAGGGCAGCGGCCGGAACAGCAGGTGGAAATAAACTTTTGTTTGCGCTTCCAGGATCGCGGGGGGCTGTAGATTTGGCAATGAAGCGACTGATTTTGCCGGAAGCAGCACATTTGCTTCATGAAGTAAGGAAATGATGAAACGGTTTCTGTTGGCATCGATGCCATTTCATCCGCATTCTTATATGTTGTCACGTATGCAGATGAAAGAAAACACGCCGCTTAATTGCGTGCGCGTTCGTAATCCCCATTTTTCCCGCCGGTTTTGCTAAGTAAGAATGTTGGGCCGATGACCATTTCTTTGTCAGCCGCTTTGCACATATCATAAATTGTCAAAGCTGCGGCGGATGCAGCCGTTAATGCTTCCATTTCAACGCCCGTGACGCCTTTTGTTTTCGCTTCGGCATGAATTAGTACGGCATAATGGTTGTTTGAGACGTCAATATCCCATTTAAACGTTATGTTGACACCTGTGAGCGGGATTGGGTGGCACATGGGGATAATGGATGAGGTTTGCTTGGCAGCCATAATACCAGCAACTTGTGCGACCGCAAATACATCCCCTTTTTTATTTTGGCCAGAAGCGATCTGATCGTAAATGACTTTACTTACTTCGATAGACGAGTGCGCGATAGCTGTTCGGACGGTTTCTGATTTATCGGATACGTCCACCATTTTCGCTCGTCCTTGTTCGTTAAAATGAGTCAATTCAGACATAAGTTTCATCCTTTCTCAGTGCGTTATGAAAGTAGTATATCATGAGAAAAAGAAAGAGAGGCGTTTATCGTGGTCGAAAAACGGAAGCCGATTCCAGTAAAAGAAGCAGTAGACAGAGTGATGAAACGGGTGGCACATGTCAAAAGCGAGTCGGTGCTGCTTGAAGAAGCGTATGGCCGCATTTTAGCCGAACCGGTTATAGCAAGCCACCCCGTTCCTCCGTTTGATCGTTCTCCTTACGACGGATTTGCAGTGCGATCGGTTGATACAGAAGGTGCATCCGGTGAATCACGAATCGCATTTACCGTTATGGATCACATAGGTGCAGGTGCGGTATCATCACATACGTTAGGCGAACGAGAAGCAGTCCGAATTATGACGGGGGCGCCGTTGCCAGAAGGGGCGGACGCTATCGTCATGCTTGAACAGACTGTGATTGATGGGCAAACGTTTACCATTCGTAAACCGTTTGCGCCAATGGAAAATGTGTCGCCAAAAGGCGAAGATGCAAAAGAAGGAGAAGTCATCGTAGAGGCAGGCGCATTTATTCAGCCTGGGGTCATTGCAGTGCTCGCGACATTTGGCTACGCAAACGTGCAGGTGGCAAAGTGGCCAATCGTCGGGCTTTTAGCGACAGGCACAGAACTGCTTGACGTAAATGAATCGCTTGAACCGGGCAAAATTCGCAATTCAAACGGGCCAATGATTGCGGCCCAGCTGAAACGAATGGGGATCGAATGCCGATTGCTTGGCACGCTGCCGGATGATGAGGATGCTTGTTTTAACATGGTGAAAGAAGCTGTCCATGAATGTGACGCGGTCATCACGACAGGCGGTGTATCGGTCGGTGACTTTGATTATTTGCCAGCCGTATATAAGCGGCTCGGCGCGGAAGTATTATTTAACAAAGTAATGATGCGCCCAGGGAGTGTGACAACTGTAGCGCATGTAAACGATACCTTCTTATTTGGTTTATCTGGAAATCCATCCGCTTGCTTTGTCGGTTTTGAACTATTTACAAGACCGGTCCTATTATCGATGATGGGCAATGATAAGCCGTATTTGGCTTATACAAAAGCGGTGTTAACAGCCGATTTTGCAAAAGCGAATCCGTTTAACCGTTTTATCCGGGCGGTCTATAAATCGACACCGAAAGGCTCTTTTATCGCACCAGCTGGATTTAATAAATCAAACTCAGTGACATCGATCGCTCGGGGCAATGCCTTTATTGTCCTGCCGGGTGGAACAAGGGGCTTTCAAAAGGGCGATGAAGTCGATGTCCTGCTCATTGGAACAGAAGAAGGGGTGGAATCATGGGTGCTCAATTAATGAAGCCTTTTGAAGTCACGACCGAACCACTTGAACCAGCGCGTTATATAGAGTATGTCACGCATCCAGGAGCGGGAGCTGTCACATTATTTGCGGGTACAGTGCGCGAATGGACGAATGGCAAGCGGACCATGTATTTAGAATATGAAGCATATGTACCGATGGCGGAGAAGAAACTGGCGGAAATTGGTGTGGAAATTAAACAAAAGTGGCCGGGCTCCCGTGTTGCGATTGTCCATCGTATCGGAGCGCTCTCCATTTCAGATATTGCCGTCGTGATTGCTGTATCATCGCCACACCGGAAAGCGGCCTATGAGGCGAATGAATACGCGATAGAACAAATCAAAAAAGTCGTCCCCATCTGGAAAAAAGAAATGTGGGAAGATGGCGAAGAGTGGATAGGCGACCAATCATATAAACCAGGGAGTGAATGACGATGATTCATCTTCATTATTTTGCAGGGTTGAAAGAAGCAGCTGGAAAAGCATCAGAAGACATTCAATGGGCAGACGGAACAGTGGAAGACATTGTGAAGTGGGCAGCGGATACATACCCGGCATTTGATTTTTCAGCCGTACAAGTGGCTGTGAACGAAGAGTATGTACTTGAAACCGAATCCGTGAAACCAGGGGACCATGTCGCCTTTATTCCACCCGTCAGCGGAGGATAATGACAAATAAAAAGGATGGATTGCCATGACCAGTCTCCACGTATTGGATCAGCTAAAGCGACCGCTGCGTGATTTGCGTATTTCAGTCACCGATCGTTGTAATTTCCGATGCACGTACTGTATGCCGAAAGAAGTCTTTGGCGATGATTATGCCTTTATGCCAAAAAGCGAGCTGTTATCATTTGAAGAAATGACACGATTAGCGAAACAATTTGTTGCATTCGGCGTGAAGAAAATTCGTATAACCGGTGGCGAACCGCTCCTGCGAAGAGATTTGCCGGAACTCATTCGGATGTTATGTGCGATTGACGGACTTGATGATATTGGACTGACGACGAATGGGCTGCTGCTGAAACAGCACGGCAAAGCCCTATTTGAAGCGGGTTTAAAACGATTGAATGTAAGCCTCGATTCGTTGTCTAAAGAAACGTTCGGGAAAATGAACGGGCGCGGCATCGGACCGGGACCGATTCTTGAGAACATCGACTATGCGAAGGCACTCGGCTTTCAGGTAAAGGTAAATATGGTTGTACAAAAAGGTGTGAATGACCACGAAGTTGTACCAATGGCGGCTTATTTTAAAGAGCGTGGCATTACGCTTCGATTTATTGAGTTTATGGATGTCGGTAATGATAACGGCTGGAGCTTCCGGCAAGTGGTGACGAAAAAAGAGATTTTAGCACAGCTGCAAAAAAATGAAAATCTTACGCCGGTAGATGCTGATTATTTTGGGGAAGTGGCCGGTCGTTACCGATACGCAGATTCGACGGCGGAAGTCGGGTTTATTACATCGGTTTCCGAATCATTTTGTTCCTCATGCACAAGGGCGCGTCTGTCATCAGATGGAAAATTTTATATGTGTTTGTTTGCATCAGCGGGGCACGACCTTCGGGCGATCATCCGGTCTGGCGCTGAGGATAAGGAGCTTGCATCTGCTATCCGAAGTATATGGGAAAAACGAGACGACCGCTATTCGGATGAACGGACAGAGCAGACGGCGAAGAATCGAAAGAAAATTGGCATGTCGTACATCGGCGGCTAAGTAGTTGAAAATAGATAATAGCCTGTAGAGATTTTTCTCTGCAGGCTGTTTGCGTTATGATGAATGAAAAAAGGATGTGAGCGAATGATTCATATTTTAGTAGCGGATGACGACGTGCATATTCGCGAACTTGTCCGGCGTTCACTGCAGGAAGAAGGGTATGTCGTGTTTGAAGCAGACGATGGAGCGAAGGCGTCTCTTCTCCTTGAGCAAAAGACGATTCATCTAGCGATCGTCGACGTCATGATGCCAAATAAGAACGGATATGAGCTATGCGAAGAAATTCGGCGTCATTACGATGTGCCGGTCATTTTATTGACAGCGAAAGATCAGCTTGAGGATAAAGAAAAAGGGTATGCAGTCGGAACGGATGATTATTTGACGAAACCTTTTGCTCCAAAGGAATTACTGTTTCGAATAAAGGCGTTGCTCCGCCGGTATCAGAAGGTGAATGAAGAGAAAATCATCATGAATGGCACGACGATTGACCGGCGTAGCTATGAAGTGGAGTGTGGAGGACAGCTCATGATGCTGCCAATGAAAGAGTTTGAATTATTGGCTCAGCTGGCGAGTTTTCCAGGACGGATTTTTACGAGGGAAGAATTGATTCATCTCATTTGGGGCATCGATTTTTCGGGAGACGACCGAACGGTAGATGTTCATATAAAGCGGCTTCGCGAGCGATTTTCAGGGCGGACCGATGATTTTTTGATCAAAACCGTGAGGGGTATAGGATATAAAATGGAGTTAAAGCAATGATGAAGACGCTCTATTTACGTATCGTATGGACAACAATTTTTGTCATGCTCGTGAGCAGTTTTATCGCCTTTATCGCTTCAAATGTGTATTATCAACAATTTTTAAAGCCGTATAATGATGAAAAAATAACGGCTATGGCACAGAACATTGCAGCATTTACAAAGAATAATCCATCATTGAATAAAGATAACTATTTGAATCACATTGGGGCGCTTGGTTACCAAATCTATCTCGTTAATGAACAGGGTGGGAATGACTATGGCGGTGCATTTCGCGATCGTAACTTAGGTGCAGACATTATCAGGCGCGTTCAAGCTGGTGAAACATACCATGGCATTTCGCATTTTGCCGGCAACGCATTTGTGACCGGTTTTTTTGACAATGAAGCAGTCAACACGATTGGCGTACCGGTGATGATAAATGGTGATCGGTATGCGCTGTTTATACGCCCGAATACAGAAGTGCAGTTTGGTGAACTCCGCCTTTTCTTCTCTGTGCTCGTGTTGCTGATAATTCTGATAAGTATAGTGCTCGTGATTATGAGTACGCGTTACATCGTCAAACCCATTGTGACATTGACCGATGCAACGAAGAAAATCGCGCAAGGCATGTATGATGTCGACTTGAATGTAAAGCGGAAAGATGAAATCGGAAAGCTTACTAATCATTTTGCTAAGATGGCGAAAAGTTTATCGCAGCTTGATGAGATGCGTCAGGAATTCGTTTCAAACGTATCGCACGAAATACAATCGCCACTTGCTTCTATTCAAGGTTTCGCTCAAACACTTCGAACTGAAAAGCTATCAGATGCCGAACGCGAGCGTTATTTAACGATCATTGAAGAAGAAAGTCAGCGAATGTCCAGCTTAAGCAAGCAGCTGCTGACTCTCGCCACGCTTGACAAGGAAGACACAACGTTGGAGAAAAAATCATACGATGTCTCAGCACAAATAAAGCAGGTTATCTTAATGACAGAATGGAGCTGGCAGGAAAAGGATCTGGCGTTCAGTTTGAATATCGCGCCTGCCTCCATTACAGCAGATGAGAAATTGCTTCATCAAGTATGGGTGAATTTGATTACAAACAGTATTAAATATACGGGAGCGGGCGGTACGATTTCAATTGATGTATCGAAAACGGAATGGATGTGTATCGTTACGATCACGGATACAGGGCAGGGAATTGCACCAGAAGACATGCCCTTTATATTTGATCGCTTTTATCGAGCCGATAAAGCGCGAAACCGAAAAGAAGGCAGCACAGGACTCGGCCTTTCGATCGTGCAAAAGATCGTTCATTTGCATAATGGATCGATTAAAGTAGAAAGTGAAACTGGAGGAGGAACAACATTTTCAGTCAGTCTGCCGATTTTGTCATAATCCGTTCATATTGCGTTCATCTTTCTTTCTTACACTGTGTACAAGGAAAAAGAAAGGTGGATAAATGATGTTTTTAGCGATTAGAGAAATGAAATACGCGAAGCTCCGTTATACGCTGATCGGGCTCATTATGGTGCTTGTGGCGTGGCTGGTCCTGTTTGTGACTGGTCTTGCGAATGGGCTTGCTTCTGATAATGCAGCAGTGATTCAAAAAATGGATGCCGACTATTTTGTTTTGCAGGAGGAAGCAGATAACCGGCTGAATCGTTCCGAATTATCGGCTGGACAGGTAGATGCGATTGGCGGCGAACCGTTCGGTGTTCGGATGATGACGATTGAGCATACTGGAAAAGTCGATGTAACGGTGTTTTCGATGAATCCGGAAAGTGAGATTATGCCAAGAATTGTAGAAGGTAAGTCAGGTGTTGTCGCAGATCAGTCGCTGCAAATGACAATTGGTGATCAATTCACGGACTCTATTACTAGAGAAGTGATGACGGTGACCGGCTTAACAGAAGGACAGTCATTCAGCCATACGCCTGCGATCTTTGTAACAGAGGGGCCTGTCAGTGCCGTGGCCGTTCAATCAAAGAGTATACACGTAGATGGTGTAGAATTGCTGACAAAAAAAGAAGCGTTGCAAAGTATTCCTGGTTATAAAGAAGAACAAGGATCATTGATGATGATGATTGTCTTTTTGTTTATGATTGCAGCAATTGTGCTTGCGGTATTTTTTTATGTCATGACGATTCAAAAAATGCATCAATTTGGCGTTTTAAAAGCGATCGGTACGCATTCAATCTATCTTGCACGGACGATTATTTATCAGGTGATCATCATCTCGATCGTAAGTTTACTCATTAGTGTTGCGCTCGTTTATGGAATCGCTTTTGTCTTGCCAGTGGATTTGCCATTTTATTTGACGCCATCGCTTACGGCAGGCACTTCGCTTCTTTTTTTGGCTGTATCGGTACTTGGTTCTTTGTTGTCGTTGTATAAAGTAACGAAAGTGGATGCGCTTGACGCGATGGGAGGATCATTTTAATGGGAGCGAAACTAATACTGGATCATGTAAATAAGTCATTCGGAGATACAAATACATTGAATGATATTTCATTTGAAGTGAAAGCAGGCGAATTTGTGGCCGTCGTCGGACCATCCGGATCGGGGAAAAGTACTTTTTTATCGATTGCGGGTGCTTTGTTGACACCATCGTCTGGACGCGTTTTGGTTGGGGGAGAAGATCTTAGCTATTTGTCTGAAAAAGAACGCCATCGTATTCGTTTAGAGAAAATCGGTTTCATTTTTCAAACGTCTAACTTAATTCCCTATTTAACGGTGCGCGATCAGCTTCTTTTGATTGCAGAATTATCGGGAGAACAGACAGCTGGTGAAAAAAAGGCGGATGAGCTGCTGGAACAGCTTGGGTTATCGCACCGGACCGGTCATTATCCAGAAAAGCTGTCAGGCGGCGAGCGGCAGCGTGTGGCGATTGCCCGGGCCTGGATGAATGATCCAGACATTTTACTTGCGGATGAACCGACTGCAAGCCTTGATTTAAAACGTGGCCGGGACGTTGTTGAAATGATTGCCGATGGAGTGAAACGGCGCAATAAAGCAGCCATCATGGTGACACACGATGAACGAATGCTTGATGTATGTGACCGCATTGTGCGGATTGAAGATGGGAAAATCAGATGAGAGGATCAGTCCGCCTGGGACTGATCCTTTTTTTAAATGACCCATCTGTTTGGATGCTGTATGATAGAAGGGGAAGAATACATAGATATGGGGAGCGATTATATGTATAAAGATTATTTAGCATTTGCGATTGAGCTTGGAAAAGAAGCAGGACAGTTTATTTTACCTCAGGAAGGCAAAGCAGGCGGGCAGACGTTGAAAGCCGCAAAAGATTTCGTGACGGAAATGGATTTGAAAGTGGAAGCACTGATCATCGAACGCATTCAAGCAGCCTATCCTGATCATCGCATCTTTAGTGAAGAAGCAGGGGCGATTGATAGTGACAGTGATTTTGAATGGGTGATTGACCCAATCGATGGCACGATTAATTACAGCATGGGTGTTCCTTTATATGGTGTATCGATCGCACTAACATATAAAAATGATCCAGTTGTAGGGGTCCTTTCATTTCCAGGGTTGAATGAAGTATACTGGGCGTCAAAAGGCAGCGGTGCGTTTAAAGACGGTGAGCGGATTCAGGTGCGTGAAGTCAGTCTCGCAGAATCAATCATTTCCCATAGCGATTTTGCAAAAGACGGGAATAAAGAAGCGAACACGCAGCGTCTCGAACTTCTTGGTAAAATTGTGAATGATGTGTACAGAGTGCGGATTATTGGGACTGCAGCCGTAACATTAGCTTACATTGCAGCGGGCCGTTTTGATGCGGCACTTTACATGAGCCCAGCGTTTTATGATGTAGCAGCCGGACAATTACTCGTCACGGAAGCAGGTGGTGTTATGGCAACTGCCGGTCCGTACACACTGTTTGGACAAAAGCAAGCAATAGCTGGTCTGCAAAACATACTGGATGGCTCAAAATGAAATTAATTACCAATGAAGAAACGAGGTGTCCCGAAATTGGTGGGGCATCTCGTTTTTTTTACTTAGTTTTTACTACTTTAATGAATGGCTTCCAGATCGATTCGCTCAATAAATTCAACAAATGCTCGCACAATGTTTAGTTGCAGAGACTCTTCGTGAAAGAACATCCAGCTTTTACGGATAATCAGCTCGCCTTCACTCGTTTTTAGTTTGGTTTTATGCAAGTCTTCAAGATCGTCTAAAATCATGCTTGGCAAAATGGCATAGCCGAGTCCGTTGGCGACCATGTTTTTGCACGTGCCGGCTTTATCGACATCGATGCTGACAAGTGGCGGCTTTGTATAGTTTTCTGCCCACCAATTGTCGACGATCATTTTTAAGTTTTGATCGGTGCGGTAATCAATACGAGGTAAGTCGGGCAGATCACTCAAATCAATTTTTTCTTTTGAGGCGATGCAGATCGATTCGTCAAATAAGAGCCGCTTTTGGTCTTTCCATTTGTAGTCGCCTTTCACCAATCCAACATGTACATCCTGGTTATGGATTAAATGAGCGATTTGACTGCTCCAATCCGTCGTTACTTTAAACTCAATATCTGGATACTCCTCTTTAAATAATTTCAGCAAGCCGGGCAGTTTGTAATCTGTGAAAAAGGTGGAGACACCAAGTCGCAGTGTGCCGGCGATTTTATTTTCCATATTGAGTACATTTTCTTTTATTTGCTGCATGCGATGAATCGTTTCGTGCGCGCATTTTGCTAAATACTCGCCTTGCGGTGTGAACTGAACACCGCGCCTGCCGCGATTGACGATTTGAACGCCGAATTCTTTTTCAATTTGTTTTAATCGATTTGTCAAAGCAGGCTGTGAAATATACAACGTTCTTGCTGCGTTCGTAATATTTTTTTCTTCATAAAGTGTCTGCAAAAAGAGCCAATCACGCTCATCCATATAAAATCCCCTCCAATAGACATAATTTTTATTTATGATTGATCATATTAAACCATTATTTTATTTATTTCTGTATGTATATTATAGTTAATTGTACAAGAAACAGAAAGAGGGAAGATATAATGAAAGAAAATAAATGGTTGTTTATGGCGATGAGCAGTGTGGGTGGTCTTTTATTGTCGATGACGGGTTTATCGATCGGCTGGATGCTCGGAACGCTGCTAACGGCAGCACTTATTTCTTTCGCAAAGCCACATTTACTGGGATCCAAAGGAACACCGAAATACTGGCTTTATATCGGGCAATGTATTTTAGGCATTGAGCTCGGGCAAAAAATAAATTTATCGGTCTTATCCGTTTTTCAGCAGCACTGGGTGGTTATTCTCGTCATGTTGTTATTGTCAATCGTGTTTTCACTGCTATCCGGTTATATGCTATGGAAATTTAGCCGGACGGATATGCTGACGAGTTTTTTTGGCACAGCACCGGGTGGATTGTCCGCGATGCCTGGAATGGCGGAAGAAGTCGGCGCAAACACAGCGGTCGTCAGCCTCATTCAAACGATGCGTGTCTTCCTCGTTATTTTAATCATCCCAGTCATCGTGTCGGCACCCGTTTTTCATGCATCGATACCGGTTGAGGCGGGGCCTGCGGCATTATCATTTGAACTGAATCAGCTTTTGTGGACTGCGGTACTGGCTGTTATTGCTTATGGAGGATACCGGTTAGGAAAACTGTTGAAATTTCCGGCGCCATGGCTGCTTGGAAGCATGGTCGCCGTTGCGATCGTTCAGTCCGTTAGCTCCTCATACGTAGGTCATGATATGGCCGCATTCTGGCCGCACAGCGTGATGGTCGCTTCGCAAATTCTAATTGCGGTATCAATTGGCTCGCGTTTCCGGAAAGAAATGTTTATCGGATTAAAACAAACGTTAACGGTCGCGTTCATCAGCACCATAGTTTTAATTGTCGCAATGTTTGCATGCGCCTATGCTGTTTCGGAAATGACTGGAATGGCGTTCATGACTGCGGCACTTGCATTTGCACCAGGTGGCATCGCTGAAATGGCGACAACTGCTGTTGTTCTTGATGCCGACTCGACATTTGTCGTTGCTGTACAGGTGCTACGAATTATTGCTGTCTGCCTCATTTTGCCGCCAATTTTCAAATTGCTGCATGCATGGGAAGTTCGGAAAGAGGTTCATTCACATGCCTCGGTTTAACTTTTTATATCGATTCATTTATATGCTGCTTATGATTAATAGAAGAAACGCATCAAAAAGGAGTATTTATTTAAATAAGCAGAACTCCTTTTTATAAAAGGTAATGTAGATCAGATGAAAAATTAAGTTGAAAAATCATTGACTTTATTTTTGAATGTATGTTATATTAATTCCTGTCGCTAATTATTGTGACTTTGTAAATCACTAGTACATTTGAAATTCGATAATAACTATCCACAAGTGATTTTTCGGAAAAAATTATTGACTTTATGTTTCGGGAAATGGTAAAATGTTGATCTGCTACTGATATAACATCAACTTGGAGTGAGTGGATGTTTAGATGTAGTCAAATTCTTAACAAGTGATATGTTTTATCGGAATAATTACTTCTGAAAACATGTTGACATTCATATTGAATAAATGGTATGATGTTAAAGCTGTCGTTGATAACAGCAGTTGAAATTGATCTTTGAAAACTGAACAAAATAAACGCCAACGTT
>NZ_LQWY01000024.1 GCF_001643235.1 Domibacillus aminovorans
GAGAGCACTGCAAAACACTTACATTTAAAGGGAGCACCCGAAAGAATGATTTCTCTTTCGGGTGTTTTTCTTTTGATTCTTTTTTAGTAAGCTATTCTTAACGAAACCATGTGGGATACAGGTGATGACCATGTTAAGAAACGGAAAACAAACAGCGATGTCTTTCCATTCAGAACTCTACGAGTTAATTCCGGAAGACCATCTGTTGAAAAAAGTGGATCAAACTGTCGATTTTTCATTCATTCAAGAGATTGTGCAGGAATCCTATTGTGTCTATTATGGACGCCCAGCGAATGAGCCGGAACTGCTGCTTCGATTGCTCTTTCTCCAGACTCTCTACGATCTTTCCGATGAACGGATGATCGCCGAAGCACAGGTCAACCTGGCTTATAAATGGTTCCTGGGATTAAACCCGGAAGACTCTCTTCCGGATTCTTCGCAGTTAAGTCGATTCAGACGCCATCGGCTCGGAGCCGGGAATGTCGAGAAAGTGATGGAGGCAATTGTGAAACAATGTGTTGAGAAAAGATTGATTCGTTCTAAAGCGATTATCATTGATTCGACTCACACGCACATGAATGCATCCAAACAGACACCGCTGGAAGTGTTACAGAAAGCTGCCATTCGGCTGGTACGTTCGGTTAAAAAATCATATTCTAAGCTGTATGCTTCTCTTCCGAAAAAACCAAAACTGGAGAATCTTACAGAAGAGGAACAGGCCCTGTCTGCCCTTTCTTATCTCGCAGAATTGGGAGAATATATTGAAAATCGTCTTCCGGATGCCGAAGGTTCTATGAAAGAAAAACTGACTATTGCTAAGCAGATTGTAGAAGATGAACGTCTTCTTTCAAAGAAAGGCATCAAATCAGCTGTTGATCCGGACGCTCGGTTTGGATGGAAGTCCCGTTCGAAGAACTTTATGGGATATAAAAATCATTTTGCGATGACAGAAGAAGAGATTATTACGAAGATCACCGTTACTCCTGGAAATGAGGACGATGGGAAACAGCTTAAAGGATTGCTTGAAGGTTCTAAAGAATTTATGGAAATAGAAGAAATTTTGGCCGATACCGCCTATTCTTCGAAAGACAATCTGAAGCTGATCCATGGGCAGGAGATGAAAGCCTCAATTCCACTAAATCCTGTTGTTTACGGACTGAAAGAAGAAGATCCGTTCCAGTACGACAAAGAAAGTGATAAGGTCATGTGCCCCGCAGGCCACTGGAGTATCCGGAAAGCGAAAACAGGAAAGAAAAACAGCCAAAGGAATCAGAGATATAAGTTTTATTTTGATACGTCTCTTTGCCAAAAATGTCCGATGAAGGAAGGGTGCTATACAGGCACAAAACAAAAAACGTATTCCATTTCCATCAAATCAAAAGAACATCTGGATCAAATGGCGTACCTGGAAACGGAGGAGTATCACCAGCGCAAAAAAATCCGCTTGCGGATTGAGCATAAAAATGCCGAAATGAAAAGGTTTCATGGGCTGACTACGGCAAAATACCGTGGTCTGTTTGGTATGCAGATACAGCTGGGATTGACAGCCTTCGTCGTAAATGTGAAGAGAATGATCAAACTCCAAGAGCCCGCCACCTGAAGAAGGCGGCTTTTCTTGGCAATAAAAACAGCCCGATCCGTCAAAAACCAGCGGATCGGGCTGTTTTTTGAAGCTTTCCAGTCAAGCATCTACTTTTGCAGTGCTCTCAAATTTAGGACGGGGTTATGCTTGTTTAATTTTCGATATAAGATACTTCACTGTACTTAAAAATATAACAATAAAGTCGTTTAAAAATCTAAGTTTTATTCAACAATAGCGCCCTATTCTGGAATAACTAAAATATAGACTAAGTCCTCAAATCACTGCATAATCGGAGATTAATCAACCCGTAAGCTTAATAATTTTCAAGTTCTAAATCATTAAATAATACATCAATGCTAACGACTGCTGAATCATCATCAGTTGGAATATTAATATCAAATATCCATGGATTATTAATCAGCATCTCAAAGTCTAAGTAATCGTGCTCATTATGTAACTGGGTATTTTCACCAAGAGGAATGTCTACAATTTCAACCATTATGGTAAATATAATACTTGAATGAATAATGAAAACAGATAATTAATAATATTAAATAATAAATTAACATTATTGATTTTTATGATTAAAAAATTTAAATTTTATTATTTATATTTTTAATTCCTTGTTATATAATCGAATTAACTAAAAGGAAGGAATTTCATTATGGCTTATAAAGTAATCACAAATTGTCCTGTCTGCAGTAAAACATTGAAAATTACAAAGTTGCAGTGCTCTCATTGTCACACTACGATTGAAAATGAGTTTGAATTATCTAAGCTGGCATCCTTATCACAGGATCAGCTTCATTTTGTGGAAGTATTTTTAACATGCAGAGGGAATATCAAAGAAGTTGAAAAGGAACTGCGGATTTCGTATCCAACGGTTCGAGGCAAGCTAACAGACATCATTTCATCCCTTGGATATGTGCAGAAGAAGAAAAATGAAGTAGACGAGAAAAAAGTTGTCACCATGTTGGAAAATGGCGAAATCACACCAGAAGAAGCCATTAAGCTCTTAAAAGAGGAATAGGGAGGAATTTATCATATGAAAGAGGAAATTACAAGAGTGTTAACAATGGTTCAAGAAGGGAAGATTGATGCAGATAAGGGATCAGAACTGATTCAAGTATTAAAAGAGAAAGAAGAAACAGGTAATAAGCTTTTTGAAAAACCGACTAAATATTTAGATAAAACATTAAAAATTCGTGTTGTATCAGCCGAAAATGATAACGTCACGGTCAATTTGCCTATAAAACTTGTCAAGGTAGTATTAATGGCTGGACACAGCATCGCAGCGAGTATTCCTCAATCGGAAAAATACGTTAAAGATATAGACATAAGCCTTATTATTGAAGCAATCGAAAACGAATTAGATGGCCAAATTGTTGATATTAAATCGGCAAACGGAGATACCGTTTCGGTCATCATTGATTAGTGATTTGCTTATGATGCATGTAAAAGTGAAAGCAAAAGACGTTCGGTTTACCATCCCAATTCCATATGCTATTTTAAACATTGTTATTTCAATTTTGTCTTCAAAATTTTTTCAGCAAAATGCAAACAAATGGACAAAAGAGCACTTCGAAAGAAAAAAACTGGACTTTACCTTTCCACTAATAGACAAAAAAACGCTAAAGCCTATCGTCAAGGAACTGAAAAATTATAAGGGGATCGTGCTAGTAGATGTCAAAGCTAAGGACGGTACTGAGGTTAAGGTTAGACTATAATTTATTATAGAATACACCGACCACTGACTGACATATTGAAGAAAAAGCCTAATTTCTCGCTACAATACCGAGAAAATTATAAAAAGACAATAAAGTTATTTAATTTTAAAAGCTCAAACAAGCATAACCCCGTTCTAAATTTAGGACGGGGTTAAAAATATAGTTGTTTATTCAATAAATCCACATATTGGGGATACAACAAAGTTGTATAAAGACAATAATATTGTTTAATTTTGATTATGAAAAATAAGAGCCTTACTACACTTCATCTATAGCAAGGCTTTAAAGGTTGTTTAATTTTAAATCAATCTAATTATACCTACCTTCAAAAATGAATAATAAAGTTGTTTAATTCTTGTTGAACTAATGCCCCCGTTAGCGTAATAAATAAATATATGGTAGAAGGACACGAGGTCTATTTCCCTTTCTCTATAACGTCCATCTGCTTTAATGTTTCGAGTGTTACATTTTTT
The DNA here is from genome assembly GCF_001643235.1 of Domibacillus aminovorans. GTDB lineage: Bacteria > Bacillota > Bacilli > Bacillales > Domibacillaceae > Domibacillus > Domibacillus aminovorans. Next base: position 3,783 of record NZ_LQWY01000024.1, read on the forward strand.
GCTTCAGTTCCAGAACCGTTTATATTCACTGCAAAAACCCAGGTATCCTTTTTGGTTTCAATAAAGCCAACGTACCATCCCAGCCCAAAATCGGATAGCCTTGTCCCTGTCTTTCCATGAAGTGTGTAGTCATCCTGTTCATCCTGTATCATCATCCGTTTAACCGTTATTTGATATTTTTCTTCAAATGGAAGTTCTTCCTCGACTAATCTCTCAATAAAATTTATTTGCTCAAGCGCTGAAATTTTAAGGCTGCTGTCCAGCCAAAAAGAATCGATTCCGCCTGTTATGTCCTGATTTCCATATCTCAGCATTCTAATCTTCTCTTGCATCCTTGTTTCCCCAATGTCTCTTGCCATATCCTGATAAAACCAAATAGCAGATTCCCTCATAGCAGAAGCCAATGAGTGATCACGGTTCCAGCTTTCGAACTCTCTTACTACCCCATCCCATCGCTTGACTTCATACTCATCCCATACAGCTGATGTTTGCAACCCAATTAAGGCATTCGGTACTTTGAAGGTAGATTCAGGAGTGAACCTTTTTGAGCTTCTTTCCTTGTTATACATATAAACTTTATCTTTTTTTAGATTTTTAAGCACCATAGTGCCCTCTTTTCCGTTAAATAGCTTTTCAATTTTTAGTTCATTTGTTTGCTCCTGCTGTGCTTTAGTCACCGTTATAGTTCCTATGAAACCCAGCATAACTGAAAATAATAAAATGACAGTAGCCCTAATCACTTTCATTTTTGCATCTCCTTTTTAATTATCGGATTATTCTTAATAATTCGCCTATTATATATTATACTATATTTTGCCAACCAATAGTGGAAGAAGAGCCGACACCAAAATCTTGTATTAATAGATGGGGTTTGGTGTCGGCCCCCATTTTTAAAGAACTATATTGTTTTTTAAATGCCTTTATTATATTTCAAACAACTTTATTGTTCGTGAACAAGTCCGACCATACTATGCACTTATTGAACTAAACTGCCCCTTTAGTTCAATAAGAAAAACCGAAATGTAGATCATTTTTTTTATAAACAGTTAAACTTTATTTCAAACCAACATCTATCCATTAAAAAAGCCGATTTCCTGTAAGAGAATCGACTTTTTTAATTTAGCTTGCTAAACTATTGCACCCGTTTGTTCAAGAATATAGATTAAATTATTTTATCCTATTATATAGAAGCAATCCCCATTCCAATAAAAAAACTATATACAACACTTTTTCCAAGCAAATTCTCCACTAAAATTACTCCTTTTTATAAACATCGTGACTTTATTTTAAATCCACAGATTTATAAAAAAGTCTGATAAATGATAGGCTATAGACGTTGATTTATCAGCACGACTAATTTTTTCACCTATTGATTACTTTAAAATACTTCACCATCATCCCTATAAAATAAAGCTCCGTCCCGATGGAAACGAAAAGGTCGAACCAGTTTGTTTCATCGCTAAGAGGAAGTACCATGTAACCGATGAACGTCAGCACAAACACAATGAGAATAACCCGAAGTGTCAAGGGGATAAATAAACTCAAGTAGCGAAGCCAAAATTCTTGGCGGTCCCCTCTCTGATTGATCTTGTACACGGCGTATATCCCGATAAGAGTGAGCACTATATTAATCATCGTATCTATCGTGTCCAGTGTGTTGACCCCTTCGGTTTCCAGCAGGAACGGGTACGATAGCACTCCCAATGCCAGCAAAGCAATCCCTACAATCAAATATGTTCTTTTCGACTTTTCGGCAATTCGTCTTTCTTTTAGTGCCTCTGCCAACTCTTTTATATTCCAAATATACATACTTGTATCTCCTTTTATCTTTTTTTGAATTTAGATTGCCAGCACTAAATCAGACAACTTTCATAAGAGACAATCGTTTATATTCAATTAGACTTACATACTTTTTTGATAAATTATCAAACTTTATTCAAAAGCTACACTAACTCCAAATTATGTACTTGTATAAGTTGAATAATTAATTTTACATCCCTAAAAAACTGCTAAAGTACTTAGCGGCTTATTTTAACGTTGTCATACCGGCTGCTTCCATGCGCTGGAAGAATGCTGAAATTTGCGCACGGGTCAGTGGCTCGTTGAAATGATAATCTTCAAACGTTTTTACGCCGGTTGTGCCGGATGACAAGTTATATTTGTACATAAAGCTAACGGCTGCTGTTGGTCCGTAAGCAGCTCCCTGCGAAGCGGCTATCACTTGCGCTAATTGTCCACGCGTGACCGTTCCATTTTTACCTGTGTCATTTGTGTAGCCTTTCAGCGGCAAATTGTGTGGTTTAAAGAAATCATAGTACTGCTGCGTTCGGTGGCCGTAAGGAGTTCCTGGCTGAAAACCAAAATATTGGGCGGCAATGACGATGAAATCGCCTTCTTTTAGCAAAGACAGAGGCTGGAAACGGCCGTCTGGGTACCCTTGAATAAGTCCAGTGCGGAACGCCCACGTAATATTTTCCCGTGCCCAGTGGTTTTTACTTACATCTTTAAAAGTACGGAAACGATGTACTTGTTAAATCAGTTGCTTTTGTTTGGGCGAAGTGAAAATAACCAGATTGATTATCTTTATTCCAAGCATCATCAAATGCACTGTTTTGGACAAGCCTCCACAAATTCGAACCGTTTTCGGGATTGATTGCTGCTCCCTTTTCTTTTGATGTAAATCCGGCAAAGAAGCCGTCTTTTGTAATCAACAAGGTATCTTCTGAATAGTACGAGCGGCCTAATATGTAATTGGGTGTTTGCTTATATACTTCCCTAAAGGTCAATCGTAAGTTCGTAAAATCAACTGGCTTATTGGTATGGATATAGACTGTAAAGCCTGCTTTTTCCTTTAAGATGCTATAAATTTCTGGTGGTACTTCCCACTGAGGCTTTTCCTTGGCGGACACAAACATAGGAACAAATAATAAGAATGAAAAAACAAATGAAGTAAATAACTTTTTCATGAAAAAATAGTCTCCTTTACACAATTTTACAATAGTTTACTTGAAAAAGAATAAATTGTAATGGGTAAAAAAAATTAATACACAATATTAAAGAATTAAAAAAAGACGGGAATTTCATTATTCCCCGCCTTCTCGTATAGCTTTGAAATAAAGTTTGATTAAACTAACTCTATAAACGTTGATAAAAGAGCAAACAGAAAAAGCGTGGTTTGAAAAAAGATTAATCAAAACATGCTCTTCCTGTGTTAAATTCAATGATTCTTTTATAAAAAAGTTTGATCGTTTTATATTCCTTCTACAACTAACGCTGCCCGTTAGCTTAATAAGATATATGTTTTTAGTAATGTTCTTTTAGAAACTCCTTAATATCATTATTTATTTTTATTAAGTATTCTTCTGAAGGGAAATGTCCCATATCATAGGTTTTGAATGCTGTTAAATTTGAGATAATTTCTTTAGCAACTTTATTTATTCTATCTTCTGGAAAAAATATATCTTTTTTCCCTGCTATGATTAAAGTAGGTGAGTTGTAATTTATTAATTCATTCTTTTTGGTTAATTTCGGCATTTCTTGTTCGAGTTTGGTGTATTTAAATACATCTCCAATAATTTTTTTATCAATTTCCTTCATACTATTATCTGACAAAACGCCTGTAACTTTATTAAGATGTTTTTCTGATGAAGTAACATGAAACAAGACTAAAGGCAGTAAAATATCTTTAATCATTTTAATTTTAGAACCTAACTTTATTCCTGCTGGCGATACTAATATGGAACAATCAATTTTATTTGGCATAAATGATGCTAATCTTAAAATGATACCAGCACCATAGGATGGACCAATAAATGTACAACGATCAATATTAAAATTATTCATTAGTTCTTCAATCCATTGAGCAAAACTATTATCCTTCGCTGAAATCCTATTTTCATCACTATAACCAGGGTGACCAATTGTATCTGGTGCATAAATCCTATACTCGTCTATCAATGATGAAAACCAGGATAATGTCATTGGATTTACACAGTTACCACCTTGGAATATAAATACAGGTTTACCTTCTGGTGGACCTGTTACAATAACATGAGTTTTACCATAACTTGTGTCAACATAAATCCGTTCGACATCAAACTTAAATGAATTTATATAATTTTCATAGTGTTGTGCAATATATTCTTGTCCCTCTACACTTTTATAAATAGTTCCGTTACCCATAATAGCACCTCCATCTTTATTAAATCATTTTACTATTAATGGATAAAGAAATTTAAATTTCATCTTACCGTATAGAGATAATAATATAGAGATAATAATGTCGTTTAATTTTGATTTAAAAAACTTTATTATCTTTGAAACGACTTTATTCTTTTTTAAAGAACTTTATTATTCATGAACACTTAGCTTATAATATCCGCATTTTGTCGGCTGGACCTCTATCTAAAGGGGCAAAACGTCGCAACTTTTTTGTAAACATCTCGACTTTATTCAAAACCAATCAACCCCTTATACATAAATCCCCTGCTTTATACTCTTTCGCGTATAGTATGTAGTCTTTTATTTTTAACTAATTTATTATTAAAAGACTATAGAAACATCGTGACTTTATTTCAAATCTACAACTTTTTAAACGCTAAATTGCATTCAAAAGGGATAGTTAGATTTAACAAGATTGATAAAGATAATTTATTACGGCAAAAAATAAGACCCTTCGATTTAGAGGAATCAAGGGTCTTACCTTATAAAAAAATAATCTAATTATGAGTCTTTTCAAGAGCCAGTTTTATACCAAAACCTATCAGTATAGTACCTGTGATTCCTTCAATAATATTTTGTGTTTTAGGTTTTTTCATAAAAACACTAATCTGATTAATTAAATAGATATAAAGTAAAAACCATACGGCAGTCAATACCGTATAAGTAATACCCATTATAAGAAACGGTAAAAAGGTATTGCTTCCAGAGTCCACGAATTGAGGCAAAAAGGTTAAGAAAAAGACAGCAACTTTGGGATTTAGGATATTTGTAAGGAACCCTTGTTTAAAACAAGATGTGTTTACAAACTGGCTTTTTGTGTTCATCGCAACGCTTGCTGCTTCTTCCTTTTTCTTCATAGACCATAATGTCTTGACACCCAGATAAATTAAGTAAACAGCACCAACGTATTTGAAGACAGAAAATAATAACGCTGATTTCACAATGATGGCTGAAAGTCCTAATACAGCAGCAGAAGTATGGATAAGAAGGGCACAACAATTACCTAAGGCTGTTTTAAGACCCCCGATTCTTCCAACGGTGACAGTATTTTTTGTAGCAATTGCAGTATCGGGACCGGGTAAAATAATTAAAAAAATACACATAAGGACAAACAGATAATAGTTTTCCATTTTATTATCACCTTTCTGATTATGATAAGTTCTGAGTATGTAATTCTTATATTGTATTATATTTGCTCTCATATCAAGATTAATATCGTTAATTTAATCAAACTTTTAAAGCTACATCAGATTTTGTACTGACTATCCATTTTGCTTAGTCGTTCGATCCAATGACTAAAATGTCCCGTGCCGTTTCGATTGCTTCTGTTGTTATCTTTTCTAGTCTATTAATTTGCATAATTCGTTCAATTTGTAAAAATGAACGTTGAATTAATCTAAAGTTGCCACCAGTAATTTTGATGATATTGTCACTTCCTTTTTTGGATTATCCTCCATTGTTTCTCCTTTTTCATTCAATGTCTATTTAGGGTACAACCAAAACAAGCAAAGTGGAAAACATGTACGACTGCACTCCAGCTTGCCTTTTTTGGGTTGATTAACGGTGTCTACTATATCAGTTTAAAATTAGTTTTACTTTCTATTTATACAATCGAATTTCCTACCGATTTGCCTATCTTCAACCGTGTGCTCGCAAACAAGCTAATGAGAATCAAAACAAGATTAATTGCCATAGCACCAGATAATCCAATTTCCATGATCATTCCCGTTGCATGACTAACGGAAATAATTGCACCGCCGATTCCGATAACAATACCGGGTGTAAAGGAATCTGCGAATTGGAGGTTTGCAGAGATTTCGCCAGACTCTCCTTCTTTCGCATTAGCAAAAGCAACAGCACCACTAGTTGGATGAGCCAATCCTATTCCGATTCCTGTTATCATTTGACCAACAACCGCCAATACAATATTAGTTGCAGGGACCCAAACGACAAGCCCAATTCCAACTATCATAAATAACACGCCAATTCTGATCCTTTTATTTCGGCCTCGCCCTTGATCCGCAGTATCCCAATGTGATTGCATGTAGGACACAACGCACCAGCTAAGTGCAGCACTTGCCACAATTAGCCCTGCTATATCCGCCGTTAGTCCTTTAGTCTCCGTCAATGCAAGCACCAAAAAGTTTTGTGTACTAACATAAGCAGCGAAAAATAACCCGCGCGAAGCGATGAGAGAAGGCAAACCTAAACGAAGCATCAGCGTACCCGCAGGCAGCAACTTGCGAAGTGGCTGGACCATAAGAACCAAACCGACAAGCAATAAAACGATTCCTATTGCTTCTGGGAGCATACCAAGGCCACTCAAGAAAAGTCCGGTACCGATAGCCAAGAGTATGGATAGCCAAGTGGCTCCTGTTTCACTCTTCTTATGGACGTTCGGAATTTTTAATTTACGGAATACGGGTAAGCTGAGAAGAGCTGCCAGAAGCAAAAATGGTAAGACACCCCAAAATACGAACCGCCAAGAAAACTGCTGTGCAATAACGCCAGCAACATAAGGTCCGATCATGGAAGGCAGTACATAGGCTGTGCCGAAAGCGCCTAATATTTTAGTTCGAAGCTCATCAGGGTAGCTTAAGGATATGGCTGTGTATACGCAAGTCATCATTGCACCTGCGCCGAATCCTTGTAATGCTCGGGAGGTTATCAAAACAATCATATTAGTAGCAAGAGCAGCAGCAATTAAACCAATTGCAAACAATATAATAGCGATGGTAAAAGGCCACGCAGGTCCTTTCCTGTCTATTTGACGCCCTACTACTAACGTTCCGATAATTTGGGCTAGCAAATAAGCGCTGAAAATCCAACCGTAGAGTGTAATTCCTTGTAAATCGTTGGCTATGGCCGGAGCGATCGTGGTTACAGCTAATCCTTCAAATCCGACAGCCATTACAGCTAAAATGATTCCAATAGACAAAGCAAGGTAACGCGGTCCAAAAATACTTTGAGTTGTAGACATGATATTTAACCTCCATATTATGTTCCAGTTTATGTATACGTCGTATCCGGATACTTTGTAAACATTTTTCTTTACAAAGTATAACATACGGTTTTATTTTGACTTAGTCAATATTTTTCTTTACAATGTAATTAAGTATTCTCTCCCATTTGTACTAAAGAAGAAGGTGTCGTTGAATGAAAAAGAAGGATACAAATGCCAGTAAAGAAGGTATTGCTACAAGAACTAGGCGGACCATTATAAAGTTATTGAAACAGGAAGGTCCTCTGGATGCCCTTCAATTGGCGAAACAGCTTGGTGTATCTGGAATGGCAGTGCGGCAGCATCTATATAATCTACAAGCGCAACAATTGGTCACATTTGAGGAAGAACCAAGGTCTATGGGCCGTCCCGCCAAAATGTGGAGACTGACGTCTGAAGCCAATCGATTGTTTCCAGATGGACATGCTGACCTTATAGTCAGTTTAATTGAGTCCATGAAGGAAGCCTTTGATGAAGATGGATTGGAAAAGCTGCTAGAGATTCGCAATCAGAAACAGGTGATTCAATACAAGAATAAAGCACCGTCCAACCTTCCGTTAAACGAAAAATTAAAGGCTCTTGCAGAATCTCGGACATCCGAGGGATATATGGCGGAAATTACCGAAAATAAGGATGGATCCTTTTGTTTAGTAGAGAAACACTGTCCGATATGCGAGGCTGCGAAGGTATGCTCGGGTTTTTGCAATAAGGAGCTGGAAATGTTTCAGCAGGTCTTGGGTGAAGATGTTGAAGTTAAGAGAACAGCACATATGTTAACCAGTGGCAACCGCTGTGTTTATTCGATTAAACGTATAAAGTGAAATGTGCAAAAGAATAGACATGCTGAACAAGGACATTCCCTGGGGTCAAGCATGTCCTTATTTTATATCATCTACCGTCAATAAACATCGCCTTCAAACCGAAGACTTTGTCTACTGACTGAAACACCTAGATTCACTGAAATCTAGGTGTTTTTTGATTTAAATTAAATTTAGTTGCGCAAAAAGGAGCTCGGTTCGCCTATGCTGTAAAGCTGCAAGTGATGCATAGCCCGGGTACAGGCAGTGTAAAACAATCTACGCAGGCTCTCATCTCCGTATACTTCCGCTGATGCGTCATAAATAATAACCGCGTCGAATTCGATACCTTTGGCCAAATACGCCGGTATGACGACAACGCCTTGCTCGTATTCAATCGAGCCGCTCTTCACGAGCTTAATTTCTTCGACGCTGCTCAGGCCCTCGTATGCGGCGGTGCTCTCCGCAGCGGATTTGCATATAATCGCGATCGTATTATACCGCCGCTTCCGCAAGTCTGCGACTTTGGAAGCAATGCAGCGGTGCAGTTTGGCGCGATTGGACAATTGTGTCAGCACAGGCCTCTCGCCATCGCGTTCAAAAGCGGTAATCCGTTCGCCGTCGGGTACGAGTCCGCGTGTAAATTCGACAATCGGTTTTGTGGATCTGTAGCTGCGGATCAAGTTGATCGCAACTGTTTCATCCGGTCCGTATAAGCCGGTAAGCGTGTGGAAATCGACCATTTTGCTGGCATGGGCGAATATTGCCTGATTAAAGTCACCGAGCACGGTCATTCTTGCCGAAGGAAACAAACGTTTCAAAAACTCGAATTGAAACAGAGAATAATCTTGCGCCTCGTCTACAAGTACATGTTTGATCGAGCTGTTCGTCTGAAAGCCTTGAATCAGCTCTTTCATAAGTAAAAACGGAGTAGCATCTTCGTAAAATAGTTTTCCTTCGTCCAGCATTTTCACAGTCGAGAGGCAAATATCCGGCCACTCCTCGGGTGCTTCCCGGTCCATCCACTGTTTGATCTGGATGGGATCGGTAAAAAGCTGCTTGTATATTCCCTTAATGTTGACGAAACGAAACGCCTTGATCCGTTTTCGCAACGGCTTTAACTTCTGGCGAACAATCAAGCGAGCTAACGCTTCAGGCTCGATTTCATAATCATGAATCGACTCACCTTTAAAGCCGCGTTTTTCCGCTAAGTAGGTATATGCCTTATGGTAATCCTCATTGCTAAGCAGTTCGATTTCCTCCTGTACCCATGGCTTAGTCCGTTCGAGCTTCTCGGCTTCATCTATTTGCTTAATTAGCCAATCCTTCAATTTTTCAAGTCTGCTATGAAAGCGAAGTGAAGTGTCGCTGCTATAAAACTTTTCCGTGATTTGTTTAGCAGTAACGATTGGCTTTCCTCTGAAGATAATCCCTTTGAATACCATTCCAGATAATTCCAGCGAATCCCTGTATGATTTGATCGCCTTAAAGAAACGGGCGGTAGCCTTGAATCGGATGCTCGCAATCCTTGTTCCGTATAATCGGTTATCCACTGCAGTCAAAACATATTCCAATTGATCGTAAGGATTCTCAACTTGAAACTCACTTTTCAGCCGACGGTCCAAGTATTCCTGAAATGTGACCTGCTGCATATTCTCTTCGCCGAGTTCTGGCAACACATTGGAAACGTAACTATTAAACAACGAATTTGGCGAAAAAAGAATGATTTGATCGGCATTCAGCGTATCTCGATATTTATAAAGCAAATAAGCAATCCGCTGCAGGGCAGCCGATGTCTTGCCGCTGCCAGCAGCGCCGTGTACAATGAGTATCCGCTCGCGATCGTGCCGGATGATCCGGTTTTGCTCCTGTTGAATGGTGGCCACTATATTGTGCATATGTTTGTCTGTACCTTTGCCAAGCACCTGCTGTAAAATCTCGTCACCAATGGTGAGACTGGTATCGAACATAGATTGGATAATGCCGCCGCGGATGAGATATTGCCACTTTTTCTCCAGTATGCCATGGATGACGCCTCCAGGTGTAGCGTACTTGGCGGGACCAGGCTGGTAGTCGTAGTAGACACTCGAGACCGGAGCCCTCCAGTCGTAAATAAGGAAATTTTCTCCGCTTGTATCCGTGAGCGTAGAGATGCCGATATAGATTCGTTCCACATTTGAAGTTCCTTCTTCAATGAAATCGATTCGACCAAAATAGGGCGCCTCTTGCATACGCCGCAGGGCAGATAATCTCTTGGATGCATATCTATCGGTGCTTTGACTTACGGACAGAGCTTGAGCCTCTTGTCTCAAGCCGATGATGGTCTCAAGATAATCGTCGAAGGTATCAATATTAACCTTTACTTCATCCCAAAAGTGTTTGCGGATATTCACAACTTCCATCCGACGCCTGGAAGTTTCGTCCTCCAATCTATTGATTTGTTCTGTAATTTTCTCCATTACGCTGTCCACTCGTTCTTGCTCCTGGCGAAGTTCCATGTTCATATCAAACACTCCTTTAAAAAAATAAAAATAGGGGTTGACTGAAAAGGATTTTATGACCTATAATTAAAATAGGGATATTTTATACAAAAAATCCATTAATGGTGTATCTATATAAATTTACCACAGTTTCTCAATTTTATCAATGTATTTACACGACCAACGCTATGATGGATCATAATTGTTGCAAATTTAAAGGAAGAAAAACCCTAATTTCACAAGACAAATGACTCACAAAAAATGATATCCAAATATACGATCATTTAGTTGTAGCGTCAGGAAACCGCGTTTACAACGTTAAGGAAATTCCAATATTAAAAAGCCCAATTTCTTAGCATTAATATTAAGAAATTGGGCTTTTTTTCGTTATTCCATTAAATGGCCCTATTGCGGAACAAAAAAGTTCTCTTCACCATCCTGCGCTTAGTTCAATAAAAGTGGTACCATAAACGGACGTTTACGGTACTAATAATCGTTTTATCAGGAAACAGCCTATTTTGGTTAATTAATAGAACCAAAACTCATTCCAAAAAATAAAGTTCCATTTTTAATAACTAAAACCGCTTTTGGTGCTAATGTAGGTTGGTAGACAACTTTAAGCAGGTGATGAATATTGAAGATACTCCCTATTCTTGCGTCCTCCATCCTACTGCATGCTCCCTCACCATACTCATAAATTCCCGCGCTGCATGAGACAGCCACTTATCCTTATGATGGGACATAATCGTTGAAACGCTGCCCAAACCGGAATCCCAAGGGATGGACTGAATCCTGTTCTGTTCAAGGTCGTTTTGTACTGTCACAAGAGGCAAAATAGAAATGCCAAGACCGCACATAACACATTGTTTGATAGCCTCAATACTCCAAAACTCCATGCCTGCCTCTGTTGCGATGCCCTTGCTTCTTAAAAATGCTTCGAAATAATCCCAATTGCTCCCCTGTTCCGTAAATAAAATATTTTCATTGTCCTGCAAAGCAAATAACGCAAGAGTTCTTGTATCATCGGCATCTGGAGATAGGATGATAACCAAGGTCTCTTCCACGAGTGTTTCCGTATGCAGCTCGTGATCCTCATGCGGAGCTTGTAAATAGAAGCTCACATCTAGTCCCCCTCTGCGAAGTTCCTCCTGCAAGTCCCAGCAAGACCCCGATTTCATAATCAGATTCACTTTAGGGTAACGCTTACGATATGCTTGGATAATGAGCGGTAGACGATAAATCATAAGGGACTCCGGCGCCCCGATGCGCAACGTTCCTGTCATTTCTTTTTCCATATGAAAAACATCTTTTGCTTTCGTATAAAGCTGGATCATTTCCGAAGCGTGCGTCAAAATTGTGAACCTACTTCTGTAAGTTGAACCTTCTTGCCAATCCGATCAAACAAAGGGGCACCCATTTCCTGTTCGAGTGCCTGGATATGAGCTGTAACTGTTGATTGGGCATATCCTAAATACGTGGCAGCGCGCGTAAATCCTCCCATATCGACAATCGCTTTGAATGTAATCAAGTGCCGTATTTCCATTGCTCATCTTCCCTTCATCATTATTTCCGATGATTATCATCATGAATATTCATTTTACCGATGGGAAAGTTCTACATATAATCAAAGTATACGAGATTACTATTCGTTTCAAGAACTTTTGAGGTGATACTATGCAAAACAAAAAAATTGGATTCGTCCTACTGAGCGGCTTGATAATTGGTCCCGTCCTTGGATCGGGCATTATCATTCTCCCACCGGCCGTATACGAAACGGCCGGAAACTATGCTATCTTTGCTTGGGTGTTCATGCTATGTTTGAGCATGTTATTTGCTTATCAGTTTGGCAAATTAAGCCTTATCATTCCAGGTGATTCGGGCGTTGCACTCGCGGTAGAGCGAGCATTCGGATCGCACATCAAAAATCTATCGGCCATCTTCTTCATTCTCGCCGTCTGCTTTGGTCCTGTCGCTGTCATCGGAACGGCCGGTCATTACCTACAACTTCTGACCGCTCAAACATTTGTGCAAGAGGAATCGCTCACATTCGGTTTGCTGTGCATTGTGTACGTTATATTGACGCGTAACATCACATCGGTAGGAAAAGTTGCGTTCTTTATGTCTAGCTTCATTGTTGGCACCTTGCTTATTGGGAGCCTACATACCTTGTTCACGACGGACGGAGGTATCAGTCTGACAGAACCGATTACCGTATATGACTTTGGTCAAAGTCTGCTTCTCTTGTTTTGGGCATTGATCGGCTGGGAAGTAATTGGGAGTTATTCATTAGAGGTAAAGTCTCCAGAACGCACCATTCCAAAGGCTGTAGCCCTAAGTTTTACGATCATCGCCATAGTCAGCTTGACCGTCGCACTCGCATTTCAATGGACACACGCAGGTAACAGTGGCACAGATGATCAATCCTTAGCGCCCTTACTAGCAGGTTTATTCGGAAGCTGGGCAACCCCGCTCATTTCCACCATCACTATCGCCCTATGCCTCAGTACTGTATTACTGGTCATCGGTGCTGTCACAAGACTTATCCGTGACCAAGCAGGAAACGGCGTGTTACCGTCACGGCTTTCCTTTAAAAATGAAAACAACGTTCCATCCCAAGCACTTCTTCTTATGTTTGGCATCCATTCCGGCATGTTTGTTCTCTACACGATGCACATCATAAGCATCCAACAGCTTGTCGCCATCGCCAACGCTTTCTTCTTATGTAATGCGCTGCTTGGCGTATTGGCATGCCTGCGCTTGTTTGCTTCACCGCTTTTAAAAGCGGGGGCATTGTTGCTTTCCATATGTTTTCTCTGTATCTTATTATTTTCTTCTTCTTTTATTTTGGCAGGGATTACAGGGGTTTCGATTTATTTTGTTTGGTTACAGAGAATCGAGAATAAGCGGAAAGATATGTTGAGGCAGGTTGAATTGTCGCTTTGTAAAAAAGATTGATCAAAATTTGATCCTAATCCTTAAAATGGATGGTTCAGGTGCAAAAAATTCAAGGAAATTGCAAGTAATCTCTAACTCATGAACATACTGATACTAAACTACTCTAAAAAGGACGTGATCAGTATGGGAAAGCACCATTTATTCAAGTGGAAACATTATCAACCGGACATTATTTTGTTAACCGTAACATAGTGGAGATGATCGAGGAACGCGGCTTATCAATGGCCTACACAACCATTATGCGTTGGGTTCATCAATATAGTCCGGCATCATCTCAGACCAACAAATAACTCTTGGAGAGTCGACGAAACGTATATCAAAGTAAAAGGGCAATGGATGTACCTGTATCGTGCAGTGGACTCCAAAGGAAACACGATTGATTTTTATCTCGGTAAAGCCAGAGACAAACAGGCTGCAAAATGCTTCTTCAAGAAAGCTTTGCGGTCTTTTCATGTTTCTAAACCCCGTGTCATAACAGTAAACAAAATCCAACCTATCCTGTAGCGATTCAAGAGTTAAAAAAAGAGAAACGTATGCCTGAAGGCATACAAATAAGGCAAGTAAGATATCTCAATAATATAGTAGAACAAGATCACCGTTTCATTAAAAAACATGTGCGCTCTATGTTGGGATTCAAGTCGTATGAAACAGCCACTTATATATTGAATGGCATTGAAGCGATGCATATGATAAAAAAAAGGCAGGTTCACCAAGGGGTGAAGTCTGCCCAAAATGAAGTTGAATTCATACATCAGTTGTTCGGAATAGCATCATAACGGCAAGTTAGTAGGTAATGTAGGTTCTATTTTTATCAAATTATTTTCGCACCAGAACCAACTGAACTAATTAAAAATAGGTTAAGGTCTTTTTTTTATATTTATACTCCTTAAAAGATCCATTTTTTTGGTACTTTAGCACAGTAGCCTCATCCATAACATATAAAGAACGGACATAAAAAACGCCACTTTTGCTGTTGCGGACGGCTACGAGAACGTGTTCTTCCTTTTCTCCATCATAAAACAGCTTAATATACTCAATAGATCTTTTAGGTGAATGTTGGGAAATGTAATCGGGTGAAAAGATTATCTCTCTTAGATAATCTCCGTATTTCTCAAAATCTTCTGAGTGGTCCTTCCTTATATTTATAAGGTTGGTTTCTCCTGAAAAAATAGGAGTATTTCGTTGTATAGGCAAATTTAATATGTTGATTACAATTTCATTAATTAAACCAATTTTTTCTTGTCGTCTCATATTTTCTTCCCCCTTTATCATCTTTTATTCATGATTAGTAGCCTCGTTTTCGTAAGCCAATTATTCGTGGTCATTTATTTTCCATTTTTCAGTCTCAGTTAGTTCTTTGGTTAAATTAAAAAGATCAAATACGGTTGTCCTACATTGGATGCGATAGGGTGAAGGTAAAGTGATTCTGGTTATAATTGAGTCATTAAAACTACATGGATTTTTAAATACGATAGGCTTATCAATTTTTCAAAGCAACATTCACTTCTTTGTTTTCCACTTATTCCCTAATTAAATTTAAGCTATTATGATTGAGTTTTATATTAATCAAATCTTATGAGTAAGAGTTCTTCATTTTTTGTTGATTATCTTTGAATATCAGTACCTATTCACATTTTTATTTCGAAATTAAACTGTTATTACGTGAGACTTTCTCGTCAATACGATCCTTTTTATCCCGCCGTACATAATAATGTCTGCACTCTAAACACTCGTAAACAATCAAATTATAGCGGTTCTTATGATTAGTTCCTTTGCTAAAAACTGTCTTACTATAGGCTTTATGGCTACAAAATAATTGGCGTATGCGAGTTTATAAATTCAACAGATACTTCTCATCTAAATTCATTGTGTCATCCTTACTAATACCAGTTTTAACGTACTCAAATTAAAGGCTTCATCGACTTTTATTTTCAGGGTTTGGGAGTATTTAGGGTGTTGCGGATTTTGATTTCTGTCTTTACTTGGAAGCCATACACCTTTGTTCCTCATTTATGCTAGCTTCCTCCCCCCTGAATTAAACGCCTGAAGAGGTAGCGATATATCCAGGATAAAAAGATTGCACGAATAAGGATATCCAAAGCAATAGCAATCCATATCCCTGCAATTCCCATTTTGAAGTAAATACCTAGGACATAGATTCCGACGATTCTGATTAGCCACATCCCTATGGCCGTACTGTACATTGGGCTCTTGGTGTCCCCTGCTCCCTGCAATGCACCGGTTATGACTAGTCCGATTGCTAAAGCAGGCTGGGCAAAAGCATCGATTCGTAAGGCTACAGTAACCATCTGTATAGCTGCTGCATCATTTGTAAACCACGTGGCTAACCAAGGGGCAAACAAAAACATGAAAACCCCAATGATGCTCATGAATGCAATGGCGATTCCTGTAGTAAGGATCCCATAATGATAGGCCTCTTTAAACCGACCAGCTCCAACATACTGGCCGACCAAGGTTGTTGCTGCTATCGCCAATCCATAACCTGGCATATAGGAAAACGTCTCGATATTCGCTGCAATTGTATGGGCGGCGAATGTCTCTGTTCCAACAACGACGATCAGTCCAAAATAAAGAACTTGACCTAAGCGCATAATCAATCGTTCAATGGTAGCCGGTGTAGATAGCCTAATAATGAAGGGTAACAATGACTTTGATTCGGATGAATCAAAAAGGGAGAACGAGACATTGGACTTTCTGATGTAATAATATAGAGCCAGCGTTCCAAGTACACGGACTATGACTGTTGCCCATGCTGCCCCTGCAATTCCCCACCCCATCTCACTTCCTAATCCAAAAATCAACAGATAATCAAGGACAATGTGCAGGATATTCATCCACCAAGCCACATTCATTGGGGTTCTGGTATTGCCAGATGCACGTAAGATACTTCCGAAAATAATCATCAGGGAAATGAAGATAGAGGGGGTACCGATGATTCGGAGATAAACAGCACCTTCTGATATAACTTGAGATTCAGCTCCCATAAGGTTAAGTAACGATTCAGTGAAAAATAAAGTGATCAGTCCAAAAAATATTCCGACTATGATGGCGATAAAGGTGGATTGTTTTGCAACTGCTTTTGCCTTATCTATATTTCCTGCCCCGATGCTTTGGGCAATTAAGGATGAAGCACCAACTCCAATGGCCATGAAGATAGCCATATACACGGCTAAAACAGCATTTGCAATCCCGACTGCCGTTACTTCTACCAGCCCAAGCTTAGCAACAAATAAAGTATCTACAAAACCAACAACTGTTTGCAAGATGTTTTCGATCATGGCTGGAATAGCTAATAAAAGAATAGCAAACACTTTTTCTTTCGTTGTTCGGTTTTCCACTAGTCTTTGTGAAGACATGCTAACCCCTTCCTTAGGCAATCAAATTATCATAATCATTTTCATATTAATAATGGGAATAATTATGCCATTATTTGATTTATCAATTAACGTATTCTAATCTGATCGTCTGTTTTATCTTTGCGTATCGGGACAATTAGAAAAGTTAAATAAGGAAGGTTCAGGTATTCAAAATCAATCACTAAAAATATTGAACCAATAATTTGTTCACTTTGAGATTAAGCAGCGACTCCCTTTTAAATATAATTGCCAAGGATTTTCATCCTCGATACCACATTGGGCTCTTATTATTAAAGTCAGCCGCTTTTATCAATAGGCTGACTTTAATTCGTTCACTTCATTCCATCTGCTCGTCTAGTCTATCCTTTTAACCTAAGCAAATTGTTCAGAAACCTTTGGAAACTCGGTTTCATAGAAATTTAACTTTTGAGTGTCCCGCTGAATTACTCTGTTGCAAAGCCGCTGAATCAAACTCCATTCATGGCTTATGATGAGAATACCTAACTCTCTCTTTGAGCGATATTCAAGACAGCATGCATAATTTGAGCTTGAGTAATCGCATCTAGCATCGTCGTCATTTCATCAGCAATGAGAAAGCGGGTATTGGGACCAAACGATCGAGCTATACAAAAACGTTGCAGCTCCCCGCCAGATAATTCATGAGGCCATCGACGAAACCATTCTTTTTCTATTCCAAGGGAAGAGAGCAATTTTTCATCGGGTTTCCATCCTTCGTTTAAGATGTCCTCCATCTTCCACCGAGGATTCACGGCTTTCTCTGGATGTTGAAAGACTAGTTGGACCAGAGATGAGTAAGAGGTGGTCAGTAATGAATGGTGAGATTCCTCTCATCTGGAATATCATAGCCCGATAGTACACGCCCAAGTGTGCTTTTTCCGCAACCGCTTGGACCTATAAGTCCAACGATTTCTCCTGGTTTAACTGTCAGGTTAACCCCTCGAAACACCCAAGGACCCTTTCGATAACGAAAACCTATATTACATGCCTCAAGTTGCATGTATACACCTCACCATTCCGCTTCGTAATTCCCATATTTCAGGTTGTACAAGGCCACACTCCCGTGTCGCAGTTTCACAACGATGTTCAAACAAACAACCAGAAGTTAAATTTTAATGAATTATCGCCCTTGTCTTTTAATATGCAACTATCATGCCAAACCGAAAAAATATTCAATATTTTTTCGGACTATGAAGAGTACTATTTATTTAAATAGTGATATAGAGAAGTTATTCTTCTATACTCATACCATAAAAATTTCATTTTATTTATTAGAAAATCGTAAATGAACATTTTATTTATATTATAAATTTATTGAATACTTTATCAAAATTGTACAGTTGTACACTTTCGTTCTGAACAACTGTACAATTTTTGAACACTTTTTTTGAACACTTTTTTGCATTCAGTTATTTCTATTCGCTTCAGTTTGTACAGCAAATACTGAGCCATCAAAATAAGATTCTGGTGCAAAAAATCTATGAAATTTGGACATACTGATATTACTACTCTCAAAAAGATGCGTGATCCGTATGACAAATGAAAATTTATTTAAGTGGAAGCACTACCATCAGCCTGACATTATTTTATGAACGGTAAGATAGTACCTATGGTAAAACCTCAATTTTAGAAATCTTGTGGATATGATAGAAGAACTGGTCTATCTATTGCAGATGTCACCATTATGTGTTGGATTCATCCATATGGACCTCAATGGATAAGAGCATCTGTCGTAGTAGAAGTTGATTTATTTGCAGGAGCGGATTCCTTAGAAGTTTGATTATCGGACGAACATAGAGCAAGAAACAGTAGCGAAATGCACAAAATAATGGTAAGTAATTTTACAAGCATCCTGTTCACTCCGTAATAATAGATTTACTTTTCATTTTACTGTTTAAAATCGGGTCTGATTTTTACTATATATAGCAAGATTATGGTATATTTAAAGAAACATACCCTCCTAATGTTTGATCTAAATTTCCTATAAGAGCCAATATGATGAAAATCAAACTAAATAAAGCATGATTGTTCGGATTAGCCAATCAAATTATCGTATTCATTATCTTTAGTATAGAGCTAGTTGACTTAGATACTAGCTCCTTTATCGTTTTGCGTAGACGAAAACATGAAGAATGGTTAGGGTCACAGGGCGAGCCAACAAATAAAAAAATAATAGAATCGTAATTATTTTCATATTAATGATGGGAATAATTATGCCTTTATTTGATTTATCTATTAGCGTGTTCTAATTTGATCGTCCGTTTTATCTTTGCGTAAATAAAACCATTGAATACGTGGCTAAATTAAGATAGATAGAGGAGACAATATAGTTAAATAAATCATTTTAACCACTGTAATGATACTTGTTTCCTTTTAAGGAGGGCTATAAAGTGAAAAACAATGAGCTGAAAGTCGGGATTCTATTTTCATTGACTGGTACGACAAGTATTACTGAACAAGGACTGCATCAAGCCAGTTTATTAGCCATACGCCATGTTAATGAGAGTGGTGGAATTAATGGGAAAACTCTGGTGCCGATCGTCGAAGATGCTGCCTCAGATCCTTATATAGCTGCCCGAAAAGCCGAAAAGCTGATCATTTCAGACCAAGTGACAGCCATTGTCGGGATCTATACTTCTGGCTGTCGGAAAATAGTTATCCCTGTTCTGGAAAAACATAATGCTCTGCTGTTTTATCCTACTTTTTACGAAGGTTCGGAACAACATCCGAATGTCATTTACTGTGGTTCGTTGCCCAATCAACAGTTGCTTGATTTTATTCCTTGGCTGATCCACAATGTTGGAAAATCCTTTTACTTACTTGGGTCCGATTATATTTATCCTTTGGAGACGAACCGTCACATTCGCCAATTGATTCAATCCAATGGTGGTACCGTGTATGGCGAAAAACATGTAGCCCTAGGACACCAGAATTTTGCTAAGACACTCAATGAAATTCGCGGAATGAATCCCGATGTTATCTTCTCGACGTTGGTCGGAGACAGTGCACTCAGCTTTTACCAACAGCATGAGAAATACAAGATGCATCAACCAATTGCCAGCACCGTTTCGGCTGAAACGGAAATTGTGGCTCTTCATCCCTACAGGGCTTTAGGCCATTATTCTTGTTTTCCCTACTTCAGTTCTATCGACAGTGTCAGTAATAGAAAGTTCATCACTGAATTCCGACAAACATATGGCACCGATATAATCAGTTCCATGATGGAGAGCGCTTACAATAGCGTTTTATTACTGGCTGAAGCCTTAAAGAGGACCAATACAATTTCGACCGACTCCATTCGCAGCGCTTTATCCGGACTTTCACTCGAAACTCCGCAAGGAAAAGTCATATTTGATAGTTCGACTCAGCATTTATGGCTGAATTCTAGGATCGGAAAGGTCAATAAATCCGGTCGGTTCACCATTGTATGGGAATCGGGAAAGCCCATTGTACCCATTCCATTTCTGGAACATGAGTTATTAGATCCAACTCTGGATTTCAATCCTGTGGATGACGCTGACTATTTGAAGTCCAAAATTATGCGGCATGATCCTCTTTTGTCCATATTGAAAAAATCTTTGGCAACCATGCCCGTTCCATTTGCTTATTTTGATGAAGACGGTGTGATGCTAGAGATCTTCAATTCACCTTTGATTCCTGCTCACCTTCATGAATTGAAGCTTGGGGACAGTGGTTATAGTGCATCTTTAGGCAACAGTGGAATCGGTCTTGCACTGCGCAAATACTCATCTTCTTATGAAGTGACCAGGGAACTGGGGACTGGAGAATCCCCATTTGGGTTGACGACAGTAGGTTTCCCCATCATCGGGAACTCCGGCGTCCGCAAAGGTGTGTTAGCTGTATGGATTCCTGACACTGCTCCGGAATCTACTGAACCCCTGCTCACAAGTATAGGGAGTATCATCCATGTATGTGCCAACATGGCAGATATCGAAGAGGAACAGCGTACATTATCCGATGTACTGCATGGAGTATCTGCTCAACTTACGAAGAGCCTATTTGTCGTAAAAGAAGGAAGGGTCCTGTTTCAAAATCAAACGGCCGATACACTATTCAAACGCAAACGGGATTTAGTCAACTCCGTTCTGCTGGAGCTTTCTTCAGAACAAGAAGAAGAAAGTATAGAAAACATCGTTCGTACTCTAAGGCGGGAGGATTCAGAAGAAAGCTATGAAGTTAAAGTGATCTATAAAAATTCTATGTACTTCATATATTTCAAACCGCTCCCTCGTCAAATGCATCGTTTTTCTTTGAAAGAGAGGCATAGCTTAACAACTAATGATTTAATTGGCTTGAACGAATTGTTTTTGCAAACTATTGAGTTTGCTCGTTCCGCTGCTAAAACGAAAGCAAACGTCCTTTTGCTAGGAGAAAGTGGAACCGGGAAAGAGATGTTCGCCCGTGCTATTCATAATGAAAGCAAACGAAAGGATAAACCATTTGTGGCGATAAACTGCGCTTCCATTTCAAAAGAACTAATCAATGCTGAACTGTTCGGTTATGAAGATGGAGCGTTCACAGGAGCCAAAAAAGGAGGGAACGCGGGCAAATTCGAAATTGCAAACGGGGGAACACTTTTCCTTGATGAGATCGGGGATATGCCCATTGATCTTCAGACAACATTATTGAGAGTATTACAGGAGAAGGAAGTCGTACGAGTCGGCGGCCATAAGCCTATTCCGGTGGATGTACGTATTATTGCCGCAACGAACAAAAATTTGTTTCAGGAAATAGCCTATAGTGGCTCTTTTCGGAGCGACTTGTATTACCGTTTGAATGTTTTTACAATCGAACTGATTCCACTCCGTAAAAGAACTGAAGATATTATCGAGTTGAGCAGCTATTATTTGGAGGAACTTAGTGCTGAAATGGAACAGCCGAGGAAGGATCTTTCAGAGGAAGCCGCCGAACTATTAAGAAAATACAATTGGCCCGGAAACATTCGGGAGTTGAACAATGTCATAGAAAGAGCATTTTATTTGGCAGGGGAATCTCCTTTCATTACGGCACATCACCTACCTCAATTTATTGTTCATTATTCTAATGTCTCGCGAGTAAACGAGCGGGACATATTAGTTGATTCTCTTCCGGATGTGGCGAACATTGAAGAGAGTATACAGAAAAGCGATGAGCACGAACGACAGGTTTACATTAAAGCTTTAATGGACTATAAAGGAAATATTTCAAAAACAGCCAAACACCTAGGCATTTCTCGCACAACCTTGTACTCTAAACTTAAAGAGCATAACATTCAAAATGAAAGAGTTAAATGAGGAAGATTCAGGTTCGATAATAATTCACTAGAAATATGAAACTGCATTAACCTGTTAACTTTGAGATTAAGCAGCTAACTCCATTAAATTATAATTGACAGGGATTCTCACCCTGGATAATATGCACAAGAACTCTTGCTTATTATATTCTTGTATAAAAATTTGAATATCCTATACCAAGAGAAAAAGCAAATTATCATTAGGGTCCCATCCTTCGTTTAAGGTGTCCTTCAATTTCCAACTAGTATGCAGGGATTTCTTCGAATGCTGAAATACTAGTTGGACCGGAGAAGGGCGGGATGTTGTCCTTAATGAATATTGAAAGTAACTTAAGAGGTACGTTCAAAATAGAAAGTTCCTCTACTTTATATTTAATTAATCCTCTTTATTTAAAATCAACAACGACAGGATTATCATTACGTACAGACATACGAACATGTGCCCCCACACGCATTAAAGGATCAAGGAAATTAACCGACTGTGGAACCAATGCAATTTCCCTCCCGCGCAAGGCAGCTTGCCGTACTGGCGAAAGTTCGTCTCCTAAAAATTTATCGTGCCGCTCACTCTTGCATTGCTAGGCAAAATCCCTAGAATGGCATGGGCGAACAAGCTTTTCCCTGAATCACTGGAACCGACTACGGCAAGAATTTCTCCTTCATGCATCGTGATATCAAGACTCGTAATCGCCTTCACATTTTTTCTGTCTCAGTAATTTTTTTAAAAAAAATACGCCTGAAAAAATCAGGCGTTAGTAAACTGGTCTTACTGTATCCAAAGTTTAAACAATCCTTCTATTACTCCTAAGTTGTACATGTAATAAATCCCAAACACTGTACTAATCACCCCAGTAATTTGGGTAAGTGTTTTATTCAGACTTATCTTTTTCGCACTAAAAACAAATGGAATTCCAATAATTGTAGTAAAGAAAAGCATACCAATGACTGTTCCTGCACCAAATATAAGGATATACATAGCGCCTTCCCAAACACTCTTTACAGTACTCATCGTTAATAGAATCATTGCCCCACTTCCTGCAAGGCCATGAACTAAGCCAATCAACACGGATTTTAGATATGATACATTTTTATGGGAGTGTTTATGCTCATGTTTACCACTGTTTTCATGGGAATGAACGTGTTTATGTTCTTCTGTATGGTGTTCATGCTCATGTATATGAATATTTTTAAAAGAAAGGATCGTTGTAACACCAAGATAAACAAGCATAATACCTACTAAAAATTCTAATGACATAGCCCATTCTTCCGGTATTTCATCTTTCATAAGAATGAAAATAATCCCCACTATAAATAATGTTGCAGTGTGGCCTATCCCCCAAAACACTCCTGCTAAAGAGGATCGCAACAACTTCTTACTTTGACTAGCTATTGTCGATACAGCGATTATATGGTCTGGTTCAATTGCGTGTTTGATTCCAAGTACAAATCCCAAAGCTAGAATGGATAGATAACTTACCTCCATTGATATACCTCCTTCGTTTTTTAAATATCATCTACGATTCTGTCTCTTTATGATTTTAAAAAGTACGCATTATGAAATCGATTCCATTATAAGTAAACAAATTTTTCATTCATACTTAGCCACTACTAGATTATAATTTCATAGAAAAATAATAAAGTTGTTAATCATTGCAAGAGTAAGTATCTAGGCTATGTTATACAGTAGGTTATTGACCTATCCTACAAACGAGAAGAAAGTTTACCTTTAATTTTGGAATCAATAAAAAATCCCAGTAAAATCAAATATGTGTGCATAGATTCGTAACTCACCAATACCGTTACATAGGCTTTAGGAACTGCTTTCATCACGAATAAGATTGTACAGGTAGCTATTAATTAATTTAGAAACTACAATTATTATTCATTCAAAGAAAGTTTAATTTTAAAAACAGACAGGCGCTATGCCTGTCTGGCCATCATACGTTAAGCCCTTAATTTTATATTAGAAGCCTGATCCTTAGAAGATGCTGAGGGCTTTGTAGACCAATACGCAACTACGAAAAGTAGGATTGTAAGTATTGTTACCCCCCATGTTGTTTTTGGCCCCACTGCATCCCACTGACCAATTAAGATAAGAAAAGCAGGAATAGCCGCCGTAATCCAGGATTGAATGAGGGCCACGCATCCGGTGAAGATCCCAATATCTTTCTTTGCGGCTAGTAATAGGTAGAACAATGTCCAGAGAAAAGACCACATCAACCAAATAATAGTAAACTTGACATCATTAAAATGGATCAAGTTTACACCCGCATAGCCTAATGCGAGGATAGCTACCCATAAGGAGTACCAGCCTACACCTGATGGATCATAGTTTTTCAGATTTGTAATACCCACGTAAAGGTACGTTAGACCAAACAGAAAAATACCAGAGGCATTAAAAATGGCCCAAGAATCCCCATTTGCTGTGAAAATTAAATAGAAAGGAGAGATCACCTGTATAGCACCAACAAAGAGATTAAACACCCCTGCGCTTTTGCCATTGATTTTACCGAACAGCATTAGACTGTTGACAAATAATACAGCACCTACATACATTAGTCCAACCGAGCTCACTTTTTTAGCCTCCTTTAAGAATCAGTAGAATACATCACTTCTTTTAGGGATAGAATCCAGACTATAGTGTTCTTTTTTCTCCGTGTAAATTCAAAGAAATTTAACACTTTCAATAATATATAACGAGCGTAAATGCCTCAAAATTCATTTACGCTCGTTTATTAATATTTTACTTTGGTGATGATATCCTAATAGTCTAGCATTCCAACATAATCAGGTTTAATTTTAAACCCACAGTTACTAAGACAATAAGTATAGATTTATAGTAAATCGGGAAGCCAGCTTCCTATTTTGAACATGTACTTCGTTCTTGGTAATATACTGAATAAAAAGACCTTGTCCACATTTTGTCATTTCAAAAACGATCAGAGGTAGCAGACGCATGAAGACAAAAGCAATATCTATCAAAGAAAGTTTTCCCCAATTCTTTTGAATAATTTACCTGATGCCAGTATTGATTTCAATTCAATGACTCTTTAAAGAAAGATCTTCTAGAAGTACTTGCTTCTTGATCCAACTAATAACTTCATCCAGACCTTCTTCTGTTACCATATTGGTGAACAAATATGGCCGATCCACTCTCATACGTTTAGTGTCACGGTCCATCATCTCCAAGTCTGCACCAACGTAAGGAGCAAGATCGATCTTGTTAATGACTAGCAAATCGGAACGAGTAATACCTGGACCGCCTTTGCGTGGAATTTTATCTCCTTCGGCCACATCGATAACGTAAATGAAAGCATCGACTAGCTCTGGGCTAAAGATGGCCGACAAGTTGTCGCCCCCACTCTCTACCAAAATAAGCTCGACATCTGGAAAACGCGTAGCAAGATCGTCAATCGCCTCCAAATTCATGGAAGCATCCTCCCGGATGGCCGTATGAGGACACCCGCCCGTTTCGACTCCAACGATTCGTTCCGGAGGAAGTACCCCTGAACGAACGAGAAACTCTGCATCTTCTTTCGTATAAATATCGTTCGTGACGACGGCCATACTGTATTCCTTCGCCATGTGTTTAGTCAAACGCTCAGCCAGTGCCGTTTTTCCTGAACCAACTGGTCCTGCAATACCTAATCTGACATATCCCATTTTACATACCTCCACTAAAAGTTTATTGTTTGCTGCCCATCAAACTTTGATCTACATGATCATGGTGGTGATCATGATCATGGTGGTGATGTCCGCCCCCCTTCGGAATAGGTTGGAAGCGTCTACATTGTGTCTCATACTGTACATGTAACTTGTTCAACAGCACTTTCGTCGGGTCGTCTATTAGTAGAACAATTTCCCCGCTATCCGTCACTTCAAGAGGCAAATGTCTATTCCCGAACTCATAGGCGATCAACCCAAGCTCTTTCGTTGATTCGGAGAACACAACGAAAACATCGCAAGGCTGAAGGGATACAAGAACTTTCCCTTTCCCTTCCCTTGTCAGAATATCTCCATGGCGAAGTGAAGTCTGTGGCTGCAGTGGCAAGGAAATGCCTATTTCTCTGCCGCGATTCGTCTTCTTGCGAAGAATTCGTTTAGCACATTCATCCCATGTCAATTCAACAGTTTCAAATCCACGTAACTCCTCGTTCTCATGAGTAAGCCCCTCAGCAAATGCATTTCCTACTATTTGATTGCAAATCATTACACATCATCCTTTCTTATCTAAGAAAATAAAGGCGGCTCATTGGTACTTCCTCCAACGGATCGCAGGTCACCACTTCCCCATCTACTTCTACACGGTATGTCTCAGGATCCACTTTAATATTCGGACAATAATCGTTCCGTATCATATCTTTTTTACCAAGATTTCTCGTATTTCGAACCGGTACGAACTTCTCGGCAGATGCTGGGAGCTGATCGGCGATTCCGTTATCTATAGCTGCTTGGTTAACAAAAATATAGGACAGTTTGTTCGGATTGCTTCCAAAAGATCCATACTGTGGTCGGTACAGCACAGGTTGACAAGTCATGAGCGAAGCGTTCGGCTCTCCCATCGTTGACCATGCAATAAAACCACCTTTAATAATCGTCTCGGGCTTCACACCGAATAAGGTATGCCGCCAAAGAACTATATCTGCCAGCTTGCCAGGTTCCAAAGAACCGACATAATCTTTAATGCCAAATACAGTAGCAGGATTAATTGTATATTTGGCCAAATAACGAAGCGCACGAGCATTGTCATTGTCTCCTTGTTCCTCAGGTAACGCCCCCCGCTGAAGTTTCATTTTCGAGGCAAGCTGCCATACACGCAAAATGCTCTCTCCAATGCGTCCCATACCTTGAGAGTCGGAACCCATAATACTGATAGCCCCCATATCGTGAAGAACGTCTTCCGCAGCTATCGTTTCTGCTCGAACACGAGAATCTGCAAAGGCGACATCCTCGGGTACTGCCGGATTCAAATGATGACAAACCATAATCATATCTTGATGTTCATCTACCGTATTGACGGTATATGGGTTTGTCGGATTAGTGGAGGATGGAATAATATGCGGATAGCCTGCCGCCTTTAGTATATCCGGTGCGTGACCTCCGCCTGCTCCTTCGATGTGATAGGCATGAATGGTACGTCCATTGATTGCTTCCAATGTATCATCTACGAAGCCCGACTCGTTCAGCGTGTCGGTATGAATTTGAACTTGAAAATCCATTTCATCTGCCACTTGAAGGGCTGTATCGATCACTGACAGCGTGCTTCCCCAGTCTTCATGAATTTTAAGTCCAATCGCTCCTCCTTTGATTTGTTCGACCAATGCCGCTTTGTCACTCGAATTACCTTTACCAAGCATGCCCATGTTCATAGGGAACGCCTCAAAAGCAGCAATCATTCGTTGGATATTAAAAGCACCGGGCGCTTCGATACCTACAGTCTTTGGACCTGTTCCACCTCCCAGCATGGTCGTGAGTCCGCTGCTGAGTGCCTCTTCAACCAATTGGGCTGAGTCAAAGTGTACATGGGTATCGATCCCACCTGGTGTAGCTATCATTCCTGGATCAGCGGAAATGATATCCGTACCGGGACCAACGATCAGACCCGGAGTAATCTCCATCGTGTTAGGATTTCCAGCCTTTCCGATGCCCACGATTTTGCCTTCCTTGATGCCAATATCGCCTTTGACAATCCCTTGAATAGGATCCATTATGATGACATTCGTAATGACAAAATCTAGTGCACCTTCACTATTTGGAATAGATGATTGTCCCATCCCCTCCCGTAATGTCTTACCACCGCCAAATACTGCTTCGTCTCCATAGTTCGGAGCATTATAGTCCTTCTCAATTTCAATCCAAAGATTTGTATCTGCAAGCGAGATCTTGTCTCCAACAGTTGGACCGTATAATTCACCGTAATGCTCTCTGCTTATTTCCATGGTTATCCCCTTTTCATCATTATAATTATTTCATGTATCCTTTTTCTGAACCGTTTTGAAGGAACTGTCCCGAATAGCTTGATCTTCAACAGAACCTTTCGTCAATCCATTAAAACCAATTAATTTACCCTTTCCTGCGAAAGCAACCCGTCGGACAACCGCCGCAATGCCGGACTCAGATCGTTTCTATTCGGAAATCCGGATATAGCGGAAGGATCCGGTTCACTTATTATTTTGGAATATTCTATCATCTACTAAATATTAGAATTTGTTAATATTAGATGTTGATATTTCTAGTTAAGCTATCATAAGTGATATTCGGTCAATCTTATTTTGAATCCTGATAACCAGACAATCCTGTTTATCAGGAACAAGCTGCATGAATCATTTTTTGTAATATTATAATTTTTCTGTCTATTTTATGACTGATATTTATTACATCGGGATCAGAGAGTTCTTTATTCTTTGCCAATTCATACATAACTAGTCGATCGTCATCTATACTATTCTTTAGATCTAGTAAATTTTTACAAACCATTAACTTATCCCTTTCTCTCCGCTATTTGTGAAGTTTTTTAATTTAAAAATCCTAAGAAAACCTCAGAAACTTACTAAAAGATTTTATAATCCATTGCTCTACTTCTTTAAAACCAGAAATCGATACTATTCTTTAACACAGCCACATGTTAATTAGCTTTATTTCCCGTCACTTGTACGATTAGGTCCCGTTCTTTCACTCTGGGCAGGGTGTTTACTTGCGTCAATATCCCCGCCCATCGTTCGTCATTCTTTCATATACCCTTTTTCTCGAGCCATTTTGAAGGCATTTTCTCGAATGGTTTGATCTTCACTAGAACCCATCGTCAACCCATTAAAACCGAATATATTCCTTTTCCCTCTAAAGTCGACCAACTGAATGGTCTTTTCTTCACCAGGTTCAAACCGAATAGCTGTACCAGACAATATATCTAGATGCTTACCAAATGCTTTTTCACGGTCAAATTGCAGGGCTTTGTTCACTTCAAAAAAGTGAAAGTGGCATCCTACCTGAATTGGACGGTCACCACAATGCTGAACTCGAATCACCTCTCTGTGAGACCCTGGACGTAGCGTAATAGATTCTTCTTCGTAACGAATTTCTCCTATATTTCCATTAATTTTCATCATTCTGTCACCTCCTAAAATATTAAACAGTTTGGTTCACGATGTCGGATCTTGTCGAAGTAAAAATCGAATCATCCAATGTAAAATAGTTTTCCTTCCCTATCTCTGCTCTTGTCGGGAGACGAATTGGGTCATGTATAGTGATTAACTTTGATCCGTCAGAAAACATTCCTTCCACTTGTAAGATTGGGATTAGCTCTCTCACTCCAGGTAGGACATCTTCTTGTGACAATATTTGTGTGCCGAAAGAAATAATATCAGCCAACCGCTTGTTCGCTGTAACGGCCTGTTCCATCAGCTCATCGCTTATAATTGCCGCCGCTTCTGGGTAATTGAGTTTCAGTCCATTTTTCAATCTTCTTCTTGCTAATTCAGCTGTAGTAAATACTAGCAGCCTTTCATTTTCCCTTGGAGTTAAATGCATTTTTTCCTCCACCACCTATTCTTATTTTTATGACATGCAGAGCCTTGTATATAAGGTTTCATGTTCCATTGAAGCAATCTCAAGACCAGGAGAAAAACTATTTACGTTCTCAATCATAAAGTCTTCTTCTCTCATCGAATAACTTTCCAATCGTTTTCCAAGTCTGTAGAGCACAAGCTGCGACTCATTCTGACCAAGTGGCATAATTCGGGTCGCCACGGATACCAAAGAGACCAATCCAGAAAACAAAAACGTCTGCACAGTCTCCCATAAAGGTAAAGACAGTTTTGCCGCCACTACGCCATAGCCTATCGCGTAGTGATACTGTAAAGAATTGTTCAACAAGTTTCCATAAAAGGAAGCTTCATTGCCTACCTGTAGATTTTTCACACCGATCAATAGCGATCTACCCGTTTTCATACTAGCCTCGAATAACTCCTTGGCAGGTTTTGCAGCCGTATACAATTCCTGAAGCTCGGCCAATCTAACTGAATCATCCTGTAAAGTAGCCTCATACGCCTCTTTGACAAATACAGCGTCTAAATGAATGTTTACTTCAAGTATGGTTTGCAAAACACTCTCTACTTCTGCCGCTGTATTGATACGGTAGGTATGAATATAGGTTTCAAGACCGTAAGAGTGGTTAAAGCTACCTGTTGGAAATGTTCCTCCAGACAGTTGCAACCATGTAAGTAAACTTGATGTTTGCTTATTTCCGGATATAAGGCAACTCCCCTTTCAACAAGTTTTCATAAATGGAGCTGTTATTGTTGTCGTCATGTAAATTTTCCACACCGATCAATAGCGATCTACCCTTTTTCATACTAGCCTCGAATAACTTGGCAGGTTTTCCAGCCGTATACAATTCCTGAAGCTTGGCCAATCTAACTGAATCATCCTGTAAAGTAGCCTTATACGCCTCTTTGACAAATGCAGCGTCTAGACGAATGTTTACTTCAAGTATAGTTTGCAAAACACTCTCTACTTCTGCCGCTGTATTGATACGGTAGGTCTGAATATAGGTTTCAAGATCGTAAGAGTGGTTAAAGCTATCTGTTGGAAATGCTCCTCCAGACAGTTGCGACCATGTAGGTAAACTTGATGTTTGCTTATTTCCGGATATAGGGCAACTCCCCTTTCAACATTAGCGGTCTCATAAAGGACCAAACGTCATTAAACAATTCTGTCATCTCTTCGTAGTTCGAACTAAGTGCTTTGATCGTAATGACACCACTTGGATGCAGTGAACACCCTGAACGAACACTCGATCTGTCCTTTGTTGATAAATACTCCTGAAGCCCTGCAATGTTATCGGCCTTACCTTGACCGGCATATAAGTACAAGTTTCCCCAATGGGAGTATCCTTCTAAATAACCAAGCCGCGCGAATTGTTCTCGTTCCATGTTCAATCGATATTGCTCCCAAATCGCCAGCTTCCCTCCGATATATAAATGAAACCGATTCGAGAGACTTCTGAAATCGAACGACTCTCCCGCGCTTTTACGGCCACTGGAGTACATTTCGCAGTAAGCTAATACAGAGTTTGGATGTACATCAATCCAAGTTTGTGTCTCTAGTTCCGATTGTCGAAACAAAGAGATCGCCTCGGGAAAACATTCAAAGCTGGCATTCTCACCTACATGAAAGTGTTGGTTTATATAGGCCTTGCCTTCTGGCATTTGATAGATTTTGGAAGTTGAGGCGTTCGTCAAATAAAGACGGGCACCATCTTCCACACGTATGGAATAATCCGCACGATCTCCAGCCAACATTCCCCCTGCTGTATCGAAAACATACACGAATGCAGTACCCATATCGTCCAAATAAAATGGACGCATGATCTTTAATGGAAATCTGTAATTCATCCGGGAAACGTAACTTTTTTCATTCTGGTCAACCTTAATAGCGAGTTCCAACATACCCTCCTGCATGTTCTATCTCCTTTCGCTGCCACCCGATGAAGATGAATCTTAGATGATCAATTACTTCTTGTCATCTTCCATCGGGACGTCTGCTGTAAGTATCCCGTTACCCTACTCCAGCTCTTGTTGGATTGTATGCGCTATCAATCTTATCCCATTGGATTGTATGCGCTATCAATCTTATCCTGGTGAAGCAGCGTTAAAAGCTCGTAAGCCTCGCGACAATTACTTCTTGTTTTTCTCACAACCTAATCAATCCTCTGTCGGACGACATCTTTTAAACCACAAGGGATAGGCCAACCTCCTATAATGAATTATCGCCCTTGTCTTTTAATATGCAATTATCGTGCCAAACCGACAAACTATTCAATCTTTTTGGACTATGAAGTGGAGCAGCGTTTGAAAGCCCGTAAGCCTCGCGACAATTACTTCTTGCTTTTCTCACAACCTAATCAATCCTCTGTCGGACGACATCTTTTAAACCACAAGGGATAGGCCAACCTCCTATAATGAATTATCGCCCTTGTCTTTTAATATGCAATTATCGTGCCAAACCGACAAACTATTCAATCTTTTTGGACTACGAAGTGGAGCAGCGTTTGAAAGCTCGTAAGCCTCGCAACAATTACTTCTTGTTTTTCTCACAACCTAATCAATCCTCTGTCGGACGACATCTTTTAAACCGCAAGGGATAGACCAACCTCCTATAATGAATTATCGCCCTTGTCTTTTAATATGCAATTATCGTGCCAAACTGACAAACTATTCAATCTTTTTTAGGACTATGAAGAGTAATATTATTTAATTAGTGACTTAGAGAAGTTTTTTCCTATCTCATACCATAAAAAAAATTTATTTTATTTATTAGAAAATCGTAAATCAACATTTTATTTATATTATAAATTTATTAAATACTTTATCAAAATTGTTCAGTTGAACACATTTTCGTTGAACAATTGAACACTTTTTTTGAACACTTCTTTGAACACTTTTTTGCATTCAGTCTGGATATAAGGTGTAACCATGATCGATTTTGGAAAGGTTTAGGAAGGGTTCAAACATTGTGGAGTCCAGATGGGGTTAATACCAGCGTCGCTATCATAAATCGCAAACACAGGATAAAAAGAGGTAAATGAACATCTTGTTGATGTGATACAACATTTATTGAATAAAATATCGCAGTTCAACAAATAATAGGAAAAATAAACATAATAGGGTGCTGGACTATGATATTGCAAAAATTGATAAAAAAAATCAAATTTCAAAAAATGATGAAGGATAAAAAGAATTCGGAGCCTAAAGATGAAAAGGGTCCTCAGTCCATCTCGATTTCGAAAAATTTGCAGGATAATCTCCATCACATTCAAAATATTTTAAGCTCTAATGCTGATCTTATTATTCGTAAGTTTACCTTTGGTAAAAATAAAACCGAAGCGTTTATTATCAACATTGATGGAATGAGTGCAGCGACCGCTATTAATGAAAACATATTGGGTGCATTAATGAGGGATGTAGGGAAGTCGTTTGATGACAAAGAACTCAGTATAGACAGTATTAAAGACGGCGCTTTAAACATGAATGATGTATCAAAAATAAGTTATATGGAAGAGGCCATTGAAAGTATATTAAACGGCGATACTGTCCTTTTTTTGGATGAGGAAAACATGGCCCTCCAAATTGGAACAAGTGCATGGGAACACAGAAATGTTGAACAATCGGCTTCTGAGAGAGTCGTAAGAGGCTCTCACGAAGCCTTTACAGAATCCATACGTGTCAATACGTCACTTATTAGAAGAAGAATTAAAGACCCGAATTTGAAGATAGAGCAGATGAAGATCGGTTGGCGTACCCGAACCACTATAGGGATTATTTATATCCATAATCTTGCGAACGATAAGATAGTGGAAGAAGTAAAGCGACGGTTAAAATCAATCGACACCGATGCGATCCTAGAATCAGGCTACATTGAAGAGTTTATTGAGGATGCGCCACTTTCTATCTTTCCGACAATCGGGAACACAGAGGTACCCGATAAATTCTCTGCTAAAATATTAGAGGGTAGAGTTGGCATATTGGTCGATGGTACCCCAACAGCTTTAACAGTACCTTTCTTGTTTGTTGAATGTTTTCAAACCGCAGAGGACTATTATTCCGGTTCTTTTCTTTCATCGCAATCCCGATTGCTTCGATTTTTGGCATTACATGTCAGCGTATTTTTACCGGGGATTTACGTTGCATTGACCACCTTTCATCCCAATATTATTCCTAAACCGCTATTGCTCACAATATTAACAACTCGTGAGAATATCCCCTTTCCTGCTCTCGTAGAAGCATTTTTGCTGATGATTATGTTTGAATTAATCAGAGAAGCCGGAATTCGTATGCCATTAGCTGTAGGGCAAGCTGTTAGTATCGTTGGAGCCTTGATATTAGGTGATGTAGCGGTTAACGCCGGGGTAGTTAGCCCTTTTATGATTATCGTTGTTGCGTTAACTGCGATTATGGGTTTTCTTATACTGCCGCTTACCGATCCGGTTACGTTGTTAAAATTTCCAATTCTCATTTTAGCTTCTACATTCGGGTTATTTGGTATCATATGGAGTTACATCTTTATTGTCATTCACCTTGTTTCACTTCGTTCTTTTGGTGCGCCATACATGTCGCCGCTCATGCCGTTGACTTTAAAAGATCTCAAGGATGCCTTAATAAGAGTCCCCTGGTGGCTAATGAAGACAAGACCCCAAGCAATCAGCTGGAGAAATTCCCTAAGGGAGAAAGAAGATCTAAAGCCTGAACCACCCTCAAAAAAGACTGTAGGTGACAATAAATCATGATCAAGAGGATGGCTTTTATTTTGTTACTCATAATGTCATTCATCGTCGTGACAGGATGCTGGGATCGAGTTGAATTAAACGATCGTGCGTTCATTATTGCCACTGGGATTGATAAGGATCAAGAAAGTGGGAAAATGGTGACTACGTTACAAGTCATCGTACCTGAAAAAATTGACACAGCTACAAAAAAAGGAGGCGGGGAAAATGCAGCCGTACAGATTGTTTCTGCCAAAGGGAGTACCGTTTATGAAACACTCCAATACATAAAATTTGAATTAATGAAGAAACCTTATTTCCAGCATAATCGCATACTCGTTATCGGCGAACAAGCGGCTAAAGAAGGAGTTACTCCTTATTTGAACTTTTTTATGCGAACGAGGGAAGGTCCAGAACGATCTATTATTTTAGTTTCCAAAGGAAACGCAAGCGAAATTCTTCGTTGGCAAAGTGATGTGAAAAAGATTCCAGCTGATTACATCGAGGGCTTAGTACATGGAGAAGATATCTTTTCCATGACCTCGACGGAGAATATTCATGAATTTATGGTTAAGATTTCGGGTAATACAACCTCACCTTATACCTCGGGGATTGAAATTCGAAAAAATGAGGAGAGCGGAAAAGAAGAAGCTAAAGTTACCGAGACAGCAGCTTTTAAAAAGGATAAATTAGTAGGATGGTTGAATTTAGAGGAAAGCAAAGGGATGCAATGGATCAATAATGAATTTGGTACCGGGATCATTGAAACCGGATACCCCGAAATGAACAACGAAAACATTATTTTAAAAATGATCAAGTCACGTACCGAATTGAAACCTAAATTAAAGGATGGAAAAATGATCATGACTATCGAAGTGAAAGGGGAAGGAAATATCGAAGAACTGAAAGGAAACGTAGCGTTGAATTCTCAGAAAGTTATTGGGAATTTAGAAAAAAATATATCCACTGAAGTCAAAAATGAAATTGAAAACTGTCTTAAACAAGCGCAAAAAACATTAAAAACTGACATCTTTGGTTTCGGGGAAGCCATCCACAGTAAATACCCAAAAGAATGGGAAAAAATTGAGGGGCATTGGGATGATTATTTTCCTGGGATGGATGTAGAGGTTAACGTTAAAATAAAAATCAGAAACACTGGCATGCTTATTGAACCTATCTAAGCACTTTGAAAGAAGGGGATCGCCTTGTATAAGGAGAAAATATCCGCTAATCAAGCTCTGATGTTAGTTTTGGCAGGTGGTGTGGGAAACATTTTTGTCGTTATAGCTGTACCGGCTATTAAAGATGCCGGAAGAGATGGTTGGATTTCGGTCCTATTGGCGTATGGTATTGCGGCTCTCATCGGCCTTACATTGATTCAATTGGGGAAGAGATTTCCCGATAAAACGTTTGTTCAGTACCTTCCGATCGTTATAGGGAAAATCCCTGGAAAAATCGCAGGATTGTTCTATATTATCGCTTTTTGGGTGATGACCGCGCATATCTTGCGAGTAGCGCTTGAGTTGATGAAGTTTTTCTTGCCAGAAACCCCCTCCGTTTATGTTAGCATACTTATGTCCATTTTAATGGTGTATGTAATGAAAAAGGGCTTTGAGGTTTTTTCCAGGACCGCTGAATTCTTTTCAATCACGATGATTGTTCTCATCTTCATCCTCATACTTTTCATTTTGCCGGATCTAGAATGGGCAAACTTGGCTCCTGTCATGGAAAACGGCGTGATGCCTGTTATTAAAGGATTGCGGACTCAAGTTCCCTATGCGGCTGAGACCATCCTATTTATGGCAATCTGGCTCCCTTGTTTAAATGACGGAAAAAAAGCGACAAAGGCCTTGCTTATTGGTATGTTGATTTCTGGGATACTTCTTACTGCTCTAGTGGCTGTGAATATTGCCTTTGCCGGAATTGAATTGACGCCTAAACAGCTATATCCTGTATTTTATATATCTAGCTATATTCAAATCGCAAACACATTTGCAGGATTCGAAGCTATATTTATGACCTTATGGTTATCGACCGCCTATTTGGCACTGCAGGTTTTCTTTTATCCCCCTGTTGTTGGATTGGCCCAATGGTTAAATCTGAAGGATTACAAGCCATTGATTATTCCAATGACCATTGTCATCATCGCATTGGCGACCGTACCATCCAATGTGATCGAGGTCCTTAAAGTGGATACTCTAAAGAATCCATATGTGATACTACCCTTGAGCTTATTGATACCTTTTGTCTGGGTAGTATCAGTAATAAGGAAGCTAGATGAATCTTAAGTCTTTCTTTATGGTTGAGGCAATGGAGGTATAGGGAAAACGAATCCTAAAGCAAATGACACGGAAAGTCCGAATCCAATGAGCAATATGATCGAAAATGCCCAAAGTTCTGCCCGCGCGTTAGCTCGTACCAGCTTTGGTACTTCAAAATAAACGATTCCAGCGAAAATTACTACAAGGATAACGATTTTCAACATCGATGACATCACCCTTTCAAGAATATCTATGCTTAGGTACAGATATTTATAATCTTCGCACAACTGATGAAAAATATTCATAGAAATGATTTGGTATAAGTTGGGGTGATCATTTGAAAAGCAAAATAAACCAGTTGTTTGAGGATCAAAAGAGTGTTCATGTAGTGTATACCTATAAGTTGAAAATGAACGTCTTTACTCTATTATTCACAAAGAACTAAGCATGCAGTTAACGAAAGATCAAATGGAGTTTATTCACCACATTAATAATTTCGACTTCTATTATTCAACCCGCAGTTATCATCCTTCCACGATCGTTGATTGCTTTAATAAAACGGTACAACCATACCTAGAAAATAAACTCTCTTTCCGGGCATGGTCACATGTGGAGTGGGCTACTATGACTGATGTGCGTACGATGGAGAGAAAATGCCAGACTATCTCCAAACACTTTTGTTGGAGACTCACCCTTATGTTTTACTAGAGGATGAATTCATCATTTCCGAACAATACCAGCCATTAAAAAAGGAGCAAGCATGATGAGACTTCTTTTTTGATTAACAAAGTGATAAAAGGTAGTCGACTTATGTACGCGAAACATTGAAAAAAAGGAAGTACTTTTGCTATAATTTTCTAGAAATAGAAATATTCCTCTTTTGAATTTCTGTTTTTAGGAGAGAAATAAACTCTTTATTTACATTGAGCTCAAGGGCTCTATTATATGCCCCTATTAAGTCTTTATCTGTGATGTGCATCAATTATTCATAACTACTCCTTGCTTAATAATATAATTTCGTTACTACCACGGTGTAAGTAGTGTAAAACATAGATGTTCCGCCATCCGACTTCATTGGGTGTTTTTTTTGCATATTCCATTCACAAAAAAAGCCTGCGTTTATGCAAAAAACTGTACCAATTGAAGATAAAACAGGCCCAAAAAGACAATAGAACCACTAACGTATAGAATTTGTATAAGGACAATTTGGCTCATTGTTAAAAACGTTGATACAGCAAGGTTAAAACAACTTTAATGTTGGGGTAGCGTCAGGAAAATACGGATTTACAACGTTTAAGAATCCAAAAAATAACCCTGTATAAATGAATATAGGGTTATCAGACTTTTTATAAATGGTCAAACCTTCTACCTCGTTATGTTGTCATTTCTGTTTCTTATTCTGACCATGGTGAATGTAAGATACAATCACAGAAATTCTTTCGTTTGTAGTTTGGTATAAAGAACTCACATACGTCTGATTTAATATTGCCAAAAGTAGTTTCCGGCTTATGCTTAAAACCTTCATAAAATGCTGGAATAATTTCTTGTTTGAAATTGTTACGTGGGAAAGCTTTTACAATTTCTTCACGCAAGGCGACTGGGAATTGTTCAAAACCGTCCCCCATGACATCTAAACCAACGCCTGAATAGAGTAGTGCCACTTCAGACTCTTTATGTTCTGCGATACCAATTGTGGTATGTAATGCGATAGTATCCCAGACAAGACGAATCGACTCAGCTGGAACCTGATACTGCTGTAAAAAACTTCTCGCTGCATTTGCACCGTCTACTTCAAACCGTAAATCTGGACTACTGTACTTTTTGGTTAAGCCTAAATCATGGAATAATGCACTGACATATAGCAACTCTAAATCATAATTCAGCTTCGCTTTTTTTCCGTTGATTGCACCAAATAAAAATACACGATTTGAATGATTCCACAACAAATCGTCCCCATGCTCTCTCAAAATATCTGCTGCATCTTTCGCCAATTGAGAATCCGGAATTTTAATACCTGCTATTTCTTGAAACATATTTGAACATCCCCTTTACATTTTGATAGTACTCATCTTCATGAGCTTGTCTTCATTGTAAAGATGGTTTTGTTATTTTCCTATTCAATTATTTCTATAGTAATGATAGAAAAAAACTATAATATAGAATTTTGTAAAGAAGCTATGGCATCTTCCTCTGTGTGAAAACGAAGCTTTTCGATTTCACGTACTAATAACTCAATATACTTACGTGCCGCATAATTGATAAAGCAATTCTTTTTCAACACAAGATAAACTTCTTTAGTCAAAACTGGATTTTCAATATATTGAAAAAACAAATCCTCTGTATCATAAAATTCATACAATGTACGTGAAACAATACTACGACCAATCCCGCTTCGAACTAGTTTCAAGATAGATTCAATACTAGACGTTTCTACAATGGGCTCTAATTGCCTGCCAATCTCATGGCTCGTTTTATCAAGTATTTTTCTACATTGATGCATACCGGGAAATAAAATAAGAGGGCCATCTAAAACAGAAGAAAATGAGATCCTCTGCTCTCCATTACTTTGATTACTAATCAGATAAAATTCTTCATCATACAATTTCGTCACCTGTAATATATCATATCGATTGAATTGAAAACCAATACCGAAATCAGCTTGATTCTCTAAGACAGTCTTTTCCACTTGATCAGTACTTTGAACGAATACTTTAATGTTCGGATATAATTGATTAAATTGAATACACAAAGTAGATACCAAATCAGTTATTTCTCCTGGTAACACAGCAATTTTCAATTCTCCAATTTCCACTTTCATAAATGCCTCAATCTGAGAGGATATACTTTGTAGGGAACTTTGAATATTTAATGCTTCTTGTTGTACAATTTCTCCCACCTTCGTAAGTTCAATCTTCTTACCTATACGGTTAAAAAGTGCATATCCTACCTTTTGTTCAAGCATTTTAATTTGATGGCTTAAAGTTGGTTGGGAGATACCTAATTTTTCAGCAGCTTTTGTAAAATGAAGTTCTTTACTAACCATTAAAAAATATTCTAAATGTCGTAATTCGATATTATTTCAACCCTTTCTAATGAAATTATTATTAGCACTCTACATTGTTAATTCTCCATTAATAACTTTTGCTCCAATTGTAATCATTAAACCGTGATGTCCCTGTTTTGAGAAAAACGCTTCATTATAACTGCAATAATACTTCCCACTTCAATTACTAAACCCGTTTCTTCTTTTGTTTCGCGAATAACTGCCTGTTCTAAGGTTTCTCCTATTTCAACTGCCCCACCCGGTAGTGACCAAGTTGAATGCTTGTTATTAACCATTAATACTTTTCTTATTATTTCGTCATAAATAAACGCATATACAACATCTTACTCTCTTCATATCTTACATCCCTTGCTATTGGACTAATATACTTCAACTAAGCTTCTGATAAGTTTGATCAAACTTTATTACAAATTATCAATCTTTATTATAAACGATCAGACTTTTTTATAAATTATCAAACTTTTTTAAATAGCAACAACTTCAAAACTAAATTGGTTTATTTTTTATTGACAGACATTTATCCTAATGTTAGTATAAATTTATCCTGATATAAGGATAAATAATATTAGGGTAAAGGGGGACAATAATGAGTGTTCTATCCATTATTCTTCAAGTCATATTAGGATTAGGATTCCTAATGTTTGGATTTATGAAGTTCGGTTCAAAACAAATGGTGGAGGGATTTAAGCAATATGGTTATCCGGGGTGGTTTAGAGTAGTTACAGGATTGGTAGAAGTTATTTCGGCTGCTTTAGTTATTGCAGGTATTTGGAATGAGACATTGGCTGCTTGGGGTGGATTGTTCATTGTGGCAACGATGGTCGGAGCCATATTTACTCATATTAAAATAAAAGACAATGTACAACAAATGATGATGCCGATCATTCTGTTAATCTTAGGATTGGTAGTTTTACTATTGAATTTTGGCTCATTGCTTGGATGAATAGAAAATAAATAAAATTAGAAAGGAGTGATTTAAATGTAATTTAAAATTATAAAACCACTGGATCAGGTGTGTATCATACAGAAGCTTTAAAAGAACCATCAGAAACGTTTTAAATCTGGTTCAAATCGTATTTAAAAGAGACGCTTCAGCATAATCCGGCTTACTTACAATACGATTCTGAAAATTTTCCCATGACAGACAAGGATGGTG
Source organism: Domibacillus aminovorans (assembly GCF_001643235.1). Taxonomy (GTDB): domain Bacteria; phylum Bacillota; class Bacilli; order Bacillales; family Domibacillaceae; genus Domibacillus; species Domibacillus aminovorans. The sequence continues at coordinate 44,665 of NZ_LQWY01000024.1, forward strand.
TAATGGTTAAAACGATTCTCGGTAACCATTGACTAATGAAAATTGTAACAGGTGCTCAAATGTGGGGACATTTCAAATGAAATGGTATATACCCATAGCCTTTCTTCAAATCGGACATTAGCTCGTTTAGCCATTAAGAGCAATGGTTCATATTTGTTAATTACAAATCAATCGATCAGTTTTGCGCATAAAGATTTTGTTATCGTTCATTCAGGACAGGGCGAAGAAATGTCCATTCAAGCTACAGATCAGGAACTTAGAATTTTTTTAATTGAAGTGCCGACAGAAGTTGAGTATCCTTGATACAGAAAACCAAGGTAACGACTGTTATTACCTATGTCAGGTTGAAGTAATAGGAGGATCGGTGAATGTATCAAGGAGATGAACTAAGTAAGATTGATTTAAGGCTTTTCCGAATCTGGCTAAAGGCGAGTAAAACAATTTTTGGTAATGTTACAAAAGATGTAGAAAGCTATGGAATCAGTCCTGAGAATTTTATGATTCTTGAACTTCTTTACAATAAAGGACCTCATACCATCCAAAAAATTAGTGAAAAATTGTCTATTCCTAGCGGAAGTATCACTTATGTTGTTGATAAGCTTGAAAAGAAAGAATATGTAAAAAGACAACCAAGTCCAACAGACCGTAGAGCTTCAAATGTGGTTCTTACTGATAAAGGACAAAGTTTATTTGAAGAGATCTTTCCTAAACACGTAGGAGTAATATCCGAAAATTTGTCTTTCATAAGTAACGAGGAAAAAATACAGCTAATGGAGCTAATGAAAAAGATTGGGATGGGTGCTAGCGAGCTTAAATAAATGAAAAATCCAAATTGAGTTTGTAAATCAACCTAGTTTACTAACTCTTTTTGATTATTTAGTAAAAATAGTAACCTTATCTTATTAAACAGAGCAATTACTTGAACAAAATAAGAATAAAACATGTGAAGAGTGATTAATCGTAATACGAAATTCACAATTTCGAGACAAGGCATGGTGCAAAAAATGGGTTTTTTAGATAAATTATTTGGTGGATCAACTACTGAGGAGGAAAAAACAATGACAAAATTAAATATCGGAATTATCTTAGGAAGTACACGTCAAGGACGTGTAAGTCCACAAGTAGGAGAATGGGTAAAAGGAATTGCTGACAAACGTGGAGATGCGAATTATGAAATCGTTGATATTTTAGACTTCAATTTACCATTTGTATTTACAACGGCTGGCGATGAACCTGGAATAAAAGCATGGTCAGAAAAACTTTCAAGCTTAGATGGATTCGTATTTATTGTGCAAGAATACAATCACAGCATTACAGGAGCATTAAAAAATGCCCTTGATTCAGCACGTGATGAATGGAACAATAAAGCAGCAGGTTTCGTAAGCTATGGTTCAACAGGTGGAGCTCGTGCAGTTGAACATTTACGTGGAATTTTAGGAGAATTACTCGTTGCGGATGTTCGTGTACATCCAACATTATCATTATTTACAGATTTTGAAAACGGAAGTATTTTCAAACCGGCTGAATTACACCTTGATAATGTTAATGGAATGTTAGATCAAGTTATCGCTTGGTCTACTGCATTAAAAACAATTCGTGGTTAATTTAAAATGTTGATGGAAAGGATTGTAGAATTTCTACAATCCTTTTTCTATTTTAGTTTAAATTAAAAACGCTCCTTATTTGCTGATGTTACTTTGAAATAAAGTTTGATCAGATTAATACTAATAACCTTGATAAATGAACAAGCAGAAAGAGCATGTTTTGAAAAAAGATTGATCAAAACATGCTCTTAACAAAATTAATTGGATTATTCTTTTATAAAAAAGTTTAATCATTTTTTTGATCCTTATTAAACTTAAGCGCCGTTAGTTCAACAAAAAGTTTTTATTCACCCAGCATATAGCCAATCACTTTGTAGGTATTGGGGTCAATTAGTATTAAGGGTACACTAATGTAATAATTCTCTTTATCTTTGGCATTGTCCTCCCAACCTTGTTCTTTAACGAAATTCCATGCAGTTTTCCTTGCGTAATCATACCTGTCTTTGTAGCATTCACATCATCTTGATTATTTGAGCAACAAGTTACCCAAAATATAATAAATAATGTTAGTGCAAAATAAAAAATTCTAATATTTATACACCTCTTCTAATTTCTTATTGTACTAACCTGCCCCGTTAGCATAATAAGAGCAAAGACTATTTAAATTATTTTTGAGGTTGTTTTGAACGGTTCTGGTGCAAATATGGTATTCATTAAAAAAAGACGTATGAAACCTTATCAGAATCACTAGTTAAGCTGATAGATCAAACAATTGATGGATGAACATTATTTGATTTTGGACAGAGGTATCCCTCAGAAGGAGTTGCTTCTTTTTCAGCATATGCATCGCTTCCACTCCATAAATAATCCGTTTAGCCGTTCGGAAGGACTTCAATCCTAACATAGAACGAACTCGCTTCTTGATAAAACGATGATCCTGTTCTACGATATTGTTTAACTATTTCTTTTGTCTGAGTTGCATGCCTGTCGGCATGCTTTTTGTTTCTTTTAAGGCTTTGATGGCTAGAGGATAAGCAGGGTTTTTATCCACTGTTATGACACGAGGTTTCGAAACATGAAAAGACCGCAAAGCTTTCTTGAAAAAGCGTTTTGCGGCCTTGTAATCTCTTGTTTTACTTAGGTAAAAATCGATGGTATTTCCTTTCGAATCGACAGCACGATACAGGTACAACCATTGAATTTTACTTTGTTATATGTTTCATCGACTCTCCAAGAGTCATTGGTTTGCTTGAGATGACGACGGATTCGTTTGTCTAATTCAGGACCATACTGATGAACCCAACGTATGATCGTTGTATGAGCAACGGATAAACCCCGTTCCTCCATCATTTCCACCAAATCACGAAAGCTCAAGTTATACCGTAGGTACCACCTTACTGTTTGTAAAATAATATCATGATGATAATGTTTCCACTTGAATAAATGTTGCTTTTCCATACTGATCACGCACCTTTTTTAGAATAATAGTATCAGTATGTCCAAGATTTAAAGATTATTTGCAACTGTCTTGAAGTTTTTGCACCAGAACCAATTGCTAGTACATAGCCGTCATTCGAATCAGGATTATAGCAGAATTATTTATTTCGATATCAATTAATCAGCTTGCGAAGAGAGTTTTTCCCATGTATTGATTTCATCAATTCGTTTTGAAAATGCATCGCGAATCGTGTGTACAGCGAAAGAGCCTACCGGGAAATGCTGTGGAGGATTATCGCTGTTGACCATAGAGATAATCGTTTTTACCGCTTTCGCCGGATCGCCGATATTTAAGTTTGAAACACCCTTTTCGTAAGCTTCGTACAACGGAGCGTATTCCGGTTTCTTCTCTGTTTGGTCCATGGAGTGACCAAAGAAATCAGTTCCGTAAACGGAAGGCTCTACAATCGTTGTCTTAATTCCGAAGCCGGCGAGCTCTGCAGCCAAAGATTGGGAGAAGCCTTCTACGGCAAATTTGGATGCGGAATAAATGCTGTACGGAGGCATGGACCAAGTTCCGAAGAATGATGAAATATTAATGTAATGTCCCGAACCTTGTTTCTTAAGGACAGGCAAGGTCTCGCGGATAACATTCAGCATCCCGAACACGTTAACATCGAACTGCCTCCGGATTTGTTCGTCTGTATATTCCTCCAGCATCCCGAACAGCCCGTAGCCTGCATTGTTCACGACAATGTCGATTTTACCAAACACGTCGATTGTTTCTTGAACGGCTGATTTGATTTGATCCTTATTCGTCACATCCAGCGTAGCGATATGAACGTTCTCTTGTGATATTTGTTTAAAATCCGAAATTGCATCGATCTTGCGTGCTGTTGCGACGACTTTATCACCTGTTTGTAGTAACTGCTCCACAAATTGACGACCTAATCCAGTTGAAGTTCCTGTAATAAACCATACTTTACTCATAACTCTAATTTCTCCTATTCTCTTCATTTTTATTAATTAATGTATTTTGGATATTTTCAATGTAAAATTGTATTAATTCAATTACTAAAGTGATTTGAATAGTAGTGATTAAATTTGACGGAATACATCAACACGTAAACAACAATGAGTGCCGCAAACAAGTTTAGCACGATCAGCGAAAGGTTCAAATTGAAAAATTGAGTAAGCGCTCCGACTCCAATAACCGGAACGATAAATCCAGAGTACGCGCACAAATAAAAAGCCGAAATGACTCGTGGCCGTGCTTCTGGTTCCGGTAACTGTCCGGCAAATCGTAACGCAATTTGAAAGGTCCATCCACCGCCGATAGACTGGATAAAAATCCCTGTCCAGAGTAATGGCAAACTTGATGTTAAACCAGAAGAAACAATAACCCATGACCCGATCGCAAGAAACAGGATGCCGAATCGGATACGTGTAACTGGATGGCTCGGCCAAGGTATGAACTGAGCCAAAGCCGCTCCACTAAGAAGCACGAAAATGATCAATCCAGAAACGGAGAGGTTAGACGTGTGAATGACATTTTTGACGAAAGTAGGAATAAGAGATAACGCTATTCCTGTTATTGTGAAAACAGTGAAGATAGGCAATCCGACCATTGACCAAAAATGAGAACGAATATTGCTAGGTACACCAAGTGATATCTTAGTTTTTATACGTATTTGCTTAAGGGAAACAACATCTTTTGGAATTGTTTCCAGTAAGATGAGCGAGACGATGAGCAGGACAATCAGAATCCAAAATGGCAATCGAAGTGGCTGAAGATGTATATATTGCAAAATTAAACCTGCGATAGCTGGTCCCAGACCAAAACCAACGAGGACCGTGACTCCTGATAACTTGAGAGCTGTGCTCACTTTATTTGGAGGAGTTTGCTTCATTAGAAAAGCAACAGCTGTACCTGTAAAGGCTCCGTAAGCGATGCCTTCCAATAACCTGGCGACATAGAGCATCCAGGCATTTATGCTTCCCAGGAAAAACAAGGTAGATATGATGGAGATCCATATGCTGATGCGAACAACCCTTTTTAATCCCCAAGTGCTACCTTTGTCTCCAGTGACAAACAAAGTCGGTAACAAGAAAGCAGCATAAATGGCAAACAAGATCGTGATTTGCAAACTGTTCAGTTGATAAGTCTCACTATACAAAGGAAATAATGGAGTAATAAAGGTAGTTCCACTCGACATCAAAAGAGAAACCAAAAGCATTCTTTTCATTACGATAATCCCAACTTTCTATAATTTATTCTCCAAAAAATTTTTATATAAGCGATTAGAGATACTTATAAAATTTTTTAAAGGTTATGGTTAATAAAACGGAACGAAATTCTAAATATCCATTAAAATTATAAACAAAGTTAAATCTAATACAAAATAAAACTTACTTACTAGAAGGTAAGTTTTATTTTTTTAAAAAAAACCGTTCTTACGGACTTCTTAAGAAACGGTTTAACTGGTTTAGTACTTCGACTAATACATCGTCACCTAGAACACGTCTGTATAATAATGCTCCCTTAACACTTGATAATATCATTACCGCTAAAAATTGAACGTCTTCAGATCCACTTATGATTTTTTCAGTTTGTGCCTCGGCAACTATTTCTTTCATTATCGTGAGTTCCAGTCTGCTGACTTCCTTAATCTTTTCTTGTACGATATATGGCAAAGATTCGAAATCTGCCTGCAACGAAGAGATTGGACAAATTTCAGTACACTCGAACCTTTCAGCTCGTTGCTGAATGAACTGCTTAAGTTTCTCTTCAGCAGAAACCGACGAATTTTCAATTAACAACAAAGAGTTTTGTAGGCTTTTTGAAAGACGTTCGGTAATTACAACTCCTAAATCCTCCTTTTTCTCAAAGTGATAATGAATACTTGCCTTGGTTACCCCAAGTTGTTTAGAGATGTCATCATAGCTGAACCCTACATACCCTTTTTGTTGTACTAACTTTATTGCTAAGTCTACAATTTGTTTTTTTCTGTTTTCCATGCCCTTACATTAACTTACTAATAGGTAAGTGTCAAGGCGAGATTAATTTTCTTACCTCAAAAAAAGGATTTGATGGATTGTCAACACTAAATCAGACAACTCTTTTAAGGGACAATCGTTTGTATTCAATTGGACTGACGTAGCCTAGTGTTCCGTGAATGCGCAGCTTGTTAAACCAGTTAACGTAGTCACTAAATTCGAGCGTGAGATGCGCTAGACTATTAAACTTTATCTGACGAACAAACTCTGTTTTGATGATTTTAAACGTGGCTTCCGCCACGGCATTGTCATACGGACAGCCTTTCATGCTGAGGGATCGGCCAATGTTGAAGATGGCTAACGTCTCGTCGATCAATTGGTTTTTGAACTCGCTGCCACGGTCGGTATGAAACAGCTGGATGTCACGCAGATCACCTTGAATCGAGGAAAAAGCCCGTGCGACAAGGTTCGCGTCTTTGTGTGGACCGGTGCTGAAGCCAATGATTTCCGGATTAAAGAGATCGACAAAGACACATACGTAATGCCATTTATTTTGCACCCTGACGTATGTTAAATCACTTACGACTACCTTTTTCGCTTCATTCTGGGTGAACGCGCGGTTTAGTTCATTCGCCTGAACGGATTCATTACAGATTGAGATTATACGCTCCAATTCCATGAGATAAATATTCTGCCAGCTTTAGATCGCAAAATTCAACCCTTTCTATCAGAGTATCTTCTGTTGAATTTTGCAAGATTCTGAGAATCCAAATAAATGATTAACCATTGTAAACTTGATTACAACGAAATCTTTACAATTTCGCGTCCACCTTTTGAAAAAAGACTGGTGGCGTTTACTGAGAGAATGTCGATATCGCCAATAATATGAATTAACTTAATCACCCATTGAGCTCAATTTTATAGGAGTACAGATATCATATATTTCCACTAAACTTGTGACCGTGTATGTGCTTTGAATTTCTGCAGAGCATTTTTGTGCATTTCTGTTAATCCAGCAGGTATCAATACCTGACAGAAGGCCACCCTTAATATCGGTATTTAATGAATCCCCGATAATAAGTGTTTCCTTTCTATTAAAATCTTTAATATGGCTCATCACGTAATCGAAAAATTGTTTCGATGGCTTTTGAAATCCAATGCTTTGAGAATCAAAAATGTCTTCAAAAAAGTTAAATAAGCATGACTGCTTCAATCGCTTTAACTGAGTTTGGGTTATCCCATTCGTGATAACAAATAGTCTATGGGATAAAGATAAGCGCTGACAGACTTCTAAAGCTCCTTCCATAAGCAGCTGAGTTCCATTGCCCAATAGTTCTCTATACAGATTTTCCCATTCAATGCCATCCACAACATTTCCCATTTTCAACATAGTTTCTGAAAATCTTGAGTTTAGCACAACATCTAATACAATATTTCCATTTTCATAATCAGCCCATAGTTGTTTGTTGACGGAATTATATACTCGAAACAACTCATCCGATAAAGTATATCCGTATTGCTGAAACAATTTGTTTAACGAATCAGTTTCATTAGCGCCAAAATCCAATAATGTATCATCTAAATCAAATAGAAGTATTTTATAGCTCATTTTTCCTCCCGTTTTTGACTACAGCCAATCCCCGTACAATGTCAATGTACGGGGATTTCGCCTGCGAAAATTTTGTTATTTACGTGCGGCCGGCTGATATTCTCCAGGTACCATACCCGTTGAAATCGCCATTCGATTCCAGCAGTTGATCGCATTAATCGCCATTAACAAATCGACAAATTGGCCCTCGTCGAAATGTTTGCGGACTTGCTCATACAATTCCTGTGGCACGCCATCATCCGAAATTTTGGTCACAGCTTCCGTTAATGCTAATGCGGCCCGCTCCGCTTCCGTATAGAACGGAGCTTCCCGCCATGCGTTAAGCATATACAATCTCTGCTCCGTCTCCCCCATCGCACGCGCATCTTTCGTATGCATATCAAGGCAGTAGGCGCAGCCATTAATTTGCGAGGCACGAATTTTGATCAGCTCCCACAGATTGTGGTCAAGACCACTCTTCTTCACATATCCTTCCAATTTTAAAAGTGTTTGTAAAGATTCGGGTTGCACTTTCATATAATTCAGTCTCATTTCCACGTGTCATTACACCCCTTAATTTAATGAATACTTTATTACTTCCTTACGTCCACCGTACAAGAGTCATTTCAAATTCAAAAGTAACAAATTGAAAAGCACTTACTTTTTTGTTACATAGTAACGCAAATTTTAACCCTTTCTAACCGAGTATCCCCTGTTGCACTTTGCATGATTCGGTAGAATTCCAAAATAAATGATTAACCATTGTAATTGCAATATAGGATCAGATCGCGAATTTCACGCCGGTCATGTCCTCGCTGAGCCGCCACAGCCGCTCCGCTATATCGGGGTCGATAGCCCAAGACACTACGCCCGACCCGTATAGCGGAGTATCAGCCGGCACGGCCCTGGCGATATCGACATCCTCGCAGTACACGCCTCCCTTGTCGCCCAGCTGCGTACTCGCCGCGCACTCGCCGCGCACCAGACGCTTGTCGCAGTGCCCTGCTCGACCGTCTTGAACTCACGGCTCGGATCGGAGGCGACGCGTCTTCCCTGCTCATCGAGCGCCCCCATGGCGCGCATCTCTTCATCCGACAGGTGGCGCGACAGATCGGTTACGATCACGCCGGGATCGGCTCCTGGGACATAATTTTATAGTGGTTGTCTGCAGTCATCTTCCAATCTCCTCCTGATTACGGCGATCTTGCGTCGAATCGGCTTAATGCCGCTTCGCCAGCCGTCGCCTTATTGTTCCTGACGCTTGATCAGTTCTTTACAGTGTGCAGACAATTTCGGATTGACTCTTCTTGCGCTTCATAAGCTCAGGCAGGGCAATGCCGAACATCGTGATCCCCACACCAAGCCATTGCAGCCAGTTGACGGACTCATTCAGTACGACGTACGACATAATGACGGCCGTCGGCAGTTCAGCTGCACTCAAGATTGTAGCTAGTCCGCCGCCAACACGCGGTACGCCAATGGCATAGAACAACGGTGGAATGACGATACCGAAGAGAGCCAGCAGCAGCGCCCAAGGCAAAAGCCCTTCATGCAAAGAGCCATTTATAAGAAAATGCGGTGGAAACACCAACATAACGAGAATAAACGAGCCAGACAGCATAATCGTGCTTCGTGTGATCGGAACGACTTGTTTGGCTGTTTTTCCGCTAAACCAAATGAAGAACGCATAGGTAACAGCAGCCGACAAGCCAAGCGTAACACCTATCCAGGAAACTGCTTCCTGGCCCCCGCCCAAATAGCCGCTTGCCATAATAATCCCCACAAACAAGATGATGAGCGATAAAATCTTATCTTTACCAGGACGTTTTCGTTCAACTACTGCTTCCAACAAGATGCCCATCCACGTAAATTGAAACAGCAAGACAATCGCGAATGAAGCTGAAATATACTGGAGCGCTGCATAATAAAGCATTCCCGTTAAGCCTGTCGTCGTTCCTACGGCCATGAGCGATAGCGCTTGACGACTTGTTACATTAAATGTTTGCGACGCTGCGGGTTGCTTGGCGGATTTCGCGGCCACGAATACCAACGTCCACAGCATAATTACACCGAAAAGGTTTTGGCTGCCGACGACATCGCCGACATGGAAACCAGACTCATAAGCCTTCTTTACAAAAGTAGATAATAAACCGAAGCTACATGCCCCAGCTAAAACAAATAAAATGTATTTCATGATGCTTCTTTGTGTTCTAACTGGCCCTCCAGAACGATAGATACGACTTCCATGTTTTGGTGGAGGTGTATCCCAAAAACACGAAGACTTAATACAAAGTCATCATTCAAATCCCGCATGAGTCCAAAACTCGTCGTTTTAGGATCATGGTAATCTGCAAATGAGAAACTCCAGTTACTTTTTAACCAACCAAATACAGCATGGTGCCGGGATGATACTGGAAATATTTGAATCATTGTCACACCCCATTCCTTTTTTTTACTTCACGAACTTTAGAAGCTTTTGGCTAGTTCGAGCGCTTGTTGAATGGCTTTTTCTTTAATCGTAAGTGCTTGATCTGGTGCAGCTCCCATACTCTCGATATAAATAACATCGGTTTGCCATGAAGACCGGCCGCGGTATCTTCAATGGACATACAATTGTAAGAGCTATTCTAAAGCTTTTCTTATAGAATTTTACTATTCTCAGTAAGCTTCTCTTTACTCCTTTTCAGGGAACATCCCCGTGGAGATGGCGATTCGATTCCATGCATTAATGGTATTGATTGCCATAATGATTGCCACATATTCTGCCTCATCCACGTGTGCCCGAACTCTTTCATACAAATCCTGCGGCACACCTTGCTCGGAAATACGGGTTACAGCTTCCGTAAGCTCAAGCACCACTCTTTCTTTGTCGGAATAAAAGGGTGCTTCGCGCCATGCGTTAAGTAAATAAATCCGCTGCTCCGTCTCGCCCATTTTCCGCGAATCCCGTGTATGCATGTCTATACAATAAGCACACCCGTTAATTTGTGATGCTCTGATTTTAATGAATTCATATAGCTTTGCATCCAACCCACTTGTCTTAATAAACCCTTCCAGCTTCATCATCGCCTGCAAAGCACCTGGGCTTGCACTGATATGATTTAATCTAACCTTCATAGTAATCTCCTCCGTGAATAATAAATTTGATCTTGCCTCTATAAGCATATCGTCGACAATATGAATCGACGATTTACTATGACTATAATATAACTCTTTAATTTATGGCTGTCAACCAAAAATCATGAGTCATTTAGCTGAAAATACCCATATTTGACAAAGGCTTTAAATCCACCTAAGATGATTAATAACAACCTTTATATCTAGAAAGCAGGTGTTTGGATGCAGTATAGTATTGGCGTTGAATATGGACTGCATTGCTTGGTATATTTAATTGATATTCCTCCTGATTCTACAATTGGGATTAAAGAACTTTCCGCTTTTCAAGGTGTTTCCGAGACCTATCTTTCGAAGATTTTTAGTAAATTAACAAAAGCCGGTATCGTAAGTTCTGTCTCGGGTGTAAAAGGAGGCTATAAATTAGCTAAGTCTCCTGCAGATATTTCTTTTTGGGATGTAGTTGAAGCTGTTGAAGGTGCTACCCCCATTTTTCAATGTAAGAACATCAAAAATAATAGCTATCTATGCCGTGATGAAGACTATGCAGCATGCGCTCTAGCTTCTCCCTGTGTGATTAATTTAGCTATGCTCGAAGCAGAAGATAGCATGCGCAATGTTCTACGTAACAAGTCACTTACTTGGTTGAATGAAGAGCTTGATCGCGTATTAACCCCACAATCGCGCAAAGATACTCGTGAATATTTTGCTAATAGCAACAATGTTTAATGGTGAATTTAAATGGGAAAGTTGGAATCCTATTCAAGGCAAAATCGTTTGGCTACAGCACTCCGTGAAATGGGTAGGATTGAAAAAACTATCTTCATATTAGACTATATTTCAAATGAAACGATACGTCGTCGAATTCAACGAGGATTAAACATAGGTGAGGCTATGAATGCCTTAGCCAGAGCCTTATTTTTTAGAAAACGAGGCGAACTCAGGGAAAGAGCACTACAAGACCAGCTTCAATGAGCAAGTGCTTTATACATATTAATTAATGCGATAAACGTTTGGAACACGGTTTACCTCACCGAAGCAACAAAAGTCATGAGTGAAAAGGGGATATTACAAGATCAGATGTTAAAACATATCTCGCCATTAGCCTGGGAGCATATTAACTTTTTAGGAGAGTACAATTTTGATATAAAAAGAATGACGGGACTCAACTCTTTAAGACCTTTAGATCGATAAAATCCTGAACCGGTACCCTTAGAGTAAGGGATATCGGTTTTTATGGTAAAAAATGTCTCATAATGGGTTTTATGTCAAAATGTTGGTGGTACCCCATGCCCATCAAGCTAACAACGTAAACGGCTAGCGACGCAATGATTCTTGCATTGAATTTGGCGAGTGCTAGAAAAATAGACATGACAAAGAAGCCTTGTAAAAAGGCACTTTTTTCGCTAGGCTGCTCGTCTTTGATGCACCGTCTTTAATGTTTTTACATTCGTCAATTTCAAAGAACGACTTCCATGTTTTAAACAACATCTCAATCTGCCAACGTAATGAATACAAAGGATGCACATAGTCAGTTGACACTTCTTCTGGCGATGTATTCGTCATATACACATTCATCCCCATCAAACGCTTGCTTTTATCTTTCATGATGATGCCTTTCTTCTTTTCACGTATTGTTTGGTTTTTCAGACGTCTTTGCGTTTGAGTGTCTGTTAACCGATGAATGATGACACGTGCCCTGAGCTTCTGATTTTGACCAATATACGCTTCTGGAATTTCCACCGTCTCCCCCCATATGCTAACTCACTCATCATGTGTACCATATCGAGCTGAATATATTCCGTTTGCTTTTTGAGCGTGCCGTTTTTGAAGTACTCCGGCTCAGGATTCTGGATATAAATACGTGTATTCAACTTCAAACGAGAAATATAGTAAGCCCCTTTGTCTTGAATGGCTTGTAAGTCACGTAAATCGAAATAGCCGAGGTCACGTAAGCACAAATCACGTGCTTTAACGGATTTAAGACAAATCGTACCGTATGTTTTATCATTGTTTTTCCCTGGACCCAGTTGTACGTTTAAAAATTGTCCACCTAGTAAATCGTATTCTAATTGAATTTTCACACCCGCGGTGTTACTGCTTCCGCCTGAGCCTTGATAGTCGGTTGCGAACGTATCAGGTAGCTGAAAAACGGTGGCATCTAGAATACGAATACGTTCAAAGGTAGAAAACATGTGTGAAGAGAGCGATTGTGTCGCACATAGTTTTTGCGTCAGGAGCGAAGTAAATACTTCTCGAAGAAAGGCGACAGCTTCGATATTAAAACGTTGATTCAGCCCTTCTGGGCTCATGAGTACACCTGTCGAAGCCTCTAAACGACTACATAATTGTGTAAGCGATGTACTTGCGACTTCCTGACTAAGCCAGACACAAAGGGCAATAAGCTCATTGGCTTGATACTTACTATCTCGCTTGACAAAACCAGTTTCTTTCGCCATTTTCTGTAGGATGGCCGGTGATAAAAAACGTTGTAGTTCTTGTGCGAAAAGTGTGAGTTCTTCCGAAATGACATCGTTCATCAAAAAAACACCATCCTTCCTCGTAAATTTCTTACGATAAGGATGGTGTTTTTTCGTTTTGGGGGTATGATTTTAACTTAGCTTGATGGCGATGTGGCGGTACCCCTGTAACCCCTACTAAATCGCATTTGTCACATACATTTTCTGACTGGTCATTAACATCATCACCGCACACAAGACATTCGCGGAAATACTGCGCAACGTCTGCCCAACATAAATCAGATTCAAGTGAGTAACCTTCTTTGATCATTTTCTTTTTACCTCTTCCTCCGAAAATTTACGGGCAAAGATTTCATTTTTAATAGCGGTTTTCATAATTGAAGCTCTCCCTTTTTTCGATATTGGATGTATAAAGCCCATAATGGGACTAGTGATGCCCTTATGTAATTCATTTTTTTTACCCTCTCATTACATTCATAGCAATCAAAATACTCATATTCTTCAAGTTCATCCTCTTCTACATTCGCTCCATATTCAGGATAAAAATTAATCATTTCTTCGCTCATTTCGCTATCTCTTTATTAATTTGATATATTATTTTTTTGAATTTTGCACATTATGTTACTTGTATTGAAAAAGGAAACCCCACAGGATCTCCTTTTTTTCAGTTTAGTATCATACCCTTTTTTAATTTGTAAACAAAGCCTTTGACCACTATGAAAAAGGTGAAAATATCCCTGTAATAGAAATTGATAGTGATCGAGAAGCCCTTCCCTTCTGGTTCAATCAGCCAGAAATAGAAACAATAGACTTGCCGAAAGATGATTTTGAAGAAGAAAGATATGCCTTATACAGAGAACTCAATTTGAGCGATGAAGAAATTGAAATACGTGAAGAAAAAATTAAAGCCACACTGTCCTAGTGTAGCTTTAAAATAAAGTTTGATTAAAAACACTCCAAAAATCTGTTTATAACATCAAATAAAAATACTCCATTTTGAAAAAAGATTGATCAAAAGATGTTTATTGTGTTAATCATGGAAAGGAGAGATTTTGATGAAAAAGCATACGATACTCATTTCTTTCTTAACGATAGTGTCCCTTTTGCTAGTCGCCTGTCAACTAGAACCAAAACGATCCGAAGCTAAGATTCATGGGGACCTTCCGTCTTCCAAAGAGGGAATTACAATTACATCCTGTGTTTTATCGTTTATCTCTTTTTTAGAGGGGAATTTTTCTAATGTGGCATATTACTTGTATTCATCATTTAAATCGTGTACGATTAAATTGTGAACGATTTAAATGAAACAAAAAAAGGAGTTTTTTACATGAAACCACTTTATGAAACAACGATCATTAACACAGGCGGCCGCGAGGGAGAAGTGCATTCACCGGACAATATTTTCAACATTGATGTCGCCAAACCGGCAGCACTCGGCGGCAATGCCACAACTGCAACAAACCCGGAGCAGCTGTTTGCGGCAGGATACAGTGCGTGCTTTAATAGTGCGCTTGAGCTTATGCTGGAGCAGGGAAAAGTTGACTTTTCAAGCAGTGAAGTAACGGCGACTGTTTCTCTTTACCCGGATAAAGAAGATAAAGGTGTTAAACTTGGCGTCAAGCTCGAAGTAACGATTGAAGGCGTTGACCATGCCGTGGCGGAAGAATATGTGAATAAAGCGCATCACTTCTGCCCGTACTCAAAAGCGATCAGTGGCAATGTTGATGTTGAAATTTCCGTAAAATAAAAGGAGGTTTCTCAATGGAATCAGTCTACAATTTTGAAGTGAAAAAACCAAACGGGGAAATGGCGTCACTTAATACTGAGCGCTAGTTTTATATTCCACCAAAAAAAACAGAGGACCGAAAATGGTAAGTAGTTCAGTTTTGAAGTAGAAAAACTGAAATATCATTAAAAAAATACACCAAAATAGCAATGTTTTGATGTATGAAATCTCCATTAAATTAGCACTTGTTTTATACAAAAAAAGCACCCCAAAAGGTGCTTTTTTGTCATTTAATTGTTAGATGGATGAACGCCTTCCGAAAGTGACTTTGTAAAGAACCCTGCAATTAGGGTTATAATACCTCCAACTAATAGGACTAAATTAAAAACCATTAAACTTGCCACACCTTCAAGGGCTTTCCATTCTCCGAGAATCGGAACAAGCATCGGATAACTAATGATTGAGACTACAATTAATACAAGACCAACTGTTATTCTCGCTTTTTTGTTCTGTTTAGACAACCATAAACTAATGCCAATGACAAATATGGCTATCAATATTAGAATAATCGCCAACATTTTAATTCCCTCCCATATCTTTTATATTTAAACAACTAATCAATAATGATTCTCCTAATTCGAATGCTCTTCTTTTATGATCTAAATGTAACGAATTATAGTATTTCTATATACCCTTCTGTTCCATCCACCCTGATCCTTTGTCCATCCTTGATCAACTTCGTAGCATTTTCCACCCCAACAACTGCTGGTAAGCCATATTCACGTGCGATAACTGCTCCATGGGTCATCAGTCCACCAACTTCGGTGACTAGGCCTTTTATGGATACAAACAATGGTGTCCAGCTAGGGTCAGTAAAGAAGGTGACTAATATATCTCCATCTTCTAGATCAGCATCTTCCATGTTTAAGATGACACGTGCTCGTCCCTCTATAACTCCGGAAGAAACAGGTAGACCTACAATAGCTTCGGCTGGGAGATTTTCTCGTTTGTACTCACCTGCAATGATTTCACCATCAGACGTGATAACACGTGGGGGCGTTAGTTTTTCATATAATTTGTACTCGTCTTTTCGTTTGCTGATGATCTGATAATCTAGTTTATTTGTGCGTACGACTTCGTGAAGTTCTTCAAAAGTGAGATAGTATATATCTTCTTTTTCATGAATAACGTTGGCTTGTACGAGTTGTTCGGCTTCTTTCAGTAGAGCCTGCTTATAAACGAAGTAGCGATTAACCATGCCGTATTTTGGATATTCCCGATAACCGATGAAATTCCGGATTAGGTCGATCATTCGTTTTGTTTCTTTGGCTTTTTGTTCACCATCCGGTAATTGCTTCAATCGATCTAATAACTCTTGTTCTTTTATCAAAGCTTCCTGTCGCCCTTGCTCAAATTTCCTATGGCTAGCATTAGGCTCAAAGTTTTTGATATTACTAAGAATCACAGGGACAAGTGTAGTTGGTTTTTCACTCCAACGAGTTTTAGTAATATCGATTTCTCCGGTACATCGCATTCCGTATTTGCTGAGATAATCATAGATAGCGTCTTGGGTCTCCTGTCCACCATCAAACTTAGCCAGTTCATCCAAAAAGTTATCATCTTTTACATGTTGTAAATAATCAATTACTTCCGGATAAGGACGAATCACATCTGCGACCTCCAATAGCGCCAGACCCATTTCCGAAGTAATATTGTTTGGTACAGATTGAGAAAGGGTGTCGGCTGCGTTTTTTTCACCTAACCACTCGTTCATATTTTCATTGATCCATGATGAAGCATCTATAGCAGCCATAAACACAGCTGAACTTTGTGGGTCAAATAAAATCTTCTTTAATATCTGGATATCTTCCAGAATAAAATCAAATAAATCCGATCCTAATTTCGTTTGGATGTTTTGTTTTAACTCTTCTATCGATGTTTGACTACTCTTAATCAAATCAGAAACGATTGTCACGTCGTTTTCGATTTGTGCCCTAGAATCCGCAGACAACACACTTTTATTGCTTTTACCGGAACTCTGTTCTTGCTTATCATTTGGTAAAGATTTTATGAAATCTTCTCGCTCTATTATGGTCATAAGTGCGTCTTTCATGAGCGGATCGTGTTGTCCCATGGCATCTAATAACATTTTTCTGCTGTCAGGTGAAGCCAGCATATGTGTGACATCAACAAACAACCTTCCACCAGCTTTGCGCATGGGGGCAGGAGTCGTTAACAGCCAAAAAGATAATCCCAATGGTTTCATGGGGTCAGTCATCATTTGTTGATGACCGACAGATACGTAAACGTGATTTTCTTCATCATTCGCTTCAGGGATGGGGTATAAAGTAGTGATTGGACGACTCTGGACAATATAAAATGTATCATCAACTAAACACCATTCGATGTCCTGGGGGAAACCAAAATGAGCTTCGATCTGTCTTCCGATGCGTGCTAGTTGTAAAATCTGTTGATCAGTAAGTGTTTGTGTCTTTTGCTGATCCGGATCGATCTGTTGTGTCTCTGTTCCGCCTTCTTTTAGTCCATAGATAGCCAATTTTTTGGTTGCTATCCTCTTATCGACGATTTTATCTTCTTGCACCTTATAGCAATCCGCAGATACCAAGCCGGAGACAAGGGCCTCTCCTAGTCCAAAGCTAGCATCGATCGATAGTAGCTTTCGATTGGAAGTAATCGGATCAGCAGTAAATAAAATTCCTGAAGCCTGTGGGAAAATCATCCGTTGAATGATAACGGATAGGTAAACTTGGCTGTGATCAAATCCGTTTTGGATTCGGTAAATTACTGCGCGATCAGTAAATAGGGAAGCCCAACATTTACTGATATGCTGCAAGATTGCTTCTTTGCCGATGATATTTAAAAAGGTATCTTGTTGACCCGCAAAAGAGGCATGTGGTAAATCTTCAGCAGTTGCACTAGAACGCACTGCATAAGCATGTTCCTCGCCAAACTGGGAGAGATAGTGAGCAACGGCTTTCACAACATCAGAAGGAATTTCTACTTCTAGAATGAGTTTTCGAATCTTCCTGCTGATTTCACCAATTTGATCTCGATTCTCTACTTTTAACCTTGTTAGTTGATCCAACAAAGCTTGAAAAGTTTCGTTTTGTTCGATGGCTTTTTGATATCCTACTGTTGTAACACAAAATCCTTCTGGTACTTGTATTCCTTGAATTTTTGATAATTCCCCTAAATTTAACCCTTTTCCGCCAACGAGCAAAAGCTGTGTTTTTTCCATTTCCTGAAAACCGAGAACCAAAGAACTCATTCTATATCTCTCCTTTCAAATCTTAAAGTTCTATTGAATTTTAGCAGTAGTAAATGAGAATAAATAGTCTATATTAACCATTTTTTATATGCTATAATTAAATTAGGAAGAGTGTAACTTTTTTAAAATAGCTAGATCTTACCGTACTGTAACCTGATTTCCCGGTTCAACCCCTCGAAAGCAACTCATAAACCCTTTAGCCCACAATGAATATGGTTAAAATCAACTTTTTTCCATTTAATATTGTTATTTTCTCCAAAATACCTTGTATTAATATGAGATATCAAGCTTTTATTAAACAAACCTGTGCGTTACTTTAAGTACATATTTTCACAATCTCCTTTAAAATTTAGCATAGAAATCGAATTTAATTTAAATTCGTTGCTCCGCAATATGGCCCGATTGTTGAACATGCAGGAAACGGAGTGCCATTAGATTTTTTTATAAACTGATTTTCGGATTGTTGTAAAGTGTTGCGTTGCTAACTCCCGATTCACTTGCTACACTATTAAAGTTTATGCTTTCTTTCGCTTTTATAAGACGTTTTATAGCTTCATCGACTTTTTAAAAAGTATTTGCTTTTCTTTTTTCATGAAGCTGTTTTAAATGCTCTCTACGGTCATATTTAGCCATTTGTAACACCTTGCTTTCGTTTAATCCGTTCTAATCGTCCAAAGATAATATTAAATGCAACATAATTTCTTTTATATTGCATCTGCTGAAAAACAATTACTATAAAAAATAAGCTACGAAAGGCTCGTAGCTTATTTCTGCTGATCAACTATTAATTGAAAAAATGCGAGATATATTCTTGTTCTTCAGCTTCGCTTTTCTTCGTTATTTTGTCACCAGTATAGACACCATTATTATAAAGACCCAAAAGGAACTCAACTTCTTTTGTTATATTGTCAAAGTTTCCTTCCAGCCATCTGTTCAAGATACTTTCGTAGTCATATCCATCAGTGCTAGTGTTTCTAGAGATGTCAATAGAACCAAGACTTTGCTTTAAATATGTTATATTCTCTTTGGTCATTTGAATACGGTTTATACTGTTCGGATCGATGGCCCGAGGAGTAAATTGTTCATCGCCAAAGTTAACCTTTTGCAAAGACATATGTCCCATTATGGAGTTTAAAGTATCCTCATCTTTTATTTCCCCAATTTCTTTCGCAGATTTAGCAAGATCATCAGCGCTAACTGTGTACTCAACTATTTCTGGACTTGATTCTTTCGTTTCTTTTATTTCTGTCGCTGCCACTTTATCGTCATTATTTGTAAGAGCAAAGTAAGTTCCTAATGTTCCGGATGCTGCTATTGATAATCCAAGCACACCGTAAGCAATTTTCTTTTTCATAATAAGCTCCTTTAATTTATTATTATCAGTGTAATAAGGCTAATTTTGAAAACTATTCCTATTTTGTTAAATTAAGAATACCATATGTTTTACTATCATTCTATCTCACCTAATGTTTTAAGTAACTTATGAACAACTTAAAATCACATACATGGATGTCTACTTGGCATTACCAATACTGAAACCCAAACTTTATATTTCACTTTTTCGAACTAAACCAGCTAATAGGATGTCAAGATATTGCACTAAAATTTTTGTTTTCCTCATTGAATATCGTTTTACTCATCCTAACGTCCTCTGCTCATATTGTTATGCTCATTATAAACGGGGTTTTCCGCAAAACACAAAAAGCCCCGAATAGGGACTTTTTTAAGTGTCCACTATACAGGGTACAGTTCAGCCTTCGACGGATCGGGCTTTTTTTTGAAACTTTCCAGTCAAGCATTTACTTTTGCAGTACTCTCTGAAAAGAAATGGTCTTTGTTTGTTCTTAGCATCCGCTTTCCAGCCGATTGTTAATGAAATCGTTTGCCAGTGAAACAAATGCATGAAGTCCCTGCTCCAAATCCCGCTCACTCAACAAAGAATACGTCAACCGCAAATGATGAGAAGCCGGTTCGTACGGATAACACACATGCCCCGGCAAAAAAGAAAGATCATGCCGTAGACAATACTCATATAACTCCACCGTAGACACCGATTCCGGAAACGTTACCCAAATGTTTAGCCCGCCCTCCGGCACCGTCCAGGAAACGGAAGAATCAAAAGAAGCGGATAATATGGATATCGCTTTGTCTCTCCGCAGCTCTAAGGCGAAACGTAATTTGGCAAAATGCTGCATCATCCGGTCCGACGTTAAAAACGGAAGGACCGCCCGCTGCGTTAAAAGCGGTGTCCCTAAATCAGACGATGCTTTGGCGGACAGAAGCAGCTTCTTAAACGGCCCCTCCGCAAAAATGGTGCCGACCCGAATACCCGGTGCGAGCGCTTTGCTGAATCCTTTCAAAAACAAAATCCGTCCTTCATCATCAAACGCTTTAATGGACTTCGGGGGCGGTTTTTCATCAAAATAAAGCTCACTCCACGAATCATCTTCAATGATAAACATGCCATGCAGTTGTGCCTGATATAACACTTCCTTGCGTCGGCGTTCGCTCATGGAGCGGCCGGTCGGATTTTGAAACGTCGGATTCATATAAATCGCTTTCGGATGGTACGTTTTTGCAACTTGCGCAAGTAAATCCGCCCGCATCCCTTCCTCATCCATCGCAATCGGAATCACTTGCGCTCCCCGGTTCATCAAAATATCCAGCACACCCGGATAGGTCGGTGCCTCTGTGATCACCACATCTCCCGGACCGATGAGGGTTTTCGCGATTAACTCAATGCCTTGATGAAGCCCGGTCGTCATAATAAGATCATCCGCTGCCGAAGAAAGACCGAGCTGCTTTTGAAAATACGTAGAAAACGCTTCTCTTGTCAGGGCATCCCCCTGCACATCCCCATACGTTCCTAAAATCGCAGGTTCCGCCTTAAGCATCTCCGTTAACTGATCCGCCAGGTAGATGGTCGGCAAAAGTCCGGAATGCATTGCTGAATAATCAAACGAATACGTCGTTTTCGGACGGGAATGAAAACTGCTTCGGGTCAAATACGCAGGAATGGATAGCTGCCAGTCAAACGAATTCTCGGCCGCTTCTTTTTGTGCAGGACGCTCCACATACACCCCTTTCCCTTGAATGCTTTTGACCATTCCGGCCTGCTCCAGTTTTTTATACGCTTTATGCACCGTCAAAAAACTGATGCCGGCATCCACCGATAACTGCCGGATAGACGGCAGCTTTTCCCCGCCTGTTAACATGCTGGACTGGATGCGCCCAGCAATTTGTTGAACAATTTGATCCGACAACGAATTATGCGACTTCCTCGAAAGAACCAGTTTCATCACGATCACCTCATCTCAAGTATGATACAAGCAAAACAGACTTCTTACTAACTGTTATAACTGAAGATGTACTGTTATACAAGATTCCTGTATGATTTTTCAAAAAGGAGGCATTATGATTATGGTTATGCTTAATTATGTAATGATTTGTTTTATTTTCGGGACAACCTTTTTAGCCATCAAAGTGGGCATTGAAGCTGGAGCAGATCCGCTTCTGTCAGCAGGACTGCGCTTTTTTCTTGCCGGCTTTCTTGTGGTATTATACTTTGCTTTTCGGAAAAAGCTAGTCCTTTCGCTTTTCTGGTCGAAACAGCTGATTCTGATCGGCTTTTGCTTAACCGCCATGACATTTGCGACACTATACTGGGCAGAACAGTATATCACTTCCGGATTGGCGGCCGTTCTATCCGCTTTTGGGCCAGTCATGGTATTCCTTCTCCACATTCGGCAGTCCAAAGAAAAAATGAATGCCCAGCAAGCAACCGGACTGCTACTCGGCATGATTGGGGTGCTGCTCATTTCCTCACCCAGCCTGGATCAGGGCGTATCCATTTACTGGATCCCGGCAACTGCCGCCGTCATTTTTGGCCAATGGTTTTACAGTGTAGGAGCTGTAAAATCCAAATCGTTTTTAAAAGAAAACCCGGACATCTCTCCGTTTTTGATCAACGGCATTCAAATGACCATCGGCGGCGTATTGCTGTTAATGTTTTCCGCCGTATGGGAGCGGCCTTCATTCACAAGCCTTGCTCTGGCGGATGTCCAAGTATCGCTGCTGTACTTGATCTTTATCGGCTCTATTGCCGGACACGGACTATTCTACTGGCTTGTCAATAAAACGAACCCGTTCTTCCCGTCCACATGGCTGTATGTCTCTCCCGTCATCGCCGTGTCACTGGGAGCTGTTTTACTCGACGAACACATCACCACCAGTACAGCCATCGGTGCCGTCAGTGTAATAATCGGCGTTTTTTTGGTGAACAAGCAGACGCTGATAAAAGCGTGGAAAGAAGGAATTTTGCTGAGAAAAGTGGAATGATGACAGGGCAGTTGAACCCCGAATAGTGGATATGACCAAAATCCCTATTTGGGTTTTTATTGGGATGGACCAGTCTTCACTGCACAATCTCCTGAATAAATGAAAAATCGACAGCTTGGTCTACTTTTTTAATAGATGATCTTCTGGAATCAACTCGTAGAGTTCTGAATGGAAAGACATCACGGTTTGTTTGCCATTTCTCAGCATCACCTGCATCCCAAATGATTTCGTTAAAAATAACTTACTAAAAAAAGGCAAAAGAAAAACACCTGGAAGAAAAAATCTTTCTCCCAGGTTTTCCCTTTAAATGTAAGTATTTTGCATTATTCTCTTTTATTGCGGTCTTTTTTCTTTGGCTTCCTCAACTAAACATGTTTCTACAAGTAGGGGGTGAACAGTTTAGTTGACGGAATCATTGTTCCACGCACCTGTACGTTCTACCCTGGTTACCGTTAGAATAAATCCTAAATAAAAAAGATCAACCAGTAATATCTGGCTGATCTTATAATACGAATGCACCCGTTAGCTTAATAAGGAACTTCAGTTTTCATTTTATTTTTAATTAGAAGCATTCCCCACCAAACAAGTAAATATAAGAAGCCTACGATTGCATAAATAGACCATATAGAACCTTGTTGTAACTGAGTAACTAAATGTTCAAACTCATTCAGTCCTTTCACTCTCCCTATACTGTTTATCAAACTAATTATTGGAACAGTCATTGTAAGAACGATGGCAATAATGGACAAACCTATCATTTGCTTTCGAATAACACTAAATATTGCAGTTCCCAATGTTGCTAACAAAAATAAGTAATAAATCATCCAAACCCAATTAGGAATAGTTTCCCAATTCATTTTTCCACCTCGTTTAATTCCTAATTAGTTTTACCATTAAATTCCCAGTAGGGAGATTAAAAACTCTATTTTCTTATTTTACTAACCTGCCTCTACAGGTAAAACAAGTTTGTTTATGAGCAGCTAAAAAACGCCCCAGATTCTAACTAAAGTTCTGGGGCGTTTCCAATCCAATATAATTATATTTATGTTGGATTCAAATTTTATGTTTCACTTTCCCGAACTAACGCACCCGTTTAGTTGAAGAAGGTTAATCTAGATTTTCGGCAATCTTTTTTAGTTCCTTTGCACGAGAAACAATAAAAGCCCTCATGTATTTCTCCAAAATCAATTTATCTACTACAACGCCCATTAAACCAAATGGGGACTTATACTGGAATTTATCTATCATGATGGTTCCATTTGCTTCTTCAATAAATTCATGTGTATGAACAAAGGAATGGAAAGCTCCCTTCACCATAATATCTATAAACTTATTAGGTTTTTCCATTTCTGTCACTCTTGCTGTCAGCCTTTGTTTAATCCCAAAGTGAACGGCTTCCCAAGTGACAGTATCCCCTCTCTTTAATAACCCACCTTTGACTCCACCAACAACTTTTTCCTTTGTTTTAGAGGCCGTTTGAGTATGAATATCTACGTTCCTCGCAAGGTCAAAACATACTTCAATAGGTGCTTTAATAAATTGTTGATGTTCAATGACAGGCATTTTATATTCTCCCTTTATAAGCATTTTCTAACACCCTAATTATAATTCGGAGATTTCAATACTAATTATCCTTCCTCAACTAATCTGCCCCATTAGCCATCCATGTAGCGCAAAATCAGCGCTACACCACAGATGCTGAAAATGTGTGCAGAACGGGTATTGGATACTACGGCTGGGAGAGCAAGGTCGATCAACTATGGTGCCATAGAGCCCATCCGTTAGTCTGACTCCAACGACCACGGTGCATCAGAGAATGTCGCTCCATTAAGGGAAGCACTCATGGG
>NZ_LQWY01000025.1 GCF_001643235.1 Domibacillus aminovorans
ATCTCCCATGAGTGCGTCCCGTAAGGGAGCGACAGTCTGTAATGCACCGTGGTCGTTGGAGTCAGACTAACGGATGGGCTCTATGGCACGATGGTTGATCGACCTTCCTCTCCCAGCCGTAGTATCCAATACCCGTTCTGCACACAGTTTCAGCAGCTGTGGTGTAGCGCTGATTTTGCGCTACATGGATGGCTAACGGCTCTTTTTTTTATGTCATGAGTTTCATGGAAGGGGACAACCTAGAAGACCAGATTTTTTTAAATAAGAAAACGTTTAACGAGAAAGAATCTCTTCTCTTTCTTGCTCACCTGCTCGAATTAGTCGATGATCTTCACGAAAAAGGCATTTACCATCAAGACTTGCGTATACCGAACATTTTATTCAAAAACAAGAAGCCTTTTTTGATCGACTTCGGTTTATCCAAGCAAAGCGTCTCCATGGATCCAGCATCCCGTTCTTTACATAATAAACAACATATTCTAGAGATGAAACAACAGGACTACTATGATTTAGGCGAAATTCTTTTATATTTGCTTTACACGACCTACTCTTCTAAAAACAAAAAAGCTCTTCCCTGGACAGAAGAACTTTCTTTAGAAAAGGAAACCGTTCACTTACTGAAAAGGTTATTAGGAATCACAGAACCATATTCAAATACGAGAGACATGTCAGCCGATCTTCATGCTGCAATTAAAGCGAATGAAAACGTCCATTAACCGCCTAAATTAGCTGCTGCTTCGGCCCTTTCGTTTATAACGGTTACTCCCACTCATCGGAGATCGTTTATATCGTTGGCTGCTGCTACTGCTTCCACGATAATGACGATTTCTTCGGTCACTGCTGCTGCCTCCGCGATAACGGCCATGTCTCCGCTCGCTGCTGCCTTGGGAGAGCTGCTTGATTTGTTTCATTATTTTTTTAAACATTTTTGACCTCTTTTCCTGTTTTTTTAAGGCTTGTTGTTGGTTTTATCTAGTCTAACACAGATGATGGACAAAACTTCATGATGAGTACAAAGCTCAGCTAAGTCTATCCCGTTTTTATTTCACAGTGGTTATCCTATTCTATTCTTACACTCCAATCAGTACCCTTCTTTACAAAGACATAACATTCTATTACAGAAGAGTTTATTTTTTAACTTTTGATTAATCCCAAGCTTCATTGAGAGATCTTCATAAAATAAAGCCTCTTCATAATTTTGTTCTTTTGCATACAAAAAGGATAAAGGTTAAAATGTTGATTTTATAATAAGATAAGGATTATCAATATTACTGCTCTTTACATGCTTTTTCAAAATATCGGTCAACATATCCAGTTCTTCGCTTCTTAAACACAAAAACGGCATAAACGATGGCGTTGATCAAGATAATAAAATCGATGGAAGGCTCTTGTTCATTTTGGACCCTCTTTATCGCCGTTACCCATGTCTCTTGCCGGTACCTTTCCCCTTTTCCTTTTCCAAATGAATTTATTTTTTCTATCATCATCGTTTCCGACAGCTTGTTTTATACGACTGCTAAACTCGTTGTGGCCGGAGTAATGAACAAAAAAATTGCACCCGTCGCCTGACGGATGCCGTATATGTGAAGAGCCATCGATCGCTGGCCCGTACTGTATAGCGTATACATGAGAACGTCTTTTGAAACGGCGTAAGCCCTTATAGCTGTATATACAGGAAATGCACGAAACGAAAGACAGCATGCTTTTCAGCCTATTGATGCACCAATCAATCTATTTTCACCGCCCTCTCAATTATAATAGCCTCCCTTTTCTTCCTTTACCTTTATCTTAAACAGCACTCCTTATCTTTCCGTATTAAAAAGTTTGTTTTCTTCTGTGCATAAGACAATAAGATGTTTAATTGATAATGCATTTTACTTCCACGATAAAAGTATGAAAGGTAAAATGTACATGGTTAAATGAAAGAAAACATAATGGATCATCTTTTCCCAACTATTAAAAAGAAAGGGGAGCTCTTCAATGAGTTTACTTACTGAAAAAAGAATGGCGGAAATAAAGAATCACCTAAAAAAGCGGACAGTAACTTTGCCTGATGACACTTTCCTTCCTAGTTTAGGTCAAGGGACTTGGCGGATAGGAGAAAATCCCAAATTGAGAGATAAGGAAATTAAAGCCTTACGCTTAGGATTGGAATTAGGGATGACGCTAATTGACACAGCTGAAATGTACGGAAATGGTGATTCTGAAGAATTAGTTGGAGAAGCAATCAAAGGACTTAGGGAAGATGTTTTTTTAGTCTCTAAAGTTTATCCTCATCATGCCAGTTTAGATATGATTTCAACAGCTTGTGAAAACAGTTTGAAACGGTTAGGGACAGACCATTTAGACTTATATCTTTTACACTGGAGAGGGCGTGTTCCCTTAGCAGAAACGATTGAAGGAATGGAAAAACTGAAGAAAGAAGGGAAAATTTTAAGGTGGGGAGTATCTAACTTTGATACAGATGATATGAATGAGTTATGGAATACTCCAAACGGGCGAAATTGTATGATAAACCAAGTACTGTATCATCTAGGTTCAAGAGGAATTGATTTTGATTTATTACCATGGCACCGAGAACAGGATATGCCCATTATGGCTTACAGCCCTCTTGCTCAAGGAGGTTCTCTAAGAAGCCAATTGATAAGCGACCCAATTGTCAAAGAGATGGCAGCAAAATACAATGTCAAACCTTTGCAAATCGCACTGGCATGGGTACTACGTACGAATGATGTCATGGCTATTCCAAAATCTGTACAAGAACAGCATGTCATTCAGAATGCTGAAGCTGCTACAATCCAATTTACAGAAGAAGACTTAAATCGTCTTGACGACGTTTTTCCAAAACCCCGTAAAAAAATGCCTTTGGATATTATTTAATAGTTAAGCTAGATCATGAAAACAGAGCTATTGCCGAGCTCTGTTTTTTTATCACGTTTCTATTAAGCATTAGTATCGTTCTTTTTTAGGCGTCTTAAAAACAACTCATGCGTGCCGTTGAAGATGCACCCTGACCACTCCCACGGCTGAAGCCATGGGGTTCTTTTTCGCAAACATCCCACTTACATTCTTTCATCGAAAGAGGCAGAGGCGGAACTTGGGCGAACAACTCTTAAGAAAAAAACAGTCTTTCAAGAGGGCAAGGTCTGTGCCGACTACGCCATCCGACTGGCGATACGTTTTTCTTTTTTCGGTCGATCGTTTCGGTGTTTCGTTTTTTGTCGTTGTTCTTCTGACAAAAAACGTTTATACCAAACGGGCTGCTTGTAGACAACCGACAAAAGCGGCTTGACGGCCATGTGGTGTTGTTTACGGGCAATGTTTTGCGCGCCGTTGACATCACGATGGATTTCTGTTTGGTGAACAGAACATTAGATTTCGAAAGCTTTATAAATTTATACCAGGTAATAGACAAGTGCCGTTGCGACCAAAATTGCAGCACATAAGATGAAACAAATAAGGTAGATATGCTGGAAAACAATACATATGAACAAAAATACAACCATGCAAGGAGTGTTTCATTCGTGAGGAACAAAAAAGGGTTAGTTAATGATTGGTTCGTTCTGCAATCTCTATTTAACCATAACGTTCCTTTCGAACTCATCAATATACTGGACAATTTGATTAAAGTCAATAAAATGGATACTGCAAAAATAACCGACGTTGAGACTATGAAAAAAGTAAAGAAATTATATAAGCAATTTATTAGCCGTTTTAGCAGAATCCCTAAAGTTTTCCCGATAATTATCTCAGCAACAGAAGCATTGAACACGGATCTTGTTGTTTCAAATTTCAATGTGAAAAGCATGAAATATGCTTTGACGATAAAAGAGCTGGATCCTCAATACCAGGTCTTCATCAGCCTGGCTTTTGGCAATCAAATTTACGATGTAGAAGCTAATTTAAGAAAACATGGGAAAGATCTTTATAATTTTGTCGGAGGCCTGCCAGCGATTCCGTTTCAAGATGAAGCTTTAAAGCAATGGATTGTTCGTCATGCAGGGGCGACGGATAACCTGGCTATTCATTCGGTAGCCCGGTTGTGGAACCATCCTAAATTCCCAAGAGGCAAGTCATTAGCTGAAATGAAAGCTTATATTCTCAATCACAGAGCCGTCACCGAATGGGAACTAGCTAAACGAAAATACCCGGAAATATTCAGTCAGCCATTTAAATGCAGAATTCAAGACACTCCCTATAAAAATGAAAATGAACAAGTCCGAATTCTAGACGCTAATGATGAACTGCAAATAATGCTGGGTGTATTGACCGCTTGCTGCCAGCGGCTGGACGGTACGGGGGAAGCTTGCATGATTGAAGGACTTATCAATCCTGACAGCGGATTTCTAGTATTTGAAAGAGGGCCCAAAGTTTTGGCACAATCATGGATCTGGCTTACTGAAGACCTGACATGTCTTGTGATGGATAACATCGAACTAGCGGATTGTCGAAAACCGGAAGATATCCTTTATCTTTTATTCCATTGGGCGAACCAATCATCTTATCAAAACATTCAAATGGGTACTGGCTTTAACCGTGTGAAAATCGGATTGCCTGTGCAGGCAAAAGAAATGCAATGGTATCGGCAAATGTGGAAATTTAAATATACTGATGCTCATCAGCGAGTATGGATTAAAAAGAATGGGGAGATGTGTATCTCGTTAGAAGAGTGTAATGCGGAATAAACATTCGCATTACAATTAAACATCTTTATTGTATGTGAACAAAAGGAATGCCTGGATAGCTAATATAGGTTTTAGAATTATTATTTTTAATCACGTGTTTGTTAATCTACTCATTTCTGGATTGCATTCTTATCCGTAATGATATTTAAACACCGTCCAAATAATTGGACGGTGTTACGTGCGTTTATACGTCTTTTTTAATGAACAATTGCGACAAAACAAATGAAAAGTGACACAATTAACAGAGATTAATTTGTTTTTAAAACATCTAATTTATCTAAGTTCCAAATATCTTTCGCAAGGTTCGCATATAGTTTTTGCCGTTCGTCCAAATCCTCTTTACTAAAGTCGTTATGGGGTCTGAATGGCAAATTTTTCTCTCTTCTATAACGATTAAAACTTGGATTACTTTCATAACAGTCTTTATGGAGTGATTTAGCCAAAAGATTTTGACCGAAGTATTGTTTGAGCTTTACCTGATACTCGGCATCTCCATAACTCTGATTGATTCGTTTAGGCAGCAGCAATAGCCCACCGACTCGGTTGCGGTATTCCGTAAACTCACTTTCATGATCAAATAGTTCGCTGTACCGCTCGTATTTTTTTGCCCAAATATGCTCGATCTGGAATGGATTCTTTGACTCTTTCGTTACATACGTTTCAAATTTTGAATCAATTCCGCTCTCGACCTCGATATGGTGCGTGAGGCGGGCTAATAAATAATGCACGTATTTCTTGTTTTGTTGATGCATTTTGAAGTCTTTAATCGCATCGATGTTACTGCTCTTTAATTGTTTTTTCAAAATATCGGTCAACTCGTTCAAGTCTTTGTTTCGTATTTCTTTTGTTAGATTGTACATCGTATAAGAAATAGCTGAGTAATTTAACGTACTATAGGAAATAAACCGATTCACAACCCACATATCAATGAAATAGGCGACCATATTCATTTTACAATCAACAATTTCTTCTGAATCCGTTACTTTTAAAGGAGACAATAGCAAATGATATTGATGTGTGAAATTGTTGTGGGCATTGTAATAAAGATATTCTAAACCCTCGGTATAATCCCATGCAGCGTCTAAAATACGCCCATACTGTTTCGCATAAAAATCAAAATGCTTCGTAATAAACTCATAATAATCGTTGCTTGTGTTCAATTGGAGATTTTTCTTATTATCTCTAACCCACTTATGAAACGATGTGGCGACTTTCTCGAAATCTTTATTCTCTTTGCCTTTACTTCTTTCCCTTAAAGTTTCAGCATATTTAGCCCGAAACCAATGTTTAAAGAAATCAATTTCTTCTACTTTATCAAATTCAACGAGCTCCAGAATTCTTTTTTTCCAAAGATCGTTCGCTTTCAATTTTTGATTATCATCTTTAATATTGGCAAGAAGATAGCCTTTTAACATGTCGGTAGGGCTTAGGCTTAGGCCGCGGTCATTCATTGTTTCAAAGATTGTATAAGCGTCGTCCTGATTGTTCGCCTCAATATGGACCAACGTCACTTTATGCAGCAGCCAATCGATAAAATAAGGGAGAGCGTCCCCTTTTAACTCCTCTGGAAATAAGCTTTAATATCTTCAAATCGTGCACCTATATTTCGAACAGACTCTACTTCATGATTTTCAAATTCAAATTGAATTTCATTAAAAAGTGCTTCCATCCCTTCCATTCTTTCTTCTACGAACAAGTTGAAGTCCTTATTCCCATACTTCTCTGAGAAGATCAATTCACTTACATTTACTGTTCTTCCCGTTCTGTCTTTTTGTATATTGTGAAGGTAAATGAGTAATAAAGTTAAAGATGTCAGCCGTTGCTGGCCGTCGATAATTGATTTCTTTCCTTCTTTGTTGCTGATGACGACTGATCCTAAGAAATAATTATCGTAATTTTCAACTTCTCTCGGTTCATGGTTGGCGTCGTAATTATCGCTAAACTTTGTTTCAAGATCTTCCAGTAGCTCTTTAATATTTTTCGTTTCCCATTTGTATTCTCGTTGATAATAGTCAATGCCGTATTTGGCGTTGTGAAGTGTTTCCTGAATGCTTTTCGCTCTTGCATCAATTTTACTCACCTAGTGCTGGCTCCTCTCTTGAATGTGAAAACTGCATAAATCTTTTTTCATAACAGTTTCTTTAATCTTTGATTTACAATAAACTGCACGGCGCGTCACATATCTATTCACGCGTGACATCGTGGAGCCGTTGAACAGCTATAAAAAAGAATTGTCAATCGTTTAACTTCTCTAAATTCTTCGCTTTTCTCTCAAAATGCCAATGCAGCCTATACTTGCAAATCTCCTTCGTCCATTCAAATATAATCTCTTTTTCCCTTTCTTCAATATTCACGTCCACTTTAAACAGCTCACCGTCAAACATAACAAGTCCATTGCTGCTGCCACTCCACATGGTCATCGGCATATCCGCAATCAGCTTGGCAACAGCTTTCTCATCATACTGCCAAAGCTTCTTTCCTTGCTTATCCGAAAAATTGATCCGCTTCCGATATTCTTTTGACGTCAAATAATCGTGAAAAAATGGGGCAATTTCGATTGGTTTGACGGGTTTTGTCCAATGATCGGCTCCTCGTTCAAGCATGTATTTCAGGACGACCATTTTGTAGCTTTTATTCATGCCAGTTTTTTCGACTTCGGTGAACCAGTTTTCGTGATTCCTGAATGCAACTGCTTCTTGCTCGTTCAGCTCCCCGATGTTGTATAGAAATCCCGGGTATGAATTGTGAACGTCTTTGATCGCTTTGCTGTCGGCGTTTGCTTTTAAGTGAAATTCAAGATACGTTGGTCTTCTTCCAAGTTCAAGTTTCAAGTCTTCATATGCAAAGCGAATTTGTTCTTTTCTCGGATTCCGTTTCCGACTCATTTCAGTTAATAGTTCAACGGCTTTTAATTCAAAGTCGATGAGGCAGTTTTCTGGAACTGCCGGGATTGCGCCTTTTTTCTTTTGAGTTGGGTCTGTGTCAAATACACTCATTTTCACATCGGCGTTCCGGTAGTTCCCGATCAAGTCAATCATGACGCAATGTGTTTTGCCGTCAGCAATACGCAGTCCGCGGCCGATTTGCTGGGTGAAGACGGTCAATGATTCAGTTGGCCGCACGAAAAGAATCGTGTCAACGGATGGAATATCGACGCCCTCATTAAATAAATCAACGGTGAAAATGATGTCCAGTTGTCCTTTATCAAGTGCTTTAATCGCTGCCGGTCGTGTCATGGACGTTGTTTGTGAATGAAGCGCGACCGTTTTATAGCCTTTTTCATTGAAATGGCGGCTTAAAAAGTCGGCTTGTTTAATAGAAGAACAAAAACCGATTGTTCTTGTTTGCTTATGTTTGAGCCAGGCTTGTAGAATTTTATTCGCCATTTCCGTCCGCATTTGGACAGCCAACAATTCCTCTTCGTCGTAGCGTGTGCCAAGCCATGTAACACTGGAATAATCGGTATCATCGTACACTCCGTAATAATGAAATGGCGCAAGCCACTGCTTCTGGATGGCTTCAAGAAAATGAATACGGTACGCCACATTGCCATCGCATATACTGTACACATCTTTGTTGTCCATCCGGTCCGGTGTTGCCGTAATGCCCAGAAAGAACTTTGGTGTGAAATAGTGACGTATTTTTTCATAAGACTTGCTTGCAGCATGGTGAAATTCATCGACGACGATGAGATCAAAGTCGTCCGGTTGAAAACTATGTAAATGATGGGTTGAGTTCAATGTAAAAACGGATGCGAAAATCATATCGGCGTCTTTTTCTTTATAAGTGCCATTTAATATGCCCGCTGTCCGGTCTCGATGAACGTGTAAAAATGAATTTTTCGCCTGTTCAAGAATTTCTTCGCGGTGAGCGATAAATAAAACACGTTTAAAACGCTCCGCAAAAAAAGCGGTGAGATACGTTTTGCCAAGTCCGGTTGCCATGACAACAAGCGCTCGTTCATATTGTTCATCCATCGTCGCATACAATGCAGCTAACGCTTCTTCCTGTGCTGGACGTGGTATTAATTTGTATGTATACGGTTCGTTCATTTCGACGATGAGTTCTGCCTGATCAGACGGTCCTTCCAGCATCATCGATTCTTCTTCCGCTTCTGTCCACTGGGCTGCAACAGACTGACGGCGATGAAATTCAGCATAGCGTTCACGATATTTTTTCACCGTTTCCATATTCACTGGAATCGTGTGCTCATGATAAAAAATCGCTTCAAATTCAGCGAGTGCGGTTTCAAACAACTCACTGTCATCGGCTGACACGTTCCATTCAATGCCACCGGTCAAAGCGGAAGCCGACATGTTGGACGAACCGACAATGACGCATCCTTCATCGTTCATCCGAAACAAATATGCTTTCGGATGAAACGAGCGCCCGCCGCTTTGCCACATGCGTACATTTGCTTCCGGCAGTTTATCGACGAAGAGCTGTAGTGCATCTGGCTGTGTAATGTGTAAATAGTCGCCGGTACCGATGTGAATGTCTGTACCTCGATTCGCTGCTTTTTGCAAGGCCGGTAACAGTTTTTTGACACCGGATCTCATCACAAATGACGTCAAAATATAAATTTCGCTCGCTTCTTCTGCCAGCCGCTCAATGGTGTCGATCAAGTTAGTCGTAATAAGCTCCAGCTTACTCATCTTCCACCTCGATTAAATAAATACGCTCGTTAAATCCACCGCGTTTTTCCGCTTTCTGCTGACGGATATCTTCTAATTGTTCAACGCTTACGCCGTGGATGGATGCCGCTGCATGAATAAGTTCAAGCAGATCCGCCAGTTCTTCAACGGCTTCCTCGTTCGTTGCCGCTTCTTCATATTCAGCAAGTTCCTCATGCATTTTTTTGCGTACTTCCTGTTTGTATTCTTCTTCTAATAAAATACGTGATGTATAGTTTCTACCTGCTTTTTCAATGACCTCTAAAATTCGATCCCGGACAAGTTTATTATGGACTGGCATGGTGATCCCTCCTTTTTCCTGTATCCTACTATTTTACCAGATTATTAAACTTATTTATTGTTTTATTCCCCGTTTTCTGAAGCAAGTGGAGTTTGAATCGCCTGCTTTGTTTTGGTAGTTCGCTTCGTCCTTTTGTTGAAGGCCCTTTAAAAATAGACTTTAGCATATTGAATAAAAATGGACACGTTAATGTAAATGGAGGATAGAGGAAGGGTTGTCAATAGGAGAAGACTATGACAATATATAAGGAATTTCCTATATGTTTTTTTGTAAACTTCACGTTCGTAATTGCTATTCTTACGAAGTTTTAAAAAGGAAATTGAAAATAATTCTTATATAGTTGAATGAACAATAACGAATGGAGGAAATGAAATTATGTCTGATTTGCCAAATTGCCCTAAATGTCATTCAGAATACACGTACGAGGATGGAAGCCTTTTTGTTTGCCCGGAATGTGCTCATGAGTGGACTTTAGAATCGGAAACTGAAGATCAAAAGGTTGTCAAAGATGCGTATGGAAATGTCTTAAACGATGGTGATTCTATTACAGTCATTAAAGACCTTAAAGTAAAAGGAAGTTCATCCGTCGTAAAAATAGGGACAAAAGTAAAAAGTATACGTTTAGTTGATGGAGACCATGATATTGATTGCAAAATTGATGGTTTTGGGGCGATGAAATTAAAATCCGAATTTGTTAAAAAGGTATAAATATGGAATGACACAAAAAGGGTGCTCAGCGATGAGCACCCTTTTTTAAATACATTTTTAGCGATAGATCTTTATTCAGTCGATTCGTTCATCTTTTTCCATATACTTTTTTATATTTATGGGCATAAAACCACGATACCTTTAGGTTCGTGGATGTAAGCCCACGGTTTTCATCCTTGTTCTTGAATATACTTTTGAACAACCTCTTTGCTGACATTTCCAATGGAACAAGCGAAATATCCGTCACTCCAAAAGGTTCGTTCCTTCCAAAAATGTTTAGAAAGATACATTTCATGTTGTTTCCAAATGTGAAACGTAGTCATTTGCTTGAGTAGTCTGACGATTTCAAGAATACTCATCTTAGGCTCATACTGAATAAGTAAATGGATAGGATCCTGATCTGCTTCCATTTCGACTATTCTAAAATGGTATCTATTGGCTGTATCGTGCATGAGTTGTTTCACATCATTTCCAAGTTGAATCCACAACTTTTTTCGATATTTACAAACAAATATCAGGTGGCACATGAGTAATAAATTGGAATGTTTTTTTGTATGGCCATCCATGATTTTCTGGCACTCACTCTCTCCATTTTAGAAAACTTCGGAATGGGCTTTAAGTCCACCTTATTTCCTTCCGTGTCCATTAAAATAGCATAACCGCTGCTCATACGTCCTTTAATGAAATATTCTTTTCCTTTGTATTGAACCTTGTCGAATTTTCTGAATCCAAAGAGTTTCCCTGTTGGAATCACTTGTTCACTACGAACGCCTTTGGTTTGCTGATAATCCCCGTCAGAAACACATCTTTTAAACAAGACTTGATTGGTTTGGAATCTAGCTCCTTTTCCTTCTGTTGCAATGGTTACGGCATCAAAGTAATGTTCTTTTGGCAATTCCATAAACTGACGGTGTTCCTTTGTGACAAATCCAAAGGTTTCTTCTGCATGTGTTCTTTTTAATAGCTGCATACGAATGCTGTTCATTTGTGTCGCATGGTTCAATTGCCCTTTTTTCTTCCCTCTCTTTTTCAGTTCAATCTCTCCACGATGGAGAGCATCATGGCATGTTTTACAAAGTGTAATGAGGTTGGATTCTTCATCTGAACCGCCCATGCTTCTGAAAATAATATGATGTACTTCTAAACGTTTGTCTTTCGATTTTCCCTTGCAATGTTGGCAACGGTAGCCATCTCTTGTTAACATGTATGCCTTGGTATTGGCATATCCGTAATTCATTCCTTTTTGATACAGCCATTTGTTTGTGAGAACTGCTGGATTTTTTAAAGCATGCGGGTCAAAGGTAGCCGTCTCCACGATTTGTCTTGTGATCGGAAGAATCGATTCTACAAACTTCAT
This sequence comes from Domibacillus aminovorans, assembly GCF_001643235.1. Lineage (GTDB taxonomy): Bacteria > Bacillota > Bacilli > Bacillales > Domibacillaceae > Domibacillus > Domibacillus aminovorans. The sequence continues at coordinate 11,725 of NZ_LQWY01000025.1, forward strand.
TTCTTTTAAGTGAGAGTTGATTTTGCTTGTCATTGTAGGTGAAAAGCGGTCTTTCTTGGTAGAATTTTTACGATTCAACCATCTTGCTTTTCGATAACATGTCTTTCTATTGCGTCTGTTTCTCCTATATTTAGAGCGTTGCTTCATTTTTTCGGTAATATCATTCCGAATTTCCATTTGAGACATATACAGCACGTTTCCTTTTTCATCCGAGACAGCAGAACCTACTTTCGCACTCCCGCTATCTAGTCCGTGTGTTAAAGGTTGCGTGTATTCGGTTTTTGTTTTGTACAGTAATTGAATTGTAAATGGCGTTCTTCTTCTGACTTTAGCTTTTCCTTGTTTCAGTAACAATCTAGCAATCACGGAAGAACAAGGCATCAGTGGCTTTCCATCTATAGTTAGAACGTAAACCACGCAAAACATCCTTTCAGATAAAATCTCTACTCGAAAGTAGGTCATGCGTATCCTTGTACTGTGACCATACAAGGAATCCGACCTCACCTCGACAAAGTTAAAAAGGCTTTTTACGTCCATGTCACCGAGCCTTACCTCAACCCTACTTAAACATGGACGACAGAGCAACGGTCTGGTGCGTCAACCGAAGGTGTCATGACCTCATTAACGTAGCTAGGATTTCTCCTAACGGAGTCTGGTGAACTTACCCCATAGGGACGAAGCTAGAGACCATGTAGCTTCTTTTTTAGAAGCCACGTTACCTTTAGGTTCGTGGTAGTTCACCTTTCGTTCTTCCCACTCTACACCAAATTTACCACACGCAAAAGTCGATATACCGTGTGCGAGAAGACCAATCCCCCAGCCGCCGAGTGGATAGATGAACCACCATTCGCCCGCATTAGAAGACAGATTAATTCCAAATAGAAACGCATTCACTAAAACATAAACGGTTAGATGGATCTGACCAATCCCACGGCTGAAGGGAGGGCACTGAAAAAGTCCATCTAATGTGAAAAAGAAGCGAATCACCTACTGTATATAGATGGTTAACCTCTTTTCATTTACTATATGTTGATGAAATACACATTACTTTCTTAAAGTAATCACTTTTTCAGCAGCCTCGGCTGAAGGCCATGGGGTTCTTTTTCGCGAACACCCCACTTACATTCTTTCATCGAAAGAGGCAGAGGCGAGACTTTAGCGTACAACTCTTGAGAGAGAAACAGTCCTTCAAGAGGGCAAGGTCTGTGCCCACTACGCCATCCGACTGGCGATACGTTTTACTTTTCTCGGTTGATCGTTTGGGTGTTTCGTTTTTTGTCGTTGTTCTTCTGACAAAAAATGTTTATACCAAACGGGCTGCTTGTAGACAACCGATAAAAGCGGTTTCGCGTCCACGTGGTGTTTTTTACGGGCAATGTTTTGCGCGCCGTTGACATCACGATGGATTTCTGTTTGGTGAACAGAACAACGAAAGTTTCGTCCATTCGCGTGGTGTCTTCCCCCGCAAAACGGACAGTCTTGTGACGTATAGCTTTCTTCTGTTTCTTCCACGACAATTCCTTTTAACTGCGCTTTATACGTGAGTTTTTGCTTGATTTTCCCCTGGTTCCACAAAGAAAGCTGTTGTCCTCGTTTTTTGTTTGTCTTTCGTTTCTTTTGGCTGTTTTTCTTCGTGTTTTTTTTGATCCCAGACACATGCCCGATCACAAAATTCGTGACGTGTTCTTCTTCTAAAAACGCGATAATTTCTTTGGTTGTTTTATGTTCCAGTTCATGGAGTAGGTTTTTGCTTTTTTGACGAATCCGCTTTTTGGCTTGTATGTACTTTTCCCATTGGTTCGATCCTTTTTTACAGCGGGACATTTTCTTACTCAAGTCTGCTAATGCTTTGGCGCGAAATTGAGAAAGACTGCGCATCGCCCGTCCGGATACCAATAAGGCTTTGGCCTCCGTTGCCACCGTCACCGCATGAATTTCCCCTAAATCGCCACCGGCTACTTTAACATCATAAGAAGAAAGATCTTTTTCAGGAACCTGAACGGAATAACAAAACCAATACGCTCCGTTTCGCCACACAATTTCCGCATAATTACAGCTTTCTAGGTCTTCGTCGGATCGATTGAGAATGACAACTGCCTTATTTTTCTTCGGAACTTTTTCCGTCCACACTTTCTTTTTCCTTTTCGTTAACAAGTCTGAAAGAGCGTATCCATATTCGGCTTTCTTGATCGTGATCGTGTCTTTGGAAATGGTCATAGACTCTTTTTTTAACGGGACACAATAATAGTACTTTCTCCGCCATAGATAGTTGGCCTTTTTGTCCGTTTTTCGCAGCTGCCGAATCGTTTCACGGTTCGCTGCGTATTTATCCGCAATCGCTTGAACCGTTTGAGAATGAAGATTGTAGGTTTGTTTTCGAATCGCTTGAATCTCTGTTTTACTCAGCCACTTTTTACAAAACTGGCCTCCCGAACGATATCATTCCATACGGATGCGGCTTCTCGCTGCATGATTCTCAATTCATCGTATAGCTTTTCATCATAAGGAATTCGAAATAAATGCGTGACAAACATATAGGCCACCCTCCTTCCTCGCTTAGTACATTCATTATATCAGAATATACGTTCCCATCGCAAGGGTTAAGCGTCGTAAAAACAAAAAATTCGAACGATTAACGTGCCAAAAGGACACGCCTCTTTCGACCTCATTCTCATCCCCTGTCTAAAGACGATGGGCTTTCCCGTTCGGAAAACCTGTAAAACCCCTTTAGCTGTTCCACCCTCTTTTTCGCTCTCAAATACTTTTCATCTTTTTCCATTCTTCTTCTCCCCCCTCATTAAACCCCTCACTTATATTTTATTATTATTCATTCCAATCATGCTTTTTTTAGAAAGTTGCGGTCACTTTGATTGACACTGACTAACTAGTCAGATAGTATTCAAGCATGGAAAATCGAAAATCACAGATTGTTGAGTTGGCGTTGACTTTTATTCAGCAAAAGGGCTATTTGTCATTTAGTTACGATGACTTAGCAAAGGAACTTGGTGTGTCGAAAGCGAGTATTCATTATCATTTTGCCAAGAAGACGGATTTAGGTGTGGCGGTTTGTGAACGGATTAAAGATGGCCTTGAGCGATCCTTTTTAGCGGTGAATCATTCTTCACTGAACGTTAGGGAGCAACCGTGGGCGTTTATCGCGAGCAGAGTGAAATATATCGCGTCAGATGGCATCTGTCCCATTTCTGCTTTGCAGGCCGATTTCATGTTTCTACCGGTTTCTATTCAGAATTATGTAAAAAAAATTGCTGAAATGGAAATACATTTGTTAAGCGAACTTCTTAGAAAAGGAACGAATCTAGCTGCACGGGATGCTGAAACGACAGCAGCTCTTCTCCTTTCGACGACGAAAGGCGCACTGCAATATCGACGGGTGATGGGTGACGCGCTTCTTTCAAACGTTTTGGATCAACTGAAATACATATTAAAATTCAATGACAAAGGAGTTTTTTAAATGGAACGCAGAGTTGTTGTAACAGGTACAGGGGTTATTTCGCCGTTAGGGCATGATGTTGACACCTTTTGGGAGAACATTCAGAACGGAAAGTCTGGTATTCGCCAGTTGGAGTCGGATGAGTACAGCGAGATGGCGACGCGGATTGGCGGGTATATTACGGATTTTCCTGTTGAGCAGTATATCGATAAAAAGGACGCAGGAAGGTACGATTTGTTTACCCAATATGCGTATGCGGCGGCTAAACAAGCCCTTGATCAAGCGAATATTGATTTAGAAACGATCAATAAAGACCGGGTCGGTGTGTATATTGGCTCGGGGATTGGCGGAATCGATACGATTTTAGAAAACCATACGCGCTTACGTGATAGCGGTCCGAGACGGGTTTCTCCATTTATGATTCCGATGATGATCAGCAATATGGCTGGCGGGATCATTGCCATTAAGTACGGGTTTAGAGGGCCGAGCTTCTCCCCTGTTTCTGCGTGTGCGACGGGAAATCAGGCGATTGGCGAAGCGTTTTTGAATATTAAGCACGGCTATTCAGATGCGATTTTAGCTGGTGGTGCGGAGGCGCCGATTAATCCGCTCGCATTTGCTGGTTTTTCGCGGATGAGAGCGATGTCAACCCAAAATGAGACGCCACAGCAGGCGAGTCGTCCGTTCGATCAAAACAGAGATGGGTTCGTCATGTCTGAAGGGTCTGGCATTTTATTTTTGGAAGAGTATGAGCATGCGAAACAAAGAGGCGCGACCATTTTAGGCGAGATTGTGGGATATGGATCGACGACAGATGCTCACCACATTACGTCTCCTGATTTTACAGGTGCCGCTCGTGCAATGGAGCTAGCGCTTGAAATGGGACAGATTGATCCTTCTGCCATCGGTTATATTAATGCGCACGGAACGAGCACACCTGAAGGTGACAAATCCGAAACGAATGCGATTAAACATACTTTTGGTGCGCACGCTTATGAGTTGAAAGTGAGTTCAACTAAATCGATGACTGGCCATCTGTTTGGCGCAGCTGGCGGCATTGAAGCGGTCATTACACTGAAAAGTTTAATGGATGGCGTTCTCCCTCCAACGATCAATTTGGACAATCCAGATGCGGAATGCGATCTTGATTATGTTCCAAATCATGCGGTTCGGGCACCGATCACGTATGCTCTTTCAAACGGGTTTGGTTTTGGCGGCCATAATGCTGTTTTAGCATTTAAAAAGAATCAAGAATAATTTGTTCTTTTTCTTTTGATTGGGGTATAGAGAATGACAGATGACATTTGAAGCGGGCGCTTTGTTTCGAATGAGACTGAATCCTTTTTAAATGGAGTGGGTGCTGGTGAAATGGAGACCGTTTTTATTTGCGGTTGTTGTGCTTGCGGCTGGCTGTGGGGATGAAGTTGTTCAGGAGCCCGCGCCGGTTGAGGAACCAGTAATCGAAAAAGAAACAGATGTTCCGTCAAAAGTGAATCTTTCATCTTATTTCTTGAAAGATGGTCAAATAGCGCATTTTGTGGGCGAAGGGAATGAGTTCGCGTCGTATACGGCGCGGACGGTATGGCATGATGATCGTCATGTGACGGTGTATGAAGATAATGGCGGGACGGTGATGGCGCGGACGTTTCGTGTAGAGGATGAGCGGATTGTCGTTGTACGCGAGGAAGGCGAGCAATATGAGGACTATGTGCCTTCTGATGGGGAGCTTGAAAGCCTCAAGCCGCTGTATACGTACTTGCAGCTGCCGCTTGAAGTGGGACAGTCGTTTGACGGCTGGACAGTCACCGATGATTCGTCTCCCCTCGAGACCCCGCTTCAAACGTTTGATCACGCTGTTGTTTTGGAGAAAATCGGTGAAGACGGGTCAATCGCACGCAGCTATTTCGCGGAAGGCTTCGGTGAAGTGAAGCGTGAGTTTGTGATGGACGATTTTATCGTATCATCGATGATCGAACAAATAGAAGAACCGGCGCGTTGACCGTATGTCCCGCGCCGGCTTCCCGTTTCGATCGTCTTTTATTATTCAGATTTTTCATCCTTCAAGCTTACTATATGGACAAAAACACTTAACGTTATCTTCATGTTAGCATGGATGAGTCATTTTTGTAAGCGTTTACATCATTTGAACGGATCGAGTGACAGCCTGTGCGGGCCGGTTTACTCAGCTTGTGCGCTGGTTACTCACTTTCTGTGACCATTTCACGCTTGCTCCGCTTCCCTATAATTATCAGATTTTTCCGAATAAAATAATCTTTTTGCTTGCTATGTACACGAAAATGCGGTATGGTACAGGTGTTCGATAAAATATTTTTCTTTCATGGTGGTCAAAATGAATACACTGTTGAAACAAGTAATATAGATATCTGGATAACGTTTATCTCTTTACGATATCATGGAAAGTCTTCTCTTAATATCTTAATATCCTGTCTAAATGAGATAATAAAAGATAAAGGAGTAGTTGCGATGAGTGAACGATTGCATCAGTTGATTACAGAATATGATCTTGAACATGTACAAGCTGATATTTTAGGTGCAGTTTACGAATGTGTCTCGATTTCAAGTGTAGCGGCAGAAACGCTTCCGTGCGGTGCATCAAAATTTGGCGGCGTGGCGGATTTACCGGCTGAGACAGCGTATCCTTCGTTTAATGGCACGCCACTTTCGTTTATCGGACAGATTAACTTAACCGAAGTGTCTGCGCTCCATTTGAAGAACAACCCCTTGCCGATATCCGGCATGTTGTCTTTTTTTTATTATGATGGTGATGAGGAAGCAGTGTACGGTGAACCCGAGCATAAAGATGGATGGCGTGTCCTGTACACGGATGATACGAGCGGCATGAGCGCCCAGGGAGCGGTATCTTATCCAGAGCGTCGTATGCTTTTTAAGAAAGCCGAAAAGCTCGAGTTCCGTTATTTTGAGCAGGATGCGGATGATGAAAAGTTTGAGAAATTAATGGATCAGCTTTATGAGCAGCTCGATCATCAACTGCTCGGAGTACCCGTGTCCATACAAGGCGAAGTATTTGCAGAAGTGGCCGAACATATAGATAGCAAGCCTGTCCTTCTGTTTCAGGTTGACACAGACGATGACCTCGACATGATGTGGGGTGATATGGGCATGCTTTATTATGTGATTGGTGCGCATGACTTGGCATCAAAGCGCTTTGAGAAAACATGGTTTAGTATGCAATGTTATTAATTTATCAATCATTTAATGGACTGACATAGCTTCTTCGACTATAAAAAATCAGGGCAGACAGGCCTACTGTCTGCCCTGATTTTTTAATTGCGCTTAAATGATTTTCCAACAAAAAGCCGCACGCGCAAGGCGGCAGCTTTGTTAATAGATTCCTTCAAGTTTAGCAGCGAAATCTTCGATTGTGTGGCGCGGGGCAACACCTTGGCGCTTCAGCAAATACAGATCGTCGCCAAGTTTGACGTTGCCCGTTTCTGTTGTAAACGCCATCGTAATACCAGTGTCACGCGCAGCTTGAATAGCTTGTGGACTAAATTGACCCCATGGATACGCTAAATACTTAATATGCGCGGAATCTCCATCATAAATGCGGCCAATTCGTTCCTCGGCAGCGAGGAAATCGTTTTTAATCTCCTCATACGTTTTCGTTTGTAAATACGGCAGGCCGCCGACTGGTTCGCGCAAATGCATACCGAGTGTATGATTCTGATAATCATACACGTCGCCCGTTACAGCCGCTTCATCGAATCCAACATATTGCAGCGTATTTTCATCCCATGGTCTGCTCTTTTGATTAAGACGGCCACCGATTAAAAACTGCGTTGCTTTCATGCCGTATTCTTTTAAGATCGGGTACGCATATTTCAATGTCGACATGTTTCCATCATCAAATGTGATGACCACTGCTTTACCAACCATATTTTTCTCATGACGTAAATAGCTTTCTAGTTCCTGCAGCGTAATCGTCCGGTAGCCTTTTTGCTTTAAATAATCCATCTGCTTTTGAAATTCAGCCACTTTGATGACCATCGAATTATTATAAAAGACTGTGTTTTCCGGGTTTTCAACCATATGGTGATACATTAAAACAGGGATGCCGTTATCTTCTTCTACCGACTGCTGATGAATATAACCTTCTTGTCCACCGACGTTCACCGTATACCAAGCACCCGTTTTACCGGTAACTGGGAAACGGACATTTCGATTCAAAATGGCCATCGGTTCGCGGTCTGTACCTATACTATTAAAAATAAATTGCTGTTTTTTCGTAATGATCGTATCTTCTGCTTCTGTTTCAGTGGGCGCTGATGACGCGGTCACTGTCCCTCCATCTAGACTAATCGTTACCTTCCTGTTGCCAAATTCCACTTCGCGTGTACCGTTTGCTGCCGCATACACTCCACCTTTCATTAACGCACCAATCCACACTTGCTGATTGTTAATCGTTTCATAAACAGGCATTGTTTCATGAAGCTTCACCTGATCAGCCGATGCCTGCGTTTCCATCATGAAAAATCCTGCTATGCATAACGACGCAATTGCGCCAAAAATCCGTTTCTTTTTCTCCCTCTCGTTCACATTAAAACTCCTCTGTATTTTTCCGTTATAGGGTCTATTGTATCAGTTTTTTTCTAAATTAGATGTGACGATATTTCAAAATGATCCAAAATAAGGAGATTTTACATCTATTTTTTCGCGTTATCTTCATTTTCTTTTCATTCTTTTTTACTAAACTAGGATGTTAATTATGGTATACTACTAGATTGTGAGGAGATGAAGAGCTTGATTGAAGCAATGACAACACGTGCAAAAGTACGTCAGTTTTTATATATTTTAGTCCCTATTTTAATTACACAGCTCGCGATGTTTTCGATGACGTTTTTTGACACGATTATGTCGGGGCGCTATAGCGCAGATGATCTTGCCGGTGTAGCAGTTGGTTCGTCCCTCTGGGTGCCGGTTTATACAGGGCTTTCCGGCATTTTAATGTCGATCACGCCCATTATCGGCCATTTAATTGGCGGCGGTCAGCTGAAAAAAGTAGCATTCTCGGTGATGCAGGGCATTTATGTATCGCTCTTTATTGCGGGAGTAACTTATGCTCTAGGTCTTTTATTTTTGATGCCGATCATGAACACCATGAATCTAGAGGAAAATGTTCGGCGCATTGCAATAGAGTATGCGATTGGCCTTTCATTCGGAATTATTCCGCTCTTTTTAACAGCGGTTCTGCGCGGTTTTATAGATGCACTTGGTATGACGCGCACATCCATGATCATTATGTTATTGTCGCTGCCACTTAATATTTTCTTTAATTATGTATTGATTTATGGAAAATGGGGATTCCCTGAACTTGGCGGTGTCGGGTCTGGCTACGCGTCTGCAATTACTTACTGGCTTATTTTCTTTTTATTCGCCTGGATTGTTCACCGGCGTGCACCTTTCCGGGCATACCGGTTATTTTCTGCACTGCCCCGCCCCTCGTTTGCCAAATGGAAAGAAATTTTGTCATTAGGACTGCCGATCGGTTTATCGCTCTTTGTTGAAACGAGCATTTTTTCGGCTGTCACGCTGCTCATGAGCGAATACAATACACAAGTCATTGCCGCCCATCAAGCTGCACTCAATTTTGCTACATTGACGTATATGATTCCAATGAGCGTGTCCATGGCGCTCACGATTGTAGTTGGATTTGAAGCAGGTGCTCGCCGGTGGGCCGACGCCCGGCGTTACAGTTCCATTGCCGTCATCATGGCAGTCAGCATCTCATTGCTATGTACAGCGGGCATCTTCTTTTTCCGGGAGCAAGTCGCGTATTTATACTCGACAGACACAGAAGTGCTGGAACTGACAGCTGGGTTTTTGCTATTTGCAGCGTTGTTCCAGCTGTCCGATGCTATCCAGGCACCCGTACAAGGAGCACTGCGCGGATATAAAGACGTAAATGTCACATTTCTTATGACAATGATCAGCTACTGGATCATTGGGCTCCCGCTCGGCTGGCTGCTCGCCCGATTTACGGAATGGGGGCCATACGGCTACTGGATCGGATTGATTATCGGACTAACGTGTGGCGCCATCACATTGTCTATTCGATTGAAACTTTTTCAAAAAAGAAAAGCATCACTCGCCGCCGCGGGGTGATGCTTTTCTTTTTTGAAATTCTGTTATTTCTGATCACTTAGCCATGTTTCTAATCGCTTCACGCCTTTTCTGACCACGCATCCATGTTTCTGATTACATTACAGATTTTCCGAACGTGAAAGCCCACTACGATGCGATAGCACCCCCTTTAAGGGTGGGATGAGAGTGAGGTCAAATACGGAGTACCACGAAGAAACCGAAGGTTTGTGGTACTTCAAGTATTTGAAGATTTCACTCTTTTTTGTCCCTTATCCGTTGCTGTATAATGACCAAACTAATACAATGTATATATGAATGAATACAGAAGAACAAGCACAACCGTATCGTTATTGAACTATCATTTTGTGTTCTGTCCTCGATATAGAAGAAAGATTTTTCTGCAAACAGAGGTAGAACAGCGATTCAAAGAGTTGGTACATGAAGTGTGTGAGGAACTGCAAATTGTGATTGTCGCTCTTGAATGCGACAAAGACCATACGCATCTGTTTCTCAACGCACTCCCATCATTAAGTCCTGCCGATATGATGGCAAAAATCAAAGGGGTGACTTCTAAAAAATTGCGTGAAGAGTTTCCGCACCTTCGGCACTTGCCAAGTTTATGGACACGCTCCTATTTCGTTTCTACCGCAGGAAATGTATCCAGCGAAACCATCAAGCGTTATGTCGAACAACAAAAAACAAGGGGGTGAATATCATGTCGCAGACCATCACCGTCAAAGTGAAATTGCTTCCAACAA
>NZ_LQWY01000026.1 GCF_001643235.1 Domibacillus aminovorans
ACAGACGGCAAGAACGAGCCGTAAAAACGAGAAAAATTTGCACAGATGGTCATTCTATCGCCTGTCTCAATTCATCGAGTACAAAGCCAAGTTAGTTGGAATTAAGATTGAATATGTGAATCCCGCTTATACAAGTCAAACGTGTCCAAAGTGTTCTGCTAAGAACAAGGCACAAGACCGCAAATATACATGCGAATGTGGCTTCCAAAAGCACAGAGATTTAGTCGGTGCGATGAACATTCGATACGCACCTGTGATTGATGGTAACAGTCAATCAGCCTAAGATGCTATATGCACTGTCTTAGGAGGGGTGATGAGACACCCTCATCTTGAAGGCTGTTCAAAGCAGAAATGAATTGCGAACGTTTAGTCATTCAAGAATCCCACTCGTCACACCGCAAGGTGTAGGGCTTGTGCCTTTAGGCATGGGGGTCTCAAATTTGTATGCAACGGCTTGTGTTCTTTCTTGAACACAGTACCCAATCGGGGAAGTTCGTCGGATTATAGATGGATTTTTTAGATTTTTTTGGATAGATAGTTTATTTTCGCAGGAATTTCTGAAGGATATAAAAGAAGATTACTTATTTTTTCATCAAGCGGATCGATCGAGTAGTTTTTCGTTTCAAAAATAAGTGCAAATTGTTTTGTCGCAACAAACATATCCATTTCAAAAAAGACCCCGTATCCGCTCGCAATCGTAAATCATGCACAACTTTTGTATCCAGCTGCAGTGATTCTTTCACATAAAAACCCACGTTTAATTCGCCTTGTAGCCCTGCGTGCGAAAGCTCCGGTCGAATTTCTAGCAATGCCGGATGTTGTTCTGGCACCCGCCCAAGCAACACCTCCACCTTTTCAACATAATCCGGCTTTTCTCGCTGCTTAACGATCACGTTATCCGCCCTATTTTCGTTTCACTTTGTACATTCGACCATGTTTCCGATCGCTCTTCCGCATTTCTGACCACTCGTCCTCTTTTCCGACCTCTCACCTACTCCTCTATAAAAACCCTTCCTAATAGAAAAGGACGCAAGGAACCATTTCATTTGCGGAAATGTTTTCCTAGTACATCCTGTCCACCTGTAACCGGAATGATCGCGCCTGTAATAAATGACGACTCCTCTGATACTAAAAATGCCACAACGCGCGCGATATCTTCGCCTGTGCCCGGCCGGCCAACAGGGACATGAGTGGAGTGAACACCAAGTGCATCGATCATCTTCTTTTCTTTCCAGCTGCCTGTAATGTCGCCTGGGCACACCATGTTCGCCGTTACACCGCTCGCCGCTTCTTCCGCTGCAATCGTTTTCGTCAATGACGCTAATCCTGTTTTTGCTGCCGCATATGCAGAACGGTCTATCCAGCCTGGCGCAGTGTCCACTCGATCAAAGCCGAACGTAATAATGCGGCCCCAGCCATTTTCTTTCATCGATGGCAATAATAATTTCGTTAAATAAAAGACAGCTGTCATATTGCCGTTCATAAGCATAGTCCACTCATCCCATGAATACTCCGCCATCGTCTTTCGTTCATGTATGTATGGACCGGCATTATGAACCACTATATCCGCACCGCCAAATTCCCGCAGTACGAATGATGCGATATGCTCACAGTCTTCCTTTGATGATACATCACCGCCAACCGCCGCTGCTACAACGCCGAACGTAGCTGATAGTTCGCTTGCAAACTGCTCTGCTTGCTCTCGGTCTGAACGGTAGTTGATAACGACTCTGCAGCCCGCCGCTGCAAGCGATTCTGCTGTTTTTCGTCCTATTCCTTTTGATCCACCTGTAATAAGTGCCGTTTTTATCATATGTACCCCGTTCCCCCTTTAAAACAAACCCTCTTCTCCTTATGTTAATCAGAGCCCGAGCTGAATGCAACTTTAAAAGCCGGCACGAGAGCACCGGCTTAACATGCTTTACCCATGCAAATGAATCCTTTTACATGAATACCATATTTTTTCAACAAACGCACCGCAAAATTACGTTCCACTGCTGTCGTTGCGGCAATGTATACTTCCTGTCCGCCGTATTCACCGGCACGGCGTGAAATGTAACCGCATGGAATATGTACGGCACCAATGAGTGGGACATGATTCGCTTCCTGCCAGTCGCGTACATCAATAACCGGATGACCGTCTGCTTCCTCAGGAGAAATGCGTTTCACATTTACCGGCCAGTACCGCTTATATCCAATCAGCATAGTAACTGCGAGTACCATTGCTGCAATGGTGAAAAAATACATGTTTCATTCCTCCTTCCATTTCTATTTGTATCTTATACAGGCGAAGGTATATGTGTTTACTCTTTTTGTTTCAATTGCTCAAAACAGTGTATGTATGCATCGATGAGCTGCACCTTTTCTGCATCCGAAAGATCCGACTCATTTACCCGCCGTACCGATTCGAAAAACTTAACCTCTGCCTTTTTCTGGAGTCTTGGGTGAGTGAGTTTATCAAGCAATTCATTTTCCATCGCTTCATCCATATCGTCAAATGTCCGGCCTTTCCAAATTCGTACGTACGATTTGTGCCAGTTCGCCACAAAACCCCTCCTTTTGCCCCGATTCTCTCAGATAGACGTTTCCCTTTATCATTTTATGACGAAATTAGTCTTTTGAAAAGGTGCAAACATTAGTTCTTGTTGTATACTGTAGCTATATGAAAGTTGAAAGTAGGAGATTTTATGGAGATTGGCCAGCTGCCTGATAAATCTTAATGCATACACCGTTCTAAATAATGTTAACGAAACGGTTCTCATTGCCGATGCGAATTTGGACATCGTCTGGATGAAGGACGCCGCCGGACAGATGATGCATATATACGGACTCCAATAGGCTGAAGAAGCGATTGGAAAATCACTTGCTTTTTTTTCAATTACACGATGAAACAAATAATCAACCGTTGAACGGGCTTCATAACGGATGATCGTGCTGAAAAATTAAAAGAAGACGTACTGTTTATCGCACTGAAAGAAAAGGCCGATTACATTTTATTTAATGCCTCCGCCAAAAAAAGCTGTTCCGGCATAAGCCGGATCAGCTTTTTCATTGTTTCACTTTCGCTTTCACGGATTCAACCGCTTTGTTTAGCTGTGTATCATTTTCTTGCAGCTTGAGGCGCAGTTCCTCCATTAACTTCGTCGTCGCCGCACCGGTTAAAATACCGTTTGATTCGATGTCTGATTCTGCCTGAAATTCTTCAACGGCGCTTTCTGTACTTTCATCAAAGTAGCCATCCACTTTACCTGGATCATAGCCCAGTACGCTCAACATTTGTTCAGCTGTTTTTACTTCGTCGGATAATGTTTCCATTTTCAACTCAGATTCTGGATTAATGTACGAAAGGCTCGCATAATCCGGGAGCTTGACCGCTGTATCCGGTTCAATGCCTTTTTCATGGATCCACGTACCATTTGGTGTCAGCCATTTCGCCGTCGTTAATTTCAAATTGGATTCATCACTGAAATCTTCAGCAGACTGAACAGTTCCTTTCCCAAACGATTTTTCACCGATCAATGGGATACCAGCTGACTCATGTAGCGCAGCTGCTAAAATTTCAGACGCACTCGCACTTCCACTGTCAATTAAGACTACGGTTGGAAGCGTGATTTTATTGCCGCCTTCTGCTTTATACGCCTGCACCTTGCCATCGTTGCTTTCAATTTGTACAATATTTTTTCCTTCCGGTACGAAGAAATTAGCCATTTTAATTGCTTGATCAAGCAGACCGCCTGGATTTTGACGAAGATCAAGGACGATGCCTTTCATCCCTTTCTTGTCCATATCTGCAAGCGCCGTGTTTAATTCTTCGGCTGTATGTTCAGAAAAACTAGTAATTTGAATGTGTGCAATTTTGTTCTCATCTAGTTCGGCATAGACCGTTTCAATTGGAATTTCATCGCGGACGATGATCATTTCCTGCGTTTTGTCTGACCCATTACGCTTTACTTCGAGTGTCACTTTTGTGCCTTTTTCACCGCGTATTAATAGAACTGCTTCAGACGCACTCATTCCTTGAATGCTTTTACCGTCGACAGACATAACCATATCGTTCGGCTTCAATCCAGCTTTTTCTGCAGGTGACCCTTTGATCGGTGAGACGATCATAATAAAGCCATCCTGCTCTTGAATTTCTGCGCCAATTCCTTCAAACGAGCTGGACACGCCTTCATGGAACTGTGAGGCTTCTTCTTTGTTCATGTAATCTGAATACGGATCTTCAAGTGCATCAATCATCCCGTTAATCGCGCCATTCACGAGTGCCTCTTGATCAACCGCTTTGTAATAGCCGCTTTCAATTTTGTCATACGCTTCGTACAATTTATTAAACTCTGCCCGCGCAGGTGCACCGACTTCGACCGCTTTCTCATCACCGAAAGCGAGCGTAATAGTTGTCACCGCAGCTGTCACGAACACGAGTGCAAAAACAATCATAATAAATTGAAATCGTTTTATCTTAATATAATGACCCTGTTCTGGTTTTTCCTCTTCCATGCTGTCCCCCGCCTTCTACTCTTTGTACATTGATTTATTCATTCTATCAGTTTTTATCGTTATTTGAAAACAAAAACCTCACCTCGTTAACGACAAGGTTCATTTCACTGTGAATAATGAAAAAACCGGCGATTATTCCGCCGGTTTTACGTTGTCAAAATATTCTTCGAGCGTCCATTCATTTTCCTTTATCTCAGTCGCCGCTTTCTTGCCAACATAACGGAAATGCCACGGCTCGTATACATAGCGTGTAATGTCTTCTTTTCCTTTTGGATAGCGCAAAATAAATCCATATTCATGCGCATGTTCTTTCAGCCACTGGCCTTCTTCAGTCGATTCAAAGTCTTGATTCAACTCAAAGCCGTTGCTTTCTGATGAAATATCCATGGCAAGACCCGATTGGTGTTCACTCATACCGGGTGGTGCAATCGATTCAAGTGCTTTTGCTTCATTACTTGCCGCCGCTCCAGCCGCTAAAATTTCTTGTTGGCGATCATATGAGCGGTAGCCTGATACAGCAAACAAAAACAAACCATTTTCTTTCGCCCCTGCAAATAATTCCTCAAGTGCACCAGCAGCTTCTTTCCTCATATAACTTTTCTCAATGTCTTGATCGCCAAATGAATACGTTACATTCGGGCGAACAAGATCAGGCGGTGTGTATTCGGATGGTAAGGCAAACTCTTTATTGACAAGTACCAACGTGTTTTCCGGATTTTGAATAACTTGAATGCCTTCGATCTCTTCCACCTCATTAAAATAAGATGCGTCCAAAACAGGGCCTGTTTCTTCTGCTGCCGGCTCTTTTGCCGGTGCAGTTGTTTCTTCTTTCTCCTTGACAGGTTCTTCCGCTGACGAACAGGCGCCAAGCAATACAGATCCTGTCATCAGCCATGCAGCTATTTTTTTCATTTCGATTGAACCGCCGTTTCTAATGCCACTTCGATCATTTCGTTAAACGTCGTCTGACGTTCGTCTGACGACGTTTCTTCGCCCGTGATAATATGATCACTGACCGTTAGAACAGACAGTGCACGGCAGCCATGTTTCGCAGCCAGCGTATAAAGTGCCGCCGTTTCCATTTCAATAGCTAGAATGCCATACTGCGCCCATTTCTCATGATCTGCATGGTCATTGTAAAATTGATCTGCTGTAAAAACATTTCCGACTTTTAAGGGCAATCCTTTTTCTGTTCCTGCATCAAACGCCCGCTTAAGCAGTTCCCAGTTTGCTGTCGGTGCATAGTCAATGCCATTAAACGTCTGACGGTTCATGCTTGAATCTGTTGATGACGTCATTGCCAAAATGACATCGCGAACATTCACGTCTTTTTGAATCGCGCCGCACGTGCCGACACGGATCAAATTTTGCACTTGATAGCTTTGCATTAACTCATTAATATAAATCGAAATGGACGGCACACCCATGCCCGTTCCTTGCACTGACACTTTTTTCCCTTTATACGTGCCTGTAAAACCGAGCATACCGCGCACTTCGTTATAGCAGAACGGATTTTCTAAAAATGTTTCAGCTATATATTTTGCGCGAAGCGGATCACCTGGAAGCAAAACCGTTTCCGCAATATCGCCTGCCTTTGCGCTAATGTGTACACTCATATATATTCCTCCAATTCAGCCAATATCCATCCATTATTTTATGCCATTTTTATTCATCCTGCAACCATCAGCAAAAGTGGCTGATCGTTGCGTTCAATTTGGATTCAAGCGAATTAAGATCACTCTTGCTAACGCGAAGATGGACATTCGTTTCATCCATTCCCATCGCTTCAGACAAGAATCCACCGAGGCCGCGCGCACGCTTGTCCACTTGAAGAAGTATAGTCGCTTCATTGGCAGATTGCTCCAAAAACGTCACTTCAAGCTCATCCAGTTTCCCTTTATACGCCCCGCTCACCGGCACAAACTCAAACTCCTGCACGAATGGATACTTTTGGCCGCGCGCATGCTGACACTCTACTTCACGCAAACGGAAACCGAGTGTCCGAACGGCATCAAGTACTGCTTCACCAATCGGTGTCGCCCTTACTTCGATGTAATCTTTATCACCAGGATCAACCGCCTGCTTAATATCAAGCCCTGTCTCCACCCATACACGCGTTTTTCCTTGTGTAATCGGCGTGTCATACGGCAATTCCAATTCAAGCGGAATTTCACGCGTTTCACCCGCGCCAATCGTAAACGGCTCATTCAATTTACGCTTCAACACCGCCGCCTGATCTGTCACCTTTTTATCATCTGTTTCACGCACATATGTCGCGTACACCGTCAAATAAATCGAATCAATATGCTGTTCAACATTTCCGCCTTTTACCCAGACCACGCCGCGCATTAGTTGCCCCGCCGTATAAGCCGATTTCTCAAGCTTCGTATCTACCTGCGCATTTCCTATTCCAATACTTGCTAGTACTTTATTAAATAAAGCCATCATGAATCGCTCCTTTTATTCGTTTTGATTCCATTTACGTACGATCTCCAAAATAAGTTTCAAACCATTAATTCATCCTGTTCATATTTTTCCCACGCTGTATCAAATACCGACATTGAAGGCAAATAATCAACATCCATTTCTAAATAACGGCTCAATGTATCGTACTCATCTGCACCTTTTGGAAATGAATGATCCGCAAAAGCATCATTTGCAAAGGCAGCGATCTCGTCACGCGGCGTTTCTTCTCGATATTTCATTAAATAGTGATAAAACGATTTATGCATATTCTTCTTTCCTCCAAAAAAAAGACCTTAAAAAAGGTCTTTAAATTCCCCGTATCCTTCTTTATCCAATTCTTCTTTCCGGATAAAACGAAGTGACGCCGAATTAATGCAGTAACGTAAACCCCCAGCCTCACGCGGGCCGTCTGGAAAAACATGGCCTAAATGGGCATTCGCTGTTTTGCTTCGTACTTCTGTTCGGATCATGCCATGTGTAATGTCTCGTTTTTCTACCATTTCAACGGCTTCTATCGGCTTCGTGAAGCTCGGCCATCCACAGCCGGCGTCATATTTGTCTTTCGATGAAAATAACGGCTTTCCGGAGATGATATCGACATAAATACCGTCCGCGAACTCATTCCAGAATTCATTATGAAAGGGCGGTTCTGTACCGTTTTCTTGTGTGACGTTATATTGCATCGGTGTTAATGTTTGTTTCAATTTTTCTTTGTTCATTTAATGACCCCCCAGTTTGATTGAATAAATCCAGCACGTCCCGATCTTGCTTGATACGCTTCATAATGAAGCCGATTTTTCCTGTAATATTGCTGATGATACTCTTCCGCTTCAAAGAAACGTTCTGCAGGTAAAATTTGAACAGCTATCGGACGATTGAAGCGCCCGCTTGCATCAAGTGATTGCTTTGACTTTTCTGCCAGTACTCTTTGTTGATCTGTTGTGTAGAAAATGGCCGGCATGTACGAACGGCCTCTATCATAAAACTGACCGCCGCCGTCTGTCGGATCGATTTGCATCCAGTACACATCGAGCAGTTTTTCGTATGGGAACATATCTGGGTCAAACGTAATTTCGACTGCTTCCACGTGACCGGTTGTGTCTGAGCATACTTCTTCGTACGTCGGATTTTCGGTGTGACCAGCTGTGTATCCTGAGATCACAGATTGAATGCCGGGCTGCTCGTCAAATGGTTTGACCATGCACCAGAAACAGCCGCCAGCGAATATTGCTTTTTCCATTGTTCATTCTCCTATTGTGCTGCCCCTTCAGGGAGTAATACAGCGAATTTAATATCATCTTTTTCTAAATTAAATGCCTCTACTTTTACTCTCATACCATTATCAAGTTCCATATCGCCAAGTGACACATAAATTAGTTCTTCATTTGGCACAACGCGCACCCAGTCCGGGAACGCACCGGCGTTTTCTGCTGTTTTCAGCACGTATGAAGCGGGTACGTCAAGCAAACCGACACGCAGTCCACTTTGGCGAAGCATGATATTACCGTCTTCCTGTGCTTCTGGTTCAAACGTCATATGGTAATCAATATCAGTCGCAAAGACCGGAATCGACCCGTACAGTTCGACTTCATTGCCTATATAGACGTCATAATCAAATGGTGCACTGTCAGCTTCTTTTTGTAAATAGTACGACACAAACTTATTTAATTCAGCTTTTGTTGCTGTAACATGAAACGCGATTTCACCTTCCGTCTCTGTCATGGCCGGTTTTCCTGCATCTGATGGCATTAAAAGCATGATCAAAATGAATCCGATTGCCGCCATGACCATGAAGAGCAATAGAAAAAAGGCCACTTTCCATTTTCTCAATGGGATCCCTCATTCGTAAAAACCATTTTCTGATTCGTTAATTGCTCCAATTCCTCACCTTTGATTGTATCAAAAATACGGTCTGCTATTTGTTTATACCCAAGATCGTTCGGATGAAACTGATCCTCGAAAAATAATTCGGCACTGCCTTTTGAAAAAATATTTTCGATGCTGACAAATGTCGTCCGGTCAAATCGTGCTGCTGCCAATTTGCCCGTTTCATTCCACGAGCGGATAATTTCCTCATCATCTTCTGTTTCGACAAATATTTTGCCGAATGGATTATAAATACCGACGAGCACAATGCCTACGTCTTCATTTTGTTTCCGTATTTCCGCTAAAATGGCACGTATTCGTTTCCCATATCCTGTCTCTTCCTCCTCAAAATTATCGATCGTCAAATGGGACCAATTCTCTTTTACCACTTTGACGACATCATTGCCCCCGATCGTGATCATGACGATATCTGCTGCCTTAATATCTGCTTTCATTTCATCTGTTTGAACCTGTTTAAGTAATTGATCAGTCCGATTTCCTTTTTTACCATAATTCGTAAAAACAGCGTCTTTGATTTCATGAAGTGATTCGAGCTTTGTTTCTAAATAAGGGACGTAACCACCACTGCCCGTGCTGTCGCCCACACCTTCCGTAAGCGAATCACCAACAGAGACTATTTTTACATTTTGTGGAACAGGTGCTATGGTTTCTTCCACTGTATTCCCACATCCCGCCATACTTGCAACTAGGAAGAGACCCGCCATCATTCGCTTCAATGCGGTCACCTCATTCTTCTTTGTGAAATCGTATCACGTTCCCCGTCAGGTTGAAAGTGATATGTTTTCAATATATGATTATAGCATGCCGTACATTATTTCTTTTAATGAAAGGAGCTTTAACGATTGAAAAAATCATTATGTGCGATCCTATTAACGATAGCCATTCCATTTGCAGCTGCCTGTGGAAATGACGAGGTACATGACAATCACGAAGGACATACACAGATAGCACCTAATGGCGATTTGCAAGAAGCAACCGCTTCTATCACTGACTTGCCGGCTTTTTTAGACGATAAAGACGAAAATATGCGAGCCATTTATTTAGCCGCTGCTAAACATGCAGATGTAATCAAGCAAATGCCATGCTACTGCGGCTGCGGTGAATCAGCCGGCCACACGAGCAACTTAAACTGCTTCATCGCTGATGCGAATGACCATGAAGTTGTGTGGGACGACCATGGCACACGATGCGGTGTCTGTCTTGAAATCGCAGCAACAACAGCCGTCATGACCGAAGAAGGCAAATCTGTTGATACAATTCGCACATGGATCGACAACACATACAGCGAAGGCTACGCCGAACCAACTCCAACGCCTCTTCCAGGCGCCTAACCGGATCACACTTTGCGTGATCCGGTTTTTCTGCTCGCTCATCCACATTTCCGGTCACTCACTGCATCTTCCGAGTGAAAAAAGCACCGGACATTATTCGTCCGGTGTATCCATCTTACTTCGCCCAGTACATAATGCCTACAGCTCCGGGGCCCGCATGTGCGGAAATGATTGGTGTTGTGATGCAAATGTCGATATCCTTAAATCCAGTTGCTTCCGTTATCTTTGTACGTAAGTTTTGCGAAAACTTAAAGCTATTGTGGCCCGCGTGAACGATCGAAAAACGAACAAGGTCGCGCCCTTTTACTTCTTCACTAATTTGATCAACTAAAAATGTAATCGCTTTTGCGTGAGAACGCACTTTCGTTACAGGTAACAGCTCACCAACATCGAGGTTCGCAATTGGTTTAATATTGAGCAATGAACCGATAAATCCCTGTGCTTTGCCAATTCGGCCGCCCTTTATTAAATTTTCAAGTGTATCGATCATAATATATAATTTCGTCTCTGAACGTACTTCATTGAGCCGCTTCACAATTTCTTCTACCGTATGACCGGAATCTGCCATACGTGCCGCTTCTAAAACCTGATAGGACTGTGCTTTTGATATATAGCGTGAGTCAATAACGGTCACATCTGATTTCGACATTTCTGCTGCTTGTTTTGCCGATTGATACGTGCCGCTCATGCTACCTGTCATATGAATAGAAATGATTTGACTGCCATCCTGTCCGAGCTTATCATACACTTCTAAAAAACGCCCAACTGGCGGCTGTGATGTTTTTGGCATCTCTTTCGTATGCGCCATTTTCTCTAAAAATTCTGCCGGTGAAAGGTCCACATTGTCTAAATAGGTTTGACCTTCTACCAAGACGGTCAGCGGTACTATCACAATGTTGAACGGAGTCAATTCGTCACTCGTCATATCAAGTGCTGAATCTGTGACAATTTTAATTTTACCCATCTTATATCCCTTCTTTCTCACCCTTTCAAATGCTTCTTCGTTCATCTTACTATTCTTTATCCATTCTTCCTACCGTATTAACATGTTTACAAAAAAAAAAGAAGACCTAGGTCTTCCTCTTATGACAATAGCGATCGATCGCTCAGCCCGCCTCCGCCTTTAATTTTCTGAAATTCTGCCAGCAATTTTTCTATCGTTAATTCCTGTTTTTCCTGCTCATCCGCCTCAAATATGATCTGTCCTTTGTCCATCATAATCAAGCGGTTGCCAAGGTCAAGTGCTTGCTGCATATTGTGCGTCACCATGAGCGTCGTCAACCCGAGTGCGCTGACAATTTCTTTCGTCAAATTTGTGATCAACTCAGCACGAGCCGGATCAAGCGCCGCCGTATGTTCATCCAGCAACAAAATTTTCGGATCCGTAAATGTCGCCATTAACAAGGACAATGCCTGCCGTTCTCCGCCCGATAGCAAGCCTACTTTTGCCTGCAAGCGATCTTCGAGGCCGAGATGCAGCATTTCGAGCTTTTCCCTGTAAAAGTCACGCCGTTTTTTCGTCACACCAAAGCCAAGTGAACGTTTTTTTGTCCGATTGTATGCAATCGCCAAATTTTCTTCAATCGTCATCGTAGGCGCAGTACCAGCCATCGGATCCTGGAATACACGTCCAATTTTCACGGCTCGTTTATGCTCAGCAAGGGACGTCATATTCCCGCCATCAATCATGACTGTCCCTATATCCGGCACTAATTTACCAGATATGATATTCATAAGCGTCGACTTTCCGGCACCATTACTGCCGATCACCGTTACAAAATCACCAGGCCGCATAGACAAATCGACTTTATTGAGTGCAATTTTTTCATCCGGTGTCCCTTCATAAAACACTTTAAAAATTTGAGTCATTTCAAGCAACAGGGCCACCTCCATCTCCGTTCAACTGTACCAGCCGTTTTTTCTTCCGGACGGCTGCTTTTCGTTTATCGAGTACTTTCGGCATAATGAGTGCAATAATGACGATAATAGCTGTAATCAGTTTCATATCGCCTGTATCTAAAAATTCGATGCGGAGTGCCAGCGTCACAATAATACGGTACAAAATCGCACCGATGACAACAGCCAGTGTCGCACGAGCAATAGTTGAATTGCCAATGACTGCTTCCCCAATAATAACGGAAGCAAGCCCGATGACAATCATTCCGATCCCCATCCCGACATCACTGAATCCATTATATTGCGCGACTAATGCGCCAGAAAAGGCGACGAGCGCATTTGACAAACCGAGGCCAAGCACTTTCATCCAGCCTGTGTTCGCTGAAAAGCTGCGGACCATGCCTTCGTTGTCTCCAACTGCGCGCAAGCTTAATCCAACTTCTGTTTTTAAAAATAAGTCCGACACAAATTTAATGATGAGTGTCACAACGAGCATAAAGAAGAAAATGCTCCATTCTGACGTAAACCATGATTCAATTTTCGTTATCACCGTTTCTTCTGCTAAAAGCGGCACATTCGGTTTCCCCATTATGCGCAAATTAATAGAATAAAGAGCAATCATCATTAAAATCCCAGAAAGAAGGGGGTTAATCCCGCCTTTCGTATGCAAAAGGCCTGTCATACATCCTGCTAAAAAACCAGCAAAAAGAGCAGCTATCGTGGCGATAAAGGGATCGTATCCGTTCACGATCATAATCGATGCGACCGCTCCACCTGTAACGAAACTGCCGTCGACTGTCAAATCGGGAAAATCAAGCACGCGGAATGACAAGTACACGCCGAGTGCCATAATCGCATAAATGACGCCGGACTCTACGGCGCCAAACATGGCTGTCATCATAAAAAATCCTCCTCACGAAAAGAGCGCCTATTATGAAAGGCGCACTTTTTCGTTATTTCACAAGCTCAGCTTCTGCTTTCCATTCTTCTTTAATCTCGATATTCATTTCTTTTGCGGCTGTTTCATTAATGACAAGTTTCAAATTCTGTGGCGGTAAAACCGGCAAGTCGCCTGCTTTTTTCTCACCTTTTAAAATTTGAGCAGCCATTTTCCCTGCTTCCATGCCAATGTCTTCGTAATCAAATCCGTATGCTGCAAATCCACCGCGGGCAACGGAATCCTTCTCTCCCACAAACAGTGGCAAATCTTCTTTGTTCGCAACCTGAACGACAGATTCAAGTGCTGAAACGACTGTGTTATCTGTAAAAATGTAGAACATATCCACTTTGCCAATTAATGATTCTGTCGCCTGTTTTACTTCAGATGACGTGGACACTGTGACCGGTACCATTTTCAAACCGTTATCCGTCAATACTTTTTCAACCGCTTCAGCCTGGGCAACAGAGTTTTGTTCACCGGCATTATAAATGACGCCGACATTCTTGCCGTCAAACTGCTCAGCCATAAACTTCACCGTATTGGTGATCGCATCCGGATGTAAATCAATCGTTCCTGTTACATTGCCGCCTGGTTTTTCCGTATCTTTAACGAGACCTGCCGCAACCGGATCGGTGACCGATGTAAACACGATTGGAATGTCTTTCGTTGCATTTAATGCAGCTGTCGCACTCGGTGTCGAGTTCGCGAAAATTAAATCAACGTCATCGCTCACAAAATTGTTCGCAATGGTTTGGTTATTATTTTGATCGCCCTGTGCGGTTTGCTCATTAAATTCAGCTGTGACACCTGCTTCTTCCAAGCCTTTTTTAAAGCCTTCGTAAGCTTTATCAAGCGATGGATGTTCGACAAATTGTGACACACCAATTTTATATGTTTCGCCACCTGATTCGTTCGTTTCTTCTCCACCTCCGCAGCCTGCCAGCATTAGCACGGCAGCACCCGAGATCAACCACCCTTTTGTCCACTTATTCATCAATATGCCCCCTATTCGCGCATAACCGCTTTTATGTGTAAAGTTGCTTTTATTATCGTTGAATAATAACAGAAAAGCAAGGTTTTTTAGTTCAAAAAAAAACCGGAGAAACTCCGGTTCAATCATTTTTTGCACACTTGCAGCCGTCTTCTTTAAATTGGCATCGACAAGATCATTCGACATAATCAGCGTACGTACGACAGCGCCAGTACGGGCAGATGTCCACTTTTTGAGCCCTTTGTTTTTAAATACTTTGATGCTTCCTTTAAACGAAAAAGACAACAAATCAAATCATCTGTTCACCCGTTTATACATGCAAAATTCATAGTCATACGGATTTTTTTCATTTTTAACACCTGGTGTACAGCTTTCAATTTTAAATTCATTCCATGTAATAGCATTAAAGAATGTATCACCTTCAAACGTATGATGAATACGCGTCACATACAGCCGCTCCACGTACGGCAAAAAAGCTTGAAATACAGCCGCTCCGCCCGTGACAAATACTTCCTCATTTTCCGCTTTGAGCAGGATGTCATCTACGGAATGGACGACTGTACAGCCTTCAGCTTGAAACGATGGATCGGTCGTCAAAATTATATTTTCCCGCCCCGGTAAAGGCCGGCCGATCGATTCATACGTTTTTCGCCCCATCACAATCGAAGACCCGAGCGTCGTATTCTTAAAAAATTTCAAGTCTTCCGGCAAATGCCACGGCAGACTGTTCTCTTTGCCAATAAGTCCATTTTCATCTTGCGCCCAAATAAATGAAATCATCATTCCCGCTCCTTTTTAAACCGCGACCGGTGCTTTAATGGCCGGGTGCGGATCATATCCTGTTAACGTCATATCTGATAATTCCATCTCAAACAACGATTTCCCTTTCGTTAATGAAAGTTCCGGCAGTGATTTTGGCTCACGTGCTAGCTGCGTTTTTACTTGTTCTATATGGTTCGTATAAATGTGCGCATCGCCAAGCGTATGTACAAATTCACCTACTTGAAGACCGCATTCATTTGCCATTAAATGTGTCAGCAATGCATATCCCGCAATATTAAAAGGCCCGCCAAGAAAAATGTCACACGATCTTTGATAAAGCTGGCACGATAATTTCCCATCTGCTACATAAAACTGGAACATCGTATGACACGGCGGCAAAGCCATAAACGGTACATCTTCTGGATTCCATGCTGATACGATTAATCGACGCGAATCCGGCGTTTTTTTAATCATCTTTATCACATCCGCAATCTGGTCGATCGTCTCACCCTGTGACGTTTTCCACGCACGCCACTGACGGCCGTACACATCACCGAGTTCCCCGTATTTTGCCGCAAAATCGACCTCTTTTAGAACACGTTGTTTAAACGACGTCATTTGCTCATGATAGTCTTTCGCAAATGCTTCATCTTTCAACACGCGGCGGCCAAAATCGGTCATATCAGGACCTGCATATTCCGAACTTTCCACCCACCGTTTAAACGCCCATTCATTCCAAATATTATTGTTATTTTCCAGCAAATACCGAATATTTGTATCGCCTTTTAAAAACCAGAGCATTTCAGATGCAATGAGCTTAAACGGTACACGCTTCGTCGTTAAAAGCGGAAAACCGTCCGCTAAATCAAACCGCATTTGCCGGCCAAAAACCGACATTGTCCCCGTCCCCGTCCGATCTTCTTTTTTATGTCCATTCTCTAAAATATCATGGCATAAATTCACATACTGTTGCTCACTTTTACTCATGTACGCTCCCACTTTCTATCGTGCCAAAATGAAATTTTGACGTCTTACGAATATGTTGCTCAAATTCAAATTTCGCAAACCGGTCCGAACGAAAATGATCTTTAAGCACAACGCGACACTTTGCAATCCGCTTTGCTTCTTTCACCGCATCTATCGTCAAATCTGAATACGATGCAAACGGGCGGAGCGGTGCAATACCTGTCGAGTCAATCGTTTCCTCAAACATCGGATCGAAATACACAACATCAAACGAATCATCCGGAACCGTTTGTAAATAGGTATGATAATCTGCCGCCGTCACTTGAATGTCGCGCATCGATTCCAGTAATTCATCCGGTCCTTCTGTCCAGTTTGACAATCCAGTTTCCACAATACGCGCAACAACATGATTGGCTTCAATCGACTTTACATGGCCTTTTGCACCGACAGCAAAGGAGGCCGTCATACTATCTGCAGCAGGACCCATCGTGCAGTCTAAAAACGACATGCCTGGGCGCAGTCTGCACGCATCCACAAATGCATCCGGCTCTCCATTTAAAAGCCTTTTCACTCGGAACATGGCCGATCCGGGATGAAAAAAGAACGGCGAAGCGCCGTTCATGTCATGCAGCTCCATCCGCTCTTCCGTGACGAGCAAGACCGGACAGTTGTGAAAAGACGTCATTTTGGCAATTGACAGCTTGCTTCGCTCCACATAGCGGGCACCTAATAAGTTCGCTTCCGTTGCCGCACGTGTTTTCACGTCCATCCCTGCCCGCTGTGATGTTGTCACGATCACTGGCAGTGCACATCGAACGCAGCGGTTAAATGGCCGATAATCGTGCCAAGGTCCTGTCCTTCAATTTCATGACGCGGCACGAAATGAACGACCTTATTCCCATTTAACAACGCCATTGATGGTGAAGATGGCTCAAATTCAGGCATCCACGCACGCATTGCCGCTGTCGCTTCGCGGTCTTGACCGGCAAATACTGTCACGAGACGATCAGGTGCATGCTCATTCATCGACGCCTGTACCGCTGCCGGACGGGCAAGACCTGCTGCGCAGCCACAAACAGAATTAATAACAACGAGTGTGGTTCCTTCTGCTGACTCCATAAATTCATTCACTTCTTCTTCTGTTGTCAACTCAATAAATCCTGCATTTGTCAATTCCGCACGCATCGGCACGACCATTTGCTTCATATATTCTTCGTAAGCATTCATTAAAAATTCCTCCTTCTTCTTATTGTTTACGCGATTCTGTCATTTGCTTCCACACAGAGCCTTTCGCTTCTTCGCCGCCTTCAATCCGTTCAATCGCCATCAAAATTTGCATCTTCACTTCAAATTCCGAATCGTCTGCGGCTTCTTTTAAAGCTGGCAACGCGGATTCATCGGCTGTTTCATACAAAAACATCGCCGCCCGCCAGCGGACAATTTTGCTTTTATCTTTTAATGCGTGAATCATTTCAGGTACAGCTTCGGAAAAACCAAGATCAGACAAACAGTCACCTGCTGTTCTGCGCACAGTCACGGCCGGGTCTTTCAATGCTTTGTACAAAACAGGCAAAATGCGTGTATCTTCAATCATGCCGGCATATACGACAGCGAGCCGGCGAATCGCCGCTTTTTCATCATTTAATGCTGCGTCAAGAAGCGCCATATCCGTTAAATCTGGATCAGGCATTTGTTCTAATTGCTGATATCGTATCCGCCAGTCTGACTCTGCCAGCCACTTTTTAGCTTCCGGTTTGACACCATGTTCTTTATGCTGAATAAGCGGTCCCCCACGCCCTTCTGCTTCGACAATGCGATCGATACGCTCTTTCGGATAAGCCGCCGTTACTTCTTCAAGCAATTCTGGTGCTATTTCTTCCAGTTCGCCGTAGCGAATACCAAACTCCTGCCATTTCCGTTCTAAAATGTAGTTGTCGCCGTCCTGTATCAGTTTTTGAAACGCTTCCTGACAGTAATCCGGCAGCGCCACCCGTTTTTCTCCTTCGGCTGATACTAACTTTAGCTGAATTGGAACGCCTTTGTACACTTGGATGAATGTCTCTACTTCACCGAAATGATCCAATTCTGGTCTCGCTGCTCCTGCCTCGCTATCGCCTTCCCCAAATGCCGCCCGCACTTTTGGTAAAACCTCCTGCCAGTCATACCGTCCATTTCGTTCAAGTGCAATAAAATCGGCAACGTGATACACACCTTTAATCCCTTCGATCGTCAAAATCGCTTTAATCACATCCGGTGCATGTTCGGCTGTTTCTGGTTTGTAATTCGTACTTTTACCTGCAGCAAGTTCTTCATCCAAAATGACTTTCATCGTATTCGGGCTCGGTGTCGGTTCTATTTTTAAAATCTTCATCAAATACGCCTCCATTTTGTGAAAAAAATCCGCCCGTACTGCGGACGGATTATTCTTTATTTCGTTCGTTGATTTCTTTTAATTCTGCCATTCGCGCCGGATCTTCTTCAAAAAACTCGATTAAATCGGCAATACGGTTAATAGAATCCCAACTTAAATGATGTTCAATCCCTTCCACATCATTATAAATGTTCTCCTCTTTCACCCCCATCACCGACAAAAAACGTTCGAGCAAATCATGACGTGCGACTAAACGCTGACCTACTCTTTGTCCTTTCAGCGTCAATACGAGCCCACGATAACGCTCATACACGAGGTATTCATCTTTATCAAGCTTTTGGACCATTTTTGTTACGCTTGACGGATGAACAGAAAGTGCATCCGCAATATCTGATACACGTGCGTATCCTTTCGTATCAATCAGCAAATAAATCTGTTCTATGTAATCCTCCATACTCGGTGTCGGCATGTGGATATTCCTCCTGACATTACTCATCATTAAAAGTTTACTATATACAAGCAGTACGAACAAGGAAAAAGCCGGGATGTGTATTCCGGCTTACGACAACTTCATTCCATATTGCTTTAATTTTTCTCCTACTGAGCACTCCGTAATGCAAAATTTATGCGCCGCAGTCTTGCCTTTTTCTTTACGCAACGCAGCTTTAACGAGGCAGTCTTTGCAATACGTATTTAGCAGATCTTCTACTTCAATAAATACATCTATTCGGCTCAAGTTCACATGCCACCTTTCGATTACGTCCCGATTTCGGCGTGACTCTGTATCTCAATACCTTCAAGCGCCTGCCGGGCAAGCTGGTCAGCTTCTTTATTGTGCCTTCTATCGATTGGTTTGTAAAGCGGCTTAATTCTTAGTTTATTTAATTTTTCTTCAATACGCACGAGCCAGCGCGCGTGATTTTCCTCATAACACGGCCATTCGCCGCTCAGCTGATTCAACACCGTCAATGAATCGCCCGAAATCGTCACCGGCTGACTGACCACACCAAGTTCTTCAAGCTTTCCTACCGCAAAAGAGAGCGCTGCATATTCCGCCTCATTATTTGATTGAAGTGCATCCAACGGTACATTTTCACGCAGACGGTATCGCTTGCCGCCTTTTGAATAATAAATGGCTGTTCCAACGCCAGCACGGCTTGAATCTACATCGTAGCTGCCGTCAAACAAGACGGTGACCTTTTCTGGTTCTTCATCCAGTTTTTCGTTCAACTTTTTAAATTCCTTCAGTGTCCACTCCTGGCCTAATTCATCGACAATCGTTACTTCTTTTGTACGGCCGGTTTTCAGCAAATCGTCAGCTGTTTTCAAGACGATCTCCCGGTCAACCGGTTGGGATTCAAACATCATTTGAACACCTTTAAAGCTATATAAAAAACAAATTTTCATTTGCATAATCCAACCTCTTTCCTCTAAAATAAAAACAAGATTGGGGGTATCCTTATGTTTGAAGTATACACAGACGGCGCATCCACTGGCGATCCAGGTCTTGCTGGTGCCGGTATTGTCATTCGTCACGATGGAAAAACAGAACGGTTTTCCATTCCGCTCGGAGAATGTGATACGCACGAGGCGGAGTTCATGGCAGTCATTAAAGCACTTGAGTTATGCAAAGAAATGGGCGCAGATACCGTATCACTCCGCAGTGATTCACAAACAGTCGTTTCAGCGATTGAAAAAGAGTATATACATAAACAATCATACAAACCACTTTTAACCACTATTTTAACATTATCGAAAGAGTTTCCTCTTTTTTTCGTTAAATGGATTCCATCTAAACAAAATAAAGCAGATCTAGAAGCAAAAAAAGCGATCCGAGCAAATCGTTAAGCGGTGACGATCCGGTTTCTTCCTATTCGTTTCGCTTCATAATAAGGCTTGAGCTGTTTTTCCGAAAAATTCGTCTATCGACTCGTCTTTGTATTGACCCATGCCGGCGCTAATGGTGACCGGCACGTGTTGTCCTTTGTAATCAATACGCAGCTGTTCCTTGCGGTAAATAATTCGTTCCACAATCTTCTTTCTTCTTTCTATTTTCTCTCAATGTATTCCTGCATAAGAACGCAAACTCTTCGCCGCCGATCCGTAAAACGGTGTCCATCTCATCTACATTTTGCCAGATCGTATCCTCCACTTTTTTCAAAATGATATCTCCACAAATATGACCGTACGTATCATTAATTTGTTTAAAATGGTCGATGTCTAACAAAATAAGCAGTAAAGCCACATTTGTTCGTCTGCTTATATCCATATCTTCTTCAAATTAGCGGCGATTATACAAACCCGTCAGCTCATCAATAACCGTCATTTTTTTAAGTTTACCGAGTGTTTCTTCATATTTCAGCCGGTAGTACGCAATGCTTTAAAAAATCGACCAGTTAATCATAGAACCGCAAAAAATATTGAGCATTTTTTCTTTATTACGACTTATACGGTCTGGCTTGTTTCGTTTTATCCTCTGTAAAAGAATGTATAGATCTTCTTCCTTGCTATGTACATTGTAATTGATTTTAATCGATTAATAACTTAACCTGTGAATAGTACATATAACAAGGAGATCATCGTGATGAAAAACCAAACATTACTATTAATAGATGGATTTAATTTGTTAAGCCGTGGATACTTTGCTACATCTTACGGAAAAGAATTAGAGCAATTGACGAAAAGCAGTAAAGGTGTTTATACAAATGCATTAAGAATATTTTTTCAAAAGACATTTAATCTTATTTCTCAATATGAAGTGACCCATCTCGCTGTTGTATGGGATGTCAAAAAAAATGAAACAACGAGAAGGTTAAAACATGATTTTTATAAAGCAACCCGCTCCGACTTGCCAGAAGCGTTAATTCAACAATTTGAAGTGTGTAAAGATGTATTGGAAAGCATAGGCATTCAACAAGTATCCGTCCCTTCATATGAAGCGGATGATGTCATTGGCACCTTAGCGAAAATGTGGTGTTCGAATGAGTATGGCCATTGTTATATTTATAGTAATGACAAGGATTTGTATCAGCTTCTTAGCAAAAATATTTCTCAACTTATCGGTGGAAGGGAGCGTCAAGAATTTTGTGTAAATGACGGAATCCCTTTTC
>NZ_LQWY01000027.1 GCF_001643235.1 Domibacillus aminovorans
TGTGCCTTGAAAAGAATGTGAATATGGTCTTCATCGTGATTCCACTCCACCAAAGAGATATTGTATTTCTTACCTAACGATACAAACTTGCCTTTTGCATAGTCTGAAATGTTGTCGTCTATGACACTTCTTCTATATTTTACGACCAACACAAGATGATAATGCAACAAGAACACTGAATGATTATTACTGTCTAATTTCATTGTTATAACAGTCCTTATGTTTATTAAGACTGATTATACATCATTCGGAAACAATTGACAATAAATACCTTTAGGCTATCGCCTAACCGACATTCATCTCCCCCTTATCATTGGGCTTCGCCCTTCACACGATTGAAGAGGGAGTCTTCTGTCGGAAAATGATAAAATTCTATTGATATAAATTAATAAAATGTCTTTTCCATAACCTCTAACACCAAACTATAATTTTATAGGGGGTGGTTTGAGCAGGGATACTTTTCGTGGTAGGGCCATAGATAACAATTAGATTTCGGTTTGCAGGGTTGCTTGTAAAGGGTTGCCCATTTGTCAATAATAGTTGAGTATATGATGAAATATTTAATCTTAATTGACCATCACTACTCTCCAACTGGCTGTTAAAGTAGTCTATTTTTACATTTTGATATGGATTATCTTTTGCCATAACAAGTGCCCGATATTGTGGTGGGAAAATAAGAGGAACAGGTGCATTTGCATCATAATATCCAGTTACCCTATCTCCTACTGCCACTATTACATGGTCTACAAAGTAAGTAGTGGGTGACACCACGAAATTTACTAAGGCTCCGTGTCCGTTATCTACAGATATTAACTTATAACAACCTTCTCCTTCACCATTTAGCCCTATCATAAAATCACTAATCATGGTGACGGTACCATGAAAAGATGTGAAATTTATCATACTCATACCTCCATCGTTATTTAAACGTATCCCTATATAAATTATGCAATCCTAATACTTTGTGTTATCTGTACTAAATTACCTACAAAACATCGATGGGAGGAAAAAAGTATAATGTGTGCATTACAGAAAATAAATATAATATTGTTAAAATATGTTATGTGAAAGGTGCTGTATGGAATGAAAATCCTTATGAAATCAGAAAGGAAATTAATTGAAAAATTTGGGATAAGGTTCCATGCTACTTCACTTTTGCCATTTGCACACATTTATCCTTTTCATGAATACAATGGGTTAAAAAATATAAAAGGATAGATAAATATGCCCGTTACGTTTCCAGTTAGCATTAAAACGGTTAAAATCAGCAGCGGTCCGGATAAAATAGTCTTTTATCCCAAGGTAATCGGTATGCAAGATCAAGGAATGGAAAGATCAATTAATCGGGCGATTGCCTATCAAACCCAGCAGCTCATAAATCAACAAGTTGGGAATATGCCGACAACAGTGGTACAAATGCTCGGTTCGTATGAAATCAAAAACAATCAACGCCAGGTTCTGAGCTTATCGCTGTCTAATTATACGTACCACGATCATGCTGCCCATGGGATGACGTATATAAAGTCTTTAACATTTGATTTGCAAAAAGAGAAGCTATGTGAACTTAAAGACTTATTTAAACCTGGAAGTGATTATGTCAAAAGGCTCTCAACCTTGATTCGCATGCAAATCAAACAACGTGATATTCAGCTTCTGGGCGACTTCACAGAAATTCAGCCCAATCAAGACTTTTATATTGCGGACAAAGCTCTTGTTATCTATTTTCAGCTTTATGAAATCACCCCATATGCTTTTGGTTTCCCAATGTTTCCAATCTCCGTATTTGATTTACAGGATATCATTGACGAAAATGGTCCCCTCGGACGAATGGCTGTTAATGATTAACCATCCTTTTCACATAACAGCTAAAGAATAAGTTAAATCCTCAAATATAAACCTCATTTTGATAAGTCACGGTGAAGCGTATCATACGCAAGTGATACGATTTAGTTTATAATGAATCTTCGTTGATTTTTTCTTAGATATGGATTAAGAAACCTTATATTGAAAGTAGATCGTATTTTTGAACGTATAGAATTAAAATAAGCAGTGCTAGTAAAAGCTAGCATTGCTTATTTTTTGTATATAATTTTCTAATCATTGAATGATTACTATTATTTTGTATAGTTATCAAAATAACCTTGTATAAAGACAATAGGTGTACCTTTATCTCCGCTTCCTGAAGTTAAATCGGACAGAGAACCGATAAGATCAGTAAGTTTTCTAGGTGTAGTACCTTGTGCTTCCATCGATCCTACCAGATCAGAATTTTTATTGTTAATAAATTGAGAGATAGCTTGTTTAAGTTCTTCACCTCTTAAATCAGCAAAGTTATTATCGGCAAGATATTTTAACTTTACTTCATTAGGTGTACCATCAAGACCTGATGTGTAAGCTGGTGATACAACTGGATCAGCAAGTTCCCATATCTTGCCTACTGGATCTTTGAATGCTCCATCTCCATAAACCATGACTTCAACATTTTTTCCAGTCTTTTCTTTGAGCTTATGCTGTATTTTATCAACGATAGGTTGGCAATTACGTGGGAAAAGTTTAACACTATCTTCTGTTGATTTATTTGAACCTAGCAGGCCATAAGCTTCATTACATCCACTGCCATCAATAGACTCTGATAATATGTTATCGAGGCTATAAATTTTATCTCCACCATTTGCTTTTAATATTCTCTTCGTTCTAAATCTCGTATGAATATCGCAAGTAAGAACACTTTTTGTGTAATTTAAAATGGTTTTTGCATTATTTGAGAAGATAACTTCACATTCAACATCGTATTCCTCAACTAACGATTTATAATAGTCAATATAATCAACGCCAGTAAAAGTATGCTTAATATATCCAAAATGATCACGGAATTGTTTTTCTGTTAAAACATCTGTCCAAGGATTAACTCCCTTTTCATCAAGTACGTCTATATCTACTAAGTGATTACCAACTTCATCAGATGGATAGCTAAGCATTAATACAATTTTTTTAGCTCCTTTTGCAATACCACGGAGACAGTTTGCAAAACGATTACGACTTAAGATAGGGAATATGACTCCAACAGTATCTTCTCCAAATTTGGAACAAACATCTTTAGCAATATGATCGATAGTCGCATAATTACCTTGAGCACGAGCAACGATTGATTCTGTTAAAGTAACGATATCTTTATCATTAATTTTAAAGCCTTCAACTTCTGAAGCTTTTAACACACTATCTACAACGATCTTCTCGATATTATCCCCTTCATTTATTATGGGGCAGCGAAGACCTCTCACAACTGTTCCAACTACTCTTTCCAATATAATCGCTCCTTACAGCTATTAAAGTAAATTTAAAAAATTGTCTACTTGTACTATACATCGTTGTAATATTATAAGTAAAATTAATATATTGAATGTCAGATATAAGGAGTGATTATATGGTGAGTAAATTAGATTTATATAAAGTTTTTTGTAAGGTAGCGAAAAGTGAAAGTTTTTCCAAGGCGGCAAAAGATCTTTATTTGACACAACCAGCTGTTAGTCAAGCGATTATGCAGTTAGAAAGAGAATTAGATATACGTCTTTTTAATAGAACACCTAAAGGGGTATCTTTAACAAATGAAGGTAGTATTCTGTTTGAATATGTTAATTCGGCTATTAATTTAATTGACGTTGGGGAAGAAAAAATTTTAGAATTAAAGAATTTAACGACAGGGGAATTAAAGATAGGTGTAGGGGATACGATTTCCAAGTATTTCTTACTTCCCTATTTAGAAGCTTTCCATAATAGATATCCGAATATCAAGTTTTATATTGTTAATGGTACAACATTTGAACTCTGTTCGATCTTAAAATCAGGAGGGGTGGATATTGCCATTTGTAACCTCCCGATTGATGATCCTACATTAGAACTGAGACCATGTTTTGATATCCAGGATACGTTTGTTTACGGGGAGAAATTTAAAAAAATATTTTCTAAACCATTAAGCCTTCATGAATTAGTAAAACTACCATTAATTTTTCTTGAACCAAAATCAAATTCCAGAAAGTATGTAGAGGATTATATGATTTCTAAAGGTATAAAGATTTCGCCCGAATTTGAATTAGGTTCCCATGATTTATTATTGGATTTTGCCAAAATAAATTTAGGAATAGCATGTGTGACGAAAGAATTTTCCCAAGAGTATTTAAATAAAGGATTAGTGTATGAAGTACAATTAAATGAAGAAATACCGAAAAGAAATATAGGAGTATGTTTTTTGAAAAGTGTGCCTCTATCACCAGCTTCAACAAAATTTGTTGAGATCATAGAAAATAAATAGGTATAAAATATTTTTCTGTTAATTAATATTTATTTCGTAATTTAGCCACTGTTATCAATAATAATGGTAAAAATAAACCGTAACTCAAAGTAAAAGTCCACCAGATGGATAAAAGAAATTGATTAACATACGTTGTACTTGGCGCTGTTATAAGAGCAAGAGCATATACAATTAAAGCTAAAGGAAACATTAGCACTTTATGATCTTTAATTTTAAAAACTTGTGCTAGGCCTGCTGTTGCAGCATAAAAACAGATTGTCACTTTGAAATAAACAGTGAAAAACCAGATAAAAGCTAATATAACTTCTATTCGCTGAAGAAAACTTCCTATACTTATTTTTCTGGCTAACGCATAAGAGGGATAAATGGAATTTGATGTTAAATAACTACCTAGAACCAAAATACTTAAAAGTATAATAATAAAGAGAAAACTACTGCCAGTGATCATTCCGATCACAAAGCTTTTGGTAATTCTCTTTGTTTGATTGACATACGGTAAAACCATTAAAAGAAGTACAGATTCTAAGTAAAAACCAATAAGCGGAAGAGAACCGCGCAGTACTGGTTTTACCCCGTCTTCTAACACAGGCTGAATGTTCTCAAGATTAATCTTTGGGGAAACCGATAGAACTAGAATCAAAAAAAGTAGGATAACCCAGGGGAAAATAATTTCCGCTGTACGAGCTAGTGGTTCTACCCCAACATGTATTCCGAAGATGATAATACTTAAAAAAAGAATAAGGATAGCGTTAATTGGTGTGTCCGGCATAATTTTAGTTGTCATGAAATCTCCTAATTCCCAAATGGTGATACTTGAATCAATTAAAGCAAAGAAAACAAATAAAACCCCAATGATTTTTCCAACCCACAAACTAAGAACTTTCTCACTGATATCGACTATATTCATGGAGGGAAATCGTTTTCCAAGAAAGCTGTACAACGTAACTAAAAAGATCCCCATGACAGCCGCGAGTATGGCAGAAAGCCAACCATCCTGTTTCGCTATAGACGTAACATCTGAAGGAACGAATAATAGGGTGTCACCGATGACAAATAAAATGGCCAAACAAGTAAATTGCCGGGTATTTATTTTATTGTTATCAAACATTAATGGTATCTCCTCATGGTCATAATATATCTTTTATTCCCTTTAGTTCGAAGAAATATTCAGGGGATCTGATCCCTGATTAGCGCTTTAATGCAGCAGAGATCAGAGATGGAGTACTTTAAAGCGATAAAGAATTCACGATGACGTTTATTCATTTCCTAAATGTATTAAAAGTTGGGAAATAGGCATGATAATAGTGAAGACATCGAATGCTGCATTCGATGACTATAAGCTTGGATTGTTAAAAGAAAATGAGCAGTGCATGGAACCGGCTAATAAAAAAACGAAAAAATAGAGAACATACCATGTATAAAGTCACGATTATTTATATAAATGGGTTAGCTGATAAGGAGCTCATAGGCCGTTTTATCATAGAAAGACTTATGGATGACATTAACAACATTGAAAGTGGGGATTCTCAGTCACGAGGTCAATTATGTACATAGCGAACAACTATAAAAAGAAGAGGTTAAAGGAAGATTCATGAATAAAAATGTCTTTTTTCAAAGTATCTTATCGAATCTTTTCTCAATGATTTTGAAAGTAACCTAATAAGACTACTTTTTAAAGAAACAAAATACTGAGAGGGAGATAAAATGGATGAGTTTTTTGAAGAAACGAAGAAAAAACAGCGTTAAACGCCCTCTATTCGAGCAAGATGATCAAAACATGGAAACGAATAAAGAATTATTAAAAACAAGTCTGCAAGAAAACATTCAACACGTAAAACAACTGCTTGGAAATAGCAGCGACATCGTGATTAGAGAAATACAAATTGGCAAAAAGCAACTAGTTAAAGTATGTATTTTTTACACGGATGGATTGGTGGACACTAATTCCATTCAGAATTTTATCATGGAATCCATTATGTTAGATATCCATACCGGTCAGGAGCAAATACTATCGTCTCAACAGAACATTTTACAACAATTGAAGGATTGCATCCTTGCGGTTGGAGACATACGGGATGTGACGGAATTCAGTTCTTTATTAACTTCCCTGTTATCAGGGGATGTTATTCTCTTAGTGGATGGGCATGCACAAGGTTTTACAATCGGTATGCGTGGTGGAAAAGACCGGGGGGTAATGGAAGCCACCACGGAAACCATCATTCGAGGACCAAAGGAAGGTTTTACGGAAAAATTGCGTACGAATACAGCGTTAATTCGCCGGAAAATTAAAACCCCCCAACTTTGGTTGGAATCGAAAAAAATCGGAAAATTGACCATAACTGATGTAGGGATCATGTATATCAATGGAATTGTGAATGACAAAGTCGTTGAAGAAGTGCACAGGCGTCTAGATCGAATTGATATCGATGGAATCCTAGAAAGTGGCTATATTGAGGAATTGATTCAAGATGAAACGTACAGTCCTTTTCCGACTATATATTATTCGGAGCGCCCTGATGTGGTTGCTGCTGAGCTTTTGGAAGGGAAAGTTGCCATACTAGTGGATGGAACGCCGATTGTTCTAGTCGTCCCGGGACTGTTCGTCTCCTTTATCCAATCTTCGGAAGACTATTATCAGCGTACGTTCTTTAGCAGCCTTAATCGTATGCTTCGTTTTTTTTGTATTTTGATTGCTCTGTTAGGACCATCTGTATA
This sequence comes from Domibacillus aminovorans, assembly GCF_001643235.1. Lineage (GTDB taxonomy): Bacteria > Bacillota > Bacilli > Bacillales > Domibacillaceae > Domibacillus > Domibacillus aminovorans. The sequence goes on from NZ_LQWY01000027.1 coordinate 7,025, forward strand.
TATCGCTCTCACCACGTTTCATCAGGAAATGTTGCCAACTCCACTGTTGATTGGTTTAGCGGCTCAACGGGAAGGGGTTCCCTTTCCTGCATTCATTGAAGCTCTCCTAATGGAAATCGGATTTGAAATCTTACGGGAAGCTGGTTTACGAATGCCAAGGGCTATAGGGCCAGCTATGTCTATTGTAGGGACACTAGTGATTGGTACAGCGGCCGTTGATGCCGGAATTGTCTCGGCAGCCATGGTCATCGTTGTTGCGATCACTGCGGTTGCAAGTTTTGTCCTGCCTTCCTACGCCATATCTCAATCCTTTAGAATGCTTCGTTTCCCGTTTATGGCGCTTGCTGCTTCTTTTGGCTTGTTTGGGATACTAGTCGGGTTCATTGCGCTAGTGCTTCACATGTGCAGCTTGCGTTCCTTTGAGGTTCCTTATATGAGTCCTTTTGCTCCTTTTATTCGTGAAGACATTAAAGATACCGTTATTCGGGTCCCTATATGGAGGATGTTTTCCCGCCCCCGTATAATCAGCCAGAAAAACAATAAACGCGTACAATCTTCGGCACCGAAACCGCCTCGGAATAACATGTGAGATTGACTAAGAAGCGATCAGAGTCTTACAACAAAAAAACAAAGCTGCTCTATTTGGATTTGATGAAGCCATTCATCGCACGATTCAAAAGCTTCAAAAAGGGATAAAAGGATCTGGAAAAAAATTATTGTATCGTATGTGAATTTTTGATTATAAACAGAGATTCGACCCCTCTGAACGTTATCTCGTTCTTTAATAAAGCAAAAGAAAGGAGTAGTCAAAAGTGGTGGCTGTTGCAGGAATTCTTGTCATTTTGGCTGTGATCATCGCGATTAATGTTCCTCCACTGTTGAGGAAGAAATTAAAAAAGGAGTTGTGGATATTTTTCATTTTTTTACTATTCGGAACTATCTTAAGCATTGCTCAAGCTATGAATATCAAGATTCCGAATCCATTAGATTGGATTACAGCCATTTTTAAACCGCTTTCCGACATGGTTGAAAAATTATTAACGTGAAAATGGAGTAGGCAAAAGATGCTTCGAACAGCAAAAATGGGCATGTGATCATTTATGTTATAGATCATCGTATATAAGGTTGGCGGTTCCGTTCCTGTTCATACGTCAGGCCAACGACTTTTAAAATCTTGAAGAATGAAGATGGATGCATAAAATGAAATCGTCACTTTAAAATAATCCGTAATAAACCAAATAATAAAAAAATAGAGCGAAAGGAGGTTAATCCATGAAACGGAGCTTTACGATGTTTATCATTCTGATTGTATTTTTATTATTCACTGCAGGTTGCTGGAATCGTCGTGAATTAAATGAACTTGCCGTTACGCTGGCCATAGGGCTGGATAAGACAAGCGATGATCAATATCTTCTAACTGCCCAAGTAGTAAATCCAGGGGAAGTGGCTGGAGATCGTGGAGCAGGCAGTTCACCTGTAATCATCTATTCAGCAAAAGGGAAAACCGTTTCTGAAGCTATCCGGAAAATAACAGATGAATCCCCGCGGAGAATTTATCCATCTCATCTGCGAGTACTCGTGATTGGAGAGTCATTAGCAAAAGAAGGAATTGGAAAACCATTAGACCTTTTTTCAAGGGAATGGGACATGCGATCAGATTTTTATATCGTCGTAGCTAAGGGAATGGACGCAAAAAATATTCTAAAGGTGCCCACAGCTTTAGAAAAAATACCTGCCAATAAATTGTTTAATACCCTTAGCCTCTCATCAAAAGTATGGTCAGGTACAAGTGCCATTACATTAGATGAATTGATCACGGATATGGTAAGTGAAGGAAAACAACCGGTGTTAACAGGAATCCAAGCAGATATAAAAGGTGATGAAGAAACTTCTTTAAGCAAACAGAATGTAGAAAGGATTGATATGCCTGCCCGATTGTCCTATAACGGATTAGCAGTATTTGATAAAGATAAGTTAGTGGGCTGGTTAAATGAGAAACAAAGCCAAACGTATACCGTCGTTACAAGCAAAGAGAAGAGTACAGTTGTGGATGTATCGTGTCCGAAAGGTGGGAAATTTGTGTATCAAGTGATGAGTTCAAATACGGAAATGAAAGGTAAAATAAAGAATGGAAAACCCGAGATCGATCTAAATGTTCATGTGGAGGGCAATATAAGTGAAGTAGAATGCCCTATCGATTTGACAAAAACGGAATCGATTGACCAATTAGAGGAAATTTACGAAAAAACATCAAAGAAGGTGTTTAAAAAGGCAATAAAACAAGTACAGGAAGAATACAAAACGGATATTTTTGGATTCGGCGAGGCGATTCATCGAGCTGATCCTCAAGCTTGGAAAAAACTCAAAAAAGATTGGGCTAAACATTTTGAGAACGTGCCTGTAAATATAAGGGTACAAGGAGAAATCCGAAGCATAGGTACGATTGATAATCCATTCCAAGAAAAGTTAAAGTAAATTGCTTAGTTTATAAAAGAAACAAAAATGGTTAAATATGTTCAATACTGTTCTGGTGCAAATATAATATGATCTTGAAAGATTCGTGTAGCTTCCTAACGAAATCGAGGTTTACCCGGTATTTCCAACTAATAGGTAGATTAGTATTTGAATATTCGAAAAAGTATTCAAACAGGGGTATTAGTAATTCATTAATTTGTTATGATCATCAAATTGGAATCCATCGTGATGCCTCTATACCTCCCGACAAACTCAAAATAAGAAGGGAGGGGCTTTTTATGCAGGAAAATACCTAACTTTCTGGCAATATTCTCTTTATTGATTTGTGTAGGGTGAAAAACTTTCGAACTTACGTACAAACGAGTAACCCAATCTTCAAGGTTTGTCGTGTAATAATTACTCATCACCATAAGCGCACCCCCAGACATAAAAGATCGGAATCGTTTCTTTCCTTCGCTTTATGTGTGACCCAATCAAAATGTCTCCTTATTCCTTCCGTATCTTCTAGGGAAAGATTCTTCCATTTTTCAATATCAAAGAACCTAAAATCTTCTATAAAAAAGGTGTGTTTCTAGAAAGGGTTACGAAATGGAACTGCTACATAAAACATAGCTGAACCTTGACTGGCTCGCCCTTCCATTTATTATCGGCGTATTCTGTTACTACTATGGAAAAGCGACGGGTGAACTTGAAGCAGAAAAAAGCAAAAATAAAGACGACACGCTTTTCCAGAGCGGTCGCCAAAGAAATACCAATCCAAGAACATCATACCATACTTTCCTAAGATAGGCACTTCGGTGCTCGTCGATAGCAATCGAGCCAGGTTTCCCCGTACCTGTTCCGGATGTTATCGATGGACATCATCCATGCAGAGAAGGTGAAACAAGGCAAAAAGCCATCACGGGGGCTGAAAGAAAAGTGATCCTTTCTTGAATCCATTAAACTGGCTGGTCAGTGAGAAGCATAATGGTATGTACACACTTGTGCATCGTCACACTGAACAAGTCAAAGAAATACCAATGGATATCGCCATGAAAAAAATAGGTTAAGAGGAAGAGTCATCATGTTAAGAGATTACACGATTATCGAGCAAATAGAGATGATTATGTGTACGCATCTAGGTTTCCACGTAAGTACCCACATACAGGTTGTTTTCCAATCGATAGATTTCAAGGTCATAGAAGAAGTTAAAACGCCTGAATGGCCACTAGAACCGCCAAAACGAGCGCCGGAAATTGAATTAAACAGGTTATATGTCGCAAAACTTATGTGGACCTGGGAAACTTCAAAAGATCGATGTGATAAAGAATATTATGTCATTTCTGAGGATCGGGCAGTGATGTAGATTATTATCTTAATCCGGAACTAGAGGGATTACTCGGCAGAAACCCCAATGGGACAGAGTTCAGAAGTAGCAATATTCGATGAAGAAGAATCATCAGATAAGGAATGGTTCTTTGAGTTAAGAGAAAGGATGATGGCCAATGCGTAGGGGTATGAGGGAGATAACAATCTTGGTGAGGGGGAATTGATATGTATTTTGTAATTGTTCCAACTGTGCTCGGGAATTCTACAATCGAAAGTTACAAATGTAAGGAAGAGCAGAAAGATCAAGTAAAGGAATTTTGACAAATTTGTATTCGTACATGGTATATCTTCAATTAATCTTTTGATATATGTATATACGAGAGTCCTGATAAAAATTAACATAAATATGGTTGTTAACTAATTTACATATAAAGGAAGGGATGACCAGTAGGTATCCCGTTCCAATTAAAGACTATTCAGTTTTTAGTGGGGGATATATCCCCACATTTACATGATGGACAACTAAAGTCTGATTTATACATGGATTGTTAATTTACCAATCTTTCTATCACAATTGCTGCCTCATCTACAGTTTCATACTGTTCAACAGATTGAGTTTGAATCATTGTTACTTCAATTGTAGAAGTGTTTTTTAAGCAACAAACTGATGCTATAGATTGTCCGTCTTTTTCAAAGGTATGAGTGATGTCGATCGTGTTGTAAGAACATAACGTTCCTAACAGATCTTTTAGGCTATCTAAAGACATATTCATCTCTCCTCTCTAGCCAGTGGCTAGCATAGTGGAAATTCGGGAACAGATAAAAATCAGCCGGGACAGAGTCTGGATGGAAAAAGCAGCTTGCCCCCCGTTTTAAATATTCGAAGTTACCATAGCAAAATGTTCCGGACAGTAATAATATTTCCGATTAATAAAAATTTATGTAAGAATCAACAGGTGGGGGAGCGTCAAGAATTTTGTGTAAATGACGGAATCCCTTTTCT
>NZ_LQWY01000028.1 GCF_001643235.1 Domibacillus aminovorans
GCTCTATGTGTTGGCTGTTCTCGTTATTCCAATCGCCATTGCCAATGAAAATCGGGAGGAACTGATGGAGATTGGGGGTAAACTCAATAACGTGTCCACGATCTTTATCTTTTTCATCCCGATCGTACTGCTGATTGTTGCGTTGATCCGAAAAAAACGGGAGGAATCGGTGTGAAAAAATGGGTTGGATTAGGGCTTTCCTGCCTGCTGCTGACAGGATGCTGGGATGAACGTCAGCTAAAAGATAAAAATATTATCTTCGGGGTAGGAATCGATGCACCTTCAAAAGGAGAAGTAACGTTGACGTATACCATTCCACAATCGGGCAACGAATCGCAGCCGGCCTTTACAAAACAAGTCGTATCAGCAACGGGACGAACGGTTCGAGAGAGTGCAAGTAAAATCGATCATAAAGTAGGTGCCAGTACGGAAGTCGGGAAAATACGTGTTGTACTACTTAGTAAAGAATCCGTTCAGCAAGACATTTATTCGCTGCTTGATGCCTTCTATCGGAATGCCTCAAGCCCGCTGAATGCCAAAATAATCATTACGGAAGGGGAGGCAGAATCATTTTTTAGAAATGAACTAGAAGGAGAACCGCTGTACAGTAACTATTACGCTTCGATGATTAAAAGTGCTGAATCCCTTACACAGGTGCCGAAGACGAATATACAGCTATTCGCTTCGCCGCTTTTGGATGAAGGCGAAGATGCGATGGCTCCACTCATCAAGTTTAACAAAGAAGAGAAGGTCGCGGAAGTAACGGGGACGGCTCTTTTTCACAATAAACATATGGTCGAAGAATTGTCTGTAGCTGAAACGACCGTCTTACTTTTAATGAAAGACGAAAAGGGGAAAGAGGCTTTGCTGACATTTCCAGTGGAAAAAGAGGAGAGTATTACGATTCAGGTTGAAAAAATGAAACGGAAAATGAACGTCCACGTGCCAAAGGACGGACCGGTAACGGTTGATTTATCGTATCAATTGAGCTACCGTGTGACAGATTATCCGCCAGATCATTTAGAGGATAAAAAAGTGGTGAAAAAAGTGAACAAAAAACTGTCAGACCAAATCGAACAGTCGATGGACAAAACGATGGACAAAATAAAAGAAGCCAATTCAGATGTATTGGGCATCGGGCGCAAGGTGAACGCAAAAGATCCGGACCGGTTTAAACAATTAAAATGGGAAACCGCCTATCCAAATGTGAACGTCAAGATTCATGTGAAAGCAGAGCTTATCGAAAGCGGCATTACGTTCTAACGTCTTACTGGTATTGTAACTTAACAGAATAGCTACTTATGTTGCTTTATGTTATCCAAAACTCGTCCTTTTCTGAACTCGATCATTTTGATTCAGAAGGGGCGAGTTTTTATTGTCTTTTAAGCAACAAAACATTGCTCATTATTCTCTATGTTCAGTAACTTCTTTGTTTTTAATTAGATGTATTCGTACTTAGATAGGAAGATAAAATTTTGTTTTATCTTCCTGTATGAGATTAAAATAACTACACACTGAGCGTGTAGTTAACTAATGGTGTTGAGGCTATCAACAATTATCTATACATAAGCAATCTCATCATTGTCACAGTCCTTACAGCAGGCTAGGGGCACTCCATAATTCAAGTAGCATTCATTATGTATCAGAACATCCCCGCCAGCTGCTGGTACTCCTTCTATAGAGGTGGGGTGGATAAATTACCCAGATTATCCTCTGTGGGAGACAGCGAGTTTTCAGCTATAGGAAGAAGAATAGAAAAGCTAGTTCCTTTGCCTATCTCGCTTTTTACTATAATTTCCCCTCGCATCGTTTTAACGATACTATAGGTAACCATTGTACCCAGCCCAGTGCCAATATCTTTTGTTGTGAAAAAGGGGCTTCCTAAACGTTCAAGTTGTTCCTCATTCATCCCGATACCTGTATCTGTCACAGTGATCATGGCATTGTCTGCAATACGTCGCAACTCAATTAGTAATCTTCCTCCTTGAGGCATGGATTCAATGCCATTTTTCACGACATTTATAAGACACTGGTGAAGCTTTTGATCTTCGCCAGCAATATAGATATCTTCTTCAAGTCGTACTTGAATTTGTACATTATTCATAGCAGCATAAGGGTCAATGAAATTTTCGACGTATAATAGTTCCTTATGTAGATCCAATATCTTTATGTTTTCTAATGAAGGTTTTGCAAAGGTAAGATAATCGGTAATTGTAGATTCAGCTTTCCCCAAAGCATCCATTGCTGTATTTATATAATTAAGCTTATCTTGATCAGTAAGATCAGGCTCCCGTAGTAGTTGAAGAAACCCCTTTGTAACAGTCAATGGATTTCTAACTTCATGAGAAATACTTGCTGCAAGTTCACTGACTGTTCTTAGCTTTTCAAGTTTTCTTAATTCATTGGCGAGAATAGTTTGTTTTCGTGATTTCTCGATAAGATAGACAAATGATGTAACGCTAAATAATTGAACAACTGAGAAAGCGCTTACAAGTGTAACGAATCTTACGTTTATTAGTTCTGAAAAAAATAAAGAGATCACTAGTATCTTGGCTAGTATTATAGAAAAATAAGCTAACATGGTAAGATACACTTTTTTGTTAATATTAACTGCATTCTGGAATAAAGGTATAATATACCATGAAGCAATAAGTAATGATAAATTTATTGCCAACGCTATATAAAAACCAGAACCGCCTAAATAGAAACGATAAGTAATTAAAATGACAAATAAATAAACGGCAACCCGACGACCACCATATAACGCCCCAATGAGAAAGGGAATTTGACGCATTTCCATCAGATGATCAGCTTTCGTAAGAACGGTATACGATACACAAAGAATGATAAATGTTCCGGACATGAGAGTCATGACAAGTTCATTATTTAATCTACTGATTTTACCTTCAATAAACTTAAGATATAGATAGAAAAAAATAAAAACAAAAAAAATGTTTAGTAAAAAGACTTGAATATCATTGATTATACTGCCCACTATATCACCTCTGCTCCATCTAAAATAGTTAACGGTTACATACATGATTTGAAATACCGTTCAATAGTTAAAATAAAAACACGATATAGCGTGATAATTAATGAATGAATAGTATTTTCTTCTATCTTCCTATAAAAAAAAGGTGAGTTCTACACTTTTTCTTCGACAAATTACGACAAAAATAGGTGAGAAATAGAAACATTTTCTTTTATCCATAATACACCATTACGCGGTGTATCAGCCAACGTTCCAAGCGTTCTTCAGCAAATTTATATTCAACACCAAATGTTTGAGCAATAATTTCTATAGCTACTTGCTTATGATCTGTTAATTCAAGTTTTTCCAGCATAAAAGTAGGAATACAAAAATGCAGAAGGATAAATTTTCATTGTTTACTTTTTTTAAAAATGTAGATTTTTTTGTCGTTTTTAACAAATATATAAATGATTTTCAAAAAAGTCTCAAATAACCTTGAGGATTTTTTGAGAAAAAGGCATTATAAAGTGTACAAATTAATTTTCTAAAATGGGCAAAGACAGGGTATCGACCGCAAAAAGAGGGGTTAAAAGCTTTGATCCAACAAAAATGTGGGTGGCCGAATCTAGAATAATAATCCTATGTTTATTATCTTTCCAAATATAAACAAGTCAACTTTAGAAGGGAACAACAAACATGAGCAATTTATCAAATAAAGACGGTATGGAGGAGGCGACCCTGAAAGAAACATTTTCATGGATTGCAGAAACATCGAAAGAGCTAATCATTTTAATCGATACTAAAGGAAGGATTAAATATATAAATCCTTCATTAGAAAAAGCTTTGCAATATGATTTGTCGGAAGTGGAAGGAATGAATTACTTAGAACTCATCCACGAAGAGGATCGACATAAAACTAAAAGTGAATTAGTTTATATTCTTAAAAACTCTCAATTTTCTGTTCCACCCTATACAAATCGATATTGTAGGAAAGACGGTACCTATATTACACTGCTTTGGCACAGTGTAGAAGTGACGAAGGACGGTTGGGTTCGAGCGATGAGCCGGCTTGTGAAAAAGGGTTTTGATGATATAGAGGAAAGCATAGGATTTAGTCACTTTTTTGATCTAATGGATGATGCATCGTCCATTTGTAATATGGAGGGTCATATACTTCTCGTGAACTCCGCATTTGAAAAGTTGTATGGATGGAAAGGGCTGGAGATACTGGGGGGATTTTGTCCAACTGTTCCGAAGCATCTTTATGATGAAATCGACGATATCAGGACAAAGATACGGAACGGGAAAAAAATAATGCATTATCAAACGTTTAGGATGAAAAAAGATGGATCGCTTATTCCAGTCTCCCTTATTATTGCTCCGATTTCAGATGGAAATGGAACAATTAACGCTATATCCGTTATAACAAAAGACCTTACTGAGCTAATAAACGCGACCATGCTGATTGAACAACAAAATAATTTGATCACTAGTCAGGAAAGACTTCTTCTTGATATAACCGAAAATATTAGTGACGTCATTTGCTTGTTTGATATAACTCAATCTAAATTTCTATATGTTAGCCCCTCTTTCGAACGGTTATGGGGCATCAGCAGTGAAGAGCTCTATGAAAACCCGCATGTCATGAATGATCAGTTTTATCCAGAGGAATTGGAAAAACTGATAAAGGTTTTTGCCGTTCCTTTCGACGTCCCTCTGGAATTAGAATATAAGCTGAAAGATGAGACAAGAACAGAAGAGCGGTGGATTCACACAAAAATCACTCCTCTCGCCGATACAAATGGGCGGATCACCCGAAATATCAGTATCTCTCGAGATATTACTGAGCGGAAAAAACAGGACGAAATGTTAAAGAAACAGGAAAAATTGGGAGCATTGGGACAATTAGCGGCTGGGATTGCCCATGAAATCAGAAATCCGTTAACCACAGTAAAAGGTTTCATTCAGCTGCTAGCTCAGGAATCAAATGACAATAACATCTATAACAAGATCATTCTCAAAGAACTGGATCAAATTGAGTCCATTGTGACGGAGTTTTTAATGCTCGCGGATCCGTATGAGGAAATAAAGTTTGCTCATTACAATATCAATGAAGTGTTAACAGAAATTATTCAATTTATGCGGCCAGAAGCTTTATTATATAAAGTTGAAATTAATATAAATTTGGCAGATTCATTGCCCCTTCTTTACTGTGAACCGAAGAAGATTAAACAAGCAATGATTAATGTTCTCAAAAATGCGATCGAAGCGATGCCCTCTGGAGGAAACATCTTTGTTACAACATCTTTATTGCTGAACGGCTTTGTAGCGATTGAAGTAAGAGATGAAGGAAGAGGCATCCCAAAAGAAATGATCAGTCGTTTAGGAGAGCCACTTTACTCTAATAAAGAAAGGGGCACGGGTCTGGGTCTTATGGTCAGCTATAAGATTATCGAAAATCATCGAGGAACGATTCAAATAGACAGTGATCAAGGCAAAGGTACTAATGTAAAAATAGTATTGCCATTAAAATAGATTAATGGTTTAGTCAGACAGTAAAGTACCGTTAAACAATTTCTTATTCATAACAAAAATTCATAGGGAAATTATTTTGAACAGCTCCGTAATTAGGACCAAGTTTCATTTTTTCCCCACTTCTTTTTTCTATAAAAAACAGGTGATTTCCACACTTTTCCTTCAATACAATACAATACGACAAATGCGTGAGGGAGTAGAATCCTTTTTATCCGTAATACACCATGGCTCGTTGTAAAAGCCAACGTTCTAGTCGTTCTTCAGCAAAACCATATTCAACACTTAATGTTTGAGCAATAATTGCTATAGCTGCTTGCTTATGATCTGTTAATTCGAGTTTTTCGAGCATAAAAGTTGGGATACAAAAATGCAGAGCAAAGCTATTCGCCTGCCATTCTTGCATTTTTAAGAAGAAGGAAGGAAGGAAGGGTGAACTGATTCCCTGCATGGCGTAGTAGATGACAGAGCTCATGAGCAAATTCCTGCCATTGCACAGCAGGGGAGAGATTTTCATTAAGCAGAATGATTGAAAAATGTTCACGCTCAAGACACTTGCTGGTGCCATCGACGTAATCAATGACAATACCAAGCTTTGTGGAAACTTCTTCAGGGTTTTGTTGTTGAGGATGATGGATTTCAATGTTCGTGTAGAGGTTTTCGATAAAATCCTCTACGTGTGTTTTCGTATAGTTCAATGTGACCGCCTCTTTTCCAATTTACATATACGAGAATATATGTTCGATAAAAAGTGTATAACAAATTAATATGGAATAGAAGAGAGCGGACTTAATTTATATTAATATTCAATTTGGAAAATCTATTACAAACTTGTAAAACGAAAGGTATAATCAAACTAAGAAAGAGAGGAAGAGATGAAAATGGCAAAACTACACATTGGTTTAACGCTATTAGTGCTGAGTGCTATTCTTGCTGGATCAACCATTATTTCAGCAGCTATCTATTCTCAAGTATTGGTTCAAGAAGCGATAGGATGGAATACTAGCCATGGAATTTATGGAACAGCTTTCAGAGAGATAGGTAAATTTCCGCTAGCTGTTTCAATCTTATTAGCAATTTTGGGTATCTTTCTTGTAATAACTGCTGTAAGGAACAATTATAAAAATTCTAACCAGAATAAAGTGCAAGATAAAAACGTTCTTTAAAACAACCAATAAGTAAAATCCGTATCAGTCATTATACTGGTACGGATTTTTTACTATGTAAATAAGTGTTTTGAGGGAGTTTTGAAACTTTAGAATAAGGCTCTGTTAACGAATAGTGTTAATTTCCCTATTGAACTCCCATGAAAATTAAAATCTCCGATTTAGAGAAAAAGG
>NZ_LQWY01000029.1 GCF_001643235.1 Domibacillus aminovorans
TGTGGTGTAGCGCTGATTTTGCGCTACATGGATGGCTAACGGGGGCGTTTGTGAAGTAACTAAAGCCAAATTTCTTAGGGTTGTAAGCAAGAAATTTGGCTTTTTCTTATTTGGATTTCCATACCGTTGTAAATCTGCATTTTCCTGACGCTACCTCTATGTTAGCTTTATAACTTTTCAAACTCACCCCCGTACCATTTTCATTTCAACTTTTCACTTTTACTAATTATTGTTACTTCTTACTTTTACTTAAAACTTGAACATTTAATTATTCATATTAAATAAGACACCAATCATTCACTAAGCAATGACCAATGCCTTATTGATTACATCCTCTTTATTCATTCCAGTATGCTATTCCTCACAAGTGTCACAATCAATATCTTCATCAGTCGGATCGCCTTGTTCAGCTTCAAACTCAGCCGCATCAAGCTTACCAAGTAGTTCATGAAATTCATTGCCAGCACACTCTAAGACATTCACAATTGACTCTCTCAGCTGTTCATCTTCTGCCGCACCCAATAAATCTTGAAGATACTCTGCAACAATTACAAGGCGGTCTAAACGCTCACACACTTCGTTATACTCATCAAAGGTCATCGTTCATTCTCCTTTGCTCATTGTAGTTCTCTGTAAACCTGTCTATCCTTTGTACCTTTAATGTTGTGACATGACTGACATAATGACTGAAGGTTATCCAGTGACAGCCGCAATGACCAATCAATCTTAATCGGTATAATATGATCGACTACATCCATCGGTGTCACTTTATCCTTTTGGGGGTACTTCAAAATATTAGCTTGATGGGCATGGGGTCCTGCCGACAAAACGCGGATATTATACGCTAAGAGAATTTCGGAATGGAAAAAGACGATTTTTCCTACGCAAAGGGTAAAATCGTCTCTTTATTTCTTATTTACTTGTAATGAAACATCTTTATTGTCATTCAACCTATGTTAGGATTGAAATCCTTCCGAACGGCTAAACGGATTATTTATGGAGTCATATGCTGAAAAAGAAGCAACTCCTTCTAAGGGATAACTCTGTCCAAAATCAAATAACGTTCATCCATCAATTATTTGGAATTACTGCATAAACCTCGATTCCGTTAGGAATCAGTACGAATCTTTCAAGATCATACTAAGTTTGCACCAGAACCGGATTAATTAATGAAACTGCACTTCCATACTTATAAATACGGCTTTAACTTTTTTATGAAAGGGTTTACAAGTAGATGTCAAGTATATATACTATAACCAACAATCATATTGTCGACAATTAGACAATTTCAAAAAGAGGGGGATATTGTTGAATAATAATTTATCCAAGTTTTCGTTAAAACATCGAATTGCACATGAAATTAGGAAATTGATTTTTGACGGAAAATTAGAACAAGGGGAAAAAATTACAGAATCTCAAGTTTCACAAGATTTAGGTGTGAGCCGTACTTCTGTCCGAGAAGCGATGTTGCTCTTGGAATTAGAAGGTTTACTTATTTCGTCTCCTTATAAGGACACAAGAGTAGCAACCATCTCGCAGGAAGAAGTGCTGGAGCTGCTTATTCCAATGCGTGTCCATATCGAAACGTTTGCGTTAAAAAAAGGGTTCTCCATATGGGGAGAAGGAACGAAGGAACAATTCAAAAATATTCTTGAAAACATGAAAAAAGTTGTGAATTTTGAGGATTTATCAACATTTATTGAATTGGATATTCAATTCCATGAATTGATTGTCACGTCATCTGAAATGGACAATGTGATTCGAATCTGGGAAAGTATCGTTCACCGCATTCGTCTTCATTTTTTGTACCAAAACAGGAAATCAGGCACTTTGCAAAAGTGGCTGGTGGATCATGAAAAATTGATCAATATTTTCGTTTACGGAAAGTCTGTTGATGAAGCTGTTGAAGCATTAAGAAAACATATTGTGGAAACAAATATTCCAGATGTTTATCTTCTTGAATGATTCACTCGTAATTGAAAGGGGGTGATGTGCAAAACCAATGATCATTCATAAAAAGAGAGGAGGAACAAGGAAAGTGAAAAAACTGGAAATAGTTAAAGTGGATGTCTATGTTGTAGCAGGGCCAGATGCTAAGTATAGGACATCATCCCATTATTCAGAACTGACAATCACGAATACGATTGTACGAATTCAAACGAAAGAGGGGTATGAGGGGTATGGAAGTGCGATCTCTTGGACGGAAGAAAGCTTTGATCATAGCCTAGCTGAATCCATTCGCCACCTTATCCCGTTCCTAATCGGAAAATCAGCTCTTCAGCGGGAAGAAATTTTCAAGTTACTGGTAAATAGATGTGTGCAAATGACACCACAGGCTCAATCACCAATCGATATCGCTTTATGGGATCTTGTCGCTAAATATGCAAAGATGCCGTTATATCAATTGTTAGGCGGTGCACGAAATAAAATACTTTCATATGCAAGCACGCCCTTTTTGCCAAGCATTGAAGACTATATAAACCACGTCCAAGAATTGAAAGAGCAAGGTTATCGAGCGATTAAGTTCCATACATGGTGCACGGTCGAGCAAGATCTGGCATTAGCTAGAGCCATCCATGAAGTCTTCCATGAATCCGGTTTGAAATTCATGATGGATGTCGAACAGGCGTATACGAGACAGGAAGCGTTGAAAGCGGCGAAAGAACTGGAAAGTCTGGATTATGTATGGTTTGAAGCTCCACTTCCAGACACGGATCTAGACGGCTATAAGGAACTGAGATCCCGCGTTAATATTCCTATCATTGCAGCTGGAAATACATTGCTCCATTTAAATCAAATCGAACAAGGGATTCAAAATGGCTGCTGGTCAAGCGCTCGAGTAGATGCGACGCTTGCAGGAGGCTTTACGCAAACAAGAAAAATAATGGGGCTTGCCGAAGCAAATTCCATGACGGTAGAACTTCAATCATGGGGATATACATTGTCTCAAGCGGCAAATTTACATTTGATGTTAGCCTATAACAACTGTTTGTATTTTGAACAAGCCGTCCCGGTCGAACCATTAGAATTTGGTGTGAAAACAACGATTAGAACAGATCAAGATGGCTATGTTTATGCACCGTCTGGTAATGGGCTTGGCATTGAAATAGATTGGCCGCTTATTGAAAAATCAGCGATCTATAAGTTGTCTTTTGACCAACGTGGTTGGACAGAATAAAAAAACAGAATCTGCTTTAAAAATATGCGGCGGCAACCAAACATATTTAAAGAGATTCTGTCCAATGACAGTATATCAAATTATAGAGAAAATCCTAACTAAATCGATTTTGCAAAAAATAGGTAATTGAAATGAAAAATTTAACTATATAGAGGGACATATAAATGAAAATCACAAATGTTGAAGTAATCGGACTTAGGGTCCCTCCTACAGATCAAAAATGTGAATGGGGAGAAGATGCTGTCATCGTTAGGATTCATACGGATGAAGGCATCATAGGGATCGGCGAAACGGATAGTTCTCCTTTTGTCATAAAAGCCATCATTGAAACGCCAAGTTCACATGATTCGTCGGTAGGTTTAAGAGAACTATTAATGGGAGAAAACCCGCTCGATATTGAAAAACTTTGGAGCAAAATGTACCACGGTTCAAGCTACATGGGGCGCCGTGGAGCTGGAATCCATGCGATCAGTGCCATTGATTTGGCACTATGGGATATAGCAGGAAAGTTTTACAATGTTCCTGTTTATCAACTGCTTGGAGGCAAGTTTAGAGACAAAATTGCTGCCTATGGGACATTTATCCCAATTGATAGACCAGAAGAAAATCGGACAATCGCAGCAAAAATGGTTGAAGCGGGCTATAAAAGCATAAAATTTGGCGGCGGGAAATTTGGTTTTGATGAGAACCATGACGTGGCTGTTGTTTCTGAAATACGTGATGAAGTTGGAGAGGATATTTCGCTTCAAATCGATTTAGTTGGAAGATGGAAAACGTATCGTCATGCACTTCATATGTGTGATCTTCTTGAAACATACAATCTTAATTGGGTGGAAGAACCCGTTCCTGCAGATGACATGATGAGTTATTCAAAGCTTGCCCTTACCGGCCATACAAAAATTGCTGGAGGAGAGGCTTTGACGACACGGTATGAATTCAATCACTTCCTTGAAATCGGAAAACCGGATATTGTCCAGCCAGATATTACACGCTGCGGCGGCATTACTGAAATGAGAAAAATTAGCGAATTGGCAAAATTGCATGGGACGCAGCTTGTACCTCACGGGTTTAGCACAGGTATTTTAAACTCGGCAACGGTTCAGTTTCTAGCTGCTTCTGAATCAGGAGATTTAATCGAGTTTTCTCAAAGTACAAGCCCCTTGTTCAGAGATTTAGTAGAAAATCCGGTTCAGTGCATCAATGGCCATGTGAAAGTGCCGGATCTACCAGGACTGGGAATTGAATTAAATGAACGGGTCATTTCGAAGTATCAAATTTTTTAATAGAAAGCGTGTATCTCAAAGGAGTGAATTACTATTATGAAAGAACGAAAATATGATTTAAAGCTTATTGTTACGAGCTTAGTTTTAGTCTTAGGTATTGTATTTTACCTAGCCGTTAAACCTGAACAAGGGACGGAAGCCGCAAACTGGCTATTTAATACATTAACTACTATATTTGGTTCATATACACTCATTTTTACGTTTCTTTCACTACTAACTCTTGTATTCCTGTTTTTCAGTAAATATGGTAATATTCGACTGGATCAGACAAAGCCGGAATATTCTAACTTTAGCTGGGTTGCCATGATGCTGTCTGCAGGGTTAGGTTCAGCAACGGTCTACTGGGGATTTGTCGAGTGGGCCTATTATTATACAACACCTGCATTAGGCGTGACACCTGAGTCGAGTGGAGCATATGAATGGGCAATGGCTTACAATTTATTTCATTGGGGATTCAGCGCATGGGGACTCTATTGTATTGCAGCTCTTCCTGTAGCCTATCATTTTCATGTTCGTAAAAATAAAGGCTTGAGTTTAAGTGCCGTTTTTCTATCCATTACCGGTTGGCAGTCGAAAGCTTGGATCGGTAAAATCATTGATTTAATTTTTATCTTTACGTGTTTCGGTGGTTTAAGCATAACCCTTGCCTTGAGTATTCCAATGATTTCAGAGGGGATTGCAAAAGTTTTAGGTATTGGCAGTAGCTTTACAATGAATATCATTATCGTCATCATTATTTCAATTATTTATTCCTTAAGCTCTTACATTGGTATTGAAAAAGGAATGAAACGAATTAGTGATTTGAACACTTATTTCGCCATTGCGTTTGCGTTACTTCTATTTATTATGGGCCCAAGCATATTTATTCTTAAAAATACAACAAACGGCCTTGGATTAATGTTCCAAAACTTTATCCAAATGAGTTTATGGACAGACCCAATTGACAATGGCGGCTTTCCTGAAGGATGGACTATTTTTTATTGGTTATATTGGATCACGTATACTCCTTTCATGGCGATATTTGTAACGAAGGTTTCAAAAGGCCGCAAAATAAAGGAACTCATTCTTAACATGGTGATAAGCGGTAGTTTCGGATGCTGGTTCTTCTTTGGGGTTTTAACAAACTTTAGTATGAATAAACACATTACGGGTGCAATTGATGTTCCAGGAGTCTTGGACAGCCTAGGTGGAAACGTTGTCATTATGCAAATTCTTGGAGAACTTCCTTGGAGCAGCCTATTCATCTTGATGTTTACGATTATTTCTACGTTGTTCCTCGCTACTACATTGGATTCAGCCTCTTATACATTGGCCGCCACTGTAACGCCAGGACTTAAGAATAACCAAGATCCTTCAGCATTGCTAAGACTATTTTGGTGTGTCATGTTAGCCGTTGTACCATTGACTATGATATTGATCAAAGCTCCATTAGAGACGATCAAAACAACAGCCATTGTCACAGCCATACCATTGACCATTATTTTAGTCATCATGATCATCGGTTTCCTCAAATGGATGGTGAAAGATTATGGTCATATAGCAGCGCATCAAATTGTTGAAGAAAGTGTACTAAAACCTGAGGAAAAAGAAATCGTATAAAATACAGACGATCAGAGTATCATTGCGTACTTAAAAAGGAAATAAAAAGAAGTGGCTTTTGGTTATTAATGGAATTTACTTTAGAAAAACAAAAGGAACATTCACTATTTGGTGTTTGTTCCTTTTTTATTTATTCCTGGTCCCGTTTGCTAAAGAATTCTTCAATGATCCGGCTGGTAATCTCCTGCATACTCGTTTCTTCTTGATCCGCCATTTCTTTGATTTTATTCTTTATATCATTCGATACAGCAATGGAAAGATTCGTTTCACTGGATTCGATTTTTATCTGATAATGTTTAGGATTATGATTACCAAAAGTTATGTATGCTGGTACAATTTTTCCTTCTGCATCCCATTCATAGCCATAATCTAATTCGGGCTCATCCTTAAAATAAACAACTGCGAGATATCGGTCTTCACCTGAATTTTCTAGAGAAGAAGATCTAACTTCTAAACGAAGAATATCATTTTCCATAATACCTTGCTCATTGTAAAGGTATTCACGTACATCTTTCTCTAATTGTGCTCCAGTAAAAGGGTTTGGTAGAATATAATAAACGCCTAAAGCTACAGTAATCAGCAAAGTAAGGACTGTATTAACTATTTTTTTCTTTATCTTAGACCCTCCGATTCTATCATTCAAATCACTTTCTACTCCATTTAGACCAAAACTTATACCTTATCAAATACGATGTACAGAACATAAGGAGGTTATGTTCTGTACATCGTATTTTACTTCACTCTCATCTCATGCTTAAAGACAGGTTGGCTAACATCCTGCGTAGGCTTTCTTGTTTAGAAAATCTGTAAACAGTTAAACGACCGAGTTAACAGCATGAATTTTTAATGATTAAAGGTAAATTTGTGCTGCAAACACCGGTTTCAGGCAAATCCAGTTCTACTTTCTCCGCAGCTGCATTATCACCGGCCAGGCGCGCAATAATAGATCGAACTTGTTCATATCCAGTTGCCATTAGAAAGGTTGGAGCACGACCATAGCTTTTGGATCCGACAATATAAAAACCGTTTTCTGGCTGGCGAAGTTCTTTTTCGCCATGTGGCCGAACAGTGCCACAGCTATGCAAGTTTGGATCGATAAGAGGTGCTAATGCCGCCACACTTTCAGTCGCAGAATCAATGGCCGTACGTATTTCTTGAATTATGTTGAGATTCGGGCGGTTACCCGTATTGACAATGACTTCATCAATGTTTGATAGCGTATGCTCTTTTCCATCCTGATTTCCGATAATCTTTACCTGATTGCCATCCTGTTTTATTGACTGAATAAGGTAAGGTGTTATCACCGTTACAGTGCCATCGTCAACAAGCTGGTGGATCCGGCTTCCAAGGGCGCCTCTCGCTTCAAGAGCATCTTTTTCTTCTCCACCGTAGGCTTCTTCCACATACTGACGTCTCATAATCCAAAGAATATCGGTTTCTGGATATTCTTCTTTTAATTGAGCGAGATCAAGTAAGGTATTAATGGCTGAATGCCCGCCACCGACAACGGCAATACGCTTATTGATATAACGCTCTTTTGCCGTATTTAAAGAATCTGGAATGCCGTAAAAAAAGTGATCTTTCGCCGCTTTTTCTTCATGCAGCCAAATCCCGCTGGCGTTTGCCGGATTAGGATTTCCCCATGTGCCAGAAGCATCCAGAATGGTTCGGGCTTCATAGATTTTGAATTGTCCGTTTTGTTTTGTATGAATAACAAAAGGAGCCTTTTCACGATTCGATGTTTTCATTTTATCTGTATCTTTCCGGCCAATTGACAGCACTTCGGTATTAAAGTGTAAATAGGGACTGATTTCCGGGGTGGATGCCAATGGTTGCAAATATTCTTCAATAAGCTCTTTTCCCGTAGGAAGTTTATCTAAGCGCGGTATCATCCAGCCCTTCTTATTAAGAAGTCTTGAAGATGCTTTATCGATGTTGTACCGCCAGGGCGAAAATAATCTGACATGCCCCCACGTTGAAATATTAGCCCCTACGTGTGAACCCGACTCAAACAAGATAAAAGACTCTCCTCTTTCAGCTAAATGCGAAGCAGCAGCCAGACCAACAGGACCGCCTCCAATAATGGCAACAGGTAGTGATGTATTCATGCATTTTTCCTCCCTTAAGTATAAATCAAATATTTTTGATTAATTAATTATAAAAGAATCTGCCCTTTTATAAAGATAATGGCAACAGGTAGTGATGTATTCATGCATTTTTCCTCCCTTAAGTATAAATCAAATATTTTTGATTAATTAATTATAAAAGAATCTGCCCTTTTATAAAGATAATGGCAACAGGTAGTGACGTATTCATACGTTTTTCCTCCCTTAAGTATAAATCAATTTTTTTTGATTAAAGAATTGAAAAAGAATCCGCCCTCTTATGAAGACGGCTGGAATAGGTAGCAAAATTCTTTAGATAACAATTGATTCATTTCTGATTCATTTAATGAATAATAGCTCCATGTTCCTTTTGTTTCTTTTATAATTAGTTCTGCATCCAATAAAATTTTTAAATGATAAGACAATTTTGACTGCGACATTTGCATCTCTGGCACAAGATCGCAAACACAGGTCGAACCTTGTTCGCATAAAATGTACAGGATCTGTAATCGCTTTTGATCGGCCAGCGCTTTAAATTTCTTTTCATAATGCTGAAATATGTCTATTGAGCTTGATTTGGTTGCAAATGATGTCATTCAATCTCATCCTTTAATCAAAATGTTTTGATGTAAATATCATATGCTGAACAAAATCTTTTTGCAAGAAATAAACAAAACTTTTCAATAAAAGTATTTACTTATATAATTAAATCATTATATACTGATGCTGAAAGGGGGAGAATACATGAGTATTGATACAAAGCTTGATATGCAGGAAGTGTCTCAAATTATGAAGCTGCTCGGAGATAAGACACGCCTTACGATGATGAAAATGCTTCAAGCGCAGGATTTCTGTGTATGTGAATTTGTTGAGATTTTTAATATGAGCCAGCCAGCCATTAGCCAGCATTTGCGCAAACTAAAAGATATTGGTCTGGTAAAGGAAAGCCGGAAAAAGCAATGGATTTTCTATTCTTTTAATCGGGATCACGACTGCGCTCTTTTAATCGAAGAATTATTACAACACCTTCCGGATCAAAAGGAACGATTAGTTGAACTGGAAGCACAGGGATTACGTATTTCCTGTGAATAGAGAGGAGTAAGACGTTTGTTTTCTGTCATAACAGCATCAGTCATTTTTCTTGTCACGCTCATCTTTGTCATTTGGCAGCCGAAGAATTTATCCATTGGCTGGTCAGCTTGTATTGGAGCTGTGGTTGCCTTATTGGCAGGGGTTGTAGACTTTGGTGACGTCATCGATGTAACATCGATTGTTTGGAATGCCACATTGGCGTTTATTGCTATCATTATTATTTCCCTCATCTTGGATGAGATTGGTTTCTTTGAATGGTCGGCTCTACATATGGCCCGCATGGCCAAAGGAAATGGCGTCAAAATGTTTGTGTATGTGTCCATACTAGGCGCTTTAGTCGCAGCCTTCTTTGCGAATGATGGGGCTGCACTAATTTTAACGCCAATTGTTCTCGCGATGGTCCGTAACTTGAAATTTGAAGAAAAGATGGTTTTTCCTTTTATTATCGCAAGTGGATTTATCGCAGATACAACAGCACTGCCGTTAATCGTCAGTAACCTGGTGAATATCGTTTCGGCCGACTATTTTAACATTGGATTTGCTGAATATGCGTCCCGGATGATTGTGCCGAACTTATTTTCATTAGTGGCCAGTATCACAGTGTTATATCTTTATTTCCGCAAAAGCATTCCGAAACAATATGACATGTCCATGTTAAAAGCACCGGATGAGGCAATTAAAGACCATAAGATGTTTCGTTTGTCCTGGCTTGTACTCGGAATCCTGCTGATTGGTTATTTTGTCAGTGAATTCCTGAATGTTCCTGTTTCCATTATCGCCAGCATAGTCGCGCTGTTCTTTTTGACTATGGCCCGAAAAAGTCCGGCTGTTCACACGAAAAATGTCATCAAAGGGGCACCATGGGCGATTGTGTTCTTCTCCATCGGCATGTATGTGGTCGTTTACGGCCTGCGCAATGCAGGATTAACGTCTGTTCTTGCGGATGTCATTCAGTCAACGGCGGAACAAGGATTATTCGCTGCAACAATCGGCATGGGCTTTATCGCCGCTATTTTATCGTCGATTATGAATAATATGCCAACCGTGATGATCAACGCACTTGCGATTTCGGATACGGCTACATCCCCAATGATCAGGGAAGCCTTAATTTACGCGAACGTCGTTGGATCGGATTTAGGTCCAAAGATTACACCAATCGGATCGCTTGCTACTTTATTGTGGCTTCACGTTCTTAGCTTAAAAGGGGTCAAGATTTCATGGGGTACGTACTTTAAAACAGGTATCATCTTAACCATCCCAACCTTGTTTATCACGTTAGTTGGGCTGTATCTATGGTTACTGCTTATTCATTAAATATTAAAACATCAAATTGAATGGAATAGGAGATTACTGTTATGTCTAAAAAAACCATTTATTTCTTATGCACAGGAAATTCTTGCCGCAGCCAGATGGCAGAAGGATGGGCAAAAAAACATCTAAGTGATGAGTGGGAAGTAAAGAGTGCAGGCTTAGAAGCACATGGGTTGAACCCAAATGCCGTAAAAGCTATGAATGAAGCAGGCATTGATATTTCGAATCAAACATCGGATGTTATTGATCCTGACATTCTAAATAATGCTGATTTAATCGTGACACTGTGCGGCCATGCGGCCGATAACTGTCCGGTTACACCTCCTCACATTAAACGTGTTCATTGGGGATTTGATGATCCTGCGAAGGCCGAAGGAACAGAAGAAGAAAAATGGGTGTTCTTCCAGCGTGTTCGTGACGAAATTAGTGAACGTATCGAACGTTTTGTGAAAACGGGCGAATAATATAAACAGAGAAAGCCGTGAGAACTTCTCTCGGCTTTCTACATAAACATTATATAAGTACATGATTATATCTTAATGAAGGGATTGTGAAGAATGAAGAAAGTTGAAATTTTTGATCCGGCAATGTGCTGTTCCACAGGTGTATGTGGACCAAGTGTTGATCCTGAACTGACACGCGTGGCATCGGCTGTTTATTCACTCGAACAAAAGGAATTTGATATTAAACGCTATAACCTGGCCAATGACCCGGGTGCTTTTGCAGACAATGAAGCGGTGAACCAGATCCTTCACGAAAAAGGTCCAGATGCGTTGCCTGTTACGCTTCTAAATGGTGAAATCATGAAAGTGGGAACATATCCAGCGAATGAAGAGCTGGCGGAATGGCTCGATGTGAAAGCAGATGAACTGCAGGAAAAGCCCCGTATACGGGTTCCATTGAAGTTTGATCTATAAGGAGGAACTTGCGTGTATCAGACATTTAACCCGAAAAATAATGTAGTGACGCCGTTTTTGTTTTTTACCGGAAAAGGCGGTGTTGGCAAAACCTCCACTGCCTGTGCCACAGCCGTAGCACTCGCGGATCAGGGAAAAAAAGTATTGCTTGTCAGCACCGATCCGGCATCTAATTTGCAGGATGTGCTAGAAATCGAATTGACGGGTGATCCAGTCGCGGTTCCGAGTGTGAAGAATCTGTTTGCCTGCAACCTTGATCCAGAGGAAGCTGCGCGCGCATACCGTGAAAAAGTAGTCGGTCCTTACCGCGGCAGGCTGCCAGATTCCGTTATATCGACAATGGAAGAACAGTTGTCTGGTGCTTGTACGGTTGAAATTGCCGCGTTCGATGAGTTTTCTCACCTTCTGTCTGATGAAGAGATCTTTACGCGCTATGATCATGTGCTGTTTGATACAGCCCCAACAGGCCATACGCTTCGTTTGCTGCAGCTTCCAACTGCATGGACCGGTTTCCTGAAAGAAAGCACACATGGCGCATCCTGTTTAGGCCCGCTGTCCGGTCTGGGTGAGAAAAAAGAGCTGTATGCGAAAGCTGTGGATTATTTGTCTGATCCGGCGAAAACAACACTGATTCTTATATCGCGTCCGGATGTATCCTCATTAGTAGAGGCGAACCGCGCTTCACTGGAGCTGAAAGAGATCGGGATTCAAAACCAGCAGTTAATCATCAATGGCCTTCTTCAGACACATTGTTCGAATGATGCCGTGTCAACCGCGTTTTATAAGCGCCAGCACCGTGCATTGAAAGAAACACCCGAATCGTTAAAGCAGGTTGTGACGTTTTCGCTGCCGTTTGTGTCGTATTCGTTAACCGGTATAGAGAACCTACGCCACTTGTTCAGCTCTTACACGGTAACTACCTTAGAGGAAAGCACCGATCCAGAAGCCATTCACCTTCCGGGCTTAAATAAGGTGATAGACGATTTTTCAGCGAAAAACACACGGGTTATTTTTACGATGGGAAAAGGAGGCGTCGGCAAAACATCGATTGCCTCTGCGATTGCCGTTGGCCTTGCTGAAAAAGGACATAGCGTTCATTTAACGACAACCGATCCAGCAGCGCATTTGGACTACACGTTTAAAGATGGATCAACCAAAAACAGCCTGTCCATCAGCAGCATTAATCCGGTGGTAGAGGTAGAAAAATACAAACAAGAAGTACTTTCAACAGCAGGAAAAGAGCTTGATGAAGAAGGGCTTGCCTATTTAAAAGAAGATCTGGAATCTCCTTGTACAGAAGAAATCGCACTGTTCCGGGCCTTTGCGGATGTTGTAGAGAAATCGGAGAATGAAATTGTCGTGATCGATACGGCGCCAACCGGCCATACGCTGCTCTTGCTTGATTCAACGGAAGCGTACCACAAAGAAATGAGCCGTTCGACCGGCGATGTGCCGGAAAGTGTGAAAAAACTGCTTCCACGGCTGCGCAATCCGGAAGAAACCGGCGTCGTGATTGTCACATTAGCGGAAGCGACACCGGTGCTGGAAGCAGGAAGGCTGCAGGAAGACTTGAAACGGGCACAGATTGATCCAAAATGGTGGGTCATTAATCAGAGCTTATACGCGACACAGACAGAAGACCCTGTTTTAAAAGGGCGTGTTGTTTCAGAAGCAAAGTGGATCAAAAAAGTGAAAGAAGAGTTAGCACCGCAATGTGCGGTCATCCCATGGCTGCATGAAGAGAAAATTGGCTATGACAGCCTGAAAGAATTTATTAACGCATAAAACAAAAGCTGATTGAGGTGGAATCAGAATGACAACAAAAAATTATCAAGCATTAATCGAAGACCGTATTTTTATCGGCGGTGCGGATGACGCATTGAACGTGATTGAAAATGAAAAGGCAGACATTTCTGTCGATTTACGAGCAGAAGCAAAAGAGGATTATACACACGAAAATCGTGTACACAGCCCAATCGTGGATGATGCTGATCAGCAAGATGAATCGGTGAAAAAAGCCATTGATCTTGTCGTCAGTGCGTACAAAGAAGGAAAAAAAGTATATTTTCATTGCGCAGGAGGTAGCAATCGCACAGGTACAGTCGCGATTGGCACACTGCTGGCGCTTGGCGAAGCAAATACGATTGAAGAGGCGGAAGCAAAGGCGCAGGCAGCTCGTCCAAAAATCAAGGTGAAACCGGCACTGAAAGGCACACTGGCACGGCTTTATCCGGAAGCGTAACAAAAACAGAGGAGGATTTTAAATGAATATTACAGATGCAGCAAAACAAATGTTAGAAGGCATTTTCCAGGAAAGAAACGTGAGCAACATCCGTCTTTATGGAATCAGTGGCGGTTGCTGCGGACCACAGGTTGGATTATCACTTGATCCACCACAGGAATCAGATGAAATTCAAACGATTAATGGCATTCAGGTGGCACTCGATCCGGAGATCAAATCTGTTGTAGCAGAAGTAACACTTGATAAGCAGGATTCTCCTGAAGGAGCAGGCTTCGTGCTGGTTGGCGCAGGCGGTTGCTGCTAATTATTTAAGGCTGATCTGATAGGATACGGCAGGGGTAATTTAAAGAATATCTTCTTTGCGGCAAATAAAATCAAATAATCTATTCGGGGGAGTTCCAAAAATGAAGATGAAATCTGTTCTATTTCCTCTAATTATTTCTACTGCGCTTTTATTAGGAGCATGCGGAACCGAAAATGGACGTACAGTATCTGGAAATGCAGAATCATCTACTGGATTATCTGGTTCAGTAAGAATTGACGGCTCATCGACTGTGTTTCCAATTATGGAAGCTGTATCTGAAGATTATACAATGGTGCAGCCCGAGGTTGACGCACCTGTTTTCGTGTCAGGCACTGGTGGAGGGTTTGAAAAGTTTATTAATGGAGAAACAGATATCAGTAACGCTTCCCGTCCTCTTACAGAAGAAGAAATTCAGCGACTGGAAGAAAATCAGATCGAATATACCGAGTTTGAAATTGCTTATGATGGTCTTTCAGTCGTTGTAAATAAGGAAAATGATTTTGTAGACCAGCTTACAGTAGATCAATTACAAAAACTATGGCTCGACAGTGAGGATGTCCAGACGTGGGCTGACGTTCGTGAGGGCTGGCCAGAAGAATCGATTGCATTTTATAGCCCCGGTTCTGATTCCGGAACATATGATTATTTCGATGAAGCTGTTTTAGAGAAGAAAAAAATCCGTGGAGATGCAACGATGTCAGAGGATGATAATGTCCTTGTAGAGGGTGTTATGAGTGATAAAAATGCCATTGGATACTTTGGATTTGCCTATTATGTGAAAAATAAAGATAATTTAAAGGTTGTTCCAGTCGTAAATGGCAAGGGCAAAGCTGTTACTCCTAATCATGAGACCATCATGACGGGAGAATACGAGCCACTTTCACGTCCAATGTATTTCTATGTACGTAATGACTCCCTTCAAGAAAATCCTCAAGTGTATGATTATGTTGAATTTGCTCTTACAAACATGGGAACTTTATCTGAAGAAGTAGGCTATGTAAGTTTGAAGAAAGAAGAGTATGAAGAAGCTCTAACAAAACTAAAAGAATTTGTAAAATAATTTAAAAGGTGAGGAGATATCTCTCCTCACCTTTTAAATTATTATGCAATCTTCTTTCATGGATATAAAGAAATTGAACCCTTGTCGATGAAGTACTGCTATTTCTTTTAGATCTGATTTATCTGATTTAACGCATCTTTAATGTTCATTTTAGCTTTCTTTAAAGGATCGATATACGTTGAAACTTTCGAGATATTCCGTTCAAATTCTTCTGATAATAGGAACAGTCATTATTTTTACACTTGAATACAAAGATGTCTTTTCTTTTCTTGATCTTCTCAAGAGTCCTTATATAAGTAAATGCCTTTATCAAAAAAAATTGATTAATTTCTTGTAAAAAGATTTTGTTTAGCATATGATATTTACATCAAAAGATTTTGATTAAAGGATGAGATTGAATGACATCATTTGCAACTGAATCAAACTCAAAGGATGCATTTCAGCACTAGAACGTTGAGGGTAGTTGAGTATTTAATTTTCGGAAAATTAATTATTGTCATAATAATTCGACTTTTTCACTTGATAAAGTTATTTAACCAAGTTAATAGCTGAGGCACAACTTATCATATCCTATTTTAGGAATTTCGGTGTCGTGTGATAACCTTATAAATTTTAAAATTTAGAGGATAGCAAGTTTTTGCATGTAAAGCCTCTTATTCTAATTAAGAATGCATTATTAGCTTTTTCATATAAATGTTTTAACAATATACTCAAGGAGATGGTGGGATTTTAATGATGAATACAAAAGTTTTATGGTGGATGTCTATCGCTCAGTTTCTAGCAATGCAAGTCTGGTTTAATTTTTCTGCAATTCTTCCTGTTGTTGAACAAGAGTGGGGACTGACTCCAATGCAATCTGGATTGATTATTGCATTTTTTCAACTTGGTTACGTAATCTCGATTCTGTTTTATAGCTTTTCAAGTGAAAAATATAATCCTAAAAGCTTCTTGGTTTATGGAACGATCATTGCAGGAATAACTGGGCTGATTTTAAGTTTCTTCGCTCAAGGCTTTTGGTCAACACTCATACTTAGGACTATAAGCGGTATTGGAATTGCAGGTATATACGTACCCGGGATACGCATCCTTTCACATATTGCGCCTTCACATCAAAGAGGGAAGGTGCTCGGTGTATATGCGGGTTCGTTCGTGATCGGTTCGGGGTTTTCATTGTTTGTATCTGGATTGTTTATAGAGGTACTTGGTTGGCGGGGTGTTGTTCTCCTTACATCTATTTTTTGTTTAATTGCAAGCATCATTTTCTTTTCACTAAAATTACCACCAATAGAGGGACAAGGTACTCATCTAAATTGGAAGAAAATAAAGCAAGTGTTTAATAAAACGAACCTTCTTATAAATGGGGGGTATGCGGGGCACTCTTGGGAATTATATGCCATGTGGGCATGGATAGGCCCATTTCTCGTATTTTATTTTTTGCAGCATGGGTATACAGAAGAAACAGCGATGAAATATGGAAATATTATGGGTGCGTTTGTCATAATGATTGGAGGAATCGCTACATACACAGGAGGAAGAATTTCCGATCATCTTGGTAGAGTGAATTCTGCAAATCTATTTTTAATGATGAGTATTATTTGTTCTTTAATGATAGGTTGGTCCATTCAATTACCAATCATTCTTATGCTTTTATTAGCACTCATTTATGGCTTTACAATCGTTGCAGATACGGCGATCTATACCGTTTCTGTCACCGAAATCAATGATCCTGATATCATTGCATTAGCATTAGGCGTTCAATCAGTCTTAGGATTTACAGTCACTATCTTTGCTCCATTCGTATTTGGCTTTTTTCTTGACGTATTTAATTGGGGCGTTGCATTCACAATTATTGGAGTAGGAGCAATTAGTGCACCGATCTGCATGTTAATCCTCGGAAAAATTCAACATCATACAAACTTACATCAAGGCAACAAATAAATAGATTGATCATGAAGAAAAGAAAGGTAGCTGTTGAAAATAAGTCTTAATCATTTTTCTAAATGGACTACTACGACACTTAAATCAGCGTTGTTTATAAAAAAATCCCTTATTACCCCTTAATAGTATAATTTTAGAACTATATGATAATAAAGTGCGTACTTTATTTTCTGAAAATTAGGACTTATAATTTATGTTAAATTATTGTTATTAAATAACAAATTTTTCGATGTAACAGTTCCATCATTATGTTTATTCGTATATTTCAAGAGACGAACAGGAGGATTATCAAATCATGCATACTGTAACTGCTATGAGCTCTAAAGATTTCGATTTTAAAATGAACAATCAGAAAGCTGTATTGGAAGATATTTTACCCGGTTTCAATGAATATGACCGCATTGGAGTCGTCGTACGAGAAGCTGGCGGCGGGATTGGTGCAAGTGCCCTGCTTATGTCAGCGCTTACAAGATTTTATGATTTTTTTCGCCCGAATCTTGGTACTGAGCCCGGGCAGCAGTTTATTTACCCTGAATTCTTTATCTTCCATGTAGGAAAACAACACATGACTCATTATTGGTTGGACATTTGGCCACCGCATAAAGAGGTTTTGGTGGAGGACGATCCCGAACAAATTTTGGAAGCGATTAATGACCGTGGCATTACACGTCTGCTTGTCGAAGACATTGAGCCTCTACAACCTACTTTTTTGAGAGAAACGTTAGATAGTGCGAAACATCGAATCGTCAGCGCATTGGCTTATTCGCCGACTGGTCGTGTAGAAAATAATGATGTCGAGATTACCAGTTGTGAAGCAGCTGAAAAATATATTGCTGACTCATTCAAGATCTCAGAAGGTCTTTCTACAGAAGTACTGGAGCAATTACGAGAAAGACGTGATTCAATTACTGTTAACGGACGTGTAACGGAAACGTATCGCCGCATTGAGGTAGCAGATGCTTTACATATGCTTACTCAAAATACTGAACCGGGCGCGACTACGCGCAGCTACTTTGCGATGCTTGAGGCGGAAGAAGAGATGGAAGCGTGATCGTGTCCACAGGTGCTAAAGAGAATTAAATAAATCTGTCAACATGGGGACCATCGTACCTTCTTCGCTAAGGAATTAAACTCCACAAAAATTAATTTACTGTTAGAGAATAACATTATTAGCGATCGTACCATATCTCCTATATCTGAAGAGACACCGTTCGTAAAAGTACACTTTTACGAACGGGCTTTTTTTATGCAAAATTGGCTTGATTTCGTTTTCTGTTATTCTTTTGCTCGTAGTAGCATTCAACAGTCTTCTACAAGATCCAGAGGATTTGCCAAAGGGAATAAGTTCCTTCTCCAAGTAACCATTCATCCATTTGGATGTATCTTGTTGAAGAGGTCGGTGCTACAGGTCGTAATCAAATGAGAGGCGAATTTGTATATGCCAATCAGGAAAGAAAAAACATATACTTCAATTACGATGAAGACTGCACAGATGTACAGTGGCTTAATGAGGACATAGTTATCATTAATGGAGAAAGATTAAATATAAAAGATGATTTTTATTATTAGAATGATGATCCTGAATGGGAAGAGAAAGGTGAAAAGAAGTATGAGTAAAACAAGACTGATTTGATATTTGGAAGAAACACTTAAAAAGCTAACAACTTTAAAATAGAAGAAACACGACAAAATGAAATAACATTATTGTTACAATACACAAGCAGTTGTAGAACAGTTGCAGTTAGTTGTGTGAATTAAATTTACCCAAAAGAAAGTTTCTCTAATAAAGTTTAACAGTTATAAAAAAACTGCACCCCACTTGTTAAATATGTATAACAAGTGGGGTGCAGTTCATTCAAGGAGCCATTTATTTTTTATCATTAATTGATGGATCATAGCGCTCGGGAAGCCATTTTTTTCTTAACTCATTGTGTCTACGGATATATTTTTGATTTCTTTCTTCTATTGATTCATGCTCTGAATCGAAGGAGAGAGACGGGGACAAAGCAATCAAGGCTATTGGTATCGATTTGATCATACTTTATTTCAAAGCTACATCAACAAGCAATCCTACAATTACTCTAGTTCCTTCATCCGGTTTACTATGAACCTCAATCGTTCCTTTGTGAGCCTCTATGATCCATTTACATAAAGACAATCCCAATCCAGTCCCCCCTTGACTTCTTGTACGTGAATCGTCCACACGATAGAATCGATGAAAAATAAAAGGTAAATGTTCTTTAGGAATCCCGATCCCATGATCAATGACTTCAATATGAACAAACGTTCCTTTACTGTATGCCTTGATTTCCACTGTTCCGCCTTCAGGCGTATACTTAATAGCATTTTCGATTAGATTGATAAATAATCTTCGCAAGAGATCTTCATCCCCATATAGGATAAATGGATCCGGTATGTGAAAATATAATTCAATCTGTTTTTTCTTAATTAAAGATAATAAATGCTTCCTAACATATTGCAATAAGAGGGTTCCGTCTATTATTTTTCGCTCTATCTGACTTGGATTAGAGGTATTTTTCGATAAATATAAGAATTTTTCCGCCATATTAGACAAATAAATAACCTCTTCCAAAACAGTATGAAGCACACGTCTATATTCCTCTTCTGATCTGTTTCTATGTAATGCGACATCCAATTCTCCCCGAATAATCGTTAAGGATGTTCGAAGTTCATGAGAAACATCGGAAGTAAACTGCTGAATTTCGGTGAAAGAGCTTTCTAATCGGTTAATCATGTCATTAAGAGTTTTAGCTAAGATCTGCAATTCGTCTTCTGGTCCTTCAATTGGCAACCTGTCATGCAAATTCGTGGCCGTAATTTTATTCGTAGCGGTAATGATTTTCTGAATCGGCTGAAGTGTTTTTCTTGAAATAAGCCGTCCCATCCCGATTGAAATTCCAACAGATCCGAAATTGCAGATGATAATAATGTTCCACAACTGATCGATGGCAAAATGCCGTATCCTGTCATATGTAGCAACCGTAATTGTGTATGTCAATTTATTTTGTGATATCTGTGGTAGGGACATCGCACGAAGCGGTATTCCATTCAGCTCAGGATCCCAGCTAAAGATATTTTCGTCAATCTTCTTCAAAGTTCCTGATACGTTGATACGTTGACCCTGCAGATTTTGTGAGGCTGCGATGACTTTGCCCTGGTCGTTTTCGATTTGCCAGTATAACTCTTCTTTTTTAACACCTGCTGAAACAGGCAACCCATTCATATAATTTTCGATTTCGGAAGACGGATATCCCTGCTTAATAGAATAGGCAATCATGCCTCCCTCTCTGGCCAGCATCGAATCAATTTTGTTGGTTAACATATCAGTAAATGTAATAAATAAGAATACGCTAAATAGGAATAAAATGAACATAAACATAAACGAATGCCAAATCGTAATTCTCCATCCGATACTATTTAAAAACTTCATGATGGTTTATTCTTCTCCTTTAATCATATAACCTATATTATAAACCGTTTGTATTATTTTTAACTCGAAATTTTTGACGGGGAGCGTCAAGTATTTTGTGTATATGACGGAATCCCTATTCTTATAGACCGACATTTAGTTTGTTGTTTTGAATCTGGCTTCGAGCTCCGCACGTGCTGTGTCGAAAACGATATGACATCGTGTAGCTAAGCGTTGGTTGTATTCTTCGAATCGTGAAACAAGGAATCGTTCCAGTGCTACGTCGTTCGGG
>NZ_LQWY01000030.1 GCF_001643235.1 Domibacillus aminovorans
ATCACGATAGAGATATTAACGCAGGACAAAATCTTAAAAATGAAGCATTAAGACTTCTAACCGCAGGAACTGCGGGGATAGCCTAATCAATAACTGACGGACACGTTGGTGATCTTAGGAATCCCCCACTTCAAGCAACTCTTAAGCGTTCTAAGTGGCGGGTGGTTCAACAAGTATTTGTAACACTCGGGCTTGCCTTTCTTTTTAACCATTTTGTTTGGCGCGATCATTGCTGTCCTTTTTGGATTGCTGGCAGCTGTGAACCTGTCATCAAAACGGGTTTTGATAATGATAAAGGGAATGGTTGATTTTATTAGAGCGGTGCCGACTGTGCTATGGGTGCTGATATTCACGGTTGCCGCCGGTTTAGGAGCTCAGCTGCAGTAATTGGCATGACCTTTCATTCCATCGGCTACTAAATCAAGGCGTATTCAGAGTCATTCGAAAAATTGGATCAAGGAGTGATTGAAGCCCTGCAGGCAAGCGGCGCCAATTGGTGGCAAATTGTCTTTCAAGCGGTCATTTCTTCATCCATCACTTATATGATTTCCTAGACGTTCCTCCGCTTTGAAATTAACTTTGCGGTAGCAATCGCCACGGGAGCAGCTGCAGGAGTCGGAGGAATCAGATACGACATGTTCATGGCTAGCAGCTTTTATTTAGATATGAGGGAAATCGGAACCATCACCTATTTTATCCTTGCTGTTGTCATTACTCTTGAAAATGTTGCGATAATAATAAAGAGGAAGCTGAAGGCGGTGTAGGGATCGAACTGAATAAACAAAAACTCCTGCTATCGAATCAATAGCGGGAGTTTTTATATGAACCTTCAGCAAGTGTGCCGGCAGCTTTTTCAAGAAACGAAAAAGCTGCTTACAACAAATAATACAGCTGCTATTACTCCTCCAATAGCTGAAACCTTCAATTTATAGCGGGCATAGTCAACAAGGTCCATATCCAAAATGGAGGCAGTCGTAATGGTCGTATCACCAAGAGGGGAGGTGATTGCCCCGAATGCGCCGCTTGCAAAGACAGCGCCGACTGTTAAAGGAATGGATGCATTCGTTGAAACAGCCAGTGTAATTCCCAATGGCATAAACAGTCCCCAGGTTCCCCAAGAGCTTCCAATAAAATAACCGACGATAGAACCAAGCACAAAAACGGTAGCAGGAGTCAGAAAAGCAGGCAGAAAGCTTCCGAGTGAGCCGCCGATAAACACGGAAAAACCAAGATCCTCAGCAGCCAGTGTTAATGCCCAAATGAGAATGAGCAGGCTGATTGCTTCCATCATTTGATTGCTGCCATCGTAAAAATGATAGAGAATTTCATTCATCTTTACGCGTCTGATTATGTAAAAAATAAACGTTAATACGAGAGTAATAAAAACAGCCAGCAGCATCACAAATGTAGCATCCGCCATTGAAAAGGCTTCAAAAATGGTGTTAGCTCCTTGTGTCATACCGTCCTGCCATAACAGATAGAGTGAAAGTGCCAGCAGCAAAAATACCGGGAAAATCAAATGCCATGGCTGCGCTTTAACGAGCGATAATTCTTTCCTAATCCCCATCCGGTG
This sequence comes from Domibacillus aminovorans, assembly GCF_001643235.1. Taxonomy (GTDB): domain Bacteria; phylum Bacillota; class Bacilli; order Bacillales; family Domibacillaceae; genus Domibacillus; species Domibacillus aminovorans. The sequence continues at coordinate 1,574 of NZ_LQWY01000030.1, forward strand.
AAACTCATGTTCTTTTTCTTCAAGGTCTGAATGGATTTTCTTATTGCTGAGGCCCGTCCTTTTATGCGGCCAAAATGTCTGCGCAATCCCAATAAGCAGCATAACGATCGCATAAAAGTTAAACAAAATACTTAATAAGAACACTTCATAAGGGGACATGCCAAGGTTAAGGCCACTGATTCCACCCTCAACCAAAGAAACCATAAACCCGACAAAAGCCGTCGCAACCGGCAGCAGTACGATGACAGACTCAGTAGAAATATCGAGTGTCATCCCTACTTTTTGCTTGGAGAGGTGCATTTTTTTAATTAAGGACTTAATAATCGGTCCAATCATCATAATCCGAAACATCGGCATCATGAACGTAAAAGGGATGGTAATCCAAATAAAGACCAGAAGGCTCCTTTCCGTTTTAATCCTCGTACCAGCCCACTCCGAAAAACCTTTAATTCCGCCTGCAATATTCATCATTCCAACGAGACCGCTAAATAAATATAAAAACCCGATGATTTTGATATTTGTTTCATCTGAGAGGGTTGTAACAATGTAAGAAACAGATTGCTCAATACCAGCCAGCAATCCGCCTGACACGATTATGGAACCAATGAGAATGCCTACCACAAGCCCGGGCAGGATATTTTTAAGCCAGATAGACATCGCGATGACGATCATAAATGGAATAATAGAAAGCCATGTTTGATCCAAAATTTACCTCCTCTTATTATGAATTCAAAATAAAGATGGAACAAAATCATCCTCGCTTTTGTTCCATCTTATAAAAAATATAGGCGTTATTTTGTCAGTTCTACTAGCCAGTCTTTAAAATCGACTAACCGCTGGTGCTTAGGTGCCTGATCTGTTCCCGTGATAATCAGGGGTACCTCAGAATCTATTTTGTGTAAGGATCCATGAGCTGCTCCCCCAGCGTGATTGGGGCTATGTGTTCCGACAAATTCATACCCGGGTTTTGCATCAACGATGATATATTGGCCTTCGTGTGAATGAAGTGCTCCATATAGTCTTGCAAGGGCATCAGGGTAATCATCATAGTTGATTTCATTTTGTTCATTGACGGATAAATCCAAAACAGAACGATCTCCTTTCAAATCCCAGGATTGTCCATACTGATCTGTGTATGGGCCGTTAGGTGAAAAGGTAAATGGTTTATCGGATCCTTCCGCCAGTACATGGCTGATATTGTCCTTTTTCCAAGCAATAAAATCAATTCTGGAATCCGTTTTTAATTTCGATGTAATGTCAGATATCTCAATCCTTTCATCTTGTATATAAATGTACGCCATCCGTTCATTGACAGCTAAAGCCAGTTCCTTGTTAGACGGTTGATCCGGGTTCCAAAAGGTATATTCATCCAGTAACGTGTTTAAATCAATCAGCGCCTTATTGCGATCCTTTATAATAGCGGATTGCCCGCTGTCGCCATGCACAATCCAAATGGCTTTTTGAATCGCGTCATCCCATGATGAGTAGGCGTTCAAAATCGTCTGAAGCTGTTTATCCACTTCTTCAATCCCTTTCTGTTCCTTTGGCCCATGTTCATGAACTTGCTGATCTAGGTTCGGGAAATAGGCAAGAGTGAAGGCAGGCAATTTATCTTTTTGAATGAAGTATGTCAGCTCATTTGACGTGAATTGATTATTGATGCCCATCGATTGCCACACATAATTATACTGGTCATTTTCCGGATTGAATTGTGACAAGCTCCCAATGGATAGAAGGGCCGGTCCGTTTACTTCTACGTCGTGTGGCAAAAGGTTCATCCCTGAAACAAGTGTTGGAATATGTAAACGATGAGTATGATCTCCACGATGGATCAGACCATTTATAGAAGCGGATTGAATATGACTTTTCGTCAGCTCCTCATAAATGGTAGGTGTACTCTTGTTTAAATGCGTCTCGTTTAACTCGATCAGGCCATCTCTTACTACATTTTTTATGCCGAGGTTCCACATTTCGCTTTTTCCGCCTCCATAACTAATGAGACGGTTTTCATCTTGCTTAAACCAGCTAAGACCTGGGATCTTATGCTTATCAGCGTAAGTACCTGTTAAAAGAGTACTGTCAATGGTCACGGACATCGTGGGGTAAGAGCTGACCACTTCAGGAAGATACTGTCCATGTTTCATTAAAAATTCGAGTGCGGGCGCTTTCCCTTCATCCATTGCTTTTTTCAACGGCTGATCCATTAGGGAATCGATTACTAATACGACTACTGGTTTGGGAGCTGCCGTGATGGAAACTTTATTTAGATCTTTTGCGGGCGTAATCAACAAATACCAGCCTAGACCGACGATAAAGAAAGAGAAAATAATAACAGACACGAATATTTTGCGTATCATGACGTCAACCTTTCCTTGATGAATATCGTTAGTATGGATAAAAAGAGGAAGGTGGATACTTAATTGAAAAAATAAAAAGCTTATAGAACGGCCTTGATACAGGCCGTGTCTATAAGCTAAGCTGTTTTAATTTGATTTATTACTTACACTTTATTTGACATTGTTCGGTGTTTGATTTGATGATTGCTGTTGAGAAGCTTGGTTATTCATCATTCCTTGAAGGGGCTGTGCCATTTTTTGTGTAGCCTGTCCGTTCATCATTCCCTGCGTAGCCTGTCCATTCATCATTCCCTGCGCAGCCTGTGGAACTTGTTGGGCTGCGGACCCAGTCATGGAACTCATAATGGTTTGCAGGAACGGCTGGAAAGTTCCACTGCGCAATCCTCTTGCTATTCCAAAAATAGCCGCACCTATTGCACCTAGTGATAACATAGAGCTAAGCATGCCGTTTCGATTATTCACTAACCATCCTCCTCCTTCTTCTTGTTTTGAAAAAGCTTTTTTATTATGTGAAAGCAGGCTGTAATTATTCTGGGTTTATTTTCTTCGTTCTGTATGACTCCTGCTTTTATTTTTATTGATTAGGTAAATGAGGAAAATGAAGATTTTTCAAAGGATGCGGAAAACATGAAAATCATTGGTAAAATTACATACTAAACCATCTTGTAGATCAACGTATCATACTTTTTTTATGAACTGGATACATTTAAAAAACATAGAAAATCGTCTTTTTCCTCATTCTAAAGAGGAAAAGGGATTAAAATATCAGTTAACACCTACTTCAACAGTAGTGGAAGGAGATATCGATCAACTGTGGGAAGTAGCAAAAGACATGCATCAAGAATCCAGTGACTGAATACGACGGCACCCGTAATAACTCCTGCTTTTTTCTCAAAATTGCCCAGCAAGAGACGTTGCTATTATGGCAAGCAATCATGCCCCGACGAAGGAATGAATGTAGAATACATAAATCATCATGCTGGTATAGCCGTCGTCGCTCAATGGCTCGATTATCTCTACTCCAACTAAACTAAACGGAACAAACGCAATTAGCCTTTACGCCCTTTTGGTGAATGTTTTCGTAATTTACGCAAATGCAGTAAGAATAATAGCAATGGCATTAAAAGTGCCATGAATGATGATGCCAGGAATGACTGAATGAGTCTTTTCGTATGCCCAAGCAAAGATTAGACCAGATGCCTAATGTAATTTAAAAACTTGTCTATCTACCCTTTTTTCTTAAACTGCTCTAGACAGTTTTTGCATATGCACGTTTTTCTTAATTGATCAGGTGATACTAGGTCAAAAATCTCTTTTGGAAAGACTTCTTCGTGACACCAACATATTCCTATTGATTTATCTTTAGAATTGCAGCAATGATTGCTTTTACCGCAGAGTGGACAACTCTCAGATTCATTGATCCCTACCGTCATGTTCGATCACCATCTCTATTTTCTATATTTCACCTAATTATACCAGGGTGTCAGTCCCCCCTCACTTTATACGTCCATTATAATCAAATATACGTTCCTTTTGTAAGTGACAAGTGTTGAAAAAACAAAAAAGTCGAACGATTAACGAACCGTCCAGCTGCAGAAGCTGTATCAAGCAAAATGTATGAAACATTTATGGAAGAAGTAAAAGATGTACAAGGTCTTAATGTAACAACTTTCGACGTGTTCGCAGACGATATGCCTTACTTCGGTTAAGACGTATTCAACGCTTTTGGAAAAATGCAAAACGCAGAAGATTTATTAGACGTCGAGTAACGTATTTTAGCTGCTAAACAAAAAGCAATGGATGTGTTAACAGCTGCCGATGTAGTTTTTTTCGCGTTCCCATTATGGAACTTAACAATTCCAGCGAAAGTACAAACATTTATTGATTATGTGTATCGAGAAGGTTTCAAACACATCATTTGCTCAATCAGTTAAGAAATAGTAATGTAGGATGGAATTAAAATAATACTGAATTCTGATCCTTACCAAAAATCTGTTATGATGAATAAGGAAAAAGAGATAGAGAAAATATTTTAATCTATAGAGATAGTACCACCTTTATCACCATTTCCACGCCAAGGTTAAAACCTTTGCTATATAAGAAATTTCCTTAAAATGGTCGGTTTAGGGAGGTTGTAAAATACAATTACTGGAGGAATTATAATGTCAAATACACAAACCACCAATACGATCGAACAGCAAACCTTCTTCGATGTTATTCGGGAACGTCGTTCCGTTCGTACGTATGACCCATCAGTGCAGATCTCGCGCGAAGAAATGAACGAAATACTGGAGCAAGCAACATTGGCTCCTTCGTCTTCGAATCTGCAACCATGGCGTTTTCTAGTAATCGATACACCGGAGCTGAAGCAAAAGCTCCTGCCGATCGCGTTCAACCAACAACAGGTAGTCGACGCGTCGGCTGTTATCGCTGTGCTCGGCGACGTGGAAAGCTACAAGAAAGCTGAGAAAATTTACGGACAGGCAGTCGAATCAGGCTTTATGCCTGAGGATACGGCTAAATCATTCATCGAGCGTACGGTCGGCACGTACTCAAGCTTGCCACCTGAAGTGGCTCGCCAAATCGTATACACGGATGGAGGCCTTATTTCGATGCAGCTCATGCTTGTCGCCCGAGCCAGAGGTTACGACACCGTTCCGATGGGAGGGTACGATAAAACAAAGTTCGTTGAAGCGTTTGGCATCTCAGAACAGTACGAGTCGGTTATGCTCATTGCTATCGGTAAAGCAATGAAGCCTGGACATCCGACTACACGTCTTCCTATCGAGGATGTAGCTTTCTTTAACGAAATGCCATCGGTATAAGTAAGCATAGTGTAAAAGAAAAGACCTTCGTGCACGCTTTACACGGATGCTCGAAGGTCTTTTACATTAGTATGTTGATTTTGGCACACTTGGACTAAATTTCCGGTTTATGCAGCTATAGGGGGCTTATGCCGTTTCGGAAGTCAATCTCATGTATACACTACATTATGGGTCAGTGATGGCCCCCTCACATTTACTGCATCCGTTGGACGACGGGTGTGGTTTTTTTGCATCTATCGCTCATATTTGTGTATCCTCAATCATCAGCTTAGAAAATCTAAAATGAGGAAGGAAATCATTTATTAAATTTTATAGTATACTTCTTGACACTATTTGATAATAAAGTGCGTACTTTATTTTCTAAACATTGGCACATATAATAAGTATAGCATCAAATTAGTAAAAAACTAACAAACCATTAGAAGGAGAGACATATCCATGAAATTACAATTAGCACTTGATCTTGTCAACATTCCAGAAGGTATCGCAGTAGTTAAAGAAGTAGAACAATTCGTTGATGTCGTTGAAATCGGCACACCGGTTATTATTAACGAAGGCCTTCGTGCAGTAAAAGAAATGAAAGAAGCATTCCCTAACTTAACAGTTCTTGCAGACTTGAAAGTAATGGATGCAGGCGGTTATGAAGTAATGGTAGCNNNTGTGTACATACAGGTTACGATCTTCAAGCTGCAGGTGAAACACCGTTTGAACAACTTAACACAATCAAAAGTGTCGTGAAAAATGCGAAAACAGCAGTAGCAGGCGGCATTAAATTGGAAACACTTCCAGGTGTTATTGCAGCACAACCGGATCTTGTTATCGTAGGCGGCGGCATCACAGGCGCAGACGACAAACAAGCAGTTGCGGCAGAAATGCAACGACTCATTAAAGGTGCAGTTACAGCTTAATTTAAACGAACCACTTTTAAATGTAAGATGAATGAAAGCCGTCTCAACGAGGAATCTCTTGAGGCGGCTTTTTCTTATGAAATGGAGCTGTACGGATATGACGAAAGAATTGTTGTATTTGGTGCTGCAGGTGTTAGCGAAAGCTGCTGTAAAAGCATTTAAAGAGATAATAAGGGAACATTTTTTGTTTGTTTACCAAAAGTTAAAGATTTATAATCAATTATTTCCAGAAGTTGTAAGGGCAAAATCAAAAACAGTGCGGGTTTCAGTGTATGGAGACTTGCGTTGTTTTTATTTGTTTTACAAACAGACATGAGAGTGGCATCCTTTCATTTCTCGAGTGAATATGAACGTAAGAACCGGGAAAGCTATCGGTGGTTCATTATAATCGAAAGGGAGATGATTAGATGGTTAAGCGTAAAGCTGAAAGAAATGCTGTAGAAAAATATGCTAAGACCCCGAAAAAAAATGTTGCGGAAGCAGATTACTCTGTAGAATTTGCTGATGGGGAAGATCCAATGAAAGGGGCAAATCGTAACTCTAATCTTGGCCGGAAAGGCAGAGGCAATTGACGAAAAGAAAAGTTGGATCACAATGAGTGTAGCATTAAATTAGTAAAAAACTAACAAATCAATTAGAAGGAGTGACATATTCATGAAATTACAATTAGCACTTGATCTTGTCAACATCCCAGAAGGTATCGCTGTCGTGAAAGAAGTAGAACAATTCATTGATGTCGTTGAAATCGGCACACCCGTTGTTATTAACGAAGGCCTTCGTGCTGTAAAAGAAATGAAAGAAGCATTCCCTAACTTAACAGTTCTTGCGGACTTGAAAGTTATGGACGCGGGCGGTTATGAAGTAATGAAAGCATCAGAAGCAGGCGCAGGTATCGTAACAGTTCTTGGCGCAACAGATGATGCAACAATTAAAGGTGCTGTAGAAGAAGCGAAAAAACACGGTTCTGAAATCTTGATCGACATGATCAACATTAAAGACCTTGCAAAACGCGCACAAGAAGTAGACGCACTTGGCGTAGATTACATCTGTGTGCATACAGGTTACGATCTTCAAGCTGCAGGTGAAACACCGTTTGAACAACTTAAAACAATCAAAAGTGTCGTGAAAAATGCGAAAACAGCTGTAGCAGGCGGCATTAAATTAGAAACACTTCCAGGTGTTATTGAAGCACAACCAGATCTTGTTATCGTAGGCGGGGGCATCACAGGTGCAGACGACAAAAAAGCAGTTGCGGCAGAAATGCAACGACTCATTAAAGGTTGAGTTACAGCTGTAGTTACAAAAAAAATATACCGATAATGTAATGATAAGACATTCTATAAGGAGCTATTCCTTGTAGAATGTCTATCGTTTTCTAAAAAACACTTATATTTTATGAAGGAGGAAAAAAAGAATGGATAAAGCTACTCCTACCCCTATAAAAGTCGTGAAAGTTCCAAATCGGCCTATAGCAGACCGTTTCCCATGGCCGTTTAAGGGAGACACGCATGACTTTTCTAATAATTCCAAACCACTAGAGCCCCCAATTATGCTTGATATTACTCCTGAATATGTTGAAGAAATCAAACTGAAAAGGGAACTTCTAGACACCAGAAAAGAGCAAACGTATCAATCTGCTCCGCATTCTTTTGAAGCACAATGGGAAATTTTAGAGATGACTATGGATGAAATGGCATCCATTTTTCCACACTATTTCAGTGTTGTTAAAAACGGAAATGAGTGGACATTCCAAAATCACATACTTGGAGAAGAACAATCTTTTACTTTCGGAGATAATTCAACTTTACCGTATGAGCCGTTAGACTTTATAGGCCGCCATGTTCAAGCAGATTTGATTTATCTTGCACAAAGAGATGGAGATCTGTACTTAGACGCTGGACAATTATGTTTTCCGGCCAATTGGTCGCTTAATTTCGATTTCGGGATGGATTTTATGTCTATTCATTTTCCTGTGCCATCACGTTTTACGACAAGCGGTTTAGCTGAGAAAATTCGTAATTTTATCATGAGAATGGAACCTGGAAAGCCGTGGACTCGATTTAACTGGACAGTGACTGTTGAGCCAATTCTTGATTCATCTCCTGAAGCATTTGATGAATGGGGAGTAAAAAAAGATAACGTAACAAGTGAAAATGCAGGAGAATTGGTTTATTTCAGAGTAGAAGATCAAAAACTCTTTCGACTTCCGCGCAGCAATGGAATTTTGTTTAGTATTCACACACATTTAATTAGACTAGATGAAATAGCTAAAAACCCTCAGTGGACGAAACAATTAAATAATATATTGGTTACCATGGCTGACGATATCACCGAATACAAAGGATTCCTATCTTATAAAGATAAATTAGTCACATATTTGGAAAGTACGATAGAAGAGACTTCTTCAAATTAATCAAATTGTTGTATTTGGATAGCGGGCTTCCTTAAAGATAGAGGCAATTGACGTAAAGAAGAAAAGCTAACTCGGTTACAATATTAATTTGTGGTTTGCTTGGACTGCAACTTAAAAATAGAAGCAATCGGCGATTCGCCGATTGCTTCTATTTATTTTGTGTTTTTCTTTTTAGCTGCGTTTTCCAGTTTGCTTTTTGGCTCTTCAGCGAATTCCGTATCTCCGTAACCTTGAGGAGTTACACTAGGAGCTTTTTTGCCTCTATTACTTTTTTTGCTATTTCCCATCTTTCTCACCCCCCATCTAGATACCACATCAAATGTTTTTAGCTCGAATTGTAGTATTTCCAAAAGGAATAAATATAATCCCTTTATTTTGCACTAAAAATAGTTTGTTAAATAATTCATTTAATCCCTTTAAATTTGATCCATAAACACGTATAGTGAACATTCAAAGATTATTTATCTGTTTATAATTTTGGAAAGGTATTATATGATAAGTATTGTATTATTATATTAAGTTAAGAAATATTGGATTTTTATATGGAAGAATGAAAATTAAATAATTAATTTAAAAGTGCCCGAAGCGTCATGCTCGGGATAATAGGGAAATCGGTGAAAGTCCGATGCAGCCCCCGCTACTGTAACGCTGATGAAATTGTCAAAAACCACTGGTTTAAAAACTGGGAAGGGACAAGAGTAAATAGAAGCGTAAGCCAGGAGACCTGCTTTTAAATGTGAACGATACTTTTCGGAGGGAATGGTTGAGGCTATTAAGCGTGTGGACTGGCATTTTTTGCTGTTTCATTCGATTAACGATGCTTCTTAAACCTTGACTCTTTAGAGTGAAGGTTTTTTTTATTTCCCTCCAACCATTAGGAGGAAAAAATGACAACATGGAATTTAAAAGGGACAAAGTCTCATCTGTTCATCTGCAACGGGAGTAGTTGTATGAGAAAGGGCGGCGAAGAAGTGACGCAAGCTGTTCGTGATGAAATTGGTTTACTAGGGTTAGATGAAGAGGTTCATACGACAAGAACTCGTTGTAACGGAAGATGTAAAGATGCTTGTGTTGTCATTGCTTATCCAGAGGGTACTTGGTATCGAGTAGATTCACCTGAAATTGGTCGTCAAATTGTTCGGGATATGCACGAACCTATTCTTGAAACGCATAAAGTGTATCAATTTGTGAATGGAGAAATGTCGCCTAATCCAGCTGCTTCTGCTCTTGTAGGGATTTCAAAGAAAAAGTAGAATCCTGTTACAAATTATGAAAGGAGATGTTTGTATGGAACAAAAAGGGAAACTATTTGTTGTTGGATTTGGTCCAGGAGACTTTAAACATATTACGACGCGGGCTGTAGAAGCGCTTCAAGAAAGTGATTTCATTATTGGTTACAAAACGTATGTGGAACTGATTCAAGACTTATTGACAGATCAAACGGTTATCAGTACGGGAATGACCGAAGAAGTATCGAGAGCACAAGAAGCAGTAAAACAAGCGGAAAATGGCAAGAAAGTGGCGGTCATTTCAAGTGGTGATGCAGGGGTTTATGGAATGGCAGGTCTTGTGTATGAGGTTTTGATCGAAAAGGGCTGGAAAGAAGAAACAGGCGTTGAAATCGAAATTATTCCGGGCATCTCAGCGATTAACTCTTGTGCATCGTTGCTGGGTGCACCTATTATGCATGATTCTTGTACAATCAGCCTTAGTGATCACTTAACACCGTGGGATCTTATTGCCAAACGAGTTGAAGCAGCGGCACAGGCCGATTTTGTCATTGCGCTTTATAATCCACGAAGTGGTCGGCGAACAAGACAAATTGTTGAAACGCAGAGAATTCTACTTAAATATCGTTCACCAGAAACCCCAGTAGGGCTAGTGAAAAGTGCATATCGTGAGCGTCAGGATATTGTGATTACGAATCTAGCGGAAATGTTGAATCATGATATTGGTATGCTCACAACCGTTGTGATTGGGAATTCATCGACGTTCTTATATGACAATAAAATGATTACACCTCGTGGCTATCAAAGAAAGTATACGCTGAATGCAGAAAAGCAACCATTGAAACCGCATCAACGTTTACAAAAAGAAGCAGAACCATGGGCGATGGATCAAGAAACGGGCCTAACACAGGGCTCTTATGAAGAAGCGGCTGTCGGTTTGTTGACGAAAGCGCCTGCGCCTGAGAAAAAGAGTACATCTTTTGAAATAGCGATGGAAGCTTTGTCGAGAGTGTCCGGTCAAAGCGCTGCGCAGTCTATCACTCCACCATTAGTTCAACAAGAAATGGAATCGTTGTTTGAACTAGCTGTTAGTCCGGGTGTGGCGAATAAGCAATTTACACCAAGACAAATGATGATGCTCGCGGAAGTCGTTGGTGAAAAAGGAACGATGGAATACACGCCGAATCACAAAATCATTTTAAAAATTCCAACAACTGAACCAGATAGCATTATGGAAAAGTTGCAATCAGTCGGCTTCTTGCTGTCTCCAATCGGTGATGTTGTTACGCTGAAAGCATGCGACTTCTGTGATGGTGAAAAAGCAGAATCGATTCCTTACGCAGATGAACTACAGCAAGTGCTTGGTGGAATCGAGATGCCGAAGGAGCTTAACATCGGGTTTAACGGATGTGGCATGGCTTGTTATACAGCAGTAATTGACGATATTGGAATCGTTTTCCGTAAAGGGAAATTTGATTTATTTTTAGGTGCAAAGCCAGTCGGTCGAACCGCTCATCCAGGTCAGCCAGTTGCAGAAGGAATCGAACCAGATCGTCTCGTCGAATTAATTACGAATATAGTTGAGGAATACAAACAAAACGCGCATCCAAATGAACGACTGTTTAAATATTTCAAGCGTGTGAAAAAGATTCAAGGCTATCAATATCAAGATATGGCTCCAAAAATTAAAATAGAGCCAGCACCATGCGGAGATTAATAAAGAGGGGGAGAATAGCGAATGAAAGCAGTATTATTTGTTGGACATGGAAGCCGATTAGAGGCCGGAAATAAAGAAGTGAGGGCGTTTATTGAACAATTAATTCCAACTATGGATGATCGCTTACTCATTGAAACATGTTTCCTTGAATTTGCGTCGCCTACTATATCACAAGGGATTGACAATTGCGTAAACAGAGGGGCTACAGAAGTCATTGTCATTCCGATTATTTTGCTGCATGCAGGTCATTCAAAACTGCATATTCCAGCTGAAGTCGAGGATGGCAAGACGAAGTATCCAGATGTTCAATTTACATATGGACAAACGATTGGTGTTCATCAAGAAGTATTATCGATTTTAACGGATCGTCTTGAGGAAGTAGGTTTGGATACGTCTGCTGAGCATACTGACACGGCTATTTTGTTAATTGGTCGTGGTGGCAGTCACGCGGATGCGAATAGTGATTTTTATAAAATCTCCCGTTTGCTTTGGGAAAAGTTAAATGTTAAATGGGTCGAAAGTGCTTTCATGGGTGTGACGGCTCCACTAGTGGATGAAGGAATCGAACGTTGTATAAAGCTAGGTGCAAAAAAAGTGGTGATGTTACCGTACTTCCTGTTTACTGGCATTTTAATGGAGCGAATGGAGAAGATGGTGTCGGGCTATCAACAGCAATATCCCGAGCAGGAATTTGTCTTAGCCGAATACTTTGGCTACCATCCGAAACTACAAACGATCTTGAAAGAACGTGTAACGGAAGCGATCGAAGGAAAATCGAGTGGAGCTCGTGATTTAGAAAACTATCGTTTATTTGCGGAGGAGCATGGTCACGCACATCATCACCATCATCACGACCATGACCATGATCATCATCATCATCACGACCATGACCATGACCACGACCATCATCATCACGACCATGATCATGTCCACGAGGTGGAGAAGTCAAAATGATTTTGTTCTTGGCGGGCACAAGTGATGCGAGGGAATTAGCGATTGAAATGAAGCAGGCGGGTTTGCAAGTTTTGGCAACAGTAGTGACGGAACCAGCAGCGAAAAGTTTGCAGGATGCGGGAATAGACACTCAAATTGGGCGGCTAACGGCAGTTGATATGGCGTCGCTCATTGTTGAAAAAGGATTTCAAGCGGTCGTCGATGCAAGTCACCCGTTTGCTGAAGAAGCTTCGAAAAATGCACTCCAAGGAGCGAAAGAAGCGAATGTTCCTTATATTCGCTATGAACGAGAAAGTCAACGGTTCCAAGATGATAAATTAATTCTTGTTAATGATTATGCTGAAGCAGCCAAGCTTGCCGCAACAAAGCGGGGCGTTATCATGCTAACAACAGGTAGTAAAACGTTAGAGATTTTTGCAAAAGAATTAGTGGGTCTTGAGGATACTAGACTCATTGCGAGAATGCTGCCGCGTATCGATAATATGGAAAAATGCGCGGAACTTGGCGTTGAACAAAAAAATATCGTCGCGATTCAAGGTCCGTTTTCAAAGGAGTTAAATAAAGCACTTTACAAACAATATAATGTTACCTTGATGATTACGAAGGAAAGTGGCAAAGTCGGTTCGGTTGATGAGAAGCTGGAAGCTGCTTTGGAATGTGGCATTGAGACGATTATGATTGCTCGTCCAAACATCAACTATCAAAATGTGCATTCTACCTTTGAAGATGTGATTAGCGACGTACAGCAACAATTAAACAACAATTAGGAGGAAGATACGATGGATTTCAAAACAGATTTCAAACCATTAACAGTTGATCCTGACAAAATTTATGACTATAGTTTTGCCATCATTGCGGAAGAAATGGGGCCACATGATTTTACAGAAGACGAATGGAAAATTGTCCGCCGTATTATCCATGCGTCAGCAGACTTCGAATTAGGAAAAAGTGTGATCATTCACCCCGATGCCATTAAAGCTGGGGTAGAAGCGATTCGTAAAGGAAGACATGTGATTGCTGACGTGCAAATGATTGAAAGTGGAACTGGGAAAAAACGTTTCGAAAAGCATGGTGGGGATCTGCATTGTTATATTGCAGACGAAGATGTAACGATTGAAGCTAAACGCCAAAACACGACAAGAGCAATTATTTCGATGCAAAAAGCTGTACGTGAAAACGAAGGTGGCATTTATGCAATCGGGAATGCACCAACAGCTCTATTAGAACTTATTCGTTTGATTAAAGAAGGAATAGCTAAGCCGGATTTGATTATTGGAATGCCTGTAGGCTTTGTTTCTGCGGCAGAATCAAAAGAGGAGCTAGCTAAAATTACGGAAGTTCCTTTCATCACGAATGTTGGGCGGAAAGGTGGAAGTACCGTTACAGTAGCAGCGTTAAATGCGATTTCTCTTTTAGCTGATCAGGTATAAAATCATGCAAAAGAAAGCCAAGAAGGACCCATCTGAAATGAGACATGGCTATACAACAGGGGCCTGTTCAACAGCCGTAACGAAGGCAGCTTTAACAGCTTTAATTACCGGTGAAGAGCAAGAAAATGCGACCATTCATCTACCTGTTGGACGTGACGCTACTTTTACAATAGAAAAATGTGAAATCAAGAAAGACTCAGTGAGTTGTGAAACGATTAAAGATGCTGGTGATGATCCGGATGCGACTCATCAAGCACTTATTATTTCTACAGTGAGTTGGTTGGATACGCCAGGCATTATTTTGGACGGAGGAGTCGGTGTTGGTCGTGTGACCAAGCCGGGTCTTCCTGTTCCAGTCGGTGAAGCGGCGATTAACCCAGTGCCGCGAAAAATGATATTAACCACTGTTCAACAGACGTTAGAAGAGTTTCAGATTAATAGAGGTGTGAAAGTCGTTATTTCTGTTCCGGCTGGTGAAGAAATTGCGAAGAAAACATTAAACGGCCGACTAGGAATTATAGGTGGCATCTCGATTTTAGGGACAAGAGGCACCGTAGTTCCTTTTTCTAGTTCTGCCTATATGGCAAGTATTGTGCAAGCGATAAGCGTTGCCAAGGCAAGTGGCTGTGAGCATCTCGTCTTAACGACAGGTGGCCGCAGTGAGAAATATGCGATGGGGTTACTTCCTGATTTACAAGAGGAAGCTTTTATTGAAATGGGTGACTTTGTCGGTTTCTCATTAAAGCAATGCAAAAAACAAGGAATCAAAAAAGTCACACTTGTTGGGATGATGGGGAAATTTTCAAAAGTTGCGCAAGGCGTCATGATGGTTCATTCGAAAAGTGCGCCAATTAATTTTGACTTTCTCGCGGAGCTGGCACGCGATGTTGGTGCTAGTGAAGAGCTTGTAGAAGAAGTGGTGAGTGCGAATACCGCTTCTCAGGTCGGCGAGCTTATGTCTGAGAAAGGTCATGATGCATTCTTTGATCATCTTTGTGAAGCTTGCTGCTACTCGTCACTCCACCATATCAAGGGTGGAATAGAAATGGGAACGGCGATTTATTCAATGAAGGGACAATTATTAGGAAGGACTGTTGGTATTGACTCAATCGATGAAATTAATTGGGATCGGGGATAACGGTCAAGAAAGCTTGTTGCCACAATATGCCGAGTGGATTGAAGAAAGCGAAGTGCTTATTGGTGGTGAGAGGGTGTTATCTTTCTTCCCGAATTATCAAGGAGAGAAGGTCGTCGTGAAGGGTGGTTTAAAAGCGATTGTTGAGCGATTGCAAAAAGAAACGCGTCCAACTGTTGTTTTAGCTTCAGGCGATCCGCTTTATTACGGGATTGGTGGCTATCTTTCTAGCAAAATGAATATAGAAGTGTATCCATATTTAAGTTCTGTCCAACTTGCTTTTTCAAAAATGGGCGAGGCTTGGCAAGATGCTTATTTAGTCAGTGTTCATGGTCGAAGTATAAAAGGATTGGCACAGCGAATGGATGGTAAAGCAAAAGTGGTGTTACTCACGGATGAAGAGAATAGTCCTAATCGTATTGCCGAATATCTTCTTTCTTTCGGTATGACGGAGTACCGCGCATTTGTCGCGGAAAACTTGCAGGGGGAAAACGAAAAGGTAGGCTGGTATGAACTCGAAGAAATGGTTAATCATGAGTTTTCTTCGTTAAATGTTGTGATTTTGAAAAAAGTAGCCGATGGACCAAATTGGACGCTAGGTATTGATGATGAGGAGTTTTCACAACGTAAGCCAGACAAAGGATTAATTACGAAAAAGGAAATTCGTGTGTTAAGCCTTTACGCATTAAACCTGCAGAAAAATAGTGTTGTTTGGGATGTTGGAACGTGTACAGGTTCGATGGCGATTGAAGCAGCGAAACTGGCTCCAGAAGGGCACGTTTTTGCGATTGAAAAGAACGAACCAGATTTAGACAATTGTTTTCAAAATCAACGCAAGTTTCGTACTGATTTAACAGCGATTCATGGAAAAGCACCGCACGGGTTAGAAACTTTCCCTGATCCGGATGCGATTTTCATCGGAGGAACCGGTGGCGAAATGGTCGATTTGATCCAAACATGCTGTCATCGCTTGAAAGAAGGCGGACGAATTGTTCTCAATGCAGCTACGATTGAGAACTTGTACCGGGCGAATGAAGCTTTTGCACAAGCTGGCTTTCAAACGTCGATCATGCATGCACAAATTTCACGGAGCAAGCCTATTTTAGGGATGAATCGTTTTGTTCCGCTTAATCCAATTTATATTATTACGGCACAACGAAAGGAAGTCACGAATGAGTAATCTCGGCACATTATACGGTCTTGGCGTTGGTCCAGGAGATCCAGAGTTAATTACAGTTAAAGCGTTTCGCGTTATTCAAGAGTCACCTGTTATTGCCTATCCACGAAAACGTAAAGGCAGTAAGAGCTATGCGCATCGAATTGTTGAAGTATATATTCGTCCTGAAGAGAAGGAAATGCTTGGCCTTGTTTTTCCAATGACGAAAGACCAAACAATTTTAGATCGTGAATGGAATGGGACGGTCGAGAAGGTTTGGCAAAAGTTAAATGAAGGGAAAGACGTTGCTTTCGTTACAGAAGGTGACCCGCTTTTATACAGTACGTTTATTCATATGATGAAATTAATGCAAAAATTGCACCCTGAAGTGGAGATTAAAACCGTACCTGGAATTTCATCCTTTAACGGTTCAGCTTCAAGGCTCGGTATTGCTTTAGCGGATGGCGATGATCATGTTGCGATTGTTCCCGCTCGCGATGACTACGAAGAAATGAAAAAAGCCATTGAAGATCATGACGCTGTCGTGTTTATTAAAGTGGCTAAAGTGATTGATTTAATGATTACCGTTTTAAAAGATTTAGATCTTTTAGATAAAGCATCTGTTGTTACGAAGGTTACGTCTGACGAAGAAGTAATTTGGAAGGTCAGTGAGCTAGAAGGAGCTGAGCTTGAATATTTAACATTAATGGTGGTGAGAAAATGAAGAAGATTTATATAGTAGGAGCGGGCCCGGGAGATCCGGATTTAATTACGGTTAAAGGTTTACATATTCTTCAAACGGCAGACGTTGTTTTATATACAGATTCATTAGTGAATGAAGAATTAATTGCAAAGGCAAAACCTGAAGCAGAAGTGTTAAAAACAGCTGGCATGCATTTAGAAGAAATGGTGAATGTCATGGTGGAACGTGTAAATGCAGGTAAAATGGTCGCTCGTATTCATACAGGAGATCCTGCGATGTATGGGGCGATTATGGAACAAATTGTTCTTTTGAAAAAGGAGGAAATCGGTTATGAAGTGATTCCGGGGGTGAGTTCCGTATTTGCTTCTGCTGCGGCAATCGGTGCGGAGCTGACGATTCCAGATTTAACCCAAACACTTATTTTAACAAGAGCTGAAGGACGGACACCTGTTCCAGAATTCGAGAAGTTAAAAGACCTTGCAAGTCATCATTGTACAATTGCTCTTTTCTTAAGCGCAACATTAACGAAGAAAATTGTGAAAGAACTGCAAGCTGCTGGTTGGAAAGACGAAACACCTGTTGCAGTTATTCAGCGGGCATCATGGCCAGATCAAAAAATTGTCCGCACAACATTGGTAAATCTAGATGAAGATATGCGGAAAAATGGGATTCGCAAACATGCGATGATCTTGGCAGGATGGGCATTAGATCCAACTATTCATGAGAAAGATGAATATCGCTCGAAATTATATGATGCGAGCTTTACACACGGGTTTCGTAAAGGGATAAAACCATGATGATTGAATTGCAAGAAGGAATACAGCCATCTGTTGTCCAAAAAAATTCCTATGCAATTGTAGCGATTACGAAGCATGGTGTTGAACTATCCCGCCGTCTACATACAGTGTTTACTCATTCAGATTTGTATTATATGAGCAAGTTTGAAAAAGGCGATGAAGAGCATAAGCATATTCAGCTTTTTTCAGGAAGCGTGCGGATGTTACTTCCCACGCTTTTCAGGCAATATAAAGGCATTATTATGATTATTTCTCTCGGTGCCGTTGTGAGAATGATTGCTCCGATTTTAAAAGATAAAAAAACGGATCCTGGTGTTGTCGTTATTGATGATCGAGGAGAAAATGTAATTAGCGTATTATCCGGACATCTAGGTGGTGCAAATGAGCTTACTCACGAAGTAGCAGCCGCTTTGGATGCAAGAGCGATTATCACGACCGCTTCAGATGTTCAAAAAACGATTCCTGTCGATTTATTTGGCTCTCGCTTCGGTTGGGTATGGGATTCAGCAGAAAAACTAACACCTGTAAGCGCGTCGGTTGTGAATGAAGAGCATGTCGCGATTGTTCAAGAATCAGGAGAACCCAATTGGTGGATGTATGATAGACCACTTCCAGAGCAAATTATCAGCTATCCTTCTATTGCTAAAGCGATCCAAGCAAAACCAAAAGCCGCTTTAATTGTTACACATCGTTTGTTAGCGAAAGAAGAAGAAGTGATTTTGGAAAATGGGATTGTGTTTCGACCAAAAACGGTTGTGATTGGCATGGGATGCAATCGCGGAACCTCAGCAGAAGAAATTGAGCAAGTCATTCTCGATACACTCGTTGAACTGAATATTTCTATTAAAAGCGTGAAGGCGCTTTGTACGATTGATTTGAAAAAAGATGAAGTAGGCTTGCTTGAAGTCGTAGAGAAGTACGGCTGGGAATTTGTCTATTATCCGCCGGCTGAATTAAACACAGCAGCTATCGAAGCACCATCTGATACCGTGTTTAAATACACAGGCGCTTATGGAGTCAGTGAACCGGCTGTTCGCTTATATTCAGGAGCCAAGCAACTTGAGCTCGTTAAGAAAAAATCAGGCAATGTCACGATTTCTGTCGGTGTCATTCCTTTTTAACAAACAAGAGATCATAAAATTTTCGAGGCGTTTTGGTGCTAGCTCCAGGCGCCATCGGCTTGAGGTCATAAGCTAATCGCTTCGGAAGGCAAAAGCACCTTCTGTCAGCGTTCATCTTATGCTTGTCGCCGATTACGGGCACCTTGCGCTTTTCTTAAACGGAGGAAACGGTATGAGTACAAGAAGATTAGTCATTGCTGGGACTGGCAGTGGGGTCGGTAAAACGACGTGTACAATCGGCATTATGGCCGCGTTGCAACAAAAAGGCTATACCGTACAAGGGTTTAAATGTGGACCGGACTATATTGACCCTTCTTATCATACGGCTGTTACGGGCAGAGTTTCGAGAAATTTAGATAGCTGGATGTTTGAGCATGGTACTGTACGTGAAATGGTTGCACGAGCAAGTGAGGGTGCTGATATATCGATCATTGAAGGTGTAATGGGCTTCTATGATGGGAAAAGTCCATTAGAGAATACAGGCTCAACGGCTGAAATTAGCATGATTACGGAAAGCCCAGTACTGCTTATTGTGAATTGTGCTAGCATGGCGCGCAGCGCAGCGGCTATCGTTAAAGGTTTTCAAACGTTGGCGACCGGTCCAAACATTATTGGAGTGATTGCGAATCAAGTCGGTAGCGTTGGGCATTACAATATTGTGAAAGCGGCCATTGAGCAAGAATGTGCTGTGCCAGTGCTTGGCTATATGAAACGGGAGCAAGATATTGATATTCCTAGTCGTCATTTAGGGTTAATTCCAGCCATTGAACGAGGTGAACTTAATCCGTTTTTTGGAAGACTCGCAAATCTAATTTCGGAAACAATTGATGTGGATCGACTATATGAATTAGCAGAAACGACGGAAATGACGGATGAGTCTTCAGGTTTATTTGAACAACGTGAAGATCAAGGTGTTTACATCGCTGTTGCCAAAGATGCAGCGTTCAATTTCTACTATCAAGAAAACCTTGAATTATTAGAAGCATACGGGGCGAAACTGACGTATTTTTCTCCATTAGAAGGTGAGGAAATTCCTTCTGAAGCGGATGGTTTATACATAGGGGGAGGTTTTCCCGAAGAGTTTGCGGCTGAGTTAGCGCGTCATGAACGTTCAAAAGCGTCGATTCGAACTGCGATTACGAACGGTTTGCCGACGCTCGCTGAATGTGGAGGCTTTATGTATTTAACAGAGTCGATTGCTGATACAGCAGGTGTTGAGTATCCGATGATTGGACTGATTCCAGGGAAAATTATGATGCAGAAGAAACTAGCTGCTCTTGGCTATCGTGAAATATTCGGAACAGAAGGGAATTTCTTAATTGATCCGAATCAACAAGCGAAAGGCCATGAGTTCCACTACTCTACATATGAACGAGCTGAAGGCTTGCCATATGCGTATGAAACAAAAGGGCGTTTTGGTAAGAAGCAAGAAGGATATTTGAAAGGAAATCTTGTTGCCGGTTATACTCATTTCCACTTCGCTTCTAATCCGGGGCTTGTTGAGCGTTGGATTACGGCATGTGTCGACTATAAGCAGAAGGCATCGAAGTGAAACATGGTTTACTTGAATCATTGAAAAGGGGGGATTATGCCATGAAAAAAGGAAAAGTCTATTTAGTCGGTGCAGGACCAGGTGATCCAAAGCTATTGACGATTTATGGGCTCGAATGTATTCAAACATCGGATGTAATTGCCTACGATAGGCTCGTTAATCCGAAATTATTAGAATACGCAAAAGAAGATGCTGAGCTAGTCTTTTGTGGGAAATCACCAGGGAGACATCATCTCATTCAAGATGAAATACATACACTTTTAGTGGATAAAGCGATGGAAGGTAAAACGGTGACCCGTTTAAAAGGGGGAGATCCGTGTGTGTTCGGACGTGTTGGGGAGGAAGCAGAAGTGCTGGCTGAACATGGAATCGAATATGAAATTGTTCCTGGCGTGACGGCAGGGATTGCGGCACCAGCGTATGCGGGTATTCCTGTGACACATCGTGATCATGCCTCAAGCTTTGCCATTGTAACGGGACACGGCCGTGATAGCAAAGGGGAGGATCATCTCAATTGGCCAGCACTTGCAACGGGTATTGATACAGTTGCTTTTTACATGGGCGTTGGCAACTTAGAATATATTTGCAAACAACTGATTGCGAATGGAAGACAGTCGACAACACCTGTTGCGGTCATTGAATGGGGAACAACGGAAAAACAAAGAACGCTTACTGGAAATCTTCAAACGATTCATGAATTAGTAATAGAGGAGAATATCCAAAACCCGGCAATGGTACTCGTAGGTAAGGTTGTCCAATTACGCGAAAAAATAAAATGGTACGAAAAAGTGCTAGAAGCAGAAACCATTACGACCTGAAAAAGGAGAGATAAAACTTGTCTATTATTCAAGCATTGAAAGAACGTCGTGCCATCCGAAATTATGAGAACACGCCAGTCGAAGATGAGAAAATTGAACAATTACTAGAAGCAGCGACATTTGCACCGAATGATCGTCTACGTGAGCCTTGGAATTTTTATGTGATGAAAGATGAAGCGAAGCAGCGCTATGAAACATTAGCAGAGGAATTTTTGCAACAGCGTTTTCCGACAAAGCCAAATTTAGTAGAAAGCTCGCTGAAAGTGATTACTTCGACACCGATAGTCATTGTCGTAACGGCAGATCTTGTTCCAGGTGATTCCGAAGCCTCCGAAGATAATATATTTGCAGTATGTTGTGCGATTCAATCGATGTGGCTTGCTGCAGGGGAGCTTGGTCTTGGGTTTGTTTGGCGTACAAGAGGAGTCGGTCTTGTTCATGATGAAAGAATGCACCGGTTTATCGGATCACCAGAAAATCAAAAAGTGGTAGGGACGATTTTTATCGGGTATCCGAAAGCAGATCAAGAAGTGCCAGCGACGAAACGAACTCCTTATACAGAAAAAACAGTTTGGCTCTAAATTAATCGAAAAGAGGTTGTTACGGTAACGGTTCTGATGCAAATGCTTATTTGCATCAGAACCGTTAAAATTCTATATTGAAGGTGAGAATATATGTTTTTAAAAAAGTCTCAATTAGTCACTTCTATTGTTGGACTATTAGTGATTCTAACAGTCTTTGTTGCTGGTTGCAGCAACACAACAAAAGATCAAGAAAATACATCAGATAAAGATAAACCAAAAGTTCTTACTTTTTCCTGGTCTGGAGATATAGGTGACTTAAATCCACATACATACTTTCCAAATCAGTGGTTTTCGCAGGCTATGGTATATGAACCTCTTGTTTACTACGGTGAAGGCGGAGAAATTCAGCCTTGGCTGGCCGAGAGTTGGGATGTATCGAAAGATGGAAAAGAATATGTATTCCATCTGAGAGAAGATGTTAAATTTTCTGATGGTTCACCATTTAATGCTGCTATCGTCAAGAAAAACTTTGATACCGTTTTAGCTAATGCGGAACAACATGAATGGATGGAATTAATTAATCAAATTAAAAGTACAGAAGTAGTGGATGAATCTACATTTAAACTGAATTTGCACAAGCCGTATTATCCAACTCTTCAAGAACTAACTTACATAAGACCGTTGAGATTTGTAGGAGAAGGTGCTTTTCCTGACAGTCAAAACACATTTGAAGGGCTCAAATCTCCAATAGGCACAGGTCCGTGGGTATTGAGCGAATATAAGGAAAATGAAGAGGCTATATTTACAAGAAACGAACAGTATTGGGGGACAAAACCGAAAGTAGACAAGGTAGTTGTTAAAGTCATTCCTGACGGTGAGTCTAGAGTATTAGCTTTTGAGAAAAAGGAAATCGATCTTATTTTTGGTAACGGGGTCATTAGCCAAGATTCATTCCAGTTTTTAAAAGATTCAGGAAAATATGAAACTAAAATATCAGAACCTACAGCTACGAGGGCGCTGCTTTTTAACACGAACAGAGAAGCGATCAAAGACATTAAATTACGGTCAGCTCTCCAACATGCTTTTAATAAACAAGCCGTCATCGATAATATCTTTTACGGTAATGAAAAAAAGGCTGATACTTTGTTTGCACCTATGTTGCCATACACGAATATTAGTGTAAATCCTTATGAATACGATGTAGAAAAAGCAAAACAGTTACTGGATGAAGCTGGATGGAAACAAATAAAAGGAAAACCATTTCGAGAAAAGGATGGAGAAACATTACAACTGGAATTACTGTTTATTAGTACAGACAACATCCAAAAGGCGATCGCAGAATTTATCCAAGGCGATTTTAGAAAACTGGGGATAGATATTAAGTTGACTAGTCAGGAAGAAGAGACTTTTTGGACAACCGCATATCAAGGCGATTTTGATTTATTATTTACGGCAAGCTGGGGTGTACCGTTTGATCCACATTCCTATTTATCAGCTATAACGAAAAGCTCGGAAAACGGAAGTCCAGATTACAAAGCTCTATTAGGTTTGCCGGCAAAGAAAGAAATAGATGAGAAAATTAAAGAAGTATTATTAAGTACAGACGAAGAAAAGAGAAAAATGTTATATGAAGATATTTTAACTACATTGCACGAACAAGCTGTTTACTTACCAATATCTTATCAGTCTAATGTAGCGGTTTATCATAAAAATATTAGCGGAATAAATTTTTTACCTCAAGAATATGAGGTGCCTTTCACTTCAATTAATGTTAAATGAAGTGAGGATACTTTAAAAACGGATTAAGGAGTAATAAATGGGCTGGTTTATTGTTAAACGTCTTACCAGTTTAATTCCAATATTATTTGGGATTTCTCTCATCACTTTTATCCTGCTTCACTTAACTCCTGGAGATCCGGCCATAGCTTACTTAAGGGCGTCACATATTCCTCCTACGGATGAGGCAGTGGCTGCCCTTCGAGTGGAATTGGGGCTGGACAAGCCCCTTTATGCCCAGTATGTAGAGTGGTTGGGAAAAGCGGTGCAATTGGATTTAGGGATGTCTTATTTGTCAAAGAAATCTGTATGGGACGAGATCATGTTACATTTCTTCCCGACAGTTCAACTAACATTTGCTTCGTGCATCCTTATTGTTGTTATTAGTTTACCGATAGGAATGATATCTGCTATTTTCAAGGGAAAATTGGTTGATCAGTTGAGCAGAATAATAGCCTTTGTTAGTGTCTCTATGCCTGCTTTTTGGTTTGGATTTCTCTTGATCTATTTTCTATCCGTAAAGTTAGACTTATTTCCTGTGTTAGGAAGGGGCACTTTTGCTCATTTGGTGCTTCCTTCCTTGACGTTGTCTTTTGCTTATATAGGTACGTACACGCGATTGCTTCGGGCTAGTATGCTGGAAAATTTGAACGAGCCATTTGTAATGTATGCCAGAGCGAGAGGATTGCGTGGAAGATTAATCGTTAGCAGGCATGTCTTAAAAAAATCCTTATTACCTGTGTTAACTGGACTTGGCATGAGCTTCGGGAACATGCTAAGCGGGGTAGTTATTGTTGAAACAGTTTTTGCTTGGCCCGGCATGGGACAGTTATTTGTCACGTCTATTTTAAATCGGGATTACCCGATGATTCAGGGTTGTTTATTGTTTATGGGTGTGATCTTTGTAGTTTGTAATCTCCTAGTGGATATCGCCTATTCTTTCCTGGATCCCCGTATAAGATGGGAAGGAGAGAAATAAGGTATTGAAAAACGTGAAGCGAAAGTTGCTGTCACATAAGCTCATGATGATCAGCAGCATGATTATTTTCATCATGACATTATTGGCTCTTTTCCCCCCTTTTTTGGCTCCAAATGATCCGAATCTGATTGATATCACTCATAAATTGCAAGGGTCTTCCTCCAAGTTTCCATTGGGGACCGATCATTTAGGGAGATGTATATTATCTAGACTAATCTATGGGACACGGACTTCGTTGGGAACGGCTTTCCTTGTTATGGGGTTGACGATGATGATTAGTATTCCGCTTGGTATTTATGCAGGTTTTAGAGGGGGTTGGGTTGATTATCTCTTTATGCGAATGTGTGATATTCTCATGGCATTTCCAAGCCTGCTTCTGTCCTTAGCTTTGATTGGAATCTTAGGGCCGGGTCTTGGTAATCTGATTTTGGCGATGGTGCTTGTCCATTGGGTTTTTTATGCTCGCGTCATTCGAGGAATGGTTCTTAGTGTAAAGGAGCAAAACTTTATCTTAGCGGCTAAAGTATGCGGAACCCCAAGGTTAGTCATTGTTATAAAACATATTTTACCTGCTATTATCTCTCAAGTGGTTGTATTAGTCTTTATGGACATCGGAGGAGTGGTTTTAGCTATTTCTAGTTTCTCCTTTCTAGGTTTTGGCATACAGCCGCCAGGGGCAGAGTGGGGGATGATGATCAATGACAGTAAGCCGTTTTTTAGAAATGCACCTTCATTGATGCTGTATCCGGGGATGATGATCTTAATCGTTGTGGTTGCTTTCAACTTGTTCGGCGAAGCCTTGAGGGATGCTCTTGATCTAAGAAGGGAATAGAAGGGAGAATGGAAGATGGGGCAGCAACCCATTCTAACTGTAAACAATTTGAACATAGATGTCTCAACACCGTATGGAGTGACTCGCACTGTCCGTGATGTAAGTTTTAAGATTGAGGCTGGGAAAGTGTTTGGCCTCGTTGGAGAGAGTGGATCAGGGAAAACGATGACGTGCATGTCTCTATTAAATCTTTTACCCGATGAGGCAAAGGTGGTAAAAGGAAGTATCCAGTTTAGAAATAAAGACATTCTAAACTATTCAGAAGAAGACATGAGAAAAGTACGGGGCAGTGAGATCGCCACGATTATGCAAAATCCTATGACCGCCTTTAATCCTGTGAGGACGATCGGGCGGCATTTTATTGAAACGCTTAGGACTCATTTGCCTATCACTAAGCATCAAGCGCGGGAAATGGCCGTGGCTTATTTGGAAAAAATGGACTTGCCTTATCCAAAGAATTTGCTGAAACA
Source organism: Domibacillus aminovorans (assembly GCF_001643235.1). Lineage (GTDB taxonomy): Bacteria > Bacillota > Bacilli > Bacillales > Domibacillaceae > Domibacillus > Domibacillus aminovorans. The sequence continues at coordinate 27,270 of NZ_LQWY01000030.1, forward strand.
ATATCCGTTTCAGCTAAGCGGCGGCATGCTGCAGCGTGTTATGATTGCAATCACCATGTCTTTAAATCCATCTATCCTCATTGCTGATGAGCCGACGACCGCACTCGATGCGACAAATCAACTCCAGATTTTGAAACAGTTGAATTGGTTAAGGAAAGAATACGATACAGGCATTTTATTGGTTTCGCATGATCTAGGTGTGATTGCTCAGTTGGCTGACGAAGTGGCTGTGATGTATGGTGGTTATATCGTTGAGAAAGCACCAGTGTTTAAGTTATTTAATCGCCCAATGCACCCATATACCCGAGTCTTGTTAGAGTCTAGAATTGGATTAACGAGAAGAAAGACAAAGATTGTAAAGCATATAAGCGTTCCTCCTCCTAATCTAATAAATAGAGAAAATACATGTCCATTTTTAGAAAGATGCGAGGACGCAGACCACACTTGTTCAAGTTATAATCTTGAATTGAAAGAGTATGAAAAAGATCATCTAGTACGATGTCTAAAATCAAGATAAAGAGTTGGGTGAATGAAGAGTGAGCTTGCTTGAGTTGAAAGGTATAAAGAAAACATACTTGCTCGGGAACTCGGTTTGGGGGAAGCGCAAAACGGTTGAAGCCGTTAAAAACGTCTCTCTAACTTTGGAAGAAAGAGTATGTTTAGGGCTCGTAGGAAAAAGCGGATCGGGCAAGAGTACCCTTGGTAAAATCATTCTAGGACTGGAAAAGCCGGATCAGGGAGAGGTATGGTTTCAGGGGAAGAATCTTTCTAATTTAAAAGCAAAAGAATTAAAGGAATTACGGCGAAATCTGCAAGTTGTCTTTCAGGATTGCTATAGTTCTGTTAACCCAAGACTAACTATAGGAGAGATTATTGCTGAGCCGTTAAGAAATTATGAAAGGCTTACGTCTGTTCAAGAGAAAAAGAAAGTACAGGAGCTTTTAGAGATTGTTGGGTTATGTACAGAAGATATTCATAAATACCCCTATCAGTTCAGTGGAGGACAGTTACAAAGAATCAATATTGCAAGAGCGATTGCATTAAAGCCAAAGTTAATTATATTTGATGAGGCTGTCAGTGCTTTAGATGTTCTTGTCCAAGTACAAATACTAAATCTTTTGGCACAATTAAAAGAAGAGTTTCATCTGTCATACCTCTTTATTTCTCATGATTTACAGGCAGTCAATTACATCGCAGACCGTCTAGCGGTCATGTACAACGGGGAGATTGTGGAATGGTTGGATGATATGGAACAGCTTGAACGATTAGAACATCCTGTTTCTAAAAAGTTATTGTCTTCCGTGTTACTCCCATATCCAGGACATGGGTCTGATACGAAAATGATTTACTAGAAGCATAAGTCGTATGAAATTCCTTTTAACTTCCGCATTAAAGGATGGAGAGGTGTTTGTAACTGGAACACCTAAAAAGTATGAACAGAATACAATAGTAGATAAGTTTATGACAAAGAGGTACGTTCAGTTTATTATGGATTAGATCTAAAGCAATTTGCTCTATATAAAAAGACTAAAATGAGTATAACGGAGCAGGAGTGATAAATAGCAATGAAAATTTCAGGTGTACCATTAGGGTGCAACTACATTGATTTATGGAAAGAAAATATGAAGGAATGGGATGGAACTCTTTCTAACCGAATGATTCATGATGAAGAGGAAGAAGGTTTTTGGCATTCTTTTATGGAAAAAAAGAAACAAATGGGCGGGGACTACATCAATTCTTATGCTTATAGAATTCAAGAAGAGCTCCTGACGTTGTTACATACGAATGATCGTGTAGTAGAAATTGGTCCCGGTTGGGGAAATTATACATTCTGTGTGGCTGAAAATGTTAAACATCTTACATGTGTGGATAGCTCTCAGAGTGTTATCAACTTCTTAAGTGATGAATCTGAAAAGCATCAATTAAACAATGTAAGCTTTATAAATGACAAATGGGAACATATAAATATGAAGGAAAGTTATGATGTAGTATTTGGAGTAAACTGCTATTATCGTATAAGCAATATAGAAGAATCATTGCTTAAAATGAATAAGGTTGCATCCCGGCTTGCTATAGTAGGAATGACAAGTGGGCCAGAAAAGCCTCACTATGTAGATTTACATAGAGAACAAGGTTATTCTATTAAGTTTAGACGTAGAGACTACATTCATTTACAAAATATTTTGTACCAACTCGGTATTATGGCTAATTGCAAAATTATTGAAATACCAAGTGTTTCCACATACCCATCATATGAATCTCTTATACGTGATAATGTAAGTAAAATTTTAACAAAAGATTATAACAAACAAGAAGTTGAACAAGCTTTAAGTCCATATGTTATAGAAAAGGATGGAAGATATGAATATCCATATACTTTTCATGCTGCATTAATTTACTGGAAACCGATAAAATTTTGAGTTACAAAATACTGTAAAGCTAATTAAGTTGTTTTTTTACGAATATAGATATATCTGGAATTTGAGGTTTTGAAAAAATAACGGCCAAAACATCCGGGACTATGCCCCGGACGTTATTGACTGTGTGCTGTGCTCATTTTTGCGCTCATAGGCAATGAGCGTGCATTCTAACTCACTTTCCAATTGTTTTATTCTTTCCGTTTGTTCAGACGATAACTGTGCAATTTCGAAATTTTCAATCATTTTTTATTCACCCTCCTGCTTGTAGAATCCCCGAAAATAAGAAATTTAAAGTAGTTAGTTTCTCGTGTATTTACCATTTTTTAACGATGGTGAAAATGACCAACTAGCCGTTTTAGGCATAATGATTAAAGAAGGCGGGTCAAATTCCGTTTCGAGTAAACATGAACGTACTATTTGCTTTGAATATTGATACATAAAATAAAAAAGTATCAACTGCCTCAAATTTGTTCAAGATAACAAAAAAGGGGGTGTGATACGATGGCGAAAGATGTTCTTTGTGAAGTCAACAACTGCAAGCACTGGAGTTCAGGAAACAAATGTGAGGCTGATTCCATTTATGTCATCAGCCATAAAGGCAAACAAGCATCTAACAGTGAAGAAACAGATTGCCAAACGTTTGTACCAGAAGTTTGATTTTCTCAGGGTAACCATTCATTAGGTTACCCTTTATTTTTTATAGTATTAATAATAAGTATCATTTTCATGTGTATTTACGAAGTTTTATTTTGTAAACCTACTAGCAGTTTTTTTAAAAAAATAGCGCTCTACCTAGTTATTATTTATCTCTATAAAGGATTTGTAGGAGATATCCTTTTTTTAGGCAGTTGACATATTTTTAAAAAAATTATAATATATAAACATTAGGAATGAACGTTCATTCCTTATTGGAGGTATAGCATGACAACGAAACGAGAAGACATTTTAGCTGCTTCATTAGAGCAGTTTTCCATACGTGGGTTTGACGGAACGACAATCCCTATGATTGCTAACCGCGCAGGAGTGGGGGCTGGCACCATTTACCGGTACTTTGCTGATAAAGAAGCGTTGGTGAATGAGCTATTTCAACATTGTATGAAGCAGCTAACAAAAGTCATTCAAATCGATTTACAGAATAAGTCTACAGATGAACAATTTCGTTTTTTATTCCATCAATTTTTTCATTTCTCTAAACAGAATCCTCACGTCGTGCGTTTTATTCAAAGTCAAAAAGGGATGCCTTATTTAAATCAGGACAGTGAAAATGCTTATCAAAACCTGATCGACTCTATTGAGAGAATTATTATAGAAGGCCAGAAGAAAGAAGAGGTATATGAATTTCCTCCTAATGTGCTCATTTCGTTTATTGTCGGAGGCATCATTGAGGTTTTAAAATTATTTGAAAGTGAGAGTCTAGAGGATTCGACAGAATTAATTGAACGAATGGGCACTTTCGTTGCACGAGCAGTACGGATTGACTAACAATCCAACTGCCGTTGTTCAGATAGGAATGAATATTCATTCCTATCTGAACTGATAAAAAGTATCAAAATAACATAGTGTTTTAAAAAACCTTATACAAAAAAGAATGAAAAACAATTAACTTGTAAAGGATGGTATATATGAAAAAGATTCCAAAACCTAAAACGTTCGGTCCGCTCGGCAATATCCCTCTTATCGATAAAGAAAAACCAGTTCAATCATTTTGCAAACTGGCAGATGAGTATGGTCCGATTTTTGAATTTAAATTTCCTCGTACAACAAACACTTTTGTTTCCAGCCATCAATTAGTAGCAGACGTTTGTGATCCATCACGTTTTGATAAACATCTTTCGTCGCCGCTGAAAAAAGTTCGTGCATTTGCGGGAGATGGTTTATTTACGAGTGAAACACAAGAGCCTAATTGGCAAAAAGCTCATAACATACTCCTGCCCAGTTTTAGTCAGCAAGCGATGAAGGGATATTACCCGATGATGTTGGATCTTGCTTTGCAGCTAGTTCAAAAATGGGAGCGTCTTAACCCAAATGAATCAATTGATGTGCCAAAAGATATGACTAACCTTACACTTGATACGATTGGGTTATGCGGTTTTAATTATCGATTCAACAGTTTCTATCGTGAAAAGCCACACCCATTTATTACGAGTATGTTTCGAGCACTGAATGAATCGATGAACCAAACACAGCGCTTAGGTTTACAAGATAAACTGATGGTACTGACAAAAAACCAATATAAGCATGATATTAATGTGATGTTTTCTTTAGTGGATAAAATCGTTTCCGAGCGTAAAGAGAATGGCCATCAAGGTGAAGATGACCTGCTCTCTCTTATGCTAAATGCGAAAGATCCGCAGACAGGCGAGAAATTGGATGATATCAATATTAGATATCAAATGATTACTTTCTTAATAGCAGGGCACGAGACAACGAGCGGCTTGCTGTCATTTGCTCTCTACTATCTTTTAAAGAATCCAGATAAGCTTAAGAAAGCATACGAGGAAGTGGACACCGTTTTAACAGATCCAATTCCTTCATATAAACAAGTGAAAAACCTTAAGTACATTAAGATGATACTCAATGAATCTTTACGATTATGGCCAACTGCTCCAGCCTTTTCATTGTATGCAAAAGAAGATACGGTCATTGGCGGGGAATATTTGATTGAAAAAGGGAGAAGTGTTGCCGTTCTCATTCCGAAGCTGCATCGTGATAAAGATGCTTGGGGAGATGACGTGGAAGCGTTCCGACCTGAGCGTTTTGAAGATCCGAGTAAAATCCCTCACCATGCGTATAAACCATTTGGAAATGGGCAGCGTGCCTGTATTGGAATGCAGTTTGCTCTTCAAGAGGCGACACTCGTTTTAGGCATGGTTCTTCAGCATTTTGAATTGATTGATCATACGGATTACGAGTTAAATGTAAAAGAAACATTAACGTTAAAACCAGACAATTTTACGATTCGTGTAAAATCAAGAAAAAAACAGGTGGCTTTGGCTGTTTCTAGTCAGGAAACAGCACCTGCAGAAGAAAAGAAATCGAAAAGTGAGTTTACACAGGCTATAGACGCCCACAATACACCATTACTTGTGCTTTACGGATCAAATCTTGGAACAGCAGAGGGGATTGCAAGAGAGCTTGCGGAAACAGCCCGCTATCAAGGATTTCAGAGTAAAGTAGCCGCCCTTGATGAATATATAGGAAAACTGCCTAAAGACGGGGCCGTTTTGATTATCACATCTTCGTACAATGGGAAAGCGCCTGATAATGCAGCTGGGTTTGTAGAATGGATCGGTCAGGTGGAAGCCGGAGAGTTCAGAGGAGTGAAGTATGCTGTTTTTGGATGTGGAAACCGCAACTGGGCAAGCACATATCAGCGGATCCCTCAATTAATAGATGAACAACTAGCTGTCAAAGGAGCAAAGCGTATTGTTCCGATAGGCGAAGGTGATGCAAATGATGATTTTGAAGCACAATTGGATCATTGGCACGATCGATTGTGGACCGATTTAATGAAAGAATTTAATTTGAAAGAGACAGAACAGAGAGAGAAAGGTGAAAGTACACTTACTGTGGAGTTTGTGAATGGGCCGATAAGTACATCACTTGTCACAACGTACGACGCCTTTTCAGCACAAGTGAAGGAAAATCGTGAACTTCAAACAGAGAAGAGTGAACGGAGCACACGCCATATTGAAATTCTTTTGCCGGAAGGTGCAGCGTATCATGAGGGTGATCATCTAGGTGTCCTTCCACAAAATAGAGAAGAACTTGTAGAACGTGTTCTAGATCGGTATCGACTAACTAGAAACGATCATATCATTCTCAGCGGAAGTGGACGCAATGTTTCACATCTTCCGCTCGGATATCCAGTCAGTGTATATGATTTGCTTACTTGCAATGTGGAATTACAGGAAGCGGCGACGCGAGCACAGCTTCGTGAATTAGCCTCCTTCACGGTGTGCCCGCCTCATAAGCGGGAATTGGAAGCTCTTTTAGAAGGAGAGGAGTATAAGAAAAAGGTTCTTCAAAAACGTCTCACGATGCTTGATTTACTTGAGCAATATCCGGCTTGTGAGTTGCCATTTGATCGATTCATAGAGCTTCTTCCATCATTAAAAGCCCGATATTATTCCATTTCCAGTTCACCTAAAATGTTTTCAGATTCTTTAAGTATAACGGTAGGGGTCGTATGTGAACGGGCATGGAGTGGACGGGGTGAATACAAGGGAGTTGCATCAAATTATTTAGCGGATCGTCAAATAGGAGACAACATTACTTGTTTTATCCGCACGCCACAATCGGGATTTCAATTACCAGAAAATCCTGAAACACCTGTCATTATGGTTGGTCCAGGGACTGGTATTGCGCCATTCAGAGGCTTTTTACAAGCTCGACGGATTCAGAAAGAAGAGGGGAAAAAGCTGGCGGAAGCACATTTATATTTTGGTTGCCGTAATTCCGAACAGGATTATCTTTATCGTCAAGAATTGGAACAAGTTGAACAAGATGGATTAGTAACGCTGCACACGGCTTTCTCTCGTTTAAACGGGCAGCCGAAGACGTACGTTCAGCATTTAATGAAACGAGACGCGGCTGCATTAATTCATTTACTTGATGATGGGGCTCATCTTTACATTTGTGGTGACGGAAGTAAAATGGCGCCAGATGTAGAGGCAACTTTGTGTCCCGCTTATCAAGAGGCGCATCGTGTAGGCGGACAAGAAGCTGAGAATTGGCTAGAACAATTGCAAAATGAAGGCCGATATGCAAAGGATGTTTGGACAGGAATATAAATCATCATTTAAGGAGCTGTATCAAAAGTATGTATTTTGACACAGCTCCTTTCCTTTTTTAAATGGAACGTCTAGTGGTGGGATTTCTCCTTGTTTTGGCGAATTTTTGCTGGGAGATAGCGGGATAAAGTGGCCGAGTGGCGGAATAAGTTCTAATCCAGCCGACAGACACACGAATCCCGCCATTCTTTTTACTTTAAACGAGTTGTTTTAGGGAATACATAGTTATTCATCTTCCGGATTGACAGCTAATATCAGCCATGATAAAATTATTTTGAATTAGAGATATATTAATTAAAGATATTTAGATGAAGAAAAAATTTGGATTGAAAAATGAGTTCAATAAGAAGGGGTACCTTGCTTTAAAAAACAAAATAAGCACAAATTAAGGATTAATTGGAGGAATGCAAAATGAATGAATTAAAAGGAATACATCACGTAACGGCCATTACAAGCAGTGCAGAAAAGAACTATGAATTTTTCACGTATGTGTTAGGGATGCGTTTAATAAAGAAAACCGTTAACCAGGATGACATTCAAACGTATCACTTATTTTTTGCAGATGACACGGGCAGTGCAGGGACAGATATGACGTTCTTTGACTTCCCTGGCATTTCAAAAGGCGTACATGGTACAAATGAGATTTCAAAAACATCTTTCCGCGTACCGAGTGATGCAGCAATAGAGTATTGGGCCAAACGATTTGATCGTTTAGAAGTAAAACATACAGGAGTAAAAGAACAATTTGGTAAAAAGACACTTTCTTTCGTTGATTTTGATGACCAACAATACCAATTGATTTCAGATGAAAACAATGAAGGCGTTGCGGCTGGTACACCGTGGAAAAAAGGACCGATTCCTTTAGAATATGCCATTACAGGATTAGGCCCTATCTTCGTTCGTATTGCTGAATTTGATTACTTTAAAGAAATGCTGGAAAAAGTTCTCTTATTTAAAGAAATAGACAAGTCCGGCTCCTTTCATTTATTTGAAGTAGGGAAAGGAGGAAATGGTGCGCAAGTCGTGGTAGAAAAAAATGTGATACTACCTCAAGCACGACAAGGGTTTGGTACCGTTCACCATGCAGCATTCCGTGTTGAAGACCGTTCTGTTTTAGAGGAATGGATTAAACGGATGCAAAGTTTCGGATTTCAAACGTCTGGTTATGTCGATCGTCACTTTTTCGAGTCATTGTACGCAAGAGTGGCACCACAAATTTTATTTGAATTTGCAACAGATGGTCCAGGATTTATGGGCGATGAATCGTATGAAACGCTTGGAGAAAAATTGTCTTTGCCTCCATTTTTAGAACCAAAACGGGAAGAAATTGAAAAATTAGTACGCCCGATTGATACAGTAAGAAGCACGAAAGAATTCATTCAAGAATAAAGGAAAAAGTCTGGTGAGGTTTGATTGCCCATCAGACTTTTACTATGAAAAATTACAAGAAAAAATCAACCAGTCTACATTCGAGAAAAAGAATGTAACGAATAGAACATTAGATGTAACCGGGACACATTAAGGCTCCTCTTTTCCGACGTTTGAAAAAATAATCAAAGAACGATAGCAGTATGTTATTTTCATCCGAACATCCAATCAAAGAGTAAAGGGCGGAAGCTAAAATGAAAAGTTTTCTTTATGAAGCTCAAGCTGCGAGGGTTATTTTTGGGCCAGGGGAAATAAAACAAGTGCAGACTGAACTGGAAAAGATCAGTGCCAAAAGGGCTCTCGTTATTTCTACTCCGGGTCAAGAAGAGCTTGCTGATAAAGTCTCAGATTTAATCGGTGATTTATGTGCGGGGATTCATGCAAAAGCGGTTCAGCATGTCCCGATGGAAAAGGTTGAGAAAGCGTTAGAGATTGTGCGGGCGCTTCATGTAGACAGCCTCGTTCCAATTGGTGGAGGTTCCTCCATCGGCTTAGCGAAAGCTATTGCTCTGAACACCTCTTTGCCCATTGTGGCGATACCTACTACATATGCGGGATCTGAAATGACACCGATTTGGGGACTTACGGAGAATGGAATCAAAAAGACCGGAAAAGATCTCGTCGTTAAGCCGAAGACGGTCATTTATGATCCTAATCTTACGGTCAACTTGCCAACACGTGTGACGGTAACGAGCGGAATGAATGCGATCGCTCATTGTGTAGAAGGGCTGTATGCAGAAAATGTAAACCCCATCATTTCTCTTTTAGCCGAAGAGGGAATTCGTGCTCTTCATTCAAGTTTACCGGCTATTTTAGCTGATCCATATAATATAGAGGCACGCTCCGAAGCACTTTATGGTTGTTGGCTGGGGGGGACTGTTCTAGGATCTGTAGGGATGGCATTGCACCATAAGCTATGTCACGTATTGGGAGGTAGTTACAACCTTCCACATGCAGAAACCCACTCGGTCATGTTACCGTACGCCATCTGGTACAATGCCGCCCACGCATCGAAAGCGATTAAATCCATTGCACGCGCACTTCGTGTAGAGGAAGAGGATGTAGCGGGTTCTCTTTTTGATTTGACTGCATCTCTAGGTGTCCCTATGTCGTTAGCTGAAATTGGGATGAAGGAGAGTGATTTGGGTCAGGCTGCAGAACTGGCTACGAAGAATCCTTATTATAACCCTCGGCCCATTGAGCAACAAACGATCAGGAAATTACTGGGATATGCTTTTGCAGGGAAACGACCTTTAAAAGGGATCGAAGTTCAAGGAGAAATCAATTCGTAATCAACTTAAAAATGATAGGAGTTTTAACAATGCTCTTTCGTAAAACATTGCAAAATTCGGAAGGAAGCTGCTTCATACAAGCTTCCTTTTCGTTTAGAAAATTGACTAAGTTAGAGACAATTAGACTGTTAAATGGAAAATAGACTTTCATCCTTTTTTCTTTCAGCTATCTTTGATATTATTTCTAAAATGATCGTAATCAGTTTTAATGTAACGAAATAACTTTGCGTTGCCGCCATGATCTGGATGAGTTATTTTTAATAACCCTTTATATTCTGCTAAGACATCTTTATTACTCGCCAATTTTGAAAGTCCTAGTTTTTTACTATAATCATTTGATTGAGTGGTGGAGCGGAAATGGTCTCTTTTATTTTCTTTTAATTTTATTAATTCATTATGTAATTCAGTATTTTCTTTTAATAAATCCGTTGTTTCATTTTGTAATTTCCTTGTCACATTCTTTAGTATTACAATTTCCTTATTTAGCTTATCTAACTTATCTCTTTGCTGGATTACTATATTTTTTGCAGTCTTATGAATTTCTTCAATTCCTTCTATATGCTTATCTTGTGTTTTTATTTTTAATTTCAATTGGTGTATGATCTCGTCCTTATTTTGATCAGTGCGCTCATTTATAAACAGCTTTGAGGCTGTGTCATCAATTATATATTCAGTTGTCCTATTCGTGGTTCCGTCGTATTTAATCTTACCTTCATGCAGCCAACGTCTAACAGTTTGAATACTCATACTTTTGGTTAATCCTGCATCTTTTAACAGGTCAAAAGCTTGATCTGTGTCATCAATTATGTATCCAGTTTTTCTATTTCCAGTTCCATCGTATTTAATTTTACCTTCACGCAGCCAACGTCTAAGAGTTTGAATACTCATACTTTCTGTTAATCCTGCATCCTTTAACAGGTCAAAAGCTTGATCTGTGTTCACGACGTTCCCCCTATCCCTTTTATTATGCTATGTAATGTTACATTAAGTGATATTAGTCTATTATAAGAAAAAATGAGTCGTTTTTTGTACCATATCGCAAAATGTCAATCATTCATAATCTTTATTACAATTTTGACATAAAAGGTTATTGTGTATTGATTCGCCCAATACCGAGTAAAAACACAAGAAATTGAGATTGCTCCGATTCTGAATACAAAGGATTAAGGCAAAATAAAGGAAGTCATTGCTGAGTTAAAACAACAGAACATTATTTTGAACGGTCAACATTTTGATATGGAATTGCATCTTGTACATAAAGATGAAAATGATCAACTAGCTGTTATAGGCTTAATGATTAAGGAGGGCGCGTCAAATCCCGTATTCGAAAATGTATGGAGTGCCCTTCCTCAAGAAGGAACAGCAGAAATTGTAAAATTATCAGAGCCAATTGACTTAACGAATATGCTGCCAAAGGAACAACAATCTTTTCAATATACGGGTTCTTTAACGACTCCGCCGTGTTCAGAAAATGTTAAATGGATTGTATTGGAGCAGCCCATTGACATGTCTAAAGAGCAAATCGATGCATTCCGTCAAATTTTCCCGGATAACCATCGACCCATCCAAGCCTTAGAAGGTCGTGAAGTGATAGAGAAGTAAATGCCGTGGAAGAACTCCATTTCCTAAAAGAGAACAAAGAGTTCTTCCACGACTTATTTAGTGTAAATAACTGACGATCTGTTTGACAGCTTGTTCACCGGCATCTTCCCATTTGTTTTTATTTTTTATTTGTCCGTCTGTATCTAGAGGGTCTTGGAACTGATTAAATCCTGTAGCAGTAGCTAATGAACTTTCGTCGTTGTCCAAACCAGTATTGACGACATGTTTGATCACAAAGGGTGTTTGAAACTCAATCGAAGCATCGCAATTCTCGAGTTCTCCATCCACCACAAGAAAAGGGATTCTCAGATAAATGGTCTCCCCTCCATCACGCCACAAAACGGAATCGAAGCTCCCCTGCTCATAATCCCAATGTCCTCCTAAATCATACCCAAGATTTTTAAGTGTATCCTGCATATCACCAAAGTAGGCTTTTTTTCCTTCAAGATCTGTTTGTAACTTTAACATGATAATCCACTCCCTTTAAAGTATTCAGTAGCTATCCTTCACTAAAAATAGAACGAAAATACGTAAGCATGAAATTAAAAAAAGAGCTCTGAATACGTTCACTTATAGTGGGCGGTCATGGGGCTATGTATGACTTAGCAAAAAGTGAGAATTTGCATCGTATCGTTAATACAAATTATGAGAAAAAGGGGATTTAACGGAAAGAGTCTATGCTGTATGGACAGATGACCAAATTGTTACAGCCGGGCTCTTTTTTCTTCTGAATGAATAGGGGAAGAATTAGTAAAAGCCCTTAAAAGAGAAAATAATAGAAAATATTTGTTGGGGAGAACTGGCATACAAAGAATTAAAGCTTGAACCATATAATTTTCAAAGGGATATCCACGTTTTTGTGAGATATCTCTTTTTACTGAACCTTACGCTGTTTCAATAGAGAAGCTCTTATTTTTTCATGCTTTCTGTCTTACGGCTGAAAATGTGAAAAAATGGGGGCTCTTTATATATAAAAAATATCTTGGGGAATAATACAGCACAGGAGATGATAACATGTATTTTTTGTTAAATGTACTGGGAGTATTAGTTGTTCTAGGTCTCATTTACCTATGTTCACCAAATAAAAGAAACGTTAAATGGAAATCCATTTTGACATTGTTGATTGTTGAACTACTTATGACGTGGTTTATGTTATCGACTAAAATCGGGACATGGGTCATTAATCAAATAGCATCGTTCTTTACATGGTTAATTACTTGTGCAAATGAAGGGATCTCTTTTGTATTCCCATCCGTCATGGCTAACGAGCAGGTTGATTTCTTTTTTAGTGCATTAATGCCGATTATCTTCATTGTCACCTTCTTTGATATTTTAACTTATTTCGGAATATTAACATGGCTTATTGATAAAGTAGGCTGGCTCATTTCTAAAGTATCAGGTTTGCCAAAGCTTGAGAGCTTCTTTTCCATCCAGATGATGTTTCTTGGGAATACAGAAGCATTAGCAGTCCTCCGCTATCAATTAGCGACTTTAAGAGAACAGCGTCTGCTAACATTTGGAATTATGAGCATGAGCAGCATCAGTGGTTCGATTATTGGAGCTTACTTATCCATGGTACCTGCAACCTACGTATTTGCCGCAATCCCATTAAACTGCTTGAATGCTTTGTTGATCGCAAACATGCTAAACCCTGTCGATGTGAGCAAAGAGGAGGATATCGTTTATGTTCCTGCTAAACATGAGCGAAAAGATTTCTTTTCCACCATCTCGAACAGTATGCTTGTTGGAATCAGAATGGTCATTGTCATCACGGCGATGGTTATTGGATATGTAGCCCTAACGGCTAGCATAAATGGAATTTTAGGATTCATCGTTGAAGGTTTGAGCGTTCAGAAAATATTCTCTGTTGTTTTTAGTCCATTCGCGTACTTGCTTGGTTTGTCTGGAAAGGACGCCATGTATGTTGCTCAATTAATGGGGATAAAGCTTGCTACCAATGAATTTGTGGCAATGCTCGACTTAAAGGATAAGATTAGCGGGCTAGCTCCACATACCGTTGCGGTCGCGGTCACTTTCTTAACTTCATTTGCCAACTTTAGTACAGTCGGTATGATTTATGGAACGTTTAATTCTATCCTCAGTGAAGAAAAATCACATATAATCGGAAGGAATTTTTGGAAGTTATTGGTGAGCGGAATGGCTGTTTCGTTGTTAAGCGCTATGGTTGTTGGATTGTTCATATGGTAACCAATAAAGAATTTCTATGCTAGTGGAGCGTCTAATTGAAACAATAATTTAGAGAAGATTTTACCGAGAAGCTTATTAGAGAAGTTTACGAAATACAGAAACTTATCTTTTGATAGTGAATTGAAGTTTATATCAAAAGCTAAATTTTAAATGTTGTTCAAGTCTTTCAATTTAGGAAGTTGTTATTGGTATAACTTACAATTGGAGGACTTCGATCTTGCTTTACTTGACTTTTGTAATTTTGCAACGTAAGATAAACACAAATAAAATATTAATTCAATGACGAGAAAGAGTAATTATGTAATTCTTATCCAAAGAGAGTTGACGATTTGCTGAAAGTCAACGTTAAGACCATAATGAAAATCCTCTCCGAGAAGCAAAGCTGAAAACATATAGGCTTTGACGGTATTCTACCGATAAAAAGAACACGTATGATAGTACGTAGTGAGATGAATTAAAAACCACTGCTTATGGTTTTTTATTTTTATTATCAAAGGTTATATAGCCATATATATAAACTCGATCCTACGTAGTTAGGGATCGAGTTTTTTTATTTTAAAAATGAGGTGGTCGAAGTGAAAGAAACTCCTTTACAAAGAGAACGAAGAATCAGAGAAGACTGGAAGAAAAATGATACTTTTCAAAAATCCATTTTGAGCAGAGAAGGTAATGAAACCTTTGTATTTTATGAGGGACCACCAACTGCCAACGGTATGCCGCATGCAGGTCACGCATTGGGCCGAACAATTAAAGATTTTGTTGCCAGATATAAAACAATGGCAGGATATCAAGTAATAAGAAAAGCTGGATGGGACACTCACGGTTTGCCTGTAGAACTAGGAGTGGAAAAACAATTACAAATCCGTGGCAAAGATGAAATTGAAAATTATGGTGTAGAGCGGTTCATTGAAAAATGTAAAGAGAGCGTTTTTGCTTATGAAAAAGAATGGAGACAATTTACCGATTTACTTGGCTATTGGGTAGACATGGGTAATCCTTATATCACTTTAGAGAATAGTTATATCGAGTCAGTCTGGAACATCCTTTCAACGATTCATCAAAAAGGCTTCTTATATAAAGGACATCGTGTTGTCCCTTACTGTCCAGATTGTGAAACATCACTCAGTTCCCATGAAGTTGCACAAGGATACAAAGATGTTACAGATTTATCGGTAACTGCAAAGTTTCGCGTAGTTGGATCAGAAAACGAGTATCTTTTGGGGTGGACAACAACCCCCTGGACACTCCCTGCTAATGTTGCAATTGCTGTAAATCCAGACATGAACTACGCCAAAGTGAAGAGAGACGCAGAGGTATTTATTGTTGCAGAAAGCCTGGTAGAGACTGTTATGGGAGAAAGTTATGAAATTGTTAGTGTCTTGAAAGGCAAGGACTTGACGGGTATTTCCTATGAAGCACCTTTTGACTTTATTTCTATTTCTAAAGGACATCAAGTTGTGGCTGCTGATTTTGTAACAGACACAAGTGGAACGGGTCTTGTTCATATAGCACCAGCATATGGAGAAGATGATTACCATGTAGTTAAAAATAACGAATTTGATTTTGTGAACGTTGTTGACAGCAAAGGTTGCTACAAAGAAAACGTAACACCTCTTGCGGGACGATTTGTAAAAGATTGCGATGTAGAAATTATCAAAATGCTGTCAAAAAGTAATTTGTTGTTTGAAAAACAAAAATACGAACATAGTTATCCTCACTGCTGGCGCTGTGATAGTCCCCTTATTTACTACGCAATGGAAAGTTGGTTCATTAAAACAACGGCAGTAAAGGAACGTATGCAATCAATAAATCAATCAGTTGAGTGGTTCCCTCACCATATAAAAGACGGAAGATTCGGGAAATTTTTAGATAACATGGTCGATTGGAATATCGGAAGGAATAGGTATTGGGGTACACCGTTAAATATTTGGGAGTGTAAAGAATGTGGAAACGAACTGGCTCCAAATTCAATCGAAGAGTTGCAGCGCCATGCCACTAGTGTTGTGCCAAACGATATTGAGTTGCACAAGCCATATGTAGACGAGGTGCACTTAAAATGTTCATGTGGATCGACTATGAAAAGGACAAGTGAAGTTATAGATGTTTGGTTCGATAGTGGTTCTATGCCTTTTGCACAATATCATTACCCTTTTGAGAACAAGGAATTATTTAATAAACAATTCCCTGCAGATGTTATTGCGGAGGGCGTGGACCAAACAAGGGGTTGGTTTTATAGCTTACTTGCGGTATCAGCTCTGCTTACTGGGAAAACACCATATAAACGTGTACTCTCTTTAGGACATATTTTAGATGAAAATGGTCAAAAGATGTCTAAGAGTAAAGGCAATGCTCTTAACCCGGTAGATCTTATTGAAGAATTTGGTGCTGATGCGTTGCGATGGGCTTTGCTCGCTGATAGTGCACCCTGGAATAACAAACGTTTTTCTAAACAAATAGTCAGCCAGGCTAAATCTAAAATTATTGATACATTGCTAAACGTGCATTCTTTTTATTCTATGTATGCCAAAATTGATCAATTTGATCCGAGTGTTGACCTTGGTGGAACTCGTTTAATCTTAGACAATTGGATTCTGTCCCGGTTGAATACCGTCACAGGAGAAGTAAGAAAGAGCCTAGATGCTTATGATTTTACAGGAGGTGCAAGAACTATTTCATCTTTTGTAGAAGAGCTAAGTAATTGGTATGTAAGAAGATCGAGACAGCGTTTCTGGAGTAGCGGTATGAGTGAAGATAAGAAGGCTGCCTTTAGTACACTTTATGAAGTACTTGTGAGGGTGTCTCAATTAATCGCACCTTACACGCCATTCATTGCGGAAGACATCTATTCAGATTTAAAAAAATCAAGTGTTCATCTGTCAAATTATCCAAAACCTGACGACAAACTCATAAATAAAGAATTAGAAAAGGACATGAATGGCGTTTTACAGGTTGTTGAGCTAACAAGATCGGTAAGAAATACAGTTGGTATTAAGACCAAACAGCCTTTGGCGAATTTATACGTTCTATCATCTAAACAATCAGCCATCTCTAACTTAAATTCGTATGCGTCGATTATTAAAGATGAAACAAACGTCAAGCAAGTTCATTTTAGTGATGATCATTCTGGGTTGTTACAATATAACCTTAAATTAAATTTTCCTGTTGCTGGACCAAAGCTTGGAAAAGTAGTTGGTGAAGTTCAAAAAAAGGTTAATAATTTCAGTAGAGAAGAAATTAATGCTTTGCTTGAAAATGGCCATGTTAAAATGACATTAAAAAATGGTCAACTAATTAAGCTTGATGAAGAAGATTTTATTGTACAAAAGATTGCAAAAGAAGGATTCAGTCATGCGGAGAGTGAATCATACCTTGTCATTCTTGAAACAATCCTAAATAAGGAACTAAAAGAAGAAGGGATGATTAGAGAAATAATAAGAGCTGTGCAAACTTACAGAAAAGAATTAAATCTACCAGTAGATTTAAGAATTAATTTATATATGAGTATAGCCCCTGAAATGCAGGAAATGCTCATGAGATATGACTCGCTATTGCGGAGTAATCTCATTCTAAATTCCATTTTTTTTAAGGAAGTTGCGGGCATGAAAAGTTTCAAAGTGGAAGGAGAGGATTTAGGATTATTTATTGAAAAATAATTGTTTATGGAAGGGGCTGTCTCAAAAGTCCGTGAAAACTGACTTTTGAGACAGCCTTATTTTTGTGCATAATCTGGTGTTATGTTAACTTTTAATGAATATACATGTATCGTATATTCGTTGTTTTTTTGGTTTGAGGAGTTTTTATTAAACTTAGATACTATTTTAGATAGTTAGTTTATGATATGAGCTAACGATTGGCACCTTGTGTTTTGTGCACACATTTTCGAACGCCTACATATTATTCTGATGAAGAGGTGGTGAAAATGAAGGATATAAAAAATCCAATCGAAACGGAAAAACAAGAATGGCGCAAACAACAAACAAAGCGAAGACTGAAGACATGGTTAACCATATTTTCCCCCATATGTCTTTTGCTTATTTGGCAATTTTTATCTCAAAGTGGACTGATTGACGCACGATTTTTCCCGCCACCCACCGCCATTATTTCTACATTTATTGAATTACTCACAAGTGGTGAATTGTTTCATCACATAAATATTTCCTTGTTTCGAATCTTCGCTGGTTTCTTACTAGGTGTCATTCCTGGGGTCATCATCGGTTTGTGCATGGGCTTGTATGCACCTATTCGACATTTTATTTCTCCTCTTATTATGGCGTTAATGCCCATTCCCACACTTGCTTTATTACCGATTATTTTAATTATCTTTGGCATTGGTGAAATGTCGAAAGTCGTCACCATTGCGGGAAGTGTTTTTTTCCCCGTTGTGATCAATACAGTCGCGGGTGTCATCTCAATCGACTCCATTTACTTGGATGTGGCCAAAAACTATGGAGCCAGCAGGAAAGACTTCTTTTTGAAAATCGCTTTACCTGGCTCGCTTCCAGTCATGCTAGAAGGGATTCAGATGGGGCAGGCCATCGCCTTGCTGACCATAGTCGCAGCTGAAATGATGGGGGCAAGGTCAGGAATTGGTTATTTGATTTGGACGTCCTACAGTGCCTTTTTATTAAAAGAAATGTTTGTTGGATTGATTCTTATTTCGTTTTTTGGCTATATCTTTTCATTGTTATTACGGGGGCTGCAACGAAAACTAATACCGTGGAGGTGACGACGTGAGCCCGAACCCCAAAATATCGATTCATGAATTGACGAAAGTGTTTTATAAAAAACAAAATAGCGTCACTGCGCTTGAGAATATTTCAATTGATATCGAAGAGGGAGAATTTGTTTGTCTTGTTGGACCGAGCGGTTGTGGAAAAACAACATTGCTTCGCATATTAGCTGGACTTGAAAACCAAAGTTCAGGTGACTTCAAAATTGAGAGAAGTAATGAAGATCGTCCGAACCAGTCTATGGTGTTTCAAGAACGAGGCATTCTACCGTGGTTAACGGTTGAAGAAAATGTAGCGTTCGGCCTGAAGATGCGTCATTTGCCAAAAACGCATGTAAAAGAACGAACAAACTATTTTTTGAATAAAGTGGGACTAGCAAAATTCGCAAAAATGTACCCGAAAGAGCTGTCCGGTGGGATGAAGCAACGGGTCAGCATTGCAAGAGCATTTGCGAATGATCCAGAAATTTTGCTGATGGATGAACCGTTTGGGGCGTTGGATGAGCAGAACCGATATATTTTGCAAGAAGAACTGTTATCCATTTGGTCTGAAACAAAGAAAACGGTGTTGTTCATTACGCATAGTATAGACGAAGCGTTGTATTTAAGTGATCGGGTATTACTCATGAGTGCACAACCTGGCAAAATCATTGATGAGGTGAAAATAGATTTGCCGCGGCCAAGAAAACTGGAAGACATGCGATCAAATCCAGTAATGTCTTCCAAATTTTTGGATATTTGGCGGCATTTGCAGGTGGAAGTACAAGGGTCAAGAATGTGAAGGGGGCGTATTAATGAAAAAGTGGTTAGGGATGTTAGGCGTTTTACTTTTACTGGCGGGGTGTGCGGAAGAGGGATCGATGAAGATCAATGACGACGTAAGTAAAGATAATCCGTCTGGCGATTTAGCACCTTTAAGTAAGGAGACGAAAGTTGTCATTGCGGAAGATGGTTCTGCGTCAGGCGCAGGTTTTTATATTGCCAATGAAAAAGGATATTTTGATGACTACAACATTGAAGTGGAGTTTGCGACATTTTCGAATAGTGATGATATGTTACCAGCCCTCGCATCCGGTGATGTGGATATTGCAGGCGGCATATCGTCCGCGTCATTTTTTAATGCTATTGCCCAAGGAATTGATGTGAAAATTATCGCCGATAAAGGGCACAATGAAAAAGGAAAATCGTATTTCACGTTTGTTATAGGTGCTGATAAACAAGGTGAAATAAAGGACTACAGTGATTTGAAAGGCAAAAAAATTGCCGTTTCCACTGAGCATGCTGTGGATGATTACATTTTCCATCAAATGCTTGAGCACGCAGGTCTGACGAAAGACGACGTTGAATTTGTGATTATGTCTGACTTTGGCAACATGATGGCAGCCATCGAAAATGGCTCGATTGATGCGGCGCTGCAAATTGAACCACTCATTACACAAGGTGTAGCAGAAGGCATTCACGTTCGTTTCGGTGATGCAACCGATTTCGCACCGGAAGCACAAATCGCGATGGTACTTGGATCACCGCAATTCATGAAAGACGAACAAGATGTGTCGTTACGCTTCATGGCCGCGTATTTAAAAGGGGTTCGTGATTATAACGATGCCTTCAAAAAAGGCGAAGGGAAAGACGACATTATCGACATCATGACACAATACACCGCTTTAAAAGATGCTGCCGTTTGGGAAGATGTATTTGTGACAGGGCTTGATCCAAATGGCAAGATGTTCATTGATGATATTCGTGATCAGTATGAAATGTATAAGAAAAATGGAGCCATTCGTGGGGAATTCAATTTTGACGAAGCGATTGATACGTCCATAACAGAAAAAGCAGCCAAGATTATTGGCGAATATAAATAATCATTGTTAGAAAAGAAGTTAAACTCTAGTTGATAAAAGTTTACTGCATATTAAGAAAAGCGGCCCGAATGAAAATCGGGCTTCTTTGTTATCCGGTTGAAGACGAGTTTTATCATTAAAGTAAGTTGGATTCATTCTTATTATATATGTTAAAATTTATAAAAATAATGTAAGAGAGGTGCTGAGAAAAATGAAGCCCGATTTGAAATTTGATTTCCATACCCATCACGACCGCTGTGGACATGCTGTAGGAACGATACGGGAGTATGTAGAAGCTGCTATTGATCATGGTCTGGATATGATCGGGATTTCCGATCATTCACCTTATTTCTTTAGTAAAGAGGATCATCTGTATCCGGGTATTGCCATGGCTAAAACTCAATTTTCGGAATATGTATCAGAAGTTTTGCAGTTGAAAAAGGAGTATAGCGGGAAAATTGATGTTCTATTAGGTGTAGAATCCGATTTCTTTCCTGAACATGCAGATTTATATCGCCAGCAGTATCATTTGTATCCGTTTGATTACATTATCGGTTCGGTACATGTTGTAGACGGCCTTAATATTTTTAAGAGAGGTCGCTGGGAAGGCTTGTCGGATACAGAAAAACGGCAAACAAAAGAAAATTATTATTACTTAATAGAGGAATCTGCCCGGAGTGGATTATTCCAAATTCTAGGTCATATTGATGCGATGAAAGGTTTTTATCCTTCCTTTTCAGCTATTCAAACAGAGACGATTGACAAGACATTAAAAGTCATTGCAGAATTTGATCTAGCGATAGAAGTGAATACGTCGGGTAAAACAAAAGATTGCGGTGGATGGTATCCGGCAGATGAGATCCTCGAGCGAGCACTGTATTATGGTGTAAAAGCCACATTTGGATCGGATGCTCACACGCCAGGCCGTGTAGGTGATGATTTTGAGTTGGTGAGACAACGACTTAAAGAAATTGGGTATAAAGAGTGGGCCTATTTCAAGAGTAAAAAAAGATTTCTTACAACATTATAAAAGGGTACCAAATGAGAAGAAGTCAAATTAACTGCGATCGGCTCCAAAAATAATAAAGGCCGGATACATCATTCTTTTTTCGCGTCTGTCTTTGCCTGAGTGCATGTTCTACATACCCTGAGCATTAAGAATAGAACTAAAAAAAGGCACGGCTCGCGTTATTGGGCAGTGCCTTCATAAACATTTTCCAGTTTTAGTATTCTCTCATGTAGACGCCTCAAACATTATTAGAAAGTTCTTGAGCAGCAAAGATGATATCTTTATTTCCTTTCAAATGAAAAAAAGGGATATCCCTATTACAGGAAGTCCCTTTTCTCATTATTTATTAGACTAAAGTTGAAACATTGAAACTCGCTCTTTTTTGCCATGAAGGAAGGAATCCAAAATAGTATGGTTAGGATTGCCTATCACATTTTTACTTTATCGGTATTGACAACACTCTTCTCGCCATATGCTTTTTGCCAATCGTCACTGAAGGATTGAACATTTGCTTCCGTTGCCGGGTGTGTTAGAAAACCTTTGATAATATCGGGTGCAGCTGTCACACCGTGCGCTCCATCTAGACAAACGTTATGCACTTGTTGAATATTTTTAAAACTGGCAGCCAGTACTTGGCAGTTATAGTGATGCTTCTCTAATAGTTGTGTAATCTCTTTCACTACGTTGACACCGTTTCCTGTAAGGTTATCGATTCGATTCACGTACGGTGCTACATAAGAAGCGCCTGCTTTTGCTGCTACATATGCTTGTAAAGGCGTATAGACAGTCGTCCCTAGTGTGCGTATACCTATTTCTTTTAACGTTTTAATCGCCTTTATCCCTTCATTCGTAACAGGTATTTTAACGACCACATTACCTGGTACGGTCTCACGTATATACTTCGCTTCTTTAATTATGTCTTCTGCCTTAAACGTAAGTGTTTGGACGAATAATTCTCTTTCATTTCCGATAATTTCGCTAATTTCCTTAAGCAATGGAAAAAAATCCAATTTTTCTTTTACAATGATACTCGGATTTGTCGTCACTCCGTCAATTGGATAATAGTCAATGAGTTCTTTAATCTCTTCTACATTCGCTGAATCAATAACTAATAACATATGGATAACTTCCTTTCCTTTTGCCTTCATTTAATAGAATTCAACAAACAAACGCCGATCCCTTTCTTTTGACGACATATGCACCTAGCAACTGAAAGGTGAATAAAGTAAAGCAGTAATCTTTTTTCGACAAAATCAAGAATGAGGTGAGAGAAGATGTCATCCTATTTCTCCAATGTCCTTCAATATGTTATACAGCCATGGGACAGTATCCCATCAATATAAATTTAAATGAATAAACATATCCGTAACGATTGCGGAAAAAGCTGCTCAAGTACTGAGTGGTAGCATGACTATTTAGATTTCAAGACAAGGATTTTGGTAGCGAGAAGGATGTTTCTCGCTACTTTTTTATTGAACGCTTCATTTCCAAAAAAGAGGATCTTTTCGGCTTGTTCTCAGATTATTAATCACTAATGCATAGAAAACAATGATGATTGAACCACCAATCACTATAGGTGAAACTAAGTAGCTCCAATTATATCCTCCTAAGATGACAATAATGGGACCTGCACCCGCTTGGGGATATGTAGTTTTGTCATTATCAGAAAAAGTAATATTGTGGGTTGTTTAATGCGTTTGCAATTTTGCTAATACCTTCATCAATTCGATGTTCGTCAACATTTGAAACATTTAGCTTCAAAATCCGTTCATGGTAAAAGTCATCTAAATAGTTTCTTTCAACTGAATCTAGGTATATACGCTGTTCATGCAAATGATGAATCAGTGATTTTATATTCGCTTGTTTGGGTAACAGAATGTGACCATGCATAACAATTTCGGATGATGATTCATACATAGATAAATGAGTCTGCAGTGATTGCTGCAGGATTTTTGCACGAGCAGTATATGTATCACTCACTTGCATTCGATAATGTGCAAACATACCACTTTTCAAATAGAGCTCCAGTGCTGCTTGTGAAATCATGGAGCTATCAATATCAGTGGTCGTTTTGAATCGTTGAAACGTATTTATTAATGCATTTGGAAGTACTGCTAGTCCGATTCTTAAACCTGGAAACATGATTTTTGAAAAGCTTTTTAAGTAGATAACGAGTTCGTGAACATCATCTGCAAAAAGAGGATCATTCTTTTTATTGCACTCAAAATCAGCCAAATAATCATCTTCTATAATATATACATCATATTGGTGTGCTAACTGCAAAATAGCCTCTTTTTCTTTTTTACTGTTTGACGTACCTAAAGGATTATGAAATCGCGGCATTGTATAAAAGAATTTAATGTTATCTTCGCGGAAAATTTGTTCTAGTCGATTTAAATCAATTCCTCTTGCTGTTCGTTGTATGCCTACTACTGGCAGCCGATAGGTTTTCAGCATATCCATATATAAATGATAGCTGGGCTGTTCAACTAGTATGGTGGAACGATTATTTGGAAAAGGCATAATACTTAGTAGAGAAAGAGCCTGTTGAACACCTGAAGTGATGGAAATCTGATCGGAATGCGTGAATATTTGATAAGCTTCTAAGTGTTTTTTAGCTTCTACGATCAGTGAGGGCAAACCCTTTGGCGTTCCATAGCGAAATAGGTCTTCTTGATATGTATCAATCGCTTTATTAATGCAGTGTTGAAAGTCTTTATAAGGAAAAGCGTGCCAAGTTGGAGATGAAGTGGCAAAGTCAATGCTGTCAGTATACGATGGTGCTTTGAAAACCTGGTGGTCCATGACATAATAGCCACTTTTCGGTATGGCATAAACGATATGTTGATCCTCTAATCTTTCAAGAGCGGCAAGGATGGTACTTATACTACAAGAATAGTGTTGTGATAAATTTCGAATAGAAGGTAATTTTGCACCCGCTGGTAAATCTCCAGCTTGAATTTGCTGAAGAAGTGACTGATAAATCCATTCATATTTGAGCATAATATTCCTCCTTGCATATCTGTATCGGTACAGACGTGTATTTTTTATATCGTACAAATTGCCGATTTTATTTACGATAGTGATACCGGCCGGATAGAAAACAGAGGAGAAATGGATATGACTGAAAAAAGAACTGCTTACATAGCAGCAACAATTTATGCAATGATTATTGGACTGTCATTCATGTTTGTCAAAATGACATTAACTGTAGCAACACCACTTGATACATTGGCTCATCGGTTTACCATCGCATGGATGGCTGCCACAGTGTTATTGCTGTTTAAAAAAGAATCTATAAAAGTAACAAAAAAAGATGTACTTACGATTGTCTTGTTAGCGGTACTATATCCCACACTCTTTTTTGCCTTTCAGGTTTTTGGACTAGTTCATATCACTTCTTCTGAAGCTGGTATCATTCAAGCGACAGTCCCAATTTTTACGTTAGTTTTCGCAAGTATCGTGTTAAATGAAAGCTCAACACGAGGTCAAAAAATAGCTGTTAGCTTATCTGTACTTGGTGTTATTTATATTTTGTACATGAATAGAGTAGGAGCTGAAAACACGAGTGTTCTCGGGAGTGGTTGGATTTTACTTTCAGCAATTGTTGCCTCACTGTACAACGTATTTGCAAGAAAGTTGACACAACGCTATTCATTATTGACCATCACATATGTAATGACACTTTTGGGTTTTATCGCTTTTAATGTGTTAGCACTTACAAACCATTTGATTAATGGTACAGTGAATCAGTTTATCCAACCCTTTTTGCATATTGATTTTGTCATCGCTATTTTATATTTAGGGATTTTGTCATCTCTTGTGACGTCTTATCTTTCCAATTTTGCTTTATCACAATTACTAGCTTCTCAAATGAGTGTTTTTAGTAATTTAGCCACACTCATTACGATACTAGCAGGTATCGTCTTTTTACATGAAGCATTTCATTATTATCATGCAATTGGTACATGCATAATCATTGCTGGCATTATTGGTGTGAATTATTTTGCGAAGAGAGTGCCGTCTCAATGAGAAAATATCTGTTACTATTATTGATTAGCTGCATTTGAGGCTCCCCATTTTACTTTGTTGCAATAGTGACAAATGACATTGGTGCGATTACATTATCAGCCTATAAGGCTATTATAGGGTAAGCTGTTTATAGATTATCCAGCTTTTCTACTTTATGTACGAGAAAAAATCACACTTGGGAAAAATTATTAGAGGTGTCCTTAGATGAAACAATGGATAAAAGATATTGAAATAGAAGCACCAATTGAACAAGTTTGGAAGTTGTTTGATGGTTCGTTAGAAAATATGCAAAAACTTATGCCACAAGTTATGGAGAACAAACCAATCAATTGAATTTGTTGAACGAGTTAAAAATGTAGCTGAAGTCGAGAGTAACTAAATATATTGTTTATTGTATTTTCTTGTTCTGCTGATATGCACGAAACTAAACCAAAGGTGCTTTGCATATTATGATTTAGTAACTTGATTACTTTAAGTTCACTTAAGATATTTCGAGAGCGTAAAATATCTTGTGTAAATGAATAAACAGAAAAAGG
>NZ_LQWY01000031.1 GCF_001643235.1 Domibacillus aminovorans
TGCCTTTTTCTCTAAATCGGAGATTTTAATTTTCATGGGAGTTGGAAGAGAAACAGTCAAAAAACTATTAATGAATTCTATATTCACAGGCTTTCAAATGCCATCGTTGTTATGGATTAAAAAGAATGAACCATTTGTTTACGAAAAAATAAATAAAGTGCTATTGCCGAAAGATTATATCCGTTTAAAACTGACAGGAGAATGTGGTACCGATTTTACAGATGCTTCAGCTACATTAGCATTTGATATTCAAAATAGAAAATGGGCTTTTGAATTAATCAAAAAAGTAGGTTTGAATCCCGATTTTTATCCGGAGGTACATGAATCGATTGATATTGCCGGCCAAGTTACAGTAAAAGCCGCTGAAGAAACAGGGTTGGCGGCTGGGACGCCTGTTGTTTATGGTGGCGGTGATCAATCCATGCAATCCATCGGCAACGGCATTGTGAAACCCGGCCAAGTATCTTTGACGATTGGAACTGGTGGTCAAACCTTTTCTATTATTCCAGAACCTATTTATGAGACTGAAATGAGAACTCACACATTTTGCAATGCAGTGCCCCAGACATGGAGTATCATGGGAGCGAATTTAGCTGCCGGTTTGTCGCTCAGCTGGCTTAATAAAAAAATATTAAATAACCTTTCTTACTCGGAAATCAATGAATTGGCCAAGCAAGTTACACCCGGTAGTGAAGGGTTACTGTTTCTCCCTTACCTATCTGGAGAAAGAACTCCTCACATGGATGATTTAGCAAGAGGAACTTTTTTAGGCTTGACTTTACAGCATAGCAGAGCACACCTTATTCGTTCTGTTATGGAAGGTGTAGTTTTTGCTTTAAAGGATTCCATAGAAATTTTTCATTCTTTAAATATAAAAATGGACACATTTATTGCTTCAGGTGGAGGAGCAAGAAGCGATGTATGGCTGAAAATTCAAGCTAATATTTTAAACAAAGAAATTTACAAAGTAAACCAGTTAGAACAGGCCTGTACTGGTGCTGCTATTACAGCGGGGGTTGGCATTGGAAAATATGATTCCATTCAAAGTGCTTGTGAAACTATTATTAGAATTAACCCTGAACCTGTTCGTCCAGATCCAACAGTTGCCGGATTTTACAACGAAATATACGAGCTTTATAAAAATGCTTATGTACAGAACAAACAATTGTTCCATCAACTTGCTATGAAGTAAGACCTTTAGGTCAGTTTCAAACCAATAACAGATTCAAAAAAAGATGCTTTATGCGGTATAGTGGTTAAAGTTTTACATTGTCTTTCGGAAACTTCAAATCAAATAACATCGGTCCTAGATCTTCAGTCAGGTCAATCGCTTCGTCTGCTTGTTCCGGCTCCGAAAAGTGAACGGCACATTCGCGAGTACCAAAGTAAGGCCGCTGAAAGCATTGTCCTTTCGCTTGATTTTTTTAAGTTAAAAACAAAAAAGGCGAACGATTGACGTGCTAAGAGACACGCTTCGTTCGACCTTACTTCTATTCCCTTGTCTAAAGACTATGGGAGGGAGGGATGCATATTATTGAACTGAAGAATTACCTGGGTTATTTTCTCATCGTTCACATACAAAAATAATATAAATTTAAGTACACTTACATTACCGAATCATGGATCTATTTTTTCTATGCTCCTTACGAGCAGGAGCCGTTTCGAACAGTCTTTTTTCTTCTTGTGTATGAGGTATTACTTTTGGAACAGGAATAGGTTTACCATTTTGATCAACGGCTACCATTGTAAGGAAGGACTCCGTCGTTAAAGTTTTCTTATCTGATAATAAATCAGTAGAGTGAACTTTTACATAGACTTCCATAGAAGTACGTCCCGTTGACGTAACAAAAGCTTCTAAACTAAGAGCATTTCCAACAGTGGCAGACGATAAAAAGTCCACAGAATCAATAGAAGCTGTCACAACTACATTGTTGCAGTGCTTCATAGCTGACAAAGCAGCAATTTCATCAATATAAGATAGAACCTTTCCACCAAAGATTGTTTGTAAATGATTAGTGTCTGGCGGAAGGACCAATTTTGTCTGAACGGTTCTTGAACGTTCTACTGAATAAGCTTTTTCCATAAATTCTCCCTCCATGTTGCATGTTGGCGGTTTTAGCTGTTTTATTTTACAATCATGACTGGACAATTCACTCGCTTGACGACTTTATGGCTGACACTACCTAGAACAAACTGCTGCAAGTTATTAAGACCGCGGCTGCCGAGAATAACAAGGTCCACTTTTTCTTCATTCGCATATTTTACAATCGTTGGGCCTGGTTCACCGTGCTTCAACATGACGGAATAGCGGATCCCTTTTTGTTTAAACAATAATTCATGGCGCTTCAGCTTGTCGCGCCGTTCTCTTTGCGCAGCGACAAGACTATCTTGATGAAGCACGGCTTTTTTTGAATCATCATAATTAATAATATAGAGCATCGTAATTATACAGTTAGACGACATTTTTGCAAGGTTCCCTGCTTGTTTTGCCGCCCGGTATGAATGATCAGATCCATCTGCGGCTAAGAGAATATGTTTATACATAAAATTCCTCCCACCTTTATTTCGCTCGGCGTGCTACCTGCTGAATTGGGTCCCATACACCGTTGACAGGAGGAGAATAGCTTAGGTCGAGATCTTCCAATTCTTCAATGGTCATTTTGTTAAAAAGAGCTGTTGCAAGCACGTCAATTCTCTTATCAGCTCCATTAATACCGATTGCTTGGCCTCCGAGAAGCAGGCCTGTATCCGGATGATATAAAAGCTTGATGTGAAGCGGCAATGCTCCAGGATAATAGCCCGCTATATCTCGTGTTTGAATGCTCGATGTTTTATACGGAATCTCGAGTTTTTTTGCGTCATTTTCAGTTATACCAGTAGACGCGGCGATTAAATCAAAAAATTTCATTACGGACGTGCCGGTAATGCCGGGAAATAATCGTGTTTTTCCTGACATATTCAATCCTGCAATCCGTCCCTGCTTGTTTGCCGTCGTGCCGAGTGGAATATAGTCCGGTGTTTGTTTGACGATATGAAAATGAGTCGCACAGTCGCCAGCAGCATAAATGCCAGGAATGGATGTCTCCATTTTATCGTTGACAATAATAGCTCCATTATCAAGCATATTCATACCAGTATCTTTTAAAAAGTCTGTATTCGGACGAATGCCGACAGATGCAATAATAAGATCGGCTTTGTGCGTATTAAGATCTGTTTTGATCTGTCCGTCTTCAATAGCTTGTATTTGTTCATTTAATGTGAGTACAACCTCATGACGTTCTGCTTCTAAATGAAGATGTTTAGACATATCCGCATCAAACATTTTCGCAATGTGGCTGCTTCGTTGTATAATCCGAATCCGTTTATGTAGCCGGTGAATATTTTCAGCCAGTTCAAGACCAATATACCCTGCCCCAATAATAGCCACGTCTTGAACACTATCATCAAGACTTTGGATAAGCCGCTCCGTATCAGGTATCGTCTTTACGACATGCACGTTATCCGCCGTTGCTCCTTCCCATTTTGGAACAATTGGGCTTGCACCGGTCGCAATCAGTAATCGATCGTATGGAATCGTAAACGACTGCCCATTTTGATGGTTTGTACCGGATACGTTTTTTTGTTTAAGATTGATAGAGGATGCTTCATGTAAAATACGAGCATCTATGCCGTATTTTGAGCGGAATGTATCAACACTTCTCGCAATGAGCTTTTCAGTTGATTCAATGAGACCGCCGATGACATATGGCAGCCCGCACTGACCATATGAATAAATAGGTCCTTTTTCAAGAACAGTAATCTCGGCTTGTTGATCATTGCGAACGATTTGCATGGCAGCGCTCATGCCAGCTGCGTCCCCTCCAATAATAACGTAGCGCATTATTTTAGTACCAACATGTCATTATATTGGCTGCCATGAGAAAATTTAGCCTTTACGTATGAACAGGTTGGAATAATTTTTAAGTTATTTTCACGCGCATAGGTAACGAGTGCATCAAGAAGCTTTACTGCTACACCGCCGCCACGCAATTCTTCTGATACATACGTATGATTGGCATTAATTTTCCCCTCACCTGCAGGAACATAGGTAATTTCCGCTACACGCTTACCTTCTCTTTCTATATAAAACATACCCTCTTTATGTTGAATCGTTTCCATTTTTATAAAACCCCTTTCAAATAGCCTTCTATATTAGTATACCCATTTACGCACAAGTGTTTAAACCCATTTACATATTCCGTACAGGAATAATACGGGATGAATATGATACAATAAAGTCATTATTTGATCGCTTGGAAAGGAGTTGTCGTGATGAAAGATTCTTCGACAACACATGTTTTTTCAAAAGGTGAAGAAATCGCCAATTCAATTACGCATGGCATCGGTGCATTACTCAGCATCGCAGCGCTTGTCTTGCTTATAGTCTTCTCTGCACTGTACGGGGACGGCTGGCATTTAGCGGGGTTTACAGTGTTTGGTGTCACAATGTTTATGCTGTATACGTCTTCTACACTTGTTCATAGCTTCCCACAAGGAAAAGTAAAAGACTTATTTGAAATTTTTGATCATGCGTCTATTTACTTTTTTATTGCCGGTACGTATACACCATTTTTACTTATTGCAGTGAAGGGTACACTCGGTTGGTGGTTGTTCAGCATTGTCTGGGGGATCGCTCTAATTGGTACCATATTTAAATGCTTCTTTGTGAAAAGATTTATCCTCTTCTCTACGTTGCTTTACGTTGTGATGGGCTGGTTGATTGTCTTTGCTTGGGGCCCTCTCGTTGCTGCACTGCCACCAGCAGAATTTGCATTTCTTATAATAGGGGGTCTTTTATATACTGTCGGTGCCATTTTTTATGTGTGGCGCGGATTTAAATATCATCATATGATCTGGCATTTGTTTGTTCTTGCCGGCAGCATATTTCACTTTTTTGCTGTCCTCGGTTTACTGCCAGACGCATAAAAAAATCCAACTTTGAATCCAAAATGGATTTTTTTTCGAATTAAAATAGAATAACCGAGAACATTCATGACTTCGTTCATGATTATTCTCGGCTTCAGATACGATTTTGCAAATCTTGATTAGAAAAAACGATCCAATCTAAATGAGCAGACCTTTCGTTATATCACAAAGGTCTGCTTTCATATATTATTCACCATAATCCACATTATGGTACACTTGCCCGACATCTTCTAAATCTTCTAATGCATCAATTAATTTTTCAAATTGTTCTTGTGCGTCTGCTGGAAGTGTTAGATCATTTTGTGCAAGCATTGTTAGTTCTGCAACGGTAAATTCAGTTATGCCAATATTTTTAAATGCTTCTTGCACAGCATGAAATTGACTTTTCAACGTTTATATTGCTC
Source organism: Domibacillus aminovorans (assembly GCF_001643235.1). Lineage (GTDB taxonomy): Bacteria > Bacillota > Bacilli > Bacillales > Domibacillaceae > Domibacillus > Domibacillus aminovorans. The sequence goes on from NZ_LQWY01000031.1 coordinate 5,370, forward strand.
ACTTTTTATATAGACATATATCATATCATAGTAAGCACTTTTTCACCATAGCATAGTCTGCGTATATCACTTTTAATACTATAAAAATTGGTGTTAACTGTTTCGTTTGCATCCGAAGGTTAAAAAACTGTAGGAGAAATTGGTTGTCCTATAGGTTTTTTTAATCTAACTCATCTTGAGTGTATTGTGTATATTTTATTGTAATATGGTTTTGTTTGTGTATTTTACACATTATGCATTTTTTCAATGAAATAAAACGGAGCGGCTCATGTGACAGAACCGCTCCGTTTGACAAAGACTTAATACATAATTTTCTGTCCAGATAAGTGTAGACGCTCCAATTGCTGTGCCTTTTCTTCAAGAATAGAATACTATATTTGCACCAGAACCCTCCCACCTATCTGTATAACCATACCCGTATGATTGAAAATAGCTGATCTAAATTGACCGGTTTACTAATATAATCGGATGCTCCTGCCTCAATACATTCCTGTCGATCATTTTTCATTGCTTTAGCTGTTAGGGCAATGATTGGGACACTTTGAAATTCAGGTAATTGACGGATCACTCGAATCGTCTCAAATCCATCCATTTCAGGCATCATAATATCCATAATAACGAGATCGATGTCTGGGTTTCCTTGCAAAACGGTAATCCCGTCTTTTCCATTTTCCGCAAACACCACCTCAACTTGATAGCTTTCAAGCGCTGTTGTTAAAGCAAAGACATTACGCATATCGTCATCCACTACGAGTATTTTCTTCCCTTCTAACAACGCTTTCCTTCCTTGTGCTTGTTTCCAAGAATCTTCCGTCTGAAACGGATACTCAGCCGAAGCAACAGGTGCGGTGCTTGGATTTTCAAGAAGCGCTGTCGCTGTCGCTGCTTCAGAAATGGCTATTTCCTTCCTTGCTATGTTTTGATCTTCCTCGCTTGCGATGTTTTGGTAATGAGGCAAATATAACGTAAAGGTGCTTCCATCGCCTCCTATGCTTTCGACTTCAATGAAACCGCCTAATAGATGAGCGAGTTCTCTGCTAATGGACAGCCCTAATCCCGTTCCTCCATATTTTCGGCTAATTGTCCCATCCGCTTGTTTAAATGCGTCGAAAATAATGCCTTGATTTTCTGCTGCAATCCCAATTCCTGTATCTTTAACGGAAAAGACAAACTCTATATTGGACTGAGTGAAAGCATCCTCTTGCTCTTCTCCAAACCTTCCTTTTTTCGCTTTTTCCATCGTTAATGTGACAGCCCCATGTTCGGTAAATTTAAAGGCATTTGATAATAAATTTTTCAAAATTTGCTGCAGCCGCTGTTTGTCCGTATGAATCATTTCCGGTAAATCAGAAGCGAGCTGAACATGAAGTTTAATATTTTTCTTGCGGGCGACAGGAGTAAATTGCGCCTCCACAAATTCTTTCACATTAGTCAGTTCCACGTCTTTCGATATCACTTCTGTTTTTCCAGCTTCAATTTTCACGATGTCTAAAATATCATTGATTAAATGCAATAAATCATTTCCTGATGAGTAGATGGTTTTCGCGTAACTCACCTGTTTATCCGTAAGGTTTCCATCGATATTATCGGTAAGCGTTTGAGCCAGTATTAACAAGCTGTTAAGAGGCGTTCTCAGCTCATGAGACATATTCGCTAAGAATTCTGATTTATATTGCGAACTGAGCGTTAACTGCTGTGCCTTTTCTTCCAGAGCATCTTTTACTTTTTCGACTTCTCTTGTCTTCTGTTCGGAATGTTCATATTGCTCTTCCAATTGTTCATTAACGGTTCTTAACTCCTCTTGCTGTGATTGAAGTTCTTCCGATTGGCTCTGCAATTCTTCCGTTAAAGCCTGTGATTCTTGAAGCAACTTTTCTATCTTCATTTGCCTCAAAATACTCTGAATATTAATACCAAGATTGCTCATTCCCTCTTTTAGCAACATTAGTTCTTGATCACTAAAGGATGTAAATGAGGCTAATTCAATAACAGCCAGTACCTCTCCTTTATATTCCGCTGGAATGATTAGGACATCGGACGGTGATGCCTTACCAAGTCCAGAATTAATTTTTATATAATCTTCTGGAACTTGATGAAGTGAAATAATGCGATTCTCTAGTGCACACTGACCTACGAGTCCTTCCCCTAACTGAAAGCTGCTAGCACCAACCTCTTTTTGATTTTCATAGTGATCCGCATAGGCAGCAAGTTTTTGAAATCTTTCCTGATTCCCTTCATCCTGTTTGACATAAAAGACGCCATAACTCGCCCCGACCATAGGTGTAACCTTTCTAATGAAAAGATGTGCTAAAGTCTCTAAATCACTAATTCCTGGATACATGTTAGCAATTTCAGCAATTCTCGTTTTTAACCAGCTTTGTTCATCTGCAGCCTCTTTTAATTCCAACTGTTCAATCTGTAGCCTTTCTAGCTCTTCCGTTCTCCCTTTTAGTTGGCGAACCAAAGTTCCATTTTCAGAAATTGTAATGACTTGCCGAATAACAATAAAAAATAGAACAACCATTCCTCCAATAAAAATACCTAAGATCGCTTCTTTTTTGATTATCGCAAGAATGACTAAAACCATTAAGCTTAAATAAGGGATGATAATGAATATACTATGAACCTTTTTAGCTTGATTTTTTTCTTCTTGTGGAGATTGAACGTCAATATGACTACCATAAAAACTTGATAAGCCTATTAAGATGACACAGATATTCCACACCGGGGTTATAAGGGATAAATAATTATAATTGTCATAAATGGCTCGATATAAGTAATAAAACTCTGCGATGGTATAAATAAATACGACCGCAGTATTGATGGTCAAAACAATAGGTGGGAAAGTCGATTTATAAGAAACGAATAGCATCACAATCCCTATCAATATCCCTAAGTGTGCAGCCGGATAAGTTAACGAAAGGATGAAATGAAAAGTACTAGTTTCATATTGCAATAATGGTTCTAAGAAATAAACCCACGTTATGGTTGTCAACACGGTCATGATGATAAACGAATCAAAAAACAACTGAATAGAACCGTATTGTCTCCTCTTCATATATACTTTATAAAGAATAGCAAGGCTATATAAAATCACAAACAGGTTAAAAAAGAAATTAGCCCAGCTAGGGAAAGGGTAATCCATTGCTACCCACATAAATTCGCCAATAAAATAACTAAAACACGCTGCGAATATAATAAACCAGAACCTTTTTTCCTCTAATTCCTTTATATGATATATCGCTACACCTAAAAATATTAGGGCTATGATGGGACCCGTAACGGCTACAATTCCCATTCCTAATGTGTTTGTTGACCAAAATAGAATAAACAAATAATAAATCAGCGCATAGATAATCGTAATGAAAATTAAGGGTTTCCTTAATTTCTCCAATGTACTTCACCACTTCCATTAATTTAAAATATATCATAGTTATCATTGGATAATATTACAAATATTGGAATGATAACACTAATTCAAACAACTTTTTTAAGGGACATTTTTTTAAAATCCACGGGGCTTACATAGCCTAGTGTTCCGTGAATGCGCAACTTGCTGAACCCCTCTTTACTAATGAAATTCTTCCCAACGGGAATTCTACCATTTTTTCCTTTAAAAATCTTTACTGACTTAACAAAAATTTGTCACTTTTTACTAGTGACAGATTTCTCAGAGGCCACCGATCCTCGTTTCCTTACACACAAAATAAGGACAGCTGATGTTCAGCCCTCCTTATTTTATACTTAAAAAAAGAAACCTCTTCATACTTGCTCCTTTCTGAAATTTCGAAATCCCCTGTGTTACAAGGTCACTTCTAGCTGCTCAGGGAAACAGTGAATGTTCCATAGATTTTTAATACGCCCGGCCTATGTAAATAAAAAAGAAACGGCTGTCGATCTTGCTTTCTTGTTTTTCTATGTATGATTTTGTATATGAATTTTGCATATTGTGTATTTATTTTAATGAGACTAAAAAAAGCGGCTCACATAACTGAACCGCTCCGTGTGATTAAGACTTAATACATAATTGAATAAAATCTGTCTTTTAACGTTTTATATATAGACTAATTTTACACTGAGCTTCTCAGTGTAATTATTTATCTCTTTAGGTGTCTGATCCGAGAAGTATAGGTACTTTTCTCCTTACAAAATCTCACGAATTAATATATTTACTTTACGCAACATGCGTTCAAACGTAGAACGACTAATTCCACCCATCTCGTTCTTCTCATGAGTAGCTGAAATAATTGTTTGGATTTTTGCATTACAAATACCCGGAATTTTAGCAGAGAAACGAAGAAGCCTTTTCAATGCAATCAATTCCGACTTTGTAAATGTTGATTTAATGTCGATCATCCATTGTTCGATATTTGAGTTGAAGTTTTTAAGTGAAGAAAATTTTGATAAGTGTTTGAAGTTGTTGATATGACCTGATTTCATGATATGTGCCCCTTTAATTAAATTTGGGCATACTCAAATAAGCATAACGCCTTGATTTTTTTGAAAAATTGGCTTATACTCTACATTGTTGATATGTATTTTTTGAGTACTGAGTATGCCCTACTCTTTACAGCAAGTTGAAGTCCCGTGTTGGTAGCACAGGGCTTTTTTGTGTTTATTTTTGTTTAGTTCGTCCGATGTTCATTAGTTGAAAGGGTTTTTCATATACTATTTTAATTGTCAAAGAAGAGTAGCAACAGAGATACAGCCACAAGTGTTTATAAATTCATTAAAGGACTTGCTGATCTTGCTATCTCAATGATATTTTCATCTTGTAAGGACTGTAAATAACGATTAGTGATAATAGTTGATTCATGCCCCAATAGCCGGCTTAAACTATAGACATCCAGACCCAAACGTAACTGTTTTTGTGCATAATAATGCCTTATGGTGTGCGGACTACAGCGAATTATCTCTCTTACATTCGCTCTTTTACCTGCTGTTTTCACAACAATCTCTATTGCTGTGTTTGTCAGTAATTTTCCGTTGCGCGACAGAAAATAGTTACAATCCGTCATCAGCTTGTCCTTGAAATACATATCTTTAATCCGTTCATACTTAATCATGTATTTTTTTAATACTGGTGAAATGTAAAGATGTCTCTCTTTGTTACCCTTCCCTTTTATCTTAATTGTAGTATCCATGACATCTAAATGAGTAAGTGAACATAACTCTAAATTCCTAATACCTAAGTCAACAAAACACATAATGATTAGTTTGTTTCTCATTTCTAAGTAGGTATTACTATTGTAAGCATCGATCATCTTTTTGACCTCGTTATCAGTAAAAGTCTTAATGATTACTTTGGGTTCTTTCATCAATTTGACACCGATAACTGGATTTCTTTTCTCGGCTATATATCCTTCTTCTAAACAGAACCTAAAGAGCGCCCTAATACTTTTTTGGATTCCATTGATATAGGATTCTTTCAATCCCTTCTTTTTCATGTGCATGAGGTAAGACTTAATATGACTTGTAGCCACTTCTTCAACTTCATTAAGATCGAACTCGTTCTTTAAATAATTTAAAAAGGCTCTTGTGTTATTCCTGTAACCTTTCATTGTTCTAATCGAGTAATTCTTAATTTCCAAATCAAATAAAAATTCTTTATAAACATCTTCTAATAACAAAAAACTCACTCCCTGTATGAATTATTTCCCATACAAAAAGTGAGTTCTAAGCACGTATTGTCTTTGAACAGGAGAATTACAGTACATCACAGTATCAAAGACAAATTAAGAACATGTATATCGTTATTCGTCTTGAATCGCCTGTAAATACACTAAATTCCCAATTGTTAAAGGCTATACAGTGTTTATATAAACGTTGATTTAGCAAGGATTCAGCAATCCATAATGTCTATTATTCACCATAATCCACATTATGGTACACTTGCCCGACATCTTCTAAATCTTCTAATGCATCAATTAATTTTTCAAATTGTTCTTGTGCGTCTGCTGGAAGTGTTAGATCATTTTGTGCAAGCATTGTTAGTTCTGCAACGGTAAATTCAGTTATGCCGACATTTTTAAATGCTTCTTGCACAGCATGAAACTGGTCAGGTTCGGCATAAACGATAACCGCTTCCTCTTCTTCTAAAATGTCACGCACGTCTACATCTGCTTCCATTAATATTTCCAGTACTTCATCTGCTGTTTTCCCTTCGAGACCAATGACAGCCGTCTTATCAAACATATAGGCGACAGATCCACTTACGCCCATATTACCACCGTTTTTACCAAATGCAGCACGTACATCTGATGCCGTACGGTTCACGTTATTTGTCAGGGCATCTACGATGATCATAGATCCATTTGGTCCGAATCCTTCGTAACGAAGTTCATCAAAGTTTTCTTCTGAACCACCTTTTGCTTTTTCAATTGCACGGTCAATAATTGTTTTCGGTACACTGTACGTTTTTGCACGCTCGAGTACGACTCTTAACGCCTGATTTGATTCTGGGTCTGGTTCCCCTTGCTTAGCCGCTACATAAATTTCACGTCCGAACTTTGCATATATACGACTCGTATTTGCATCTTTTGACGCTTTTTTTTCTTTAATATTGTTCCACTTACGGCCCATAATGAACACTCTCTTTCTCAACTTAGAATCTATACAAATCATTAGCCTATATATTATACATCAATGGCATAGAATCGTGTCAATATAGCAGTAAGCGAAAGAACATTGCACATATCCATTTTTATACGGTTATTTAATACACATCTTCCAACGCTTTTCTAAGAAGAGACATGCTACGATCAAGATCTGTTTTTACTTGCTTTTTATATAGTTTTGCTTTTTCATAATCCGCAAATTGATAAACGACAATCTCTTTATATTTAGCCCCTTCTTGAACTTTTTTCGTCCGCATTAAAATGCCATCGTCAATCAAATCATGCAGTGACCGGTAAATTTCAGAATGATTCGGCTCGTATCCTAACGGTTTAAATGATGTTTTTAGTTCATCCATTGCCTGCATGCCATACATTTTATGTTCTTCGACAAATCGAATCATATATAACTTTAAAAAAGCCCGTTGCTTAATTAAAAATTTACCTTCTCCTCTAGGCATTATGATCACATCCTCGTCTATACTATTTTTTCTATTTTACCATATTTTATTATAGACGTGTGTTTAAATTGATAAATTTGAATTTTGCACATAATGTATTATTATTTTTTATATAATTCGATCGTTAAATTTTTTTCTGAATCCGCTTGTGCAATAAAGACTTGCTCGATTTTCACTTTTCGTTTTTGCAGTTCCACTTGAAGCCAAGAAGGAGTTTGTTTCGCTTTTGCAAGCGCTTCAAACTGAATGTTCCCTTCTAAAATGACAACATATGGTTCTTTTTCGGTTTCATCGCCATCATATCTAATTGGACGTTTCCCTTTTTTTAACAACGCATTTAATGCCCCATTTGTTTCAATTAATGCATATTCGACATCGCTCAACTGAAAAATCCCCTTCATTCGAAGCAACTCGAGCAGTTCATCAGTTGAGTATTTTTCTTTTGCCAAGTTTTGCTCGATAATATGGCCGTTTTGAATAATGACAGTCGGTTTCCCTTCAATCCACTCACGTATTTTCCGACTTTTTAAAGTAGCTATACCAGCTAAAAGTGGGATTATGCCCCATATAAAGATCGCCGTTGCTCCATGCCAGAAGCTTTTTTCGAGCCCCGTCGACATTTCAGCGGCGATACCGCCAATTGTAATACCCGTCACGTATTCAAAGAATGACAACTGAGCGATTTGCCGTTTACCGGTTAATTTCGTCACAGCAAACAACAACAGGACAAGGACGATCGAGCGCCACATGACATGATATATATCCATTAAGCTTCGCCCATTCGCAGTTCGACAGCATGAGCGATGCATGGGATGGAATCTTTTTGCAGGACTGATAATGGTGACAATAATGCACCTGTTGCAGCGATTAATACACGTGTCCATTCTTTTGTGATCATTTTTTCATATATATATCCGCACGTCACAGCAGCTGAACAACCGGCACCAGATCCGCCCGAAAAGACTTGCGGCTCTGATCCATATAGCAGTTCACCGCAGTCCAGCATAGACGTCTGTGACAAGTTCATGCCGCTGTCTTTCAATAATTTCACAAAAATTTGTTTCCCTGTTTTTCCAAGATCCCCCGTAATGATGCAGTCATACTCTTCAGGATTTTTCACATGTCGAATAATCGTATCCGCAGCAGCCGGTGCCATAGCAGTCCCCATATTAAATGGATCCGTTACTCCATAGTCTAAAACCCGTCCTGGCGTAGCAGAATGAATATATGGACCTGTGCCGCTGCTTGATAGAACCGCTGCACCGCACGCTGTCGCTGTCCACTGAGAGATAGGCGGTTTTTGGCCACCGTATTCTGTCGGGTAGCGGAATTGTTTTTCCACCGCTGCATTATGACTTGCCGCAGCCGTTAGCACATTTGTTGCATATCCGCCATCAATCAGTGCGGCACCTGTCATAAAACCCGCCATTGACGTCGCACACGCATTATACAAACCAATAAACGGAATCGATAACGTCCGTGCTGCAAAGTTCGTCGGTGTCATTTGATTAATTAAATCCCCTGCTAAAAAAACGTCGACTTTCTCATTGGTCAGTTCGGCTTTTTTTAGCGCATGAATCGATGCATCTTCCATTAAGCGCCTCTGTGCTTTTTCAAAACTTTTCTCGCCGCCGTCCAGTTTTTCAAAAAATTGATCAAATGTAGACGCGAGTGGTCCTTTTGCTTCAAATGGACCACCGACAGAAGAAGCTGCGATAATGACCGGTTTTGTTTTGAATGTCCATGTCATGATCCAATCATCCTTTTTATTCATTAGAATGAAACAAACGACCATTTTTATGCACAAAAAAACGGCCGAAGCCACTTTTCGTTAAAACGTTGTAAAGTGAAAAAATTTTTGAATCATATACATCATTCGTTTAAAAAATGCCATTTCTTCATCGTGTTTATCATAATCAGCACTGTAAACCGCTCCGTCATTTTCCCATAACATATGAAAATAACTGTCCACTTCTTTCATAATTTCACTGTCATTCGCCGCTGAAATTTTCACATCGGTCTCCAGATTAAAGTTGTTTAAATTACGTGAAGTATGATTGGCTGATCCACTAATGACTACTGCCTCATTTTCATGTTTTACATACATCATTTTCGAAAGAACTAAACCAGGTGTGATTGCTTTAAACGTGTTCAAACAGCACAGCGACACCAATTCCACCGGCACTGCCGACTGCCGCAACGCCATATTTCGCTTTTTGCTCAGGCATTCCATAAAAAAGGCGGAGAGCCAGCATAGCACCAGACGCCCCGTAGGGATGGCCAAGGGCGAGTCCGCCGCCGTAGATGTTTATTTTATTAATCGGAATGTGTAATTCACGTGCAGTGTATAAAATTTTGACCGCAAACGCTTCATTGATTTCCCATAAATCAATGTCCCCTACCGTTAAACCATGTCGCTTTAACAGCCTCTGTATCGCTGGTACCGGTGTCGCTGCCGGAAAATTCGGATCCGCTCCAGCGACCGCACTGCCCACCAATTTTAATCCGTTTGCTGCGCTGGAAGTAAGCGTGACGGCACACGCGGCATCATTAAAAGAGGAAGAATTGATGGCGGTCACTGTTCCGCCTGACTTGAAAGACGTTTTAGCGCGCGATGCCAGCTTTTCAATAGAGCGCTTTTTCATACTCGCTTCATCTTCATGGATGTCACGTATCGGCACGATTTCTCGGTGAAATAACCCATGTTCAATGGATTCATAATAGTGGCGGTAACTGCGAATTGCGTATTCATCCTGTTCTGCGCGTGAAATATGCTCTCGTTCTGCAAGCCATTCTGCTGCCATCCCCATCTCCGGATCTCCAATATGATCTGGAGAAAAAATAGCTTTCTGAGGACGTGGTGATGTACTTGAACTTTCACATCCCCCTGCAATGACAGTGTCTGCTTCGCCTGATTGAATGAGCGCTGCACCGAGACGGATCGCTTCTAAGCCCGAAGAACACTGTCGATCTATTGTTAATCCGGGAACAGTAACAGGCAGACCAGCCATTAAGGAAGAAAGTCTCGCAATATTTCCTCCGGGCCCTGTGACATTGCCCAAAATCACTTCGTCTGGCGTTGATGAAAGACCGTTAAAAAGCTTTTTAATAACTGGTGATGCTAGTTCTGCTGCGCTTACATTTTTCATAATGCCATCTTTAATACCAACAGGTGTTCTATACGCTTCTGTTATGTATACACTCACATAAACACTTCCAATGCCATTTTTTTTAGCTCATTGCGGGCGATTTTCCCGTTCGTTGTGTGCGGCAGTGAATCAACACGAGCCCATTTACGCGGCATTTTTTCAATGGACAGGTAAGCTTTCGTATAGGCTTTTAGCGTGATTGGATCAATCCTTCCAGTGTACAGGCAAACAATGCGTTCTCCTAGATGTATATCGTGAATGGATGTCACAGCTGCTTCTTTCACACCCGCATATTTCAATATGACACGTTCCACTTCTTCCGGATAGACATTCACACCGCCGCTAATCATCATAAACTGTTCCCGCCCGATGATATGTAAATAGCCGTCTTCATCCATATATCCAGCATCACCGACCGTATAAAACCCATCTTCTTCGATATTCATTTCATACGAATCATCCTTTACATACCCGCTAAACAGCATCGAGCTCTTCACATAGACCGTGCCTGTTTCACCTGCTGGAAGCACTTGACTGCCGTGACGAATCTCAATCTCAACACCTGTGCTCAGTTTGCCCGAAGATGACGGCTTGTGATTGTAGTCCTTTGGCGTCATATACGATACAAAGCTTAACTCAGATGCACCATAAAACTCATATAGCGCCGCGTTTGGATATTGTGTTACCCATTGCTGCTTTCGTTCTGCAGACCACCCTGCTCCTGATAGAAAAACGAATCCTTTTCCCTCTATATCATTTGTCTTCATTAATGATTCAAGCATCGTTGGCACAGCATACATAACGAATGATGGCGTTTCTTTCAATGTTTGAGTGATGTGATGCGGCCAAAATTTTTCATGAAGAATGAGTCTTTGCCCTGTATACAGTGCAAAGGCAGCACCGTATAAGAAAAGAGAATGATGAATCGGGCCTGCTATAACCGCTGTTTCCTCCCCAGTTAATAGAAAATCGGTTAGGCCTGCCTCAAAACTTTTGATCCAGGAACGATGACTGCGGCCAAACTGTTTCGGTACGCCGCTTGACCCAGACGTAAAGCCTGAATAAAAAATCGCTTCTTCGTCATCGCTGCAAAAGTCTGTCGGTTCCGTGTTCATAATCAGTTGACCTATCTTAGCAAGTGAATCTTTTCCGATAAATAGCTTTGGAGCCGCCAGACGAAGCCGCTCTTCTCTTTCCGCCTTTGTCATACGTGGATCGAGCGGCATAAATGTCCAGCCGGCGCGGGCCGCTCCGCAAAAAATCACTAAGACTTCCCACCTGTTCAAAGCGGTCAGAGCAATCGTTTCACCCGGATGACCTACGGATAAAAGCCAGCCCGCCGCTCTTTTCGTCATGTCTTCCCACTCTTTATATGTAAATGTCTGCTCTTTTGTCTTAACAAAAAACGGCTCCGGACACGTTTGTGCCCGGAGCGGATATGTGGACGTTATATTCATCATTCACTCCCCCCACCCCATCTTATCAAAATTTACGCAGCGCGTCGAAACGATGGTACCGCCTGCAATGCGTTTCTCAGTTTGGGTACGAGGACGGCTGCCGCAACTGATTTAATCAAATCACCTGGAATGAATGCCATGCTTGCAACGGTTACCTCACGCAGTCCAACACCTGTAACAAACGATTGCACTGGAATGCCAATTGCGTACAATACAATGATGCCGCCGATCACGTTCGCAGCGAATGTGCGGCGTACCGTTAACTTAGCGGCACGTTGTGTGAATAATCCAATGACAAATGCACCGGCGATCCAGGAGATTAAAAACCCTGCACTTGGCCCAACAAATACGGCTAGACCCCCACGTCCCCCCGCAAGAAGCGGTGCACCTGCTGCAACGGTTAACAAGAAAATGATTTGGCTGACAGCACCGAGCCTTGCGCCAAGCACACCGCCTGCAATCATCACACCGAGCGTTTGAATCGAAATCGGTACTGGTGTAAATGAAAGTGGAATGGGTGGTAAAAAGCCCAGTACCGCCATGATCGCCGCAAACATGGCAGCTTGAACCCAATGAATTGTTTGCATTTTGTAGTTCCTCCATTACATTGTTTTTTTCAGTGTAATCGAGATTTGTTTTTGTTGTCAACCCATTTTTATTTTAGTTAACAAAAGGTTATCCTTATTATTCGTATAAATAATGAGCTTAATGGCAAAAATTGAAGAGTAGATTGCGCATGCTGTTCATTTATATAGATCAGTGAACAGCATGAAGCTGCAAGTAATAAAGCTCCAATGTTTTTTACGAACGACAAAGAGGTTAAGATTTTATCAGCAGAATATAGCTAAATTAGAACCAGAATCGTAAAGGTTTTAAACAGCAAGAAAAATAGGCATTTACGATACCCGCTTTCGTGTCAATGTTGTTGAATTGTTAAAGGAGGAAAATAGAATGGGACTTGCTCAAATTGGCGTACCCGGTTTAATCATTATCCTTGTGATCGTCCTAATCCTTTTTGGTCCGAAAAAGTTACCGGAAGTTGGGGGAGCCGTCGGAAAAACATTATCAGAATTTAAAAAATCAACAAAAGGCATTATGGATGAGGAAGAAGATTCTAAAAATGTAGAGAAAAAAACAGATGGATTGTAAGCAGGTGATGAATTGGATCCATATGGAGATCATAATAGAAAAATTTTAAGTCCGCTGGATAAAGTGTCAATGGAAGAAGTAGCAGTAAGCCAGGTTCAAGAGTCAGCCGTTACTGATCGTCCAAATGAGCTCTCAGAACTAGGCACGTCTTTAGTGGAGCATCTAACCGATTTGCGGAAGCAATTAATCAAAAGCACGGTTGTCTTCCTGTTCTTTTTTATCATTGTCTTCTCTTCAATCAACTTTTGGTTCCCATATGTGACGAGAGGCCATGAACTTATTATTCTCGGACCACTTGAAGTCATTAAGTTTTATATGTCTATTTCCCTTGCATTATCATTGGGACTGTCGCTGCCATTTGTTAGCCATTTTTTATGGCAGTTCGTAAAACCGGGGCTAAACGAAAAAGAGAGCCGTTTTATCGGCTTCTATTCCCCCGCGATGCTTTTACTTTTCATAGCCGGTGTTGCATTTGGCTATTTTGTCGTGAATCCGCTCAGTTATCAATTTTTGATTTCAATGGGCTCGTTGAATTTTAATGTCATGGTATCAGCACAAGAATACATCCGTTTTTTGCTGATGTCGACTGTCCCGCTCGGGTTACTTTTCGAAATGCCGATTGTTGCCCTATTTCTTGCAGCCATCGGGATTCTGACTGCTGAAACAATGCGAAAAGTTCGGAAATGGTCCTACTTGATCATCGCTGTTTTATCGGCCGTCATTACACCACCAGACTTTATCAGTCAACTTCTTGTTATGTTCCCTATGATTTTATTGTACGAGATCAGTATTTATATTGTCACGTTTATTGAACGTCGTCGTGCCAAATCAGAACATATACACATTCTTAACGAGACAAATGAATGATTGAATGAAAAAAGATTGATCAAAAACGGGTATCATTCACTCGTTTTGATCAATCTTTTTTTAAAAAAGCAGTTTCACACAACAACCAGATGCCTGCTTATTACTCTGCAATAATAGAGCTATTTTTTACCTAAATATTTCTTTAAGAGTATAAACAATGGATTTAATGGAGAATTATATAGAGGTAGATCACGCCATGCTGTTAGTCAGTCTAGCCAAACGGATGGAACTATAAGACTGCGTGGCACTCTAAGATAAATTAGTAAATGTGAATTTTAGGAGGTTTATCATGCCGGATAATGAAAAAGGATTGTCGAGACGCGGCTTTCTAAAAACAACGGGAATTGCTGCCGGTGCACTTGTTGGCGGCGGTCTGATCGGCGGGCTTGTCGGCTACAACACGAAAGATAATAAGCAAATAAGTAACGTAATGACAAGTGGTGAGCAGCACGGAGTTGCAAGCAGCAGAGCGCGTATGTTCTTTACGAACGACAAGGACTTTATGATTTTATCAGCAGCGACGGAACGGATCTTTCCAAAGGATGACCTTGGTCCAGGCGCCATCGAGCTTGACGTGCCTTATTTTATCGATCACCAGCTGGCCGGCAACTACGGTAACAATTCGAAAGAGTATATGCAAGGACCGTTTAAAGCAGGACAATCTACCCAAGGATACCAGAGCCGACTGACGCGTGCAGAAATTTTTCAGCAGGGAATTGCGAAAATAGAATCAGAATCGCAAAGTCGTTTTAAAAAAGGTTTTTCTGACTTAGAGAACAATCAGATGGATGAAATTTTAACAGCTTTCCAAAAAGATGAAGTGCCGATGACGGCTGTTTCCTCTGCCTTTTTCTTTAAGCTTCTTAGACAGGCCACTCTCGAAGGAGCATATGCGGATCCGTTGTACGGTGGAAACAATAATATGGATGGATGGCGCATGAAAAACTTCCCTGGTCATCAAGGTTCATATGCACAAGTGATTGATAAAGAGGCGTTCCAAAAAATCGAACCGAAATCACTGTCCAGTATGCAGAATATGCAGCATTAAAAATAAACAGCAGCCCTTTTTTATATGAATGACCAATGAATAATTACGTTTTTTAGTAGGAGGAGAAGAATGGCCAAAACATTGGAGAAAGTAGATGTTGTCACAGTAGGTGTCGGTTGGACAGGTGGTATTATTGCGGCTGAATGTGCAAAAGCAGGGTTAAAAGTAATTGGGCTTGAACGTGGTAAAGAACGCAGTACTGCCGACTTCGCACAAGTTCATGATGAATTCCGCTACGCCATCCGCTATGAACTTATGCAAGATTTATCGAAAGAAACCATTACATTCCGCAACAACCGAAAACAAGAAGCACTTCCGATGCGGCAGATGGGCTCCTTTTTGCTTGGTGAAAATTTAGGTGGAGCTGGCACACACTGGAATGGACACACATGGCGTTTCCTGCCTTATGATTTTGAAATTAAGTCAATAACCGATAAAAAGTATGGAAAAAATAAACTATCTGATGATTATTTGCTGCAGGACTGGGGCATTACGTATGACGAACTGGAGCCCTATTACGATAAATTCGAAAAAATGGCCGGCATTTCAGGAGATGGGAAAAATCCTTTCCAAGGAAAGCGTTCAGATAAGTACCCAACACCTGCGATGAAAAAAACACCTATCCTTCAAAAATTTGAAAAAGCAACGACTGATTTAGGTTATTCGCCATTTATGCTGCCATCTGCGAACATTTCTGAACCGTATAAAAATCCGGATGGCGAACAGATTAATGCGTGCCAGTATTGCGGTTTTTGTGAGAGGTTCGGATGTGAATACGGCGCAAAGACTTCTCCGGAAATAACGGTCGTACCAACAGCTAGAAAAACAGGCAATTATGAGATTCGCTTTCATGCCAATGTTGTCGAGATCTTAAAAGAAGGCAACAAAGTGGCTGGCGTCAAATATGTTGATCGGGTGTCAGGTGAAGAATTTATCCAGCCGGCAGAAGTCGTCGTATTGACGAGTTATGTTATGAACAATGCGAGGCTGTTAATGGTGTCGAAAATCGGTGAACAGTATGATCCGACAACCGGACGCGGCACACTTGGAAAAAACTACTGCTATCAAGTTCTTCCAGGCGCAACCGGATTTTTCGATGAACAGATGAATGTTTTCATGGGTGCGGGAGCACTCGGTATGAGTATCGATGACTGGAATGGCGACAACTTCGATCATAGTGATGTAGATTTCATCCACGGCGCGAGTATTTCGATGACTCAGCCAGGTGTACGGCCTATTCAAATGAATCCCGTTCCGCCAGATACCCCAACGTGGGGATCAGATTTCAAAAAAGCATCCATTCACAACTATACACGGACGCTAAATGTGGGTGGTCAGGGCGCAACGATGCCGTATAAAGAAAATTATATGTCTCTTGACAGTGTCTATAAAGATGCATACGGTGTTCCTTTATTGCAGCTAACGTATAACTTTACGGAGCAGGATCGGGCACTACATACGTATCTTACAAAAAAATCCGAAGAAATCATAAAAAAAATGGGTGCAAAAACAGTCGTGCCCGGCAGCCCATTGACAGATTATGATATTGTTCCCTACCAGACGACACATAATACCGGCGGAACGATTATGGGAACAAACCCTGAAAACAGTGTGGTGAACACGTATCTTCAGCACTGGGATGCAGAGAATCTTTTCGCTGTCGGAGCAGGAAACTTTGCCCATAACGGCGGCTATAATCCGAACGGCACAGTTGGTGCACTCGCCTACCGCTGTGCGGAAGGTATCATTAAATACAGCAAAAACGGCGGGTCGCTCGTTTAAAAAGGAGGAGAAGTAAAATGGGGCTTTCTGGAATTGGTGTGCCGGGGTTAATTGTTATTCTTGTGATTGTCTTAATTCTTTTTGGCCCGAAAAAATTGCCAGAAATCGGTGGAGCCGTTGGAAAAACATTATCGGAATTTAAAAAATCAACAAAAGGTATTATAGATGACGAAGAGGAACCGAAAAAGGAAAAGATAAAAATTCTTAACGATACAAACGAATGATTGAATGAAAAAAAGATTGATCAAAAACGAGTATCTTTCCCTCGTTTTGATCAATCTTTTTTTAAAAGCAGCTTCATAAAACAACCTGATGTCTACTTGTTTTATGAAACAGGTGCTTTTAATCTTTCCGCTACCTCTTCATCCGTCAGTCCATGTTCAGCGATATAACGATTTCGAGGATGTGTCCGGCATTCGTTCGAACAGCTTCTCATATAGAGATGTTCATTTTCTTCTGAGCAAAGGATTTGCTTGTTGCATTCTGGATTCGCACAATTTACATAGCGTTCACACGGTTCATTTGTAAAGTAATCTCTTCCAACGATCACATGCTCCACACGATTGATCGGCACACCTATTCGCTCATCAAATACGTAGCACTGTCCATCCCACAACTGACCCTTTACTTCCGGATCTTTTCCGTATGTGACAATTCCGCCGTGAAGCTGTGCGACATCTTCAAAGCCTTCTTTTAACAACCATCCTGAAAATTTTTCGCAGCGGATGCCACCTGTGCAATACGTTAAGATTTTTTTATCTGCAAACTGTTCTTTATTTTGACGGATCCATTCGGGTAAATCACGGAATGTTTCAATATCTGGCTTAATTGCACCTCTGAAATGACCTAATTCATACTCATAGTCATTTCTGGCATCGATGACGACTGTATCTTCCGACTGCATTTGTTCAAAAAAGGTTTTAGGATCAAGATGCTTCCCTGTCGTTTGTCTCGGGTTAATGTCATCCTCCAGCCGCAGCGTCACTAATTCTTTGCGGGGACGGACATGCATTTTTTTAAACGCATGTTCATCCGCTTCATCTATTTTAAACTCCATGTCTTCAAAGCGAGAATCGCTCTTCATTGCTTTTATATAGGCATCTGTCTGCTCAATTGTTCCAGAAACAGTTCCATTGATTCCTTCCTGTGCAACTAAAATACGCCCCTTTAATCCGAGTTCTTTGCAAAAGCTTAAATGCTCTTGTGCAAACTCTTCGGGATTATCAATTGTGACATAATTATAGTAGAGCAACACTCTGTATTCTTTTTTTTCCAAAATCATTTTCCCACCTTTATTTATTTCACTTGAAAGATCACATATCATCCGTGCTCTTTTTCATTGAGCATATATGTCCATTTTATCATAACTTTACACGTTGTTAATACGATTTGTCTTGCTTTACGATAGAAGTTCTTGACAACTTTGTATACGGCACTTTTTACTGATTTAGAATGAGCGGTTTTCCTGCTTCAAATATGATAAAATAGTGCCTATGCATACATATTGACACATAAGGAGTGCTCCTTTTGATTATTGAACCTTCTATCAAAATGGCATCGTTTCAGCCATCGATTTTCAGCGATTTAAAGAATTATACAGAGATAAAAAAGCGAGAAGGCATTGATTTAATTGATCTCAGCTTAGGCAGCCCAGACTTACCGCCCGATGAAAAAATCAGAAATGTTCTTGCCAAAAAAAGCGCAGCGATTTCTTCGTACGGATACACGCTCGGTGGGACGAAACGCTTTCATGAATCGGTCGCTAATTATTACAACCGCCGATCCGGCGTTAAACTAAATCCAGAAACAGATATTGTGCAGACAATGGGGTCTCAGGAAGGACTTGTGCATTTGCCGCTGGCGTTTTGTAATCTAGGCGATATCGTTCTAACAACAAACCCCGCCTATGTTGCCTATGAGTCGGGCATTACACTTGCCGGTGCGGTTCCCTATTATATGCCATTATTAGAAGAAAACGGATTTTTACCTGATATTTCGGTCGTTCCAGAAGACATTCTTAAAAAGGCAAAGCTTATGATTATAAATTTACCAGGTAATCCTGTTCCAGCTATGCCGAATCAAGCTTTTTTCGAACAGATAATCGCGGTCGCCCGTCGATATCATATTGCTGTGCTGCATGATGCGGCATATTCAGAATTTTATTTTACCGGTACAAAACCATTTAGCTTTTTATCCGTTCCAGGTGCAATGGACGTTGGAATGGAAATTAATTCTTTGTCTAAAAGCTTTAGTCTTGCCGGTGCGCGCATTGCCTATATTGTCGGCAATCCGGACATGATTGCAGTATTAAAACAGTTAAAAACTAATCTTGATTATGGTGTATTCGCGCCTATTCAGGAAGCGGCCGCAACGGCACTCGATCATGCAGAAGAGATAACAAAGCGGCTCCGTGCTGAGTTTACAGCGCGCCGTGACGTACTTGTCAATGGATTACATGAGATCGGCTGGAGCGTATCAAAACCCGATGGTGGTATGTTCTTATGGGCGAAAATCCCCTATGGTACCGATGACCGCGCCTTCGTTTTTGATGTAATCGACCGGTCAGGTGTCGTGATGATTCCAGGCAGCACATTCGGAACGGGCGGCATTGGATATGTCCGCATTGCACTCGTTCAGCCGGTATCTGTTTTAGAGAAAGCTGTCCATCAATTAAAAAAAGTGATCAAACAAACATGATCTGTGGAGTAAAATCATGATAATAAAAATGAAAACAAAAAAAGCACTCAAGCTTTCCCCATTCCAATTTATTGTTCTTCTCTATTTAACCGGCGCGATTTTTTCAAGTATTTTGCTGCTGTTGCCAGTCGCACATAAACCGGGTGTCGACATTACATTTGTCAATGCCGTTTTCGTTGCCGTCAGCGCACTGAGCGTTACTGGATTATCACCGGTCAGCGTGGCCGATACGTTTAGTACGACTGGTTATTTTTTCATCATGCTCATTTTGCAAGTCGGCGGCGTTGGCATTATGACATTCAGCTCGATGATATGGATTTTATTTGGAAAACGAATCGGAATACGCGAGCGGCAGCTCATTATGGCTGACCAAAACCGGATTGACTTAAACGGCCTAGTGAAATTAATGAGGGAGATCTTTTTGCTCATTTTAACGATTGAAGTGATCGGTGCGATCATTCTTGGCATTTATTTCACACAATATTATCCGACATTGTCTGAATCCTTTTTACATGGACTATTTGGATCAATCAGTGCTACGACAAATGGCGGGTTCGATATTACGGGTGCGTCACTCATTCCATTTGCAAATGATTATTTCGTTCAGTTTGTCAATGCCATTTTAATTGTTCTTGGAGCGATCGGCTTCCCCGTATTAATTGAAGTGAAAGACTTTATCACATACCGTGGTCCACGCAAATATCAATTTAGTTTATTTACAAAAATAACAGTAACGATGCACGCGATTTTAATCATCATTGGGACGGCAGGCATCTTTTTCTTTGAACGCCATCATTTTTTTCTTGATAAAATGTGGCATGAATCGTTCTTTTATGCTTCGTTTCAATCGATTGCGTCACGAAGCGGCGGATTGACTACGTTGGATTTAAATGACTTTTCATCACCAACGCTCATTTTATTGTCCGTTTTAATGTTTATCGGTGCCTCCCCTTCAAGTGTCGGCGGCGGGCTTCGAACGACGACAGTAGCGATTGCCGTACTTAGTGTGTTTACATTTGCTAGGGGGAAAAATACGATTAAAATCTTCAATCGCGAAGTTCATCCAATCGATGTTCACCGTTCATTCGTTGTTGTCGTCACGGGAACGTTTATATGGGGCCTATCCATTATGTTTATGTCTTACTTAGAACCTGACATTTCACTGCTGCCGCTTCTTTATGAAGTGTCATCTGCTTTTGGAACAACCGGATCTTCTCTTGGCATTACCAGCCATTTAGACACACCTGCTAAAATCATTTTAATTGTGCTCATGTTCATCGGCCGTATCGGATTGTTTTCACTTCTTTTCCTTATTCGCGGAAAAGAAATAAAAGAATCCTACCATTATCCGAAAGAACGCATTTTAATTGGATAACAAAAAAGCCGTCATCACCGACGGCTTTTCCTCATTTTAACCTGCAATAAAAGTGCCTTTCATTTTCACTTCACCCGCTGCATTTTCAACAGTCAACCCGCCTTTTCTTAATTTCTCATCGACCCAACTCCCTTTAAAAACAAGCGGCTCATCCGGATAAGTCATCGATAAAAAACGGGCGTCGTATGTGGCTAATGAAGATATACCCCATTCGCTTAAAGCACGGCTCCCAAGGGCCATAACAAGCATTCCATGAGCAATACACTCTGGTAAACCGGCTTTTTTAGCCGCTTCAGGATCCGTATGAATTGGATTAAAATCACCTGAAGCGACTGCATATTTTTTTATTTGTTCACGTGTAATCGTCATATATATGGGGTTAAACATGTGTTGCTCCTTTCTGCTCAATAATCGTCGATCGGGAAATGATCACTGTTTCGCCGTCCCGCTTGTATTCCGTTTCAAGCTTCGCAAATGTCATACCTCTTTTTGTCGTTTTCCCGATTAAAAAAACGACCGCTTCAATGCTGTCACCTATGTATATCGGTTGTTTGTATTCGTATTGCTGACTGCCATGCAGCACACAGGACGGATCAAATGTAAGCAAATCTGTCAACTTTTCAAATGACATGCCCCCTTGAAAATCGATGACCGTCGCATATGTCGGTGGAATCTCACTATTGGAATCGTTTAGATGAATCGCTTCTTTAAATGCCTGCACTTGCTTTTCTTCAATCCTGTGTGTGTAGCAATAGAGCTCCGTCTTTTCCTTCGTCATCTTCATCCTCCATTCTCTTTTTAAAATGGTACCATAAAAAACGCAGAAGTGATCCCAGCAGAGGGATCACTTCTATTATCCTATCACAGGTGTCTGTTCTTGTGCCGTTTCAACAACAAAGCCCATTTCTTCGATCATTTTATGGTCAGCCGTTGTCGATTGTCCTTCTGTTGTCAAATAATTGCCGAGAAAAATCGAATTGGCTGCATATAAACCGAGCGGCTGCAACGAACGTAAATTCACTTCGCGCCCGCCGGAAATACGAATTTCTTTAGATGGATTAATAAAACGGAATAAAGCGAGCACTTTTAAACAATACGCAGGTGTTAACGGTGCTGCATTTTCAAGAATTGTGCCTGGAATCGCATGCAAAAAATTGACTGGAATCGAATCCGCATCGAGCGCGCGCAAACTTTTTGCCATCGTCACGACGTCTTCCTTTGTTTCTCCCATGCCGATAATGACACCGGAACATGGAGACATACCGCTCTCTTTCACATATTCGACTGTTTCTGTCCGATCATCATATGTATGAGTCGTGGTGATCGCCGCGTGATGATCTTTTGATGTATTAATATTATGATTGTACCGGTCTACTCCTGCTGCTTTTAGCTGATTTGCCTGATCTGGCTTTAACAGTCCTAAACATGCACAAATACGCATCGGATATTTTTCTTTTATTTCTTCCACTGCACCAACAACCGTTTCGATTTCTTTTTTCGATGGTCCGCGTCCGCTCGCAACAATGCAATAAGTGCCAGCACCAAGTGAATAGGCTTTTTCAGCGGCTGAGACAATCTGCTCTTTTTCCATCATCCGATACTTTTCAATTGGCGCACTTGAACGAACCGATTGCGAACAATAGCCGCAGTCTTCTGGGCAAAGTCCCGATTTCGTATTGACGATCATGTTTAACTTCACTTTGTTCCCATAGTAATGACGGCGAATTTTATATGCACCATCCAATAGAAGCAATAATTCTTCATCTGGGCACTTTAAAATGGACATCGCTTCCTCATTTGAACATTCACCCCCAGTTAACACCTTTTCCGCCAAACTACTCCATTTCGACATCTTCCTCACTCCTTTTCCTCTACTGCCAGATTAAAGGAAAAGAATCTTTATTGTCAACCAAAATATAAATTAAGTTAACAATAATCGTTTTGCTAGTTCATTGTTTTCATTGATAAAATAGAGTATACTTTTTTTGTCTAAAGCAACTTGCCTGATTTCAGGCGCAGGAGGAAAATCAATTTGAAAAAACAATTATTACTCGCGCTCACTTTATTATCAGCTATCGTGTTATCGGGCTGTCAAAGTGCGCAGACGGAAGGTCATTTTTTTCATGACTATTTAGTCAATCCATTCGTCAAACTCATTCACGCCCTTGGCGAAATGCTCGGCAGTTACGGTTTAGCTATTATTGTGATTACGATTGTCGTTCGATTGATTTTAATGCCGCTCATGCTAAATTCAATGAAAAAGCAAGCGGTGATGCGTCAAAAAATGGAAGTCGTAAAACCGAAAATGACAGCCATTCAAGACCGCTTGAAAGCAGAAAAAAATCCGGAAGAACAGCGTAAAATTCAAATGGAAATGATGGGGCTGTACAAAGAGCACGATATTAACCCGATGGCGATGGGTTGCTTGCCTATGCTTCTTCAAACACCTATCTGGATGGGGCTGTATTATGGCATTACTATTTCACCAGATATTCGATCTCATGAATTTTTATGGTTCCGCCTCGGAAATCCGGATATTGCGATGGCCATTATTGCTGGAATTATATATTATGTTCAATTTAGAGTTTCCATGCAGACAATGCCTGCTGAACAGCAGCAACAAATGAAATTCATCGGTTTGCTATCACCAGTCATGATTTTAATTTTTTCCGTTTCCGCTCCCGCCGCATTGCCTATTTACTGGGCGGTTAGTGGATTAATTTTAATCTTCCAATCATGGCTCGGACGTAAATATTACCAAACACACCCACCCGTTGAAAATGCAACAAAGTAACGACCTAGGATGCCTTGCGTAATCAAGGCGTCTTTTTGTTGTATAAAAACCTATTTTTTTGTACAGTAAATGAAAGTACTTTTTTCATAGAAAAAGTGAAACTATTTGTTCCAAATAACCGTATAGAATAGATAGAAACGCTCACACTAGAGCGAAATGAACATATGGAGTGGATGTACGATGCGGTATTCTTTTTATTGGTTCCGGCGTTCGCTTGCTTCTCTTATTGCTGCACTGCTCGCAGCAAGTCCGTTTGACGGATTTTTAGCATACGGCGCGTTTGCCCTTTCGTTTGCGATTGTATTCGTGTTGTACACGAACCTGAGCAATATGCGGATCCAGAAAAAATACGGATTAAATCGGAAAGAATATTATTATATACGGGATCAATTGCAAGATGCGAAATTGAAGCTTTCTAGGCTGCAGCATTTATTTTTAAAAGTGCGCAGTTTAAGCTCACTCCGGCAAATGATTGAATTAAACAGCCTCGTCAAGCGTATTTATTCAGTCGTCAAAAAAGAGCCGAAACGCTTTTACGAAATTGAGTCATTCTTTTATTCTCATCTTGATTCAGTCGTCGAATTGGCAGAAAAATCAGCGCTTTTATCAAGCAAAAAAGTAAAAGGACTAGACTTAAAACAATCATTGATTGAGACGAAAGAAACATTAGGTGATTTATCTAAAACGCTTGAAGGAGACCTTAGACAGGTACTCGCCCGTGATATTGAACATTTGACCATTGAACTTGATGTTGCTCAAAGAAGAGTAAAAAAACAAGAAATTCCATTTGAACAAGATAAGGAAGGAGCACCCGAAAATGAACAACGAATTTCAGCCACAACCGGCACCCGCTATAGACGCAAAAAAAGATGATTTATTAGATGATTTACTAGCCGATCCGTTCGGTGATATGATTGCAGCACCGGAAACAACTGCGACGCCGTCTGCACAATCAAAACGGCTTGTTGACGTAATTCCTGCTGAACACCGGCAAAAAGCAGAGCAGCTTGCGGCTCAAATTGATGTCGGCAACCAGCAAGCCGTCTTTTCATTCGGAACAGCCGCTCAAACGAAACTATCTGATTTCTCTCATCACATGCTCGATCACGTACAGCGGAAAGATATCGGCCCAATCGGCGATATTTTAAATGAACTCATGAAAAACTTAAAAAATGTTGATCCGGATGAACTGCGTGACGAAAAGAAAAATATTTTTTCTCGCATGTTCGGTAAAGTATCTGATTCCGTACAAGAAGTGATGACACGCTATCAGAAAGTTGGCTCACAAATTGATCGGATTGGTGTGAAATTAGAACATTCAAAACGTGGACTTGTTGAGGATATACGTATGCTTGAGCAATTATATGATAAAAATAAAGAATATTTTCAAGCACTTAATATATATATCGCGGCCGGCGAGTTAAAGCTCGAAGAAATTGAAACAAAAACGATACCCGAACTTCGACAAAAAGCGGAGCGGACCGGTGATCAAATGGATTTTCAAGATGTAAACGATATGATCCAATTTGCTGATCGTCTTGAAAAACGGCTTCATGATTTAAAATTAAGCCGCCAGATTACGATTCAAAGCGCACCGCAAATTCGTCTCATTCAAAATACGAACCAGACGCTTGCGGAAAAAATTCAGTCATCGATCTTGACTGCCGTGCCACTCTGGAAAAACCAAATCGCTATTGCATTGACGCTCGTCCGCCAGCAAAAGGCCGTTGAAGCGCAAAAACAAGTGTCAAAAACGACAAATGAACTGCTTCTGAAAAACTCAGAAATGCTCAAAGTGAACTCCATTGAAACCGCGAAAGAAAATGAACGTGGATTCGTTGACATCGAAACATTGAAAAAAACGCAGGATAATTTAATTACAACGCTTGAAGAAACGATCCGCATTCAGCAGGACGGCCGGGCGAAACGAAAAGCAGCGGAAGAAGAATTGATTGTCATGGAAGACGATTTAAAACAGCGCCTGCTTCGGTTGAAATAATAGAGAAGCCGTTCCAGAATTTTTCCTGGAACGGCTTCTTTCATGCTAAATGCTTTCAAACAGTAATTTTTTCAAAATAGGTGTTAAGACAGCGGGTAGTTCTGACACATCAGGTACTATGATCGAGCCGTTTCCATAAATCGTTTTCATCGTTTGCTGACGGGCTTCGTCCAACGCTTCGTCACCGATAAATAAATTAAAAACGGTCAGTCCTTTTTTTCGGGCAAGCAAAACAGCTTCATGTGTGTCAAGCACACCATTTTTATCATAATCGGCAGCGGATGGCTCTCCATCGGAAAAGACGATTAAAAACTTCCGCTGTTCACTGCGGCGCTCCATTTTTTCAATCGCGATCCGCAATGCAAAGCCATCCCGGTTGTCTTCTTCCGATCGAAGTTGACATATTTGTGGACCTGATTCTGATTGATAGGAATGTTCAAATGGAACCACCGTTAAAAAATAATTCGGTTTCACAGCAGCGGACAATGTTGCTGTGTCTTCCCAAAAACCCGTGATTTCATGTGGAACGCGAAGTGATTTTAATGTCTCATGAAAGAGTACCGTACTTTTTTTCACTTCGTCCATTTTGTCATACATAGAAGCAGAACTATCAATCAACAAGAAAAAAGCGGCGTCAATCTCACGTGACGGCTCCTGTTTTTTATAAAAAAGCCGTGGATTATTGTCTGTATAAAAGCGAATTAAATGGCGGTCAAGACGCCCTGTCAATAAATTTGTACGTGGGCTTGTTTTTTTCTTTTCAATCGATTTTTCAATCATCCGTTTTAACTTACGAACGGCCGGTGCTGTCTCTTCTTTTAACAGTCGGTACTGTTCGCGCTCTTCATAAGATGGGACGCGTGGAGATTCGAAAAGCGCCTTTGCTCCTTTATTCTCTTTTCCGTACCGGGTATCGTCAGACTGTTCCGCTGCCGCACGGCGTTCCACCAGCAATCGGTTGTACTGTTCACGTGATGCTTTTTTAGACTGTCCTTGCACGGATGCAAGCACTGCATCCCCTTCATCGCCTTCACGCGCCATATTCCCCATCATCGGCGTTTTTGCGCCCTGTTCTAGATCAAACTGCATAAACGTGCCGCGCGTCTCTTCCGATTCACGGTGCCACGTTGAAAATGGTTCATCAAACTGCTCATTTTCTTTTTCATCTTGCTTATCATCATTTGCAAGAGGGTCACGCCGTCTACCTGGATCAACAGCGGCAGCTGACTCTTCTTGTTGATATTCCGGCAAGTGGCTGTATTCATTTACCATATCACGTACATCTAGATCATTTATTACGTCTGAAATATCGGTGACAAGACGAATGACATCGGCAGTTGATTGCGCGTCAAACAATAAGCGAGCTGTCCGATCGATAAACGGAATCGCGCCATCAATGATTGGGCTGATCTGCGGCCATTCAAAGGGAGAATCCGCCTGCCAAAGCAAATAGAGCGCATTATATACCGCATCTGCATAAAAGCCTTTAGCTATATTAACGGTCAGTTGCCCATCATGATAGCGCCTCATGACGCTCTTCCGCGTCTCAAACGCCCTTTTCGTTCCAGGCCTTGATTGAACACAGAGCGGTTCGATCCGTACATCTTCTGCGAGTGCGAACAACTGGCGGGCAAAAGATGATTGTTTTTTTTCTATAAAAGGCTGTATGTCTTCTGCATTTGTAAACGACTTCGTTCCGAGCGCACGTAAATAGACGTCTGACTTCATTCCATCTATCTCTTCGTGTTTAACGCGATGCTGCCAAAAATGGCTCACGTATAAAATGGCCGGCTCATATTGTAAATACGCAAGCGGGCCAAACTCCACTTTCATATCTGTGTCATTTGCTATAGCTGCAGCAAGATCCGACAGTTCCATCCAGAAGGCCGAATTGACCGTTTCATCGTTAAATTGAATAAACCGCTCCACGTTATGCGAACCACGTTTCTGCTACGTTTCTAACAGCTGCCTGTTCTCGCTCATCATCAAGCTTCCCGGCAATCGCACTTTCGATGGCACGCATCGGTGGAATATACAGCGCAAGATCACATGCATCTACCAGCGCGCGGATAGATGACGCTTCTTCCGGCAGACGGCCGCTCTCAACAAGCGTTGTTAAATCAGCAGACAGTGACACAAATTGATGGATCAAGCGCTCGTCCTGCAAAATGGATTCCTGCTTTAATACGCTGAATAATGCATCACCAGAAATATACGGAATCTTAAATGTCACAAATCGGTTTTTAAGTGCTTCATTAAGAGGCGCCGTTCCAGCATAGCCTTCATTGACAGCTGCAATCACACTAAATGTCGGTTTGGCTTTAACAACTTCTCCTGTAAACGGATTCGTAATTTGACGGCGGTAATCAAGAACGCCATTTAAAATCGGCAATGTTTCCGGTTTTGCCATATTAATTTCATCTATATATAATAAATGTCCTTTTTTCATCGCTTGAATAACCGGGCCTTCCACAAAATCAATACGGCTTTTCCCATCAATTTCTATAATCGTTTTAAAGCCGAGCATCGCTTCTGCATCAAGATCAACAGAACAGTTAATACTGTGAACAGGCTGGCCAAAATAAGCAGCAAGTGATTCTGACAGTTTTGTCTTACCAGAACCTGTTGGCCCTTTTAATAAAATATTTTTACAGAGTGCCAATGTAATGACCGTGTCGGTTAACAAATGTGCATCTTGCGCTACATATTGATTCGTCGCATTGTCTGTAAGATCTTGCTGAAATTGCTGCTTCCGTTCTTTTATGATTTGTTCAATTTTTTCTGGTAATGTTGAAATATACATAATATTCGTCCTTTCCGAGTGTCGTTGCGCGAGTATCATCATACACTTGATTCAGCGATAAAAGCAAAAAAGCCGGCTTTTAAAAGCCCTCCTTTCTCCTGTACAATCGTTTCCACTTTTTCAAGGCGCAGCATTCTTTCCTCGGCGTTCTTTAAGCATACATGGATAACTTTCAAAAAACAGACGATACTACGGTAAAAATCATTCAAATTGAAAAACGATAAGGTGGGATGAGCATGGATTTCCCTACAATACATACAAATTTTTGGGACGCCATTATTGCAGTTCCTGTGATAATGGTACTAACACAGTTAATAAAAATCTTTTTTAAAGTCCCTAAATCATACGTTCCGACTGTAGCGCTCGCCATAGGTCTTTTACTATCTGTTTTTGTAAGCCACAGAGGACACCTCGTTGCTGGGCTTTTTATGGGTTGGTTTTATGGTTATGCGGCAGTCGGAGCATATGCTTCTTTAAAAACAATGATCCTGTCCTATTTAAAAAAGGTGAGGCGAGAATAACGTAAACCTTGGCCGGAATAGATGAAGCTTTGCAATTCCGTTTCTACTTTGACCTAATTCAAATAGTGTGCCTACGTTTCTTTTCCTTCTTTACATTACGGTGGCCTCGAGTGATGTCCTTTTTTAAATCCGCTTGAAAAAGCCGCATAAATAAGATAAAATTATATGGACAAGATCGTTTACACAAAGGACTTGAGCAGGTGTTTTTCACGCTTGAGTCCTTTTTTCTTTTTATTTATCCGATCGTTTAATTACCGCAATTAGACAGTTAATAATCTACGTTTTCGGGGTGTTCCTGCTATGGATGAAGAATTTGTAAAATCCTATATGACTAGTGAAGTGGCTGCGATATTAGGTGTATCCCAGAGTACTGTACGAAATTACAGTATCGCGCTTGAGAAACATGGATACGTCATCGCTAAGCCAAAAAGATCTCGTCAATTTGTTGAGCAAGACGTTGCCACTCTGATGCGTATGAAAGAATTGAGAACCTCATCAAAATTGCCACTTAACGATATAGCTGAAATGATGGGTACTACACCCTTGGCACCGGCACTTCCAAGTGAAATGTCTGACGTCGAGGTACAAAAAAACGTCGCATCGAATGAACTATTGGCTACCATCATGGACGAATTTACCGCTATGAAAAAAGAAAATGCAGAATTAAAACAAGAGGTTAAGCGTAATACGGATCATATTAATGTAATCATACACGAGGTCCGAAGAACAAACAGTATGCTCTTTAAAGCTCTATCTGAACAACCAGAACAAAAGAAAAAACTGCTGTTTTGGAAATTGAAGTGACTTGTTCAACTAAAGAGCCCTTTAATTGAACAAGAGAAAACAAACCACATTATTCACATTGATGTCTCACGTAATCCTATAAAACAGCCCAATATTTTTACTCAAGATTGTTGCTTTAATTTTTCTTTCAATGCCTTTTCAACGTGGTTTGGTACATAATCAGATACACTACCATCATGAGAATAGATATTCTTCACTATACTGGAACTTAGAAATGAATATTTTTCACTTGAATGTATAAAAAATGTTTCAGCCTCCCTGTATAATTGTTTATTTATCAATGCCATTTGAGCTTCATATCCATAATCAGTAACAGTTCTTAACCCTTTAATAATTGCTTTGATATTGTTTTCTTTCATATAGTCAACAAGCAACCCTTGAAATGTAACAACTTTAACTTTTTCATTACAAGTAAATTCATTTTCAATTAATATACTTCGCTCTCCAATTGAAAACAAAGATTGTTTCTTAGAATTTACCAATACAGCTACTATAATCTCATCAAAGAAGTGACTTGCTCTATTGACAATATCAATATGTCCATTTGTAATCGGATCAAAGCTTCCTGGATATATAGCCTTCATTTAAATCACCTTCATTTTTAGATTAATAATAACATAACATTCGTTATTCAATGATTGTCATCCCTCATTAAATAACAAAAAGAGAGCACTGAAAAAAGGGCATGATTTTTCGAAATCACAGCCCTTTTTAGGTTCTGTTGTATTTTCATATCAAAAATAGAAGCTTAATGAACCCTTATAGGACTGACTTTATTTCCACTTTCATTCCGCACACTCCTTCGCTTTTCCAATTTGCACGGCAAGCTCACGGAACCATTCTCGATCCCGCAGTTCAAGTGCCATATCCATTAATTCCATTAATTCATCCGGTTTGAGTTGTTCGTCCAATTTCTCAAGATTGTGAGTACTCGAATTCGAGGTAACGAAGAAGTTCCCATTTCGTACATAAGTAACAACGGATGCGTAATGCGTTGATGCTACGATAAAACCTCGTGTTTGATTATTTTTATTAAAAACCCAATCTCCTGTATTATAGATGACAATCGCCCCTTTCTAAGGGTATTGTGCCTTATCTAACCATTTTAATTCACAAATTCCATTTCATGAATTCCATGCATAACAAAGTTTCATGGTCAAAATACAAAAACAGCCCTTTTTATTAAGAAAAAGGGCTGTAAACATTGTTTATAAAAATTTAAATAAAAATAAGTTCACATATCGTATTCGTACATATACAGTCCTCGACCAAGCTTTCGGACACGTTCATTTTCACGTTCAAGGCCATTCATAAATGTCGTCATATTCGCAATTTTTTTGCCTGTCCGCTCTTCCACAAAACGCTGCAATTCAATGCCCCGAATGGGTGTATTTTGCTCCTTCAGGACGACGACTGCTGTTTTACGAAGTTCAGTTAAACTTTCACTGCGGCGGCCCCGGCGGGCTCTTGGCGGCAGCCCTATTGTTGTAATTGTAGCGACCGAACGAGCATCTGGCTCATCCACACTGTCAAGCTCCTGTAAACGGGAAAAAATAACTTCCCTCTCTTTTTTAAACTCCTGCATCACCCGAACTTCCGCATCTGCCAACTGATCTAGTCTAATTTTTAACGCAATTCGTTCATCAAACACTTTGTTCTCCCCCTACAAATCGATCGTTCACTTAGTTTACATCTTGAAAATAATCTTTATAAAACCCGGATACGCGGCCTTTGTTATCAACAATAAAATAAAATTCATCTGTTTCATTTTTCAAATCGTACACATTGCCTTCTGTCAATACATTTTCAACCATGTACTTTTCTGCTTTTGTATGCACACATGTTACTTGTTTAATCGTTTCTTTTTCATGCCATTTTGCATGTATCATTTTCATGTCTCCTTTATAATTTCATTTGCAGTTTCAGCGATTAATTGCGAAATATAAGATGGACGCATTGTCTGTGCCGGATAAGCTTCCTTCCACCTATCCGCACAATGACCATGAAGATAGACCGCGTCGGCCACCGCTTCTTTTATATTTTTATTTCGGAGCACCAATGCGAGAATAAGACCTGTCAGCACATCTCCACTGCCTCCTTTTGACAAACCATCGTTGCCTGTCACATTCACATAGCCGCCGCCATCTGCAAAAGCCGTCACGGTATACTCCCCTTTTAATACGACCGTGACATTGTGCTCAACGGCATATGCAGAAGCGGCCGCTATACGCGTACGCTGAACATAAACGGTCTCTTTGCCTGTCATCCAGGAAAACTCTCCTGGATGTGGTGTAACGATGACCGGACATTTTTTCTTTGTATATGAGCGTGGATGCAACGCACCTGCATCAAGAATCACAGGCTTGTTTTGTGCTAAAAGTTCCTCGATCAATATTTCCATCTTGTCATCAGATGGTCGACCGCACCCTGCTGCAATGGCATCAAATGAATGGTCTAATTCGATGTGCGGGTTAAACTGATACATCGCTTCCGGTACATGGGAAGCAATAATCGGGATAGCTTCTTTTTCTGTCTGTACCGTCAATTTTCCAGCACCACATGCGACCGCGCCAGATGCAGCAAGCGATGCACTGCCTGGCATATCTTTCGCACCTGCGATTAATAGTCCGTGTCCAAACGTTCCTTTATGAGCATTCTGGCCGCTATATGTGAGTGATTTAGCCACTTCCTGTGCGCTTCTCACTTTCCAGTTCGATGTATGTGGCAACCCGATCTCGACCACTTCCGTATCACCATATAAAGAAGCGGCTGGATACAAAAAACGGGATGGCTTATATCCATGCAGTGAATACGTCCGATCTGCTTTAAACGCATGTTTGTCACAATCGCCATCATCTGATGCTGCACCCGTTGGTAAATCAATCGCCACCTTCATCGCTGTCTGTCTATTCATCCAGTCCGTCACACGTTGAACATTTTCCCGAAGCGGGAGCTTAATCCCTATACCGAACAAACTGTCAACGAGAATCGAACCTGATTGATCCGGTAAATTTGTCGATGCTGAAAAACCAAGTGACGAATAATAGTCAAAGTGAGCTTTTGATGCTGCGGATACCGGAAGTCCCAACGGAAAGAAAAGGCTACATGGCACACCAGCTATTTGAAGATAACGGGCAAGCACAATGCCATCTCCTCCATTGTTTCCTTTGCCTGCTATAATGGTAAATTGATGTTTATGTATATTCAAATCCTGTTTTATAGCGTTGAAAAGGCCAATTCCTGAAAGCTCCATCAACGTAAAAGCCGTCATCCCCTGCTCTTCTGCACATCTGTCAGCCTTTTTTATCTCACTGCTCTTATAAATATACAACAAATAGCCCCCCTTTTTCATGATTTTATTACAATTTTTTTAAAAAAGATAATATAAATTGGGAATATTATATCGTTTTTATTAGATTTTTGTTTATTGTTTGCATTTAGATTGATTGATTGCTAGTATAATAATCAGAAAATAAAGATATATATCTTTATTTTAATACCACTCAGAGGAGGTCATAAACGAATGAAGATTATGAGCAATGAACTGTTGGTGGCTGCTTATCGGGATGCATTGAACAATCGAGATGACAAGGAATGGATCAATGCATTGAAAATTGAAGTGAGAAAACGCGGATTATCACCTAAAAATGAAAAATAATAAAAAATCCCGCGGCTGCTAATAGCCGCGGGATTTTTGTATTACTTATCCTTCTAAAAGAAGATCTTCAGGATTTTCAATTAATTCTTTCACCATTTTCAAAAAGCTGACTGCTTCTTTTCCATCAATGATGCGGTGGTCATAAGAAAGTGCCACGTACATCATCGGACGAATTTCAATGGAATCGCCAATCGCAACCGGACGCTTTTGAATCGTATGCATGCCGAGAATACCGACCTGTGAACCGTTCAAAATGGGTGTTGATAGAAGAGATCCGAAAACACCGCCATTTGTGATCGTAAACGTACCGCCCTGCAAATCAGCAAGCGCCAGTTTATTATCACGTGCTTTTAAAGCCATATCCATAATAGATCCTTCGATTTCAGAGAAGTTTTTGCGGTCGCAATCACGGACAACCGGTACGACAAGACCGTCATCTGTTGATACGGCAATACCGATATCATAGAACTTTTTCAACAGGACTTCATTGCCATCGATTTCAGCGTTGACATACGGATATTTTTTCAATCCTGCCACAACCGCTTTTGTGAAGAATGACATGAAACCAAGACGCACATCATGGTCATCAAAGAATTTATCTTTTTTACGTTTGCGAAGATCCATAATATTCGTCATGTCAATTTCGTTAAACGTTGTCAGCATCGCAGCTGTTTGCTGTACCTCAACAAGACGTTTAGCAATCGTTTGACGGCGGCGGCTCATACGCTCGCGCTCAACCGGTTTCCCATCATCCTGTTTTTTCACAGGTGCCGCTGCTACAGGTGCTTTTTGTGGGGCTGCGGCTGGAGACGTAGGTACATCTTGATGCGTCTCTACATCTTGAACACGGACGCGTCCTAGCGGATCAGCTGGTTTAACTGCAGATAAGTCAATTCCCTTTTCACGTGCTAATTTACGTGCTGCTGGTGAAGCAACCGTCCGGTTATTCGGATCTTCTTTAGCCGGTTCCGCTTGTACTTCTTTCTCTTCTGCTTTCGGCGCTGCTTCCGCTGCTGGAGCCTTTTGAGCCTGTGCAGTACTTGCTGCGCCCGCTTCTACAATAGCAATGACTTGACCTACTTTAACCGTATCGCCTTCTGCCGCCTGTAGTTCTTTGATCGTTCCCGCTTCTTCTGAAATCACTTCGACGTTTACTTTATCTGTTTCGAGTTCAACGATGTATTCGCCTTTTTCCACATAATCACCGGGTTGTTTTAACCACTGTGCAATCGTACCTTCTGTAATTGATTCTGCCAGTTCAGGAACTCTAATTTCTGCCACGTTAAAAATCCTCCTTGTCGTCATTCATGATCATTTTCTTATTATGTACTAGCTGCAGCCGGGCTTAAACCGGCTGCGGGATTTTTGTTGTTACTGTTCTTTCGTCATGGCAGCACGCAACAGACGTGCCTGTTCTTTTTTGTGGACAATGGCATCCCCTTCAGAAGAGCTTGAACGGCGGCGGCGGCCCACGTAACGGACAGACGTGCCATCAGGAGCTACATCACGCAGTCTTGGATCCATATATGTCCATGCACCCATGTTTTGTGGTTCTTCCTGCAGCCAGATGATTTCATTAACATTTGGGAATTGTTCTAAAATACCAACAATCTCATTTTTCGGGAATGGATACAATTCCTCTACACGTAAGACATGAAGCCAGTCTAAATTGTCCTCTGTCTTGTCAATTTGCTCGGCAAGGTCGATTGACACTTTACCGCTGCAAAGAACGAGACGTTTGACTTTCTTAGGATTGCTTCCTGTTCTCGGTTCTTCTACAATAAGTTTAAATATACCATCAGAGAATTCCGATGCTTTTGATGCTGCAAGCGGATGACGAAGCAAGCTTTTCGGCGTCATGATGACGAGCGGACGTACTTCTTCTTTTTGTAGAATTGAAGCTTGACGGCGCAAAATATGGAAATATTGCGCTGTTGATGATAAGTTTGCCACCGTCCAGTTATTTTCTCCTGCTAACTGCAAGAATCGCTCCATCCGAGCACTTGAATGCTCCGGTCCTTGGCCTTCATAACCATGCGGCAGAAGCATAACAAGACCTGACTTTTGACCCCATTTCGCTCGTCCAGATGCGACGAACTGGTCAAACATTACTTGTGCCATATTCGCAAAGTCACCGAACTGTGCTTCCCAAAGAACAAGTGTTTCAGGAGAGAATACGTTATAGCCATATTCAAAACCGACAACAGCTGTTTCTGTAAGCGGCGAGTTAATGACATCAAATGACGAATTCGTGTTGCTTAACCCATGAAGCGGTAAGTATTCTGCTCCGCTGTTTTCATCATGCAATACGAGGTTTCTATGCGCAAATGTACCGCGCTGTGAATCCTGACCAGTCAGTCTGATTGGGGTGCCTTCTTTTAAAATTGATGCAAACGCGAGTGTTTCAGCATGTCCCCAATCAATATGACCATCTTCTTCAAATAGATGCTCGCGACGTTTCAAAATACGTTCAAGCTTTTTGAATGGCTGAAATCCTTCCGGCCACGTCAAAAGTTCCTGATTAATGATTTTTAGGTCGTCTTCACTCACGCCTGTTTTGTTGCAAGGTAGATCCTGTTCAACGACTTTCGGCGGATTCATCACGATATCTGGATTGTCGTCTGTTTTCGGAACGGTTTCAAACAAATCTTTCAGCTTTTGTTCATTTTCACTATACACTTTCTCTGCATAACCTGCATCAATGACACCACGATCGACAAGTTTATTCGCATACAACTCACGAACGGTTTTATGATTACGAATCATCTGGTACATTTTTGGATTCGTTGTCATCGGTTCGTCTGTTTCATTATGCCCGAAGCGACGGTAGCCGATTAAATCAATCACAAAATCTTTAGCAAAACGTGAGCGATAATCAACTGCCATAAAAGCAGCTGCCACACATGCTTCTGGATCATCTGCATTCACATGAACGATCGGCACTTCGAAACCTTTCGCCACGTCTGATGCATAACGTGTTGAGCGGGAATCATACGATTCAGTCGTAAACCCAATCATGTTATTTGAAATGATGTGAATGGATCCACCTGTTTTGTAACCGTTAATCTGACTCATGTTAAACGTTTCACCGACAATTCCCTGACCTGGGAATGCAGCGTCACCGTGGATAATAATCGACATTGCTTTTGACACATCAAGATCCGGTTTTCCTTTATTTGTCCGGTCTTCCTGCGCCGCTCTTGTGTATCCAGCTACAATGGGACTGACAACTTCAAGATGACTCGGGTTATTAGCAAGCGTAATGCGTGCTGTTGATGTATCTTCTTCTTTATAGCTGCGGTCCGCACCGAGATGATATTTTACATCCCCTGTCCAGCCGTAGTAATTCATTTTCATTGAACCAAGTGGAAGCATTTTTTTATTCGGTGCATGTGCGAATTCAGCGAAAATCATTTCATATGGTTTGCCGAGAATGTGCGCGAGAACGTTCAGACGTCCACGATGGGCCATACCGATGTTAATCGTTTGTGCACCTTTTACAGCAGAGTGATGAACGAGTTCATCGAGAAGTAGAACCATCGCATCTAATCCTTCGATTGAAAAGCGTTTTTGACCAACAAATGTTTTATGAATGAATTTTTCAAATCCTTCTACTTCCGTTAGTCGTTTCAAAAGCGCTTTTTTATGATCATCTGAAAATGTCGGATAATAATCGGTTGATTCAATTTGCTGACGAAGCCATTGTTTTTCTTCGAGATCATGTACTTGTGCGAATTCAAAGGCTACTTTATCCGTGTATACTTTCTTCAAATGCATAATCGCCTCATATCCGTCTTGTATATGAGATGGTGCACCTTTGCAAATGTATTGAACCGGAATAGCACGTAGATCCGCTTCTGTTAACCCATATGTCTCAAGGTCAATCCGGCGCGTATCTTTACGGCTGCCATCAAGCGGATTAATATCTGCTGCAAGGTGTCCGTGAATACGAATACCATCAGCTAGCTTTATGGCTCCATACAACTTATCAAGATCACCCGGTGATGTTGCTGCTGCGGATGGCGATGCACTGCCAGCCAGAGATACAGGTGCTCCCCATTGATCAAACAACTGTCTCAATTCTTGATCCACTGCGTCAGGATCAGTTAAGTAATGTTCATACACTTCCATTACGTATCCTAGGTTCGGTCCGGAAAAATCTTTCCATGGATTTCCCTGGCCATTCTGCATGTTCATTCTGAAAAACCTCCAACTGTTTCGCCCATTTGATTTTCTTTTTCGTTATTTTTTATACTTTCTTCGTATAAATATGTACACATAAATCCTAAAACGCTTACACCATAAGTCTAACATGGAAAAACGTCTTGAGAAAGAAAAAGGCCTTCTTACTTGAATAGACCATCCAGCATCCTGGATGTTGCCTTTTTCAAGTATCATCTTACTACTGTTCCATCTAAAAACCAATGCTTTTTTATAAATTTCTTTAATTAACTTTTATCTTTTTTCAAATTGCTTAAAATCCCGCTGTTATGCGGTTTTTCGACCTTAAAAAGAAACATATTGTCGTTATAGAATGAACCTTTTCTATTAGTAAAGCCTTATGTAAACCAGTAAGTGAAAAGTTTTTTCATTTTTAGATTTTATTTAAAAAAGCATCCCTTTAAAGGATGCTTACATGTAATCTGCTGGTGATTAAATCTTTTGATCACAAACTTCAGCTAACTCAATCACTGCCTCTTCAACCGAATATTTACTGCTTAGCTGCCAAGGTATAGATTGTTTAGACGTTTGTTCTGTTGCTGATACATAAATTTTTCTATTCACCTCAGCAACCTTAATTTCCCAGCAATAGATTACCGTCTTCATTCCTTCTTGTACTTCCACTGGGCGTAAAAATGTTTCAACTTCCCCGTACATATTATCCCTCCTCTTATTCTATTTCCCCTATAATATTATCTTTTTCACGCCGCCAAAAGTAAACGTGTAATTTTTGGCTATCTTGAATTTCGCTTTTTTTCTATTCCGCTCACGTACACTTTTCTAAACCATAAGGAACTATATCTTGTGGAATATGTACGTCGTTGAATATCCTATATTGTATTTTTCGCGTTTTTTTCTGATACTATTAAATAAAGGAGTGATAAGTTTGTCTAAAATAATTTCATATGAACATGTACGTTTTTTGCGGGAAAAACGAGTCATTTTAGATGATGTGAACTGGATTGTGAATGCGGGCGAACATTGGGCTGTGCTTGGATTGAACGGTTCAGGTAAATCAACAATGTTAAATATGATGGGCGGCTATGAATTTCCGACGAGCGGCACGATCCATGTATTTGGGCACCAATATGGGAAATATAACTGGGAATACATAAAGAAACGGCTTGGTTTTGTCGGGAATACGTTAAATCGTTTTTTGTCTACACTGGATCAGGAAACGGCACACGAAATTATTGTCAGCGGCAAATTTAATTCGATCGGTATTTATGAGCAGACGACTGACGAAGATTGGAAAAAAGCAGAACAGCTGCTCAAAGAGTTTCATATTACGTATCTAGCTGATCAGCCGTACCGATTTTTATCCCAAGGAGAACAGCGCCGTGTCTTAATTGCCCGGGCATTTATGGCACAGCCTGACGCGATGATTTTGGATGAGCCATGTTCCGGTCTCGACGTACGGGCGCGTGAAGATTTACTTGAATCGCTGCAGGAACAAGCGCTAAAAAATGAAACGGTACTGCTTTACGTGACGCATCACATTGAAGAAATTATCCCAGCTATTACACATGTTGCGGTCATAAAAGATGGAATCATGATCGCGGCAGGACCGAAAAAAGATGTGTTGACGAATGATATTTTGAGCGATGCTTTTGGTTTACCGGTTGAAGTAGAGTCGCGCGGCGGCCGGAGCTGGCTGCAAGTAGTGAAAAAATCATAGTCTGCTAAATAGAAAAGCTGTCCGGGGAACAGGCTCCGGACAGCTTTTCTATTATTTCACGCCGATTTTACCCGGCACTAACTCTTTAATCTCATGGCCCCGTCCTTCATGAAGAAGCGAGACGATTTTACTGCCAACAATCACGCCGTCACATGCAGTACCAAGTGTTTCAGCCTGTTCTTTAGAGGATACACCGAATCCTGCGAGAACCGGTACAGGGCTCTTTTCTGTAATACGGGCAAGGTGAGCGGACAGATCTCCAGCAAATCCTGCACGTGCGCCAGTGATGCCGTTTACTGTTACCGCATAAATAAATCCTTCTGCTCCATCAACGGTTTCATCAATTCGTTCATCAGAACTTGTGAGCGTGACGAAGCGAATGAGCGCGATGTCATGTTTTGTCAATGATTCTTTAAACTCTGTTTCTTCCTCTATTGGCACATCGGGAATAATGACGCCAGACACACCAGCTGCTGCACATTGATCAGCAAAGGTTTCTGCACCGAGTTTAAATACCGGGTTTGCGTATGTCATAATGACGACTGGAATGGAAATGTCGTCTTTAAACGACGCGAGTTCAGCAAGTACTCCTTGTAATGTTACTTTTTCAGCAAGTGCCCGTTTTCCGGCTTCTTGAATGACCGGACCGTCAGCCACGGGATCGGAAAATGGAATACCGAGTTCAACGACTGTTACACCTGCGTCTTCTAACAATAAAATCGTTTCTTTCAACGTATGAAGGCCGCCGTCACCAGCCATGATGTAAGCCGTAAATACTTTTTTGTCTTCTTCCTTTACACGTGCAAACGTTGCGGCCATTTTATACTTCGTCATTATTTTTGGCCCTCTCTTTCAAAACGTTCTTTAATTTGTGCAACGTCTTTATCACCGCGCCCTGACAGACAAATCGCGATAATCTCGTCTTCTTTCATCGTTTTTGCGAGTTTCAGCGCATACGCGATTGCATGAGAGCTTTCAAGCGCTGGTATAATACCTTCTGTTTTAGTCAGCATTTTAAAGCCTTCAAGCGCTTCTTCATCCGTAATATGTTCATAAATGACACGACCTGAGTCTTTTAAAAAGCTATGTTCTGGACCAACGCCTGGATAATCAAGACCAGCAGAAATGGAATGCGCTTCTTGAATTTGTCCTGCTTCGTCCTGCAGCAAATACATTTTACTGCCGTGCAGCACACCAACACTGCCCATCGTCATCGAGGCCGCATGTTTATCTGTATCTACGCCGCTTCCGGATGCTTCTACACCGTACATTTTGACCGATTCATCTTCAATAAATGGATAAAACATCCCCATCGCGTTGCTGCCTCCACCAATACAAGCCACAACGGCATCAGGAAGACGACCTTCTTTTTCCTGCAGCTGCCGTTTCGTTTCATTGCCAATTACAGCTTGAAAATCGCGGACAATTTGCGGGAATGGATGCGGACCAAGCACCGAACCCATAATATAATGAGTATCTTCCACATTTGTTACCCAGTAGCGAAGTGCTTCATTTACCGCATCTTTTAGTGTGCCGCTTCCTTGCGAGACACTTTCAACGCGCGCACCGAGCAGCTCCATCCGGAACACATTTAATTCCTGGCGGCGAATATCTTCTTCCCCCATAAAAATAACACAGTCCAGATTCAACAATGCGCAGACAGTAGCTGTAGCCACACCATGCTGTCCAGCACCTGTTTCAGCCACGACTTTTCGTTTGCCCATACGAACGGTAAGAAGCGCTTGTCCAATCGTATTATTAATTTTATGAGCGCCTGTATGATTCAAGTCTTCGCGCTTCAAATAAATTTTCGCACCGCCGGCTTCTTTTGTTAAGTTTTCTGCAAAGTAAAGCGGATTTTCACGACCGACATAATCGGTTAAATAATGATTTAATTCAGCTAGAAATGATTCATCGACCATCGCTGACTCGTATGCTTCTTCTAGTTCTTTAACGGCCCGCATAAGTGTTTCCGGCACGTAACGGCCGCCGTATTCACCGTAATGCCCTTTAGCATCCGGCTGGTTATATACATTACTCAATTTAATTTGCTCCTTTCGCACGCTGTACAAATTGAAACACTTTCGTTTCATCTTTCCGACCGTCCGTTTCGACACCGCTTGAAATATCCAC
Organism: Domibacillus aminovorans; assembly: GCF_001643235.1. Taxonomy (GTDB): domain Bacteria; phylum Bacillota; class Bacilli; order Bacillales; family Domibacillaceae; genus Domibacillus; species Domibacillus aminovorans. The sequence continues at coordinate 46,580 of NZ_LQWY01000031.1, forward strand.
CGCAAATGGCTGAACGGACTGCACAGCTTCTTCTATATTATCAGGTGAGAGACCTCCTGCCAAAATGAGACGGTTTTTATCAACATCCGGATTTTCAAGAAGTGACCAGTCAAATACTTGGCCGCTGCCTCCACGAAAGCGAGCCGGCGGACTGTCAATTAAAATATACTTGGCCGGGTAGGCAAACATTTCTTTGTACGGAATGTTTTCTTTTACTGAAAAAGCTTTTATAACTGGAACCGGCATATTTTCAGCAAATTCAGCTGTTTCATCACCGTGAAGCTGTACATAATCAAGACCGGCTGTTTTCACAATATCACAAATTACACCGGACTCTTCATTGACGAACACGCCGACTTTTTTTACGTTTGGGCCGACAGCTTCGCCGATCTCGCGGGCCAATTCAGCTGGAATGCGCCGGCTGCTGTTGGCAAAAACAAATCCAATCATGTCAGCACCAGCCTCACGTGCCCAACTCGCTGCTTCAAACGATGTAATTCCACAAATTTTAACGTTCATTTTACAATTCTACTTTCAGCGAACGGACTGCTCCCGCCACATCGCCAGCTAGCATTAATGTTTCACCGACAAGAAGCGCCCGGGCGCCGGCTTCTTTTAACCGAATCGCATCTTCCCGTGTTTTTATACCGCTCTCCGACACAAAAATAGCCTTTTCTTTTCCATAACGGGACATAAGCCGTTCCGTTACAGCAAGATTTGTTTTAAATGAGTGAAGATCGCGGTTGTTAATCCCAATAATATTGGCTTCTAGTGCAAGTGCCCGTTCCATTTCCGCTTCGTCATGCACTTCAACGAGCACATCAAGTCCATGCTCTTTTGAATGGCGGTACAATCTATGCATCTCTTCATCGTTCAGCGCAGCGGCAATCAGTAAAATGATATCGCCTCCTGAAGCTTTTGCCCGATCAATTTGAATTTCATCAATGATAAAATCTTTATTTAAGAGAGGGATCTCAACATTTTCTTTCACTGCTTTTAAGTCGTCCATCGTACCTTTGAAAAAAGGCGTATCTGTTAGAACAGACACGGCATCAGCGCCGTTGTCTGCATAAATCGTTGCTTGTTCAACCGGATCAACACCCAGATTTATATCTCCTTTTGATGGGGAAGCCCGCTTGACTTCCGCAATCAACGCTATCGTTTTCGATGCTACGACCCGATCATAAAAGGAAATAGGTGTCCGGTCTGTTTTGTATGTGAGTGCCGACTGTTTTAAAAGCGCTACTTCTTCGCGTTTTTTATCGATAATTTTATCTAAAATTGTTGTCATCCTGTTATCACTGCCTTCTGTCGTCTTTTTGAAAACTCAACTAAATAATTTAATTTTTGCAGCGCAGCACCTGAATCGATGCTTTCTTCCGCCATCTTCACACCTTCACGAATAGACTTTGCCTTGCCATTTGCGAATAAGCCGATCGCACTATTAAGCACAACCGTATCGCGCTGTGCACCGCGCTCCCCTTCTAAGATCCTCTTTAAAATTTCGGCGTTTTCAATCGCTTCGCCGCCTTTAATCGCTTCAAGTGGATATTCCGGCAGACCAGCGGATTCGGCTGTTACAATCATTTTTTCTATTTTGCCGTTTTCGAGCAAAACCAAATGATTTTCACCAGCAAGAGACGCTTCATCCATATAGCCTGCCCCGTTTAATACAACAGCGCGTTTGCGGCCAAGACGGTTTAACACATCGGCCATCATCTCTAACGAATCGCGGCGATAAGTGCCTAAAAGCTGCGATTCGAGCTTTACTGGATTCGTCAGCGGCCCGATCAAATTAAAAATCGTTGGAATTTTCAAATCACGGCGCACTTTCATAATGCGTTTTAATTTCGGATGAACGTGTGGTGCAAACAAAAATGTAATGTTGTTTTCTTCAAGAAGCCGGTCTGTTTCATCAGCCAGGAAGTCAAGTGACACCCCAAGATGTTCAAGCACATCGGCGCTGCCTGTTTTACTTGATACACTTCTGTTGCCATGTTTGGCTACTTTTACGCCAGCACCCGCAAGCACAAAAGCAGACGTTGTGCTAATGTTAAAGCTTTGTGAACCATCGCCGCCCGTACCGCAGTTATCCATCACGTTCTTCCAGTTTGTACGGGACGCCACCGCGTTTTGATGGAGCACATTGACAAATGCAGCGACTTCCTCTACCGTTTCCCCTTTTGCTTTTAGTGCGATTAAAAAAGCAGCGATTTCACTATCCGTCACATCTTCCTGTAAAATCTCCGTTACAGCATCTTCCATTTCCTTTGTTGTAAGAGATTCTCCATCGGATAATTTCATTAAATACTTTTTCATATTTTTTTCTTTCCGGTACGAACGGAAAAATTCGCTAATTAAATTATCGCCCACTTTTGTCCCGATCGATTCTGGATGAAATTGAAGGCCAAAGACAGGATATTCTTTATGACGCAGTGCCATAATTTCGTTGTCATCGGTTGATTCTGCTATCACTTCTAGCTTTTGACTAAGTGTTTCACGGTCAACGGCAAGAGAGTGATAACGCATGATAGGCACTGGACCTTGCACCGCAGAAAACAATCCTTTTCCTTCATGGCGAGCCATGGACAATTTCCCATGTTTAATCGTTTTTGCTGGAATGATATCCGTTCCAAACGCCGCTGCAATCGCCTGATGGCCGAGACAGATACCAAGAATCGGAATCCGATGATAAAAGGCGTGCACTACTTCAATCGAAATCCCCGCTTCTTCCGGTGTGCCTGGTCCTGGAGAAATGACAATCGCTTCCGGTGCCAGTGCTTCAATTTCATCGATCGTAATTTCGTCGTTGCGGACAACGCGGACGTTTTTGCCAATGCGGCCGATTTGTTGATATAGATTGTATGTGAATGAATCGTAGTTATCAATGAGTAAAATCATTTTTGCACCTCCAGTAATGCTTTCGCTTTATGCATTGTTTCTTCATATTCTGTATCAGGCACAGAGTCATAGACGATGCCGGCTCCTGCCTGTACGTGCGCCATATTGTCTTTAATGACCATCGTGCGGATCGCAAGCGCAAAGTCCATGCTGCCCGTTGCCGACAAGTACCCGACTGCACCAGAGTACACGCCGCGCTTCACTGGTTCGAGTTCATTAATAATTTGCATGGCACGAATTTTCGGTGCACCCGAGACCGTACCCGCTGGCAAACAGGCTGTCAGTGCATCAAGTGGATGATAATTTTCTCTTAATTCACCTGATACTTCCGACACGATATGCATCACATGTTTATATTTTTCAATTTTCATATACTTATCCAACGTGACCGAGCCAATTTCTGAAATTTTCCCGACATCGTTGCGGCCAAGATCGACAAGCATCCGGTGTTCAGCAATTTCTTTTTCATCCGCTAACAGCTCTTCTGAAAGACGCACATCTTCTTCTGGTGATGTGCCGCGCGGGCGAGTACCGGCAATTGGATTTGTTGTGACAGTCGTGCCGCTTACTTTTACAAGGCTTTCTGGTGATGTGCCTAACACCGTATAGCCATCGAAATCAATGTAAAACATGTACGGTGACGGATTAGATGTACGAAGACGGCGATACAATGTAAATGGATCTCCTTCAAATGGAGATGAAAGACGCTGTGAAAGAACAACTTGGAATATATCACCACGAATGATATGTTCTTTCGCTTTTTCAACCATTTCACAAAATGTTTTACGTTCCGTTTTTGAAGTGAATGCAAGGACATTTGTTTCATTGCCTGCAAATGGTTTTTGATCGGTATGAATGTCATTATATAAGCTTTCAATCGCTGCATCCATTTCAGCTTCCGCTCGGTCTCCGAATAAATCAACGGCAACGAACGAAACGAGTTGTGTTAAATGATCATAGACGACGAACGTATCGTAAAACAGCAGATGTACGTCCGGCATTTCCAGTTCATCCGGAAGCGGTTCGCCGATTTTTTCTTCAAAGAAAACCGTATCATAACCAATGTAGCCGGCTGCGCCACCGAAAAATGGAAATGGGTAATCATTATCACCATACACGGGCATGATCTCTTTTAATTTGTCCATGAACTTTTCTGAACCAGATTCCGTTTCACCCTCTTTTTTGGTTAGCGTATACCCGCTTCCATCAGCTATAAATTGCGCGACCGGATCCACCGCTATAAATGAATAGCGTCCGCTTTCTTCATGTTTCGCTGAGCTTTCAAACAACATCTTTTGTTTTCCACGCAGCATGTGATAGATGGAGATTGGTGTAACCATATCTCCTTCCATTTCTTTTCGTCTGTATTGAATCGTTTCCTGTAATTTCATCGTCAGTTCCCCTTTCTTTCCATAAAAAAACTCCATAGATGATCTCATCATCTATGGAGGACGGTTTCCCGCGGTGCCACCTCTCGTTGAAGCAAAATTGCTTCCCCTTAAAACCGGTTAACGGACGGCTGCCGGGCGCTCTACTTTCAATGTTCAAGCTGCCACTCACGGACCCATTCGAGCTGTTGCTGCGTGCCGGGTTTCCACCATCCCCTGGCTCTCTGTAACGAGCAAAACAACTGTACTTTTTCCGATCATCGTATTCGTTTATATAGTGAAACTTCATTCATGGATAAATACAAAAAGGCCCCCTCATCTTCAAAAGGACGGGGAGCCGTGGTACCACCTTTATTGACCGCACGTATGCGATCCACTTTAACAGCAGAATTTCTGCCTGTCTTCTGTAACGTAAGACGTACGCCAGAGCCTACTTAACTTCTTGTTCGGTCCGGAAGCTCAGAAGCCCATTCACAATGTGTCCTGCACCAGCTTGCACCAACCGCCGGCTCTCTAAAGCATTATTCATTGCTACTCTTCTTCTTCATTGCTCATGTATTTAACTGATTATTATCATAATACAATCATTTTAAAATTTCAACTATTTTTAAAATGATTTTTTCATTCTATCATTAGATTTCATCTATTGGCGGATCACTGCTTTAACAGTCACCTTGTCTTAAAACGCCAAATATTTCTGATTATACATTATTCTGCTTCCCAGTCCGGATACAAGTCTGTCCGGCGGTCGCGCCACGTTGTAACCGATCCTTTTTTACGCACATCATATAAAAGCGAAAGATCAAGATCCGCGGTAATAATCATATCATCGTTCATGATACCTTCTGCCACGATGCCGGCTGGTGGGAAAGGAATGTCATTCGGTGCAATAACAACCGCCTGACCCGTATTTGCCCGCATTAAATCAACTGTTGGCAATGATCCGACTGTGCCTGTTCCAACTACATACACTTGATTTTCAACGGCACGTGCATGGCTCGTATAGCGGACGCGATGAAAACCGTGTCGGTCGTCTGTGCACGACGGACAGAAAATCACATCCGCCCCGCGTGCTTTTGCCATCCGGACGATTTCTGGAAACTCAATATCATAACACGTTAAAATTGCGATTGTTCCTTTATCTGTTTCAAAGATACGGAACGAATCGCCTTGCTGCATGTTCCATCCTTCGACTTCTGCTGGCGTGATATGAAGCTTTGGCTGCATCTGATACGAGCCATCTGGATAAAATAAATAAGCGGTATTTTGAATGCCGTCCCCTGCTGCTGTCACATGCGTGCCAGCGATAATATGAACGTCATAGTGACGTGCAAATTTAGAGAATGTTTGCTCATAACGTTCTGTAAACAACGGCAAATCAGTAATTTTTAACGCTTCACCTGTTTCTTCGTCGCCGATCGATAGAAGTTGTGTCGTGAAAAATTCGGGAAATAGAATAAACTCTGCTTCAAACTCCATCGCGGTTTTTATGTAATGTTCGCATTGTTCCGCAAATTCATCGAATGATTGGATTGTGTGCAAATGATACTGTACTGCTGATACGCGCATTTTCAAAATACGTCTCCCCTTTGTAACTGATTTTTTTATGATCTGCTTTTAAATTAAAGGATATTGGCCATTTTAGCAAGAAAAAAAGACAGCAACGATCGCTGTCCAATATCGGATGTGAAATTCAGTCCCAAAGAGGGGGTGATGAGAATGAATCTCAATTTCAATTATAGCGAGATTTGATGAAATGTCAACTCTCATTCAACATATTTTCTCAAAAAAATCCGGCGAAATTATTCGCCGGATTGAATCCATTCTGGTCCTATAGAATCCACACTGAGCTCTAGCACATCACAATCATTGAACTTCTCGCGAAATTGACCCGCAATTCCTTGTCCTTTTCCATGTGGAGCAACCGTTAATACAGTTGATCCTGCTCCGCTGATGACCGTTGCATAAGCTCCATGGCTTCTTGCAAGTTCGCGCGCGGGAACAAATTCTTTAATGAGTGATGTCCGGAACGGTTCGTGGAACACATCACGCTCCATCATGCGGCCGGCTGTTTCGTAGTCGTGTTGCATAAATGCAGCGACGAGCATATTTGAAACAGCACTGCCAAGCACCGCGTCTTTACGGGAAAATGACGCTGGCAATACATTGCGTGCGTCTTCTGTTTTCAACTCATATGGCGGGACAAGTGCTATTAAGTCAATGTCCGGTGCCGGAAGCTTTACCATTTCTGCCGTTTCCCCGAGTGATACACCGCATACCATCCCCCCAAAAAGAGATGCACCGATGTTATCAGGATGTCCTTCAAACTGGTCGCCAATATTGAGCTTTTCCGCATCAGTCAGCTGTAAACCCGCAAATTTATCGGCAATTTCAATGCCTGCTGCAATCGCTGCTGCACTGCTGCCGAGACCGCGGGCAAGCGGAATATCACTTTCTAAAATCGCTTCAATGGGTGGCATAACGAGGCCGCGAAGTTCGGCTGTTTTTTTTGCAACAACCGCAATTAAATGCTGCTCGTCTTCTGGAAGTCCGTTTAAAAGAGCCGAGCGGTGCGAAAATGCCCACCGGTCAGCTTTTTTTACTTCTACGGTTAAATAAAGACTAAATGCTAGGCCGATTGAATCAAATCCGGGCCCTAAATTGGCCGTACTTGCCGGCACTTTTAAAAGGCCGGATGACTTCATGCCTGCACAGCTCCTTTAATGAAATTAAATACCGCTTCTTCATCGTTTGGAAGAACAGTTGGTTTTTTCTCAATTTGCGCAATTGCTGTTTGTGGATCTTTCAATCCATTCCCTGTCAAGACAGCGACGATATTAGCCCCTTGCTCGATTTCACCTGATTTGACATGTTTAATAATACCCGCAATCGACGCGTTTGAAGCCGGTTCTGCGAAAATACCTTCTTCTCGCGTCATCATTTCATACGCTTCTAAAATTTCAGCGTCTGTTACAAAATCAATTTTCCCATTCGACTCGTCTCGTGCTGCCTCAGCAAATGCCCAGCTAGCTGGGTTTCCGATACGGATGGCAGTTGCGACTGTTTCCGGCTGCTCAATTGGTGCACCTTGTACGATCGCTGCTGCACCTTCTGCTTCGAAACCATGCATGCGCGGAAGACCTGTACCGAATTTTTCATTATATTCTTTAAAACCTTTCCAGTAAGCTGTGATGTTCCCAGCATTACCGACTGGAATTGCAAGTACATCTGGTGCTTGGCCAAGCTGATCGCACACTTCAAATGCTGCTGTTTTCTGACCTTCGATACGGTATGGGTTTACCGAGTTGACGAGCGTAATCGGTGATTTTCCGCTAATGTTGCGAACCATTGCTAATGCTTCATCAAAGTTCCCCTCGATTGCGACGATTTCTGCACCATACATCATCGCCTGAGCCAGTTTGCCCATTGCGATTTTACCGTCAGGAATAACAACAATTGTTTTCATGCCAGCACGTGAAGCGTATGCCGCAGCTGCAGCTGATGTGTTTCCTGTTGATGCGCAAATAACCGTGTTGCTGCCTTCTTCTTTCGCTTTCGCAACAGCCATTACCATCCCGCGGTCTTTAAATGAACCGGTCGGATTCGCGCCTTCTACTTTAACATGAATGTTTACACCCAATTTTTTCGAAATATTCACGAGTGGAATAAGCGGTGTATTTCCTTCCATTAATGAAAGCATCGGTGTGTTTTCGTTCACCGGTAAAAATTCTTTATATTGATGTAGTAAACCTTCCCATTTAGCCATTATTTCGCTCCTTCTCCTTCAACGCGGTAGAAACTTTCAACTGAATGCACAACCGCTAGATCTTTAATTTGTTCAAGCATTTGACTGTAGTTTTCCATCGATGCTTTATGTGTCACGATGACAATTTCCGCCGTTCCTTCTTTATCAAGCGGCAACTGGAGAATTTTTTCAAAGCTAATTGAATTAGATGAAAATAGTTTCGTTAGTTCTGAAAACGCACCGACTTCATCACGCACATGAAGACGGATAAAGTATTTGGCGAATTTTTCTTCCGCGCTTTTCAGCTTTTTTTCAAATTGAGGCGCTGAAATGCTTTTGCCGTTCACGCCAAGGCGCATATTTGTTACAACGGCAATAAGATCGCTCACAATCGATGTTGCTGTTGGCATACTACCGGCACCAGGTCCATAAAACATCGTCTCACCGACCGCTTCCCCGTATACATACACCGCATTGTATTCATTATTCACTGATGCCATTGGGTGATTATTTGCAAGGAATGTCGGCTGTACACTTGTTTCTACACGTTCATCGGACTGATCCGCATAGCCGATCAATTTCATCGTGTAGCCAAGTGTCTGACCGTGTTTCAAATCGCTGTCTGAAACCGTTGAAATGCCGCTCACATCTACGTCTTCAAGCTCGATATTCATGGAGAACGCAAGACGAGCTAGAATCGCCATTTTACGAGCTGCATCCAGACCTTCCACATCAGCAGTCGGATCGGCTTCCGCAAAACCAAGATCTTGCGCTTCTTTCAATGCCACTTCATATGACATGCCTTCTTTATGCATTTTTGTCAAAATAAAGTTTGTTGTTCCGTTTACGATCCCCATCAATTTTTGGATTTTATCAGAGGCTAGGCCATCTGCTAATCCACGGATAATTGGAATACCACCGGCTACACTCGCTTCATAATAAAAATCGCAGTCGTTTTCAGATGCTGCTTTTAATAGCTCAGAGCCATATAGCGCAACTAAGTCTTTGTTCGCAGTGACGACATGTTTCTTTTGATTCAAGGCATCTAGCAAATATTGCTTCGTTTCATTAATACCGCCCATTACTTCGACGATCACATCGATATCCGGATCGTTAATGACGTCGTATGGGTCAAGTGTTAATGACTCTTTCAACAGATTTACATCACGCTTTTTGTCCACGTTTTTCACAAGTACTTTTGTTACTTCTACCGGGCAGCCGACGCGATGAACGAGCTGTTCCTGATGGTTTTGAATGATCTTCACGACGCCCGTTCCAACCGTTCCAAGACCGAGTAGTCCCACTTTTACGTTATCTTTCATCTAAACGTCACCTCAACTATGTATTTGTATGATGTACATTTGTTTTTACATAGTAGACATTATATCGGTATTTTTTGCTTTTTACAACCTAATGTTTTCGCAAAATAGAATTTTTCTGTCTTTTCTTATCTTAAAGAAATATTTGTCTGCTTTCAAGCAATTGTTATATTTTTTGACGGTACCACGTTCACATCTTTCGCTACATAGAACGGTTTTTGACCGCAATTTTTGAAAACGACGTCTTTAATGGATACATCCTCTGCTTTTTGTGCACCACCGAATACTTTTAACGCAGGGGCCGCTGTTTGAAAATCTTCCATGATAACGTTCTGCACATGAACATGCTTTGATTTGTATTGAATCCCCGCTATAGGCAAGCCTTTGTAATTATAATCAGCGTTTCCGATCGCCCGCATCCCGTTAATGACGACGTGTTTGTACGCAGAAATGGTCAGCGCACGCGGCTTTGAACTTGTATATAAATCTGTGTAGATTGGATGAACAGATACGATGCGCGTCGCGGTAATAAAGCAAGCTGTTTTGGAATCGGGGTCCGTTTTACTATGGTGGCCGATATGACGGAAATTGTATGAACGGTTATCATTGACAGACAGGTGGCCAGTAATATGAACGTTCGCAGCCGCCGAACTCGTTGCATGGGCTTTCACTTCCACACCTCCAAAGCAACGTGCTGATGCATTGTTGATCAGCCACACATACCGCGAACCATCATCTGCTTCGAATCCATTTGAATTAGAAAAGCCTTTTTGATGGCTTCGTCCAGATGGATCGCACATGAAACAGTTCGAAATGAGGATGTAGTCGCTATGGTGCGTCGTCACGCCATCATCGCCAAATCCCGACCCTGTGCAGCCATCAATCCAAACATATCGACTGCCGCCTCGTGCCCGGTGGCCGTCTCCTGAATAATCATACAAAGTGGACGACACATCATAACAGTGCAGACCCGGATTTTTCGCATCACAGTTTTTGATCCAGCCATATTCGACATTGGCGAATGTTAAACAGCTTGAACGGTTATTGCCGCTCGATGATTTTTCATCAAGTTGAAGTCGCTCTATGTTCCAATCAAATGTGATTCCTTCAATCAAAATATGGTGGTTACCTTTCACATGGTTTTCATTTGTCATCATAAAGCTTCGTTTCGGTGCAGTGTCACGCAGTTTCAATACCGTTTTCCCCGCCCCCGCTCCTTTTACAATTGTATAAGATGGCACGTGAAGTTCATCAATAATAAATATGCCTTCCGGAATATAAACGGTCCGTTCACCGCCCGATAAAGCTGTCTCAATATCGCTGTCTGCTTCCACATATACTTCTTTTTTCGCTTTTTCCTGTAACATGTCCCATTCTTTATCAAGTGTTTCTTTCCAATCCGGATACACACCATTTTTACCCACAATCGTATGATGCATCTTCATCGGCTCTTTTGTTTTTGACCATACTGACTTGATTTTCGTCAAAATAGATTCTTTCTGTTGAGAAGGTTCCCACTTAGCAACCGATTCAAAAAATAACCGATCTGTTTCGGTAACCATTTTTGCTAAAGACTCATTTTCTTCAAAATATGCGTTAATCAATGTAGCATTATCATTTGGGTTATGATGAGTAGTTAATGGCATATTTTTCTCCTTTTAATTTGAATTTTTCACATAATGTATTTAGTTTTTTGTAAATGAAATACATTGTTCCTGTTCAAATACGCCTGCTTCAAATGTTCGTTCGACCCAATCGATTGAATTATCCTGCTTAATCAAAACAACCGTTGAACTGCGAGTGCCATAGTCGTTGTTTTCACTTTTAATAAACGCTGGTGACAGCATTCTTTCCCATTCAAGCGATACACCTGTCTGAGGAAGCTGTTCATCTAGCGCGCGTGTTTCGTCTGCAAGAAGAGCAAATAAACCGCTGTAATCAGCCTGTTCATAGTTATCTGCCCATTCTGCTAGTTTCTTCTTTGCTTTGATTGTTTTCGGCCATGGTGTATTCATAAACGCATTGCTGACGCTATGAATACCAGGCGGCAGCTCATAAGGCGGTTTATCAGATTTGCTGCTGAATGAATACATTGCTTCTTTCGTTCCAGCGATAACATTAAAACCGGGATAGCGTTCTTTTTCCCTATCCAGTTCCTCTAAAAACGTACGCGCATGCATTTCTCCTTCTAAAAAAGATCGAACGATATGACCACGGGATTCTTTCTCCACGGAAAACTCAGATGGATCACGGTAGTTCGTTAATGCACAAATGCGCCCTGATTTCGACACGCCAAGCCACGTCCCTCCTTTTGATAAATCCCTTCCCGCTAAAATGTGAGGTGCATCTTCCCACCAGTGTGACGGCGCAGTCGGCCGGTTATAAAATTCATCTCTGTTTGCGGCAAGTACAAGCGGTACACCAGGTACAATTTGAAAAGCTATATTCACTAAACACATGACAATCACACTTTCTTTTTTTCTTTATTATGAGACATAAGAAAAAGGACTGTCCACCATGGACGTCCTTTTTCTGTTTATTGACCCAATTCTTGCCGCTCCTCATCGGTAAAGATGCGTGAACGTGTTAAAAATCGTTTCCCATGAGGCCCTTCAAGTGAAAACATGCCACCGCGCCCATCGACGACGTCAATAATAAGCTGTGTATGTTTCCAATATTCATATTGCGCCTCGCTAATGTAAAATGGACTACCACCAATTTCACCGAGTAGCTTGTCCGAGTCTCCAATCAAAAACTCGCCGTCCGGATAGCACATAGGCGCGCTTCCGTCACAACAACCGCCTGATTGGTGAAACATGAGCGGGCCGTGCTTTTCCTTAAGCATATGAATCAATCGGGTGGCAGCAGGAGTCGCCGTTACACGCTCTGTCATCATTTTTCACCTCATTTTTTAAAAGAAACCTTGTGCGTCTTCTGAGTAGCTAACGAGCAAGTTTTTCGTCTGTTGGTAATGGTTGAGCATCATTAAATGATTTTCACGGCCAATACCTGACATTTTGTAGCCGCCAAATGCAGCATGTGCCGGATATTGATGGTAACAGTTCGTCCAGACACGTCCTGCTTGAATCCCCCGTCCAAAACGATACATGCGATTAGCATGGCGTGACCAGACGCCGGCACCGAGTCCATACAACGTATCATTCGCAATTTCAAGCGCTTCTGCTTCATCTTTAAACGTCGTGACGGATAAAACGGGGCCGAAAATTTCTTCCTGGAAAATACGCATTTTATTATGGCCTTTAAAAACAGTCGGTTTAATATAGTAACCGCCTTCAAGTCCCTCAATTATATTTTTCTCGCCGCCTGTCAAACATTCTGCACCTTCTTGCTTCCCAATATCAAGATAGGAAAGAATTTTTTCCATTTGTTCATTTGATGCTTGCGCGCCCATCATCGTATCCGTATCGAGCGGGTGGCCTGTTTTAATTTGTTTCACTCGTTCAATCGCTCGTTCCATAAATTTATCGTAAATATTTTCATGAATAAGAGCACGCGATGGACATGTACATACTTCACCCTGATTTAGGGCGAACATAACAAACCCTTCCACCGCTTTATTTAGGAATGCATCGTCTTCTTCCATAATGTCATCGAAGAAAATGTTCGGCGATTTCCCGCCTAGTTCGAGTGTCACCGGAATTAAGTTTTGTGATGCATACTGCATAATAAGACGGCCTGTTGTCGTCTCACCTGTAAAGGCAATTTTTGCAATGCGTTTATTTGATGCAAGCGGCTTTCCTGCTTCGAGTCCAAATCCGTTTACGACGTTAATAACGCCCGGTGGCAGCAAGTCTCCGATCAGTTCCATTAAGACTAGGATCGAAGCGGGTGTCTGCTCAGCCGGTTTCAAAACGACACAGTTTCCAGCGGCAAGTGCCGGTGCTAGTTTCCATACGCCCATTAATATCGGGAAGTTCCATGGAATGATCTGGCCGACAACACCGAGCGGCTCGTGAAAATGGTACGCCACTGTATCGTCATCAATTTGACTAAGTGATCCTTCCTGCGCACGGATCGCACCCGCAAAATAACGGAAATGATCAATGGCAAGCGGCAAATCAGCATTTAATGTTTCACGAACCGCTTTCCCGTTATCCCACGTTTCCGCAACAGCAAGCGTTTCTAAATTTTCTTCCATACGATCTGCTATTTTATTTAATATATTCGCACGGTGTGCTGGCGATGTTTTCCCCCACGCGTCTTTCGCTGCATGGGCGGCATCAAGTGCTAGTTCGATGTCTTCTGCCTGTGAACGAGCAACTTCACAAAACACTTCACCTGTCACCGGTGTAACGTTTTCAAAATATTGGCCGCCGACAGGTTCCGTCCACTGACCGTTAATATAGTTTCCATATTTCTTTTTAAATGTAACTTTTGATCCTTCTTGACCTGGATTTGCGTAAATCATATCTCCATTCCCCTTTCGTTAATCAAATTGTTCATACACGATGGAACGATTATATAAAGCGCTTACATTATCAAATTATCGTGTTTTATCTTGCATGTCAAATGATTCATCTTTTTATCATATTAAGACGACTCGAGCATTTTTTTGTTTTATTTGATAAAAAAAATCCAGGAACAATTCCTGGATTAAAAAACGTTTGTATGTAAATAGGACTCTACTTCTTCACGCAACTGATCATATGCGGCTTGCTCTTTATAAGCTTTCTGGTCTTTCAACTGAAAATGACGTGGGCTATCAAGTTCTAAGTGAGCAACCGCTTCAAATAAATACGTACCGTTTCCAATAAGGTCTATTGAATAGCGGCCCGCTTCGTGTTGGTGTACAACACAACGTACTTTCCCACCATTATTGTATACGTCAACCGGCGTTTCGTAATGGTTTAGACCAAGCTGGCATGTCGTTAATGTGGAAGCCGACATGGCTGTTCCGCACGCATTGGTAAAGCCAACGCCGCGTTCAAATGTACGGACATAAATGGCACTGTCTTTGATCGGATAAACGAAGCTGACGTTCACACCATCCGGGCAAATATCATTCGGACCGTTCAACATTTCAGCAATGCGTTTTTGTTCACCTGATGCGATGAATGCACGATCTCCAACCGCGATTAAATGCGGGTTAGGTACGGCAAGCGCCGAGAAACGAATCGAATCAGACAATTCCTCTACTTTCTCATCAAAAAGCCGGTCTTTGCCGATCGTCATTGGTAAAGATTCCAATTCGAATAATACCGGTGAAATTTCTACTCGGTACGCCGGCACACCTTCATAAATGTCACCATCACGTTTTACATACAAATTGGCTTTATTCGTCTCGACAACAATCTCATTACGTCCTAATTTATCGCACACATATCGTCCATGCAATCGAAGACCATTTCCACACATAGACGCTTCTGAACCGTCCGAATTGAAAATACGCATTTTGGCATCTGCCTGACTGCTTTCCATGATAAATAAAATACCATCTGCACCAATTCCTGTTTCACGGTCGCAAAGCGCCAATGCCAAATCACGCCGGTTTGCTTCTGTAAATGTATATCCATGTGTCCACTCATCAATGAGTAAAAAATCGTTCCCTGACCCGTGGCCTTTAATCAACTGCAATTCCATGTCCATCGCCTCTTTCAACACATCTTTTTTCTATAGTATAACAAAGATTGCAACAGTCAAAAAGAATGATTCGCTCCTGTCTTTCCTAACTTCGTTCAAAAAAGCTGCCGGACTAGCCGGACAGCTTAATGGACAATCTTATTCAAATGGATCGGATTTAGATTACGCGTCAAACGAACGAAGCAAGTTCGCCATTTCAATGGCTGAAATAGCAGCTTCCCAGCCTTTATTTCCTGCTTTTGTACCCGCACGTTCAATCGACTGTTCAATCGTATCTGTCGTTAATAAGCCAAAAATAACCGGTACACCCGTTTGAAGCCCTGCCTGTGAAATGCCTTTTGCTGCTTCATTGCACACATAATCAAAGTGAGCTGTCGCCCCTCGAATCACCGCACCAAGTGTAATGACAGCGTCGTAGTTACCGCTTTCCGCCATTTTTTTTGCAACGATTGGCAGTTCAAATGCACCTGGCACCCAAGCAATATCAATATTATTCGCATCGACCCCGTGACGAATGAATCCATCTTCTGCGCCGCTCACAAGTTTCCCTGTAATAAATTCGTTAAAACGCCCTGCAACGATTCCTACTTTTAAATCTGTTCCAATTAAATGACCTTCGAATGTTTTACCCATGATTATATCCCCTCTTCTGTTAAATTTAATATATGGCCGAGCTTTGAAACTTTCGTCTGCAAATAATTTCGGTTGTCCGCGTTCGGTATCATCTCAATCGGCACGCGTTCGGTCACTTCGATTCCGTACCCTTTTAAACCAGTTATTTTACGAGGATTGTTCGTCAGCAATTTCATTTTCGAAATGCCAAGATCCTGTAAAATTTGAGCACCGATGCCGTAATCGCGCAAATCATCTTTAAAACCAAGCTTTACGTTCGCTTCCACGGTATCATAGCCTTGCTCCTGAAGTTCATATGCTTTCAGCTTATTGATGAGTCCGATGCCACGACCTTCCTGGCGCATGTAGAGAAGAACACCACGGCCTTCTTCCTCAATTTGATGGAGTGCCGCATGAAGCTGCGGCCCGCAATCACACCTGTGTGAACCGAAAATGTCGCCTGTTAAGCATTCCGAGTGAACGCGCACAAGCACCGGTTCTTCACCTGAAATGTCACCTTTCACGAGCGCGACATGATCCTGGCCCGTTAATTCTTCCTCATAGCCGACGGCGCGAAATTTACCGAAAGCGGTTGGCAGTTGAATGTCTGCTTCACGGCGGATCAATGATTCATGGCCGCGTCGGTAAGCGACAAGCTGTTCAATCGTCACAATTTTCAAGCCGTGCTTCTCAGCCATTACTTCAAGCTCCGGCAGACGTGCCATCGTACCGTCTTCATTCATAATTTCACAAATAACACCAGCCGGCTTCGCTCCAGCCAGTTTCGCAAAATCAACTGCTGCTTCCGTATGACCGGTCCGGCGCAGTACACCACCTGCTTTTGCGATCAATGGAAAAACATGCCCTGGCCGCTTAAAATCAGCCGGTACAGACTGTTCATCAACAAGCGCCCGAGTAGTATCGGCGCGTTCAAAAGCACTAATTCCAGTCGTTGTGGAAATATGATCGATGCTGACTGTAAAAGCGGTTCCGTGGCTGTCTGTATTATGGTCAATCATCGCGTGCAAATTGAGACGGTTCGCAATATTCTCTTCAATCGGGACGCAAATAAGGCCTCGTCCTTCTTTTGCCATAAAATTAATCATTGCTCCGTCCGCAAGTTCAGCAAGTCCGAGTAAATCACCTTCGTTTTCACGGTCTTCATCATCAACGACGATAATCATTTTCCCATTCTTTAAATCCTCTACCGCTGATTCAATGTCTGCAAACATCCCGTTCCCTCCTTATAAATAGCCGTTCTCTTTTAATAAATCCATTGTAACGCCTTCTTTTTGAGGTCCTTCTTTTTTCTCCAACATATTGCTGACGTACTTCGCGAGCATATCGCATTCAATATTAACCGGATCACCAATTCCTTTTGTGGCTAGCACCGTTTCATCACGTGTATGCGGAATGAGGGAGATTGTCACGTCGTTATCAGTCACACCGAATAATGTGAGCGATGTCCCGTCAAGAGCAATCGATCCTTTGTATAAAAAATACTGGCCGAGATGCTTTGGATACGAAATTGTCATATAAAGCGCGTTTTCTTCTAGTTTTTTTGACGTAATATGCCCGACACCATCCACGTGCCCTGAGACGAAATGACCGCCAAACCGGCCATTTGCAGCCATGGCACGTTCTAAGTTGACCGACGATCCTGGTGTTAGCATAGACAAGGAGGTCGATGTAAACGTTTCAGGCATAACATCTGCTGTAAAATGTGTTTTCGTGAACGTTGTAACCGTTAAACAAACACCGTTCACTGAAATACTATCTCCTAATTGAACATCCGATACAATTTTTTTTGCAGCAATCATTAACTGAAGCGATTTGCCTCCTCGGACAATGCGCTCAATTTTACCAACTTCTTCAATAATACCCGTAAACATTTAAAGGTCCCTTCTTTCAGCGACAATTTTCAAATCCGGACCGATCATCTCAACCGATGTAAATTCGAGCGGCAGCGCTTCAGTCATGACCGATCTGCCGAGACCACCGAATGAAGACGGAGCAGACTTTCCGCCAATCAGCTTTGGCGCGACGTACATGATCAGTTTATTAAATGAACCGATGTCTAAAAAGGACGCGTTTATTTCTGCACCTGCTTCCACAAACAGCGTCATAATGTCCATTTTACCGAGCTCATCAAGTACAGCGTCAACAGACATATTCGGCATGCGAATAATCGTCACGCCAGCATCTTCCAGCGCGCGTTGTTTTTTCGTTTGTGCATTGCTTGCACAAAAAATAATCGTTTTTGCTTCTTTGTTTTGAATAATGTGGAAATCAACTGGGACGCGTAAATGCGTATCCAGCAACACCCGAATGGGATTTTTTCCTCCGCGGGGCAAACGGGAGGTCAGGAGTGGATTGTCGTGTAAGACGGTTCCGATACCGGTTAAAATGGCATCGTGTTGCGACCTTAGAAGGTGTACATCTTCTCTGGCAGCATCGTTTGTAATCCAGCGGCTATGTCCTGTATGGGCAGCCGTTTTGCCGTCGGCGGTGACAGCGGTTTTAATCGTAACATATGGTCGTTTCGTTTGGATAAAATGAAAAAATGGTGCGAGTAACGCGTGTGCTTCTTTTTCGCAAATACCGGTCGTTACATCAATACCGGCTGCGCGGATTTTATCGATGCCTTTTCCTCCAACGAGCGGATTCGGATCAACAACGGCGATAAACACGCGGCGAATGCCTTTTTCAATAATGAGATCTGCACACGGTGGTGTTTTTCCAAAATGAGCACACGGTTCAAGCGTTACGTAAATGTCGGCACCTTTTGCATGATCGCCAGCCATAGCAAGCGCTGCCACTTCCGCATGAGCTTCACCGGCTTTTAAATGAGCACCCATGCCGATAATCCGACCGTCTTTCACAACGACAGCGCCAACTGGTGGATTGGGTGACGTTTGATACGCAGCACCTTTAGCTAGAGTCAATGCAATATTCATATAATAATTGTCTTGCATGGGTACGCTCCCTTCTTTAAAAATATCCGCCAGTACACAAATAAAGGGGCCCTTACATTGAAAACAATGCGGGGCCCCATTTTAGCATCAATAAATAAGCGTTTTCAATACTAATTTCAAAAATTAGCAAACGCGTCTTATCCTTTCCTCCCATCCAGACTTTCACTGTCGGCTCTGGAATTTCACCAGATCCACCGCACGATTGCGGGTCACGGACTGAGGGGCATATGTGGCCCCATCACCGCCGGTCGGGAGTTGCACCCTGCCCCGGAAAGGTATTATTCGAATGTTGTATTTATTATGAACTTAGTTTGATCTTTCTGTCAAGTAAGTGATTCCTGTTTTTTTATCCAAATGGCCATCGCTGCAATAAGTATGAGTAGTACAATTTGTGGCACGACGGTTTCTATTGTCGGATACAGGCCGATCATGTCGATAAACGGGACGTATGACGCTTGATGTGTATCGATCGCACCCGCCACTTGAAGTGAATGAATGCTTTTGCCTAAAATTTTAAAAGCTAGCACATAAATGAACATTGCTGCACCGATGAAAAAAGGGCGTAGCGGAATTTTGACGCTGTATTTCATCACAAGGAAGCCCACTGCAGAAACGACAATGATCGCAGACACAATACCTGTTACGAGAGCACTGACGCTCATATTTGGCGCCATGCCAGCATAAAAAATAATGGTCTCAGCGCCTTCACGAAAAACAGATAAAAAACTAATGACGGCAAAAGAAACGATGCTGCCAGATGCAGCAGCTTTCCCCATAGACTGATCGACGAACCGCGTCCATTTTTTCATATTCGATTTTCCGTGCATCCACATGCCGACACCAATCATCATAACAACAGCGGCAATACCTGCAAACCCTTCCATATATTCGCGTCCTGAAGCACCACTCAATCCACTAAAGAGGTAATTAAGAATAAGCGCCATGACGATACTTGCACCGACACCTCCAGCGGCGCCAATCCAGATCCATTTTTTCGCAGCTGTCTGGCCTGTTTTCGCTAAAAAGGCAACGAGTACTGAAATGATGACAACCGCTTCTAGTCCTTCACGAAGCAATACTAGCGCCGCATCCCACCACGTATAAGATGATGTGCCTGTAAGCAGAATGACCCTATCGTACAGATCCGCAATGATGTCCGCTGCTTTTTCGGCATCGCCATTGGCAGATGATAATATACCTGCCACTTCAGGAATACGCACTTCAATGTCGCTATATAAACTTGCTTCTTTCACTTGGATGGCGCCTTCTACTACTGGCCAGACAGAAAGAGATTCCGTTAGTTTCGCAGCAGCTAATGTAGCGTCTCCTTTTCTCGCTGCGTCTTCTGCTTCTTTTAATAATGCTGCATAATCAGCGAGAGAATAGTCTGTGATGGCTTCTCCCGTCGTTTGTCCATCTAAAAACTGCTGGACAGATGTTTGCAACGACGCAAGTGCATTGCGGATGTCATCTGGATGATTAGGTTCCTTTACAATCGAAATACGCAGCAATGCCATTTTTGTTTCAATGTCACCATACGCTATGTTACTTTCAGCGCGTACAATTTTCTCAACAGCCGTCCATTGTTTTTCAAGTAATTTATAGGCCTCTTCATCGATTACGGACTTCTTCATTTCTTCCATCTTAGGTAATAAAACAGCTACTTTTTTCCGTTCCGCTGCCTGATCAACTGGGTTTAACTTTTCATCGTACGCAACAAGTGAAGTAGAAAGGGACGTTAGCGCTTCCTGCACATCTGCTTTGTTTTGTTTGGCGAGCGCCTTGTTGACATTTTGAACAGCTTCTTCAACAGCGGCAGAGTCACCTTGTAACGTTTTCCATTCTAAATCAAATGCGGCCATGTTTTCTTCAACAGCTATAAAATCGCCGGCTTTCGCTTTCATAATCGCATCGCCTATCGGCACAAATAAAAGATCTGTATTTGTTGCTGCCTGTGCACCAGAATTCATCCATCCGCATATAATAAAAAGCAGCAGAAAAAAATTAACGAAATAACGTTTCACCGAGCCAGCCTCCTTTTTTCACACCAGGCAGGCAAGCGAAAACTGCACTTCCACGATGAATCGTATATTCATTCAATTTATCCTTATTTGCAAGCCTTGTTTGAATCGGAATAAACTGATTAGATACACTTTTTTGGAAGCTGATAAATAACAATCCTGCATCAAAGCTACCTGTTTTTTTATCCAGTCCGTCCGCATATGAATAGGAGCGGCGAAGCAATTTCATTTTGCCATCTCCATGTGCAAGTGCTGTATGGGAGTCGGCTGGCATCAATTTATTTCCATTCTCATCGGTTTTATCAATCTGAACCGGATCGAATTCTTTTTTACCGCTCATTGGTGCACCCGAATCACGATAGCGGCCAAATGTTGCTTCTTGTTCGCCAATCGCTGTCCGATCCCATACTTCAATAAACATTTGTACGCGGCGCACAACCATATACGTGCCACCCGTCATCCATCCATCATTCACCCAAACAAGATCGTTCATGAGGGAATTGTTCGTATGATCCGGGTTGCCGGTTCCATCTTTAAATCCGAACAAATTTCGAGGTGTTTCACTTTCTGTATTCGCCTGTTTCGTCCGTTGGAATGCGGCTTGCGTCCATTTGAGCTGAGCTTTCCCACGGGCAATCCGGACTAAGTTACGCACCGCATGAAACGCGACTTGCGGATCATCGGCACACGCCTGAATGCACAAATCACCGCCTGACCACTCTTCTTCAAGAGCGTCAAATGAAAAAGCCGGCAGCGCCGCTAATTCTTTCGGTTTTTTTGAAGACAAATTTAATTTTTCAAAAAAGCCAGGTCCAACACCAAATGTCATCGTCAAATTCGAGGCATCAAGACCAGCTGCCTCGCCTGTATCATCGGGCGGCAGCAACACATTTTCAGCAGGTTTGCCGATCAATTTCCCTTCCGCCATTGATGCAGCAGATTCCGTCCATTCTTTCAATAACTTCTTTACATCTGCCACATCTGTCGTCGTCAACATAAGCGCCGCAAAATATAAATGATTTTGTGTATCGGTCGTAATGCCGGCCTGATGTTTGCCATAAAATGATACAGTACCGGTGCTTTTTTTGTCCGCTGAAGCGGTCATTGAAAGCAAGCTTCCAGCGCCGGACGCACCAATGAACAAACCTGCCATACCGATACCGCCTGCTTTTAACACATTTCGCCGAGATACTTCTTTCTTTAAAAAGTTGTTCTCCACATTATGACGCCTCCGTCACAATACCGAGCTGTGACAGCGGCTCTGCAAGTGCGTCAATAGACTGGCTTAATTCTTTTATTTCAGCGTCTGTCAACTCGGTATATAGTTTATAATCGTCACCGTTTTTATGCTTGTTTAAAAGAGTATACACATTCTGGAATTTCTCGTTAATTTCAGCAGACAATGCTTCGTCCTTTTTCTCAAGCTCATCTTCTAGCAAGATAAAAATTTTCTCAGCACCTTCTACATTCGCTACAAAATCATACAAGTCAGTGTGCGAATAACGATCTTCTTCTCCCGTTACTTTCGATGTCGATACTTCATTCAGCAAGTCAACTGCTCCGGTTATAAGCAAATCTGGTGTCACGTCAACCGTTTCAACTTTTGCTCGAAGCAGTTTCGTGTCGTCTATTAACTGCTGAGCGTATTCTTCGTAGCCTTTTGTCGTACCATCAATCCATAGTCCTTTTTCGATGCGATGATAGCCGCCCCATTCCGTTTCTGGCACGTCGCCTTCGCGCGCATCAATTTTCGGATCTAAATCACCGAATACTTCCGCAATCGGTTCTGCGCGTTCATAGTGCATGCGCGCCGGTGCGTACAATGTTTTCGCCAGTTCGATGTCGCCTGCTTTGACTGCTTCTGCAAATTTTTCCGTTTCTGTGACGAATAAATCGATTTCATCGATCGCATAGTCACGGTATTCATCTGTTACGCTCGTTAAATCAAGTGCTGTATCTACTTCAATGGGTTCTGCTGCTTCGTCATTGCCGCATGCTGCGAGTGATACGGCTGCTAACACTATTGTTGACACCTTCATCCATTTTTTCATCATGTATAATTCCCCCTCGAAAATGATTATTATTATCATTTGTATTATACGGCATTGAAAATCATTTTCAATTTTTTTCTTTGAAAAAAATGTCGAAAACTTTTTCAATTCATGTTTAAAAACTATTTCCAAACGGGTAAAAATTTAATATTATGAAGGTATAAAGATGTTTTATTGAATGTTGTGTATGGGAAGGCAAATGGTGCGCCACCGGTTTCTTCAACCGGTTCTAATGGGTTCGATTCCCATCCTTGAATTTTTTTGTGGACAGGCTGATGTTGTGACGGTCTCGTTTTACCATCTATAAAAAATTTCGAGGGCGAATCGGACTCTAGAACCGCTGTGCCCTCAATATGAAAAAGGAGGGATTTACAATGTTGAAGAAGCGCGATGTTCATGAAAGTCATGCTTTGTTTGATTTGATGATGCACCCGGAGGTCTTCCCTTTCGTGCGTCATAAAGTGAAATCTTATGAAGAGTTTGTGTTTGTCACGAAGCAGAATATTGAATCGGAGGAACGCGGCGAATTAATTACGCGGACCATTCTAGATGAATGGGGCAACCCGATTGGCACAATCAACTTATATGACATCGAAGACAATGCCGGATATCTTGGCACGTGGCTCGGCAAGCCTTTCCACGGCAAAGGGTACAATGAACCGGCGAAAGAAGAATTTTTCAAAGAATTATTTTATGAGAACGGTATTGAATCTATTTACATGGCGATTCGTAAAGTGAATATTCGCTCACGTAAAGCGGCAGAAAAACTGCCTTATGCGGTTCCGGCAAATGAAACACGCCCAGACGTATATGCCAAATTAAACAAAAATGAGATTGTATTTGATTTATTTGAAGTACCGAAAGACCTCTTCACGCTTTATTTGATGCGCAATGACCAGGAAAACGAACAGGCGATGGAAGCGTAACATCCATTCCGTTAATTCCTCAAACAAATCTAATCTTCAAGATGAAACGTTCATTCCGTCCATGGAACTCATTCCGAACGACGACAAATTCCAGAAGGACCAGCAAGCACCTTACGGCTGGTCCTTTTATCTATGAAAAGATAGACGTCACTTTACAACAATCTGTTCTTTGCTATCGTCGTCTTTATCCATTAAAATAAACGGTATCACGCATGTTAAAGGAGTCACACCCAATGGAAACGAGACGGAATATTTTTTTCTCTTATAAAAAAGATCCAGCAAAATTGCCTGATATTGAACAGTTAATGACGATTGCGAAAGAACAAGGATTTGAGATTGTGACGAATCAGGATGCGGCAAATATTATTGTCGCTGTTGGTGGAGATGGAGCATTTTTGCAGGCGGTCCGGAAATCCGGTTTCCGTGACGACTGCTTGTATGTTGGCGTGACGGATGAAGAAGAAGCGAGCTTATATTGCGATTTTCATATTTACGATACGGAATCGATGATCGCAGCGATGCAAACAGCCAATGTAGAAGTACGCCGATATCCGGTCATTGATGTCCATTTAGATGGTCACACTCACTTTCACTGCTTAAATGAGTTGTCCGTGCGCTCATCGATTATTAAAACATTTGTGATCGATGTCATCATTGACGATTTACATTTTGAAACGTTCCGCGGTGACGGGATCGTTGTCTCGACACCAACCGGCAGTACAGCGTACAACCGATCGTTAAACGGAGCTGTTGTCGATCCGCTCATTCCGTGTATACAAGTAAGTGAAATGGCGTCGCTTAACAACAATCAATTCCGCACGCTCGGTTCATCGTTTATTTTAAGCGACAGCCGGAAACTGACACTTCACATTGTTCAAGATGGCAACGAATACCCTGTCATTGGACTGGACAACGAAGCACTCAGCGTGCAAAATACGAAAAACATCGAAGTCGAAATGTCCGGCAAAATCATTAAAACCGTAAAACTGAAAAATAATTCGTTCTGGCATAAAGTACAGCGAACATTCTTGTAATTGAAAAAGAGCAGCACCCTCTACATTCAAGGGAGCCGCTCTTTTTTTATCCCGCATTAACGGGCAATAGGACCCCCTTCATTTTATTGTTCATAAAATAAATTTTACTGTAATGCCCTTTTCTGTCGGTTCTATCTTCACATTTTTCACGACAATTCCTTTCGCCGCCGCTTCTTCGATTGTTTCCTTTATAGCAAATGTAAGATTCACCGCTCTCTTATCTAACAACTGATCATTAGACATATTTTCAGATGTTGCTGATTCTTCAAGTGATCTCAACCTACTTTCCATCATCTCATGAACCTCTTTTAACTGCTGTTCATTTCCATCTGGATTCATTTCGTCCCCTCCTCATCAACGTATTCAGTTGAATCCTTAAATTATTTTACTTTTTAAATTGTTCTGTATCACTTCGCTAAAATCGCTAATCGTCCGATTGTCAGAAATACACTTGGTTATGTTTAACCTATTCAACTCTTCTTCATATAAGAAGAATAAAATTTTTATCGCCTCTTCCTTTACCCTCCTTGTCAGTCCTACTCCCCTATTCCACTTACACATTCCATTACTTTGTTGGCTATAAGTGTCATTTTGAACAATAAAACAGAAAATGAATCATGATCCCTCATAAAGATGAGTAAAGTAGCGGAGGATGTACTTTAAAGAAAGGACATATAACATGGCTCATAAAAAAGGGAAAAGAAAAACAAACGTACTTTTCGATCAAGTTCTTCTCGGCTCCATCCTCTTTCTGCTTGCTTTTCAATATCCATGGACGGCAGTCACTGTTGTATCGATTATTATTTCTGCTTTTGCTTTATACGCTTATCTTCGGTCGATAGCGTACCGTTTAAAGAGCAAAAGAGTTCTTCAATCCAGTATGAGAGAAATTGATAGGATGTCGGGGGTAGATTTTGAAAATTATTTAAGTGTATTATTCGAGGAGATGGGCTATGAAGTGGAACTTACTCCCGCTTCTGGTGATTATGGAGCAGATTTATTGCTAAAAAAAGACAGTAACTATATTGCTGTACAAGCTAAACGATACAGCAAAACAGTCGGAGTTGCTTCTGTCCAGCAAGTTTTTTCCGCCAAAACGTATTACAGCGCCAATGAAGCATGGGTTGTAACAAACAATATATTTACAAAAAACGCCTGCGATCTTGCGAAAAAGAGTGGTGTAAAATTGGTGGATAGAGAACATCTCATACGTTTCATGATAGAGAGCAAGATAGACACCCTTGTCCCTACGTATACCATTACTCAGTGGAATGAGGAGTAGAGTAGAGAATACACGATACGAAAAAGAAGCAGCTCGCTTCATATCAATCGCGTGATCAGCTGCTTCTTGTCATATGTTTGGAAAATCCTTTACTGCTTCGATCAGTGCCCTCGCTACGTTGGTTTTTATGTCAAAAACAGACTTTAGTGTTCATTCAAGAAATTTTTAAAATAAATAATGAGATACAATTTTCACAAATGATTTTTCAACATTTAATAAAGCTCGCTCATCAAAATCGAATTTCGGATGATGATGAGGATAGTGGGTTGCTTCATCTTCATTTTGTGAGCCTACTTTAAAATAGGTACCTGGTTTTTCAAGTAGATAATAAGAAAAGTCTTCCGCCCCCATAGAGGTTTCTATTTCCACAATATTCTGTTCAGAAAATTGTTCAATAAGCAATGTTCGAACGGTTTCTGTTTCTTCCGGATGATTATACAAAGCGGGATAGCCATTTAAATAATCAATCGTATACGTTGCACCGAATGCGGATGTAATCCCTTCTATAATACTATAAATTTGTTTTTCTACCTGTTTGCGAATATTATTGTCAAATGTACGAACTGTTCCTTCTAAAGTCGCTTTATCAGCAATAACATTAAATGCGCTTCCTGATTGAAAAACACCAATCGTTACAACGGCTGATTGTAATGGATTAACACCGCGGCTGACAATCTTTTGTAATGAACTAACGATATCACTGCCGATCACGATAGAATCAACGGCATCTTGAGGTCTTGCGCCATGACCGCCTTTTCCCTGAATATGAATCGAAAATTTGTCCACTGCAGCCATTTGATATCCTTCACCTACAGATATTTTTCCTAACGGTGTTTGGGAATCTAAATGAGCGCCAAAAACATAATCCACCCCATCTAGGACTCCCTCTTCAATCATAAACTTTGCTCCACCTGGCGGCGTTTCTTCCGCCGGTTGAAAAATAAAAATAACTTTCCCTTTAATTCGATGGCGAAACTGGCTTAATGCTTTGGCTGTTCCTAACAAAGCAGCTGTATGTCCATCATGACCGCATGCATGCATGACTCCTGGATTTTGTGATTTATAAGATACCTCTTTTTCGTCATGAATGGGCAAAGCATCAAAATCTGCTCTTAAGGCGATCGTCTTTCCTGCTTGATCACCTTCTAAAATGCCAATCAAACCGTGACCACCAATATTTGTTTTTACTTCTAATCCAAAGCGAAGCAACTTCTCTTTAATGTACTCAGCTGTCTTCACTTCTTTAAAAGATAATTCTGGATTTTCGTGCATATATCTTCGCCAGCTAACTACATCATTGTAATGATCCGTTAACGCTTTGTTTATGTCTCCCAATAAAACGTCATTCATTGCCATCCGCTCTTTCCCCCTTATGTGTTATAGAATTTCTAATTGAACGTTTTTACTGAATTGAAGCGACTCTTCTATAGCCCATTCATCGATTGGATTTCTTATATCCAAAAGCTAAAGCAGAAATAAATAACCGAAAACACTACAACATTTTTTCGTGTATCCTTTTATATTAAAAATAAATATTCCTATAAGGATATTAGCACCAAATCCACACTAATTAAATGTGAAATGCAAGGATTATTATTTAATCATTCTATCCAGTTCCTACAAATAAAAAGCGATCGCTACTGGTGGACTATCTAACGCAACTCTTTTATATGTTTTTTGAAAATTATTTAATATTTTCCCGGAACATGTTTCAATGCTTAAAGATTTAGTATGAGTTAAGACAATAACTCTATGCTTACTTCTGATACGGTTCACCGTAAAAATATAAAATTAGTTTTGAACAAGTATTTATATCTATATACTCTTCTTCCCTCATAACCTTCTGTGGGGGGTTTTTAGCTTTCCCACTTCCAAATAAATTTCCCCATTAAAACCCTCCATTTGTTTCCCCTATAAAAATATGTTGCATCAGAGAAACTTTTTGGATAAAATGCATATAATTCATAATCTATGGTCAAATATACATCGTTATAAATTTTTTTGTTCATATTTTTCACCTAAGGCAAAAAAGTTTGCATAGGAAAAAAGAGGAGGAAATAGAATGGAACTTCAATTAAAAGAAATTAAAAAAAGAGGGGTGTTTTCACCCCTTGTGGTCTTAATGCGTGTTCTCTTTGGAATTGGTTGGCTATTAGCTGGAGTAACCAAAATTCACGAAAAATTATGGTTTATAGAACCTGGAGTATTTCTGAATGACTATTTAATCAGTTCTTTAGATAAACCTAATGTCCCATTTTTTTATAAAGTTTTCATTGAATACATAGCTTTAGAATATGTCATGACTTTAAACTATATCATTCCTATCGTTCAGATTATTCTAGGTCTATTAATTATAATGGGATTAATAACTATACCCTCTATTTTACTCTGTCTCTTCATGCACATTAACTTTCTTCTTTCCGGAAATATAAATTTAATGAGTCTTGTCCTTTATACAAGTGCGTTTACGTTAATCATTTTTAGAACGTATATGTATCATTTCAGTCTTGATAAGTATTTTAACCTAGATAGTCTGTTTACCAATAAAAACAAAAATGAAAAAAAACATACCCATGCCATTGGTATGACCTCTGATAAGTAGACAGGAAGTAAAAAGATATACTTTAGGCAGCTTGAGTCCGGTATTCATATGGGCTCAGGTTGCTTATTTTTTTGAAAATGCTAGTCGTTATAGAAACGTATGTATCGCTTGACGCAGTCCTGCACTTCTTTTGAAGACCGGAAAGAATAAAATGGCGGAAGAAACTTTCCCTGCAGGTGTTACCCCAACAGTTCGCCTTTCTGGACTTTATTCAGAAGGTCTCTTTACTACTAAAGCAGATTGACAAAACCTTTCTTTTTCAAGACACAAAATATTTTTTTGAAAAAATCAAAAAGTTATTGACGAAATACTCGTCCGTGCCGTACAGTATAGCCAAACGCTAAAAAGTTTCCTCTGGTAAACTTTTTTGAAAGGGAGGGAAAGTTATGTCGGATGGGAAAGTATCACGTAGAGATATTCTAAAGATAGGTTCCGCTGGAGCACTTGGAGTGGCAGGCAGTTATTATTTGAATAAGTTTTCTGGAATGCAGGGTGTAGCTCATGCTGCCTCGCATACTTCTCATGGCAATCAGATGAATATGAACGATACGACTAAATCAGCTGGTTATAAAATGGCGGAACGTCTGTTAACTGAGTTTGATTATGGAAAAGTCAGCCTCCTACCAAACGGGAAAACATTACGAGAATATACTGTTGTCGCTATGGATAAAGAAATTGAAATCGCGAAAGGAATTAAATTTCCAGGATGGACGTACAACGGAACTATTCCGGGTCCAACGTTTCGCTGCACGGAGGGGGATTTGCTTCGTTTTCATTTCACTAACAAAGGAAGCCATCCCCATTCAATCCATTTTCATGGGATTCACCCACCTGAAATGGATGGGCTCGAACCTATTCCTTCGGGTCAAAGTTTTACGTACGAATTCGAAGCGCAACCTTATGGATTGCAATTGTATCATTGCCATGTCCTTCCGTTAGCCCGTCATATTCATAAAGGGCTGTATGGTAATTTTATTATTGATCCTAAAACACCAAGGGAAAAGGCACTTGAGCTAAATATGGTTATGAATGGCTATGACCTGGATTTAGACGGTGAAAATGAATTTTATACGATAAACGGTTATGCATTCGCCTTTATGAATCACCCTATTAAAATAAAAAAAGATCAGCTTGTTCGCATTTATCTTAGCAATTTCACTGAGTTTGATTTATTAAACTCGTTTCATCTTCATGCGAATTACTTTACGTATTTACCGACTGGGCGGATGGATAATCCATCTCAATTTACTGATACAATTATGCAGTGTCAGGGAGAACGCGGCATTTTAGAAATGAGGTTCCCATACAAAGGAAGATACATGTTCCACGCACATGTAAGTGAATTTGCTGAGTTAGGCTGGATGGGCTTATTTGAGGTCGAATAAACAGGAGGAAAACAGCATGAAAATGAAATGGATCATTTCAGCGCTTGTTTCTCTCTTGCTATTGGTTGGAGTATTAGAATGGGTGTTGAAGAATGGTGCAGGAATTGAAAAAGATCCTGCTGCTCCTATTGAAGTGCTTAATAAGGAAGATATATGTTCTGGTTGAAGTGTTTAATAAGGAAGATACATGTTCCACGCACATGTGAATGAATTTGCCAGGTTAGGCTGGATGGGCTTATTTGAGGTCGAATAAAAAAGGAGGAAAGCAACATGAAAATGAAATGGATCATCTCAGCGCTTGTTCCTCTCTTGCTATTGGTTGGAGTATTAGGATGGGTGTTGAAGAATGGGGCAGGAATTGAAAAAGATCCTGCTGCTCCTATTGAAGTGCTGAATATCGAAAAGATTAAAATGACCAACTCAGGATTTGAACTTTCTGTCAGCAATACAGGTCCCAAAACGCTTGAAATATCTCAAGTGATTGTGGATGATTCTATCTGGGATTTCACTGTAACGCCAAGCCCTGTTCTAAAACGTCTTCAAGATGGAACCGTCTTTATCAACTATCCGTGGGTAGAGGGAGACCCTCACGGGATTAAGTTAATTACCGCTAACGGAATCGTTATTGAAAGTGGAGTTGATGCTGCAACCCTTACTCCAGAGTTAAACTGGGATAACTTTTTAAATTACGGTTTTATTGGCTTCTACGTTGGTATTGTTCCAATTTCTTTAGGATTAATGTGGTACCCCTTCATGAAACGGTTTAACCGGAAATGGATCAATATGATTCTTGCCTTGACGGTCGGTCTTTTATTATTTTTATTCATTGGTACTTTAGCTGATGGGTTTGAAATCGGTGCAGAAGCGCCCTCCATTTTACAAGGAAACATGGTCGTGATTATTGGAGCAGCGCTAACCTTTTTATTACTGATTGCGTTTGATCAATACCAGCGTCGGAAGCAAGAAGCTAAGGGGTACTCCCCATTTCGATTATCTCTTTTAATGGCCACTGGAATTGGTCTTCATAATTTTGGTGAAGGTCTTGCTATTGGATCTTCCTTTGCTCTAGGATCTGTTGCACTAGGAACCTTCTTAATCGTGGGCTTTACCCTGCATAATATAACAGAAGGAATTGGCATCGCTGCTCCTTTATTAAAATCAAAGCCTCGGGGAAGAGATTTTATTTTACTTGGTACGGTAGCAGGAGCACCGGCTATTCTTGGTACATGGTTCGGAGGATTTATCTTTTCACCAATACTAGGCGCTTTATTTTTAGGTATTGGGGCGGGGGCTATCCTTCAAGTTATTTATGTGATTACCAAAATGCTTATTGATGATCATCGCTTGCATAGAGAGCCATCCGTTTCGTGGCTCAACTTAACCGGATTTACTGTCGGCATGTTAATTATGTACTTTACTGCCTTTTTTATTAAATAGAAAAGAGGGGATTTTGATGGCTGGTCCAGGAAGTATTGCTTTAATTAGTATAGCTGCTCTCCTTATATTTGGTCCTTCGAAGTTGCCTGAGCTAGGGAGGTCGCTTGGAACTACACTAAGAGAATTTAAACAGTCAACACGCGGGTTAATGGCGGATGATGATGAAAAACATACTAAATAATACCGAGCTAATCCTTATTTTTTCCGATGCTCTGACTGTTTATGCTAGTATGGAGCAATGATTTAATATCGCGTTCCCTGTAATTAAGAGAGATTGATAAGCATCCTACCAATGAAAAAACAGCAATTATGTTCAATAACAACTTGAAGGAAATAACTATATAAAGTGAGGGATCAGCACAATGATAGATGCGCTGCTTCCTCACTTTATTTTTTTCCTTTTTTTTTAAGTACATAGATGGAAAGAAGTCCAAAAATAATGGGAACGATCAGAAAAATGCATATGCAAAAAAATGACTTTAAAATATGATGCAATGGATTGTATGTGTGAAAAACGGTACTGGACATGGTCATGCAGGTTATCCCCAACACAATGAACAACAACGGTATCACGACATTGATTATTTTTTTCATTTATCCGCTCTCACTTTTTGATCGATTGAAAAAGATAATGTAAACAGTGTTCCTTCTCCTGATGCACTGTTTAATTCAATCTCTCCGCCGAGCAGTTCAACGAGGTTTTTTACAATAGCCAGTCCCAGCCCGGTTCCTCCAGATGCTCTTGATCGTGATTTCTCAACGCGATAGAAACGCTCAAAAATGAATGGGATATCTTCTTTTGGTATGCCCATACCTTGATCTTTAATAAAAACCTTTAGACGGTTTCTGTGTACTTGTATATAAACGTCCACATTTGTTTCCGGTTCACTGTATCGAATGGCATTTTCAATTAAATTGATCATGATTTGTTCCAGCCTGATGGCGTCTACATATATCATTGGATGATCGTGTGACGGCTGCAAGAGAATCGCTATCTTTTTCTCTGTCGCTTTAAGAGACACTTTTTTGATCGCGCTCGTCAAAATATCATCCATTTCGATCCATTCAGGATGCAAATCCAGCTTGCCTTCTTCCATTTTTGCCAGTTCAAACAAATCATTGATAAGAGCCGCCAGCCGTGTGGACTCATCCTCAATAATCATTAAATATTGATTTCTTTCCATTTCGCTTTGAACCATTCCTTTCCGCAGCACTTCTGAATAACCCTTAATATAAGAAATTGGCGTACGTAATTCATGCGAGATATTGGCAAAAAATTCACTTCGGCTTGTCCTGTATTGTTCCAGTTCTTTTCCCAAATCGGTGATGGCCCCGGCCAGGCTGCCCACTTCGTCTTTTGTTAGTATAGGAAGATCGGTTTGAAGTTTTCCCTTTGCTATTTCACGGGTTGCTTTTTCCATTTTCAAAAGAGGTGAAGATAATTTACGCGAAATAAAAAAAGTGAAGCCAATCGCGATAAACAGCGCACCAATGACCGATATAAATAGCCATATTCGGACTTGATCGATAGAGGTGTTTACTTTATCCATATTTGAAACGACAACAAGTCCCCCATTTACCTCACCGTCCACAATGATCGGTTTACCAGCTAGATAGAAAAGATTATCTGCAGTTTCCGGCTCTGTATACTCCATGCCAACTGACTGATTTTGAAAGATTGGGTTATACAGCTCCTTCATCACTTCATTTCCTGCTTCAAATTCTAGTCCTACCGTTGATTTTAAAATTTCTCCTTCTTTGTTAAAAACAAAAAGATCTGCATTGATTAATTCAGAGAGCATGTCAAACATATGATAGGAATTTACATCTTCAACATCTGAAATCGTGACTGAATACTTATCTGCAAATTGCTCTATTTGTTCTTGCTGCTGATTCATATAAAAAGCAGTAAACAGTTGATCAATCGTATAAATCAAGGGGAAAAGAACCAACAGAAATAAGATCATGATGCTGCCGCCCAGCTTTATCGTAATGCTGTTGAATTTCATAGAGTTTGATTCGGCTCTTGAAATTTATAACCGACTCCCCAAACCGTCTGAACAGGGTTATAATTCGATCCCGTTTCTCTGATTTTAATACGAATATTTTTCACGTGGCTATCTACAGTCCTCATATCGCGTGAATCATTGAATCCCCATAAAAGATCAAGCAGTACCTCACGTGTGAAGACCCTTTTTGGACTCAGTGCAATCGTTTCAATAAACTCATATTCTTTTGGGGTTAAATCCAGTTTTTCATTGTCTAAAAATACTTGATAACCGTCCCGGTCAACTTTAAAATAACCATTTCCAAACACGATCGAGCTGTCATCAACCATCGGAGCATGATGGTCCGATCTTCTTAATAATGCTTTCACTCTCGCCAATAATTCTTCTAGTTCAAACGGTTTGATTAAATAATCATCCGCGCCAATTTCCAGCCCATGCACTTTGTCTTTCAATTCATTTCTTGCCGTCAGCATCAAGATCGGTGTGGTGTTCATTGTTCGAATTGCTTTGCATACTTCCCACCCATCCATTTCAGGCATCATCACATCCAAAAGGATTAAATCAAACGAATGTTTTTGAACGAGCGCAATCGCATCTTGTCCATTGCTGCATTCCGCGAGGTCATAATCGCTCATTAAATGAATCTTAAGCAAATTCCTCATGTTCCACTCATCGTCTACGATTAAAATCGATTTTCTCATTTTATCTTTAACCCCTTACGTTCAAGTGTACGTTTATATTGTATAGAATTTATAGAGAATTGAAATCAATTTACTAGTTGCAGACTGTACATCTCACTTCTAGTTCAGTATGGTAAAAACAAAAATCATAGCCCTAGCCATGTGAATGGATGGCCGAGGCTATGATTGGGAAAAAGTTATTTTAATGGCCTTCGTGACCTTCTCCGTCTGCCTGTACAATTTCAAGCTTCTCATCAATGATGCCCTGTGTTTCAAAAGAAATGGCTTCCTGGCCGCCAATGATAAAGCCATGATTATACGGTCCTTGTGTTGGATCGTCCTGGAACGTCGGCTTTATTGTCGCAAGGAAGTTATACACCGGTTCAGTCACTTGTCCATCTTCGAGCCAGATCACCGGCGCATGTTTTCCTAAATGCGAGAAAGGTGCTCCTGTAAGAGCGAGATCAGGTGTTGCGCTTGAGACAAATGATACACCATGTCCCGGCTCTGTTAAGCCCCATCCAAATGATGTTTCCTCATCTTTAAACTTCGCGAATTCAATGGAGTTTGATACCGGATCTTCACCTGCAATGCGCGTAACAGCTCCGTAATCACCCAGTTCTCTTTCGGTTTCTTTCGACACTATCGACTCCGGACCTAAAATATAGAGAGTGGCTTCTTTTCTTTTCTGCAATGCTTTTTTCGTTTCTTCCGGAATGCCGTCTTTCGTCACATATAAAACGGGTTCTGGCATATGAGCAATCCAGTTAATGGCCGGTATGGAATACGCTTTTGCTTCCTCATCAGCTGATACAATAATGACACTTTCAGGATATTCACCGCCAGATACGGCTGCATATTTTTCATCAACAGCTGCCGCAAATTGTGCTGGATCTGTACCTTCAATAGCTTCTACCTTATAATCAGCCAGCTGATTCGTTACGCTATCTGAAATGTCTCCCATCACCATAACCTGCGTACCTTCTTCATTTCCTATTGGATTCAAACGTTTGATCTCATTCAGTGTTTCTGCAGCTAGCTCATTTTTATCCGTCAGCAAAACAGGCCCATTATTCGGATGATGAATCAGATCCGCTGCAGCCAGCCCAACCTGCCAGTTGTCCTTTGGCACTAAGATCACCGTACCCGGCTGGTTTTCTTCATGCGTTGCCGGCCAAATGGTCTGTGATGCAAGAATAGACGCTTGAACGGGATTTTGCGTATTTAAACGTGTTGTATTTTTTGTATTCGTCGTCAGTAGGTTTTCCTGTGCATTTTCATTCAGCTTCTCTGGTGCCGCCGCAAATTCGGCTAATTTTTCATCAGATATACCGCTGCTCTTCTTTCCTTCCTCATCCATGTTTTCATGGTCCATGCCATCCATATTTTGATCATCCATGTTATTCGAATCATTATTCGAACATGCTGCCAATGCGGTTGATAGTGCTGCCACAAGTACAAATCCTTTTAATCCTTTTTTCATCCACTTTTTCCTCCATTCAATGACTGATTCTTTTTACCTTATCCGTTAAATGTGCAGATTTTGTGCATATTCGTTATTATTTCTGATTTTTTCTGTATCGCTTTTCCACCTATAACCATATCCTCGCGCCGTTCTTAAATATTCGTCGATTGGAAACGTTGTGACAAAATCATCTGCTCCAGCGTTTAATCCCTGCAATATCAGCTTTTTATCATATACCTTCTTTCTATTCAAATAAGTGTGAATATGCTCATTATGTAAAAGAATTGTGCAGAAATCGTGGAGTTTTTTTACGTTTAAAGAAAAAAAGAAAGGTAATAGTAGTTATGTAAAACAGTAAAGAGGAGGAGTGACAATGAACCATAATTTCCATGATTGTATTCAAGCTTGTTTGGAATGTTTAGAGGCTTGTAATACATGTTTTGACAAATGTTTATCTGAAGACCATGTTTTTAATGGACAATAAAGCTTTTTAATTCTGATACCATATATGGAGTGGGAGGGGAGTGACCAACTCCCACCCTCCCCAATCTCCTCTCACACGGCCGCACGTATCGTTCGTATTAAGACACCTAACTTCTTCTGAAAGATCACTGCATCTTTTAATTACAATGATCTTCTGATGAACAATCTTCTCCGCCTTCTTTATCGATTTGAATGGTGACGTGATGCAAATGAAATTCATCGAGAAGAAGTTTTTTCGCTTTTGATAAAACCATTTGATAATCTTCATCCTGATCGATCACTAGATGACAGCTGAGTGCTGGAAAATCGGATGTGATGGACCAAACATGCAAATCATGAACCTCTCTTACTTCATCCAGTGAAAGCAGCCTATTCTTTACTTCTTGAATATCCATGTTTAAAGGCGCACCTTCCATTAGTATATGGAAGGAATCTCTTGTTACACGGTACCCGCTGATGATAATTAAGATGGCCACAATAATACTGGCGATCGGATCCGCCAAATTCCAACCAAAAAACATAATGAATAAGGCTGCAATAATCGCTCCGACCGATCCAAGCATATCCCCTATAACGTGTAAAAAGGCACTTCTCACATTTAAGTTTTCGTCTTTATCGCCTCTCATTAAAATAAAGGCAGCCACAATATTGACGACTAAACCAAGAATGGAAATGATCAGCATCCCCCCACTGATAACCTCAGGCGGATTTATCAATCTTTGGTATGCTTCAAAAAAGATATAAACCGATATGGCCATGAGTGTAATGCCGTTAATAAAGGCAGCCAGTATCTCAAAGCGTTTATAGCCGTATGTTTTTTTGCTCGATGCTGCTCTTTGTCCGAATGTCAAAGCAACATAACTAAGACCAAGTGCAGCTGCGTCGCTTAACATGTGCCCCGCATCGGAAAGCAACGCCAGACTGTTTGTCATGATCCCGCCGATGACTTCCACAATCATGTACGTACTAATTAAGAAGAACGCCCATTTTAAAGCAGATTTATTACTGCTTCCATGATGGTGACTATGATCATGTGAATGAGAATGTCCCATTGCTTTTCACTCTCCCTCTTTTAATATCACGCCATTAAAAATGAAGTAGCCGATAGAGAGTTCTTCGTAATCGATTTACAGTTCCACCATCCAATGCATTATCCTCATTAAAAATCATATTCCGCATTTTTCGCTTGATGAATGTCTGAGTATACATCAACAAATAGCACTGTGTCTTCCGCTAAACGCTCCATACGGAAAAGAATCTCATCATTGATAATTTCTGTTCTGTGGAGATCCTTTTCTTCGTTGTATAATCCATTGCTATTCGAGTCTTAGAGCCTGAGATTCCTACAATTTTCATCCTAACCGCTCCTTATTTTTCAGCTGTATGTTTCTTAATCGCTGGCATAATTTCTGTTGCAATCAGCTCAATGTTTTTCGCAATCTTATTGAACGGCACGCCACCAAAATCGATTTGTGCCATAAAGCGCTGTTGACCAAATAATTCGTATTGATAGAGCATTTTTTCGATAATTTGTTGCGGGCTACCAACCATTAACGCATCGCGATAATCTGTAGATTGCGCAAACTGTTGTTTCGGATAGCCTCCACCACGTAATGCCTGCATACCAGAATTAGCATGTGGATAGTACTCACGAAGTGCATCCTGTGAATTTTCTGCTGTATAAAATAAACTCGTTGTTGCAATTGGTAAAGTGGCTGGATCAGAACCACTACGTTCTGCTGCCTCACGATACGCATCAACCGAGACCTTAAAGTTGATAGCAGGACCACCAAGTGTTGTCAACATCATCGGTACCCCCGCATATCCAGCTTTAATCGCACTAGCAGGTGGGCCACCTACTGCACGCCAAATTGGCATATGACCATTTAGAGGCTGCGGCAAAATGGATGCATTTTCAAGCGGTGCACGGAATTGACCTTCCCACGTTACCTTTTCCTCGTTATTTAACTTCATCAGAAGTTCCATTTTTTCTTCAAATAATTCTTCATAATCACGTACATCATAGCCAAGCAAGCTATACGCCCCAACGCGTGAGCCACGCCCAGCAACAATTTCAGCTCGACCTTTTGAGATTAAATCGAGTGTCGCAAAATCTTCATACACACGAACGGGGTCCGACGTACTTAACACCGTTGCCGAGCTAGCAATTTTAATCTTTTTTGTTGCCTGTGCGATCGCCCCTAAAATGACCGTATGCGCCTGTGTTGTAAAATACGTTTGATGACTTTCACCGACAGCAAATGCATCTAGCCCCGCCTCATCTGCTAGCTTACTTGCCTCAATTAATTCTTGAATACGCTGTTTGGCACTAATCATTGAACCTGTATGTGGATTCGGTAAATGGTCGCCTATCGAATATAACCCGAATTCAAGTCCTTTATTTGTATCAATACGATATTGTTCCATGTTTACTCTCTCCTTTTTAATCAAGTGGTGCTAACTTTGCTTCAATTTCTGCACGTCGTTCTTCTAAAAATGGTGGTAAATCTAATATTTTACCGAGCGCTTCGACCGTTGAATCTGCAGTAAATCCAGGACCATCTGTCGCAATTTCAAATAAAATACCGTTTGATTCACGGAAATATAAGCTTTGGAAGTAAAAACGATCCACAATCCCTGTTGACTCGAAGCCACGTTCTTTAACGACCTCATCCCAATAGCGCAACTCATCTTCGTTCTTCACACGGATTGCTAAATGATGAATACTTCCCTTTCCAGGCTTCTCACTTGGCCCTTCTTTCTGTTTGACGACAATCTCTCCAAATGACTGTCCAGCAACAGACTGATAAATTGCTTCTTTATCAGAACGAGACACTTCTGCATAACCCAACATGTCCTTTAATGTTTTCGCTAAGCGATGTAAGTAACGCACGGTTATTTCGATTGTGCCCATTCCTAAAATACGATGCTTTTGCTCAACAATGGAGTCTTCCCATGCTGACCAATTTTCAGGGACCTCTTCGCCGTTATTATTTAACAAAATCATTCGTAAGCCTTCCGAATCTTCAAAATGTAAAGCATCTCGGCCGGCATATGTTGTAATTTCACCATGCTTTACACCTAATAACTCAAAACGTGTTTTCCAAAATATGAGACTTTCAAATGACGGGACAAGTAAACCAATTTGTGTGATTGCATTTGTGCCACGCGTTGTTCTTCCAGCAATGGGCATTTCAAAAAACGACAACTCTGTTCCCGCACTACCTGTTAAATCTCCGTAAAATAAGTGATACATAGAAGGGTCATCTTGATTAACAGTCTTTTTCACTCTACGTAGCCCTAATACTCTTTGATAAAATTGATGATTTATTTGAGCGTTTTTTGTAATCATCGAAATGTGATGATGTCCAGAAATTGTATACATCGTTGTTCCTCCTTTTTATAACTTGACTAGTCAAATGATGATGTAAAAAAAATTACTCAGGCGGTAATTCTTTTTTTTGACTATGTTTATGGACACGTGTCATCAGTGTGTATAGTGTTTTTTGTTCTTCTTCGTTTAATACATCGTCAAAAAATGACGATTGAAAGGCAAGTTGTTCTGGCATTGCTTGTTCTAAAATAGATTCAGCTTTCTCTGTGAGGCTAATCGTTTTCGTTTTCCAATCTTGCTTACGTATAATATAACCTTCTTTTTCAAGACGTACGAGCATACGCGAAATACCACCTTGCGTAACCGTCACTTTTTCGGCTAACTCCATTTGCGTGAGTGGCTGATAAATGCGAATTTGCATGAGTACATCAAATTGAGCAGTCGTTAAATCAAAACGTTTTAAAAAGTCATTCGACAGCTGGTTACTTTGGTTCGTAAAACGCATTAAACGTAACCAGATTAACGAGCCCATCGTATTATTACGCATTTCGTTTTCCTCCCCATCGCTAACCTTTTCATCACTTTACTACTCAATTGAAAAGATAGCAAGCGAAAAATCTCATAAAGCACTCATTTTATATAAAATGAGTGCTAATTGTTTTTACGTGCATTTTCTTATTTCATATATTTTTTGCACCAAAACCTGTGCGGGTGTTTAGCTTCCACCACCTTGCTCTTGTCCGCCGCCACCACCACCGCCGCCACCGCCATCTGACTCTTGTTGGCCACTACCCTTCTTTTGCTCAGAAGATTGCCCACCTTGCTGCCCAACCTCTTCAGCAGCCTTTAATAAAGTCTCCTGTATTTTTGCTTTATATAAAGGACTTGATAATGTCTCCATTATCACATCTTGAAGGTGTTTCCTGAATTCTTGACTTTTCA
The DNA here is from genome assembly GCF_001643235.1 of Domibacillus aminovorans. GTDB lineage: Bacteria > Bacillota > Bacilli > Bacillales > Domibacillaceae > Domibacillus > Domibacillus aminovorans. The sequence goes on from NZ_LQWY01000031.1 coordinate 86,772, forward strand.
TTGAGGTTTGCAACGTTTTTTCCATTTCAGGATCTTGAAAAACTTCTATAAGCATTTTTTGATATTCAGGATCTGTCATTAAGCCTTTTATTACTTTTTCGTGCTCTTTTTGTATGCTTTTTGCAAAGCTTTTAGTAAATTTAGGATCTTCAAAGACCTTTTGCCAAAACTTTACCCCTTTATCAGATGTTAGGGTAGTTTGAATGGTATCAGTTACTATCTGTTGATCCATTACAAGGAACTGCTTCATTTCTTCATCCTTCATTACTTCCTGAAGTGCTTTTTTTCCATCATCTGTTTTTAATATATCCACAACCATTTTCTTTGTTTCTTCATAATCCATTTGACCTGTGGATTCCTCTTTAGATGCACAGCCAGAGATCAGTACACTAACTATTGACATTGTTAAAATCATGAGGAGCGAGTATCTCTTCATGTTAATCCAAGCTCCTTTCTATTTGCAATTTGCTATTTATATTTTGAATTAGTTAGGAGAAGTTATACGAGGAAAATGATGGTTCTGGTGCAAAAACCAGTGATAGACACATCGGATCTACATGGACTGTTCAATGACAGATTATTTGACAAAAAATAATTAATATATACAAAAAATGCTTGAACAGTTATTTATTATTTTGCCATTCAGTTAAAATTAGTCACCATCAATAATTTTCATTTTTGAAGCCATACTATGTTTTGAGGTGATGAATATGTATAAGCTGTTATCGCAGAATGACTTGGACAGAGTAGGATACGGAAGAATTTTAATGGATGATGTATTGAAAGCGAAGCAAAATAAATAAAAAGAAGTATGAGAAAATATCTAAATATTTATACGTTGTTCTGTCATTTAATCATTTTGTTTAATCTATAACCTGTGACTAAGACTTAGTTTTATACTTGGCACTCGAAGGGCATGCTGGTAACCTAGAGAAATTTGAGGAGGTAAAATAAATTTATGACTCTAAACAAAGAACTCCAGACCTTAAAAAAATATCACAGTGGTGAACGTGGCGTATTGAGTGTTTATTTAAACACCAACCCAGGTGATCCAGACCAGCTAAACGGTGCATGGCAAATTCATTTAAAGAACGGTTTAAAGGATTTAGATAAGTATTTAACAGATTCCAAAAATGAAACTGAATTAAAATTATTTAAAGAAGTTAAGAAAAAAGTATTAAAAGAAATCGATGATAATAAGGATGATTTGCACAAAGGAGTCGTCATTTTTGCTTCAAAGAACCCGGAATTATGGTCGGTTCACTATGTGCAAGTCCCTGTTAAATCAAGCTTCCATTGGGAAGATCATCCAGTGCTGGAAGAATTGGAATATATGTACAAAGCATATCCAGAAGCAGGAATCATTTTGCCCAGCTTCGGGGAAGTTCGAATATTGGATACAGCAATGGGAATGGTCAAAGAAGATTTTTCTTACAGTTTCAATCCCAACCTTGAAGAATGGGGAGAAAAGAAGAACATGGATCCCGATGGGAAACATGTAATCGGGAGTAGTAAAGTAGACTTTTTAGAGTCCCGGCTTAAAGAAAACTTGAAAAGGTTCTTTAAAGGCATGGGTACGAACGTAGAACGATTGAAGAAAGAAAGAGGCTGGATAGAGATCCATGTAGCGGGTGAAACCGAATTGGCCATCGCTTTTGCTGAAACCTTACGAGAAAAACCGGCAAGCTGCATTTACAAAAACCTAAATAACAGCAAACCGGGTGAAGTGATAAATCAAGTTTTAGAAAATTTACAAAAAGTTAAATAACAGCAAACCGAGTAAGGTGATAAATCAAGTTTTAGAAAAATAAAAATGCTTTTATACTCGTCTTCACTTTGAAAAATCCTCCTTTTTTGACCAAGGGAGGATTTTTTCATCTTGAAATAAATTGTCTCATCTATGAAAGATGAAGTAGATTATAAAGATTGTCAGAGTTTTGATAAGTTAAAAGAAGTTATTGATGAATATCTTCACGACTACAACCCGAAATGTATCAATGGTACCTAAAGAAAATGACTCCCGTTGAATACCCGAGTCACCTACTTACAGCTTAATAACCTAGATCTTTTTATCATTGTCCAAAATCTGAGGGACGGTTCATAAATGCTGACAAGACCCTTTTATCAACCGTCAGTGCTATCGCCAAAAAACAACCCTAATCTAACGTATCTAATCTGTTGCTTATATAGTTTGCACGGGCTTCAATATAATCGAATATATAATCCGGTTCTTTATCAAAAATATGGATATTATCTTTTACATATGAATCTTTTTGAATATATGGTCTTATTAGATCATGCATACCTTGTATTTTAGGTTTCATATATTCTAAATTAAACTGATTGCTTAAAATGCCTTTTAACAGGTTTTTGTATTGGCCTCGAAATGTTTTCACATCGAGAATTCTTGCCGTGAGCGTATTAAATCCCTCGATTCTTAAATAATCTTCGTCCATAACTTCTCCATTTACATCTCTCCCCCACGTAGCATCGTAATCCCAGGGAATGACTTCAAATAGCCCGGTGTCCCCATTCTGGTAAAGTGCATAGTTATGAACAAAACCATCGAAATTTTGGGTAAAAACTACACCAGCCAGCCAACGGAGATACTTATCAACATTCAGATACTTCACGATTTCTCTTTCAAATTCCTCCCTTGAAATGGTATTAATTTTTATTATCATTTCTTGTAGATTATACTCATCCTGAGCTGTTCCAATTTTTTTTTCATATCCAAACTCGAGGGATTTCTTTACTTCTTTATCAAGGTCACTCATTAACGAGAAGTTGGCATCACCATCCACCGCATAAAATATAGGTCCTTTTGGCAGTTGCCTATTTGCGAGGAAAAATTCATCTACCGATTCTAATTCTAAATAAAGCCCCTCATTTTTCCCATTAAGCTTCAAAAAAACAAATCGAGATTTAGGAGATAGGCACCCAATTTCATTAAAAAAATCCAAGGACAATTTATTTCTTAATAATGATGGATCCTTGTATTCTGCGTTTATATGAACTTCCTTTGCATTTCTATAAGTACTTGGTTTATAAAAGGAGACATGATACGATTTCTTTCGAAAATCCCGGATATGGGAGCCACGATAGGCTATATCAATGTCATATTTCTTTTTGTTAAGAGTTAGCTTCGCAGCAACCGGATCATCACACCAAATATCGTTCCGAAGTTCCCTTAAATCTAAAGGATGAATAAAGAGCTGATATTCAGGTATTTTCATGCCATTATCCATACGAACCCTTCCCTTCCATTTTTATTTTATTCATATGAAATAAAAACGAATGATGCCACTAAAAGATAGTTAATATTTATTTTTAAAAAGAGTATGCAATTGTCTTTATCACTTTTAAGACAGCTACGTACCTTATAGAAGGAGAAGGAATTTTCACCATCACTGGTAGGATTCTTTTGTAATAAATATGTATCCGTTTCCTTTCTCTAACTAAGAAGAGGAAAGGAGGGACGAATATGTCAAATTTCTCTAAGGATGATATACAAAGTGCAGTTAAAAGGGCTCATCGCTCTGGATTAGGCAACTTCATGTTCCAGGATCCATCCTGTAACGAGCGACGCACTAGTAGAAAACGTTGTACTTCGCGTAACCTACGGCGTACTAGTAGAAATCGTTTCACTTCTCGTAACCTACGGCGTACTAGTAGAAAACGTCGAACTTCTCGTAACCAACGACGCACTAGTAGAAAACGTTGTACTTCGCGTAACCTACGGCGTACTAG
>NZ_LQWY01000032.1 GCF_001643235.1 Domibacillus aminovorans
TTAGCCATCCATGTAGCGCAAAATCAGCGCTACACCACAGATGATGAAAATGTGTGCAGAACGGGTATTGGATACTACGGCTGGGAGAGGAAGGTCGATCAACTATGGTGCCATAGAGCCCATCCGTTAGTCTGACTCCAACGACCACGGTGCATCACAGAATGTCGCTCCCTTACGGGAAGCACTCATGGGAGATTAATCCTACTCTGGTTGTTGCACCAGCCTCCAATACTATTCGCCGTAGAAAGGATGATTACTATGGAAGTAATCATTGAGCATGCTTGCGGTATGGATGTTCATAAAGATTCGATTACCGCATGTACTATGACTCCAAAAGGAAAGGAGATTCGAACGTTTTCTACTAAGACTGTATTTCTATTACAGTTGATTGACTGGATTAAGGAGCAGGGTTGTACCCACGTAGCAATGGAAAGTACAGGCGTATTTTGGAAGCCCATCGTTAACTTACTTGAAGCAGAGAATATTGAATTTTTAGTTGTAAATGCTCAACATATGAAAGCCGTACCAGGTCGCAAGACCGATGTGAAGGACGCTGAATGGATCGCCAAACTACTTCGTCATGGACTACTCAAAGCAAGTTTTATTCCGGACCGAAATCAACGGGAACTGCGAGAGTTAGTTCGATACCGTCGTAGTATTATTGAAGAGCGTGCTAGACAACATAATCGGATTCAAAAGGTATTAGAAGGAGCGAATATCAAACTTGGCTCCGTTGTCTCCGATATAATGGGTGTCTCATCTCGTGACATGCTTCGTGCCATCGCAGATGGCGAGGATGATCCAGAAAAATTAGCGAGCTTCGCCCGAAGAACAATGAAGAAGAAAAAAGATGAGCTTGAACTCGCTCTTCGAGGATACATCAATCCACATCAACGGCTGATGATTAAAACCATTCTAAATCATATTGATTTTCTTAGTGAGCAGATTGAACTGTTAAATCTGGAGGTAGCCACTAGACTATCCTCTCACCAAGAAGATATTGAAAGGTTGGATTCCATTCCTGGCATCGCGACTCGAATGGCTGAACAAATCTTAGCTGAAATCGGAACAGACATGAAGAAGCAATTTCCTAGTGCAGCTCACCTATGTTCTTGGGCAGGACTAGTACCTGGGCACAACGAAAGTGCAGGCAAAAGAAAATCAACTAACATGAAAAAAGGAAACAAATACCTGAAGTCAGCTTTAATAGAAGCAGCTCATTCTATCAGAGGATCCAAAACCTACCTTGGGGCCTTGTATAGACGAACTGCATCACGGAAAGGTAAAAAGCGTGCAGGTATATCCGTTGCCCACGCGATTTTGAGAATCACCTACTATCTTTTAACACGTAAAGAAATGTACGTAGACTTAGGTGAGGATTACTTTGACAAACAAAAACAACAATCTATTGTAAGGTATTCTATTCGAAGACTTGAAAACCTAGGGTATAACGTGACAATCACCGAACCGAATGCCTCCTAATCCAACCAATAATTCTATCCTCATCTAGGCGCTTCACTTTTTTAAAAAATAAGTGAGCTGCGTCTAATTTTGTATTGCCTTTTTCTCTAAATCGGAGATTTTAATTTTCATGGGAGTTATAAGAACCACGTTCTTACTTCGTAAAAATTCCTTAGAAAGGAGGGGATCCAGCCGAACCTTCCGATACGGCTACCTTGTTACGACTTCACCCCAATCATCTGCCCCACCGTCGGCGGCTGGCTCCCGTAAGGGTTACCCCACCGACTTCGGGTGTCGCAAACTTTCGTGGAGTGACGCACG
>NZ_LQWY01000033.1 GCF_001643235.1 Domibacillus aminovorans
TTCACACGATTGAAGAGGGAGTCTTCTGTCGGAAAATGATAAATTTGAAGATTCTATCCGTAAAGGTGTTGCAAAGCTTTTGGATGCAATGATTGAGGGGCACGAATTGGATTTTGCCTCTGTTGAAGGATTAGTTTATCGATTTGATCGGAAGGAAACCTGGTTCGACATTCAAGGTTCAATCCAGGCCAACGTTGATGAAGATACATTTAATACTGAATTTCTAAGTTGGATTGAATCTAAAGGCTGGTTATTTTCTGGTATTACAAAACCGCAGGAATAAACCGAGGAGGAGTGAAAATGTTATTCGGGTTAGATTTCTTAACAGACGTATTTAAAGGACTTCTGCAATTGGCAGGATTTATGCTTGTATCTTTCGTCGTTGGCTTTTTGCTTGGAGCATGGATTTTTTAATAAACAGTTCGACCAAAAGGAGGATTTTAGGTGACTGTATACTTTAGCGAAGGAAGATGCGGGTATTGTTTGAAAAATAAAAAAGTAGTGAAATTCGAGTCTCCGATGGAAAACAGGGGGTTATGCCGCTCTTGCTTAAAAGAACTATCCGAACATAAGTGTTTCAAATGATTAGCCAACAATACGACCAGATGGAGAACAAAAAGGAGGGAAAATAATGGCGGAATCAGCATTTAAAGGGACAGTTTTAGAAGGTCGAGAAAGACGGTATACGGTTACTAATGAAAAAGATATTGAAAAATACGTTCCGAAACCACTGAAAGAAAAACTAGATATTGTTATGGATGGTGTGAGTGCTTGGGTAGAGGATGGGCGAGTAAGAGATGGGAAAAAACCTTACAACTCATACATCGTAATAAATGTTGATGAGCCTTATGCCAATGAAGTAATTGAAATTATGGAACGCCACGGGCACTGGAATTAATCAAACAGTACGTTTAAAAGGAGTGTTAGCAGTGATCAAACCAGCTATTAATCTCACACGCGAAGAATATTTTTCATTCAAAGAAGAGGGATTAACAGATAAACAGATTGTCAGTCGGATTAATGAAAAGATACATCGTTTAGCGGCATGGAAAAAAGAAAACATCACAGAAAAAGAAAGCCGGCGCACAATGATTAAGCGGCAGCATGGCAAAAGCACCTTTAAACCACCTGTTCAGAGCATGAATAAAGTCCACGAATGGAAAATGACAGAAGAAGAGCGGCTTGCATACATTGAGAAGCATCCGATCCGGCCGACTAAACGAACAAAACAGCAGCCTTTTGCGGATATAGGTGGATACGGTGAACGCCGGAAAAAGAGGGTGGATTGATCATGGAATACACGTGGCTTGGTAAAAAAGGAATAGTTGAAGTGAAAGAAAAGTATTCAGGTGTTTATGAAGCATGGATCATCGCGGATGGACAAACGTATTATGTCGCGGGAATTGAACAACGTGAAGATGAGAGATATACGGCTATAGCGGACGGTTACTTTTGGACGGCCGATACAACGGAAGAGGCATTAATGCCGCTACTTAAAACACAGGAAGAAAAAGCTGCACGACGTATGGCTAATATCGAAAAGATGGAGAGGTCAGCTGCCAGTCGGAAAAAGAAAAAGCAAGAAGAAGCGGAAAGAAGAGAGGCTTTTATGTAACAACATCTTATTTTCTCAGGAGGGAGCGGCATGGAAATAGGGGATTGGGTTCAGATGCGATTTCTCGGGTGCGCGGTTCTTGGATATGTCACAAAGATTTATCACGGACAAGGTGTGTTTTCTGTTCGGAAAATAGCTCAGGTTGACAAAGACGGCAAAGCAGAATACTTCAACAAAGAAACTTACGGGAAATATGGTATGAGCCAAGCAGAGTACGTGGCAGCAGGCTTGTTTCCAGAGGACCATGCCAGCATGATTGATCTGGCATTAATGACAAAGGATAAAGAATGGTTCGAGAATCTTATGAAAAAGGCATCTGTTCGTTTATATATAAGCTAAATACAGTTAATGTATAATTCAAATATAAATAGATTTTAATTAGCAGTCAACAAAACGCACGTTCTGTTAAAAGGAAGGGTGTGATGAGGCATGGAGATCATCAAGAACTATGCCGATTTAATTCGGCAGATTGATGTCATCGATCTTGAAATCCAAATGTTAGAAGTGGACCGAGACTACTGGTATGGTAGAAACTTTGGTGTAGAAGGAATGCTGCCATTCATTGGACGCGGCGCATCAGAGTTTGGCATTGAAGCGGCCGCTCGCAACACGGATCGGATCAACGAGAAATTAAATGCGTTGAACGAAATGAGAGAATTCTTTCTTGAGATAAAAGAAGAGATAGAAGATAACGTGAATGCACTAAATGGGCTGCCGTATCGAATAGCGAAAATGCGATTTATTGAGAATAAGTCTTACAAAGAAATTGCAGATGAATTAGGGTACACGTATGGTTACATTCGCAAAGTTGTCTCTACTGCAAATAAAGAACGTTATGAACGCAATGAGCAAAACCAGATCCAATTGTCCAAATGAAGTTAAAAAAGGTAACAAAGAAGGAACAACATTGTAAACAATCCAAGTATATACTGTAAGTAAGCCAATTTCATACGATTGCGTGAATGAGTATCCTCCTTTTTCACCCTGTCACTTATGTGTCGGGGTCTTTTATATCTTGTAAACTAGATCTGATGTAGATGCAAAGCTACTGAATAGCGAAGTATATGTATAACAGATTTGGTTTAGAGGGTGTATCCTCAGACATTCGCCTTTCACGCGACCTGTCGAAATGCTGCACGGTGGCGGAATAGGTAGACGCGGGCTGTTGCGGATTCTGCGGGAATCGGGCCGGATGTAGGATGACAAGCGTCTATCCATGCAAGGTGCAAATCCTTGCCCGTGTATATGCGCGAAATGCGTGATTGTTAGGCCAGGGCAATAAACGCCGTAATTGGCACTCTTGTTCATAGAGGGGCAATCATTGAACCGCAGAATAGCGCACATTACGCTTGTTCACTCTGCTTCTTGCGTGCTACGCATGAAATGAAGGAGTGAGGGGCGATTGAGTCGTCTGTCGTATAAATGTGGCAGGCGTCTAATATGGGCCCAATTATGGGTAGGAACGGCACTCACTTATGTGGGTGCTTTTTTCTAATATCTAAATAAAGGGAAGTGAATAGATATGCAATTAGAAATAAAAACATCACACGGACAAACATTTGTTGAAGAAGTTGCCGATTATAATGCTGCAACATTAGCTAATGAGTTAAATGATATAACAAATCGTAAGACAGTGTTCGCAATCGGGAACATTGTGCTGAATCGAAATGCTATTGTCTACATTGCACCAGTGGGAGCGGCAACAACAGGAGAGCAAGCATAATGCTACAGCATACGGCAGAGGCGAAGCGATTCTATAAGAGCAAGGCATGGCGTAAGTGTCGTGATGCTTACTTCATGTCTCGGTATGGATTGTGTGAGCGATGTCAGCAACCTGGACTCATTGTCCATCACAAAGTTTATATTGATGCGCAGAATATAAACGATGCAACTGTCACGTTGAATCACGATAACCTCGAGCTCGTCTGTCAGCCTTGTCATAACCGTGAGCATTTTGGTGGAGTGGAAGCGGTACGCGATGATGTTATGTTCGATAGTAATGGAGATTTAATCAAGAGATGAATTTTAAAAATAAAATTCAAATCCCCCCGGTTCGAAAAAGGAAATAAAGCCTGTCGGGACCGGAGGAGGGCCTTCGGTGAACGCGCAGGTTGCCCTATAGGGGGGTGTGGTATCACTGGAACGGAATGAGGTGAGGGCGTGGAAAATGCCGATGAAAATTATGATGTTATGGAGCAACTTGCAAAGGTTGAAGAAGAGAATGCGAAACTTGAGCGGATTGAGCAACAGAAGCGAATACTTAGGCGACAATTCACAAAGCTTGATGCAAAGATGAAAAAAACGGCTGCGTCTCTCATTGAGAACGCGGCTTTTATGATTGTAACGCTTGAGGATTTACAAGCAGAGATTAACCGGCATGGTGCAGTGAGCACATATCAGAATGGCGAGAATCAGTGGGGTACTAAAAAGAGCCCGGAAGTTGAAATCTACAATACGATGATTAAAAACCATATGACGATCATGAAGCAGTTGACGGATCTTTTGCCGAAACAACCGATCAACAATAAAGAGGGCGATGGCTTCGAAGAGTTTGTGAATGATCGATGAGAAAACGATATCCGTTAACATATAACCCGATCATTGAATACCACGAACAGATTGAAGCGGGTACTGTCACCGTCGGCAAAAAAGTGAGGCTTATTTATAAAAAACTAGTTGCCGATTTGCATGATACGGAATCCATTTATGAGTACGATGCAAAAAGGGCCAATCATGCGATCGAATTCATAGAAAACTTTTGCAAACATTCAAAAGGTAAATGGGGCGGCAAACCAATTGAATTGGAATTGTGGCAAAAAGCGGCGCTTGCTGCAACGTTTGGTTTTATTCATACGATCGATGGCACTCGGAAATACCGGGAACTGCTACTGGTTGTCGCTCGGAAAAACGGAAAGTCTACTTTGTCGGCCGGCATCGGATTATATTTACAGGTTGCGGACGGAGAGCCGGGTGCAGAAGTATATGCAGTTGCGACAAAACGAGATCAAGCAAAGATCGTTTGGCTGGATGCGAAACGGATGGTTAAAAAATCCCCAACGCTTTTAAAACGGATAAAACCTCTTGTAGCTGAAATGGTATGTGAATGGAACGACAGTACTTTTAAACCTCTCGGGTCCGATAGCGAAACGCTCGATGGATTGAACGTTCACGGCGCGATGATGGATGAAATACATGCTTGGAAAGACAAGAATCTTTATGATGTTGTCGTTGATGGTACGTCAGCACGGGAGCAACCGTTGATCGTTATGATCACGACGGCCGGAACGATACGTGAATCCGTTTATGATATGAAATATGAAGAAGCGGAAAAAGTATTGAATGGTTTTGATGATCCGGATGGTTATAAAGATGACCGGTTCCTCCCGATCGTCTATGAATTAGACGAACGAAAAGAATGGACCGATGAAAAAGCGTGGGTGAAAGCGAATCCGGGACTTGGAACTATTAAAAAGGTGGACCAGTTAAAAACAAAAGTAAATAAAGCGAAAGCAAATGCGCTTCTCGTAAAGAACTTGCTGACAAAAGATTTTAATGTGCCGGAAACCTCAACAGAAGCATGGCTGCCATTCGAAGACATCGTGAATCCAGCAATATTCAATATGGAAATGGTTCGCGGTTGCTATGCAGTCGGTGGTGTGGACTTATCCTCTACAACCGATTTAACATGCGCCACATTAATTATGATGCGGCCGGATAGCGATGAAAAATACGTTCTTCAACAGTATTTTATTCCGTATCAGCACGCTGAACGAAAAATCCAAGAAGATAAGGTGCCTTACGACATTTGGGAAGAAAAAGGTCTTGTCACCTTTACGAAAGGACATAAGGTCGATTATAGCCAAGTGACTGCCTGGTTCATGAAAATGATCACAGAATACGATATTCATCCGTTATGGATCGGATATGACAGCTGGAATTCACAATACTGGACGCAGGAAATGCAGGATCAAGGTTTTACGATGAAGGAAGTTCGGCAGGGCGCCAAAACAATGTCACAGCCGATGAAATTGCTTGGAGCTGAGTTGCAATCCAAAACGATTAATTATAACAACAATCTATTATTAAAATGGTGCTTAACAAATACGTCAATTAAGACAGATGAAAATGAAAATATACGTCCAGTAAAAGGACTTAGTCAAAAGCAGCGGATCGATGGAGCAGTCAGCTTGCTGATCGCATACGTTGTGCTACAAGAAAACTACAGTGACTATATGGCGATGGTGTAAACGTCAAAGCTGAAAGGCGGTGAGTGAATGAAGAAAGAAAAGCGCAGCATTTGGGACAAGCTGTTTGGCGTAGAGCCAGCACCAATCAAAAATGAGACACAATTTCAGTTGATGAATGGATTTATTCCTTCTTTTCATGCGTTCGGAAACGATCCGTACGCATCAGACATTGTACGCGGCGCAATACACGCTATCTCCTCAAATACGGCAAAGCTAAAGCCAAAGCACATCCGACGTAAAGATGGCGAAATTGAGCATGTAAGCGGGCATATTGAGCGTCTGCTTACATTGCGACCAAATCAATTCATGAGCGCCTATGATTTTATTTATAAGATCGTTACGCAATTGTATTTACACAATAATGCATTTGTTTATATTAATTATGGGTCAGATGGTCGGATCGAAGGGTTTTATCCAGTTGATGCATCTAGCATGGAGCTCGTCGAATCCGGTTCTGTCTTGTATGTAAAGTTTCAATTTGCAAACGGAAAAAAACTGGCATCTGAATACGAAAACTTTATTCATTTACGGCGGTTTTTCGCGAAGTCTGATATGTTCGGTGAAAACAACGAAGCGATGCTGCCAACACTTGAATTAATCAAGACGACCGATGAAGGTATTGTTAACGCCGTGAAATCATCGGCTTTTTTGCGTGGTTTGTTAAAGTTCCAAGCGATGTTAAAAGGTGAGGATTTGAAAAAGAACCGTGACTCATTCGTCCAAGACTATCTGGATGTGACAAACAACGGTGGGATTGCAGCGATCGATAGCAAAGCCGACTATATCGAATTGAAAAATGATCCGAAAATGGTAGACAGTAAGCAGATGGAAGCCATTGAGCTAAAGGTTTATAAATACTTTGGCATTAACAAAGAGATTGTCACCAGCTCTTACACCGAAGATCAATGGAATGCGTTTTACGAATCGGTTATTGAGCCGATCGCTATTCAATTGAGTCTGGAATTTTCTCATAAGCTTTTCACGGATCGAGAGCAAGGGTTTGGAAATGAAATTATTTTCGAAGCGAATCGCCTACAGTACGCATCCAACGTAACGAAAATCAATATGGTCCGTGATTTGATGCCACTTGGCATACTTTCGAAAAATGAGGCCCGTGAAATCTTTAATCTATCTTCGATTGAAGGCGGCGATGAATTCGTACAGACATTAAATGTTGTGAATGCCGCGAAAGCGGACCAGTATCAGAACGTTAATAAAGGGTCTGATCCACCGAAAGGAGGTGAGACGAATGACGAAGAAGTTGATGGAGACGGTGACTGAACTACGCGATATGCCTAGTTTGTCCGTTGAAATTCGGGAAGAAGCCGGCGGTTCTGCAACGGTGGCCGGGTACGCCGTGAAATGGGAAATGAAGTCTCACCCACTTGGATGGGATTCTTTCCGTGAGCAGTTTAGACGTGGCGCCTTTACCGAATCACTCGGAAAGGACAATCAATTTGCTTTATGGTCACATGACACTCGGACAATATTAGGAAGCAAGGATAATGGGACGCTTCGCCTTTACGAAGATGACATCGGTTTGCGTTTCGAACTGGATCTTCCAGATACACCGAATGGACAAAATGCATACGGTGCAATTAAACGAGGCGATGTAAAAGGCGTGTCGTTTGGTTTTCGTGCAAAAAAACAGGAATGGGATGAACGAGATCCGGATAATATCATCCGAACAATCACGCAGGCCGATTTATTTGAAATTAGCCCTGTTGCATTTCCTGCTTATCCAGATAGCGGCGTAGCGGCTCGAAGTAATGATCCATTCCAACAATACCTGAATGAAAGAAAGCAGGCACAGGAAGCGGAATTGCGCCAGCGATTAATTGCCTTCACATATTTATAAAAATTTAAGGAGTGACACTGATGAATAAACGATTGAAAGAAATTTTGCAGCGGAAACAAGAAATCCGTACTGCGTTGCAAGGGGACGAACAAATAGATTTAAAAGCTATGGAAGAGGAACTGCGTGGGCTTGATGAAGAGCAGAAAGAAATTGAAAAGCGCCAGGAAATTGCAAAAGGAATTGCTACAGGTGAAATTGAGGGGCGTGAAATTCCCAATCCACTTCATGACGACGGTGAAAAAAAACCTGAAATCCGCTCAATGAAATGGGACGCGGCTATCGAGACAGAGGAGTATCGAACAGCTTGGGCAAAAGATATGATAGGGCAGTCATTGAGTGATGAAGAACGCGAAACGCTTGATCGAGTGAATGACGAATATCGTGCATTCACTCATAACACGACAAACACTCAAATTTTAATTCCGAAAACAATTGCTGCAGGTATTTGGAAACGTGCGGAAGAACAGTATCCTTTATGGGCAGACGTTCGCAAATTGCGTGTAACTGGCAATCTAACAATGATTAAATCTGACAACAATTCCGTTAATGCTAAATGGTATGACGAACCTACAATCGTTGATACAGATCAACTTGGTTTCGGTCAGCTTGAATTGACAGGCTGCGAGCTTGCAAAAGCCATCCAAGTTACGTGGAAACTTCGTAAAATGGCACTTCCGGAATTCGAAGCATACATCACGCGTGAAATCGGAGATCGTATGGGTATTTCCCTTTCTACAGCGGTTTATGTGGGGAAAGGAAAGCCAGGTGTTGGTGATACATTCAAACCGGAACCGCGCGGAATCAAAACGGTTCTTTCTGCAGAGGCATCTACACCGCAAATCAAAGAGTATGTTGTTGCAGATGGCGTGAAATTCACGGATCTTACAGGTGTTATGGCAGCGATCCACTCATCTTATGTGAATGGTGCAACCATTTATGCAAACAATGCAACGATTTGGAATTTGCTTGCGAATATTGTGGATGGTCAAGGGCGTCCGATGTTTATGGCTGATGTAATGGCTGGCGGCGTTGGTCGCATTTTCGGTCGTACGATCAAAGCTGACGCATCTATTCCAGAAGGTGAAATCCTTGTCGGTAATGTAAACGCGGGCTACCTTGCGAACATTAATGAAGACATTACAATGTATCGTGAAGAGCATGTGCGTGAGCGCCTAACTGACTATATGGGTTATGCGATTGTGGATGGTGATGTAGTTGATTCGAAAGCGTTCGTTATCTTGCAAGCTGAATAAGGTGGCGATTGATTATGTTGGATGATGTGAAGCTTGCGCTGCGTATTTCGAACACCGCATTTGATAGCGAAATTAATGATTTAATATCGGCAGCAGAAGCAGATTTGCGAATAGCGGGAGTGCATTTTGAGAGTAGTTCGGGCGATGCTTTAATCAAACGAGCTGTCATCACATATTGTAAAGCCAATTTTGGTTATGACAATCCGGATGCCGACAGGTTCAAAGATTCTTATATTATGCTCAAGCAACATTTAAGCCTGGCAGGTGATTATCGTGAGTCGATGGTCTGAAGTTATTAAATTTGTAAAAGTCGAACAGACCACTGATGATGATGGTTTTCCTGTCACAACAGAAACGGTTGGCGACAATGTATTCGCTAATAAAAAATCAGTCCGAAGTGCGGAATTTTATCAGGCTGCACAACAGGGATTTGAATTACAAGTTATGTTTGAAGTCCGTTCTATCGATTATAACGATGAACGGATTTTGCTTTGGTGTGAAAAGAAATATGAAATTGTCCGTACCTATGAAAAAACTGACATCATAGAATTAGTTTGCAGGATATTTGATGGGGTGAGAGCATGAACCTTGATGGCATGGATCAACTCATCTCAAGGATTAATCGGTTAGCGAATGCAGATCAATATAAGGCGCGGGCGCTTGATAAGGCAGCAGAGCACATGCAGCAGAAAATTGCCGAAAATACGCCGAGGTCGGCAAGAAATAAAAATCATGCTGCAGACAACGTGATCGTCACAAAAGTGGGTGATAGGCGTTTAATTGGATACGACAAAGATAACTTTTACATGCAGATGCTTGAGTTAGGTACATCAAAAATAACGGCCCGGCCCACTGTAGCGCCAACGTTTGAAAATGAAATTGATCGTGCGAAAAGAATTATGACTGAAGAAATACAGAGGGGGCTGGGGCTGTGAACAAAGTGGTTATTGATGCATTGAAAAATGTTGGCGCTCCGGTCTCATTTCAAGAATATACAGGATCGGCAACTACTTATATTACGTTCTTTTTTTACAATGAAAAAGGCGTATTTCACGCAGAAAATGAAGAACTAGCAACCGGACATAGTTTGCAAGTGGATATTTGGTCAACTGGTAATTATTCAAGTTTAGTAAAAGAGGTAAAAACTCGTATGAATGCAACGGGATTTACCCGAACATTTGCAGCAGATTTATATGAAGAACCATCGGGATCTACACAAAAAGCAAGAATATTTCATAAAGCTTTAAGATTCCGATACACAGAATTTGTTTAACTAATATTTATAAAAAACAATTAAGGGAGCGATAGAATATGTCAGTATCAATTGGCTTAAAAGACTTACATGTAGCAAAATTACTTACAGATAAAAAAGGTGTCGGTGCAACATATGATACTCCAGTCAGTTTAGGTCGAGCTATTTCAGGGACTATTACACCGGCGACTAATATGGCTGTGCTTTATGCAGATGACGGCCCTGCAGAAACAGGGTCATCAATTGGTGGTATCGAAGTAGCGTTTAACATTGATGATTTAACGACTGAAATTCAAATGCTACTTCTAGGCAATGAAAAGGATACAAAAGGCGGAGTTGTCTCTAAAACGACAGATGAAGCGCCATACGTTGCAGTTGGTTATGAAATCACGCGTAATGACGGAAAATCACATTTTGTATGGCTTTATAAGGGTATGTTCCAGGAGACAGAAGCAAATCATCAAACAAAAGGCGAGAACGTTGAGTTTCAAACACCTACATTAACAGGTCGCTTTATTAAGCGTGACTTTGATGACGCATGGAAATATACATTCCGGAGCGGGGACACTGGCGCTGACGCGGCGTTAGCAGGTAACTTTTTTGATGAAGTTGTGGATCCTGTAGTTACAGCTCCTTAAACACTTGAAACTTACAAAAGCGGGCTGTATAGGTCCGCTTTTTTTATCATTTTCCGACAGAAGACTCCCTCTTCAATCGTGTGAA
>NZ_LQWY01000034.1 GCF_001643235.1 Domibacillus aminovorans
CTTTTTCTGTTTATTCATTTACACAAGATATTTTACGCTCTCAATCATGTTTTGGCTCTGTATTTATGAAGTTCAGATACTATTCTTTGAT
This sequence comes from Domibacillus aminovorans, assembly GCF_001643235.1. Lineage (GTDB taxonomy): Bacteria > Bacillota > Bacilli > Bacillales > Domibacillaceae > Domibacillus > Domibacillus aminovorans. The sequence goes on from NZ_LQWY01000034.1 coordinate 92, forward strand.
AAGTAGGAATATGCTTATTATATACAGCTATTTATTTTTATCAGTCGTTACATGGATCAAATCAATTTGGAGGGATTTGCATGGTAACAGCTTATACTCACGAACCATTTACCGATTTTACAAAAGAAGAAAATAAAAGGGCTTTTCAAGAAGCACTTGCTCATGTGAATACTGAACTTGGACAAGAATACCCGCTTGTCATTAATGGTGAAAAAATTATTTCAAGCGTAAAAGTACAGTCTATTAATCCAGCAAAAAAAGCCGAAATAATTGGCACTGTATCCATGGCCGACAAACAATTGGCGGAACAAGCAATGCAGGCGGCGCTTACGGCATTTGAAACATGGAAAACAACAGACGCGGCGTATCGCGCCAACATTTTGTTTCGTTCTGCCGCGATCATCCGCCGCCGGAAGCATGAATTTTCAAGCTGGCTTGTAAAAGAAGCAGGAAAGCCATGGAGAGAAGCAGATGCGGATACGGCAGAAGCGATTGATTTTCTTGAATATTATGCACGACAAATGCTTGAACTGAAAAATGGCGCGCCGGTTAACAGCCGTTCGGGTGAGCAAAATGTGTTCAACTACATTCCTCTCGGCGTTGGCATTGTCATTTCGCCGTTTAATTTTCCACTGGCGATTATGGCGGGAACGGTTGTCGCTGCGCTGGTTACCGGCAATACTGTTCTTTTAAAGCCGGCCGAGACAGCACCGGTTGTTGCCGCAAAATTTGTGGAAGTGATGGAAGAAGCGGGTCTCCCAGCTGGCGTCTTGAATTATATTCCGGGCAGGGGCGCTGAAATCGGGGACTATCTTGTGGAACACCCGAAAACGCGGTTTGTATCGTTTACTGGCTCGCGTGCTGTCGGTTGCCGCATTTATGAGCGTGCTGCAAAAGTACAGGAAGGCCAAATTTGGCTGAAGCGGATCATCGCGGAAATGGGTGGAAAAGATACGGTTCTTGTTGATCGCGACACCAACCTTGATTTGGCTGCTTCATCCATTGTTTATTCCGCATTTGGCTTCTCCGGTCAAAAATGTTCAGCGGGCTCACGTGCGGTCATTCATCAGGATGTGTACGATGTAGTGCTTGAAAAAGTCGTTGAACTGACTGAAACATTATTTGTGGGCAGCCCTGAACGGGCCGATACGTATATGGGGCCGGTCATTGATGAAAAAGCATACAAAAAAATTATGGACTATATTGAAATCGGCAAAGAAGAAGGCCGCTTGATGACAGGCGGATCAGGCAATGATGAAAATGGCTATTTCATACAGCCTACGATTTTTGCGGATGTAAAAGAAAATGATCGTCTTATGCAGGAAGAAATCTTTGGGCCTGTTGTTGCCATATGCAAAGCGACCGATTTTGACCATATGATGGCCATTGCGAACAATACAGATTATGGCTTAACGGGTGCATTGATTTCCAATAACCGCGATTATATCGACCGCGCGCGTAAAGAATTCCATGTTGGCAATCTGTACATTAACCGTGGCTGTACGGGCGCGATCGTCGGATACCAACCATTTGGCGGATTTAATATGTCGGGAACAGATTCAAAAGCGGGAAGCCCGGATTACTTGCTTCTCCATATGCAGGGACAAACAACATCAGAGGCATTTTGAGGGGAATGGATAGAACATCGATAAAGAAATGAGGAATAAAGTAAAGAAAGTGATGCAGCAGACAGAAGAATTTGGCGCAAATAACTACAATCCGCTGCCAGTCGTGATTTCAGAAGCAGAAGGTGTCTGGGTGAAAGACATGGAGGGAAAGCGCTACATGGATATGTTAAGCGCCTATTCAGCGGTTAGTCAAGGTCACCGTCATCCAAAAATTATTCAGGCGTTGAAAGATCAGGCAGACCGCGTGACGCTAACATCGCGTGCCTTCCACAATGATCAGCTCGGGCCATGGTATGAAAAAATTTGCACATTGACGAAAAAAGAAATGGCATTGCCGATGAATACAGGCGCAGAAGCAGTGGAAACAGCAGTGAAAGCGGCGCGGCGCTGGGCATATGAAGTAAAAGGAGTTTCGGAAAATCAGGCGGAAATCATCGCCTGCGTCGGCAATTTCCACGGCCGGACGATGACGGCTGTGTCGCTTTCATCAGAAGCGGAATACAAACGTGGCTTCGGTCCGATGCTGCCGGGCATTACATTAATTCCATACGGTGATATGGAGGCATTGAAAGCGGCTATTACACCGAATACTGCGGCGTTCCTGATTGAACCGATTCAAGGCGAAGCCGGCATTGTCATTCCTCCCGAAGGCTTTTTGAAAGCGGCGGATACGCTCTGCAAAGAAAATAATGTGCTATTTATTGCAGATGAAATTCAGTCTGGGCTTGCCCGCACTGGTAAAATGTTTACATGCGAGTGGGAAGATGTGAACCCGGATATGCTTATTCTCGGCAAAGCACTTGGCGGAGGTATACTCCCGATCTCATGCGTTGTGGCCAATAAGGGCATTTTAGGTGTCTTTAATCCGGGATCGCACGGTTCCACATTTGGCGGAAATCCGCTTGCATGTGCGGTGTCAATCGCATCCCTGGAAGTCATTGAAGACGAAAATCTGGTCAGCCGTTCACTCGAACTTGGCACCTATTTCAAAGAAAAACTGTCTGAAATCAGCCATCCTGTTATTAAAGAAGTACGTGGACGCGGCCTTTTTATTGGTGTTGAGCTGACAGAAGCTGCCCGTCCATACTGCGAAAAGCTGAAACAGGGAGGACTTTTATGCAAAGAAACGCATGAAACCGTCATTCGCTTTACGCCGCCGCTTATCATTTCTAAAGAAGAGCTGGATTGGGCAATTGAGAAAATCAAAAAAATATTTGCGTAAAAAACTTCACAAAAAGCCGGCGATCAGAGGGTCAGTCCCCAGACCCGCAGGCTTTTTTGTTTTCATCTCTTAAGAAAAAAACCTTTAAGAGCAAATGAAATATTTTGCGGTCTTTCAGCGAGCCGGCGCATGAAATAGCCAAACCAGTCATCGCCGAAAGGAATATAGACTCGCGTTTTATATCCTTCTTGAACTAAACTGATCTGCATCTCTGTTCTAAAACCATACAGCATTTGAAACTCAAATTGATCACGCTTAATCTCCTTTTTTTGTACAAATTCTTTCACCTTAGAAATGATATGATGATCATGAGTAGCAATCGCTGTATAACTTCCGCTCAATAAATGTTCTTCAATGATTCTCATATAATTTTCATCTACTTTTTCTTTCTCCTGATAAGCGACTTCAGAAGATTCTTTATACGCTCCTTTCACTAAACGAAGAGGAATGCCCTTCAACTTTTTCACGTCCTGTTCTGCTCGAAACAAATAAGCTTGAATGACCGTCCCGACATTATCATACGTTTCACGCAGTTCGCTTAAAATGTCTAAGGTAATCTGGCAATGCGAGTAATCTTCCATATCGATTCGGACAAAGTTATTGTATTTTTTAGCTGTTTCCAGAATTCGATACATATTTTGGATACAGAAATCCCGATCGATATCTAAACCAAGCTGGGTCATTTTAACCGACAAGTTACTATTGACGCCGGCCTTTGTAATGGCTTCCAATGTTCTTACATTATATTCGGTCGCCTCTATTGCATCTTCTCGGCTTGAAACAAATTCCCCTAAATGATCGAGGGTACAGAGAAGTCCTTTTTCGTTTAATATTTGAACTTGATTGATTGCACTCTCTATGTTCATTCCGGCTACTACTTGGGACGCTCCAAATTTAAGGCCCCATTTCTTTGCGGCCGTATTTAAGGCTTTGTTTTGCGAAGCGTAAAGAAATATGTTTTTCGAAACTTCTGCTAACATCGCTAACCCCCCCTAATGATAATTGGTTTTATTTAGAGTGAAGACCAGGCAACTTTGAAAAGTTGTCCGGCATTACCTTACGTGTCCTCATTGTATATGTATATGCATGAATGAGAAAAATTAGGGCCTTTTTTGCTCAACAGAAACTAGTGTGCGAACAGGGGAAGGTACCGATGAGTGAGCTGTAAAAGGTGACATTCTAATTAAAAGATAAGTTACTGGGGATACTATTTTGGTCCAATTATTTTTAGAAAAACATAGGAGGGAAAGGTAATATGGAAAAAATTGAAGCTGGCGACATCTTAACATTGATTGATGAAAACGATCAGGAGCAAGAATTTGAAGTATTGGACATGTTAAGTCTTGATGGATACGAATACGTTGCGGTCGGATCTGTAGAAGAAGATCAAGAAGAGTCAGAAGAAGAGATCGAAGTCTTCTTTTTCAAAGTTGAAGCTGACGAGCAATTATCCGTTATCGAGGACGACGAGGAATTTGATAAGGTATTTGCTGCGTTTGATGAAGCCATAGAAGAGTAAATGGACGACTGGAAAAGAGAGGGAGAGAAATGATTTTCTCCTCTCTTTTTGTATATAATAGCGGGAAAACTTACATGCACTTTAGGAAGAGCACGATACGGAATGGAACTTTTTTGTCTTGGCGCAGTTGGGAAAGGCGAATGAAAAGGGAGTTTCTACCGATTTGACTTGAAAAAGATTGTGAAATGTCATAGTTAAAGTGTAGATACCATCCATTTCTACTTACACGGTTGTAGAATCGCCCGATTGACAGGATGCTATAATAGAAGTCTTGGAATGAATCGATCAAATGAAAGGGGATTTCGGTATGAAAATAAAAGAAGATTTCTTTGTCCGTAAGAAGGAGGAAGTAGGCGTTTTATTAAATGAGGTCCAGTTGAAGGCTGTTCGTCAAACGGAAGGGCCGCTTCTTTTATTAGCATCACCTGGATCGGGGAAAACCACAACCATTATCATGCGGATTGGCTATTTAATAGAAGAAAAGGGTGTAGATCCAACAAGAGTCAAGGCTGTTACGTTCAGTCGTGCATCGGCAAATGATATGAAAGAGCGATTCAAGCGCTTCTTTCCCGATCTTCCGCCCGTTGATTTCTCAACAATACATAGTTTTGCCTTCGAAGTGGTGCGGAACCATTTTCGTAAAATAGGGACACCTTTTCAGATTATCGAGGGCCACTTAGATGTGGAGGAGCAAGAAGACGTCCATTCGGCTCATATGCCGCTGCATAAAAAGATCATCTTGCGGAAGCTGTTCAAATCGATCGTAGGTGAGAACATCCCTGATGACCAACTGGACGAGCTGACTACCTATATTAGCTTCATTAAAAATAAGATGATCCCAAAAGATAAGTGGTCAAGGGTTCAATGTGATGTTCCAGAAGCCGAGCGGATACTGCGTGAGTATGAGACATTTAAGAAGTCGGGCCATCGTCAATTGCTGCTTGATTTTGACGATATGCTGACGATAGGGAACGAGGTATTGGAGCGGGATCAGGAGCTTCTTCGCAAATATCAACAAAGGTTCGATTATATGTTGACGGATGAAAGTCAGGACACTTCATTGGTGCAGCATGCCATCATTGAAAAACTGGTACGAGAGCATGGAAATTTGTGCGTTGTTGCCGACGATGATCAGGCCATCTATAGTTGGCGAGGTGCGGAGCCATCCTACTTGCTTAATTTTAAGGAAATTTACCCGAATGCAGCCATCTTGTTTATGGAGCAAAATTATCGGTCATCCAGCGATATCGTGAATGTTGCCAATTCATTTATCAAAAGAAATAAGAATCGATACGATAAGAATATGTTTACGAAGAATCCTCCGAGTAAACCGATTAAGATCAGAAGTTTTGCAGATTACGTAGAACAGGCAAAATATTTGGTTCAGGACATCCAGAAAGTTGAAAACCTTGCTGAAGTGGTGATATTGTATCGGAATAACTCGTCTTCCATCGCTTTAATGAATGAGTTTGATCGAGCGGGGATTCCCTTTTATATGAAGGATGCGGACAATCGTTTCTTCTCGCATTGGGTAATTGAAGATATTCTGAACTTCATGCGGATGACGTTTACCGATAAACGTCCTGAAATATTGGAGAAAATCCATTTTAAGTTTAATGGATACATAAGCAAACAGCAGATGGAGGCATTGAAAGAATTCAACAACAATGAATCGGTATTTGATAACTTGCTTAATTATGTTCAAGTTCAGGATTATCAAGTCAAACCGTTGAAGACAAGCAAAGAAACATTCGAGCAAATGCGAGGGATGCCCCCACTGCATGCCATCCGTGTCATTCGAGAGCGGTTAGGCTATGAGAAGGCACTTGAAAAGATGTGTGAGCGTTTCAGTTTTCGAAAGGACTATTTGATAGGCATCCTAAACACGCTGGAAGAGATCGCAGATACACTGGAGACGATGGAGGAATTTGCGAGTCGATTAAAGCATCTGGAATCGGTTTTAAAGACGGCAAAATCCAGGAAGGGTCAGAATGTCGTGACGTTCTCCACGTTTCATAGTGCGAAGGGATTGGAGTTTGAACGGGTCTATATGATTGACCTGATTGATGGTATGATCCCATCTTCAGATGATCAAGGTAGTGCTGCGTTAATGGAAGAAGCGACCCGCTTGTTCTACGTTGGCACGACAAGAGCGAAAAAACACTTGGAACTCATCGTGTATAGGGAGCGGGATGGGGAAAAGATGACAGAGTCTTCATTCGTAGCGGCGATTAGGAACATTATGAACCCACCAAAGCAGCATCATACAGGACAAGTAGAGGAACATCGAGGGACAGTCGTTGATATTCCGTACAATCTTAATGCTATCCGTAACAGCTCGGAGTTAGTCGTAGGGAAAATGGTGAAGCATAGGGTTTTCGGGACGGGAACCATTATTAACGTGAAAGAAGAAAAGATCCATATTCGATTTGAGGCAAGAGAAAAAGCGCTGCTGATTGCGACTTGTTTGGAGATGGGGCTGTTAGAGTCAGTGTAAAATAGGAATGATATATGTAAGGGATCGGAATAATTGGCATAATACCGATTATCGATCCTTTTTGTGTTAGATTGTATGCACTAAACAACTTCTGTTGCTCTTTACTTAATACATTCTTCTTTTCTTCTTAGTAAAGTTTTTTAATAAATTTATAGAAAAGGATGATTCTCTTGATGCAACATCACCTAATCGGAAAATCGGTATTACTTGTGGAAGATGATCCGAAAATCCGCAACCTTGTAAAAATTTATTTAATTAAAGAAGGATATGAAGTGATTGAAGCGATTAACGGATTCGATGCAAAAGAAAAAATTGAGCAGCTGGATCCCTGTATATTAATACTTGATCTCATGCTGCCGGGCGTCAATGGTGAAAAAATCTGCCAGTGGGTCCGAGAGGATTTAAAAAGCATGATGCCGATCATTATGCTGACAGCAAAGGTATCTGAAAAAAATCGTATTCAAGGGTTCAAGATGGGCGCGGACGATTACGTAACCAAGCCTTTTAGTCCCGCTGAATTAATGGTAAGGATTGAAGCCGTTTTGAGAAGAACGGCAAGTCGCTGCGGCAAGCTGAGCTTTACAGGTTTTACGATTAAACCCGCAAAAGGAGAAGCTTGGATAAAAAGGGAAAGGCTTGAATTGACCCATTTTGAATTTAAACTCCTTCATATGTTCATGCAGCATCCAGGCCAGGTCTTATCAAGAGAACAGATTCTGTCCTTTATCTATGAAAACCATGAAAAAGAAGTGTCTAATAGAACTATTGATGTGCATATCAAGCATTTGAGGGGAAAAATTAGAGAAAAGACACCGAAAGACTATATTCAAACTGTGCGAGGAATGGGGTATAAATTTGTGGCTCAATAGGAAATTATCCAACCTATTATCAAAGCTGGTGATATTAAATAGCCTGGTTATCTTTCTCGTCATTCTTCTGGCTGGCTTCTCTGTCAAAGATTATGCCTGTTTTTTGGTAAACTCCGAAAATGTAACAGGCCCTAATCTTGTCAAAACATTAGACGGATTTATTTGGAAGGTAGGCATTCTTGCTTTTGTTATCGCTGGCCTGTTCCATTACATTACAGTCAAAAAAATAGTAGGCCCCATTGTAGATTTATCTAGGGCAGCGAAAGAAATCAAGGAAGGCAGAACACCTTCAAAAATCGAGGTGTCCACATCAAGTGAACTGAAAGAACTGGCAGAAAACTTTAATTCTATGGCGGAGTCGCTTCATTCTGTTCAGGAAAAAAGAGAAGAAATGCTTAAAGACATTGCACACGAGCTTCGGACACCTTTGACAAATATAAACGGTTACCTCGAAGCACTGCAAAATGGGGTGATTGATGGGAATCCAGAATTGTTTGGTTCACTTCTCGAAGAATCCCGTCGTATTACGAGAATTGTTGAACTGATCACCGAATTAAATACATGGAACAATGGAATCTATTTTTCAGAAAAGCCTTTTGATCAAGTAAAAATAAAAAAAGTACTATTAGAATCATTAACTTCCTTTAACTTGAAAATAAATGACCGTTTTACAGATGCCCGCTTCAATATTGAAGAATCCATTCTATTAGGAAACCAAGACGGTCTCATGCAAGTTTTTACAAATATTCTTCAGAATATTTTAGATTATGATACTGAAGAAAAACTGATTGTTAATGGAGAAAAGAGAAAGGAAAAATACTTTATTTCTTTTTCTCATACCGGCCAATTCATCGATCCTCGAAAAAGAGAAATGATTTTTGACCGATTTTACCGACTTGAGGAATCAAGAAGCACAAAAGCCAATGGTGCAGGTCTCGGCCTGGCAATTGCGAAAAGTATTGTAACTGCCCATAAAGGAACCATTGGACTAAAAACAGATGGCAGCAACCATACATTTTGGATCGAACTGCCGCTAATAAAAAAATAAATATTTTATCTTAATCATATCTTAACAATTAAAATCTATAATTTTGTGGAAATCACTTTCATGGCTGAATGTTTTCGACAAAACGGTGAGAGGCATTGACTTATTTTCAAATTGAGTGCTTGACTAGTCCTGGAATCTAGGGGGCATACAAATTATTGTCGCTCACTTTTTAATTGATGTTCAGTTGAAGGAAAGGAGATATTTGCTTGTATACAGTATTATTGATGGAAGAAAAAAAAGCCTTATTGGATGCATTATGTACATTGCTTGAGCATCATGAGATATCTTGTATCCGGAATCATTCTTATGAGGAAACCTTACATACAGTACATAATGAATGGATTGATTTAGTTATTTTGGATGTCCTGTCACCCTCATTTTCATGGATTAAATTATGCAAAAAGATAAAAGAATGTTCAGCTGTTCCAATTGTGATCATGACGGAAACATGCGATAAAGAATTTATATTGCAAGGATTAAATGCAGGAGCAGACGACTTTGTTATAAAATTGATGGATATAGACATTCTTATTGCGAAAATAAAAGCTCATTTAAGAAGAAACTCCCGAAGTAGCACTCAAGAACTTCGTTTTAAGGGACTTGTCTTAAATCGAGAATTGTTTGAAGTACGGTATCATGATATTCTTTTGTCTTTCACACGAAAAGAATATGCTTTGATAGAGTATTTTTTAAGCCACCCTAATCAAGTCTTGACAAGAAAAAAACTGCTTTCGCATCTTTGGGACGGCTACCAGCATATTGATGCACGAACAGTCGATTCTCATATTCGAAATATTAGGGTGAAACTTCGGGAAGTAGCGTTTCCTGTCGATGAATTTTTAAGAACAGCTAGAGGGATTGGATATAGATGGAAAATCGATATGGTAAATCCAAACCGAAAAATGAGCGAGTACAAAATGAAAGAAAAAGAATCGAAGATGAATCATAAGTCAATAAAACTAAACTAAAAAGAGCTACTGAATGTCGTATTCAACATTCAGTAGCTCTTTTTCATTGAAAATGCAACTTTCTTTAACTAGAGAAAGCAAATTAAACTTTCGTTTCAATTGCGTGCAGATTTCATCAAGTTTCGACAGAAAAGCCTTATATATCAATGGTTTTGTCATTGGAACTTAAAATAAAAGTCTCGTTCTTTTTGGTAAAATAAAGGCAATAAAGAGATTATAGAAATAGTCATTTGGGAGGAATAAAGTGAAAAGGGTAAAAAGGGTATTGGTTACGTTTTTAGCAGCAGTTATGTTTATGGCGATATCTCCAGCCGTGTCTTTAAAAACGGAAGCTGCATCTGTTGCAGAGTCAATTGTACAGTATGGTGAAAAGTTTATGGGTGTTCCTTATGTTTGGGGAGGTACTTCACCGAGCGGGTTTGATTGTTCTGGCTTTACTCAATATATTTATAAAAATGAAGCAAATATTTCCATTCCACGGACGACAGATCAGCAATATAAAATTGGGACATCGGTAGCCAAAAGTGACCTTCAGCCGGGGGACCTTATTTTTTACGCGAATACATATAAAAAAGGAATTTCTCACGTAGGTGTGTATGCAGGCAATAACATGGTATTAAATGCCACGACAAGCAAAGGGGTTGACCTTGTTTCCATGGATAATCCTTATTGGGGGCCAAAATATGCCGGTGCGAAACGCGTTATTCCAGAAGAGGAAGCACCTGAGTGGTTTACAGATGTATCAAAATCAGATGCAACATACACAGCTATTAAAACATTGTCAGATAAAGATGTCATTACAGGATTTGAGGATTATACATTTCGACCAGATGAGAAAGTAACACGCGGTCAGGCGGCAGCAATTATGAATCGTGTGTTGAATTTAGAGCCTAAAGTGATGAGTCACTTTACAGATGTGCCAAAATCAAACCGTTTTGCCTATGATATTGCCGCGATCCGTGAAGCAGGCATTATCAATGGATTTGAAGATAAAACATTCCGTCCATCTGAAGAAATGACACGCAATGAAATGGCATCCATTATCCAGCGTGCGTTTAAATTGACGATTTCTCAAACAGCATCAGCAAACATCGCCTACACAGATATCAGTTCAAGTCATTGGGCATATGAGGGCATCGTGACGATGGCTTCTATCGACAAAACAGGGTTCTTTAAAGGCGAAAAGTTCTACGGTACGCACCTTGCGACACGCGAAGCCTTCACGATTGCGATTTACAATGCTTTGAATGCAAAATAAAAAAGTGAGCCTCGATCTATCTAGATCGGGGCTCATTTTTTTATTTCTTAATCTTGAACTTCTTCAATCTACGAAGAAGTCCAAGAATGGCTTAGGGTATCTGATAGAAGATACTGTTATGGATTCTTTTTCGGTTACACCAGCCTTTTATAAAAATGTAAATACCACTTTTATACGAAAGACTAATAGTAAGGTCTCTCTGAAGATGGTGGAAGAAATGAAAACGGCAGCTCCATTTTGGAACGCTCATGTAGCAAAAGACTTGGTGTATTCCGTTTATCCGACAGCAGATGAGCATCGAGTAAACAACGTGACAAAAAATGCTGAACGTTTTAGCAAAGGATCTTCGTTTGTATGCTTCTCTTTAAACCCCGCATAAGGGTTCTTGTGTAAGAACCCTAGAACCCTTATCCTTAGTATTCCATTTTAATTACCAGAAAAACGCGGTTGCTAAGACAACCCCAGTAATGAAACCGAGAGCGAACGGAATACCAGATCCCCGTCCATAGCCTCCGAAAAATCCATAGCCATAGCCTCCGAGATTTCTAGGCCGTAGCCAAACGTAATCTTTATTAACTCTAGTGATTTCTCCCACATGCACGCTGCCATCACGACCCGTTATTCTGACCATTTTCCCTTGGTATTTACAGCAAAGATTATACATATTTGAATAGGGCATACATATCCTCCTTTTAATCTTATTTACATGCTTCCATGTATTATTAACGTATGTAGAAAATGAGATTTTGTCATAGACACTTGTCTCCATATACGCATTATATTTATTTAAGTGAAAATAGTGTTTTCCTTTAATAATGAAACACCCAGGATCATATAAATAAGAAAGCATGTATGCGTAAAAAGGGGGAGACACTTGTCCGTTATAGAGACTCAAACATGGCTGAATACGTTCGTGAAAGCATGCAAAGAACAACAATCAAGAGAGCCCTACTTTATTCAATGTGAGACTTTATGCGATCCACTAGAAGACTGGTTTCCCAAAATAAGCGCTGAAGAACTGCATTATCACTTGCTAGAACAAGGATTATTTGAACCAGAGGAATGGAAAGAGATTGTAACGACTGTTCAGAAAATGGAAAAAAATAATGTATGGAGACTAGTGAATCAGGAATATAAGCGATTAAAAAAGAAATGGAATGGACCAGAGGCTCCGATCTTTATTTTTCCAATTAAAAATGCTCACCTTTCAGCGAGCAAAAATAGGATTAAAAAAAACGGGGTAACCGTTATGGGAGCAATCTTTTTATTTTTATCCCCTGATCTAGTAAAAGAAGAAATAAAGGCTATATTCGCTCATGAATATAACCATGTGTGCCGGTTAGCCTATTTAAATGTAGAGAATGAAAAGCTCACTTTAAAAGATTCACTTATTATTGAAGGGCTCGGGGAGTTTGCCGTTAAAGAATTATATGGAGAAAAGTGGTTAGCCCCATGGGCCCATCTTTATTCATTTGAAGAGATCGTAGGATTGTGGAAGCGCCACTTTGTTCCGTCATTGACTACGATGGGGAAGGAAAAACACGATCTTTTTTTATATGGTAATAATCGACAACTTCCGAAATGGATTGGGTATTATATAGGGTTTCAAATCGTGGATTCTTATCAAATGCTTCACGGTCCTTTTAAGAATAACGAATTGTATGCCAAAACGTCTGAAGAGTTGATCGCTGGATCTAAGTTTCCGTATAAGTGACTAGTTAGGAAGAAATAAAAAAATTATTTGAAGCCACAACGAAATACACGAAAGCCAAGAGGGACAGTGGATTGATGTATAAAAGAGTGGTGATTATCCCATAAATCATACCATTCATCGCTAAGATTCTTCGATGGATTCATATCGGTAATTTCCGTTTGGATGAGTTCAGAAGAGGGGGTTATCATGTCGATATGTGTAAATCCGATCTGTTGCAGTTTCATTTTCCACTCCTCTTCACTCAAAACTTCGTGTATGCCATATAGGGTGTGCACTTTTTTTTGTACTTTTCTTGATAGGGGCTCTTCCGCTGTCATTTCAATAAGAATCATACGCCCATCCTTTTTTAATAATCTGAATAGTTCATTTAACGTCTTAGAAATAGTAGTAAACGTAATAACGGATTCCGCTATAATGAAATCAAAACTATTGTCTTTAAAATGTAATTTTTGTGCATCTCCTTCGATCACTTGTACTGTTGACTCTTGATTCTTGAAGCGTTCTCTTGCTTTTTCAAGCATAATGGGGTGATTATCTACGGCTGTCACTTGACAACCATATTTTTGATTTAGAAAAGCTGCTGTTTGTCCAGTTCCGCAGCCAATATCTAAAACTGAACTGCATGGATGGATGATTTCATCTTGCAATAGAAGTTGTGTTAAAGGAAAACCACCAGGGTGCGCTCCGCCAATTCCAAAATAGGCTAATAAATCTAGATAGTTACGGCTCATCAAGTATCCCCTATTCCTAAAAATTTTTTGCTAGTAGTGGTACTATATACCAACTTATGTTGAACCTTAAGCGAGGTGCATATGAAAATGATGGATTAGTTTAAGTTCCACTAATCAATCGATTTGTTTCTTTTCAAGTAAAAGAACCTAATACAACGCTCTTCAAAGATATGCGATCCATTTCAACTAAGTTTTCGAGCAGGTTTTTAATTTATGTCTACAGTTCGGTTTTCCCCAATGTCCTTTATCACCCCTGAAAGGTTTGTCCATAAACTCGTAGGTAGTAAAAATACTTCTGAGAAAAGTAGATTATACTGGTTTTGGTATTGAATATAAGATTATTATGTATATAGTTAGATCGACACTAAAGGAAAAACTATATAAAAAAATCAAGTTGTATCTCTATGTAAAAATGAATATAATCGGGACATAAGAGAACGATTATTCCTATTTTCACGTTATAAATAGGAAATTCTACGACAACGGCAAACTTATCGAAAGGTAAGGACGCAAAGCTACGGGTCTAAGGCCGTTAAAAGCTATGATCGCCGGGTTACCGAAAAGAATTGGAGATATTTAAAAAGGAACGATTTACATTTTTTGTAATGAACTCCCTTATTTGTATGCGCCCACCAATCTTTTTGGTGGGCTTTTTTGTATTTGAAATTAATGATATAATGGAAAAATTAAACAAATTATAAATTAATGATCTTTTTAATAAGACGAAGAAGTGTACATGGATCTAAATCTTGTTTTATCAAAACCCAATTGTTCTTTTTCTTCATTTTTGTTGTATTTTACTACTAGAAATAATGTTAGAAAAACGATTTTTACTTTTATTTCAATTGAGCGATGTAAGCAAAATAACAAGGAACTAGCCGTCATGTTTTTAGATCTAGATCGATTTAAGATCGTAAATGTCAAATAGGTCAAGGCTACCTTTTTAGTCCACCTATACCAGTTGAAGAGATGGAAAAATTATTAAATATGTAAGTTCTGTCAATTTCAATATCAGGCCTAAAATTCAAAATTATATATACATAAATATTGCGTTCATATATTTCAATTAAAGAAATCTATTTTTTTTCTTTACAAACATTCATTTCGGGAGTATAGTAGCAATCATCAATTTAATATGTATATTGACTCATACCTAATACCGCTTAATCCATTGGAGTGGGGGACCCAATTTCGTGCAAACCACTAGGGGTGAATCCTTCGTTAGAAGGTAGGGCTACTTTCGAGGCCCGAATCCGACAGCTAACCCCATCAGCGTTTCAAAAGGAGGTTTGCTTTGTTGTTTTAAAGAACACTAAGTAGGACCTTAGTGTTCTTTTTTGTAATTTCTAGGTCGTTTATTGATTTTGCTCATAATAAGGAACGATATAAGCTACAAAAATTGGGCCGGTTAAATATAATCCCAATTTCAGGAGGATTTTCGCGCAGTGATTAGAGTATTTAGGAGCCTAATAGGTAGTGTAAGTGGCAAAGCAAGTATTAATCTTACGTTGGACACGAATGAATTTTTACCAGGAGAAAAAGTGAACGGTTATTTTTCTATTAAAGGCGGTTCGTTTAAGCAACAGCTTAATAGACTAGAATGTGACTTGGTCGTAACAGGCAAGCAAAAACAAGCAGAGGAATTAATTGGAGAAGGTATAACAATATTAACGTCAAGATCGATAGACCCCCATGCATCAAGTCGAATTCCGTTTACTTTCCAATTACCGAACGGATTAACACCTTCCTCAAACGTATGTCAGTATAGATTTCGTACAAAATTAACTTTTAGCAACGGGGATAAGCGTGTTGATCATGATCAAATAAAAATTTTGACGAGCAAAACCGAGAATATCAGTTCATAAATGAATAGGGACATCGTGATTTTTCAAAAATGGAGGAAGCAATCGTGGCGGGACAGAAGAGAAGGCTCGAAGCAGAGCTGAGTGAGGCACTCATTAAATTACAGCGTGAATTGATTGGCCGTGGGCCGCAGGAAACAAAAACACATATTGCCCAGGACATGGTCATCACCCGTTTCAAAGGAGTCATGACGGTTGAAGAAAAGCATTTAGCTGGTCATCCAGATGGAAGAAAATTGGTGAAAGAAATGCGCCAAGTGCTTCGGGAAATGCACAGTAAGCAATTTGAAGAAATTGTAGAAAAGCACACAAAGTGCAAAGTCCTTTCCAGTCACAGTGATATGAGCACAAAAACAGGTGAGCATATCGAAGTATTTATTATGGATCGCAACTTAGAAAAAGTATTCGTTGCTGAATAAAATAATATTGACTTTAAAAAATAAGCAGAGTAGAATAAATTCCATCAACAACTATATACCTCGGCCTAGTCCCTTCATCGGGAACGGAGGACCCAATCTAGTGGGGCTAATTCTACAGTTTAGTAGAAGGGATGAGAGCAACTCTTTCGCCATCCTGCCCGTCAGCTAACTTCGTCGGCTAAAGCGAAGGAGGTCTAAAGACCACCTTTATTCAGGGGGCTTTTTTTTTGGTGCGTTATGAGCGGCGAAAAAGAGCAGCTTGAGCAAAAAAGCAGGTCTTTTTATTGTGCCTATTTTTAGGAAAAGCAGCTTGGAAGACAGAGCGCAAAGAGAGCAGGGATGCTTGCTGGGCGTTAAGTAGACCAATGATGTCTTTTTCTCTTACAAAACAGGAAGAATTTTTCCTTTGTTTTTGTGCGGAGAAAAACGTCATTGGTCTTTTTTATTTTTAAAAGAAAGGGCTTTGATGTGGGTAATCAAACTTTCATTAACAGGGCAGTATATAAATAAAATAGTGGGTGGTGAAAAGCAGTGTTTTCTTCTATAAAACGATTTTTAATCGGGCGGCCGTTAAAATCCAATGCGCTAGGGGAACAGAAATTAAACAAAACGAAAGCGTTAGCCATTCTTTCTTCCGACGCTTTGTCATCTGTTGCCTATGGTCCTGAACAAATACTGATCGTCTTAATTACCGTTAGTGCGGCAGCATTTTGGTATTCAATCCCTATCGCGGTCGGTGTATTAATTCTGTTAACAGCACTTATTTTGTCTTACCGGCAAATTATCTTTGCGTATCCTCACGGTGGAGGAGCGTATGTCGTATCAAAAGAAAACCTCGGTATAAACCCTGGATTAATCGCTGGAGGTTCCTTGCTGGTGGATTACATTTTAACGGTGGCAGTAAGTGTGTCTGCGGGTACAGATGCCATTACGTCTGCTTTTCCAAGTTTACATGCTTATAACGTAGGCATTGCCATTGTATTTGTGGTCTTTATTACCATTTTGAATCTACGGGGGGTAACAGAGTCGGCTTCCGTGTTAGCCTATCCGGTTTATTTATTTGTCTTAGCACTATTCATCTTAATTGGTGTGGGGTTATACAACATTGTAACGGGTGAGGCGTCACCTGATTTACATACGCCCATCGGCACACCGATAGCAGGAATCAGCTTATTTATTCTCCTGCGAGCTTTTGCATCCGGAAGTTCTGCGTTAACAGGCGTTGAAGCCATTTCCAATGCCATTCCAAATTTTAAAGACCCTGCCCCTAATAATGCGGCTAAAACGTTAGCGGCGATGGGTGCCTTGCTTGCTTTGTTATTTACAGGCATTGTGTATTTAGCTTATTACTATGGAATTACGCCAAGGGCAGAAGTAACCGTTGTCTCACAAATTGCGGAAGAAACATTTGGTCGGAATTTTATGTATTTCTTCGTTCAAGGAACAACTGCATTAATCTTAATCCTGGCGGCCAATACGGGGTATTCTGCGTTCCCATTGCTGGCCGTTAATCTGGCCACTGATAAGTTTATACCAAGAATGTTTACCGTTAGAGGAGACCGTTTGGGCTATTCCAATGGGATTATCATCCTTGGGCTTTCTTCAATCGTGCTCATTGTTGCGTTTAAAGGACATACGGAACAGCTCATCCCGCTGTATGCCGTCGGCGTGTTTATTCCATTTACCCTGTCTCAGACGGGAATGATGATGAAATGGATACGCGAAAAACCGAAAGGCTGGATCTCGAAACTCATTATTAACTCAACCGGTGCCCTGATTAGCTTTACGGTCACAATCGTGTTCTTTTTAACCAAATTCGCACAGGTTTGGCCCGTCTTAGTGTTTTTACCGATCATCATTTATGTCTTTCATCGAAATAGAAATCATTATGAAGCAGTAGGCAATCAGCTAAGGATTAACGCGTCTGAGCCCGCATCGCCTATCGAAGGAAACGTCATCGTTATACCTGTGTCTGGTATGACTCATGTGGTAGAGAATTCATTAAACTATGCGAAATCTTTGTCTGCGGCCCGGATTATTGCCGTTCACGTCGCTTTTGAACGAGAAGATGAAAAAAAGTTTGAGGAAAAATGGAAGCAATGGCAGCCTGATATTAGGCTCGTAACACTGCACTCTCATTACCGAAGCATCATCCAGCCGCTGACCAAATTCGTGGACATCGTTGAGCATAAAGCGAGTGAATCGAACTACCGAGTCACGGTCGTTATCCCACAATTTATTCCTAAGAAAGGCTGGCATAATTTTCTTCATAATCAGTCAAGTTTTCTGATTCGTGCATTCTTGCTTCATCGGAGAAGTGTAGTAGTCACAACGGTCCCTTATCATTTGAAAAAATAGAATGATTAAAAAATGATTAAAAAACGATTTCTTGGGTAGCTTTACATCATGTAGAGCTGCCTCTCATTATGTAGGGCAGAAGAGGGGGAAATAATGATGAAACGTAAATTCAGCTATTCCATGGACCCGCCTAAAATATTAGTTAGCGGATTTATCTTTGTTATTTTCTTAGGTGCTTATCTTTTGACACTGCCTGTCGCCACGAAAGATGGGGAAGGTCATTCTTTCTTAAATGCTCTATTCACGTCTACCTCTGCGACCTGTGTAACCGGCCTGGTTGTCGTCGATACAGGGACAACGTTTACGACCTTTGGCCAGCTAGTTATTTTGAGCCTCATTCAAATTGGCGGGTTGGGGTTTATGACGTTTGCGACTCTTTTTGCTTTTTTGATTAGAAAAAGAATCTCTTTAAAAGAGCGCCTCATTTTGCAAGAAGCCTTTAATTATGTAACGATAGAAGGCGTTGTCAGAATGGTAAAAAGAGTTGTGCTCTTCACTTTCGTCTGTGAGGTGGTTGGTGGCATCCTACTGGCCATTCGTTTCTCTTTTGATATGTCAATCGGAAAGGCTGCTTATTATGGATTTTTTCATGCGATCTCCAACTTTAATAATGCCGGGTTTGATCTTATGGGCGAATATAGAAGCTTGACTGGCTATGTAGAAGATCCCTTGGTAGTATTGGTCATTTGTTCATTAATTATTATTGGGGGAATTGGATTTGTCGTCATAAATGAGGTGTATGAATATCGGCAAACGAAAAGAGTATCTCTACATACGAAATTAGTACTGCTGACTACCTCTATATTGGTAGGGGGCGGAACAATTCTGATATTTTTACTGGAATTTCATAACCCCAAAACACTTGAGCCTTTGTCGTGGAGCGGAAAGTTCCTGGGATCTTTATTTCAGGCAGTGACGGCGCGTACAGCCGGTTCGAATACATTGAATATTCCCGATCTAGCGAACACGACATTGTTTTTGATTGTCTTTTTAATGTTCATTGGTGCTTCTCCTGGTTCTACAGGAGGAGGGATTAAGACGACGACGTTTGCGACGCTGGTCGGAGCGATGCTGTCCCAAATTAAAGGAAAAGAAGAGGTTGTTTTTTTCAAAAGAAGAATGGATCACAAGCTGATTTACAAATCCTTGACGGTTATTTTAAGTAGCCTGTCTGTTGTCATCATCGTAACGATGATCCTGACGGTCACAGAACCAGGCAAGGAGTTTTTAATGATTCTGTTTGAAGCGACATCAGCTTTTGCCACAACGGGATTATCGATGGGACTTACACCGGATTTATCCCCTGTTGGGAAAGTCATCATTATCATGACGATGTTTACGGGAAGATTAGGGCCCTTAACGTTGGCCATTGCGCTTACGTTGAATCGCCGCCCAGATCCTTTCCGTTATGCGGAAGAAAAAATCATGATTGGATAAATTTGATAATGAATAAAGAGGTTTGTATTTCAACAGGAAAATGGTTTGACATAAAGTTTTTTGTTGCATATAGTACCAATAGATGAATACGTCTTCTGTTAGGTGAGGCTCCTGTATAGAGATATGCTGCTGCCCAAAAACGTCGAAAGACGCCAATGGGTCAACAGGAAAAATCGGATTAAGGTTTTTCTTAACGTAGCTGGTAAATACCTATGCTATACAGTGCTAAAACTCAACATGGGGAGACATGTAAAGCATTTATAGGCTTTTTATGGCTCCTTTCTGCCTGAAGGGGGCCTTTTTATCAATTTTGGAGGTGAGGAAATGGATACTGATGACCCCAATTCGATAGGTACTTTCAAGAACATGACAAGATTGAGGCAGCAAAAGTGTTCCTGTTCCTCTTGTACCACCAAAGAAGATCCTAGCAACCTTTAAATGCCTCGAATAAATTAGACGAGGTGAATGATGGATGATTAAGACATATCTTTATAGAAATGACAATGACAAACAAGAAATGATCTCCAATATTAA
The DNA here is from genome assembly GCF_001643235.1 of Domibacillus aminovorans. GTDB lineage: Bacteria > Bacillota > Bacilli > Bacillales > Domibacillaceae > Domibacillus > Domibacillus aminovorans. Next base: position 20,156 of record NZ_LQWY01000034.1, read on the forward strand.
CTTATCGGATGTTAATAAGCATTTAAGCGATGCAGATAGTTTGTTGTGGATTGATATTTATGATGTACAAAGCCATGAATTGTATGAAGTGGCAAAGATTTTTGATTTTCATCCTTTAGCGATTGAGGATTGCCTTCATGATAGCCCGCGGGCAAAGATGGATAATTATGAGGATTATAAATTTTTTGTTCTCCATGCCCTTCGTTATAACGAGGATAGTGATAATGAGATTACCACCCTTGAGCTGAACGTTTTTGTTGGTCCAAACTATGTGGTAACTATTCACAAGCGCAAGTTAAAATGGCTTGGACAAATGGACGCAATCTGTTCCAAGAATACAAAATATATGAATAAGGGTGCGGACTTTCTTTTATACGCTTTAATTGATGGGATCACCGATGAATATTTCCCTATTCTTGACCGAATTAGTATTCGGATTGATGAGTTAGAAAATGAAATTTATGATGAAGCAATAAGAGGAGTAACAGAAGAGTTTCTGGCGTTAAAACGCACCATCATATTAATTCGGCGAGTGATCCTCCCGCAGCGTAGAATCTTTTTAACGGTTGATGGGAAATGGAAGTTCGATATTAGAGAAGAAAACGTTCCATTTTATACGGATCTGATTGATCATCTGGAGCGTATTGTAGACTCAACAGAAACATTTAGAGATTTAGTAAACAGTGCACTGGATACTTATTATTCAATCATCAATGCAAAATCCTCAGAAAAATTAAACGTTCTTACATTGATATCAACGATCATGCTGCCTTTAACATTTGTGACAGGTTTTTTTGGAATGAATGTTCCTTTGCCTTATCAGGATTCTCCCATTGCAACGATTCTTATCTTTTCATTTCTAGTTCTATTAACTTTTGGAATGTGGAAATATTTTAAAAAGAAGCAGCTATTATAACGAATTAAGGTATTAGTCCCTTTAAAACGAAGTTTAAATAGACAAGATTATCGGCAAATGAAAAATGCCTTAATCCCATACTGGATAAAGGCATTTTTCATTTATATAAACCACTAGACAAAATGGATTATATAAAAGAGATCACTTTAAAATATCAAAATTCAAACTAAAAGCAGCTGGAGTCAAACGAGTAAATGCATGCAACGGACATGTCAGTCCAGAATAATCTACGCCTGTAGAGATCGTGTAAGACGTAAGGCTGTGATCAATGAAGCAGGAAGCCTCTTCTGTAAACAACCGGTAAGGGAAGGGTGTTAAGGGAAGAATCAATCATGCAAAAAAGGCTGATCCGCCACCATGGGTCAACCCTTTTTGCAACCCATTTATTTTTTCGCTTTAGTTTCCCCCACTCAGTCTAAAAGATTGGGTCTTTTTTTATTTACACAATGTTCCTGTTTGACCTCCAATTACTACTTTATTTTCAGCGATTAAAAGGCGTCAAAGCATAGTTTTGAAGACTGTACAATTAGATTATAGTATATTGACACAATTCTCTTTTTTATGTTAACTTAATTTTAAATATGGTTAACGAAAGAGGTGTAATGCATGAAAACAACTTCTACACACTCTTCACTTACGTATACGTATGAAGAAATGTCCAAAAAAAATAAGGAATACTTGTGGCATCCATTTACACAAATGAAAGAATATATGGAGGACAATCCGCTCATTATTGAACGCGGGGAGGGAAGAAAGCTATATGATATACAAGGAAATGCTTATTGGGATGGTGTTTCCTCAATTTGGCTTAACGTACATGGTCATCAAGTGAAGGAACTCGATAATGCGATTACGGATCAGTTAGAAAAAATTGCACACTCTACACTGCTTGGCATGGCCAATATACCATCTATTCTGCTTGCTGAAAAGGTGATTGAGATCATGCCAAAGGGGCTCAAAAAAGTATTTTATTCTGATGCAGGAGCAACGGCAGTAGAGATTGCGATTAAAATGGCCGTTCAATACTGGCAGCATAAGGGAAAGAAGGGAAAACATAAATTTATTACGATGAAGGAAGCCTACCACGGGGATACAATCGGTGCTGTTTCGGTCGGTGCCATTGATTTGTACCATGAAACCTTTCATGCGCTTTTATTTCCTTCTATTAAGCTTCCCTATCCTTATACATATCGTTCCCTGCATAAACAAGAAGAGATTGTTAAAAAGAACCTTAAAGAGATGGAGCAGCTATTACGAGAGCAATCGCATGAAATAGCGGCTGTTATTGTAGAGCCGATTGTACAAGGCGCAAGCGGAATCATTGTCATGCCTGAAGGATATTTAAAAGGACTACGAGAACTCTGCACGCAATACAATGTACTACTTATAGCGGATGAAGTGGCAACGGGATTTGGAAGAACAGGGAAGATGTTTGCTTGCGAGCATGAAGGCGTAACACCGGATCTATTGACAGCAGGAAAAGGGCTTACTGGGGGGTATTTACCGGTAGCTATAACGGTTGCGACAGATGAAATCTATAATGCATTTTTAGGGGATTATGAGGAGCAAAAAACATTTTTCCATGGTCACAGCTATACGGGAAACCCGCTAGGATGCGCGGTTGCTCTTGCGAATCTGGAACTGTTTGAAACAACCAATCTTGTCCAGGAGGTTGCTGATAAGTCGGTGTATATAGCAAACAGATTGCAAGATTTCTATCGTTTAAAACATGTAGGTGATATTAGACAAAAAGGATTTATGGTCGGCATTGAGCTTGTGAAGGATAGAGAAACGGAAGAACCGTACTCCTGGACGGAGCGCATAGGGGGACTGACATGTCGCCGTGCTCGCGAACTAGGTATGCTTCTTCGTCCTCTGGGGAATGTCATCGTGTTCATGCCTCCGCTAGCTTCCACCATAGAAGAACTGAATGAAATGATTAACGTTTTATATGAAGCAATAGCAGACACAACGGAGAGAGAAGGATGAAAGGGTTCTTTGTAACGGCGACAGATACAGAGGTTGGGAAAACTGTTGTGGCAGGGGCATTAGCAGGTGTTCTACGTAAAAGAGGATATGACGTCGGCGTGTGCAAGCCAATTCAAAGCGGACATCTTTCCTGTGACCCTGCAGGTGATGCATCCCGCTTACAATATTTATCCGGAGTAGAGACATATGCTTCTCATATTTGTCCGTTTTCTGTCAAGGAGCCGCTCGCTCCTAGATTGGCCATTAAGCGTGCCGGAAAGCAAGTGTTTTTGGCAGACGTTGTAAGATGCTGCAAGAATATACAAGAGTATTTCGAGTATATCATCGTGGAAGGGGCAGGCGGTTTAATTGTTCCATATACCGAAGATGCACTAGTAGCAGACTTTGCACAAGCCCTTAATATGCCTCTCCTTATTGTTGCTCGCCCGACCCTTGGTACCGTAAATCACACCTTAATGACAATCGAATGCGCAAAAGCAAGAGGTTTGAAGGTTGCTGGAGTTATTCTTTCAGGATATCGGGATGAAGCTCTGGAGAGGGTAAAAGAAAACCGGGATATGATTGAACAGTTCAGCGGTGTACCTGTTTTAGGAATGATACCTTGGCTAGGCAAAGAATTTACAAGAGAATACGCACTTGAAGCCACAGAATATTCTATTCATATTTCTAAGCTGGAGGAGTGGCTTGCATGAGTTGGTATCAGTATTTGCAGAACGAATTGGCATTGAGGGAAGAGCGTCAGCAAATTCGAAAGCTTCATGTAACTGAAAACGGTCCTGATTGCTGGATTACAAAAGATGGAAAAAGGCTATTGAATCTAGCTTCCAATAACTATTTAGGTTTGGCGGGTGACAAAAGATTAATAGAAGCTGCGATAGAGGCTGCTTCTCTGTACGGAGCAGGTGCAACAGCTTCAAGATTGATTGTCGGCAACTATCCTCTATATGAGGAGACGGAACAAGATATTGCAAACTGGAAGGGTACGGAAAGAGCTTTGCTCATTGGCAGCGGTTATACAGCTAATTTGGGAGCGTTGTCCGCCCTTTTAGGAAGAAACGATGTTGTATACAGTGATCGGCTGAACCATGCCAGCATTACAGACGGGATTATATTGAGCCGGGCCGAGCAAAAGCGTTATAAACATAACGATTTAGAGCATTTAGAGAAACTTCTTCAGGAGACGCCTGCAAATAAACGAAAGCTTATTGTAACGGATACAGTGTTTAGTATGGACGGCGATACGGCGTATTTGCGTGAACTTGTACATATAAAAGAAAAATACAACGCTCTTCTTATGGTTGACGAGGCCCACGCAAGTGGAGTTTATGGTCAAAATGGGGCGGGTCTCGCCCAGGAGCTGGTTGAACGTATTGATCTTCATATGGGTACTTTCAGCAAAGCGCTTGGCTGCAGCGGAGCGTATCTAGCAGGAAGCAAGCTATTAATGGAATACTTGACTAACACAATGCGCAGCTTTATTTTCACAACAGGGATGCCGCCTAGTACTGTCGGCTCTATTAAACGCGCCGTTGAAATTGTCCGTGATGAATCAACCAGACGCGCTTTGCTTATGCAAAATGGAACATTGCTTCGCGACCTATTAAAGCAAGCGGGATTTAATACTGGGGGCAGCAGCACTCACATCGTTCCAATTGTCATTGGATCAAATGAAGCAACTATCAGCTTTAGTCAGATGCTGCAGGAAAAAGGGATTGCGGCCATTGCTGTTCGTCCACCGACAGTTCCGGAAAATAGTTCGCGCATTCGGTTGACTGTTACATCCGAGCATAAGCCTGAAGAAATCCGAGAGGCAGTAAAGCTCATAGCAGAAACTGGGCTGAGAGAAGGTGTACTTTCTTAATGAGACCGACACTTATTATGCTTTCGGGATGGGGAATGGATACCCCGGTTTGGGATGAAATGTGCCAGCATTTATCATCATACCGTATTCGATTTATAAATTGGCATCATACGAAAAGTGAGGAGGATATAGAAAATCGTGTCCGTCACATTATTCGGCAAGAAAAGAAGGTTATTTTGATCGGCTGGTCACTTGGTGCTATTGCTGCATTAGCGACAGCGTCGCAAGAGCCTGTATGCGGTATAGTGCTCATAGGAGGGGCAGCAAGATTTACGCAAGATACTGACTCTGACTATGCAGGGTGGGAGGTTAAGTTTGTGGACCGATTAAAGCGGAGCGTACAGAAGGAAACTGACGGTGCTCTTAAAAGGTTTGATGAAAGTATGTTCTCGGCTACTGAACAACTATGGAAGGAGTCATTTCCAGCCGTGCGTGCACATTTTGCAAAGGACGATACAAACTCACTCCTTATTGGGCTCAATTACTTGATACATCGTGACGTAAGGTCGCTTCTTTCTACCTTGCATGTTCCTCTTCTTTTGCTGCATGGAGAGAATGATCGTGTATGTTCGGTGGAAGCTGCCCGCTACATCGGAGAAAGAACGAATGCCTGTTTGCATGTATGGGAGGGTGCTGGACATGCGCCTCACATTACAAAAGCAAAGGAATGTGCTCATATGATTCAACAATTTGCAGAAGTGGGGAACGAGCATGATTAACAAAGCGCTGCTTCAAAAACGTTTTAATAAGGCAGCTTTAACTTATGATGAATATGCGAATGTGCAAAAGAAAATGGGTGATGTGATTATTCAAAAACTGTGTCAAACATACACATCACAGGCCCCCCTTTCTATTTTAGAGCTTGGCTGTGGTACAGGATATGTTACAGAACAACTAGTAAACTCCTTTCCTTATGCTTTTGTCACATCAGTTGACTTTGCACCGGATATGATTGAGCAGGCGAAAAAAAGAATAGGAGCCGAAAAAGCTGTTTTTATATGCGGAGATATTGAGCAAATTGATTTTTCGGGGCGGTATGATGTGATTATTTCAAATGCAACATTTCAGTGGATGAATGATTTGCAAGGAACGATAGACCGTTTGTTCAAATCATTGCAGGATAACGGCACCATGATGTTTACGACATTTGGCCATGAAACGTTTAAAGAGCTTCATCTGTCTTTCCAACAGGCAGTAAGAAATTTGGTAGGAACAGAAGATAGGGCTATCGGGCAGTCATTTTTTACGCCGCAGCAGCTAAAGGAATTATGTGAACAGTATGGGCATGTTTCCATGCAGCAAGCGCACTACATAGAATGGTTTTCAACCGTTCGCGATTTTTTGGATTCTGTTCGCAAAATCGGAGCAGCCAACAGTAATGACGGGATTTCGAGTCAAAGCCCTCGTGTTTTTCGCAGCATGATCAGGTTATACGAAGAGAAATTTCAACAAAACGGCTGTATACAAGCCACATATCACGCACTATTTTGTACAATTACAAAATAGTGAAGACGAAAGTAACTGGCCCCAAAACCAGTAGTTGCTCCCTTCACCTCATAAAAGCCGATTGTTCTGTAGCGTAGGACAATCGGCTTTTTCATTTTGGCCATGATCTTAGCGTGGTAAATGAAAGAATGCTGTCGTTACCCTAGTTTGCAGAACGAACATATACATATTATGTACGTTTCTTATCAGCATCGCACATAAGGGATAAAGGAAGTATTTATTCTTGATTTTGAAAAGCTAACTTTAAACCTAAACCAACATAGACTATACCGACTACCTTACCGATCCATTGTGAGTTTATACTATTTTTTAGAAATAACCGATTACCTACCAAACTCGCCAGCAGCACCAACAAAGTCGTATACAAGATGCTCATTAAAACAAAAGTTAAGCCTAAAATTAAAAGCTGAATTGTCACTGAAGATCCATCACTTTGGACAAATTGAGGTAAAAAAGCTAAGAAAAAAAGAGCCGTTTTAGGATTGAGCAGTTCGACTAATAAAGCCTGATGAAAAGATAAAGTAGAATTCACCTTTTTTGTGACGGGCTTCTCACCCTTTTTCGATTTTTCAATGAAAGCATTTATCCCTAAATAAATTAAATAGGCTGCACCTACATACTTAACGATTTCAAAGGCAAGTGCAGATGTCATTAAAATAGCAGAAAGCCCAAGAACTGCTGCGCAAGTATGGACTAAGTCACCGACAGCTATGCCCACTCCCGTTATCATCCCATTCTTCTTCCCGCCTTTAACAGTTTGAGAGATCGTTAACAGTACGGCCGGACCTGGGATCAGAAAGAGCATTAGAACAATTAATATAAAAGTGACCAAGTTTATCAAATCCTTTTCTTAGATTTTTGATTTAATGGCTAAACCATATTATTTATATTAACGCTTTAGTGTAATGGAGTTAACAGTTATTTCACTTTCCTGCAGCTTTAGAAGAGATGGCTGATATTTTTATTTATTTAGTACAGATGGCTGATAAGCTGGAAATAGACCTTGAGACAGAAGTCTATAAAAAGCTCGAAAAAAATGCAGAAAAATACCCCGTAAAATTGGGGAATCAGGAATGATTATATATAACAAAACTTCATCGAGTTTTTAAAATCATGTATTTGTAGGCCTCTTTTGTCTTTTCCAGATCTATAAAAGGAAGGGATCGCGATGACAACGTTACTGTGGGATTCACCTGATAAGCTGCGGGCACTTTTATGCGAGCTGGCCGGTTGGAAAAGCATCACGATGACAGAGGATGAGCGGCAATTTCCGATGAAGCTTCAGTCGAAATTGCAGAGTCTGGATTATTTTCATCAGTACCCGGAACACCTGACGCTGCATGCCGCGGACATGCGGCGGAAATTTGTGACGGCACTTTATAAACATCCGGACACATTGGATACAATCTGTCTAATTAGCCATTATGATACCGTCAGCACGGAGGAATACGGGGAGCTGGAGCCACTTGCCACACAGCCCGAGGAATTGACGGCTTACTGGATGGGAAACCCGAATGACTTGCCGGATGACGTGCTGGCAGACCTGCAGTCGGGAGAGTATTTATTTGGACGCGGGACAATGGATATGAAAATGGGGCTGGCTTTGCATATGCAATTGATTGAAAAAGCGAGTACAGAAAAGTGGCCAATTAATCTCTTGCTTTTGGCCGTGCCAGATGAAGAAGTGAATTCAGCCGGCATGCGCGCCGCCGTTCCCAAGCTGGTGGAACTGCAAAAAGAATTTGGCCTGACGTACAAGCTTTTTTTAAATAGCGAGCCTGTTTTTACGCAGGAACCAGGGGATACAACATGTAAAACTTATTCTGGTACGATTGGAAAAGTTATGCCGGGTGCCCTGTTTTATGGCCGGGAAACACATGCAGGTGAACCAATCAATGGACTAACTTCCCCCTACATCGCATCTTTCTTGACCCAGAAAATGGAATGGAATCCGTTGTTTCAGGAAACAGTGCTCGGCGAAAAGACGCCGCTTCCGATTACCTTACAGCAAAAAGATCTCCGCCTTGAATACTCAACTCAGACACCGTATCGCTCATCTGCGCTGTATAACGTATTTGTCATGAAGCAGACAGCAGAAGACATTATGACAAAGTTTGAACAGACAGCAATGGAGGCGGCAGACGAATGCAATAAAGCCTACACGAAGGTCTGTCGGTCCAATGAAGTGGAGCCGGTTAGTGAGGTGCGCGTGATCCGCTATGAAGAGCTGCTACGCTACTCTATTGAAAAGTTTGGGGCAGATTTTGTGGAAGAAGTAAAAGCGGATGTGTATACCTATGAAGAGTGGGATGACCGTGAAAAGTCATTTCGAATTGCCGATAAGCTTATTATCCAATCGCAGGAGTTGACACCAGCGATTATTTTATTATTTGCGCCCCCATTTTATCCGGCGGTCAATTCATCCGGCAATTCGCTCGTAGAAGAGGCAATTTTGCAGGTAACGAGTCTGGCAAAAGACGAATTCGACTTATTGATTGAACGCATGCATTATTTCAACGGTATATGCGATTTGAGTTATGTAAACGGAAGCAGTATGGATGCTGGATGGGAAGCATATGGACAAAATACACCCGTCTGGAAAGATATCTATTCGATTCCGTTTACAGAAATGATGGAGCTGCAAGCGCCTATTTTAAACATCGGACCGTTTGGAAAAGACGCCCATAAACGGACAGAGCGTTTGCATATGAAACATGCCTTTGAACAGCTGCCTTATTTGGTAGAGCAATTAATCAAAAACATAAAGCCTTGAGTTCTGAACTTCCCCCTGCCAGGGTAGACAGCTCTAAAAAGACTATGCAGCTATCGTGATTCGGTATTTTATCGGAGCTCGGTGGCTAGGTCATTTTTGGAAATGTTTATAGTTATAATAGTAAATATAACTCTCAACGGCTTGGATCAATTCCTTTACTATTTTAAATCAGTTAGATACAACATCTCCGATTTGAATAAGCAATAATGTCTGTAACCAGCGCTTCATTTTGCTTTTCGTATTATCTCAATAAAAATACGTGCTGTTTCTTCAACTATCGGGTCCGTTAATGAAATAGTAACACTAAATTTAAAAATATAGTGCTGAATCAATCATTAAAAAAGCAAATAAGAATTGGGGTTTTTCGGAATAATGTGTAGGAAAAGGATCACAGTCTGAACCCCAGTCCATTACGGATATTTGGTTGAGTATAGTATACTATTCATAAATAACTACTCGAAACGGTGATAAAAATGACGAGCAATTTTTCGTTTTTCCGAGGAAAATGGGATGTTCTTGCTAATTTAGCGGAGTCCGCGGAAAGAAATGTATATGTGGATCCACATACAACGTTAATGAAGCTGCGCTTATTTGCGGAAACGATGGCGAAATACATATTGGCATCTGAAAATATTCGTGAAGCCTATAATACGACGCAGGTGGATCGGATTAATACGTTGCGGCGCGAAGGGGTTTTGGAGCCTGAATTCATTGATCTGTTTGAGACACTGCGACGCAAAGGGAATCAAGCGGTTCATGAAGCGGAATATGGACAGGTGGAGGAAGCGAAAGCGATGCTGCAAATCGCTTTTCGTCTGTCTGCATGGTTTATGGAAGTGTACGGTGATTGGCATTTTCAAGCGCCTGAGTACGTTGAATACACGGATCAAGAGATAGATAAAATGGACACTCTTCAGCAAGAGTATGATGCTAAATTGCAACAACTTGAAAAAGAGTTGGAAGTCATTCGTCAAAAAGCAGAACAAGAGCAAAGCGATACGAAACAAGAGCGTAAACAGAAATCGAAAAAATTAGCACGTCGTCAGCAATTAACGGAAGCAGAGACACGTACGATTATCGATGAAAAATTACGATTAGCAGGGTGGGAAGCAGACACGAACGTGTTAAATCATTACACAAAAGGAACATTGCCGGAGAAAAATCGCAACATGGCGATTGCGGAATGGAAAGTAGGAAGCGGCAGAGTGGATTATGCTTTGTTTATTGGCTTGCGGCTTGTTGGGTTAGTAGAAGCAAAAGCCAAGCATAAAAATGTTCCATCTGTACTGGAAAGCCAAACGAAAACATATGCCAAAAATGTCACGCCAATTGAAAAGGAGCAGATTGTACCAACAACGAGTAACTATAAAGCGCCCTTTCTATATGCGACAAATGGCAGACCCTTTTTAAGACAGCTGCAAGAAGAATCCGGGATATGGTTTTGGGATTCTCGGAAGCAAATGGAGCATGCTCGACCGCTCGAAGGTTGGCACTCTCCTGAAGACCTTCAATTGCTTCTCAGTCAAGAGGACGATCGGGTGAATGAGCAGCTACAAGAAGAGGACGTGACGAAATTTGGCTTGAGACTTTATCAGCAACATGCGGTATTAGCTGCTGAAAAGGCGTTGCAAGAAGGTAAGCGAAAAATGCTGATTGCGATGGCGACAGGGACAGGGAAAACACGAACTGCTATTGCGTTAATGTACCGCTTGATCAAAGCGAAGAAGTGCCGTAGAATCCTATTTCTTGTTGACCGTAAAGCGCTCGGCAGACAAACCGAAAATGCTTTGAAAGATACCGAAATAGAAGGACTCCCTTTCTCGAGCATATATGATGTGAAATCAATGGAAGACATGTCGCCGGAAGTGATGACGAGAGTCCATATTGCGACGGTGCAAGGAATGGTTCATCGTCTATTTTATAGTGAAGATGACAGAATACCGAGTGTCGGACAATACGATTTTATCATTGTTGATGAAGCGCATCGTGGCTATACGAGTGACCGTGAAATGTCGGATGATGAATTACAATTTCGGGATCAGAACGATTACATTAGTCAGTACCGGCGAGTAATTGATTATTTTGATGCAGCTTGCTTAGGACTAACAGCGACACCCGCTCTTCATACGACCGACATATTCGGAATGCCAATCTTCAAATATTCGTACGGTGAAGGGGTACTGGATGGTTTCTTAGTCGATCACGAGCCGCCCTATTTATTTAAAACAGAGCTTTCTACTCTTGGGATTACCTTTGAAAAAGACGAGGAAGTCGAAGTATATGACGTAGATCAAGGTGAAATTCAACTTGAAAAAGTGGAAGATGCCATTCATTTTGAAGTGGAGCAGTTTAACAAACGAGTCATTACCGAACCGTTTAACCGAGCGATTTTGAATAAACTGGTTGAATACATTGATCCAATGGGAAAAGAAAAAACACTCATCTTTGCGGCAACGGATCAACATGCCGATTTAATTGTTCGTTTATTGAAAGAAGCCTTTCAAGAGCGGGGCGATGAAGTCGAAGATGATGCCATTGTTAAAATTACGGGCTATATTTATAAGCCGCTCGAATCAATCAAGCGGTTCAAAAATGAGCGGCTGCCGAATGTCGTTGTCACGGTGGACTTGCTCACAACCGGAATCGACGTGCCAGCTATTACAAACCTTGTTTTCTTACGACGGGTGCAGTCCCGTATTTTATATGATCAAATGCTCGGTCGTGCAACTCGTCTTTGTCCCGAGATCGGCAAGACACATTTTACTATTTATGATGCAGTCGGCATTTACGACAAGTTGCAAAGCTATACAGAAATGAAGCCGGTTGTGAAGCAGCAAAATCAAAGCATTGGTGAATTGTATGAGCGGCTGACCGATGCGGGGACCGATGAAGAAGCCAGCTTTTACAGTGAGCAATTGGCGGCGAAATTGCAGCGGCGTAAGCAACGATTGACGGAAGAAGATAAAAAGAAATTTGAAGAGCTGTCCAACGGCAAAAGCATTGATCAGTGGGCAAAAGAAGTTCAAGCCTATTCACCACAAGAAGCAAAGCAGGATTCAGTTTTGTTTGAATATATGGAAATGTACAGAGCGAAAGGCGAGAAACGGTACATTTCCAATCGAGAAGACAAAGTGACGGACGTGATAAGAGGTTATGGAGAAGGAAATAGTCGTCCTGAAGACTATTTGGATGGGTTTGTTCAATTTGTGAAACAAAATATGAACGAAATCCCGGCGCTTCAACTCATCTGCACACGACCGAAAGATTTAACGAAACAAGACTTGAGAGAGCTGATGACCATTTTGGAAACGAAAGGGTTTAAGCAATCCCATTTACAGACCGCCTGGAAGCAAGCGAAGAACGAAGAAATTGCGGCCGATATGATCAGTTTCATTCGCCAAGCCGCTCTCGGTGTAGCACTTGTGGATCACGAGACGCGTATTAAATATGCGATGCAAAAAGTATATTCATTTCATGAATGGACACCTAGACAGAAAAAATGGCTGGAGCGAATTGAAAAGCAACTCTTGTTGTTCCCTGTACTCGCTCCTACACCAGAAGATGCTTTTACGGAAGAGCCCTTTAAAAGCAGCGGTGGATACAAAGTGTTGAAAAGGGAATTCGGCGACTTAATTGATCCCATTGTGTTCACGATTAATGAGAATTTATATGCCAATTAATCCCAATAAGAAACGTGCCGCTATTCCGTGTAGCGGTGCTTTTTTACGATATAATGATGGAACTAGATGTTGGAGGCGTGAAAATGACAAACCAAGAGATTGTACAGAAGTTATGGAATTTATGTAATGTGCTGCGTGATGACGGCATTAACTATCAGCAATATGTAACAGAACTCACGTATTTGCTGTTTTTGAAAATGATGAAAGAACAAGACACAGAAGCGGCAATTCCAGAAGGCTGCCGCTGGGATGATTTAATCGAAAAAGAAGGACTGCCATTAAAGCAGTTTTATCAAAAGCTCCTTCTTGAACTAGGCAGCAGCGACAACAAACAGCTGCGTCTTATTTACAGCGATGCGTCGACAAGTATTGAAGAGCCAAAGAACTTGGAGAAGATCATTAAGTCCATTGATGCGCTTGACTGGTACAATGCGAAAGAAGAAGGACTCGGCGATTTGTATGAAGGATTGCTTGAGAAAAATGCGAGCGAGACAAAATCAGGAGCGGGACAATACTTTACACCAAGACCACTTATTGACGTTATGGTGCAATTAATTGATCCAAAACCCGGTGAGCGGTGCAATGACCCGGCAGCTGGTACATTTGGCTTTATGATTGCGGCAGATCGGTACGTCAAAGAAAAAACGGATAACTATTTTGATTTAGAAACGGTAGAAGCAGACTTTCAGAAAAAGGAAGCCTTTACTGGTATGGAACTCGTCAAAGACACGCACCGCTTAGCGTTAATGAATGCATTGCTGCACGATATGGAAGGACGCTTAGAACAAGGTGATACGTTGTCAAGTAACGGAAAATGGATGAAAAACTTTGATGTGATCCTCACCAATCCGCCATTCGGTACGAAAAAAGGCGGCGAACGTGTGACACGTGATGACTTAACATTTGAAACATCAAATAAGCAGTTGAACTTCTTACAGGTCATTTACAATGGGCTCAAAGATGACGGACAAGCACGTGCAGCGGTTGTAATCCCTGATAATGTCTTGTTTGAAAGCGGCATCGGTGCGCAAATTCGTCGTGACTTGATGAACAAATGTAACTTACACACCATTTTACGTTTGCCAACAGGTATTTTCTATGCACAAGGTGTTAAAACAAATGTCTTATTCTTCACAAAAGGAACAACAGACCAAGATAACACAAAAGACGTTTGGGTATATGACCTTCGCACAAATATGTCTTCATTTGGGAAACGTAATCAGTTAACGATGGCTCATTTTGAAAACTTCATGAAAGCCTATGTGGCAGAAGACCGTTCTCAAGTGGAAGATGAACGCTGGAACAAGTATACACGAGAAGAAATCGCGAAAAAGGATGACAGCTTAGATATCGGATTGATTGCTGATGACTCATTATCTGCTTATGAAAATCTGCCAGATCCAATTGATTCGGCAGAAGAAGCGATAATGAAACTTCAGCAGGCGATGGATTTATTAAATGAAGTTGTGGAAGAGCTTAGGGAAGTGGAAGAAGACAAGGTGGTCACGCAATGAGTAAGAAACAGAAGACCATCGAAGAACTGCTGGAAGAAGCTTTTGTGCCAGAGGAAGAGCAACCATATAGGGTGCCAAAGAATTGGGTGTGGACATATGTCGATACAATAGCACAAGAAATTAAAAATGGCACTACGGTTAAACAAAATAAAGATGGTTTGGGAGTAAAGGTAACGAGAATTGAATCCGTACAAAATAACGAGATTGACTTAAATAGAATTGGATATATTGAAGAAGTTAGCTCTGTTAAAGAGAAGGATTATTATCAACCTAATGATATTGTGCTAAGTCATATTAATAGTATAGAACATGTTGGGAAAACAGCTTTAATTAAGGGGAGTGATCTTCCTTTAGTGCATGGGATGAATTTATTAAAGATAGGACTTTTCAAGGAGAAAGTAGCTCCAGAATATGCTCAATACTATATGAGGTCCTATCAATTTAGAAAAGATGTGAGAGAAAGAGTCAATCGAGCTGTCAATCAAGTGAGTTTGAATCAAAAGAATTTAAAGACAGTCCCTATACCAGTAGCACCTTTAAATGAGCAAAAAAGGATTGCTGGGAAAATAGAGCGCCTTTTAAATAAAATGGAAGAAACAAAGCAGTTGATTGAGGAAGCGAAAGAAACGTTTGAACTTCGTCGAGCGGCTATTTTGGATAAGGCGTTTCGCGGGGAGCTAACAAATTCATGGAGATTAGAAAATCAAAATATTGAAGAGAATAAATCTATTCAAGTTTCCATATCAAACGACTCGACAATGCCTTATGAGATACCAGATACATGGAGATGGAGCACTCTAAAAGATATTGCTGAATTTAAGAATGGTTATGCATTTAAGAGCAAGGATTTTGTAGATCAAGGCATCCAGCTCATTAGAATGGGGAATCTATATAAAAATAAATTAGCATTAGAACGAAATCCTGTCTATTTGCCTAAAGAATATGATGTGAAAATTCTCGAGAAATACACCATTAAAAATGGAGATATTTTATTGTCCTTGACGGGAACGAAATATAAAAGAGACTATGGCTATGCGGTTAAAGTGGATGGAACAGATAAACCGTTACTACTTAATCAACGTATTTTGTCGTTAAAGCCTAAACGAATGGATGAGTATGTTTTCTACTATCTTCAATCATCTACATTTAGAAATACTTTTTTTGGTTTTGAGACAGGGGGAGTAAACCAAGGTAACGTAGGTTCTAAGGCAGTAGAATCTATATTAATACCAGTACCGCCACTAGATGAGGCAAAGGAAATTGAAAAGAAATTGGTTGCTATATTTAAAAAAGAAACAGACTCCTTGAAAATTCTACATGTTGAGGAACAACTGGAAACGCTAAAACAGACTATTCTTTCAAAAGCTTTCCGGGGTGAACTTGGTACCAACGATCCGAGTGAAGAAAGTGCGATTGAGTTGTTGAAAGAAGTGCTGCAAGACAAAGTGAAATAAAAGTCTCCAAAAAGCCTGAGAATATTTATGTCCTCGGGCTTTTTGCTTTGATTGATTTGTGTGATTTTAGAATACAGTGGAAATGAGTTTTATTCAGAAGTGAAATAAAAAACGTCAACCGCGAAATCATTGGCTTCAGCACGGGACAAAATAAAGTTAAATTGTTTCCGTTTTAATTTCAACAAGAATGGATAACGGTTCCGCTTACGACTGTTTCTTTTCCCATAAGGAATCAAGTTCTGGGAGGAGGAGGACACTTTCCTGTTCATTTGGATCCGTACGAGCAATCAGGGCTGTACAAGATTCAAATTCATCGGGATTATAAGGAAGATGGGGCGTACCTGCCGGAATATACAAAAAGTCTCCCTCGTCTACGTTCATATGCTGCTCAAGTTTCTCACCATACCACATGGCTGATTTCCCTTGAAGCATATAGATGGCTGTCTCGTGGTCTTGATGAAGATGTGCTTTTGCTCGTTGGCCCGGGGGAATCGTCAATAAATGCATGCAGATCCCTTTAGAACCGACGCTTTCTTTTGAGATGGCTCCTAAGTAGTCAAACCCCTGTTTGCCATGATATGTTTTGGCCGAACGAATAAGTCGGCAAGTAGATTCTGTATTCATATTATGTACCTCCAGTTCCATTAGATTAGAACAACATGAGTTGTTTCTACATAATCCATATTCGACAAGGACAGATTCATTCCTATCGCACATTTCAAATTGGATGATGGTTCTTTGTGTGGGGCTCCTGCTTGGCTTTGGGCTTCTTTCTTATCTTGCTTTTTTGGAAGAAGACTACTAAGTTAAAGATTAGGAAAGGGGAAAAACGATTTGACTAGAAAATATACAATTGGAGTAGATTTTGGAACGGAATCAGGAAGAGTATTATTGGTTGACGTCATGACTGGGGAGGAGATCGCCACTCACGTAACCCAATATAAACATGGAGTTTTAGACGAGGTATTGCCGAATGGAAAACCTCTTCAACAAGATTGGGCTTTACAACATCCAGGAGATTATTTAGATGTACTTTACCAATCAGTCCCTAAAGTAATAAGTATGGCGCAAATAGATAAAAGTCATGTCATTGGAATAGGAATTGACTTTACGTCGTCAACTATTCTTCCTTTAGACAAATTAGGAAATCCATTATGTTTTGATCAAAAATGGGAAAGCAATCCGCATAGTTGGGTGAAATTATGGAAACATCATGCGGCACAAGGTGAAGCAGATGAAATTACCCAGTTGGCAAAGGAAAGGGAAGAAGAATTTTTAAGCCTCTATGGCGGGAAAATTTCTTCGGAATGGATGTTCCCTAAAATCCTCCAAATCCTAAAAGAAGCACCAGAGATTTTTGAGGAAACAGACTTATTTATGGAAGTATGTGACTGGATCACCTCTCGATTAACAGACAATCTTATTCGTAGTAGTAATACATGCGGCTACAAAGCATTTTGGAGTAAGCAAAACGGGTATCCAGAGCCCTCCTTTTTTAAAGCGCTGAATCCTCGTCTTGAAAATATTTTAGAAACAAAAATGCGCGGAGCGGTTCAATCCATTGGCGAAAAGGCAGGAGAACTGACAGAAGAAATGGCCCAGCGTTTAGGGCTTTTACCGGGAACTTCTGTGGCTGTCGGAATTATTGATGCCCATGCAGGAGTAGCTGCAGTTGGCGCTGTGCGTCCAGGGCAGTTTGTGATGGCGATGGGGACATCTACTTGTCACATGCTGATCGCGGATAAAGAGGAAAAAATTGAAGGTGTATGCGGAATTGTAGAAGATGGAATCATTCCAGGCTATTACAGTTATGAGACAGGACAAGTAGCTGTAGGGGATTCTTTTGCTTGGTATGTAGATCATGCAGTGCCAAGTTATATCGTAAAACAAGCTGAAGAAGCAGGAAAGAGTGTGCATCAGTTATTGGAGGAAAAGGCATCCAACTATAAACCAGGACAATCTGGCCTTATTGCCTTGGACTGGTGGAATGGAAACCGTTCTGTCTTAGTAGATGCCAATTTATCCGGGACCATTGTGGGGCTTACATTAGCGACGAAACCGGAAGAAATCTATCGAGCCTTATTAGAATCGGCAGCATTTGGTACGAGAAAAATTATTGAAAATTATACGGAGGCTGGGATCGAGGTTAATGAAATTTTTGCGAGTGGCGGTTTGCCGCAACGAAATAAATTGCTTATGCAGATTTATGCCGACATTACGAATCGAGAAATTAAAATACCAGACTCTAATCAAACAACTGCTCTTGGTGCAGCCATGTATGCAGCCGTTGCAGCAGGAGAGCTAAGGGGCGGCTACAATACGATTTTCGAAGCAGCTGAGAATATGGCAAAAGTGAAAGAAGAAACTTTCCTTCCTATCGTGGAAAATGTGCGAATTTATGATGAACTTTATAAATATTATTTAGAGCTTCATGATTATTTTGGCCGTGAGAAGTATGAAATCATGCACGGCTTAAAAAAGATGAGAAGTCTAGACAACGAGGCGGAGTGACAGGAAATTAGAGGTACAGATGTAGATGAAATTGCCTGTTGTGATTCAATATGACGACCACAGGGCAACTAGTTTACAGATGATTTTCAAGCGGTGGGCGGGGATTTAGGTGAAATCGATGCGTTCACAGTGGCAACAGAAGACAAAGCCGTATTGGTATCGAGACGGGCGATACGTAGTCTTTCTCAATTCCGTGCCAAGACATTAGCGGATTTGAGAAAGAAAATGTCTCATTGTCAAAAAGGATCGAATCAATGGAAAAAATATCGGCAAGCAAGAATTCTTATCCGCAGTCCCAATAGATTAGAATAACATGAGTTGTTTCTACATAATCCATACGGCCAATATAAATGATGAAGAAATGTTTTAAATAATAAATGAAACGACACTGCTTCTGTGGCGGGGTATTTTATTAATGAATAGGACAGCGATGAACGGCCTGATAGACAGGAACGATCGGTGTCTGGAATCAAGTACAATGTGATAAGGTGCCTGAAAAAGGAGATACCTTCAAGCTAGATTCATACTTTTGGATCGTTTTGGAAAGGGAAATTTGGTTTCTCAGCAGCTGAATGCAGCTTCTATAGCCCACGGGTAATAAAAGAGCATGATTCCTAAATGGAATCATGCTCTATCTTAATCATAACTTATTTCTTTTTCAGTTTTTTGGCTTGTGCTAAGACAGAAGAAGCAATATTTTTCGCTTTTTCCCTGTTTTTTTCATCTTTCAGCATGTCACTCGCCGTTGATACGATCTTTTTTGAATTTTCTTTAAGACCCATTCATGTCACTTCCTCTTCTTTTTTATTTTAAATAAAAGGATCTATTTTCTCACCGGATCTGTTTGAAGCACATAACATTTGAAAATAGATAAGGAGACTCATGTAAACTTATCAAATCTGCTCGTAAAAGTACACTTTTACGAACGTTCGTCGATTCACCACCACAATTACGACCATTTTTGGTGCAATATATTCTGAAGAGGGCACATTTATTTCTATCGTAAAGCTAACAAATAAATAGACAAAGAAAACCCGGCCCACCCCAGCGGCCGGGTTTTTTGCCGTTCCCAAAAAACGTTTTTAAATTTCTTAAAACCAGATACAAACACATTGCTGGATGAAGCGTCTTTGAAACAGAAAGTAGAGTCAACAGGCGTCCTTGATCCGAATAAAAAGGTCGTTACGTATTGCGGCAGTGGGATTGCGGCAACGTGGAACGCCCTCGTATTAAACAAACTTGGAAAAAAAGATGTTACGATCTATGATGGTTCCATGACAGAATGGGCCACTGATCCTTCACTTCCTTTGGAAACTGGCGAATCTACAAAATGAAGTACTTACGATACAAGTAGAATCAAAACATACTTGAATAGGCATGATATGTATGTAAATTACTTATTTGAAGGAGTGTTAAATTTGGCTGATATGAAAATAAATGTGAATGCTGTTTGGGATGGCGGGGTAAAAGGGAATGGAACGCTTAGAGCAGAATCTCTTAATACAAAAATAGCTATACCAACAGCTAAAGGCGGCAGCGGGAATGGAGCGAATCCAAAAGAGGTTCTTGTCTCGTCCGTGACAACTTGTTATACAGCAATGCTTGTGTTTACACTTGAAAGTAGAAAACTGCCTGTAGCGGAACTTACGGTGAATTCTGAGGCAAACATATCTGATAATGAATTTAAAATTATCCATTATCCTCATATTGTTTTATCTGCTGGTGCATCAGAAGAACAAATACAATCAGCACAAAGAGCGATGGAAGCGGCAGATAAAGGATGCGAAGTTGGAAATTTGTTGAAAAAAGCAGATGTTAAAATTGAAATTCAAGGCAAAGTTTCCTCGAAATGAAGTGATCATCCAATAATTTAGGGAATTCATTTTGTAAGACCTATAAAATAAAAAGGGGACCCTTAAAATTTCTACCTTCTCATTAACGTGAAGGCAGCGATTCTGCTGTCTTTTTTATGTACGCAAACATAATATTCGTGTTTCTGCCTTAACGCCGAGTATGTTCGCGACGGAATTTGTCTCTAAAGAGAACGTTCAGGATCATGATTCGGAGAAGTTTATGCAGCCAGAGGATTTAGCGGACTATATGCTTGCTCAATTAAAATTGCATCCGCGTGTCTTTATTCCGTCTTCCAGTCTTTGGGTAACGAATCCATTTTAATAATGAATATTCTGTAATTTTAATGTTGACAATTTCAGTAAGAATTATTATACTTTGTGAAAATAAGAATTAAATTTTTCCGGAAAGCGAGTGAGAGAGATGACGAATCAGATTGAGAATACACAATTGAGTTTTGGACAAAAAGATGCGCCTGTAAAGGTTGAAGTATTTTTGAATTTAACGTGCCCTTATTGCGCTACATTTTTTGGCATTGCGGAGGATGTTTTAAAAGACTATTTAGATAATGAGCAAGTTGAGTTCATTGTCAAACATTATGACAAGCCGAGAGAGATGCTGCTAAATGGAACGTTAATCAACCTATTCCTCGATTATGAGAATCCATCGCGCGTAAAAGAAATCTTAAAGGAATTATTTGAAACACAAGGACAATGGGATCAATTGAATAATCAAGAAATCAAAAATGTATTAGCAGAAAAATATCAATTAAAAGAAGAACCGCAAAATACCGAAATTAGCTTGAACGTAACGGCAGAGGCCATCCGCAGAAATGTGAAAATGGTGCCTACTGTTTTTATCAATAACAAAGAATATCAATATCCTACAGAATTATCTGCGGATGAATTGAAAGCTGAAATCGAGGCGGCACTCACGAGTAAAGTAGTATAACTCATTCGCGCTCATTCCCGCGACTACATAATGAGAGCAATATGCCGGTTTAAAAACCCCTAACACAACAAAAAAACAGACAAGAGAGATGGACTTTCTCCTGCCTGTTTTTTTTGATTATTTCCACACGTCTTCTGCAATATCTTTAATGAAGTGCAGTTTCGCCCATTGTTGTTCTTCGGTTAAAATGATTCCTTCTTCTGTTGAAGCGAATGCGCATTGTGGGCTTAAGGCGAGCCGATCAAGCGGCACGTAATGGGACGCTTCTTGAATGTGCGTAATGATCTGTTCTTTTTCTTCAAGTTCCCCTGTTTTAGAAGAGACAAGACCGAGTACGACGTTTTTCTCTCCAGTAACAAATTGAAGCGGTGAATCCACGCCTTATAATCCCCATATAAAATCAAGGTGCCACCAGCTGCCGCAAGTATAAATCTTAAAAATGAAGCGATAAGACTTATAACCGTAGGAATTACGGGGATCGCCTAATCCATAACTGGGTGGGGTACGCTGCTGTTCTTAGGAATCCCTCACTTCAAACAACCTGTAAGGGTGTTAAGTGGTGGGTAGTTCAAACTTTAACATGTAGGAGCAGAACAAAGAGGGTGAAAAGGGGTTAAACGCTTCTTTTAGTTTGTTCCTAGTTCTATTGCCTATTTCATCTTAGGTCGTAAAGATGGCTTATTATCAAATATGTGGTATACTTAAAATTAAGGAATGGAAAAAATTTGATATTCGAAAAACACCTTACGTGATTAGTGTCTGGGCTGTAAGCCTGCTTGTTGTCTTCTATTATTGTTAAGGTGTTTTTTTGTGTATAAAAATGTAAAATTTCCTCTGATCTGAATGTATAAACCTAAAAAAGGGATGGGGAATTATAATGAGAAAAACGGCCATTATTTATTGTGAAGATCATTTTGGAACGATGGACGGGAAGACCGCCAATGGACTTGTGAGAAGTTCAAGAAAATATCAGATTACTGGAGTCATTGATAGTACGAAGGCTGGGCTAGATGCAGGGGAGTATCTTGAGGGCAAAAAAAATGGAATCCCGATATTCGAAAGCCTTGAGCATGCGATTGAAACATTGGCCTATTTACCAAATCATTTCATTTACGGCATTGCGCCTGCGGAAGCCTTTTTAAAAAAGGATGAAAGAGCGATCGTGATGAAAGCAATGGAACTCAAGATGGATATCGTCAATCCCCTTCATGAATTCTTTACGGAAGACGCGGAATTTTTAAATCAATCCATTCAATATGGCGTGACTATTCAAGATATTCGAAAGCCGCCACAAAGTAAGGATTTACATCTTTTTTCAGGAAGAATTTTAGACATTCAAACCCCGATTGTAGCCGTTCTTGGAACAGATAGCGCAGTTGGCAAGAGAACGACCTCTATTATTCTTGAAGCTGCTTTGTTAGAAAAGGGATTGAACGTTGCTTTTGTGGCGACGGGACAAACAGGTATTATCCAAGGAGCTAAATATGGGGTGGCGATCGATGCCATGCCTCTGCAGTTTATGATTGGTGAAATTGAAAATCAAATTATGAAAGCCTATGATGAGGAGCATCCTGACATTATTATTGTGGAAGGCCAAGGCGCTTTAAGTCATCCAGCGTATGTAAGCTCTTGTGGAATTATAAGAGGCTCAAGACCGGGAGCGGTGATCATTCAACATCCTCCGAAACGAAAGAATTTAGGCGATTTTGGCTTTATGAAAATGCCAACGATTAAAAGTGAGATTGAGCTAGTCGAAAACTTTTCAAGCTCAAAGGTCATTGCGATTACCATTAACCATGAAAACATGTCAGATGAAGAAATTGAGGATGTTGTGATAGAGTATGAAGACCAATTACAACTTCCAACGACCGATGTTTTAAAGCATGGATGTGACAAGCTTATCTCCAGCATCTTTGAGGCATTCCCAGAAATAGGGGATAAGAAGAATAAAGTGCTGGCCAATTGATTGACCTGATCACACCAAGGATTGAAATTAATCTTGGTAAGCTTGCACATAATGCAGAAAAACTCTTCAATTTGTATGCTTCAAAAGAAATTGGCCTTATGGGTGTGACAAAAGTAGTTTGCGGACAGCCAGAGATTGCAAACGTTCTTGTGAATAAGGGCATTCGTCTGTTAGCAGATTCAAAAATAATAAACCTTAAGAAAATGCGTGATGCCGGTATTCAGGCAGAATTTATTTTATTACGAACACCTGCTTTAAGTGAGGTTGAGTTAGTCATAAAATATGCTGATATTAGTATGAATACGGAGATAGCGGTCATGAAGAGTCTTTCAGAAACCGCGATAAGAAACAAAAAGGTGCATAAAATTATTCTTATGATCGAAATGGGTGATTTACGAGAAGGAATCATGCCGCTCGATCTCGATTGGCATGTTCAAGAGGTATTGAAACTTCCAGGAATTAAAATGGTCGGGATTGGGGCCAATTTTTCCTGCTTTGGAGGAGTCAAACCGAATAACGAGAAGATGAGAACGTTATCTTCACTCGCTATCCAAGTGGAGCGAAAATTTGCTTTGCCGCTTCTCTATGTTTCAGGAGGAAATTCAGCCAATTATAATTGGTTTATGACGGCTGAGAATAGAGGGCTTATCAACAATTTAAGATTGGGCGAATCCATATTTTTAGGGAGAGAAACACTTGGTCGTAAAAGAATACCCGAATTATTTACAGACGTTTTCACCTTCATATCTGAGGTCATCGAATCAAAAATAAAGTCATCCGTACCTGATGGAGAAATAGGTCAAAATGCATTTGGAATTTCTCCAACATGGCAAGATCGCGGGCACATTAGAAGAGCCATCCTTGGGGTAGGCATTCAGGATGTGCTTGTGAGTGGACTCATCCCAAAACTGGATATAGATATTTTAGGATCAAGCAGTGACCATACGATTCTTGATGCGAAAAAAGTGGATTTGAAAATAGGAGACGAAGTAGCATTCAATCTTGATTATGGAGCCCTTCTTTCGGTTATGACTTCACCCTATGTGATGAAAAAATATATTCAACCTATATATGATGAAAGAAAAATAGCTAGGGAGTTTTTGGCGCTACGGTAGAACTCATCATGAACATATGGGTTAGCAGGTAGCATTACACAATTACTACATCCGACAACGGTGTAGTTTTTTTGTATTTAAATGAACCTTTTCGCTTTCTCGTTTGTATAGTCAGTAAAGAAAGGAAATAGGGGATGTTCAAATGGATACAGGTTGGGTGGTTTCACTGATCGTTGCAGGTGTTTTGTTGGTTTCCATTTTAGCAATTGCGATTCCAATGGATCGTAAGTACGTTGTCCGTGAAAATGGTAAAATCAATTATAAGAAAACGAAAATATATTTAAGATGGAATGTATTCGATACGGTTACGCTTATTCTAGCCATCTATTCGATTGTTTGTGTTCAAGCGCTAAATATGTTCATTTCCTCCGGGGAAACGGTTGAGAATGTTTTCGTACAATTTTTTACAAACCAGGCACAAGTGTGGACACTCGTATCGATTATTTACTTAGTCTCTCGGGTGTCGTTGACGTTAAAATCGATTAAGGAACGTTGGGGAGATGATATTGATTGAACGGGAAGATGAATTAATGATCGCGTATCAAAATGGAGATGATGACGCGTTAGGAGGCATATACAACCTGTTAAAACAGCCTCTTTATTCGTTTATTTTCCGTTATACGAGAGATGAGCAATTAAGCATTGATATCGTTCAAGATTCGTTTGTCAAACTACAACGTTACAAGCATTACTACGATCCAAGTAAAGGGAAATTAAAACCCTATCTTTTTCAAATCGCCTACCGATTAATGATCGCCAAATTAAATCGCCGCAAAAAATTACGGACCTATTTGCCTTTTCTCACACCCATCGGGAAAGAAGAATTCCATCATGCCGATCGAATGACGATTCGTGAAGCAGTCGCAAAGCTTCCTGACATACAGCGTGCAGTTATTTTACTTTTCTATTATCATGATATGACTCAAAAGGACATGGCCGAAATTCTAGACATTCCGATAGGGACCGTTAAATCACGATTGCACAAGGCGATCCAACGATTAAAAGAAGAATGGGAGAGAGACGATGATGAAACAAGATCCCTTTAAAGAGGAGCCTCATCTGCGTACGAAATTAGATGAATATCACGTGGATGTTCCTGATTTCCCTATGAAACTGAAAAGGAAAAGATGGGAGCAATTGATCAACGTTCTCGCTTCACCCGCAAAAAACCCGCTTGAGCCATTCATTTCAACGACGAATGGGTTCATTTTTTTAAAAATGGCACCAATAGCGGGAACAGCTGCACTTACACTTATACAAGTTTTGATTTTCTTATAAAGTGAAACTTCAATCAGAAATAAAGGGAGGAATCATGATGACAGAGAAGGATCAGGCGAAAGAAAGCGACCTTCCGGCTAAGTTAGCCAGGCCGGCAAGACGAGCGCTTGAAGGAGCTGGGTATGTGCGGCTAGAGCAGTTCACGAAGCTCAGTGAAGCCGATATTTTGCAGCTGCATGGGATGGGTCCAAAAGCGATGGATCAACTCCGCCGTGCTCTCGCTGATAAAGGTTTATCGTTCGCTAATGATTCAGATTAAAATTTGATGATCAAAACATCAAGTGGTGGAAATCCAATGATACTCCGAGAAGAACGAATTGACTATTATTCAGCAATAGGTAAAGCGGATTAAGGGAATAATGATTCGTTTATCAAGCTCGTTCAACAGGAAGTAGAGAGAAGTTTAGTGACAATGAGGGACAATTTACATATTTGAACTACCTAACTTAGCAAAGTTTTAAAATGAGTGTGAATAAAAAAAATATGATTGTTTTTATTACCGTCTACTTGACGGAAGTTACTTCGATTTGATATATTAAATACATCAATTAATAATGATAATCTATATCAATTGATTGGAAATATTTATATAAAAAAAGTAACCAAAATATTGGCTACTTTAAATTAACCTTATCCTATTAAGCTTCTGGTTTAAATGTTTTACAGTCTGTTTCTTCAGTAGTAGAAGCTTCTCTGCCATGATGACTTACTACATAAATAGTCTCTGCGTTACACTTATTTCCGGAAGCCCAATATGAACAGTTATTGACTTCACAAAGAACAGTTTGAGCCATAGTATTGCACCTCCTTGTTGAATAATATAACAACAGTTTAACTATCGTTCAATTTTAAAAAACGCAAATGGTGTTATTTTATTAAGCTTCTGGTTTAAATGTTTTGCAGTCTGTTTCTTCAGTAGTAGAAGCTACCTTACCATGATGACTTACTACATAAATAGTCTCTGCGTTACACTTATTTCCAGAAGCCCAATATGAACAGTTATTGACTTCACAAAGAACAGTTTGAGCCATAGTATTGCACCTCCTTGTTCAATAGTATAACAACATTTTAACTATCATTCAATTTTAAAAAACGCAAATTGTTTTAATTTTTTTGAAAAATTAAATTTCGAAGATTATACCAGTTTACTATAGAACTTGTTGAATCAGCAAAGGGGAGGAGGGGAAAAGGATTATACCCACTTCTTTCAAATGATAAAGTGAAGCTCTGTGGAGAGAAATCTCTGCAGAGTTTTTCTATATTTCTCCTTTTTTATAAATTTTCTTGCTGAAAAGATAAAGAAATCTGATTTCTACCCGACTAGACTAACTTAAATAAGTATTTTAAAAATGTGAAGTTGACAGTGAAAATGAATGACGTCGGGTAATGTGTTGAATTCTCAGTTATCAATCGTACAAAAAATGGCCGGTTGAGAAGTGGCATTCTTTTTCCTAGCAAGGGTTTTTTCGCCGCCTTCAAGAAGAGATTGAAGGAAATTGGGGGTATGTGCCGAATCAAAACAGGGGCTTTCAAGCGTTCTGGTGGGGACAAAATTCAAATAGTCCGTATTATTTCCAGGTCGAAGAAACGCGTCTTTGTATTAAAATCGTGGAAGAACAGAAAGAAAAACAGCGGAAAGCCCGCAAAAATGGTGCGGCTTACTTGTTAAGTCTGCCTCAATTGCAGGATCTGTCATTTCGAAAGCCAGATAAACCGAGAATGGGAAAAACGATGACGGTCCTCGTGAAAGACAATTACATACAGACAGATGATAACGGCATCGTTGATATGTCAAAAACGATCAAACTGCTGAAACGGCTGGATGTTTGAACAGCTGCTAGACCGTTTTGAAGCACGAAGCATTTGTTTTATTTGGAAAACAACCATCCTTTTCAACAAAAAAGGATGGTTGTTTAGTTGCTTAATGTGTGATTTCTTCAAGGTCTTCTATGCCCACTTCGGTCCGTTCCTCTCCCAGCCCGCGTAAATGGACAGTCGCCGTTTTTCCATTGTCATGGATTTCATCAATCCAGACGGAAACACCGTTAAATTGAACTTCCACATCGGATGATGGAGTAGACACAATTTGTTTTGCCCGTACTAATTCCATACGATCTCCTCCTCAGGCGTAACAGCAACTTATTTTCTTCGTGCGTTTTTTCGTTCTCGTTTATTGATTCCATTCATCTCAGTGGAAAACTCTTCATTCAATTTGTCTGGAAGTATTTTTGAATGTTTTGGTGTTTGTGGCAACGAATTTTTGTTGCGGTTGCCTTTTTTATTCCCGTCTCTTCCCATATCCTTTCGTCTCCTTTCGTCTAATTCGAACTCGGGTGCGCGCGTTCCCGTTCCTATAGTATGGGGAGAAGAAATAAAATTATCAGCGGATTTTTCATAAAAATAATGGGAAAAATAACGTACAAGGTATGCATACAGCTTTCTTTTTTCCTGAACCATTTATAACGATTCTTGGCAATCCAATTATACACGATATGTCGAATCCGGCTTGGAATAATGATAAAACCATAAAATAAAATTATCGAGTTCATTTTATTCCTCCTAAAGAGAGTAGTGTAGGATTATCATCTTGTTTAGAAGGTCCTTTTTGAGCATCTAAGAGTGGGTTGTAATTATTTACCATATTATGTTACCCGGCTGTCCTTTTGTAAAACAGGTTTTTAAAAATTCAGTTGAATAGCTTAGTGGAAGAAATATGTAAACGGTAACAGGTTTACGACAGTTCAAATAGGGTATGCTAAAAAATATGGATATTTTTAGACTTTACAAAAGATAAAAAGGGAGAACTTACAACATGACTAAACAAAAATGTATAGCAATGCTCCTTGCGGGAGGAAAAGGGAGTCGGTTAAAACAATTGACTGAAAACATAGCAAAACCGGCAGTGCCATTTGGAGGGAAATATCGTATCATTGATTTTCCTCTTTCCAATTGTGCTCAATCAGGAATTGATACGGTTGGCGTTTTGACTCAATATCAGCCACTCGTGTTAAACTCATATATCGGTATTGGCAGTGCATGGGACCTTGACCGCAGCAATGGCGGGGTGACTGTTCTTCCGCCATACGCTAATTCATCTGAAGTGAAATGGTATTCGGGTACAGCCAATGCCATTTATCAAAACTTTGATTATATAAACCAATATGACCCAGAGCATGTGTTAATTTTATCAGGTGACCACATTTATAAAATGAATTATGATTTGATGCTTGATTATCATATGGAGAAAGGAGCCGATGCAACGATATCCGTTATTGAGGTACCGTGGGAGGAAGCAAGCCGTTTTGGCATTATGAAGATAGATGATTCTTATCACGTGACGCGCTTTGATGAAAAACCGAAAAACCCGGCAAGCAATCTTGCGTCAATGGGTATTTACATCTTCAAATGGTCCGTATTGAAAAAATATTTGGAACGGGATGCTCATAATCCAGATTCAACCAATGACTTTGGCAAAGATGTGATTCCAGCAATGCTTGCGGATAAAGAGAAATTGGTTGCTTATCCGTTTAAGGGATACTGGAAAGACGTTGGAACAGTTAAAAGTTTATGGGAAGCAAATATGGATTTGCTGGATCGAGAAAAGAAATTGGATTTATATGACCCTTCATGGCGCATTTATTCGGTTCCTTCCAATCAGCCGCCGCAAATTATGGGATATAACGCGGTTGTTAAACATTCGCTTTTAAATGAAGGGTGTATCGTTGATGGAGAAATTCAACATTCGATTGTGTCCCAGGGCGTCGAAGTGGAAAAAGACGCTTTTATGAAAGATTGCGTTATCATGCCAAATGCGCGAATTGGACGTGGATCTTTTATTGAAAGGGCAATTGTAATGGAAAACATTTATATACCGGAAAATACAGTGATTTATAATAATTCAGCTGAAATATTGCTGATTACAGAGGCTTTCTTAACGGCACATAAACAGGAATCGGTAAAGTATGAAGAAAAAAGCGGATGACTTCTCCATACTCTATGCTAAACAATTTCAAAGCTCGTTTCATCTTTGAGGATGGACCGGGCTTTTTATTACTGAGTTTTATGAATCATACGTCATTTTGAATAAGCCTCCTTATTTTGAAGAAAAAATGACAAAAAGGACCGAATCATCAATTATGCCGAATCGGTCCTCTCCTTATAAAATTTTTTTGTTTTTATCTTCATTCTCCTCCTGTTCATTTAGAACGTAAACTGTAAAGAATAAGCAAAACCCCGCATACGAGACCAATGCTTTTTGTTAAGGGCATTTTCCCCGCAAGTCCATATAGGCCAATTCCCGTCGTCACGATTAAGATCACGGGGCCTACTAATGCAAGCAGGCTATTAATATAAAAGGCTTTTTCTAAATTATTAAATTTAAGCATCAACATCGCAGCTGTGATCTCGATGCTTCCTGAAAGAAGTCGCAATGTAATCATAAAAAGGAGTGCCTTTTCCATAAAAATGACCATTCTATCACCCTCTATCTGATATCTATTTATTCCGCATTAACGGACAGTAAGATCTTTAACTTCAAGAAAAGAAGGCTCTGTTTGGGATTGGCTGCCTGTAAAAGCCCGATTGGTTCGGGCCTGCATGAAGCCGGTCACTCAAGTATTAACAAGGGACCCCGTACTTTTTATCTGGATTTCCCTATGTTCATCATATATATGCATGTAATAGATATAGTAGGTCAATCAAAATGAAATGGAAGACCTTAATAAAAAGAGGAAAAGAATACTCTGTTTGCTCATGAAAATTTCTCCTTTAGACAGTCGTACAAGCTATTCCCTCTGAATAAGATGCCAAGACATCATTTTAACGGAGGGCTACTTTATGAATTCGCTCCTGACCTATATCTTTTTAGGCATATCGTTAGCTGCACCAGTAGGCCCTGTTAATGCGGCGCAACTCGATACAGGCATTAAAAATGGTTTTTTTCATGCTTGGATTTTTGGTCTTGGTGCTTTAGCAGCCGACGTCTTGTATATGATCCTGGTTTATTTTGGCGTTGGCCACTTTATTGAGCTGCCATTTATGCAAACCCTTCTCTGGTTGTTTGGCTGTTTTGTTCTTACGTATACCGGTATAGAAAACTTACTGACACTGCATAAAATTGAGGTGGATATAAGATCCGGTAGAAATATCCCGCTTAGAAGATCCTTACTATCTGGTTTTTTCATGTCTCTGTTAAACCCGCTCACAATCCTTTTTTGGCTGGGGATCTATGGTTCTGTCCTTGCAGAAACAGCCGACGCCTTTACAGAAAACCAAGTCATGATTTACAGTATGGCCATTATATCGGGTGTTCTTTTATGGGACTTAACGATGGCTTTTCTATCCAGTGGCGCCCGGAGATTTTTATCCACCACGCTCTTGGAATTCATCTCTGTTCTTTCTTCCATTTCTATGATCGGCTTCGGGATTTATTTTGGTATTCAGGCGTATCAGGTCCTGTTTTGATCCGCTTACGCAGGGCTTTCCTTCGTCTCTTCTTTTTTCCATCTTTTCCGAAGAAATAAGACGACAATGCCGATCACGGTGATGAAGGCTAAACTGATAAAAAATCCAGGCCGGCTTGTCGGGTGAAAGAGTGTGCCGCTAACGGCCAAAAAGACAAGGATCATCCCGATTACTCTTTTCACTTTGTCCCCGGAAGACGGTTCGATTAATCTGTGGTACATGAGTAAAATGAAAAACCAATTATAAAGCAGCATAAGTCCTGCAGCGGTTGTAATATATTCGTACACTTTTTCGGGCAATAATAAAGAGGAAACAATGGAAAGAATAAGCCCGACGGACGTTAAAGCGACAGCAGGCAACGGTACTTTTAACTTCTTTTTCGTCTGTTTACTAAAGATCTTAGGCGCATCCCCTTCTTCAGATAAAGTTAAAAGGATTGTGGTAACTGAAAACAGGGAAGCAGACATCGTTGAAAACCCGGCAATAATGATTGCCCCATTAAACACATGCGGGAAAAAGTCGAGATGATAAGTAGCTAATGCGACAACAAACGGGCTCTTATCCGGTTCAAACGTCGTCCACGGAATCAATAATAGGGCTAACGACAGAGCCGTCACATAAATCAAGGCAAGCAACCCAAGCATCACTTTTCCCGATTTCGGCGCCTCTTCTTTATTACGGAGATGGATGGCCATGACGCCCATTACTTCAATTCCTCCATGGGCGTAAAAGGCAAACAAAAGAGAACTCCAAAAACCAATTCCTCCGTTAGGAAAAAAGGCATTTACCGAACGGGGAAGGCCTTCTTTTGGACCGCCATCGATTACACCTGTAAGTGCTAAAACGGCAATGACAATAAACATAAAAATAGCGGCAGTTTTTGTTACGGCAAATATACTGGCTAATTTACCAAATGCTTTTGTACCAATAAAAAGAACAAGGAGGCCGCAAACGGCAAATCCTAATGCAAACATCCATAAAGGAATATGAGGAAACCAAAACTGTGACAAAAGAGAAATCGCCGTAAGCTGGCTGCCGATGATTAACATTTCCGAACACCAATAAACCCAGCCGCTGCTAAAACCAGCCCACCGTCCATAGGCTTTTTTGGCATAGGAGCGAAAAGAGCCTTTTTGCGGATCTTTTGCGGACATTTTGGCAAGTGCTTGAAAGACAATATACGTTCCACATGAAGCCAGTAAAAAAGCCAAAATGACAGAAGGGCCCGTCATTTGAATAGCGATGCTTGACCCGAGGAAAAATCCTGTGCCAATAATACAGCCTACCCCAATAAGGGAGAGCTGCCACCAGGCAAATTTCTCTTTATCTGTACTGCCGCCGCACACATTTTTCTCCATATGTACACCTCCTCACGAAAATAGGCTCTCACAAGGAAATCGATTTATGTAAATGAAGTGTTGGGAAAAAATGAGGTTAGTCCCTTATAAAACAAGTCAGCAACCTGTACCTATCTGTATAAAAAGAATAAGCAGGGAAAGCATACAGGTAATGTTCAAAGATAACGTATAGTTGAATTGAGGGGTATGTATGGAGAAAAGCGCAGACAAAGTAAGTATATGGTGTGTGGTAAGTATGGCCTCCATCCCTCTTGTGATGACACTTGGAAATTCCATGCTTATACCGGTGCTGCCGATATTGGAAAGAAAGGTTGGGATTACATCCTTTCAATCGAGCATGATCATTACAAGCTATTCGGTAGCGGCTATTTTACTCATCCCTGTAGCGGGCTATTTATCAGACCGTTTAGGAAGAAAAAAAGTGATATTGCCCAGTTTGATCCTGGCGTTAATCGGGGGGCTTATTGCCGGGTTTGCTTCATGGAAAATGGAAGATCCCTATATGTGGATTATTATCGGTCGGATTTTGCAAGGGATAGGAGCATCAGGGGCTATGCCGATCATCTTGCCGCTTGTAGGCGATTTGTATAAAGATGATGACGAAAAAACAAGTTCCTGTTTAGGTACCATCGAAACGTCCAACACATTTGGAAAAGTATTAAGTCCCATCTTGGGGGCCGTATTTGCCGCGGTTTTATGGTTCTTGCCGTTTTTCTCTATTTCCGTGTTCAGTTTGATTTCCATTGCCCTTATTTTTTTCTTTGTGAAAGCACCAAAAGAAAAAGAGGAGCCAAAAAAGTTAAAAGAGTTTTTGGAAAACACGAAAAAAACGTTTAAAAAGGAAGGGAAATGGCTGCTTGCCGTCTTTCTTATTGGTGCTTTTGTCATGCTGATTTTATTTGGCGTGTTATTTTTTTTATCTGAAAACCTAGAAAAAATGTACGATTTGAAAGGAATAAAGAAAGGATTCGTTCTAGCTATTCCGCTTTTTTTCCTATGTGTCGCTTCTTTTATTACCGGCCGCAATATTAAAGGGAATTTGCCAACAATGAAAAAAATGATGATTATTTGTTTAATTGTCTTGTCAGTGAGTGTCGCTTTTGTTGGCTATACAAGCGAAAAACTGATCTTGCTTTTAATCGTTACGAGCATTGTCGGGATGGCTATTGGCATGTTGCTGCCCATTCTTGACGCCATTGTAACGGAAAACATCGAAAAGCAGGAGAGGGGCACGATTTCTTCTTTTTACAGCTCAGCCAGGTTTATCGGGGTAGCGGCAGGTCCGCCGATTATGTCGCTCGTGATGAAAAATTATCTTAATGTCAGCTATATCACAGCAAGTGTACTCGGAATCTTTTTTTTATTTCTTGTCATGAAGTTTATTAAAGTGGAGGGAATCGAGAATTAAAGGGGGCCATCCAAGATAAGTAGTTCAGATAATGTGGAGAAAAAGTAAAAACATTGGAAATCTCATTTAATATAGAAAGTTAAATAACAATAGAAATAGCAAACAAAAACGCATGGATAAAGATGAAATCCTTGCGTTTTAGGCATGTTTATCCTTCTTTCCTAAAAATAAATGACTTAGGCACGATACCTGTTGTTCTATTTCAGTATAACATACCCTCAAGAATAGAAGTCTTCCCCAACAAAGTGGTAGTATAAAAAGGATGATATAAAGGAGGCAGCATCATATGAACGAAGTGATCAATGTGTTGAACAACCATCGTTCGGTTCGCGCGTTTCAGCCAAAATCTGTAACAGACGATCAAATCGACGTCATGATGAGAGCAGCTATGGCCGCGCCGAATTGGGCGAACGGACAACAGGTGACCATTATCGAAATCCAAAACAAAGAAACGAAACAGGAACTGTCTGTTTTGGCCGGCAATCAAACATGGGTAAAGGAAGCCCCTGTCTTTTTTGTTTTTTGTTTAGACTTTTACCGGGCAAAGCTGGCAGCGGAAAAAAACAATCGACCATTGGAAATCGTCCATAATATTGAATTTGCGCTTGTCGGATCGACCGATGTAGGCATCGCATTATCGAATACGATCGCGGCAGCGGAATCAATGAATCTAGGCATTGTTCCAGTTGGAGGGATTCGCAAGGATTCTCAAAAAGTGATTGAACTGCTCGATTTGCCGGAGTATGTTTTTCCTGTGACGGGTCTTGCCGTGGGGCATCCGGAGAGTCTTCCGGATCAGAAACCAAGGCTTCCCATTCGTGCCGTCCATCATAAGGAAAAGTACCGGAAAGAACATGTACAACAGGACATAGATGCGTACGATACGACGTATAGCCGTTATTTAAATGAGCGAACGGATGGAAAAGAGTCGGCGAATTGGTCTGAGAAAACGGCGGCTTTTTATGATACCGGTTTTGAAGCGTACAAAAAAAATGTGCCTTCTGCGTTGAAGAAACAAGGCTTTACGTATGAGTAACGTTAAGAGAAAAAGGGTTACAAACTCGGTTGTTCCGGGTTGTAACCTTTTTTTATTGAACAAAATTTTTAAAGGGCGCGATCCATCTTATTTTTCTATGCGCTCTGTTTCGACCCACGACTGAGACCACTTTTCTATTTCTTTCAAAATCGGTTCCAATGAGAACCCTTTTTCCGTTAATGAGTATTCAATGCGAACGGGTGTCTCTGGTATGACATCACGTTTCACAATTCCTTGTTGTTCTAGATCTTTTAATCGTTCTGACAAAACTCTTCCGCTGATCGCAATAGATGATTGGATGGTGCCGAATCGTTGTGGACCGGACAATAATTGATAGATAACCAAAGCCGTCCAGCGCTGACTTAAAAGCGAGATGGCTTTTTCAAATCGCGGACAAATAATGGATTGATTCATGTTCTTTCACTCCTCTGTTCCAGTATATCATATTATAATTTGACATTAAGTTATTTTTAACAATAAAATTACTTGACGTAATATGATTATAAAAATATAATAACTTACATAAAGTAACTAAACAAAAAAGGAGAATAAACATCATGAATAAACATGAAGCAGGTAACATTCTTTTGCGTGCAATTTTAGGTCTTACTTTTTTCATTCACGGATTATCCAAGTTTCAGGGGGGAATAAGTAATACGGCTGGCTTTTTCGACAGTATTGGCATTCCAGGGTTTTTAGCTTATATCGTTGCATTTGTAGAGTTAATCGGTGGTATTGCATTGATACTAGGGTTGGGAATACGAATTGTTTCTGTGTTGTTCGTTGTTATTATGCTAGGAGCCATTTTTACAGTGAAACTTTCTGCAGGATTTCTTGGCAATGGTCAAACAGCAGGATATGAACTGGAAATAGTACTGCTCGCTATGTCCATTTATTTTGCTGTTGCAACCGGCTCTCGCTTCTCACTAGATAACAAATTCTTTCGTTCTGAGGAAGAAAAATAAAACGGGAGGTAATAATATGGGATTTCATCGTAAACCAAATACTTTTGTAGAGCATGTAGCGATTAAGGTGCAAAATTTAAATCGTTCTCTTACATTTTATCAAGAGATGATCGGTTTTCAAATTCTTGAACAAACCGAAACAACAGCTAAATTAACGACGGATGGCAAAACGAGTTTATTGTCAATCGAACAACCAGAAAACATTATAGCAAAACAAGGAAAGACGACGGGCTTATATCACTTTGCCCTTCTTCTCCCTAAACGCTCTGATTTAGCTAAAATTGTGCAACATTTTGCGGAGATCGGTTTGCGATTTGGGTCATCAGACCATCTTGTAAGTGAAGCTCTATATGTATCAGATCCAGATGGAAATCAAATTGAAATCTATATAGACCGCGATCCTTCCGATTGGGACTGGCGTAACGGTGAAGTGGCAATGGCCGTTGATCCATTGAATTTTGTAGATCTTCTTTCTGGTGGGAAACAGCAGTCATGGAAAGGCTTGCCGGCTGGTACAGTCATGGGACATCTTCATTTACATGTATCCGAATTGAAAAAAACAGAAGAGTTTTATATTCAGGGACTCGGTTTCGAAGTGGTGAACCGATACGGTACTCAGGCACTTTTCATCTCTACGGGTAAATACCATCATCACATCGGATTAAACACATGGAATGGTGTTGGAGCTCCTGCACCTAAGAAGAACAGTGTAGGACTCAACTGGTATACGCTCGTTTTTGCAGATGAAGCAGCGAGAAATAAAGTGATTGAGCAGCTGCGGCAAATAGGCGCTGTCGTGACACAAGAAAACAATGTTTATGTCACGGCTGATCCATCAGGAAATGAAATTCATTTAGTCATATAAAGGCCTATTGGAGGAACGGATAATGAAGGAAGAGCGTGCATTAAACAATTCCGGTTTTGACATCGGTATTTATACGCTTGCCGATATTGGACCGGATCCTCATACCGGTAAAGAAATCAGTGCAGGGCAGCGTTTGAAAGAAATCATAGAAGCAGCGAAACTCGCTGACGAGGCTGGACTTGATGTTTTTGGGGTTGGTGAACATCACCGTTTAGACTATGCCGTCTCTGCACCGCCGGTTGTCTTGGCTGCCATTGCGCAAGTAACGAAACAGATTAAATTGACCAGTGCCACTACGGTACTAAGTACGGTCGACCCTGTCCGCTTATTCGAAGATTTTGCGACGTTGGATCTGCTGTCAAATGGACGCGCTGAAATCATCGCTGGCCGAGGAGCGTTTGTAGAATCCTTCCCGCTTTTCGGATATAACGTCAATGACTATGACGACTTGTTCGAAGAGAATATTGAGTTGTTTTTAAAGCTAAACAATCATGAGAACATCACGTGGAACGGCCGCTTTCGCCCAGCACTTGGGCATGCAGAGATTGCACCTAGGCCCGCACAAAAGCAACTTCCCCTATGGATTGGGGTTGGCGGGACTCCTGAGAGTGCTGAACGAGCAGGCAGATTGGGAACCAGGATGGCTTTAGCGATCCTCGGAGGCGATCCGATTCGTTTCAAGCCTCTTGTTGACATTTATCGCAGGACAGGCATAGCATCTGGGCACAATGTGAACGATTTGAACATAGGTGTTACTGGGCACGCATACATTGCGGAAACCACTCAGCAGGCAAGAGAAGAATTCTATCCTTACTATTCAAATTATTGGGGATATGTAAATAGTCAACGAGGAATGAGTACACGTATGTCCCGGGCTGATTTCGACCAGATGTCGAGTCCAGATAGCGCGTTATTCGTTGGCAGTTCACAGCAAATTATTGAAAAGGTTATGCATCAATACGAATTGTTCGGGCATCAGCGATTTATGGCTCAGATGGACATAGGTGGGATGCCTTTTAATAAAGTCGCCAAAAACATTGAACGATTAGCAACAGAAGTCGCTCCGGTCTTGAGACGGGAAATAAGCAAGTGATCATGATAGAAAATGATGAATAGAAAGGACTCTGCAAATACTTTGCAGAGTCCTTTTACATATTTCAATAACGAGTTTTGGGCACATATTGCGAATCATAAAGCAGGATTCGGCAAGTCACCGGCCTGAATAGAGTAAACGTGATGTGGCTGCCTCAAAAACAGTGAATACTTGCACCTAACGCTTTTTTGAATAGGCTCTTTTAAATAGTAGTGTTGATAAAATGAGCCGGAAATCAACAGAGGTATGTAACAAATTCTTTGAATAAATAAAAATATACAGGGCAAGCCTTGTAGTGAGAATTTTTATAAAAGGAGATGAAGGCGTGTTTTCAATGCGCGGGGATGTTCATAAAATTTATCTGCGGCTAAAAAAAGTATCGGGGGAGGAACATTCCTTTCATCAGATGAAGGAACTGAAGGAAATTGATGAAATTCAGTGTCTTTATCAATCGATTGATAGCTGTATATTAAAAAAAATTCACTATCGCATGATCAAAGAAAAAACGGGCTCGGGGACTATTCCGATTTTTGTCACGGCTATCCCATGGCTTTGTTTTCTGTTTGCTAAACAGCTGCAACAATTTCTTTTCGATGGGGGGAGCCTGCTTTGGATTTTTTTTGTTGTCATTTATATTACGATCCTCGTCATCAGTGTCATTCTTCACTTTCATGAAAAATCATGGGCAGCTGTACATATAGAAATCATTCAAGATATATTAAAGAAAAGAAATGAATAATCCTTTACAACTCGGCTAGATTTATCGGGGTGGCAGCAGGTCCGCCTATTATGTCGCTAGCGATAGTATGAAAAGGAGGATAAATAAGGGAGGCGATATAATATGAATGAAGTGATCAATTTGTTGAACAGCCATCGATCAATTCGCGATTTTCAACCAAAACCTGTAACAGAAGATCAAATCGACGTCATGATGAGGGCAGCTACGGCCGCGCCGAATTGGGCGAACGGACAACAGGTGACGATTATCTAAATTCAAAATAAAGAAACGAAGCAGGAACTGTCTATTCTAGCAGGCAATCAAACATGGGTGAAGGAAGCCCCTGTCTTTTTTGTGTTTTGTCTAGACTTTTACCGGGCAAAGCTCGCAGCAGAAAAACATAATCGGTCATTGGAAATCGTCCATAATATTCAATTTGCGCTTGTCGGATCTGCATTATCGAATACGATCGCAGCAGCTGAATCAATGAATCTAGGGATTGTTCCGGTTGGAGGGATTCGCAAAGATTCTCAAAAAGTGATTGAACTGCTCGATTTGCCGGAGTATGTTTTTCCTGTGGCAGGTCTTGCAGTGGGGCATCCAGAAAAACGTCCAGATCAGAAACCAAGACTTCCGATTCGCGCGGTTCATCATAAAGAAAAGTACCATAAAGAACACGTAAAACAAGATATGGATGAGTACGATACGACATATAGCAGCTATTTGAATGATCGAACGGATGGAAAAGAGTCGGCGAATTGGTCCGAGAAAATAGCGGCTTTTTATGATACCGGTTTTGAAGCGTACGAAAAAAATGTGCCTCCTGCGTTGAAAAAAAAGGCTTTAAGTATTGGTGAAAAGGGGATAAAAATCCATAGTCACTATTGTGTAGGACGTGTTTATCATGATGATCAAGTTCATTCGTATGCGTTAATTGGAAGTACCGTTCCTTTATGCTCATTTATTTTTGGAGAAATGTGAGGATTTATTTAAGTGTGCTTTTTATCTGTAATAGTTTTTAAAACGAATCTTGCAGGAATTTTTTTACATTGAACGCATAATGTGAAAATAGGAGGGGATTATTATATTTTTGAAAAAGAGTAAAATACTATTAAGTGTTTTGACAGTATTGGTTATAGCTTTTGCTACTTCATCAATTGCCATGGCTGCACCTAATGAAAATGCAAATCCGAATGCTTCTGAAAATTCCAGTGAAAATGCCAGTGATAGGGCTAAAGAAGTTTCCAATCCAAATTCTGCGATAAAGTCAACAATAGAAACAATTGCAGATATAAGTGCAACAGTGAACCAAGATGAAAGCTTTACGTTGCCAAGCACAGTAACAGCCACAATGAGCGATGGAAGTACAAAAGATGTACCAGTAACGTGGGAACCATCAACAGCTGATACGAGTGCTGTAGGAACATTCACTTTTATAGGAACAGTGAGTGGGTTTAACGGTAATGTTACCTTAACTTTAGAGGTAGTACCAGTAGTGATACATTTTCCAGATGATAATTTGGAGAGAGTAATACGAGAAGAAATAAATAAGCCTACAGGCGATATATTCAAAAGTGATGTTGAACAAATAATTATTTTATTTGCTGATGAAGAAAATATTATAGATTTAACCGGATTAGAGAACTTATCAAATTTACAAGAACTCCATATGGATGGGAATCAAATAAGTGATATCACTCCATTATCTAACTTGACTAATTTGCAAAAGCTCTTTTTTGGTGGGAATCTTGGGAATCAAATAAGTGATATTACCCCATTAACTGGGTTGACTAATTTGCAACAGCTCTTTTTGGGTAGTAATCAAATAACGAATATAACCGCCTTATCTAACTTGACTAATTTGCAACAGCTCCACTTGGATAATAATCAAATAAGTGATATTACCCCATTATCTGGGTTGATTAATTTACAATTTCTCAGTGTGCATAATAATCAAATAACGAATATAACCGCATTATCTGGGTTGATTAATTTGAACCAGCTCCATCTGGGTGAAAATGATATACAGGATATAACCGCATTATCTGGGTTAATTAATTTGAACATTCTCAGTTTGGATGCTAATGAAATAAGTAATATAACCGCATTATCTGGGTTGACTAATTTACAACAGCTCTTTTTGCGTGCTAATCAAATAAATGATATAACCGCATTATCTGGGTTGATTAATTTGCAAACGCTCGATTTGGGTGATAATCAAATAAGTAATATAACCGCATTATCTGGGTTGACTAATTTGCAACACCTCTTTATGGGCGCTAATCAAATAAGTAATATAACCGTATTATCTGGGTTAACTAATTTGCAAACGCTCGTTTTACGTATGAATCAAATAAGTGATATAAGCGCATTAGTGGGGTTGACTAATTTGCAACAGCTCGATTTGCGGCAAAATCCAATAAGTCCTGCTGATATACAACAATTACAAATTGCTTTACCTGACTGCCAAATTTTATTTTAAAAATAAATTCTTTTAAAAGATATGTCATTAGAAAAACTAAAAGCAATTATAAAAGAAAAAATAATTGAGGGGCAGACATACACGCAGGCATGCGGCAAACTTCATATTTCAGAAGGCTATGCAAAGAAGCTAAAAAAGCAGGCAATAAAAAAATAGCGGAAGTTTTAGGGGCTTTTTAAGCCCTTTTTTATTTGGAGCAAAACAGGCAAAGACAGGCCAAAAGCAAGGCAGGGAGCGGCATTACACCGAGTTACATTAACATTTCCAATCCAAGAAAAAGAAAAAGAATGGAAAATCATTGTTGGACAAGATATATAGTCAAATATAAATGGGTCTTATTGAACTAACGGCGGGTTAGTTCAATAATGGGATTGATGATGAAACTATTTCAAAATATGGAAGAACGGAGCACATTTCTTGTACAAAGAAATGTGTTTTTTTAGTTATTATTGTGAACTTAATAAGAAATCTGTTTGGCAGGATGGAGGATTTGTCTATAAGTCGGTGTCAATTGACTGTAAACGTGGCATGGCCGCCTCAAAAACAGTGAATACTTGCACCTAACGCTTTTTGAATAGGCTTTTTTACACAATAGTGTTGATAAAATGAGCCAGAAATCAACAGAGGTATGTAACAGATTCTTTGAATAAATAAAAATATACAGGGCAAGCCTTGTAGTGAGAATGATGATAAAAGGAGATGAAGACATGTTTTCATTGCGCGGGGATGTTCATAAAATATATCTAAGGCTAAAAAAAGTATCGGGGGAGGAACATTCCCTTAATCAGATGAAGGAACTGAAGGAAATCGATGAAATTCAGCGTCTTTATCAATCCATTGATAGCAGTATATTAAAAAAAATTCACTATCGCATGATTAAAGAAAAAACGGGTTCGGGAACGATTCCGATTTTCGTCACTGCTATCCCGTGGCTTTGTTTTCTGTTTGCTAAACAGCTGCAACAATTTCTTTTCGCTGAAGGGGGCTTGCTTTGGGTTTTTTTTGTTTTCATTTATATTACGATCCTTTTTATCAGTGTCATTCTTCACTTTCATGAAAAATCATGGGCGGCTGTTCATATAGAAATCATTCAAGACATATTAGAGAAAAGAAATGAATAATCCTTTTACGGCCTCCACTCAGTCTGGAAGCCGATTTTTTTGGTTCAATTTAAAAAACTTGAATCGTTTTGTTATTTTATTTTCTCTAATAGGTAAGAAGAGGGAAAGAGAATGCTAATTGACGACGACAAAATCGAAGTTAGTAAAGCGCGCCAAAAAAGGCGATACCATGGAATTTTTTGGTTATTTATTTGCAGTTTATAATGAATCCTTAAAAAATATATACGGGCAGGAGAATATTTGAAAAATGGAATTAAGACAATTAGAATATTTCATGACATTATGCAGAGAGCTCCATTTTACAAGAGCAGCTGATAAACTCGGTATTACGCAACCAACTCTCAGCCATCAAATAAAAGCCCTTGAAGATGAAATTGGTATGCCATTATTTGACCGGTTGGGGAAAAAAATTGCTATTACTGACGTCGGATTGATCTTGTCTGAGCAATGCAAGAATATCTTTGGTGCACTTGATAATGCGAAAGAGCAGATAAATGAATTAAAAGAGATGACAAGTGGAAGTATTGCAATCGCAACTTTACCTGGTGAGTTAACAAATTTAGTCTCTACTTTATTATTAGATTTCCATAAAAATCATCCAGATGTAAAAGTAAGAGTGATCAGTTCTGATGATATAGTACAACTTGTTATGCAAAATAAAATAGATTTTGCTGTTACGATCGTTTCTTCAGAATTCTCTTCAGATGATGAAAGAATAATTAAAATCCCATTGTATGCGGATCGTGAGTTATCAATTATTCCTATCGTCCAACCATGCATTAGTCGAGAAGTGAGTCTAGTTTTACGTAAAGACAAATTTGTTGGATTTGGAACGAGAAAATTCATTGAGTTGCTTACCAATGAAATTATTAAGTTGAGATTCCCAATTACTGAAAAAAGTAAAGAGCAAATTAGAGAATTAACCACCATATAGTGCTTACAAAACTGAATATGAAATGGCTACATATCATAGATGGTGTCTATGATATGTATAGAAACCATAGTATTGTTATATAGTAGATGTGTTTATATAATCTAGTTAATCTTCTGAGCTAACTGAAGATTAACTAGATTATAGGAGGATACGGACTATGGTAAAAAATATTGCAGGAATTAAAATTCCTGATAGTAAAATGGCTATTGAAGCAGCAGATTTACTTCGTGAATATGGATCAGATTTGCTGTGGAATCATTCTAATCGTGTTTATCTATTTGGAGCAATACAAGGACAGGAAGTAGGTTTGAAGTATGATCTGGAATTACTTTATATTAGCGCTTTATTTCATGATTTAGGGCTTACAGAAAAATATAGTAGTCCGGATAAACGATTTGAAGTTGATGGGGCTAACGCTGCTCGTAGTTTTCTTCAGCAACACCATATTGATAATGAATCAATAAGACTGGTATGGGATGCAATTGCACTTCACACAACAATCGGAGTTGCTGAGCATAAAGAATCGGAAGTTGCATTACTTTATTCTGGAGTAGGACTTGATGTTATGGGAGACGGTTATAAGGAGTTTCCTGAAAAATTACGTGAAGAAATAGTAACTGCTTTCCCACGAGATAATTTCAAGAAGAAAATTCTTCCTGCTTTCCTTGAAGGTTTTAAACATAAGCCTGAGACAACGTTTGGAAATATAAAGTCAGATGTTTGTGAGCTTCTTCTTCCTGATTATAAGCGCCCAAGTTTTTGTGATTGTGTTTTACATTCTCCTTGGAACGAATAAATAATACATTAAAGGATGTACTTTACTCATACGCTATTGTTTTCACAACATTATGCAACGCGAAAAAGGATAGATCCGAGCAGACTATACCCGCTTGGATCTATCCTCTTTTTTCGCCTTTTATATCGTCATATTGTCAGTAAGCTATTTGCCGACCACTTTAGAGAAGTTCTTATCTTTTATTCTTGAGACGAATTACCTCTTGCTGAAGCCAATCTTCAAACACTAACCAATTCTCTTCCGCTGGACGCGTCAAGAATTCCTGGTAGCAAATGGAGTGGAGACCAGAGAGCATTCCATATGTTATTCCTTTATTAAATTCATCCTCTTGCTGCGTGTCCAATTCCCGAGACTTCATCCATTTTTCAATTAAGTGGACCTTTGCTTTTTCGTATTCTGTCATCCTTATACCCCCAGTTTATCCGTTTTGTTCACGAGTTCATTTTACCATATGACGATCAAAATACTCCACTCCTAATGACTAGGGGAACCATGAATTCTACCCCCATTATTAGTTGTTCAATGGGCAGTAGCTGAATGTTTTGACAAACATTTTATTTATAAAACATTGTCAGAAACGTTATTATTTTGGAGTGAATGTGATCGTGTATCGTTCACGTGTATTTGAACACAAAATTATATTATCCGAATGAATAAGAAGAAGTTTTGCAAATGAGTAAACGTTTTGACGGTACAGCCGTATTAGTGACAGGTGTAGGTTCTGGTTTAGGTCAATCGTTTGCTTTACAAGTCGCAAAAGAGAGTGCAAAACTTTCGTTAGTAGATTTAAATCATGATTCGTTAGAAGAAATGAAAAAAGATATTTTAGAAGAGACACC
This sequence comes from Domibacillus aminovorans, assembly GCF_001643235.1. Classification (GTDB taxonomy): domain Bacteria; phylum Bacillota; class Bacilli; order Bacillales; family Domibacillaceae; genus Domibacillus; species Domibacillus aminovorans. The sequence goes on from NZ_LQWY01000034.1 coordinate 64,599, forward strand.
AGAAGCAGAGATCCTTCTCATTACAGCAGATGTGTCAAATGAAGAAGCCGTTCAAAACTATGTGAACGAAACAGTTGGATAGACTACACTGAGTTAGACAGAAAAATTAGGGTCAATTAAAATTATATTTAACAAAGTGGGATAAAGTTCGAGAATCCCTATAATTACAAAATCATTATAGTGATAATCGAACAAGAACTTAAGGATAAGGATCATTTGAAATTCATTAAACGAACGCAAAACTTAGATTTTAGTTTAAATGTAATCAACATACTTGGTGTCCATCCGATATAGAAGAATAGCCCGAACACATCATGTAATATTACGTAAGATATATTAGCTCCAATAGAAGGAATTATATTATATTAGGAGGTTATTTTTTTGGCTTGTGAATCATGTGATCAGCTAGTAGACTTTTGTTGTACTTTTGTTGTGCCAGAGGGGTTTACCACAGTACTAAACCCTGATGGGACCTATAAGGCTTCTGTGGCCTTTAACACGGATTGCTTATTCTGTAACACAGAAATTTGTGAATCAGAAATGACGATCCCTAACCCGTGTCCCCCAAATAATCCCTTGCTATGCCCAGTTATACTCAACCGCCTTGTGGTACAAGGGTCCATACGTTTCATTTCGTCCCTTGAAGTAATGGATAGTCAGGGAAATAGTAGTCACATTTGCTGCCATGGAGAAAGCTGTGTAGATAATATTCTTTTATACACTTGTCAAGATGTAGATCCGTGTGAAGGTTTTGACTTCACTAACATTGATGTAGTGAACCTAGATGTTGATCCGGCTAATTGTACAAACGCATGCGACACGATTTTAACGCTTAGAGGTCAATTTGATTTCTGTGTCCCATCAACGGCTACGTTTAGCAATCCTGCATCTATTACTATTCCAGCAGGAGGCACCGCGGGTCCAGCAAGTCCTTATCCTTCCGTAATTAATGTCGCTGGCCTAGACGGAACGATCACTAAAGTAACGGCTACCCTTAACGGATTTTCCCACACTTTCCCTTTGGATGTCGATGTGATGCTTGTAGCACCGGATGGAACAACGAATACCATTCTTATGTCAGACCCTGATTCCGGCACAGGTGTTACCAACCTTACTTTGACATTTGACGATGCAGCAACAAGCTCGGTTCCATGCGGCGGTCTTCTTACTACCGGCACTTATAAGCCTACCAACTGTCCTGGATTCTCTGACGCCTTCCCACCACCTGCTCCTGCCCCTAATCCTATTGTTGCATTAAGCAACTTTAATGGTTTAGCCCCGAATGGTGCGTGGAAGTTGTTCGTTGTAGACAATGCTGGTGGGGATGTAGGTTCCATCTCTGGAGGTTGGTCCATCACCATCACTACAACGTGCCCATAAAGAAAAAAAGTAAATAATCTAGCTATATGTGTCATTGGCGTTAAAAATATTCATGTAAAGACTGAAGATTAGGAACAATAAGGGATACTCTGTATAATACGGCTCCATACCATGAAACCGTATTATACAGAGTCCATCATTGTTCTTTTTCACTCAAAATGAAAGAAGGTATGAGATATGCATGAACAGCCATCTTCTTTACCCGGGGTACAGACCTCAGAGATGAAGGGGGAACAGACAGTATCCAAGAGGCCAAAACGGCGTGCTTCAAGCTGCGGATGCAATAAAAGAACCAATTCAGCCCTTTCTTCAAATGGTGTCAATAGACAACAAGTCCATTCTTTTCAAAACAACAAGGCCATCAACCAGCGAAAAAAAACGACCAATCCCCATACACCTATCATAAAACAGGATAACCTTACTCCAATAAAATCTGTATCTGAAGAACAACCGATTGTATCTCCAAAGGACAATAATGTGTCTTATACTCCCCAGCAAGAACAGCAAAGCCATGTTGAAGAAAGCAGCTCATTAAAGAAAGTGTTAAGGTATTGGAAGCAGCTTTCCTTTTTTCAATGGCTCATAAAGCGACATGATCTATAAATGGACCCCATGTCACCTTGGCAGTCAGCAGAAGTGACGAATTCTGCAAATGCGGAAAATGATAAAGAAAAGAGTGTCCCGAAATAACGAAAATTTCGTATTTGGGACACTCTTTTTTATGATTCCTGCAATTTGGACAGATCATACCGTTTGACCCGGACTGGATGCGTATCGATTTTCGAACACTATTACTAATCTTAGTATGTTTTCTTTGGTCTGAAAATTGAATCAAAAGCCCTGAGTTGTTTACCCAATCAAATTGATTTTTTCGGCATTATCTAAAAGTAACTTCAAAATAGGGAGTCAAATAAAATGATGGAAATTTCGTGGATTCACCTTGTTATTTTAATTTTGGCTGCATTTCGTTTTACCCGCCTAATCATGTATGATGAAATTACCTCGTTTATTCGTGCCCCATTTTTAACGATTACTACTGATTATGATGACAACGTGGAAATTACTCATAACATTGAAATTAAAGGTTCAGGGTTACGCTATTGGATTGGAACGTTACTTACGTGTCACTGGTGTGTAGGTATATGGTCTTCTATTATCATTGTAGCTCTTTATTATTACCTACCTTCCTCTTTTCCACTGTTATTAATGTTTGCAATTGCAGGAGCGGCTGCATTGATCGCATCTTATTTAGATAAATAAGAGGAGTTTGTCGATTTATCAACTTCGTAAATTGTCCCAAAATAATTCGTTCCCACTAGCGTTGCACAGAATCCAATATGAACAATATATTGGTTTTTTTTCATTAGCATTGCATAAACCTTGCGTAATGTCTTTCATTTAGTTTGCAAATCGTAGATAAATACTTACAACAGAAAAGAAGAATAAATCATGCTCATATAGACAAACTGAAAGTAAATGTAGAAGTCATCAAACATGTCACTTATTTGACAGGTTGCACAAATAACTAATTGAAGAAAATAAGGGAGGTGTGCCCTGTGAATGATGCGAATTGCGACTTTTCGCCGATGAGACAAAGGCTAAAAGAAGATATGCGCCAAGTTATCACGACACTACAGGACAATTTAGAAGCAATGGATGACGAAGACTATTGTCTTCTAGGGAATATTGAAAAAGTGAAAGACCGATTTGTACATATTGAAATGAAAGCTGCTACCTTTTATTTAAACTGTTATTTGTCTCCGTTTACAGACAAATACCCGGAACTATCAAGATGTTTACAAAATATGTCCAATTCGAGACATGGCGGTTTAATTGTTATTACACGGGAAGATTCTCTTGATTCTTTCATTCAACCGGGTATTTCAATAGGAGCGGAATTGACCCATTCATTATTAGAATCAATTTTTTTCCCAGGAAACCCACTCCATGATGGTGCTGTCATCGTACGTCTTAATCAGATCGATTCCGCCGCAAATGTCCTTCCACTTTCAGACAGATATACAGGTGATAAAAAACTGGGTACGAGACATCGCGCTGCTTTAGGATTAAGCGAACGATGTGATGCCCTCGTTCTCGTCGTCTCTGAAGAAACAGGGAAAGTTTCATTTGCCTTAAATGGCGAACTTTACCCCATTACGGCACCCTAGTTTCGACGGTTGATCAAGGTGCCCGTACAGGATGGAATGGGGGCCACCGCTTTTTCACAAATAAATATCGAAGTCATCTCTTTTATGAGGATAGATGATTTGACAAACCCTTTTTGTACGTTTAAAATCACTTTGAATATGAGATATTTGCATTCAGATTAATTTAAGGAAAAACACTTAGGAGGAAAGAATGTAATGATAAAAGATTTGTATACAGCTATTAAAGAAAGACGTTCTTATTATGGGATCAACAAAGAGGTACAAGTATCGGATGAAAGACTAAAAGAAATTGTTGAATTTGCTGTGAAATATACACCATCAGCTTTCAACTCTCAATCGGCACGTCTTGTTGTATTAACAGGTGAAGCACATGATAAATTATGGGACATTACGACGGAAACGTTAAGACAAGTCGTTGGAGAAGGCGATTTTGAAGGCACTCAACAAAAAATGGATTCGTTTAAATCAGGTTACGGAACTGTATTATTCTTTGAAGATGAATTGGTTGTGAAGTCTCTTCAAGAACAATTTGCTTCATACGCTGACAATTTCCCCATCTGGTCAAACCAAGCATCGGGTATGCATCAATTTGTTGTATGGACAGCTTTGGAAGCAGAAGGATTAGGAGCATCTTTACAGCATTATAATCCGCTGATTGATGATGAAGTGAAAAATGAATGGAACATCCCGAATAACTGGAAACTGATTGCACAAATGCCATTTGGTCATCCAACGGCTTCAGTAGGTGAAAAAGAATTCCAGACGCTTGAAGACCGTGTTAAATTTTACAAATAAAATAAAATGTCTGGTGAGGAATACTCATCAGACATTTTTTATTTTAAGAGGATTTGAAGGAGAGATAAACGTGAATGAAAATTAGATGGGAAAAATAATGTTGTTTTAATGGAGCGATGACAAAGGCAACACCTACCGTAATCCAAGAAAGTGTAGCTATACCGCACAACCCATATAAAAAATAATAGGAATGAGGTAATCAAAGATGAGTGCCATGAAAGTTGGTGTAATAGGAATAGGAAATATGGGGAGATCACATGCTCTTCAATTAGACAAAGGATTAATTGATGGAGCTACGTTAACGGCTGTTTGCGGTCGGAAAGATCAAATCGAATGGGTGAAAAATAATATGACAGGCGAAGTGCAATGTTTCGAAGACGAAGAAGCCTTTTTTAATGAATCACGTATTGAGGCCGTCATTATTGCGACACCGCATTATAGTCACCCTGAATTGGCTATAAAAGCTTTTGCTAAAGGGATAAATGTTCTTCTTGAAAAGCCAGCCGGTGTTTATACAAAAAATGTGTTGGAAATGAATGAAGCAGCTGCATCGAGCGGCAAAGTATTTGGCATGATGTATAACCAGCGTACAAATCCCCTGTATCAAAAATTACGTGAGCTCATTCAATCAGGTGAACTAGGCGAAATTAAACGGACCAATTGGATTGTGACCGATTGGTACCGTTCACAAAGCTATTACGATTCAAGTAGATGGAGAGCCACATGGAAAGGTGAAGGCGGAGGTGTCTTATTAAACCAAGCACCTCACCAATTAGACTTGTGGCAATGGACGACAGGTCTGATGCCAAAACGTGTTCATGCATTTAGTCGTTATGGAAAATATCACGATATTGAAGTAGAAGACGATGTAACCGCGTATGTCGAATATGAAAATGGGGCGACCGGTGTGTTTATCGCCTCAACAGGTGAAGCGCCAGGGACCAATCGTTTTGAAATCGTTGGCGACCGTGGGAAAATGGTTATTGAAAATGAAGAACTTACTTTTTATCGCTTAACACAATCAGAACGTGAATTTAATGCATCGTATACAGGAGGGTTTGGCGAGCCGGAATGTTGGAAAATAGACATTCCCGTAAAAGGGGAGAACTCTGGTCATAGAGGGATTATTCAAAATTGGACAGATGCGATAGTGAAAGGTACGCCGTTACTTGCACCAGGAGAAGAAGGAATAAAGGGATTAGAAATGACGAATGCCATTTACTTATCATCTTGGTTAAATCAAACGATAGAATGGCCCATTGATGCAGACTTGTATTATGAAAAATTACAAGAAAAAATCAATCAGTCAACAATCGAAAAAAAGAATGGATCGAACATGACATGAAGAAATAAAAATGAAAACAACATGAATGGATAAGGATAGAAAACTCAGTTGCCACTTTTTTCTTATATATCTAAAATTCAAGAATACTAAGTTGAAAATATATGTGATATTAGGATAAAGTAGCTATTACAGGGTGATTTTAGAAAGGAAGTTAATGGTTGCTCTTTTCTAAAAGGAGAATCAAGTGTGGCGAAAGGAGAGATAGATGTGAATGAAAAAAAAGTAGTTGGTGAAAAAGCAGTAGAATTCATTAAAGATGGCATGGTAGTGGGGCTTGGTACAGGATCAACCGTGTATTATACGATCATCAAGCTGGGACAACTCGTGAAAGAAGGACTCTTGATTCAAGGAATACCGACATCGGTTCAAACAGAGGAATTAGCCAAAAAAGTAGGGATTCCATTAGTACATTTTAAAGAGATTGAGCAGATTGATGTCGCTATTGATGGGGCTGATGAAGTCGATACTCATTTAAACTTAATTAAAGGTGGGGGTGGAGCTCTTCTAAGAGAGAAAATCATCGCCAAAGCAGCTAAAACATTTATTGTTGTGGCGACACCTTCTAAAATGGTGGAAACATTAGGGGCATTTCGACTTCCGGTAGAAGTTGTTCCATTTGGTGCTGAATTGACAGAGAAACATATTCGTGAACTAGGGTGCGATCCTTATTTGCGTCAATTAGAAGGCACTCCCTATAAGACGGATAATGGCAACTATATTATTGACTGTGTCTTCTCGGAAATATCAGAGGCCAAAAGATTGGAAGAAAAGCTGAATATGCTTCCAGGTGTAGTCGAAAATGGCTTATTTGTTGGAATGTCCGATATTGTCATTTCTTTAGACCAGAACAAGGATGTTATGTTAATTAAGCGATAACAACGTTTTAAATGAAAAGAAAAAGAGGTTATACATATTCTTTGCAGAGGAGCAGATTAGGATGAACTATCGTCGTCTCGGAAAGAGTGGACTTGAAGTATCGGTATTAGGACTAGGAACAAATGCATTTGGAAAACGGGCTGATCAAGATACGTCCATAAAGATCATCCACCAAGCGTTGGACAGCGGCATTAATTTTATCGACACGGCGAACATTTATGCGAATGCCGAATCGGAGAGAATCATTGGAGAGGCTCTCGGCGGAGGAAAGCGCCAGAACGTTGTATTAGCGACAAAAGCTGGTTTAGTGAAAGGAAAAGGGCCTAATGAAAGTGGTTCATCCCGCTATCATTTGCAACAGGAGCTGGAAAACAGTCTTAGACGTTTAAAAACAGATTATATTGATTTGTATCAAATCCATACATTTGATCCGTATACTCCGCTTGACGAAACGTTACGTACGTTAGATGATATGGTTCATTCAGGAAAGGTTCGTTATATTGGGGCATCTAATTATGCAGCGTGGGAGTTAATGAAAGCGCTCGGTGTCAGCGAAAACAAAGGATATAGTCGGTATATTTCAACTCAATCCAGTTATTCTCTCGCAGATCGGACACCTGAAAACGAACTGATTCCGCTATGTGTAGACCAAGGTGTAGGGATCATCCCGTATTTTCCGTTAGCTGGAGGCATCTTAAGTGGAAAGTATAGCTTAACGAATAAAACGCCTGTACATTCGAGAGCGGATACGGATCCCAACTTTCGTAAATTTCTTGCGGAAAGAACGATCAATCTAGGAGAAAAGGTAAGTAAACTAGCGGCGGAACACGGTCATACTTCCAGTGCAATGTCGCTTGCCTGGCTCATGGATCGACCTGCTGTCTCGACCGTGATTGTGGGTGCTACGCATACCGATCAGTTAGAAGATAACTTGAAGAGTCTAGGCATTCATCTCGATTCAGAAATAACAAAAAAATTGGATGAAATCAGCAATCCATTTTGTTATGGTGAGCCATTCGCTCTTTATCGTCTGTCCTAAATAACTTCTTCTTAATATATACCTATGTATGACTAGTGAAGCATAGGTGGGACTGTCCCACAAGTCGGTGACAACTGACTTGGGACAGTCCTTTTTTGTATTAAGGAAGCAATGAAAATGAAAACCCAACACCAAACCCGACAAGAATCATATAAAGGGAAAGTGGTAGTCGGGCTGTATGAGGTGTCTCATCGGCACCATTCCGATTGAATACGCGATTACGGAGATCATCATAATGTTTCAATAGGCCATTTTTGTCTGCAATCTTTGTTGCACGCATAATACGTTGATATATTTGGTTATTATTTGGGGATATAAAACTTAAGCATATTGAAACTGGTTTTTTCGTTTGAACCCTAGGGTATAGACAGATATGTATGAATATCATGATTTTGATAAAAGGAGTTGTTTCATTTGAATAAATTAACATTGGAAGTGGCAAAAAAGCTAATTGAAGCTTCTGAGAAAGAAGCGGAAAAACGCAATATAGCTATGGTGATTACTGTTTTAGATGATGGTGGTAATTTAATAGCGTCTCACCGAATGGATGATGCTTGGCTTGCGAGTATCGATATTTCTCAAAATAAGGCCTGGACATCTGTTGCTTTAAAAACGAAGACAGAAGAATTAGAAGAAGTAACAGTACCCAAAACGGAGCTGTACGGATTAAATACAACAAATGATGGAAGAATTGTTGTATTTGGCGGTGGCCTTCCTTTAACAGTGAATAAAAAGATCATTGGTGCTGTAGGTGTTAGCGGAAGCTCCGTTGACGATGATATGAAAGTCGCACAAGCTGCTGTCAAAGCATTTGAAGAGATAATAAGCGCATAGTTTTAGTTTTTTATCAGTTGTTATATTCAATGGAATGAAAAATTTCAGGCATGATATAGATGTTTAGCTACTAAATATAGAGGCTATTATAATAAAGAATCTTTTTTGAAAACAAATTTAACAAAAGAGGTGGATGAATCATGGTACAAACAGAAATGTATCATACAAATGACACAGTGAAGGAAACGGGTAAATATATTTGTACGTCAGAAGCAGTGAAAGAACTGCAAAAAGGGGATGCATTCCCACATTGTCCGAAAACAAATGAACTGACTACATGGCGGCATGTAGACGATGAACAAAAAAACGGACCATCAGGCCGTTATATCGATGAAAATGATATAGAGTCGGATTTGAAAAGCGGACTCACATTCCCAACCCCTGACAAATCTGTCGATGACCTTGGTGACGAGGTGAACGTCGAAAGCGGACTCAGATTCCCAACACCTCAGAAATCAGGCAAGTCCATAGACTGATAAAGGAGGGATCAGGAAGAGCACAAAAGACATGAGGCGTCATTCGTTTTCAAGAACGGAATATGATTCTTCTATGAAAAGATCACTTCTTCGGAGGTGATCTTTCTCTATTTTGAATGAAGTTTCACTTTATTGTGCTGCTCCGATATATGCAGCATGGCATGATATAATTAAGAAAAAATACGACAGGCTTCTCTTGAACGAACTGGACAAGCCTGTTGAAGAAGAGGGAGGTGTAGAAAAATAGGCAGACAAGTTAAATTTGGCGAACAAGAACTCACGTTAAACCTTACCGGTGCTACTGCTTTTTTTGCTTTAAAACAAAGCGTTCACATGTCTTACCGTATGATCAAAAGTGTTTCAGTCGATTATTTTGATGCTCCTCTATGGATGTTACGGATGCCGGGTACGTCCATTTCTCCATTACATATTTACGAAGGCAACTATAAATATCGAAATGAATGGTATTTTCTATCTTATGAACGTCGGGAACCACTCGTCATCATTGAGTTGGAAGGACATAAAAAGTACAACTACGTTATTTTTCAAATTGATCATCCTCATGAGGTTGCTTCAGAGCTGCGGGTGCGTTCTAAGAAATGAAAAAATGTCTTTCTTTTAAAAGTTAATGTTCCGTTACTGGAAAAAGAAGAGAGAAGCGGGTTCCCTTGCCTACTTCGCTTTCTACTTTAATTTCACCTTGCATGGCTTTCATACTGCTATACATCACCATCGTTCCAAGACCTGTTCCTTTTACTTTTGTCGTATAATACGGTGTTCCTAACCGTTCCATTTGTTCATCAGTCATTCCTATGCCTGTATCTGTTACGGTTATGACCGCTTTCTCATTGATCTTCTGCAAATGAATGTGCAGCTTTCCACCGTCAGGCATCGATTCTATTCCATTTTTAATGAGGTTAATGAGACACTGATGAAGTTGTTGCTTTTCCCCGGAAACATAAATGTCCATACCATTTTGACATTCAATCATGACATTGTTTATCTCAGCAAAAGGATTGACGATATTGGCGATATAATCTAATTCCTTCTTTAAGTCTAATCGTTCTACATGATCTAATGATGGTTTAGCAAAGGCGAGGTAATCTGTAATCGTTGCCTCCGCTTTATTTAATGCTTCCATAGAGAAATTAATATACAATTTCTTTTCTTTCTCTGTCAGATCGGGATCCCGCAATAGTTGAATAAATCCTCTTGTCACCGTAAGGGGGTTCCTTACTTCGTGGGAAATACTTGCCGCAAGTTCACTAACGGTTTTTAGCTTTTCAAACTTCCTTATTTCTTTAGATAGAATGGCATTCCTTCTTGAATTTTCGTTAAAAACGACAAAAAATAGGATTCCAATCGGTTGAATGATAAGAGAAGTAATATAAATGATAAAATAATCCATGGTGATGTTTTCTGGCATCAATAAAACGAACTTTGTTATCCTAGAAAACAACTCAAAGAAAGAAGCTAATAGGGCTAGATATACTTTCTTTCTCATCGTAACGGTCTTATTAAACATAGGAATGATCCACCATAATGAAATAAGTAACAGACAATAGATGATTAAGGTCGTATCCGTATCAGGAGTATTTAAAAAAAATCGATAGGTCACTAGAATAAAAGTTAAAAAAACAGTTACCCTACGCCCACCATAAAGTGCCCCGATAATAAAAGGAATTTGCAGGAAATCCAGGCTATAACCAGTAGGGAGGGTAATGGGAAAGATCATACATAGAACGATGGAAATCCCTGAGACAAGCGCAATGATCAGTTCATTCGTTAATGTATTCGCTTTTCTTTCAATGAATTTAAAATAAATAGAGAAACAAAAATAAACCAAAAAAATATTTAACAAAAAGGTTTGTAGGTTATCAAATGCAGTAGACATATACGATTACTCCTATCCTTTCGCGAACGTGGCATGGAAACGGAATTAATTCACTGGCAAATAAAGAGATACATAGTGAATCAAATAGTATGCTAGGCAATTTTCCTTATTATCCTATAAAGAACAGTGGAAACCTATCCTTTTTCTTCGTCAAATTATGACAAAAGCAGACTGCCATAATGTTGCACTGCCCATTCTAGTAAAAGCATCGTGGAAAATTAAATCCCTACTAGACATTATGTAGTAAACTATTTTGTTGCTTTTTTTGTTGTAACCAACGACAATAGTCAAAAAGAAAAAGAATGTAAAATACATGCTCAACGGGTGCGTTTCTACGATAAAGTAGGAATGCTTTTTTATTAAAAGACAGATTAGTTGAAGAAAGACAGGTTAATCCAATGAAATAATTTTTGGTAACATGATGTAAGATGCAAGTAAAATAGACGGAGGTTTTTGACATGAATCATCTCATTGTTTATGCACATCCATACGCTGACAGTTTTAATCACGCTATCTTAGAAACGACCGTTCAGGCATTAAAGAAAAACAGTCACGAAGTAGTGGTGCGTGATTTGTATGCACTGGATTTTTATCCTGTCTTGAAACCAGGAGATACGGCTGCGATGAAAGCAGGGAAAACACCGAAAGATATTAAAACGGAACAAGAGTTTATTACGCAAGCCGATGTCATTACCTTTATTTATCCGATTTGGTGGACAGGCCTTCCGGCCATTTTAAAAGGGTACGTGGATCGCGTGTTTGCCTATGATTTTGCTTATTCTGCTGATGAAAAAGGGAACGTCCAGTTATTGACGGGTAAGAAAGGCTTTATTATCAATACGCATGATTATTCCAATGAAGTATACGATGAAATGGGGATGACGGCAGGATTAAAAGTCACGTCTGATATGGGGATCTTTGACTTCTGTGGAATTGAACCTGTCGAACATTTATTTTTTGGAAGTGTCGGTCAAGTAGATGATGAAGCCTATAAAGGAATGTTAAAGAAAGTGGAAGATACCGTTCATTCTATTTTTCCGTAAATGTGTAGACCGTACTTTCAAGACGAAAGAAGGTTTAGATGTTTTCATATTTGGGCATCCTCTACATTAGGTGCATATTTCGACTGCGGTACTTAACCAAGCTTGACAGACCTCATCGCACCTGTGAGGTCTTTCTTTATGAATTTTAGACGAATTGATCAAACGACAGGTGTCCCTTTGCAGGGATGCCTGTTTTTCTTTATCTGTAGGCTCTCTTCATGAATAATGTTGAAGTGCTCCTTCAGCTAAATGGACGGAATAGTTGAAAAAAGAAATGGGGGATGAAAACAAGATAAATAAACGAACTCAATCGCCGTACCGTTCTTTTTGTGTTAAAAAATGTTGTAAAAAGTCATTTAGAACCGTTTTTTACAATTCTACAAGATCCGTTCAAATTATAATCATGATACAACAAAAGCAGTAGCATAATAGCTAAAAGACAGGTACAGAAACGAGATTATGGAAATATGAGTATATTTTAAAAAGAGGAATGTAAGCGTTATAAGAAAAGAATGGAGGAGTTACATTATGAAGATTGAACAATTGAAACATTTTTTAACATGACTAGCACATGAGATTTGGCGCTAGTATCTACAATTTTGAAAAGCAATTAAAATAATAAAACCATGTTTCTAATCTAAAAAATAAAAAGGAGCAAATCAAATGGAAGCGATAAAAATAGAGAATTCAACTGAAAATCGGGAGGAATCAACTAAAAAACGGACGAAGGCCTCTCTTTATCAAACGGTATGGAGGTGGCACTTTTATGCGGGTCTTATTTTTTCTCCATTTCTTATCATTCTAGCTTTTAGTGGCGGTGTCTATTTATTTAAACCACAAATTGAATCTGTGCTTTATAAAGATTTGTATTATGTTCAAGAAGAAAGTGCATCTACTGTAGCACCTTCTGCACAAATAGAAAAAATAAAGGAAAGCTACCCTGAGGCTACTATTTCCTCATTTAAAACGTACGATGATCCTTCTCGAACAAATGAAATTAGCATAATGGAGAACGAACAAGCTTTGTCTGTTTTTATCAATCCTTATAACGGAGAAATAACGGGTTCATTAAACAATGACGAAAAGTTAACGACGATATTTAAAAAGCTGCATAGTGAATTAATTGTGGGTGGTACATTTGCCAATCGGTTGGTAGAGCTTGCGGCATGCTGGGCTGTTATTTTACTTATCACTGGATTATATATATGGTGGCCAAGAAATAAAGCATCCATATGGGGGACCATCTTGCCGAGGTTTACAAAAAACCGTAGAATCTTTTGGCGGGATATGCATGCCGTACCAGCATTCTGGTTATCTGCAGGTATTTTGATTTTAATTGCAACTGGACTTCCATGGTCAGGCGTGATGGGAGAACAAATTGGAAAATTGGCGGTAGCACCCCAATTTGCCTATAGTTGGGGAGAAAAACCGGAATCCGTTACGTATACGGAAGATGTCGCAGAAGATGTTCCATGGGCAAATGAGAAATTACCCGTTCCTTCTTCATCAGCAGGTGAATATGTTCCTTTAACGCTGGAAGAAGTGACTAGCATAGCAAGTAATGAAAACATTAAAAAGCCGTATACAATATCGTTTCCAGAAGGTGAAAAAGGAGTCTACACGATTTCAACTTCGGAAACGCCTAAAAACTCAGCAACTGTCCATGCTGACCAATACAGTGGGGCTATTTTGAGTGATGTTCGCTTTAATGATTTTGGATTTGGCGCAAAAATGGTTTCACTTGGAATCGCTCTTCATGAGGGGCAGCTGTTCGGTTTAGCCAATCAAATTATCGGTCTTATCGTTTGTTTAGGTCTCATTGGTGTAGTAATTAGTTCGTTCATTATGTGGCGTAAACGAAAACCTGAAGGGAAATTAGGATCACCTGCCAAATCAAAAGATAAAAAGATTACGAGAACAGTATTCTTTATTATGTTAGTGATGGGCATCATTATGCCACTGGTAGGGATTTCTATTATTATTGTCTTTTTATTAGATCGTTTCATCCTACCAAAAATAAAACCATTAAAAGCGTGGACAAGTTAAGATAGCGGAGGAAAATAAGTTGAATAAAATCATTTCAAGTATGGCATTGCTCTTTATTATGCTCTTCATTTCAGCATGTACAGGAAACACGGATTCAGCCGATGATACGACGACTCCTAAAGCAGTAGAAGTCGAGATTCTTTTGCCAGAAGAGATCTCTCTAAATGAAGAAAGTATATTGAAGGTTCGATTAACGCAAGATCAAGAAAACGTAGAAGATGCAGAAGATGTGCAATTTGAAATATGGAAAGCAAACAGTCAAGAAGAAAGTGAACTAATTGAAGCGAAGTATGAAAAAGAGGGAATCTATAGTGTCAAAAAAACCTTTCAAGAAGATGGAATCTATTATGTTCAAACCCATGTGACAGCCAGTGGCATGCATGTCATGCCGAAGAAACAATTCGTTGTAGGAAATGTTTCGGAAGAGGAACTAAACTCCCTTAAAGAAGAACCTCAAACTCAAGGGGGAAGTCAGGGTCATAGTCATCATTAAATGACGGCAAACGATTTATACGTGGAGAAATGGCGTTATTTATATACAGAGTACGTTTATTAACACCATGATGAAAAAATAACTTCGTTTAACAAACGAAAAAACCCGGAGAGACATTCAACTTCTCTCCGGATTTTTTTATTGCACAAAAGAGATTGATTTCTTCACTAGCTCTATTTTTCGTTTCTTGGATCATTCTATAAAACGCTAAGTTTTTCGTCCCGCACATCACTAATAAACATATGACCAGGGGCATGAGTAATCATCAATGAAGGTTTACTTTGTAAGGCAACTGCTTGGGGTGTCACGCCACAAGCCCAAAATACCGGAATCTCCCCATCCTTAATAGTGACTGCATCACCGAAATCAGGTTTTGAGATATCAGCTATGCCAAGTTGACTTGGATCACCGATATGAATAGGTGATCCGTGTACAGAAGGAAAGCGAGTTGTAATTTGAATGGCGCGAATCGCATCTTCATGCGACATTGGACGCATGCTTACAACAGTTGGCCCTTCAAATACACCTGCTTTTTCACATGGAATATTCGTTTTATACATAGGAACGTTACAGTTTTCTTCGATATGTCGAATAGGTATACCACTTTCAATGAGTGGTGTTTCAAATGTAAAACTACACCCTAGTAAGAAGCCGACCATATCATCTTCCCAATATTCTGTGATGTCTGTCACTTCTTCCGTGTAAATACCATCCTTATAAATCCGATACTTAGGAATGTCCTTTCGAATATCCGCCTCTTTAGCAATTTTACTCGGGTGGAAAGAGCCAGGTTCCGTCACATCCAATAAAGGACAGGGCTTCGGATTTCGCTGGCAGAACAGCAAGAAATCAAAGGCATATTCTTTCTTTAAAATAACTAAATTGGCTTGTGTAAATCCTTTTGACATACCTGCCGTTGGCCCCGTAATATCTTGTTTACGGATGAGTTCCCTTATCTTGTTTGGAGCCAAATATTCATAATTTAACATGTGTAGACTCCCCTTTAAAAATCATCACTTCTTATTTAAAAAGTAATGGGATTTGTTCAATTAATGTCATGATTCCTAAATACCCCATGACGACTACGACGAATCCGCCTGAAATCGTTAACCATAGCGGATGTTTATAATCCCCAACGATATTTTTCTTGTAAGCAGCTATTAACAGCGTTCCTAGAGCAATTGGTAAAATAAGAGCATTCAAAGCCCCAACTAATAATAAAATATTAACGGGTCGTCCAACAAAGGCAAACGTTACAGTTGATACTAAAATAAATAAAATAATAATCCAATTATGATACTTTTCGATTACTGGACTGAACGAACGAATAAAGGAAACAGATGTATAAGCGGCACCTACAACAGACGTAATCGCAGCTGCCCACATAATCACACCAAACATTCGATAACCGATATCACCCGCAGCAAGTTGGAACACTGAAGCTGGAGGGTTTTCCGGATCAATAGCAAGACCTTGAGACACAACTCCGAGTACAGCTAAAAATAATGCGACACGCATGACACCTGTAACGACGATACCTGTTACAGAACTTTTCGTCACTTCAGGTAATGATTCAACCCCTTTTATCCCTGCATCTAAAAGACGATGCCCACCAGCGAATGTAATGTATCCTCCTACCGTTCCTCCAACGAGTGTTACGATGGCAAATATACTAATTTTTTCAGGAACGAACGTATTAGCAATTGCTTCTCCAACAGGTGGCGATGTAATGAATGCCACATATAACATTAAGATGATCATAACGAAACCGGCGATTTGAGCCACTTTGTCCATTGCTTTACCAGCTTCTTTAAATACGAAAATAAAGATAGCAAATGCTGCACTAATAATCGCACCTGTAATAGGATCAATTCCAAGCATGGCATTTAATCCAAGGCCTGCTCCGGCGACATTTCCAATATTAAATGCAAGACCGCCTATTACGATAATAATTGCTAAAAACACACCTAGTCCAGGTAAAACCTTGTTAGCAATTTCTTGTCCACGCAATCCTGATACAGCAATAATTCTCCAAACATTCATTTGAGCAAAAACATCTAAAAGCAATGAAATTAAAATAACAAACGCAAAGCTTGCGGCCAATTGCTGAGTAAAGACCGTCGTTTGAGTTAGAAATCCAGGACCAATCGATGATGTAGCCATTAAAAAAGCGGCACCAAGCAAGACACTCCTACTTACTTTCTTTTTAGCTTTAACTGCTCCGTTCTTCTGTTCTGTCATAAAGGTGTCCCCATTCTATTCGATAATTGATGAAACAATAATCTTATTATTTTCTAACGTTTCTTTAATATACTTCGCAAAAGCAAGTGCATGTTCACCATCTCCATGAATGCAAACGGTGTCTGCTTTTAAAGAAACTTCTGTATTTTGTTGAGAAGTGACTTTTCCTTCTGTCACCATTTTCACCACTTGAGACACCGATTGTTCTTCATCTGTTATTAAAGCGTCAGACTGCGAACGAGAAGTTAACGTACCGTCAGATTGATATGTACGATCAGCAAAAACTTCGTGTGCTGTCCGTAAGCCGATCTTTTCTCCTGCTTTTGTCAATTCACTTCCAGCAAGTCCAAATAAAACTAAAGATGGCGAAACGTCATAGACAGCTTGGGCAATAGCTTCAGCAAGCTTCGTGTCTTTAGCTGACATATTGTACAACGCTCCATGCGGTTTAACGTGCTGCATCGTTTCATTACATGTGGATAAGAACCCTTGAAGAGCACCAATTTGATAAACAACCATATCATATGCTTCTTGCGGTGTAATTTTCATTTCGCGGCGTCCGAATCCATTTAAATCCGGCAGACCGGGGTGGGCACCAATTTTCACGTTATTTTCAATGGCAAGCTTGACCGTTTCCCTCATCACGCTCGGATCGCCTGCGTGAAAACCACACGCAATATTCGCTGATGTTACATATTTCAATATTTCTTGTTGTTCACTGAGTGTATATCGACCATAACTTTCCCCTAAATCACAATTCAAATCTACTTTAAACATCCTTTTCCCCTCCAAATAGTTTAGTTAGATTCTTATCCACCTTTAAATAAAGGTAAGCGTTTACAAAATAAAAACATGAATAATAAGTTCCGAATTAAGGAACAGTAGTTTTGAAATGCAAATTTATTTTAACATAAAAAAAAATGTCTGAATAGACACCATTATCGAATTTATTGAAAATACCGAAATGAGCTACTTTTGAAATTTCCACACTTGTTTTTTTATTTTTTGATAATTATAATTTAAATAGTCCATTTTTAAGAACTTTAGTACCGAATTTTGAAACCATTGGAGGTGTTGAAAATGAGTCATTGTTTCACTGAAGTCATCATGAAACCTTTAGGTGATTCCGCACTGATTGTCCAGCTTGGCGAGGGAATAAGCCCGTCTATTCACCAAAAAGTTCAAGCGTTGTCCATGTTGTTGAATACTTATCCTTTTGATGGTTTTATTGAATCTGTACCGGCTTTTAATAATATTACAATCCATTACGATCCGGTATTAGTGCATCATACACAATTAAATAACCTTGCAAATAATCAGTCATCATTGACTTCTTTTCAAATAGTTTGTTCGAATATAAATGAATTAATTCAACAAATTGATGACACACAAAAAGTTGAAGCAAGACTAGTTGAGATTCCAGTTTTATATGGCGGTGAATATGGCCCTGATTTAGATGATGTAGCAGCGTATCATAAGATATCACCAGAAGATGTGATTCGAATACATACTCAAAGTGATTGTTTAGTTTATATGTTAGGGTTTGCTCCAGGCTTTCCATTTATGGGGGGAATGGATGAAAGAATTTCAACGCCTCGCAGAGAAACTCCCCGGTTATCGATTGCACCCGGGTCAGTTGGAATAGCCGGAAAACAAACCGGTGTTTATCCATTAGAAACACCTGGAGGCTGGCAAATTATTGGGCGTACTCCGTTAGATTTATTTCGTCCAGATCTTTCACCGCCGACATTGCTGCAAGCTGGAGACAAGATCAAATTTGTCCAAATTTCTCCTGAGGAATATCACTCATATAAGGAGATGAAGCGATGACTGTAAAAGTACTTAATCAGGGACTGCTGACAAGTATACAAGACTTGGGAAGATATGGTTCTCAAAAATATGGGGTAATTGTTAGTGGAGCGATGGATAAATATTCGCTAAGAGTGGCAAATTTACTAGTAGGGAATAATGAAAATGAAGGCGCTTTAGAGGTTACCTTGTTGGGTACGTCCCTTCAATTTGAAAAAGATATGTTAATCGCGATAACAGGCGGGGATTTACTTGCTTCCATTGATGGCGAAAAAGCACCAACGTGGCGGCCTATATTAGTGAGAAAAGGTTCTGTATTGCAATTCAAATCTCCTTTAAAAGGATGCCGGGCATATGTAGCTTTCGCTGGAGGTATCGCTGTTCAAGAAGTAATGGGAAGCAAAAGCACATACCTTCGTGCAGGAATAGGCGGATTTAAAGGCAGAGCTTTGCAAAAAGATGATGTCATCACATGCAGTGAAATGAATGAATTCAGTACTTTGTTATTTAATAAATTAAATAAGAGAAATGGCAGCTTTAGGTGGACAGTCAATTACGATGTACTCATCAATTTACAGCAAACTCAAACGATACGGGTAATAAGAGGCACGGAGTTTGACCGATTTGATGAAAAAAGTAAAAGAACACTTTTTAATGAACCGTATACATTAACGACTCAAGCCGATCGGATGGGCTATCGAATGGAAGGTCCTCCGCTCTCTTTAGCAAAGGAATTTGAATTACTATCTGAAGGCGTCACACACGGAACTATTCAAGTACCCCCAAACGGAAATCCAATTATTCTAA
Organism: Domibacillus aminovorans; assembly: GCF_001643235.1. Classification (GTDB taxonomy): domain Bacteria; phylum Bacillota; class Bacilli; order Bacillales; family Domibacillaceae; genus Domibacillus; species Domibacillus aminovorans. Next base: position 83,845 of record NZ_LQWY01000034.1, read on the forward strand.
TGGCGGACCGTCAAACAACAGGTGGTTATCCAAAAATCGCTCAAATTATTTCTGCTGATTTGCCGAGTATGGGGCAGTTACAACCGACTGCTAAAATACATTTTAAGGAAATTTCACATGAAGAAGCAGAGATTGAATTATTAAAGAAAGAACAAATAATAAATGAGATAAAAACGGGTATCCGCTTTAAAGGACTTTATATATGAGAGGGAATGACATAATGAAAGTAAATGAGTTCAAAGAATTAATTGAGTTAATTGAGCAGTCTTCTATAGATGTACTTAAGTTAGAGAAAAAAGATATAAAATTATATTTTCAAAAACGAAATGCGGCGAATGTGACAATTGATTTAACAGAACAAGTATCTCAAGCAGTCCGAGTGGTTACACCGGATGAAACGATAGTGGAATCAGTACAGCCTGCCTCAAATGAAGATGACGGTTTGCATCAAATCAAGTCTCCTATGGTTGGCACTTTTTATTTGCGTTCAAATCCAGACGCAGAACCATTTGTTCAAGTAGGAGCAGTGATTGAAAAAAAACAACCAGTTTGTGTTTTAGAGGCGATGAAGTTATTTAATGAAGTTGAATCAGATGTTGATGGAGAAATTATAGAAATATTAGCTAAAGATGGACAAATCATTGAGTTTGGACAACCTTTATTTATTGTAAAGGTGAGTGGCTAACATGCTAAAGAAAGTATTGATCGCCAATCGCGGAGAAATAGCTGTTCGCATTATTAGGGCGTGCAAAGAGATGGATATACAAACAGTTGCTGTCTATTCTGAGGCAGATAAGGATGCCCTTCACGTAAAGCTAGCAGATGAAGCATATTGTATAGGCAGTGCTCCGTCAAAAGAAAGCTACCTTAACATCGTTAATATCATAAGTATTGCAACGATAACTGGAGTCGATGGAATACATCCTGGTTACGGATTTCTAGCAGAAAATGCCGATTTCGCTGAATTATGTCGTGAGTGCCATATTGCATTTATCGGCCCCTCTCCAGAAGCAATTCAAAAAATGGGCATCAAAGATGTGGCTAGAGATACGATGAAAGAAGCTGGCGTTCCAATCGTGCCCGGTTCAGATGGAATAATAAAAGATGAAGGGGAAGGTTTAAAGATTGCTGAAAAAATAGGCTTTCCAGTGATCATTAAAGCGACAGCAGGCGGCGGTGGAAAGGGAATACGTGTTGCACATGATCGAGAGGAATTAAAAAAAGGGATAAAAGTAACACAACAGGAAGCTGAAACGGCCTTTGGAAATCCAGGAGTTTATTTAGAAAAATTTATCGAAGACTTTCGTCATGTAGAAATTCAAATCATGGCGGATTCATATGGAAATGTCATACATCTAGGCGAACGTGATTGTACGATTCAACGAAGAATGCAAAAATTAATAGAGGAAACTCCATCACCGGCTATTTCGGCCGAAACCCGAGAAAAAATGGGTGAAGCGGCGATTCTAGCGGCAAAGGCAGTTGATTATATGGGCGCTGGTACAGTTGAGTTTATATACGATTACAAAGAAGATACATTCTATTTCATGGAGATGAATACTCGTATTCAAGTAGAACATCCGATAACAGAAATGGTCACTGGAGTCGATTTGATTAAAGAACAGATTCGAGTAGCTTCCCGTTATCCATTACAAATAAAGCAAGAAGATGTAACCATGACTGGATGGTCGATTGAATGTAGAATTAATGCTGAAAATCCAGCCAAAAACTTCATGCCTTCACCAGGAGAAATAAAAGAATATAATTTGCCTGGTGGTTTTGGGGTTCGAGTTGATTCTGCTGTATATGCAGGATATAAAATACCACCATTTTATGATTCAATGATTGCAAAATTAATTGTACATGGCAGCACAAGAGAAGAAGCGATTAAGAAAATGATTCGTGCTTTAGATGAGTTTACTGTAGAAGGCGTTTCAACAACGATTCCATTCCATAAAGCACTTTTACAAAATGAAGTGTTTTTAAGTGGAAACTTTAATACGAATTTTCTTGAAACATATAGTTTAGATATAGAAGAAATCTGAAACTGAAAACATCCCCTATTTATTCCTCAAAAACAGGTTAATAGAGGATGTTTTTTATGTTTTGATATAGCCTAATCGTTCAGAAATTTGCTCAGCTGCTCGCTTTGCTTTTTCTACAAAAATAGGTATATTTTCATTTTGGTAATTTGCTTCAATACCGGCAATACTAACCCCAGCAATCACGTCCCCTTTATGATCAAAGATGGGGGCAGCGATGGCAGATGTATGATTCTCTAATTCAGAATGACTAATCGTGTAACCATCTTTTTGAGCTTGTCTAATCGTATTATATAAACATTCCTTATCGGTGATCGTTCCCATCGCAAAAGGTTGTAGTTCAATCGATTCAATATATTTATCAATTTCCGGACCCGGTAAAAAAGATAAAATGACTCGAGAACAGGCGCCAGCATATAAGGGACTTCTTCTGCCGATTGCAGTATATAAACGAACTTTTTGATTCGTATCGATTTTTTCAATATACATTGCTTCATTACTTTGTTTAACAATTAGATTAACAGCTTCATTTACATCATCATGCAGCTCTTGCATAATGGGTAAGGCAATTTGTCGAACATCAAGCCTTGAAGAAACTAAATGACCGAAATTAAGAAAGAGTAGACCTAAACGATACTTTGAATCTGTCCCCTTCTCTAACAACCCCATTTCCTCTAAAGACATTAACATACGATAGACAGATGTTTTCGGAATGCCAGATAAACCAATAATTTCTTGAAATGTTAATTGTGCATGGTCTATAAATAAATTTAAAATATCCATTGAACGGACAACAGGAGAGCGTAAAATATCTTGTGTAAATGAATAAACAGAAAAAG
>NZ_LQWY01000035.1 GCF_001643235.1 Domibacillus aminovorans
ACTTCAAGCAACTCGTAAGAGTTCTAAGTGGCGGGTGGTTCAATTGTTTACTTTTAAAAATGAAGCGGAGGAATAAAAAATGAAATTTACTTTACAAAAAGACGGAAAAGAAAAGATTTATAGCACGCCGACATTCGTATCGGGTTTGGTTTACAGAAAACTCTTGGAAATGCAGAAAAATGAAGAATTTCCTACAAACGATCCAGACAATACGGATAAAGTTATCAGCTTAATCTGCGAGGCATACGGCAATCAATTTTCAGTTGATGAGTTTTGGGAAGGTATTAATGCACCTGATGTGAATGATACAATCTGGGAGTTTGTTGGGTTTGTAAACGGTGTGAAAAAAGAAACGAAGACGAATAAAGAAGAGGACAAGGGAAAGTAACAACGCCAAAAGAGGCGTACGAAAGAATAAAGAAGGCGTATCGGAATCTGATGAAGGGCGGCTGGAAACTTCATGAGATAGATCAGATGGACATTCACTTCTTTTTTGAGCTGATGGAAGAGAAAGAACCGGGTGTGCGTATGGCCACGGATGCGGAGATTGACGCCATCTTCTAACGGAAGGACGGTGAGGTAAATGGCAGAAGAACTTGGGGCATTACGTGTCAGTATAGGTTTAGATTCAGCAGATTTTACGCAGGGTCTACAAAATATCAACCGTCGGATACGAGGTCTAAACAGTGAATTTAGAGTCGGTGCAGCGGGCAATAATAATTACGCCAACACGATCGAGGGTATGCGGGCGAGGACCACTCAGCTGAACGGTACGTTAACACTACAGCAAGCACACGCACGTAGATTGCGTGAAGAGTATAATCGTGTGAGGCAAGCGAGTGGTGAGAATAGCAGAGAGGCTCAAAATCTAGCGATTCGGTATAACAACTCAGTTGCAGCTATGCGAAATACAGAAGCGGCGCTTAGAGATGTAAACCAACAGCTTGCTGATGCACAAAACAGCTGGAGAAACGCAGGTATTAGTGCGACAGAAACAGGCGAAAGACTGAGTAGGATCGGCGCAGGTATGACAAGCGTTGGGAAAGATCTCTCCATGAAAGTTACAGCGCCGATCGTTGGCATCGGTGTTGCTGCTTCAAAAATGGCTATGGATTTTGAATCGCAAATGGATCGAGTCGGCGCCATTGCAGGTGCGACCGGCAGCGAGATGGAAGGATTATCAAAAGTAGCACTTGAATTAGGAGCTAATACGTCAAAATCTGCTTCTGAAGTGGCCGTGGGAATGGAAAACATGGCTGCAATGGGATTTGAAGTGAATGAGATCATTGGAGCAATGCCAGGGGTTATTTCAGCAGCGGAGGCAAGCGGTGCAGACATGGCACAAACGGCTGATGTAGTGGCCGCTGCATTAAATTCTTTTGGCTTAGAAGCGGGTGAAGCTTCACGGGTTGCCGATATTTTAGCTCAATCTGCAAACCAATCAGCAGCGGATATTACCGATTTGCAATATGCATTTAAATATGCGGCACCGATTGCTAATTCGTTAGGGATATCAATTGAAGAATTAGCAGCAGCAACGGGACTTATGAGTGATGCGGGGATGAAAGGTGAGCAGGCCGGTACAACCTTACGTGGTGGGCTTATTGCTCTTTTAAAACCGGCTGAACAAACATCAAAAATGATGACCGCAATGGGAATCACCGTTGAGGATGCAGAAGGTAATTTTGTCGGGTTATCCGGTTTAATAGCAAACATAACCGAAGCGTTAGAAGGTCAAACTCAAGTTCAAAAATTAGCCACGCTTTCGCAGCTGGTTGGTACAGAAGCCGCATCAGGATTCTTAACCTTAATGGAAGAAGGCCCCGAAAAAATTGACAGTATGACAAAGTCGTTGGAAAACTCAGCAGGTGCATCGGCTGAAACGGCTAAAAAGATGAAAGACAATTTAAAGGGTGCAATGGATGAGTTGGGTGGGAGCCTTGAATCTGCAGCTATTAGTTTAGGCACTAAGTTTATTCCAACGCTTGAAAAAGGTAGCAAATATATCAAAGAATTGGTGGATAAATTTGAAGGAATGTCGCCTGCTTCTCAAAATTGGGTGATTGGATTATCGGCAGCGGCAGCGGCTATCGGGCCTGTTTTAATTGGCGCAGGTGTGTTAGCTAGTTCTCTCGGAGCTGTGTTTACAGCTATCGGAACCGTTTCAGGAGCAATCGGTGTTGTTGTAGGTGGCGCAACAGCGGCTACTCCGGCTATCGGCGCCTTGGCGACGGCCTTCACTATATTGACTGGACCGGTCGGACTGGTAGTTGCAGGATTGGCGGCGGTTGGAGTAGGCGCCTATCTGTTGGCTAAAGAAATGAAAAAACCAACGATTGAGGTTGATATCTTCGGTGAAAAAGTTTCAGAAGCCACGCAAAAAGCGGTTCAGGGCTATCTTGATCTGGAATCAGAAGCAAAGAAATCGATGATCGGTGTCGGTACCGTGACGGCAGAAGAAGCAACGGAAATTACGGAAACACATAAACAAATGACTGACATGATCCTGGCCGAAATGGACAAACAGCATGCAAAGCAAATAGAGAAAACGACAAAGTATTTTGCAGACTCTAAAGCTCTTAGCGAAAAAGAAGAAGCTGAAATACTTACAAAAGAGAAGAAAAAGCAAGAAGATCAAGCGAAGGCTGTATTGGAAGGTCAGAAACGTATTGAGGAAATCCTAGCGACTTCTGTAAATAATAAACGCGGTATCACTGAAGCTGAAAAAGCAGAAATCGCAAAAATAGAAGATGATATGCGCGTTACCGCCGTCGCCACTCTATCAAAGTCTGAAACTGAGCAAAAGGTGATTCTTGAGCGTTTGAAAGCAGAAGCGTCTAAAATATCTGCACAGCAGGCGGCGGAAGTTGTGGCCAATTCTGTTAAACAAAAAAATGAGACTGTTAAAGAAGCCAATGATCAATATAACCAAACCATTGCCGAAATCATTCGATTGCGTGATGAAACGGGATCTATTACTGCTGATCAAGCTAAAAAAATGATTACAGAAGCAGAGAATCAACGCAATGGTACGGTGAAAAATGCAGAAGAAATGCATACCAATGTCGTCAAAGAAGCGAAAGCTCAGGCTGGCGAACATGTCGCTCAAGTGGACTGGACGACAGGTCAAGTCAAATCAAAATGGCGATCTATGGTTGATCAATTTAAAGCTGATAATGCTGAAGCCCAAAAGCAAAACAAAGAAGAATGGGAAAAAATCAGTAAGAAAACCGGTGAGATCGTCGAAAATGTTAAAAATACTGTTTCGACTAAATGGAAAGAGATGCAAGAGGAAAAGAAAAGACGCGATGCAGAAATTAAGAAGAAGAACGCCGAAGATTGGGAAGCTATTAAAACGTTTGTGGTAGGTAAGTCGAAAGAAATCAGCGAAAAAGTTTCTTCGGATGCGAAACAATCATATAAAAACTTTACGAAGTGGACCGGAGATTTGGTTGATGCAGGACTTAAAAAGTGGGAAGGTTTCAAAAAAGGTGTCGGCAAAATATGGAGTGATGTTAAGGGCGACATGAGATCTCTTGTCGGTAAGATGTTAGACTACGCTGATTTAATTATTAATGGCCCGATTAGAGGACTTAACACTGTCATGGGAGCTCTCAAAATCGGGAAAACTATCCCGGAATGGCCGAAACCGACTAAGTATGCAAAAGGAACAGATGGCCACCCGGGTGGCCTTGCTCTCGTCAATGATGGAGTGGGTAGTAACTACAAAGAAATCATTCAGACTCCAAACGGTAAGCTCGGTATGTTCAGTGATAGAAATGTTCTCTTGGATTTGCCACGCGGGTCGAAGGTGTTGTCCGGTGAAAAAACAAAAGAAGTTATGAAAATAAACAGCGTTCCGCACTACAAAGACGGCGTCGGTATGATGGATTGGCTGTCAATGCTCGGTGATCCAGTTGCTATGATTAAAAAGGCAGCGGGTGGAATGATGGATAAGCTTCCGGAAATTGGGGGAGCGCCACTTGAAATCGGTGTTGAAGTAGGAAAAACAGCTTTAAGTTCCACAGCACAATACTTGCAAGATAAAATAGCAGAGTTTTTCACCTTTGATCTTGGCGACGGATTTGCTTTCCCCTCACCTCCATATACAAGGACAAGTGGGTTTGGACAGCGTTGGGGAAAATTACATGCCGGCGTTGACTGGGCCGCACCGACAGGAACGGCGATTCCATCTCAAACAGGAGGAAAGGTAAGTTTTTCCGGTCCGCGCGGCGGATATGGCAATGCAATCATTGTCGATGCTGGCGGTGGAATGCAATATTTATACGGACACAATAGCGCCAATCTTGTAAAAGTTGGCGATACAGTAGCGAAAGGACAAACGATCGGGCTTGTCGGTTCCACAGGCGACAGTACTGGACCACATGTGCACTTTGAAATACGTAAAAATGGCAAGGCGATCAATCCGGACAGTCTTGGGGTTGGTGGAGGTAAAATTAGCGGAAGTCTGAGTAACTGGATTAGTGCAGGTATGGCTAAAGCTGGTGTATCAGGTGCTAATTGGATGGATGGGCTTGCTTGGATCATTAATAAGGAATCCAGCGGGAATCCAAGGGCTGTCGGCGCCCCTACATCTGATGGAACAGCTAAAGGATTGATGCAGCTTAAACATTTTAACTACAAGGGTGATCCGTTTGATCCTGTTAATAACATAGCTTATGGAATTCGCTACATTCAGGGGCGATACAAATCCATTGAAGGTGCACTAAGTTGGTGGCGATCGCATAACTGGTATAAAAACGGGACTAACTTTCATCCGGGTGGTTTGGCTACTGTAAATGACGGAAATGGGCCAGAACTTATTCAATTTCCGGGCGGCAAGTTTGGTATGTTTAAGGGCAAGAATGTTCTCACAGACTTGCCGCGCGGTACGAAAGTTTTGCCGCATGAAAAAACAAAAGAAGTCATGAGAACGGGATTGCTTGACAACGTTCCACAATACGCTGCTGGCATCGGAGACTTAACGTATGTCGTCAAAGCAGGGGATACACTTTCTAAGATCGCGAAATCGTTTAAAACAACAGTCGATCAGCTAGTCAAATTGAATAACATTAAAAATAAAGACTTAATCCAGATTGGTCAAGTGATCAAGTATGGAGCACAAGCGAATATCGGTATCGGAAAAAATGCGTTGTCTACACATGAAAAAGCACCAGTAGTACCGACTATCGATAACCGTCCACAATACGCAAAGGATGTCACGTACCTTGCAAATAAAGCTTCTAAAGGTGAAAATGCCGAAATTGTTCGTTTAGAAAAAGTACACATGGCTCAAATGATTGCGTTAGAAAAAGAACGAGAAGCGAAAATTAAAGCGATTAAGGATAAAGCTACGAAAGCAAAAAGGGATCTCACACAAAAAGAAAAAGAAGCGGTTTGGAAATTGCGTGAGGATTACGATAAAAAAGAAGTGGCTGCAGAAAAAGCGCTTAATGATCAAGTCGCAGAATTACAAAAAGCAGGACAACAGAAGCAGTTGCAGGAAATTGATGCGTATGTGGCCAGAAAAAAAGAAGCGGGTAAACTATCGCTTATTGAGGAAATCAAGATATACCGCGAATCGATGCGTTATTATAAGAAAAATTCAGAAGAGTGGTTCGAGGCCGAACGCAAGATGAATGCCGCAAAGGTGCTACTTAACAATGAGTTGAAAACATTGAAAGATGACTATCTTGCGAAAGTGAAAGATGTCAATCAGAGAGTGATAGATGAAGAGAAGCGGTTAAACGACGAGTATAAACGAGCGGTTGATGATCGTGCGAAAACAATTGCTGGGTTTGCTGGTCTTTTCGATGAGGTGGCAAAACCAGAAGAGATTGATCCGCAAACTCTCGTAGACAATTTACAGTCGCAAGTGTGGGCATTAAATAACTGGGCGAGCAATCTTGATCATTTAGGTTTGCGTGGTATAAATGATGATCTGCTTGCAGAACTTCAGGACATGGGACCGCAGGCGTTACCGTATATCAAGGCACTTGTCGATATGACGGACACGCAGCTTGATCAATTCCAATCGCTTTGGAGTGAGAAGTCAAATATAGCGCGTAACCAGGCTGTTGAAGAGATGGCGGGCTTGAAATTAGACACGTTGAAAGAAATCGAAGCTTTGCACCGTGATGCTGAAATTGAACTGGATGAGATGAATGCGACGTTTGTGAAGAAAATGAATGAAATACGAACTGGTGCAGTCGGAGAGTTTAATCCTTTCGGTGCGCAAATGGTGGACATCGGTAAAAATGCAATACAAGGATTGATTGACGGTATGGCTGGCATGACAGGCCCATTGTCCAAGAAAATGAACGAAATTTCGGGGATCATGGTCAATACGATGAAGAAAGACCTTGAAATAAAATCACCTTCACGAAAAGCGGATCGTGAAGTATCGGCGTATTTTGGTGCCGGTTTAATCGGGGGACTCAATAAAATCAAATCGCCACTTATTGAAAAAATGGCCGAAATCAGCAGCCTTTTTACAGGAGTTGTACCGGTACCGGATATTCCATCTGCTGCATTTTCTTCTGCATCTGGATTCGGCGGCGGTAATAGCTATGACTATTCGTCAACCATTACACCAAAAATTGTGTTGAATTATTATGGTAGTGGAAGTGAACAAGATGCAATGAACATGGTAGATATCGTTGACAGTGAATTGTCTTGGCGTACACAGAAGAATCTCACCGCAAGGGGGATGAAATCAAAATGATCATCATCACAGAAAATGAACGTATTGACATTAATGATTATGGGATGCGGGTGTTGCGAGCACCGATCCCGTCCCCTGCTTTAGAACATAAAACAGAACAAGTGGATTGGATGGACGGCGAAGTTTATTTGGGGTCGAGATATACAACTCGGGTCATTTCAGCTGAGATTGCGATGCGATCGACGTCACACAAAAAGATAAAGGAACTAAAGGTGATTTTTCGTCGTCTTTTTGCACGGAAGGAAGAGTTTTATGTCATGTTCAAAAATGACACAATGCGTCGTTATCGTGTTGTGTTAAACAATCAGCCAGACTGGACAGACATAGGAGTTCACTTAACTTCAACAACTGTTGAATTACGGATGTGCAGCGTCTTCGCAGAAGCACCTGGTACCACTCTGACGCTTGAACCTGACTTGCACTATTACCAGGCTGGAGAAGGGGAAATTGATACTTCAGATCCGCCTGTTCAATATATATTTGACCAAACTACTTTTTCTGTTTTTAATGATTCGGACATAACGATCGAACCGGAAAATAAAGAAATCCGTATCGAGCTACAGGGAATGCTTATAAATCCTATCATTCGTAATTTAACAACAGGCGATGAGTGGAGCTGGTCAGGTACCGCGTCATCGGCGGATATTATACTTCTCGATGGTGTGCGGTCCTTTAAAAATGATGTATCGATCTTTAAAGAAACAAATAAAAACGTCATCAGCTTGTTACCTGGATGGAATGATTTCCAAATCACAGGAGCGGCTGATTTTTTAATTAAATTTGATTTTCGCATGTACTACGTATAGGAAGGTGATAGAAAAATGGATGTAGTGAATAAGCAACAAATCACCATCGATCTGAGACGAAACTCAATTGTCCCTTATCCGCATTTTACCCAATACGATACGAATACTCTTGAATTTATCATTAAAGATAACGGAATTGGTGCTGATTTAAGCAATGTCACAAATATCACAGTTAACTACAAACGACCGGATGGGCAAGTTGTAACTCGGTTATTAACCGCGGCAGGTAATGTGATTGAATATACGCTTGGAACAGACGAAATGAGCGTGCCAGGCACGGCAGAAATCTCATTGCAGTTTTTGTATAACGATAATCGCTTGTCTACAAGGCGGATGAAGCTTTATGTTGGGGATTCATTAGGGCCATCTTTTGAAGGTGGACAGGGGATGCCCTTGCTGCAAGAATTGTTTGTCGAGATCGCTGATTTAACGAGTGCGACTAATGATGCAGCAAACTATGCACTCCAAAAAGCGGCAGAAGCAGATCAAGCGAAAGAAACTGCTCTTGAAGCAGCTGACTTGGCAAAAACAAATCCACTTATGCCGGTCGCCAATTTTGCCGCAATCGCAACAACCTATCCGACACCTATTCACGGGGACGAAACTCAGACATTAGATGATGGAAAAGTGTATCGATATTTGAACGGTTCATGGGAATATATTCGGGAATTAACACCGGGTCCCGTGGCTGCCCTTACTCAACAGTTGGTCCAAATGGATGAACAAAAAGCGTCGAAAGAAGAAGTTGCAAATGCGCTTGATGGTTCCCCGAAGGATGTATTTGCGACTTTAGCGGCTTTACAAACCGCCTTTCCAACAGGTTCACAAGGTGTCTATCTCGTAACAGCAAACGGTCACATTTATTCGTGGGATGGCACGTCGTGGGCAGATCGGGGATTATATCAAGCGCAAGGGATTGCGGATAAAAGTGTCGGGTATAAACAAACCGACTTCATTGAAATGGAAAAAACAAATCTTTTTAACCCTCAAAATGTAACGGATGGCGTACGTTTGGATACAGCAGGCAATAATTTTGCTGATGCCACGTTTGCCACGTCCGAATACGTGGCAGTAAAGGCCGGTGTGCCGATTAAAATAGGCGGCTTTGGCGCTGTACTAGGTCGGATATGCTTATACGACACGAATAAAACATTTACGACTATGCCCTTTGGTGGAGGTACTGTCGTCGTAACACTAGACATCACTCCTGCTGTAGACGGCTTTATTCGGGTCCCTGTACGGAAAGATACCATGCATAGCGCGATCATTGTGGAGAGCTCAAACTATAAAGGATTTAAGCCGTTTCGCTACGTTGTGAATCCTTATATTGAGACAGAAGTGAAGCGGGACAGCGTAGACAAAACCAAATTAAAGTTAAAAGCTGTAGCCCCGGAAAACACGTCATTTGTCCGTGCTGGGGTGAACATGTATAGCGTGCTAAACGCTACACCTGACGTGTTCCTCACTCATACAAACGGGGTAGAAACAGCATTGGTAAACTATCGGACGAGTGAATATATTTTTGTAAAAGCCAACCTGCCCTACATCATAAGTGCAGCTAGAAAATTCGTGTATTACGATTTAGAACACGTGTATGTATCGGGGGTAGACGGTAGCCAATCAGCCCCTTACACTTTTACGCCTACAGCAGACGGTTACATTCGGTTCTCTTATCTGACAACAGCAGCAAATGGGACAAATGTAATGATGGTACAAGGGAATACTTTACCAGCTACGTATGAGCCGCATGTCTACCATTTTGATGATCTAAAGCTAACACCTACCCAAATTAATGAGGTAATAACGGCAATTGAGACAGGGGTACCCAGTGACTATGATGTGAAAGTCGTAAAGGCTGGAGAAAGCTACGTATTATATAGCCCTTTCGGTGCTTCGGGCGAGATTCAAATTAATACGGTTAGGAATGGATCAAAAAATGGAACATTTAATTTTGCTAATACACGCGTGGGTGCTGATGAATTCCATCTAAACGGGGACGACATTACGCCGGTCCGTACAAATACCGGAACTGTGGGCGCAAATCATGGGCGAACTAGTATTTCTGAGATTACAATGGCGGCACATGGAAAAACCTCAGTGGATATAGGGAGCACCTGGACAGATGGGACAACAACATTCACGCTACTGAAAATTAACGGAAACATCTTGACGTTTGGTTGCCCGTATACAGTAGTGGACGGAATTGTCAACGCGCCGAAAGTGAACCCGGTTGCCAATTTAACACACGTATCCGGCGCGACAAGCACAACTGCCGTTAATATCACAACGCAGACAGCTTCACCACAGCTGTATCCATCTGTAAATAACATTACGGTTGAATACATCTTGGACGGAAAAAAGATTGTGGTCGATGGCACGTATTACGGAAAAGAATTAGTGGTCAAAGAGAAATACGACATTATGGATTATAAAGCGATTATCGACTATGCACAAGCGAACATAGGTCAATCCTATGCAGCAGGGAACATTGCGCCTGAAATTACTATTTCTAACACCTTTACCTATTCCAAAGGGTTAGATTGCAGCACGTCCAACTCGCTGTATACACACAAAAAAGCGTCTTTAGGGAGATGCGGATTTTTACAAGCTGGGGTGCTCAGTTTAGCGGGGCATACAGTAAAACGGCACGTACCTGGTGTTTTACCTAAAAGCGGAATTGATTTTAGTACAGAAGTAGACTTAACGTCCTACAACACGTCTCTTTTATTTAGTGTTTCTGATTATAAAAATCCAAGCATTCCACCAAATCATTATGTTGATTGGTTGTATGATGCAAACGGAAATAAAAAATACGGGTTTGCAATGGGGTACATCGTTGATAAAACGAGCAGTAAAAACGCTGCCCGCCTTGCAAATTCCCCGTACACGTGGGATATGCGGAACACGAAGAAAAGTTACCCTATCGTACTTGAAGGGATCATACTAGAAGCCGGATCTTACCTTAATTTTGCAGGGTTTCGAAACTACGTATCACCGGATGTTGTGGGAGCGGCTACGTTAATAACAACGGTCAGAGACAAAAAGGATACGTATGTATATGTTGACTATCTTCAAACGGTAGTTGGTGAAAACAAGCCAATGCCGGATGATATAGGAAAGGCTGTGTCTTTCTTACAAGGTGAAAACTTCACACTTTTAAATGATACATCTGACACAGAAGGGGTCCTGTTTACTATGACAGGGGCCGGGTATGGAATTGTTAAACTGAAGTAGGAACAAACTGTTGATTAAGTGAATAAATCTTTTAGAAGCCATTGATAAAGGCTTTTTTATTTTGCGAAAAAGGAGAATTAATTATGGAACAAACCTTTGAAGTTCAGCCATGTGGTGTTAAATATATTTGTGATACATGTGGCGAAGGAGAGTTGTTACCGAATGGGAAAAATGATTGGTCAGCTGAGCAGAAACCTTTTGAGCATGAATGCACTGAATGCGGTCAAAAGAAAATGTTCTCTGAGAAATACCCATTAGTTAGATATAAAAATGTAGATGAGTAATGCTATAGACAATTTTATACAGCCCCTTTACTATTAAAGGTAACAAATTATGGGGGGACTGTTATTTTTGAACTGGTTGCTAGAAAATAGAGAATGGGTATTTAGCGGAATAGGTGTTGTAGCAATAACAAGTATTGCTGGTTTATCATTTTCCGACAGAAGACTCCCTCTTCAATCGTGTGAAGTGCGAAGCCCAATGATAAGGGGGAGATGAATGTCGGGTAGGCGATAGCCTAAAGGTATTTCTTGTCAATCATTTTCGAATGATGTACAATCAGTCTTAATAAACATAAGGACTGTTATAACAATGAAATTAGACAGTAA